>NZ_JBHUFD010000018.1:219858-674758 GCF_042681145.1 Hymenobacter bucti
CATGCAGCGCACAGCGAAGCATCTCGCGTGCTGCACTAACCTCAAAACGTCAGGATTTACTGCGCCACGCGAGATGCTTCGCTGCGCTCTGCATGACGGCTAAAAACTAAATCAAACAATGTCGGCCGAAATGCCGCGGTCGTGGATGGCCGAGCAACGCGGTTCCAGCTCCTCGTAGGTGCCGTTTTTAACCGCGCACTTGCCCTTGTGGTGGATAAGCAGCGTGCACTGCTCGGCCTGCTCGGGCTCGTGCTCGCACACGTCGATAAGGGTCTGAATAACGTGCTCGAACGTGTTCACGTCGTCGTTGTAGACAATAAGCGTGCGCAGCTCCTGCTCTTCTTCGAGCGTGAGGACGTCCTCGTCATAATCAATCTGCGGGCGGGTAGCGGGGAAAGCCATAAGGCAAAAATACGACGACTAAGGCCGCCAGTAGAGTAGTGGCACCGGATTATAACCCCTGCTACCGTGGTTTCGTTTCCGAAAAAATGGGTAATGGGGTAATTGGCGTAATGGGTAATGCTAAGCATTCATTACCCATTACGCCAATTACCCCATTACCTAATTCCACTACTCTACCTTGCGGTCGCCGCTCGTGAATTCCAGCATCCAGTCGGGGTACTCCGAGGCTAGCTTGCTGACCTCATCGAGCTGCTGCAATTCCTCGGGCGTAAACTTCACATCTACCGCCGTGAGGTTGTCTTCCAACTGCTCCATTTTCTTGGCCCCGATGATGGCGCTGCTCACTACTTTTTGGTGCAGCAGCCAGGCCAGTGCCAGCGCGGCCACGGTGCTGCCCTTGGCCTCGGCCATCGGCTTTAGCTTGTCGATAATATCGAACGCCAGGTCTTTGTTAACGGGCGGGAAGTCGAAGCCACTACCGCCGCGCCGGCCTTCGGCCTGCTGGTTTTCGCGGGTGTACTTGCCGCTGAGGAAGCCGCCGGCCAGCGGGCTCCACACCATGAGGCCCACCTTTTGGTCGAGCAGCAGGGGTACGATTTCGCGCTCCAGCTCGCGCCCCGCAATGGTGTAGTAGGCTTGCAGCGACACGTACTTTTCAAGGTGCTGGTACTGCGACACCCCGAGGGCCTTCATGAGCTGCCAGGCGGCCACGTTGCTGGCCCCGATGTAGCGCACCTTGCCGCTGCGCACGAGGTCGTCGAGGGCGCGCAGCGTTTCCTCCCAGGGCGTGAGCGGGTCGAAGCTGTGCGTCTGGTAGAGGTCGATGTAATCGGTACCTAGGCGCTTGAGGCTGGCCTCAGCTTGGGCGATGATGTGCTTGCGGGTGAGGCCGGTATCGTTGGGGCCGTCGCCCATTTTGCCGCGTACCTTGGTGGCCAGCACCACGTCGTAGCGGTTGATGCCGAGGTTGCGCAGGGCCTGGCCGGTTATCTCCTCCGAGTGGCCCTCGCTGTACACGTTGGCCGTGTCGATGAAGTTGATGCCCGCCTCAAGGGCGCGCTTGGTCAGGGCATCGGCCCCGGCCTGGTCTACACCGCTGATGGCGCCGAAGCGGCCGCCCGTGGTGCCGAAGGTCATGGTGCCCAGGCAGAGCTCCGATACTTTCAGGCCAGTATTGCCTAAGAGATTGTATTTCATAGTACTTAGTGGCTTTTGATGTTAAAAACGTCTGTCATGCTTCGACTCCGCTACGCTGCGCTGACGCCAGATAAGCATGACAGAATCTATTACTTCCCGACCTTATCCAGCGTGGCCATGTCCTCGGCCGACAGGGCAATGTCCGCCGTTTTTACGTTCTCCTCTAGGTGGTTGACCTTCGAGGTGCCGGGAATGAGCAGGATGTTGGGCGAGTGGTGCAGCAGCCAGCTCAGGGCAATTTGCTGCGGGGTGGCGCCGTGCTGCTGGGCAATTTGGTCGAGCGATTTCAACGCCTCGGCGTTGCCGCCGGCCAGCGGGTACCACGGAATGAAGGCCATGCCCTGCGCACGGGTGTAGTCGAGCACGGGCTCCCACTTGCGGTTATCGACCGAGTACATATTCTGCACCGACACGATATTGACAAACTCCTGGGCCTTCTTAATTTGCTCCACACTGACTTCCGACAGGCCGATGTGCTTGATGAAACCGTCCTGCTGGGCTTTTTGCAGGAAGCGCAGCGTGTCCTCAAACGGCACTTTGTCATCGACGCGGTGCAGCTGGTAGAGGTCAATTTGCTCGACCTTGAGGCGCTGAAGGCTGCCGTGCAGCACTTCCTCTAGGTGCTTGGGGCTGGCATCGATGGGCCACTGGTTGGGGCCGGTGCGTAGCAGGCCGCCCTTAGTGGCCACCACCAGGCCGGCGGGGTAGGGGTGCAGGGCCTCGGCAATCAGCTCTTCCGACACGTTGGGGCCGTAGCTATCGGCGGTGTCGATGAAGTTGATACCTAGCTCCACGGCGCGTTTGAGCACCCGGACGCTCTCGTCGTGGTCCTGGGGCGGGCCCCAGGTGCCGGGCCCGGTGATGCGCATGGCGCCGTAGCCGAGGCGGTTCACGGTGAGGTCGCCGCCGATGGTGAAAGTCTTGGCGTAGGTGGGCGTGGGGGAGCTCATGATAGGGAAGATGTACGTTTAATGAAGTGAAAAACAGCGCGTAGTACCGCGGCGCGGCGATGGTGTAAACGACGCAGCGCGCTAAGTGTTCGGGGCCGGGGGTTAGCTTCGCGGTCTGTATTATGCCAGTTCCCTCCTCCGATTTCAAAAAAGCTCTAGGTCGCCTTTCCGATAAGGAAAAGGAGGCGCTGGTGCTGCGCGCCGTGCGCCGCGACGCCGAACTCTACGACACCTTCGGCTTTGAGCTGCTGCCCGACGCGACCCTCGAAAGCGTGTATGACACGAGCGCCGACCGCATCCACGAGCTCTTCAACGTGGCCGTGACGGGGCGCTTGCTCAACCGCAGCCTCGTGAAAGCCCTGCGCGCTGCTTTGCAGGAAGCGGCCCGCGCCCGGCGCATCACCAAGCACAAGCAGCTCGAAATTGACCTGAGCATGTACATTCTGCGGCTGATTTTTGACAACTACACCGGGCAGTTCAGCAGCGAGTACCAGGGCTTCTTCGTGGGCACGGCCCGGCTGGCGGCCCGCCTCACGCAGCTCATCCCGAAGAGCCTGCACGAGGACCTGTGGCTGGAATACAAGACGGAGCTCGATGGCTTTCTAACCCAACTGCACGGCCGCAGCAAGAGCCGCGAGCTCAAATTTGAGCTCCCCAGGGAGCTGGTGATACCGGAGTAAATAGGTTGAATGAGATTATGAAGCACGGCCATCATGCTGAGCGGAGCCGAAGCATCTCTACCGATGAACTAACTCTTTCGCTAGCAACGAAGCGGTAGAGATGCTTCGACTTCGTTATGCTGCGCGGACGCCAGATGAGCATGACGAATACTACTGTTTTGATTATCAGCAATGTCTACTCCCCCCACTACCCCCGCCACCTGGCCGCAAGTACCGCGCTGGCTCACGCTGCGCCAGTCGTTGCGCATGGCCCGCGACCCGGTGGGCAACCTCAATAAGGTGCTGGCGGCCTACGGCGACACCGTGCACCTGTACCTGGGCGGTGTGAAGCCGTCCATCGTGACGCGCGACCCGGCGCTGGTGCAGCACGTGCTGCAGAAAAACCACCGCCGCTACCACAAGTCCGACCTCACGCACGGGCTGCTGCGCTACCTGGGCAAGGGCCTGCTCACCAACGAGGGCGCCGATTGGCTGCGCCAGCGCCGGCTCATTCAGCCCGGCTTTCACCGGCAGCGCTTGGCGGGCCTCACCCGCCTCATGCGGGTCGCGGCCGATGAGTGGGTGGCCGAGCTCGACGCCCTAGGTGCCGCTACCGGGGCCGCGGTGGAAGTAGACGCCCACGCCGCCATGACGCGGGTGGCGTTTCGCATCGTGGCGCGGTCGGTGTTTGGCAACAGCCTAGGCGACGCCGAGCTGGTGCAGCTCAGCGACTGGCTCACGGCCATTCAGCTGTTCTATGTCACCACCATTCGGCAGCCCTATCTGCTGCCCGTGCAGCACCTGCGCGGGCGCTACCGCCACCACGACGACCTGGCCCAGCGCCTGCGCGAGCTGGTGCGCGCGGCCATCGGCCGGCACCGCGCCACCCAGGCGGCCGCCCCCGCCGATGCCGCCCCGCCCGACGACCTGCTGCAAATGCTGCTCGATGCGCGCTACGAAGACAACGGCGAGGCCATGACTGAGCATCAGCTGGTTGACGAGCTCAACATCCTGTTGGTGGCGGGCCACGAAACTTCGGCCAACGCCCTGGCCTGGGCTTTCTACCTGCTGGCCCGCCACCCCGCGGCGCAGGACCAGCTAGTGGCCGAAATTGAGCGCGAGCTGCCAGCCGGCCAGGCCGTGGAATTTGCCGATTTGCCGCGCCTGCCCTACGCCCTGCAAGTGGTGCAGGAAGCCATGCGCCTCTACCCGCCCGCCTGGATAATCGACCGCGTGGCTACCGAAGACGATGAGTTTCAGGGCGTGCGCATTCCGAAGGGCAGCGTGTTTTCGCTCTACGTGTACGGCGTGCACCACCACGCCGGCCTGTGGCCCGCGGCCGAGGAATTCCGCCCCGAGCGCTTCGCCCCGGACGCCCAGCCCGCGCTGCCCACCTACGGCTACCTGCCCTTCGGCGGCGGCCCTAGGTTGTGCGTGGGCAGCCACTTTGCCCTCACCGAGCTTCAGCTGGTGCTTATCCAAACCCTGCGCCGCTACCGGGTGCTGCCCACCACCGCCACGCCCCCCGGCATGAACCCGCTGGTGACGCTGCGGCCCGCCGGCGAGCTGCGCCTGCGCTTCGAGCGGCGGGGGTAGGAGAGTATGAGGGTAGGAGGGTATTTCAATCTTCCCACCCACACCCTCCTACCCCCAAACCCTCTTACCCTTCTAAAATATCCTGATATTCCGCCTTGTGGCGTTGCACGAAGGCCTGCATAAACTCGCAGCTGGTGCGCACCTTCAGGTGCTGCTCGCGGGCGTAGGCGAGGCCCGTGCGGGCTAGCTCATCGGCCTGGCCCTGGCCGCGCGCTTCTTCGGGCACGAAGGTGTGGGTAAAGTCGATGACGCCGGGGGCGGGTAGCGTGTAGGCCAGTTCGGCGGGGTCATTGGCGGGGCCCGCCAAAAAGGTTTGCTCTTCGGGATGGTGCTGAATAGTCATGTGTAGAAGAAAAAGTGGAGACAATGCCCCTACCTAGGGGCTACCGAGCCGGCGCGAGAAACCAGAAACCGCAAACGGGAGTAAACACAAGACGGGCGTGGCCCGATATGGTTTTCTATCAGCTTTTCTTTTCCCTCCCATGAGCATTTTCTCGAACTCCGACGACCCGGCTGCGACTGACAAGGGCGCCCTGCCCGCCGAACAGCAAAAGCGCGCCGACGAAGCCCGCCCCCAGGTAGACACCGCCGCTACCGAAGCGCAGGCCGGCACGCCCCGCTACGGCGACTTTGGCAACCCCAACAACGTGGAGAACCAGGGCGGCTCGCCCCGCAACGACGGCAGCAACGATAACCCCGACGAGTTCAGCGAGTTTCGCGATAAAGACGCGTCGGCTACGGAAGACTATTCGACCGACGCGCAAAACGCCAACCCCGAGCAGCAGCGCGGCCACGTAGCCCAAAACCAGGACCCGCAGGCCGTGCGTGCCGTGCAAAATGCCGACGCCGACGCGCAAAAAGTGGGCTGGGCCGAAGACGACGAACGCTACGCCGGCGGCCACAAGCAAGCCTCGTTTAAAGGAAAAAACGACGAGGAACATTCTAACGACTAAGCACTTCTTCTTATGGCCTCTATTCCTCAAACGCCGGACACCAACAACCTGAACGACAAGGCCGGTGCCCCCAGCGATGCCCCCGCCAACGCCGCGCCCGACGCGCGGACGGAGACCGAAAAAGAATCGGATAGCTTCCTCGACCGCGAAACGGCCGGCCAAGTATTCGACGACAACAGCGGCCAGCAAATGGCCGACATGATGGACGATTCGCTGCGCTCGGATACCCAAGCCCCCGACGGCCCATCGCCCGCCAGCGCCGACAACCTACCCGACGAGCTCACGCACGCCCGCGACGCTAATTTCACGCTGCCTGAAATGCAGCACCAGGGTAAAAACCTGACCGCCGAAAGCGACCCGGAAGAGTAGTTGCTAGGCGTAGAGACGCGAGATATTGCATCTCTGCACCCAAGCCACAAAAGCGCCTGCGGCCACCCGGCCGCAGGCGCTTTTGCATGTAGTCAGGATACCAGGACTTGCCGCTTAGTTGGCTCCTAGTATGATTTCGCTAACCCGCCGCCCCCCGCGCCCGTTCTGACAAGCCTTACGCTTATTCAGAATGGAAGAATCAACTAACCGTCCCGGCTATGTGCGGGTGCGCGGCGCCCGCGAGCACAATTTGCAAAACGTGGACGTGGACATTCCGCGCGATGCGCTGGTGGTATTTACGGGCGTGTCAGGGTCGGGCAAGTCGTCGCTGGCGTTTGGTACGCTCTATGCCGAGGCCCAGCGGCGCTACCTAGAGTCGGTGTCGCCGTATGCGCGGCGGCTGTTTCACCAGCTCTTGGTGCCCGAGGTGGACAGCGTGGATGGGCTGCCGCCGGCCGTGGCCTTGCAGCAGCAGCGCGGCGGCGGCACCACGCGCTCGTCGGTGGGCAGCGTCACAACGCTTTCTAACCTCTTGCGGATGCTGTACTCGCGGGCCGGCGACTACCCCAAAAACCAGCCGATTATCTACGCCGAAGGCTTTTCGCCCAACACGCCGGAAGGCGCCTGCCCCACCTGCCACGGCCTAGGGCGGGTGTACGAAGCCACCGAGCGCTCGATGGTGCCCGACGACGCGCTCACTATCCGGGAGCGGGCCATTGCGGCGTGGCCCACCGCCTGGGGTGGCCAAAACCAGCGCGATATATTGGTGAGCCTGGGCTACGACGTGGATAAGCCCTGGCGCGACTTACCCCAGAAGGAGCGCGACTGGATACTCTTCACCGACGAGCAGCCGGTGGTGCCCGTGTACCCCGGCTACTCGCCCGAGGAAACGCGCCGCGCCCTGCGGCGCCAGGAGCAGCCCAACTACATGGGCACGTTCAGTAGCGCCCGGCGGCACGTGTTCCACTCGTTTGCCAACACCCAGAGCGCCCAAATGAAGAAGCGGGCGCTCCAATTTATGCTCAGCACCGAGTGCCCGCTCTGCCACGGCAAGCGCCTGCGGCCCGAGTCGCTGAGCGTAACCTTTGCGGGGCTCGATATCGCTGATATCTCACGCCTGCCGCTCAAAGCACTGGCGGCGCTGCTGCGGCCGTATGCAGAAAGTGAGGTCAACCGCGGGGCGGACTACGACGCGCAATTTCCGGAGAAAGTCATTGTGACGCAGCGTATTGCCGACGACCTCTGCGGCCGCCTGGGCGTGCTGCTCGACCTAGGGCTCGGCTACCTGACGCTGGAGCGCAGCACGCCCACGCTCTCGCCCGGCGAGCTGCAACGGCTGCGGCTGGCCACCCAGGTGCGCTCCAATCTGTTCGGCGTGGTGTACGTGCTCGACGAGCCCTCGGCCGGCCTGCACCCCGTGGACACGGCGGCCCTGCTAAAGGCCCTAGGTGGCCTGCGGCGAGCCGGCAACTCGCTGTTCGTGGTCGAGCACGAGCTGGAAGTAATCAAGCAGGCCGACTGGATAATAGACGTGGGGCCGGGCGCCGGCGAGCAGGGCGGCCACATCCTCTACAGCGGCCCGCTGGCGGGCCTGGCCAACGTGGCAGAGTCGCAAACGCGCCCGTATCTGTTTGACCAAGCGCCCTTGGCGCCCCGCGCACCACGCGAGCCCAGCGGCTGGCTGCGGCTGCGCGGCGTCACGCGGCACAACCTGAATCGGCTCGACGCCGATTTTCCTCTGGGGGTCTTCACCAGCGTCACGGGCGTGTCGGGCTCGGGCAAATCGACCTTGGTCAGCCAGGTGCTGGTCGAGCTCGTGGCCCGGCACCTAGGGCAGGAAATCGCGCCCGAAGAGCCGGAAGGCGACGCGCTGGAGCGCGCCGACGAGGCCGCCACCGAAGGCCGCATTACCGAAGGCATCGCCCAGATAAGCCGCCTGGTGCGCGTGGACCAGCAGCCCATCGGCCGCACGCCGCGCTCCAATATGGCCACCTACACCGGCCTGTTTGACCACGTGCGCAAGCTGTTCGCGGCTACGCCCGCGGCCCGCCAGCGCCGCTACGACGCGGGCCGCTTCTCTTTCAACGTGGCCAAGGGCCGCTGCGAAAACTGCCAGGGCGAAGGTTTTGTGATGGTTGAGCTGCTGTTCCTGCCCAGCGTGTACACGCCCTGCCCGGTGTGCCACGGCACCCGCTACAACGCTAAAACGCTGGAAATAACCTACCGCGAAAAGAACATCGCCGATGTGCTGGGCCTGACCGTGGATGCCGCCTGGGAGTTCTTCGCCGAGGAGCCCGCCGTGCAGCGCGCCCTCACGGTACTGCGCGAAGTGGGCCTGGGCTACCTGCGCCTGGGGCAGCCCGCCACCGAGCTCAGCGGCGGCGAGGCCCAGCGCATCAAGCTCGCCGCCGAGCTCCAGCGCCCCCCTAGGGGCCACTCGCTCTACGTGCTCGACGAGCCCACCACCGGCCTGCACCCTGCCGACGTGGAGAAGCTCCTCAAGCAACTCCACGGCCTGGTGGATGCCGGCAACACGGTAGTGGTGGTCGAGCACGACATGCACGTAGTCGCCACCAGCGACTGGGTTATTGACATTGGCCCCGGTGCTGGCGACGAGGGCGGCCAGGTGGTGGCGGCCGGCCCGCCGGCCGCCGTGGCGCAAGTGAAAAAGAGCAAAACTGCGCCGTATTTGCAGCGGTTTTTGGCGGGGGAGTAGGTAGCGTTTGTTATTGCGAGGAGGCACGACATTCTGCGCATCAAGCAGAGACAATCGCATCAGGACGAGTGCTCGGCGAACCATTTGGGTAATCCCTAGGTGCGATTGTCTCTGCTTGATGCGCAGAATATCGTGCCTCCTCGCAATGACAACGCTTCTTCTAATCAACCAATAGTATCCTCCTCACCCATGCCCACCCTGCCGCCCGACCTGCGCCGCGCCCTCTTCGACCTGCCGCCGAAGGAAAAAGACCAGCTACTGGCCCGCCTCGTAGCCCAGGATGCCGTGCTGACCGAGCAACTGGCCCACCGCCTGCTCGAGGGCCCCGACGGCGTAGCCGACCGCCGCGCCGTGCTGCGCCAGCAGGTCGATGACCCCGTGCGCGGCTACCACCAAACGCCTAATGACCTGTTGGTTATCCTGCGGCAGCTACAAGCGCGCCTGGCCTACCACACTCGCATCACCGACGATGCCTTTGGCGAGGTCGAGCTGAGCTTGCGTCTGTTGGCCAACGTGTTTCAGCACCAGCCCGCCGTGGTGGCGCGGCTGCACGGCCCCACCCAGCCGCTGCTCCAGCATTTGGTGCGCCGCACCCAGGAAGCCCTCAAGCAAGCCAACAAACTGCACGCCGACTACCACCTCGAGCTGGCCGAAACGGCCACGGCCGTGCTCGGCGGCCTCTACGCCTCGGGCGCCGCGCCGCTGGCCCGCGAGGCCGGCCTGCCCCGGCAGTGGCCGGCCGGGTAGGGGCGGGGCTGCTGGCGTACCTGGTGTACCGTGGACCCTGCGGGTCCGCGCGTGGTATCGCCCGGCTGCTACTATCCACGCGCGGACCCGCAGGGTCCACGGTACATCAGCAACTACTCTTATCTTTACAACGGCTGCGCTTAATTATTAAGGCTTTATGAAATATATTCTTACTATCATTCTATTTGTGCTGTTGCGGCTGGGTGCCTGGGCCGAGCCGCCTACCCTGCCGGGACGGTTGGTGCTGAAGCTAAAGCCAGCCGCCGCTCCGGCGGCCGTGGCGGCCGCGCTCCGCGCCCTAGGGGCCACGGAATTGACCCAGAAATTTCCGCAGGCTACGGCTCCCAATTCCGAAGTACCGGGCAGCGTGGACCTGCGCCGCATCTACCAAGTGCGGGTGCCGGCCGGGGCTACGCTGGCCAAAGCGCGGGCCCTGTTGCTGGGAACCGAGGCCGTGGAGTACGTGGAGCCGCTCTACGTGCGCGAGCCGCTCTACCAGCCCAACGACTTGTACGCTGACTCGGTGAGCGGCTTGCAGTACTACCTCAAGCGCATCAATGCCTACCGGGCCTGGGATTTTACCAAGGGCGACACGACCGTAGTAATTGGCCTCACCGATACCGGCATGCGCCCGAGCCACACCGATTTGGTGCGCAAAATCAAGTATAACTACGCCGACCCCATCAACGGCGTGGATGATGACCTCGACGGCTACGTCGACAATTTTCGGGGCTGGGATGTGGCCAACGGCAACAACGACCCCGCCACCAACGCCGACGGCGCCTACCACGGCTCCTTGGTGGCGGGCGTGATGGCGGGCCAGGCCGACAACGGTATCGGCGTGGCGGGCGTGGCGTTCAACTGCAAGTTTTTACCGGTGCAGGTGTTTCCGGGCACCAGCACGGGCTCGTTTTCGGGCTACGAGGCCATTGTGTACGCGGCCGACCACGGCTGCCGGGTCATCAATATGTCGTGGGGCGGGGCGGGCGGCTACTCGCGCTTCGAGCAGGATGTGTGCACCTACGCTGCCGTAAACAAGGATGCCGTGCTGGTAGCTGCCTCGGGCAACACCCACGGCGACCTGCGCTTCTACCCCGCCTCCTACGACCACGTGCTGGCCGTGTCGGGCACCGACGAAAACGATGCTAAGTGGGAGTTTGCCACCTACGGCTACCGCATCGACCTGAGCGCGCCCGCCACCAACATCTGGTCGGTGAAGGGCGATAGGGCTGATACCGATTACCGGGCCAGCTCGGGCACATCGCTGGCGGCGCCGCAGGTGGCGGGGGCGGCGGCGCTGGTGCGCGGGCGCTTTCCGCAGCTGCGGGCCGAGCAGGTGATGGCCCAACTGCGGCAGTCGGCCGATACGGCGGTGTACAGCCTGCCGGCCAACGCTGCCTACCGCGGCAAGCTCGGTACGGGCCGCCTCAACGTGGGCCGGGCCGTGGCCGCGCTCAGCTACCGCGAGGCGCGGGTGGTAACCAGTACCCTGGCCCCGGCCCGGCCCGCCGGCTACGCCCCCGGCGAGCGCGTGCAACTGGCGATTATGGTGCGCAACCTGTTGCAGCCCTTGACTGGGCTCACGGTTACGGTCACGTCGCTCTCGCCCTACCTCACGGTGCAGCAGGGCAGCTTCGCAGTGGGTAACCTCAATGCGCTGGCCCAGAGTACCAACGCCGACCAGCCCTTCCAGCTGACCGTGGCCAGCGCGGTGCCACCAAACGCCAGCGCTACTCTGCGCTACCGGCTCACGGCCGCCGGCGGCTACCAAACCGACCAGTACCTAGACATACGCCTCAACCCCGATTTTGCACAGCTCGACGCCGGTGACCTGGTGGCCAGCCTCAGCAGCCGCGGCAGCCTGGGCTACGATGGCGGCTACGACCAGGGTGGCCTCGGCGTGAGCTACCGCACCGTGGGCCCGCTGCTGAGCGAAGGCGGCCTGCTGCTGGCCACCTCGCCCACGCGGGTTTCTGACCGCCTGCGCGCCGCGCCGGGTACCCTACGCGAGTCGTTCTACACCGAGTCGCCCATTCGGCGGGTTCTGCCCGGCCCCCGCGCCGACCAGGAAGCCTACAGCACCTTCCGCGACTCGCTGCCCACCGCGGCGGCGCCGCGCTCGGTGGGCGTGCGGGTGCGCCAGCGGGGCCTAGCCTGGGCCGCGCCCGCCGCGCGCCGCAATTTTATTGTGCTGGAATATTCACTCAAAAACATCACCGCCGATACCCTCAAGCCCCTCTACGCGGGCCTGTTCACCGACTGGGACCTGCCCGGCGAAACCGGCCGTAACCTGGCCCGCTACGACTCGGTGCGGCACCTAGGGTACTCCTACGACCCCCTGGCCCCGCGCCTCTACGCCGGGGTGCAAGTGCTGGGCCGCGGCCCGGTGGGCATCTATTCGATTGATAATAACGCCGCCACCGGCACGCCTATCTTTTTCGGCGATGGCTTCAGCCCCACCGAAAAGTACCTGGCGCTCAGCGGCGGCTTTGGCCGGGCGCACCGGGCCGCGGGCGCCGAGCCCGCCGGGGCCGACGTGTCGCAGGTGCTGAGCACGCTGGTGCCCCGCCTGGCCCCCGGCGATTCGGCCACGGTGGCCTTCGCGGTGCTGGCCGCCCCCACGCTGGCCGAGCTGCAAGCCGCCGCCGCGGCTGCCACGGCCGCCTACGTGCCCTCGCAGCCGCTGGCCACGACCGCCGCCGCCGCGGGCACCTGGCAGGCGTATCCTAACCCGAGCACCGGCTTGGTGCAGATAGTGCTGCCCGTAGGTTTTGGCGTGGCCACGGCGCAGGTGCTCAATGCCCTAGGTCAGGAAGTGGCCCGCCAGGCCCTAGGTGCCGCGGGCGGCGAGCTGCGGCTGCCTACGCTGGCCGTGGGCGTGTACACCCTGCGCATTTCGGGGGCGGGCGGTACGCTGGTGCGCCGGCTGGTGCGCGAGTAGACCGGATTTTTTCCTAGGTATGCAAACCCCTGCGCCCCACCGGGCGGAGGGGTTTTGCGTTAGAGCGCAGGCCGGCGCGCGCAGTAGCTCGGACTACAAAGTCCAAGCTACTATCCTTAATCCGCACTATTTGGCGTCGGCCGTGTTAATCTTGCCGGGCCAATCAGCTTGGCTTTCGCCGACCTTTTCCTTCTCCTGCTCTTATGTATGCTGCCGACATCCAGCTCCGCGTTCGCTATGCTGAAACCGACCAAATGGGCTACGTCTACCACGGCAACTATGCCGCCTACTTCGAAGTCGCCCGCACCGAGTCGTTTCGCCAGCTTGGCATTCGCTATAAGGACCTGGAAGCCCAGGGCGTGGGCATGCCGGTGGGCGAGCTGCACACGCGTTTCCGCCGACCCGCCCGCTACGACGACCTGCTCACCATCCGGGTTATGCTCAAGGAGTTGGCCGAAGGCTCGCGGGTGAAATTCGAGTACGAAATCCGCAATGAGGCCAACGACCTGCTCACCGAAGGCTATACCCTCATGGTATTCGTGAGCACCACCAACGGCCGCCCCGTGCCCATCCCCGACAGCGTGCGCGAAAAACTAACGCCGTATTTTTCCGAAGCCGAGGCGCTGGGCCCCCTAGGCCCCGGCCGCGCCACGCCCGGCGAGGCACCCGCTCCAGCCTCCTTCGGTAAATAGTGAGTGAATTGATAAAGGAGTGATTGAGTGAATGATTCATTTCAGAGACTCCTTCACTCATTCACCAGTTCACTCCTTCACTCATTCAAAGCATGCTCGCTCCTCCCACCCGCCGCCGCGCTTTGGTGCCCGATGTGCGCCGCCACCGCGCCTACCGCACCCTCATGGCCTGGGGCAAGCGCAAGCACCTGCGCGGCGGCAGCCTCTCGCTCTACGACGTGGGCGAGCGCGTGCTGCACGAGCTGCGTCTCGACTCCCTGGAAAAGCGCGCCGCCTACATGGCCTTCAACCTCACGCTGGCCCTGTTTCCGACCATTATTTTCCTGTTCACGCTCATTCCCTACATCCCGGTGCCGAGCCTTGACGTGGACATTCTCCAGTTCCTGGCCGACATCATGCCCCACGAGTTGTACGCGGCCACCGCCACCACCATTGAAGACATCGTGCGCATTCCGCACGGCGGGCTGCTCTCGTTCGGCTTTGTGACGGCGCTGGTGCTCAGCAGCAACGGCATCATGGCCCTGCTCGACGCGTTTGAGAAAAAATACCCGTGGTTCAAGCACCGCGGCTACCTGCACAAGCGCCTGATTGCCACCGGGCTCACCTTTGTGCTGGCGCTGCTGCTGGTGGTGGCTATCGCGGGCATCTTTTTCGGCACCTTCATCATCGACGGGCTGGTGTTCTACGAAATTGTGCCCGAAAGCTCGTCCGAATTCATGACGATGGCCCTGCGCTACGGCTCACTCATCGGGCTGTTTCTCACCACCACCTGCGTCATTTACTACTTCGTGCCGCCGGTGCATGACAAGTGGCCGTTTTTGTCGGTGGGGGCGCTGGTGGCCACGCTGCTCATCTTCCTGGTCTCGTTTCTGTTCACGCTCTACGTGCGCATTTTCAACTCATACAACACGTTTTACGGCTCCATTGGGGCGCTGGTGGGCTTCATGGTGTGGCTCGAATTTGTGTGCATGACGCTCATTATCGGCTTCGAAGTCAACGTGAGCATGGACGCCGCCACCGGCCGCCTAAAAAAAATTAGTAATTGACAATGAGCAAGGAGCAGACTCGGAAGCGGAATTTTTACGAGTTATCTGCTCCTTGCTCATTGCCCATTGCTCATTGCTTCCTACTTTTGCAGCCCCAACCACTCGTTTGGGACCCTAGAGAGGTGGCAGAGTGGTCGAATGCGACGGATTCGAAATCCGTTATACCTGCAAGGGTATCGGGGGTTCGAATCCCCCCCTCTCTACGAAATGGTAAAGTAGTGAGTTGGTGAAGTAGCTTCCATACTTCGCCGATTTGCCGTTTTACCATTTTATTTTTAGAGAAGTGGCAGAGTGGTCGATTGCGGCGGTCTTGAAAACCGCTGACTGTTACAGGTCCGGGGGTTCGAATCCCTCCTTCTCTGCAACCCCCCCCCGTTTCCAGCTTGGAAACGGGGGTTTTTCTTTTCTGGGGCATGTCCGGCGGGCTACTTTCCGAGCTTTTGCGCCTGCTGGAGCAAGCGCGCCGCTCCTGCGGGCGGCGGCTAGGCTTTGGTAGCCATTCAGCCTACCCACCCGGATAACCGCTGAATGGAAGTACGCAGACTCGCGGGCACAAAAAAACGCCCTAGCCTGACTGGCTAGGGCGTTTTGGTTGGCGGTGCTAAGGCAGCTTATTGAACCACCACGCGCTTGGTCAGCGTGCTGCTGCCCGCTTGCAGGCGCAGTGTGTACACGCCCGTAGCCAGGCCCTCCGTTTCCACGGTGAGGGTAGTACCCGTGGCTAGCTGGGCGGCGGTTTGGCGGCTCACGCTCTGCCCTAGGGTGTTCAGGAGCTCGGCTTGCACGCTGGTAGCGGCCGCTATAGCGGGCACCTGCACCGTGAAGCGCTTGTGCGCTGGGTTGGGGTACACGTTCACCTCGGCGGCGCTCAGGCTGGCCTTGGCGGCGATGGGGCCGAAAAGGAGCGTGAAGCGTCCCTCAATGGGCGTGGTGGCCTGGCCGGCCGTCACGCTGAAGGAGTAGCGCGCATTCTCGGTCAGCAGCACAGTCTGGCCTAGCTGGCGGTCGTACAGGTAAGCGGTGAGGCCCGCCGGTAGGGTAGCGGGGGCCGCAGCGCGGAGCGAGTAGGTGCCCGCGGCTGGTACGCTCAGGGCCAGCGGAATGGTGGTTTCCGCCGTGAAGGCCGCCCGCCCATCGATGGCCAGGCGCTCGCTGCCCACTAGGCTAGCCAGGTTCAGGCCCATGGGGTTGGGTAGCTTGGGCGCATCGAAGGCCGCGTCGAAGGCGGGAGTTGCCCCAGCTTCGGCGTAGGCGTAGAAGGTGTCGGCGGGGCCATTAGCCATGCCAAGCTCGAGCTGCACCAGCGGGCGCGGGGTGGCGGCGGTGCGCTGAAACGAGGTTCCGTTGGGGCTGGTCAGGCGCTGGCTGTTGCGGAACGTAAAGGTGCCAGTCGTGCCAGGCGCGGCAACGCGCGCAAAGAAGCCCTGGGCAATGGGAATAACGGGGTTGCCCCCAACGCCGTTGACGTAAGCGCGGTATTGGCCGCCGTACTGGCTGGTGCTGCTGAACACGTAAATGGCGTCTTCCAGGCCGGTGCGGTCGGCGGGCTTCACCAGCGAGTAGTCGAGCGGGGCGGGGTAGGGGTTACCCAAAAACAGCCAGCCCGCATCGGCCGCGTTCAGGGTGTTGGCGGCATTGCGGGCCACGGCGATACCTAGGTCGCCATTGTTGAGCGTACCCACAAAATCGACCAGCTCGGCGGCGCCGATGTTCACGTTGTAGCCGCGGCCCGGCACCAGCGGGGCGCTGAGGGCGCTGGGCGAGAAAAAGCCCTTGTCGAAGTTCGGGCTGGCATTCGTCCGGTTTACCAGGGCCTGGTCGTAGCCAAATACCGTGGGGAAGGGCACTACGTCGTTGGGCGTCGGGCTGGTGTTGTAGGCCGGGTTCACTACGGGCGTGAAGCCGGTAGTGGCTAGGTCGGCCACCGTGGTGTTGGCCACGGGCGAGCTGTAGTGGCGGTAGCCCAGGCCGGAGTTCAGGCTGGGGTCGATGGCGCGCTGCACCGTGGCGTTGCCCACCACTACGCCGCTGCTGTTCACCACCAGGGCGTCGAGGGCCACGCCCCCGCTCACGCGGGAAAGCAGCGTCAGCGGCTGGCCGCTGGTCGTTAGGTTGCCCGTGAGCGTGAGCACATCCTGCAAGCTCACGCTAGTGGCCTGCGTGGCCCCGGCGCTGCCCACGCTCAGGTCGTAGAAGGGCAACGGGCTGGTGCCGCCCAGCGTCTGGTTGGTGCTGCCGGTGGTGGCCACCGTGCCGCCCGTGGCAACGAGGGTGCCGTTGTTGGTCAGGTTGCCCGTCAGGCTCAGGGTGCCGCCGCTCTGGGTGAGGGTCGTGCCGGTGCTCAAAATCAAGTTCCGTACCGCAGCCGTGCCCGCGCCCAGGCGGGGCTGGTTGGGGGCCACCGCGATGAGGGCATCCCGGGTGGCGGTGGGGAGGCCCGCGCTCCAGTTGCCCTCCGTAAACCAGTTGGTGCTGACCCTGCCCGTCCAGGTAGTCAGCGAGCCATTAACGGCCAGCACGGCCTTGTCGGCCTGCACAAAGCCGAAGCCCGTGCGGAAGTCAAAGCCCACGTCGAACCCAGGCGTGAAGGGGTCATCCATGTCCTGCGCCGTGTACACTAGGCCTTCCGCGATGTTGGTGGGGGTCAGGGCAGTGCCGGCAAATTCCTGCATCAGCGCGGCCACGGCCGCTACGTGCGGCGCCGCGGCCGAGGTGCCGAAGAAGTTGGGGTAGGTGTCGGGGTCGAGCGACGTATCGGAGCCGAAAAACGTGGTGTTGCCACCATCAGGACCGGTCACGACCGGCTTGCGGCGGATTTTGCTGTCATCGTAGCCCGTGTCCACGCCTTCTTTGGTGATGAACACCGGCGTGCCCCCCTGCGACGAGAAGGCTTCCACTACCGGCCGGGTAATGTTGGTGTTGAACACCGGGGTGTTGTACCAGGCGGCGGCGGCTATCGCTATCGCGCTGGTGGCGTTGGAGTGGCCCGTTACCGTCGAGCTGTTCGTAGCATACTCGGTCGGTACCGCCGTTGAGCTGCCGTAGTTGATGTACTTCATCAGCTGCGGGGTGGGGCCCTCGTATTTTACAATGACCAGCTCAACGGTTACCGCAGTTCTGGCAGTTAAGCTGATAATCTCTACCGGGTCGCCGCCAATATTGCCGCTCAAACCCGATAGCGATTGTTGCACAACTCCACCCACCAGCACTAGGATGTCTAGGTCGGTGCGGGCACCCGCCCCGCCGCTAACTGAGAAGAACGGGTCGGCCCACTGAAACGAGAGCCGCAGCGTGCCACCCGCCGGAATGCGGTAGCTCTGCGTGATGTCGCCGTTGCCAAAGTCGTGCGCCCGGCCGTAGTTGTTGGTACCAACAATATAGTCTTGCCCCGAGTCCTTAAAACCGGCTTGGTACGACTGCCGGGCCTGGTTGGCCGCCGCGCTGAAGTACGACACGTTGCGGGCCGTGACCTGGTCCACGGCCTGGGCAATGACACCGTCCTGGAACATCGGCTCCGCGAAGTAAGCCACGTCGTCCACCACGATGTTGCAGCCCGCATCTGCTAGCTTAACAATGCCGCTCGCAAAGCCTGCCTGGCCTGTAAAAGCCGTGTGAAAAGCGATTTTAGCACCGGGGGCCACGTCGTGCACGATTTCAGCCATGGCGCGGCCTTCGTCGGTGTAGCCCGGCGCATCTTCCAGTACTTCTACCCCGGCGGGGAGGTCGCCGGAGGCTACCCCGGCGGCCGGGCCCCCGGCTATCGCGCCGTAGCTATCCGACAAGATGCCGACTTTGGAGCCCACGCCCGACACCCCGTAGGAGGTGCGCGCCTTGTCGGCCAGCATAGACGCATCGCCCTGCGAAGTGGTGAGGCCCACGTTGCGCATGGGCTGGTAGGCCGGGGCCGCAAAGCGCAGCGTTTCCACGCGCTCGAGCTGGCCGACCTGGTCGATGGGAAACAGGCCCGAAACCATCCGGCCGTATACCGCACCGTTCTTCAGGCCCAGCTTCTGGAGCTGGAGCAGCAGCGGGCGCCCGTCGGCGTCGGTCGAAGCGGCATCGATGACCACGTAGCCACCCTGAATCTGCCGCAGGTCTTCCTTCTGCGGCCCGGTCGTTTTGGCCGCGCTGGCCGCCACCGCCGCCCGCGAAGCAGCCGTGCTGCCTATCAGCTCGCGCAGTTCCGTGGCGGCCTTGAATTTGGCGTCGCGTTTCGCCCCTTGGGCAAAGCTGGCATTAATAGTACCGAACACCAGGCCGGTACCAGCTACTAGCGTAGCAATGCGTAGTACGTGTTTCTTCATAAATGATTGAGTGAGGGGACATCGCCTTTGGCAACGCAATATATAAGAATTGCTGCCACGCTTGCGCTGAAATTGTATTTTCGAGAGATATTTTATGTGCATGTCAGTACCTGGGAAAAGTACCTAAGTACTTTAATAAACTGATATCCAGCAGGATTTTGCGCTTTGGTTGAGTTATTATTAGCAGGCTGTCAGCCGGAAATCAATGCGTATTTTTGATGCCGCGCGCCTATCCCAACGCCAATTTGACGGCCGAGCGGCTACTCTTCAGCGGCGCCCAGGGCGCCCCAGGCTCTGCCCGCTGCTAACGGCTTCACGCTAGTACCTAGGCGGCCATAATCACGACCAAGGCAAGCCCACTTGGGTGAGTGGGCACCTAGGGGTTGCGGGGCCAACGTAGCGTACAGCTGTTTAAGGTTTTGGCCGGCAATAATCCGGGTGTTCGTGCCAAAAATGGCCGCCGGCCGCCTAACTTAGAAGGAATAAAGGAGGTGCCTCAGATAAGCTGGGATAGAAAGATGGCCCGTCGCTGAGTAACAAGGGCTTTTTGAAGTAAAGAGCGCATTTATAAGCAATGACTGCCACGTAGTAGGCGGAGGGTGATGAAGCGGACGCTGAATAGTACCTCGGCACTGCACACGTAGTCGAGGGTGGGGTAGGGCCGGTAATGAGCTGAAAACAGAAAAAATTATAACCCGTTGTATGTTCCTTTTTTCCTCTGTGCAGTGGGCCGGCAGGCGGTGGGCGTGGCTCCTAGTCGTGCTGTTGGTTGGGTTGAGCGGGCTCGCGCCCAGGGCCGCCCACGCCACCCATTTGCGGGCCGGCGACATCCAAGCCAAGGTTGACACGACGCCGACCCACAATCCGAATCGGATTTTCTTTAAGCTGACGCTGTACCGCGACTCGCGGCCGACGAGCGCGTTGCAGGAAGAGGCAACCCTTTTTTTTGGCGATGGCAAGCGGAGCGACGCCATCCGGAAAACCAGCGAAGTCACGGTAGCGGTTGAAACAACCCGGCTAATATTCTACTTCGAGCACACCTACCCGGGGTCTGGTAAGTACACGGCTAGTTTTATCGAGGCAAACCGCTCGGCGGACGTGGTCAACATGACCGCTTCCGTCTCCCAAACCTTTTACCTCAGCACCGTCATCACCATCGACCCCGGCCTCGGTGCCAACCACTTGCCCGTGCTGCGGGCCCCGGCCATTGACCGGGCCGCGTCGGGGCAGGTGTTTCTGCACAATCCGGCCGCTTACGATGCGGATGGAGATTCCCTGGCTTTTCGGCGGATGAACAGCCAGCGGTCGCTCACTTACACTACGCTTAGCGCGCTGCCGGCTACCTACATCCCCGACCACGTGCCTTGCGCCGGATTTCGGTACCCCAACAACCAGGCCTACGGGGTGGGCACGCAGCGGCCGGTGCAGGTGTCCTTCAAGGATAATAATGGGGTCGAGCTGGCCCAAATCGGCGATACGGCGACCTTTCAAATGAATGCCCGCACCGGCCAGATTGTCTGGAACGCCCCCTTGCGCACGGGAACCTATAATGTAGCCTTCGCAGTCGAAGAATGGCGGCGCAATGCCCTAGGGTACATCCAGATAGGCGAAGTACTGCGCGACATGCAGATAATAGTTGTGGCGGCCGTCAATCTGCGCCCCACCATCACCATTCCGCAAGACACCTGCGTGGTGGCGGGCACGGTGCTGAGCAAGAGCGTGACGGCGGTAGATGGCAGCGGGCCCAACTCGGCCGCGACGGCCGTGCAGCTCACGGCCTACGGGGGGCCGCTGCCCCCCGCCACTTTTACCCAGTCCACGCAAGGGCCGCCGCGGGCGGTGGGGCGGTTTCGGTGGGCTACCCAGTGCGAGAATATCGCGGCGCAGCCCTACCTCGTGGTTTTTAAGGCGCAGGATACGCCGCCGGCTACCTCGGCCGACCCGCCGCTCATTGATGAGAAGACGTGGCGCGTAACGGTAATAGGCCCCGCGCCGACCAACCTGCAGGCCGCACCTCTGGCTGGCGAGCGGGTGCTGCTAACGTGGACCAGCTACCCGTGCCTGGCCTCCAGCCAGCCCGGCGTGCTACCGACCATCCAGATTTACCGCCGCGAAAACTGCTACCCGTTCACCCCCAGCGCCTGCGAAACCGGTATTCCGGCCGCGGCGGGCTACACGCGCATCGCTAGTATTCCGGCCAACCTCACGGCCTACACTGATGACAACGGCGGCCGGGGCCTGCCGCGGGGCCGCACGTATTCGTACCGCATTTACGTCACGTTTCCGCTGCCGGCGGGCGGGGCCAGCCTGGCCTCCAATGAGGCCTGCCTGCCTCTTTCGGGCCGCTCAGCGCAGCTCACCAACGTGGACGTGCTGACGACGGCCCCCACCAACGGGCAAATTGCCATCAAGTGGACGCAGCCAAAGTCTAATGCGAGCAGCTTCAACGCGCCCCTCGGGTACCGCCTGAGCCGCAGCAGCACGGGCGCCGCACCCTTCACGCTGGTGACGACCAAAACCAGCCTGACCGATACCACCTACGTGGATAGCGCCCCGGCCCTGAACACGCAGGACGGGCAGTACACCTATCAGCTCGTCTTCTTCAGCGCCGCTACCACCCAGCCCGGCAGCGCCGAAACCTCGGAGACCTCACCGCTGGCCAGCAGCGTGCGCCTAGGGGTGGTGCCCGATGGCAACAACAACCTGAACACGCTGACCTGGTCCTACCAGGTGCCGTGGGACAACAGCACGCGGCCCACGCTCATCTTCCGCCGGCTCGGGGCTACCGGTCCCTACGCGCAGGTGGCTACGCTGACGCCCCCCGCGGGCGCCAGCAGCGTCACGTACGTCGACCGGGGCCTGACGCGGGGCGCCAACTACTGCTACTACGTGCAAACGAACGGGCAGTACACCACGCCGACTAACTCGCTCAATCAGCCCATTCTTACCAACCTGCTCAACCGCAGCCAGGAGATTTGCGCTTTGCTCATCCCGACGCCCTGCACGCCGGTGCTGACCGTGGTGCCCACCAACTGCGACAGCCTGGCCAACCTCGACCAACAAGATTCGAACCTTGACTTTGCGGCTCTGCGCTACCAGAACCGCCTGCGCTGGACCCTCGGCAACACGCCAGCCGGCTGCAGCGGCGAGGTGGCGTACTTCCGCATCTTCTACCGCAGCACGGCCGAGGGGCCATTTACGCTCATCGACTCGACCACCCAGTACACCTACCTGCACCAGGTGCCCCTGAACACGGCGGGCAACACGGGCGGGGCGGGCTGCTACCAGGTGCAGGCCGTGAACGCGGCCCGGGTGCGCAGCGCGCTCAGCAACGTGGCCTGTCAGGACAACTGCGCGTTCTTCCTGCTGCCCAACATCTTCACGCCCAACGGGGATGGGCTCAACGAGCGATTCCGGCCCAAGACGGCGAGCGCTATCCGGCGCACGCACATCCAGATATTCAACCGCTGGGGCCGCAAGGTGTATGAGAGCGACAAAGACCCCTACATCAACTGGGATGGGGGCGGCGCTCCCAATGAGGTAGGTACCAGCGGCAAGGTGTCGGATGGCATTTACTACTACCTGGCCGAGGTCGAGTTTGCTGATTTTGCCGGTACCAAGCGCACCTATAAAGGCTGGGTAGAAATCGTGCGCTAACGCTCCTTTCGGAAAAACCATGACCTACTACAACCCCCGTTTCCAGCTCGGAAACGGGGGTTTTGCTTTTTGGGGCTGCATATGAATTAAGAAATACTGGGTAAACGGGGACGGTGCCGCAAATTCTAGTTCGCCGGACAGTTGTTGCGTTTTCCCATCCTGCGCCCTGACCTAAAAACTGAGCTGGCAGCCAGGCGCCTTTGCCAGCAAGCCGCTGCCGGCCGATGCAGATGCGGCGCTTTCGCGGGGGGCGGGTTCCTGAACTAAGCTGGGCCGCCAGAATAGAATCCACGTAAGGCTGTATAGCGTAAAGGCTACTCAAACTCGCCTGCCCGCTGCCCGCTTTTGTATGGAAACCCCCGCTGACGCCACCTTCGAACGGCCCAATCTACTTCAGTACCCATCACCAACCTCCGATTATTCGGCCGATGGGTTACTGGACGCGCTGCCCTGGGGCGTGCTGGTGCTGGATGAGCAGCGCATCGTGCGGCGCGCCAACCAGCAGATGGCCCGCTGGTGCGGCGCCCCGCCCGCGGCGCTCCTAGGTCGCCCCCTGGCCGAGGCCGACCTGCCACCGGCCCTGGGGGTGGCGCTGCTGGAAATGCTGCGCGAGCCCGCCACCCCCGCCACCCGGGAGATATGGCTGCCCGAGCACCACCAGTGGGTTGCCCTGTCGGCCACCCGCCACCGCGATGGGTGGGTGGTGTACGGGCAGCCGTGCCCGGCCCCGGCCGGGCGCCGGCCCGAAGACGAAACCCCCACCCAGCCCCAACCCTACGCGCCCCTCGTGGCTGAGCTGCGGAACGGGGACCTAGCCATGCTGCCCGACATCGCCCGCGGCGGCCCCGCGCCCGGGGCCGCCCAGCGCCTGCACGATGAGCTGGCGCTGGGCGCTACCGACAAGTACCGCGCCCTGTTCTACGCCATGGAGCAGGGGTTTTGCGTGCTCGAAATTCTGTTTGACGCCACCGGGCAGCAAGCCGTGGATTTTCGCTACCTCGAGCTAAACCCCTTGTTTGCCCAGCAGTCGGGCATGCCAGCCGATGCGCGGGGCAAAACCGTGCGCGAGGTGCTGCCCGGCCTCGAGTCCTTCTGGTTTGACACCTACGGCCGGGTGGCCCGCACCGGCGAGCCCGTGCGCGTGGAGCACTACGTGCCGCAGGTGAGCCGCTGGTTCGACGTGCACGCCTTTCGGGTGGGGGCGCCCGCCGCCCACCAGGTGGCCGTGCTCTTCAACGACATTACGGCGCGCAAAAACGCCGAAACTACCCTGCGCCTCGCCGCCGCCGCCGACACGTTTCGGCTGCAGCTCGCCGATGCCCTAGGGCCGCTCACCGACCCGGTGGCCATTCAGGAAGCCGTGACGCACCTGGCCCGCCGGCACTTCGGGGCCGACCGCTGCTGCTACTGCGAAATCGAAGCCGGCCGGGCCATTGTGCGCTGCGATGCGGCGTCGCCCGGCCTGCCTTCGGCGGTCGGCAACTACCCGCTCTCTGACTTGATACTGCTGCACGCCGCCATCGACACCGGCCGGCCAGTGAGCGTGGCCGACGTGCACCAGGCCGATATAGTGGACGCGGACCTGCTGCTGCGTTGCGTGCAGCAGCAGGTGATTGCCTACCTGGCCATTCCTGTTTTCAAGAACGGGCAGCTGGTGGGCGGCCTGTGCCTGGTGCAGAGCGTGCCCCGCGAGTGGCTCACCACCGAGGTGGTGCTGGCCGTGGAAGTAGCCGAGCGCACCTGGATGGCCGTGGCCCAGAACCAGGCCCAGCAGGCCCTGCGCCTGAGCGAGCAGCGCCAGGATTTTTTGCTGCAGCTCAGCGATGCCCTGCGCCCCCTCACCGACGCGGTCGATATTCAGGCCACGGTAGCCCAAAAGCTGGGCCAGCACCTCGGCGTGGACTGGGCTTACTACGTGGACCTGCACGAAGCCGCCCAGGAGTTTGTAGTGGCCCGCGACTGGCACCGGCCCGACGCCCCCAGCCACGCCCGCCGCTACCCGTTCAGCACCTGGGCCATGCCCCTGCTGGTGGAGGGCCGCACCTGGGTTTGCTGCGATGCCGACACCGACCCCCACCTGCCCGAGGCGCAGCGCAGCAGCGCCAGCCGCGCCGCCGTGGTGGTGCCCCTGCTCAAGCAGAAGCGTCTGGTGGCCATGCTGGTGGCAGCGCAGCGCACGCTCCGCCGCTGGACGGCCCAGGAGGTGAGCCTGGTCGAAGAGGTGGCCGAGCGCACTTGGGTCGCCGTGGAGCGCGCCAAGGCCGAAGAAGCCCTGCGCGTGCAGCAGGCGCACTACCGCGCCGACCTGGAAGGGCAGGTGCAGGAGCGCACGGCCGAGCTCAAGCAGAGCCGCGACTTTCTGCAGGCCACCATGGACAGCACCGTGGACATGATTCAGGTGTTTGAGGCAGTGCGCGACGACGCCGGCCAGATTGTCGATTTTCGCTGGCTGCTGAACAACCACTCCTCCGAAAGCCGCTACGGCGAGGTGCGCGGGCAAAGCCTGCTCGAGCGCAACCCCGGCGTGGTGAAGGAGGGCATATTTGCCGCTTTCAAGCAAGTGGTGGAAACCGGCGAGCCGCAGCAAGCCGAGCGGCGCTACGCGCACGAGCAGTTCGACGGCTGGTTTTTCCAGTCCATCGTGAAGCTGGGCGACGGCGTGGCGACCTCCACCAAGGATATTACGGCCTGGAAAAAAGACCAGGCTGAAATCCTGCGCCTGCGCCTGAGCCGGCAGCAGGCCCTGTTCGAGGCCGTGCAGGCCGCCCAGGAAGCCGAGCGCCGCCGCATTGCCGAAGGCCTGCACAACGGCATCGGGCAGCTGCTCTACGCCACCAAGCTGCGCCTCGACCAGCTGCACCCGCGCCCCGACGATGCCCCCCCCGCGTGGCAGGCCGCCCACCGCGATGCCAACCAGCTGCTGAGCGAGGCCATTCACCAAACCCGCGTGCTCTCGCACGAGTTGGTGCCGCTGGTGCTCGAAGAGTTTGGCCTGGCGGAGGCCCTGCAGGACATCTGCGATAAGCTGAGCAGCCCGCAGCTGCGCCTGCACTGCCAGGTGCAGCTTGACGCCGAAGCCACGCCGCTCTCCTCGGCCCTGCAGCTGGCCATCTACCGCATGGCCCAGGAGCTGGCCCAGAACATTGTGAAGCACGCCCTAGGTGCCACCGAGGCCAGCCTGGAGCTCGAAACCACGCCCGGCTGGGCGCTGCTGCGGGTGGAGGACAACGGCCCCGGCTTTGCCACGCTGCCGCCCGCCGAGGCCGGCCTCGGCCTGCGCAGCATCCGCGACCAGGTGGCACTGCTCGGGGGCCAGCTGGAAACCGGCGCCGTGCCGGCCGGCGGGGCCTACGTCCGCATTCGCATTCCCGACCCCGCTTCTGATACCCTATGAGCAGTGGGCTACGTAGCCGCCCTAGGGCGGCTACGTAGCCCACTGCGAATGAATAACCTTGCTAAAACAAGCGCGAGTTATTCAAACTTCACCCAGTCAAGCTCGCTGGGCGCGTCGGTCTGCGAGGCGATGTAGAGGGTGTGGCGGCCGGGCCGGCCGGCTGCTACTGGCACTCGTAGCTCGCGCCACTGCCCGCTCTTGGGCACTACCACCTGGGCCAGCACGGGGCCGGTGGGCTGGTCGAGGCGGACTTGCAGCGTGGCGCCGGCGGCCGCGGCCACGCGCAGCGTTAGTGCGCGAGGCGGCCGCGGGCCGAAGTCCACGCCGTTGTACTGCACCCAGCCTTGGCGGCCGGTAAACAGCGTTTTCCAGCCCTGAAACTTGTTGGCCGTGTCCAGAAAAGCGATGGCCGCGCCCTGCGTGCTCAGCCGGCTGTAGCGGTCCACCTGAATTTTCTGGCGGGCATCCGTCAGGCCCACGCCGCGCAGGGTGGGCGCCACCTTGCGGATGCTGCCGTCGGGGTTGAAAAACAGGCTGTCCACGCGCACCGACCGGTTTTTATCGAAATTCGGCGACAAGTCGTTGTGGTGGTAGAACAAGTACCATTGGCCCTTGAACTGCGTGATGCTGTGGTGGTTGGTCCAGCACCCGGTCGGTGACTCGTCCATGAGCACGCCCTTCACCTCAAACGGACCTAGGGGGCTGCGGCTGGTGGCGTACTCCAGCCGCTCGGTTTTGTTGGCCACATGCGGGTAAGTGAGGTAGTACGTGCCTTGGCGCTCAAACACGTATGGTCCTTCCTTGAGACCCGCGGTAGGCAGCGCGCCCAGGGTCACGGGCTCGGAGGCCAGCTCTAGCATGTCGGGCCGCAATTTGGCCGCGTAGATGTTGCCCTGCGACCAGTAGAGGTAGGCCTGCCCATCCTTGTCGATGAGCACGTTGGGGTCGATGCCGCGCACGCCCTTTATGGAAGTGGGCTGCGGCACAAACGGCCCGGTGGGCGCGTCGGCCACGGCCACCCCGACGGTGAAGCCCTTGCCGGCCGTGCTGTCCTTGGGCGTGCTCGGGAAGTAGAAGTAGTACTTGCCGTTGCGGGCTACGCACTCGGGCGCCCACATGCTGTAGCTGTCGGGCTTCACCCAGGCCACTTTGTTCTGGGTCACGATGACCCCGTGGTCGGTCCAGTTGGTGAGGTTGGCCGAGGAAAAAACGTGGTAGTCCTCCATGCAAAACCAGCCGGGGCGGCCCTGCCCGGGCTTGCCCCGAATGTCGTGCGAAGGGTACACGTACACCCGGTCGCCAAACACGCGGGCCGTGGGGTCGGCCGTGAATTGGCTGGTGATGAACGGATTCTGGGCGGCGGCCGGCCGGCCGAAGCTGCTCGCCAGCAGCGCGAGGCCCAGGGCGCCGCGCAAGGTTCTTGCGTTCATTATCTGCATCTGCATAAATATCAAAACAGCCTTTCCTTCGAGCCCGGCAAAAAATTCATTGGCGCGCCAGTGCCTCAAGGGAGCTGCGCTAAGCTACTGCGCCCTTGCCAGCGCAAGCGCACCGATAGGTGCGGGCCCCACCGGCGCCGCGCCTAGCCGGTGGGTAATACCCTTGATGGTCGTAAGTTTAGGGATTGAACGCTGGCGCTAATTAGCAAAGCCAATCTGTTCTGCTAAAAATTATACCGCGCCCGCTTTGATTGCCGCCCCGCGCATCCCGCAAACCGCCCCCCAGATTGCGGCCCTGCCCTCGACTACCGAACGCCCGCAGTGGTCGGTGATGATACCCACTTACAACTGCACGCCTTTTCTGCGCGAGGCGCTGCGCAGCGTGCTGGCCCAGGACCCCGGCGCGGCCCGCATGCAAATCGAAGTAGTGGACGATGCCAGCACCGATGAAGACGTGGCCGCCGTAGTAGCCGCCCTGGGCGCGGGCCGGGTGCAGTACTACCGCCAGCCCGCCAACGTGGGCAGCCTGCGCAACTTCGAGACCTGCCTCAACCGGGCGCGCGGCCACCTGGTGCACCTGCTGCACGGCGACGACCGCGTGCGGCCGGGCTTCTACGCGCAGGTGGGGCAGCTGCTGGCCCGGTACCCGGCGGCGGGCGCCGCGTTCACGCACTACGCCTCCGTGGATGAGCACGGGGCGGTGGTGCACGATTTTGAGCCCGTGCAGCCCGCGGCCGGCATCCTGCCCAACTGGCTGGTTCGCCTTGCCGAAACGCAGTACATCCAGTACGCGTGCATGGTGGTGCGGCGCGAGGTATACGAGCACCTAGGTAGCTTTTATGGCACTACCTGCGGCGAAGACTGGGAGATGTGGGTGCGCATTGCCCGGCACTACCCCGTGGCCTACAGCCCCGAAACGCTGGCCGAGTACCGCGGCCACCCCGGCTCCGTGTCCTGGAAAAAAGCCCAGCAGGGCCAGCTGCTGGCCGACTGGGCGCAGGTTATTGCCCGCATCGAGGAGCACCTGCCGCCCGACCAGCGCCAAAAAGTGGGGCGGCTGGCTCGCAAGCGCAGCGCGCAGCTGGGTATCGGGGAGGCCTACCACGCCCTGGCCCATACCAAAAGCTGGGCCGCGGCCCACGGGGTGCTGGCGCAGGCGCTGCGCCTCAGCCCGCACCCTGCCACCTACTACCAGGTGCTGAAATTCTACGCCAAAGTGCTGCTGCGCTGGCGCCGCCTAGGGCTGTAGGGCGCGGTAGCGGGCCAGCGCTTCGAGGCAAAACGCGGTCGTGATTTCCTCCGAGCCCCAGCCCAGCGCCCGCTTGGGGCCGCCGTAGTACACCAGCCAGCGCGGCCACTCGCCGGGCGCGCCCTGCGTGCGCAGCAAAAACGCTATTGCCGGCTCCAGCTCGGGTGGGGTAGCGCGCCAGTTGAGGAGCGAGCACACGGCCCAGGCGGTGTCAGTTACTGTATCGCCGAGGCGGCCATCGGGCTTGGCGGCGGCCAGAATGCGGTCGATAACCGGCTGGCGGGCCGGCTCTAGCTGGGTGATGCCCCGGTAGTAGTTGCGCGAAATAAAGTAGTACACGAAGTGCGCATCGCGGTACCACAGGTCGCAGTCGGCCTCGCGGCCTTCGGCAATGATGCGCAGTAGCCAGGCGATGATGGGCTGGGTCTCCGGCACGTCACCTAGGTAGTAGAGCACGTTGGCATTCACCACGCCATCCACGTCGTTGCGGCTGGCCTCGACTCCGTACCAAAAGGCCGCGCTTTGGATGGGCCGCCGCAGCTCGGGCAGGGTCACGCGCCAATACGTGCGGTTGGTTTGCCAGCGCAGCCGTAGCAAGAACCAGCTGTAGAACAGTCCGTTGCGGTCACGGTTGGCCAGCAGCAGCGGCACGTTGGCGGGGTAGGGGTGGTCGAAGCCCCGGGTGCGCAAAAAATCCGACACGCAGGCCGTGTCATCCGCATCGAGTGGGCACAGGTAGCGCAGGCGGTGCACCACGGTAAAGTGGTTCCAGAGGCCGCCGGCCCCCATCTGGTACCGCAAAAAAGCGGCGGCCTTCCCTAGGGTCTCTTCCGCGGCCGGGTGCTCGGCCAAGGGCAGCAGGCAGTGCGCAATCAGCGCCGTGGGGAAGACTGAGCTATCGGGCAGGCACCACTCCTGCATGGTGACATCGCTCGAGCAGTAGACGCAAAACTCGCCGTTCGGGTACTGGTGCTGGTACAGGTAGGCTACGCCCCGCGCCAGGGCGTCGTCGAGGGCGGCGGTGCTTACTGGGGCCATTCGACAGGGATGGTAATGAGCTGCTGCACCATTTTTTGCGCATTGGTTGCCAGGCTGGCGGCCTCCACTACCCGCAGCCGGGTGGGCGAGTTTTCCCAGCCCCACAAGGCCAGGGGCTGCAAGGACTCAAACTCGAAGATGACGGTCTTGACCAGGTAGTCGCCCGCCGTGAGGGGCAGGTGCGGCAGGCGGCAGCGCAGCGTGTGCTGGCCGGCGGGCAGTACTATCGGCTCGGGGCAGTAGGCCCCCGTGATGCACACGTGGCCATCGCTAGTATGAATAAAAAAGGCCCAGCCCACGCCTTGCCGCGTCTGAAAGGCTTGGTAGGTAAGCGCAATTTCTACCTCGGCGCCGGCCGTTACCACCGGCCCCGCCGCTGGGTCGGCCAGGGCCACGTGCTCAATGGCCACCGGCCGCTCGGCGCTCAGCTGCGCGCCTGCACCCGCGGGTGCGTCGGCCGCTAGGGCCGCTAGCTGCTGCGAAAAGTAGTAGTCGAGCGCCTCCGTGGCGGTGCCCGAAAACGTGACGCGGCCCTTGTCGAGCACGATGCCCCGCCGGCATATCGACTGAATGTGGTGCGGCTGGTGCGAGACCAGAATTAGCGAGCCGCCGGCCGCCAGGTAGCCCATCATGTGGTTGATGCACTTGCGCTGAAAGTCGAAATCACCCACGGCCAGAACCTCATCCACGAGCAGGATGTCGGGGTGCAGGTGCGCCGCCACCGCGTAGGCCAGGCGCGAGACCATGCCCGAGCTGTAGAACTGCACGGGCATGTCGATGGCCTCGCCCAGGCCCGTAAACTCGATGATAGCGGGCAGCAGCGGCGTGATGCCCGCCCGCGAAAAGCCCATGAGCGCGGCCCGCACAAACACGTTTTCGCGGCCCGTGAGCACGGGGTCGAGCCCCACGCCCAGCTCGATGAGCGCGCCCACCTGCCCCAGCAGCCGGATGGAGCCCGTATCGGGCTTAATGAGGCCGTTGAGCAGCTTGAGCAGCGTGCTTTTGCCGGCCCCGTTGGAGCCGATAATGGCCAGCGCCTCGCCGCGGTGCAGCTCAAACGACACGTCCCGCACGCTCCAGAACTCGGCGCGGCGCAGGGCGGCGGCGGGGCGGTGCCGCCGGGGCCAGGTTTCGGCCGCAATGTCGCGCAGCCCGTACCAGAGCGACGTACGCAGGTGGCTGCAAAACTTCTTGGATACGTTGGTGACCTGGACTACTGGCTCAGAAGTAGTTGACATAAGACGGTGGCAAAAGCTGGAACGTGGGCGGCGGCCAAGCGCGCCTCCACAAAATAAAAAATAAACCCCGTGGCGCGCCCTAGAGGCGCGCCGTGAGGTGGGGCTTGGCCAGGCGGTAGCCCAGCCAGCTGGCGGCCAGCAGCACCACGGCCAGCGTGGCCACCAGCCCAAAGCCCGGTGCTGGGGTCACCTCGCCGGTAAGCACCCAGTTGCGAATGGTGGTGAGCAGGGGCGTCACGGGGTTAATCACCGCCAGCCACGCCGCCGACTTGGGCGCCGTGTAGACGATGGGCGTAATCAAAAACCAGAACCCCAGCACCATCGACAGCACGTTGGAAACGTCGGCGTAGAGCATGCTCACCGGCGTTAGCAGCCACCCTAGGGCCAGGCCCAGCACCAGCAGCAGGCCCAGGCCCACCGGCACCAGCAGCAGGCTGGCGTGCCACGGCAACTGAAACCAAACCAGCACCACCGCCAAAATAACCAGTCGAATGGCCTGATTGAACAACACCATGCCCATGCCCGCCACGATAAACGCCTCGTGCGGCACCTTCACCTTGGCAATGGTGCCGCGCGCGCCCTGTAGCTGTTGCAGCGGGCAGTTGAGAGCTTCCACAAAGCCCTGCCAGATAAACAAGCCGGTGAGCACGAAGGCCGGGTAGGGCGCCGCCGCGCTGTCGTAGCCCCGGATGATGTTGTTTTTGCCGAGGTAGGTCCAGGTGAGGCCCGTGAGGATGGGGGGCAGCAGCATCCAGAAGTAGCCCAGCAGGTTTTGGCGGATTTGCACCCGCAAATTGCGCCGAAACAGCTGCCAGCCAATGTGATGTACCAGGCGCATATCATGGGCTACCTCGCGCACGAATAGGCGCGGCGTGTGCAGCGGCGAGTGCGGCGTATAAATTGTTTCTTTCATTTTGCAAAAAGGCCAATACCTTTATATAAGTAGAACACTAACTATAGGTAAGGTTTATGGGTCAAGTTATTGTAGAAAAGTCTGGTAATCAGCCGGGGGTGCTGGCCGTGGCGCGGGCCAGCGATTGGTGGGTAGATAAGTTTTCGCCGATTTTGGCCGTTTTTTATGCCACGGCCAGCCTGGTGGGGCGGCCCTTGCTGCCGCTGCTGGGGCACCTGGTCGTGCTGCTGCTGTCGCTGTTGGTGGGCGCTATTTACGTGAGTGTGCTTAATGACTGGACCGACCTGGCCGACGACGCCGCGGCGGGCAAAACTAACCGGCTGGCGGGCCGCTCGCCTAGGTTCGTGGGGTTGGTAATTGGGGGCTGCGTGCTGCTGGGCTGCGGGTTTGGTTATTATTACTGGCAGCTTAGCCCGCAAAGCGCGCTGCTGTACCTAGGGGCCTGGGTGGTGTACTCGCTGTATTCGCTGCCACCCGCGCGCCTGAAAGTGCGGGGCTTGGCGGGCGTGCTGGCCGATGCCTGCGGGGCGCACGTGTTTCCGCAGCTGCTCACCGTGTCAGTGGTGGGGCAGTGGACGGGGCAGGCCGTGCCCACCGCATGGTGGCTGGCCGTGGGCGCATGGGTGCTGGCCTGCGGCGTGCACAACATCTTGTGGCACCAGCTGAGCGATGCCGATGCCGACGCCCAAGCCCAGGTTGATACGTTTGTGCTGCGGCAGGGCGTGCGCCGGGCCCGGCACCTAGGGCTGTGGGTGGTGTTTCCGGTAGAGGTAGTGGCATTTGGCGGAATGTTAATCAGTAATTATAACGGCTGGGCGCTCGGGCTGCTCGGGGTGTATGCGGGGCTGGAGTGGTGCCGGCTGCGCGTGTTTGGCCACCGGCCCCAGGTGCTGGCGCTCGATAGCCGCATTGTGCTGAGCGATTATTACAAGCTCTTTTACCCCCTAGCGTTCCTGCTGGCCCAGAGCCTGCGCTACCCCGCCGACGGCGTGGTGCTGGTGCTGCACCTGCTGTTGTTTGGGGGCTACGCCTGGCAGTTTGTGCAAGAGGGCAACCTCTACGGCCGGGTGCTGCTGCACAAGCTGCGGCCCGGCCGCGCCTAAGCCCAATAAGCAACCCTAGGGCTGCGCCTGGGAGGTGTGCTTCTTGAGCTGCCTCATGCCGCGCTCCCAAAAGGCCTGGGTCGTGAGCCAGGGCGCCAGCCGCATGGCCTGGGCGGCGTGCCCCAGCATGCTGGCCAGGCCCGGCCGGTTGGCCCAGTTGAGGCACATAAAATTGAAGTGGTGCGTGGCAATGCGCTCGCGAAACAGCCGCTTTTCGCCGGGCAGCAGCCGGTCGCCAAACCGCTCCAGCATCAGGGGCTCGTCGTGCAGCCCGATATCCCGAATGAGCGCGGTGTCAAACCGGCCGTCGTAGATGTTGGTGTCGTGCACGTGCTTGAGCCAGTGGGGCTTGAGGGTGAAGGCGGCCTGGCACGGCCGGCTCAGCACCGTGTCCAGCAGCAGGCACCAGTCGTCGGCAATGCGCATCTGCTCGTTCCAGGTGCCGGCCAGGGCCGTGCGCCGTATTATGAGGGCCGACGACGGCGAGGGACACGTTTCGATGGCCAACTGGCGCATCTGCGCGGGCGCCAGCAGCCACCAGTCGCCGGCCGGGGTGGTGCAGTAGGCCTTTTGCTGAGCGGGCTGCTGGTAAAAATTGGTGAAGCCCTCGGTGTCGTAGGTGCCCACCCAGTTCAGGAAAACCAGGTCTAGGTTGCGCGTGGTAAGCTGCTCTACGCTGGCGGCCAAAAAGTCGGCGTGCCACTCATCGTCCGAGTCGAGCGAGGCGATGTACTCGCCCTGGCAGCGGCGCAGGCCGGCATTGCGGGCGGCGGCCTGCCCCTGGTTGGGCTGGTAGTGGTAGGTTATCTTGCCGGGGTAGGCCTCGCAAAAAGGTTGCACCCGGGCCGGCGTATCGTCGGCCGAGCCATCGTCTATTATCACCAGCTGCCAGTGCGTATACGTTTGGCGCAGCACGCTGCCAATCGCATTTTCGATAAGCGACGCCCGGTTGTAGGTAGGGATAATAACGGAAACTAAAGGCTGATTCATGCGCTAATGGCCTGAGAAATAGAAGTAAGCGAATGGGCCAGCTGCAAGAGCTGCCGCCCGAAGTCGAGGGCGGGGTCGGGCGGCACCGACGCCCGGGCGTGGTGCGCCGCCTGGGCCCCCAGCTGGGGCCAGTCGGCTCGGCGTGCCCAGGCCCGCTCCAGGGCTTCGTCGAGGGCATCGACGGTGGGCGCGGCCGCCAGAAAGCCCGTCACGTCATCAATCAGCAGCTCGGCGATGCCCCCGGCCGGCGCCGCAATGGTCGGGCGGCCGCACAGCATGGCCTCCACCATGGCCAGGGGCAGGCCTTCGTAGCGCGAAGCCAGCACCAGCGCGTGGTGCGTGCGCCAGATGCCGGGCACGTCGGCCACCTGCCCGGCAAAGCTGACCTGCCCGCTCACTTCCAGAAAATCAGCCATTTCAACTAGGCCTTGGCGCTGCGGCCCCGACCCAAAAAAGGTGATGTGCAGCGGCCGCTCCCGCCAGTGGGGCCGCGCCAGCACGTGCAGCAGCAGGTCCTGGCCCTTGTCCAGAATGTCGAGCCGCGCCACGCAGGCCAGCTGGTACCCAGCCTCGGCGGGGGGCGCCGGCAGCTCGCCCGCAAAGGGCACGTTGAAGGGATTGCTCACGACGCTGGCCCTAGGTAGGCGCTGCCCCAGTTGGCACTGGGTAAGCTCGAGGTTGTGGCGCGACACAAAAAAGCAGTGCTGCGCCGCCTGGTACACCTGCTGCATGGCCTGCCGGCCTTCGTCGTAAACCAAAAATATCTCGGTGGCTTTTTGCACCACCAGCGCGTAGGGGTGGCCCTGCTGCGCGCACGGCTGGGCCAGCGCCACGCCATCGAGGTTGCCGCCCTGCGAGAAGAGAGTGAGGTGCGGCTGCAGCTGCTGCAGGGCGCTGCTCAGCAGCTGCTCAGTTTCCAGCGGCTGGGGCCACCAGCGCGCCGGCAGCACCCGGTGGCTGAGCCGGGCCAGCACCGTTGGCCGGGGCCAGGCCAGCAAATCGGTGAGGGTGCAGCCCGCCGCCCGCAGCTCCTGGATGCGCGGGTGCGTGGCTTGCACGTGGGTCTTAAAAATATGGACCGCGTGGCCGGCCTGCGCCAGGTGCAGGGCGGCGCCCCGCCATAGCTCTTCGCTGCCTCCCCAGGCATCGGGGCAAGTGCTAACAATAACAAAACACAGGGTATCGGCGGGCTCGGAAGCAGGCGCAGCTGCTGATAATGACATTTACTAATTATTTACTAGTACACTACTAAGAATAAGCAAAAGCACTACCTGATAAATAGCTTAGTAGTAAATGCTTTATATGCAAATATTGCAGCGAAATTAAGCACTGCAGTTCATATTATAATGGTGGGCGGGCGCTTCACTATCCTTAAAGGCACTAGCCTAGGCGCCGCACTGCGGCTGGCTCGTGGCCAAGGGCCGCCCGGCGCTGCGTTTGGCGTACAAAATGCGCCCGGTGGGGCGGCCGTCCCACCGGGCGACGGGCAAGAAGCTTAGCTCTTTACGGGTACCTGTTTCGCTACCTAGGGCGCGCTGCGCACCAGTATTGGTAGCGCCTTAGGGCAGCGGTAGCCAGCCGGCGGCTACTGCCGAGGTATTCGGCCGGGCTGCAAACAAGTTGAAACACTACTGGTTATGGACGCGAGCAGGGGCTGGCGCGGGTCGGCGGCCGGGTTATTGGCCCGCGTAGCCCGCCTTAGGTGCCTCGTGCGTACTACGCCGGCGGGCCAGCCGTTGAGGCGCTGCCGGGGGCCGCCAGGCGGCCGGCGTGTGCCGCCTTCATCCTTTAATTCTCGTTGTTATGCTACAATCTCGTCTCTTCACGACTACTGCGGGCTCGGCGCTGTGGGCGCCCGAAATTCCGGGGCTTATGATGCGCCTGCAAGGCCACGTCAGCCTCGACCAATACCAGCTGCTGCTCAACCACGGCCTGCAGATGTACACCGGCCACCGCCAGCCCGAAGCCGTGGCCCACTGGATAGTAGACCTGCGCCAGCTGAGCACCCTGCACCCCGGCGCCCACCACTGGATGGCCCACGACTGGCACCCGCGGGCGCACGCGGCCGGGCTGCGCCACCTGCGCCTGGTGGAGGCCGATAGCAGGGAGGAATCCATTGCCCGGCAGCTACTAGGTGCCCTGGTGCAGCCGGCCACCGACCCCGCGCTCGGCCTGACGCGGCACGATACCCTGGAAGCTGCTATTCAGCAAGCCCGGGTCGTGCCAGCGCCCGTGGTCGACTAGCTAGGGCACCGGGGGCCCGGTACCTACGGCTCTGCTGAGAAGGTGCCTGTGCAATAAGGTGAAAGCCCTACCTTAGCGGCGGCCCACCTGCTCTTGCCATGCCTGCTACCGAGACCCCACTCGCCGCTGATTTTGCCAACCCGACCGATTTGCTTCAGGCATTGTTGGGGTTGTCGCTCACGAGTGTTGTGCTTTATACTCCCGTGCACGGTGCGGGCGGCGAAGTAGTCGATTTTGCGTTCGCGTACGTGAATCCGGCTGCGCAGCGCCTGCTGGCGCTGCCGGCCCACCCGGCGAGCGTCACCTACCAGCATCATTTTGCGCGCAGCCCCGCCGATGGCGGGTTGGCGCTGCACCAGGCGGCGTTTGCCTCGGGCCAGGTTGCGCACTTCGAGGTCACCTACCACACCGGGGACTCAGCCCACCATTGCCAGGTAGCGGCCCAGCGGGTGGGCGAGGAGCTGCTGGTAAACTTCACCGCCGTGGCTACCGACGAGGCCCGCCCCGCCGTGGAAGCGGCCCTGCGCCTGAGCCAGGCGCGCGAGCAGCAGGCGCGGCTGGCCGCCGAGCGCGAGCACAACCTGCTGCAAGCCCTGCTAACCCAGGCGCCGGTCGCCATTGGCTTGTTTCAAGGCCCCGACCTGGTGATAGCCATGGCCAACGAGCAGCTGTGCGCCATGTGGGGCTATCCCGCCGAGCAGGTGCAGCACCGCCCGCTGCTGGCCGCCGTGCCCGAGCTGCAAGGCCAGGGCTTTGCCGAGCTTATTGCCGACGTGGCCCGCACCCGCGAGCCGTTTGTGGGTACCAAAGTGCCGGCGTGGCTGCGCCGGGATGGGCAGCTCAGCCTGCGCTTCTTCAACTTTGTGTACCAGCCGCTCTATGACGCGGCCGGCAACTTGCTGGGCGTGCTCGACATTGCCACCGATGTGACGGCCCAGGTGCTGGACCGCCAGCAGGCGCAGGCCCTCAACGAGGAGCTCAGCGCTACCAATGAGGAGCTGCAAACGCTGAATGAGGAGTTGCTGCGCGCCAATACCGAGCTCACCCAAACCCAGCAGCAGCTGGCCACCGAGCGCGAGCGGCTGGCGCAGGTGTTTGCCAAAACCCCGGCCCTGATTGCGTTCCTGCACGGCCCCCACCACACCGTGACCTACGCTAACCCGGCGTTTCAGCATTTTTTTGGCGATGTGCCACTGCTTGGCCGGGCCTACGCGGTGGCTCTACCCGCCGTGTATGCCCAGGGCCACGGCGCGTGGCTGCACAGCGCGTACACCACCGGCAAAACGTGCGTGGGCAGCGAGCGGCCGCTAACCCTGCCCACCGCGGATGGCGGCGAGCGGCTGGTGTACCTCGATTTTACCTACGAGGCCTACGGCGCCCCGGTGCCCGAGGGCATCTTCGTATTTGCCTTCGACGTTACCGAGCGCGTGCACGCGCGCCGGCAGCACGCCGCCTACCAGCAGCTGCGGGCCGTGTTCGAGCAGGCCCCGGTGGCCATCAGCATCCTGCAAGGGCCCACGTATCAGATAGAAGTGGCCAACCCCTTTGTCATCGACATGTGGGGGCGCCCCGCCGAAGAAGTGCTCAACCAGCCGTTTTTTGAGGCGCTGCCCGAGCTGCGGGAGCAGGGTTTCGAAGGGCTGCTGGCCGAGGTGTGCCGCACTGGGCAGCCCTACGTAGCCCAGGAAGTAGAAGCCCGCTTCTGGCGGGCGGGCCAGCTGGTAGCCACCTACGTCAACCTCAGCATCTACCCCCTGCGCAACGAGCCCGGCCAGGTGGTGGGGCTCATTCTGGTCTCGACTGACGTGAGTGCCCAGTTGCGGGCCCGCCAGCGCGAGCAGGAGGTGAATGAGGAGCTGACCGTGGTGAACGAGGAGCTGCAAGCGGCCAACGATGAGCTCGGTGCCATCAATCGCCAGCTCACCCGCACCAACGTAGACCTGGATAACTTTATCTACACGGCTTCGCACGACCTGCGGGCGCCCATTATCAATATCGAAGGCTTGCTGCTGGCGCTGCAACACGAGCTGCCCGCCGCCAGCCAGGCGGGCGATGTGGGCTACATTCTGCGCCTGATGCAGGATTCGGTCGACCGTTTCAAGCGCACCATCGAGCACCTCACTGAGGTGTCGAAGCTGCAAAAAGAGTACGGGCAAGGAGATACCACCGCCGTGCGGCTGGCCGAGGTTATCCAGCGCGTGTGCCTTGACCTGGCCCCGCTCATCCAGGAAGGCAACGCGCAGATTGTCCTCGACGTGCCCGACTTCGTCACGCTCGCGTTCTCCGAAAAAAACCTGCGCTCGGTGGTGTACAACCTGCTCAGCAACGCCCTCAAGTACCGCCAGCCCGGCCGCCGGCCCCGGGTGCGCCTGCTCAGCCGGCCGCAGGGCCCCCACCTAGTACTGGAGGTGCAGGACAATGGCCTGGGGCTTGACCTAGCGCGCGGCAACGAGCTATTTACCATGTTTCAGCGCTACCACACCCACGTCGAGGGCTCGGGCATTGGCCTCTACATGGTCAAGAAAATAGTGGAGAATGCCGGGGGCCACATCGAAGTCGAAAGCCAGCTGGGGCGCGGCTCCACTTTTTTTGTTTATTTCCCCCGCTAAATGCGGCTACCGACCTAGGGTAAGAGGCAGTAGCGGCTCCGTTTACGCTCATGGCAAAGATTACGAGCATTTTGCTGGTCGATGATGACCAAACAGTCAATTATCTTAATGAGAGGCTGTTGGAAAGAATGGAAGTAGCCAGCCAGGTGCTAGTGGCCCTCAATGGGCAAGAAGCGCTGAACCGGCTGGCCACGCACGGCCAGCACGCTACCGCCGCTAGCCCGGCACTGCTGCTGCTCGACATCAAGATGCCCGTGCTCGATGGTTTCGGGTTTTTGGAGGCTTACCAGCAGCTGCCGCCGGCCCAGCAGCGCGCCAATGTCATCGTCATGCTCACTACTTCGCTGCATCCGCTTGACATGCAGCGCCTGGAGCAGCTCCCCATTGCCGAGTGTTTGAGCAAGCCGCTGACGCAGGAAAAAGTAGACCTTATTATCGAAAAATATTTTGCGGAGCCGCCGCCGACCAGCGCACGCGCCTAGGTGCCGGCCCGGCGCTTAAGCGCGGCACTGGCCGGCAGAATAAAATCGGGCGGATGCGTAAGTTGCGCCAGCAACTATCCCGTTATTCTTGATACCGTTTGCTTATGGCTGCCACCTCCTCCGCTTCCGCTAACCCCTCGCCGGCTGCCCCCAAGCCCAGCCGCAAACCCCGTAAGAAGGCTGCCGCGCTGGCCCCGGCCGAGGCGGCTGAGCAGCCCGCCGACCGCCTCGACCTCATTGCCCAGGGCCTGAGCGGCAAGGCCAGCGTCAAGCAGGCGATTTTCCGGGCCACGCAGGCGGCCTTCGACGTGCTGCGCCAGGCTTCGCAGGAGCTGTGCCTTGAGCTGACCCAAAAAATAACGACCACCCTCGACCCGAGCGTGCGCATCGAGTACTACCCGGTCAATGGCATGGAGTTTCATATCCGCTTCTCCGGCGACTTGCTGGTGTTTGTCATGCACTCCAACATCGTGACCTTCCCCGACACCTTCGGGCCCATGACCACGCCCTACGTGCAGGACGATTTTCGGCGGCGCTTCTTCGGTCACATCATGGCCTATAACTTCATGGCCGACAGCATTAAGTATCAGCGCCTGAGCGACCCCGGCTACCTAGTGGGCCGCCTGCTGGTGAATATCGACAGCCATTATTTCCTCGAAGGCGTGCAGCAGCTTGAGCTGCCCGACCACGACATGAGCGCCAGCCCCGTCACGACCGATGCCATGCGCCTATTCGTGGAAAGCGCCATGATTGCGGCCGTCAACAACGACCTCATAGCCCCGCCGATGAATGATATTCAGAAGATTACCGTCAAGCAAAAGCTTGAAAACCAGCAGGTGAGCCGCGCCAGCAAAGTCGGCTTCAGTTTCTCGCACGAGCAGCAGTTTTAGGTAGGAATTTAGATAATAAAAACGGCTGCCGCTGCCGAAGGAAGCATCTTGCTAGGGTAGTAATCCTAACTAGACAAGATGCTTCCTTCGGCAGCATGACAGCCGTTTTATGGCTGGAGTGCCGTTTTAGCTAGCCGCGCCGTAGCCTACTTTCTCGCGCACTTTGGCCAGCACGCCGGCACCGTAGGCTTGGGCTTTGCGGGCACCTTCGGCGAGGCGGGCGTCGAGCTCGGGCAGGTTATCCATGTAGTAGTTGAACAGGCGCCGCTCTTCGCCAAAGCGCTGGAGAATAAGCTCGTACAGCTCTTTTTTGGCGTGGCCGTAGCCGTAGCCGCCGGCTTCGTAGCTGGCGCGCATCGTGGCCGTTTGCTCCGGCGAGGCCAGTAGCGAATATAGCTTAAAGGTCACATCCGTGTCGGGGCTCTTAGGTATTTCGAGCGGCGTGCTGTCCGAGATGATGCTCTTGATGGTTTTGAGCAGCTCCTTTTCGGGCACGAAAATGTCGATGGTGTTGCCGTAGCTTTTGCTCATCTTCTGCCCATCGATGCCGGGCACCAGCATCACCTGCTCATCCACCCTAGGGCGGGGTAGCACCAGCGTTTCGCCGTAGCGGCTGTTGAAGGCGGCGGCAATGTCGCGAGCTATTTCGAGGTGCTGCACCTGGTCCTTGCCCACGGGCACTACCTCGGCATCGTAGAGCAGAATATCGGCCGCCATCAGCACAGGGTAGGTGAAGAGGCCCGCGTTCACGTCCGACAGCCGGTCCGACTTATCCTTGAAGCTGTGCGCATTGGCTAGCATGGGGTAGGGCGTGAAACACGACAAATACCACGTGAGCTCGGTGACCTGCGGCACATCAGACTGCCGGTAAAATAGGTTTTTCTCGGTGTCGAAGCCGCAGGCCAGCCAGGCCGCCGCTACGGCGTAGGTGTTCTGGCGCAGCAGCGCAGGGTCGCGCACGGTGGTGAGCGAGTGCAGGTCGGCGATGAAGTAGAGCGAATCGTTGACCGGGTTTTTCGAGAGCTCGATGGCGGGCAGAATCGCGCCGAGCAAGTTGCCCAGGTGGGGGCGGCCGGTGCTCTGGATGCCGGTGAGGATGCGGGACATGGAACCTAGGATGGGCAGCCCACCGGGGGCCGCGGGTAAGCGACGTTAGAAGTCGGAGTTGGTATTGAGGGCGTGAAAAAACCGGGTGAGCTGGGTCGGGCCCACCTGGTTGGCGTCGAGCAGCTTCAGCAAATCGGGCCGGTTGAGGGCGTAGGGGCGCAGCTCGGCGCTAAGCTCTTTGTTATTCTTCAGGTAGCTGCCAGTGTCGGTGTAGAGCGTGATGACCATTGGTTGCCCGCTCTGCCGCACGAGGTAGGCCGTAAAATCGCTGGCCGAGCCGAGCTGCCCGGTGCGCAGGCGCGAGGTGTAGCGCAACAGCGATACCCGCCCGCTGTCGAGCAGTTCCACGAAGACTTTATCGTTTTCGACGTGCTCAAACAAGCCATTGCGGACTGTGAAGCCCTGGGCCGTGGTGTAGCGCTGCTGGCGTACGCGCAGGCTAGCAATCTCGCCGGGGTGGCGCACTATCTTTTGGCCATCCGAGTCCTTGCCCGACAGCTGCTTGGCCGATACTTTCAGCAGGCCGGTGTGGCGCACTTGCGGGTCGTTTAGCAACACGTAGCTGCCCGGCGCCCCTTCGGGCCCGCCCAGGCGCAGGCTCACTTGGGCCTGCGCCGCTCCGCTGGCACCAGCAAAAAAAGCAGAAAGCAAAAGAAAGCGCATAAGCAGACTAAGGCGCGGGCCTTGGGTAGAGGCTCGCACTAGGTTGGGTAGCTGGGCCTTGACGGCCCACGGACGCCGCAACACCAAGCTGGCGCCGAAGTAGGCCGCTGCAAAGGTACCGGCGCCCTGGTTTTTTAGTTCGACCCTGGCCAATGGCTTTGGCGCCTACACACCCTCATCAACCAGCGCCTCCGCTTGCAGCTCCGTCGTTTCCTGGGGCCCTAGGTAGCGGTCGATGAGGTAGTGCGCCAGGTACAGCAGCGGCGTCAGCAATATGGCCGCGGCCACTTTATACCAGTAGTTGAAGGTAGCTACCTCCACCACCTGCTTCAGCGGCCAGTTGCCAAATACATAAAACGCCACGTACAGCACCACAAAGCTGTCGACGAGCTGCGAAATGAGGGTGGAGCCCGTGGCCCGCAGCCAGATAAAGCGGCTGCCCGTGACGCGCCGAAACGCCTGAAACACGCTGGCATCGAGCACCTGCCCAATGACAAAGGCCGTGAGCGAGCCCACGATGATACCTAGGCCCTGCCGAAAAATGCTCTGGTAAGCAAACTCAATATCAAAGGGCCGGCCCTGGCCATCGGTCTTGTTGAGGTCGAGCCAGAAATCGGCCGGTGCCAGCCGGGTAGTGCCCAAAATAACCAAAAACGCGTACAGAATAAGCCCCACCGTGAGGAAGGTGATGCGCAGCACGCCCTTGCGTCCAAAATACTCGTTGATGACGTCGGTGCCGATGAACACCACCGGCCAGACCAGCACGCCTGCCGACAAGCTGCCCGTGAGGCCAAACGTTTTTTCGACCGAGAAGATTTTGACGCCGATAACCTCGGCCAGCAGCGCATTCACCAAAAAGATGCCGCTGAGCACCAGGTAGAGTTGCTGTTTCTTGTGAGCGTAGGAAGCGGGCATCACTAATCTTTTGGCATTGCGGGGAGACACAACAGGCGCCCTAGGGTGCTTACAGCGCCACAACCAAGCCCTCGGTCGCAAGCTCGGAATTTGGGAAAACGGCCTGCGCCTCCTGTAAATGCGCTGCCAGTTGCTTGTAGCGCGACGAGAAATGACCGATGAGCAGCTGCCCGACGCCCGCGGCGCGGGCCAGCTCGGCGGCCTGGCGGGCGGTGCTGTGGTGGGTGTGGGCGGCGCGCTCGCGCAGCTCTTCCAAAAAGGTGGCTTCGTGGTAGAGCAGGTCGGCGCCGCGTACCAGCTCGGCGAGCGCGGGCGTATAGAGCGTATCGGAGCAGAAGGCGTAGCGCCTGGGCGGCGCGGCGGGCGTCGACACCGCGGCGTGGGCCAGGGCCGGGCGGCCGGTAGCGGGGTCGGCGGGCAGGTCGTGGCCCTGGGCGAGCTGCGCCAGCTCGGCCGGGCTGAGGCCGGGTGGCAGGCTTTCCTTCACCAGGCGGTCGCGGCGCGGCTGCTCCTCAAACAGGTAGCCGCAGCACGGAATGCGGTGGCGCATGGGCAGCGTAGACACGCGCACCAGAGCATCCTCATACACCACAGCGTGGGCCTCGGTGTCGACGGCCACAAACGTGATATTGAACCCGTACTGAATACCCGAATGCAAGGCCTGCGTGCTGAGCACAAAGTCGAGGCCGGGCGGGCCCACTATCAGCAGTGGCTCTTGGCGGCCCTGCAAGTGCAGCGTACCCAGCAGGCCAAACAGCCCAAAATAGTGGTCACCGTGCAGGTGCGAGATAAAAATAACGCGCAGCGAGCTCAGGCGCCGCCGGTGCTCCAGCAGCCGCCACTGGGTGCCCTCGCCGCAGTCGATGAGGTAGCGGCCTTCGCCTACGGCCAGCAGTTGGGCCGTGGGGTGGCGCCCAACCATGGGCGTGGCCGAGGCGCTGCCCAGTATTTGAAGCTCAAACTGCATTGCTAAAAAGCTGCTGGCTGTTAGCGACTAGCTGTTAGCTCTTTCGTTTGACGAGCGCTAACAGCTAACAGCCATCAGCTAACAACTTTAAATAAAAAAAGCCACTGGCTGCCAGACATCAGCTCCCGGGCGGGAGCCAATAGCTAACAGCCAAGTGACAACTAAAGACACCTGCTAGCAGCTTACGAAAAGCTATTCTTTATCGGTGAGGTCGCGCTCGATGGAGTGCAGAAAAATACGGTCGATGCCTTCTTCCACGGTGGGCAGAATGTGCAGTACCGATTCCAACTTGCTGATGGTGATGAGCTTCAGCACGTGGTCTTGCAGGCCGGTGAGCACCAGCAGGCCGCCGGTCGAGTTGCAGAGGCGATTGGCAATCAGAATGCTGCTGAGTCCCGACGAGTCGGTGTATTTTACGTTTTGCAGGTCCAGAATCAGGTTGTTGGTACCTTCGGCGTTTAGCTTCACGAACTCCGACTTGAGGTCAGGAGCCACGGTCGTATCAAGCTTTTTTTCATCAATGGTGATGACGGTGTAGCTCTCTTTTTTATCAATGGAGTACTTCATAAAGAACCAGCGGGGGAGCAAAAATTAGGATGCGAGAGACGAAGGTAGGAAGAAATTAGAAATTGCCGGGCAGTCAATTTTAAGATATTCAGTAGTAGCTATTTACGGAAGAGGCTAGTAGGCCCGTCCGTAGGGGCGCCGGGCCCGCCAAAGGTGAGCGTAGCCCAAGTGCTTAGCCAATCGGCCTGGGAGGTTAGCTCGGCTGGCGCGGCTTCCAAATAGGTAGCCGCCGCCAGGTAAGGTCCACTACCGGACAAGCGTAACAACACGCGGCCGTTATTGTTGGCACGGGTTGAAAAATAGTGTGTTCGGGCCGCTACAGTTGGGCCCCGGCCACCGGCGGCTACCGGGCTGGCATCCCAAAAGTGCACCAGCGCGCCGGGCACGGGCTGGCCGTGTTGCAGCACGCGCAGCGTGAGGGCCGCGCCCGGCCGCAGGTAGTAGGGGTTTTGCTCGGGCACCAGCTCTAGGGGCAGGTTGAGAGGGCGGCGGTAGGTGGTGTCGGCAGGGCTGCCGGGGGCCCTAGGGCTGGCGGTGGCCAGCACCAGCGCTTTGGCACAGCGGCGGTAGGCTTCGCGGCCGGGTTTAGTAGTTTGGCCCTGCTGCTGGCGGTAGAGCAGAGCCTTATCTAGGCCCTGAGCCCGCAGGTAGGCAGTGAACTTATTGGCCGGCAACTCGCTAAAAGTCAGCGCGCTGGTGAGTACTACCACGTGCGTGCCCGGCGTGCGGCACGTCAGGGTCGGCGCCACCGAGTCGGCCAGCAGCGCCGGCCGCAGGTCGGCCGAGTCGGCCAGGCTGGTGGGCCCTAGGTGCACAAAACGCCGCACGCGCCGCGTGGGCCGGGCCCACGCGGCACCCGCAAAGTCAGCGCCCACCAGCAGCCGCAGCGGCACCGGCGCACCCACGGCCACCCGGTAACTGGCGGGTTGCAACCAGAATTCGTTGGCGAGGGCGGCGGTGGTGGCGAGCAAAAGGCCACCTAGGATAAGTTTGAATGGAATAGTGCCGCTTGTCATTGCGAGGAGGAACGACGAAGCAACTCATCCTTTCTACTTAGCGAACGTCTGCTAACGTAAAAGGAAAGGTTGCTTCGTCGTTCCTCCTCGCAATGACAAACGTGGGTAGACTATTACCTAGGGCGCCGCTGCATATCTACTGCCGCTCCAGGGCCAGGGCGTAGGCCCGGTCGTAGTACACGCGCAGGTTTTTCCAGTCGAAAATGTCGGCCGAGCTCTCAACGCGATTGCGCTGGCTGATGCGCTCGCGGCGGCTCAGGAGCACGAAGTTCCAGAGCATTTCGGTGAGCTCCTCGGCGGCCTGGTCGAAGCTGCGCTCCTGGCGGCGCACCACAAAAATGCCCTTGTCCTCGTGCTCGGTCACGTTTTTCTGCACGTAGTCGCCAAAGCCCGAGAGGTCGGAGGTGATGGCTGGCACGCCACGGGCGACGCACTCGAGCGGGGTGTAGCCCCAGGGCTCGTAGTAGCTCGGAAACACGCCCATGTGGCAGCCCCGCACAAACTGCCCGTAATCCATACCAAACAGCGGCGAAGTGGTGCTCACGAAGTCAGGATGGTACACGATTTTAACCCGGTCGTGCTTGTTGTTCACCAGGTTAGCCTGCCGCACGAAGTTCAGGATATCATCGTCCTGGTCGTTTACCAGGTTGTGGGTGATGACGGACGGCAGCTGGGAGGTTTTCCAGCTTTGCAGGCCGCGGCGGTAGCGCAGCTTCCAGTAGTCGTCCACCATGCTGTCAAGGTCGGGCAGGCGGTGGTCTTGGCTGGCAGCGGCGGCATAGAAGAGGCGCTCACCCACCTGCTCCTCGATGGCGCGGCAGGTTTCGCGCACCTCGTCGAGCTGGGCGCGGCTTTGCAGCACCAGCGGATTAATGCTGGTGTAAGGTCGCTTGGTGATGAAAAACATCACTACCTGGCCTTCCAAACCGCTCTGCTGGAGGCGGTGGTTGAGGCGAGCCAGGGCCTCCAGGGTCAGGTCGAAGCCTTTGTTGTGGTACTCGTAGCGGCCTGAGGTGAAGAGGTAAATTGTCTGGTCGAGGTCGAAGGAATAGCTCTGGAAAAAGTGCGCCATCACGAACTCGTGAATCTTATCCTTGTACGTCTTGTGCAGGTTCTGAAACTCGTGCAAAGCCACAAAGCGCTCGATATTTAGGCCATTCGGCAGCACCGCGTCCGGGATTCTATCCAGCAGATAAATGCACTCTCGCACCGTGAGCTCGCTCACGGTGGTGAAGACGTGGCTGCCATGGGCAGCGGCGCGCTCCATGCTCACGGCGGGCTCGATGTTGAAGTGCCGCGCCTGGGTGCGCCAATCCACGAGCATCAGGTGGTCGTAGAAATTGGGGTCGTTCATGGCCAGGTAGCGGCCCAGCAGCGTGGCGTGCGTCGTAAACACGAGGTGCACCGGCACCTGGCGGCGGCGCAATTCGGGAATGGCCACGCCCGTCATCCACTCGTGAAAGTGGCCGATGACCTGGTACTGGCCCACGGTCTGGCGGGCTACTTCTTCGATAAACACCCGCGCCAGGTCGCCGAAAGCCACCACTTGGTGCAGCAGGTCGTCGTTGTCGGGCATGGGCACCTGGTGGTCGCGCCAGAGGTCGGCTTTCAACTCACCTAGGCGGTTGTAATTCTGAAACGGGTTGATGAGCACGGCCCTAGGGCGGCCAGTTATCAGCCACGCACCCAGGCAGATATCGTAGCCCTGCTCGTGCAGCGTGCGCACGGCGCGGGCATAGGGGTCGTCCATGGTGGCGAGCTGGTCGTCGTCGTAGCTCTCAAACTCGCCCTGGGCTTGCTGCGGAAAATAGGGCCCCAGCAGGCAGTAGCGGTCGCCCCAGGCGGGCACGGTGGCGGGCACCTTGGACCGGATAACGGTGTAGATGCCGCCCACCTGGTTGCAGACCTCCCAGGCGACTTCAATCAGGAGAGAATTGGGGAAGAGAACGTCGGGGGCGTGGGGGTGGGGCTGCATAGGCGGGTGGGATAGACAAAAAAGCCGGGCGAAAGGTAAGCCGCCCGGCGAAGCGCGCGGGCAAGTAAGCGATAAATTTCTTTACCTAGGCTGGCCCTGGGTGGTTGCCAAAACATCTACCTAGTAATTGTCTGTTATGCCCCCGACCCTCATTTTTTTCTTCGTCATGTCCGACACCACCAACGTTCTCCCGACCGAGTTTCCTATTTTGCCTCAGCTCACGCAGCGCCGCAGCCCCCGCGCCTACACTAGCCAGCCCGTGAGTGCCGAGACCTTGCAGCAGCTGTTTACGGCCGCCGGCTCGGCCGCTTCGTGCTTTGGCGAGCAGCCCTGGCGCTTCATCGTGGGTAGCCAGGCCAGCAGCCCCGAGGCGTACCAGAAAATCCTGGGTACCCTAGCCGAGTTCAACCAGGCGTGGGTGAAAAAGGCGCCCGTGCTGGCCCTGAGCCTCGCCAAAACCACGTTCTCGCACGATGGCAATCCCAACAGCTGGGGCCGGCACGACGTGGGCCAGGCCGTGGCCACGCTGGCCATCCAGGCCGCCGAGCTGGGCGTGCAGGTGCACCAGATGGCGGGCTTCTCGGCCGAGGCCGCCTGCGCCGCCTTCCAGGTGCCTGCCGAGTACGAGGTGGTGTCGGTGTTTACCATCGGCTACCCCGGCGAGGTAGAGGCCCTGCCCGAGCCATTGCAACAGCGCGAGCTAGCGCCCCGCACCCGCAAGCCGCTGGCTGAGTTCATGTTCGAAGGCGGCTGGCCCCAGCCCGAAGAAGAGCGCTACGACCAAGCGCCGGTTTAAATTTAATGCGTGAATGAGTGAGGGGGTGAATAAGTGAATGGACGTTGGTCATTCACTCATTCACCCCCTCACTCATTCACGCATTGGTTGTTAGCGCGACAGCACCACCACGGCATACGGGCCGAGCGCGAAGCTGCCGTGCTGCGGCAAGCCATCGTAGTCGCCGCCCTGGGCCTGGGTGCCGAAGCACGGGAAGTTCAGGAAATCAGCATCGTAGCCGGCCCAGTCCGAGTTGAAGCGGATATTCCACTCGCCGGCGCCGGGCAGGCCAATGGTGTAGCCTTCGTGGGCTACGTTGGCAAAGTTGGCAATAACGACCGTGGCATTTTCGGGGCTGTCTTCCCAGCGGGCAAAGGCGATGACCTTGGCGTCGTTGTTGACGTGGAACACCTGGCAGCCCTGGCCGCGCAGGCCGGCCGTGGTGCCGCGCTGGTTGCGCCGCAGCGCGATGAGGTCGCGGTAGAGCTGCGTGATGCCGCCGTGCCGGCCGGCCCAGTCCCACTCCAGCGGCTCGGTGTCGTTGAACGAGCCGGGGGCCAGAAACTCCTGGCCCTGGAACAGCATCGGGATGCCGGGCGCGGTGAATACTAGGCTGGCGCCGAGCACCATGCGCTTCTTAGCGTAATAGTCCTCCACGTTGCCGGGCACGATTTCCTCGGGCAGGCGGCTTTTGCCGTTGGCTACTTCGTCGTGGCTTTCGGTGTAGATAACGCGCTGGAAGGCATCACCATTGTAGTGCGTGCACACGGCGCGGCTTACGGCGTGCATATCGCGGTCGCGGTCCTCTATAGCCGTCAGGGCCTGGTGGATGGGGTAGATAAACGAGGCCGACCACTGGGCCGAGAATCCCTCGCCGCCGTGCTCGGTGGGCGCCGTAATGGCGGGGTTGCCGCGCAGGTCCTCCGCAATCGTGATTTTCCAGGGCTGGCGGCTCTTAATTTCCTCGTTCACCCAGCGCATCAGGCTCCAGCCGTCGGGCAGGTCGGCGCCGGGGTCTTCCTCGCCTTTTACATTGCGAATGAAGGCAATGGCATCCATGCGCAGGCCGTCGCAGTGGTAGTCTTCCAGCCACATCAGGGCATTATCGCGGATGTAGCGGCGCACCTCGGGGCGGCCGTAGTCGGGGCGGTTGTGGCCCCAGGGCGTTTCGCCGCGCCAGTCGTTGTAGAAGTAGATGCCACCACCGTCGCCCTCCTGCCAGCCGTCAAACTGCCACAAATCGAGGTCGCCGGGGCCAAAGTGGTTGTACACCACGTCCAGAATCACGGCTATGCCGTGCTGGTGGGCGGCTTTCACGAGCTCGCGGAAGACTTCGGCACCGCCGTACTCGCTTTCCAGCGCGAAGGGGTTCGAGGGGTTGTAGCCCCACGAGTACGCGCCCGGAAACTCGGTGGCCGGCATAATCTCGATGCAGTTCACGCCCAGCTCCTGCAAGTACCCTAGGCGCTCAATCACGTCGCGGAACGTGCCGGGATGGCCTTCTTCTTTCACGTTGAAGGTGCCGATGTGCAACTCGTAAATAACAAGGTCGTTCCAGGCCGGCATCTGAAAGCGGTCGCCTTCCCAGTCAAAATCCAGGGGGTCGAACACCAGCGAATGGCCCGCCGAGTTGGTGACGGCGCGGGCGTAGGGGTCGTTGCGGGTGAGCTCGCCGGCCGGCGTGGTCAGCACATACTTGTAGCCCGCGCCGGCTTGCACGCCGGGCAGGTCGGCGGCCCAGTTGCCACCGTCTTCGGCCTGCAAAGGGTTGGCTTTGCTATCCCAATTATTAAAAGTGCCGATAACCGACACGGCGCTGGCGGCCGGGGCCCAGACCCGAAACGTGGTGCCCTCGGGATGGACCAGTGCCCCGAAACCGTCGCGCACCGGCGCCTGGCTGGGAGTGGTAGGGGCCGCGGTCTTCGGCTTGGTAGTAGTGGCTTTCGTCGATTTCGAAGCAGTAGATGCCCGGGAAGGAGTGGGCTTAGACAAGGTAGGAGTAGGCATAAAAAAAAGCCGCACCGTCGGCTTCCCAATGAAGCCTCCTGGCGCGGCCAGTTAAAGTCCTTCTTATACGCAATCTAATCTTGTTAGGATATAAAAGAAGCGCCGGCTACGGTGCCGCTTTGGCTAATACCTTGAGCGGCGCTTACTTCTGGCCCTGGGTAGGCCCGCCCGGCGCCGGCCGTGCCACCCGCGCTAGCAGGCCAGTGCGGGGGCGCCGGGGGCCTTTAGGGGCGCCGCCGCGGCCTCGGCCGGCAACCAGGGCGCCGACTTTCCGGTTTGACCTATTCCTAGGTCCTGAATTTTCTGTTTTATCGAGTTATGCCCCGCCCGCGCCCCGTTGTTTTTGGTTTGTATGCCTGGTCGCCCGACTACGGCTATAGTTATTTGCACCCCGCCAACCGCCGCACTTTCGAGTGGCTGCACCCGGTGGGCAAGGTGTTTGAGAAAGTGAGCGACCTCGATGACGACAGCGACTGGATAACGCTGCGCTACGACGAGCAGCAGTTCTTGGTGCGCGGCGAGCTGTTCAAAGAGATTTACAACAAGCCGCCCTTCGGCTTCGGCGACCTCGTGGAGGAGGTGGCCCCGCCCGCCGGCCGCCCCGCCCATCGCGGCCTAGTGTCCGATATTTTCTGGAGCGAAAGCGAGGACCGCGCCACCTTCCAGCTGGTCGAGCGCAAGCGCAAAGTGGCCCAGGTATTTGAGGGCGACGCGCTGCGCAAAGTCGAGAAGTAGCGTTTCGTTTTGCGTTGTTAGTTTTTCGTTTTTTGTGTTGTAAATAACTAACAAACAGCTCGCAACGAATGACTAAAAACGAATAGTAAAAAACGTCGCCGACGGCCGCGAAGGTAGCCCGGCGGGTTTTCGCGCCCCGTCGTAACTTCGGTAACCTAAGCCATGACCTGCGCCACTTTCAAAACCCTGCACCAGCGCCGCCAGGCCGAGCACCTGGCCCAGTACGGCCACGCCCTGGCCGAGCGCTCCGAAGACAGCTTCCGCCTGAGTCTCTACGCCATCGGTAATTTCTACGCCGAGGTGTGGCGCAGCGCGGGCGAGGAGGCCATCCTTTTCATCCACGTCTTCGAGCAGCCCAGCGGCCTCAGCGACTACCTAGCCCTGGTGCGGCTGCCGGCTGGCCTCTAGGTGGTCGCGCTGAGTTGGTCAGTTGGGAATAATAAAGTTTGCTCAGTATGCTGCTGCGCGAGCGGGTTCGTGCAGCGGCTTCGACCGCTAAGCCGGTGGTGTTGCGCTGCGCTGGCAGCTACCGCTCAGTAGCCGGTAGCCACCGCCCCACCTGATACGATACCTAGGTGCTGAATTTGGGCGAGGCCGTGAACTGTAAAGTACTCTCGACCGGCCAGCGCGCAGCACTCGCGGACTAAAAGTCCGCGAGTGCTGCGGCTATTTCGCCCTCTTGTTTAATAAGTTATGCTCGACCTTCTCAAACAGCCCTGGCCCTGGTACGTGGCCGGGCCCCTCATTGGCCTCACGGTGCCGGCGCTGCTGCTCGTGGGCAATAAGGCCCTAGGTATCAGTAGCGCGCTGCGCCACGTGTGCGCGGCCTGCGTGCCGGCGGGCATCCCGTTTTTGCGCTACAACTGGCGGGCTGAAACCTGGAACCTGGTGTTTGTGCTGGGCATCGCGCTGGGCGGTTTTATCGGCTACCGGCTGCTGGGCCACCCCGCCGCGGTGGCCATCTCGCCCGCCACGGTGCGCGACCTACGGGCCGAAATGCACCTCACCGATTTCTCGGGTCTGCTGCCCCAGGAGCTGTTTGCCCTCCGCAACCTGGCCAACTGGCGGGGCTGGGTATTTCTGGTGCTGGGCGGCTTTCTGGTGGGTTTCGGCACGCGCTACGCAGGCGGCTGCACCTCGGGCCACGCCATTTCGGGCTTGTCCAACCTGCAATGGGTGTCGCTGGTGGCCGTGGTCGGCTTCTTTGCCGGCGGCCTGGTCATGACCTGGCTGATTTATCCACTGCTGTTCTAATTACTTGCTGTGCAATATTTTAAATACTTGGTGCTGGGCACGCTCTTCGGCATTATTCTCACCAAAAGCGAAGTCATCAGCTGGTTTCGGATTCAGGAAATGTTCCGCTTCCAGAGCTTCCACCTATACGGCGTCATCGGCTCGGCTATTTTGGTGGGCCTGGTGTCCATTCAGCTCATCAAACGCTTCCACCTCCGAACAATTAATGGGGAGCCCATCGTCATTGCCGACAAGAAATTCAGCCACGGCGTCTGGATTGGGGGCTTTCTTTTCGGCCTGGGCTGGGCGCTCACCGGGGCCTGTCCCGGCCCGATATTCGCGCAGCTGGGCAGCGGCAGCGGCGCAGCGGTGGTGCTGATTTTGGCCGCCCTGGCTGGTACCTGGACCTACAGCGCCCTGCGCGAAAAGCTGCCCCACTAGCGGCCGGCGGCGGTACCCGCCCGGGCGCCTCCTTCAAGCCCGGCGCCGCCTAGCCAGCCACCTAGGTCACCTAAAATCCTTGCCGATGCCCTAACCCGGTTTGCGCGCCAACCGGCGGCAGCACGGTTTTACTGACGCCGGCAAATGCCCGTGCCAACTGGCCCGGCGGGCGCCGGGGTTGGCCTTGCCCAACTGCCGGCCAAAGAGCCTAGGTGAACCGCCGCGGCGCCTCAGTAGTAATTATCTAAAGTCTAATTGTTGGTCATGCAAGATGCTAAATAACAGTATTTTGCACGCAAGACTAATTGGTGTGTGAACTCCCGCTTCCGCACAAATCTCCTGTTTTTGCCGGGGGTGCGCGCCGTTACTTCGGCCCATGAAGCTTCGCAACCTAGGCGCCTACCTGCACGAGCGGTTTGCCCCCGTCAACATGGGGCTATTTGTGGTGCTGTTTTGCACCGTGCGGGCCGTGGCCGGCGCGGTCGCTCAGCACTCGCCCCGGCCCGCGGGCGGGCTGGCCTTGGCGGCGCTGGGCGCGCTGGCCACCGTGTCGTTTTTCTTCCGCCTGCGGGTGTTTGATGAGGAAAAAGACTTCGCCCAGGATGCCCGCAACCACCCGCAGCGCGTGCTGCAAACCGGCCGCGTAACGCTGCCGCAGCTGCGCGCCCTGGCCTGGGCCGGCGCGGTGCTGGAGCTGGGCTGGTCGGCCGCGCAGGGCGCGGACACGCTCCTGCTTTGGGCCGCGGCCCTAGGCTACAGCCTGCTCATGCGGGTGGAGTTTGGGGTGGGCGCCTGGCTGCGCGGGCGGCTGGTGCTCTACGCCGCGTTGCACCTGCTCATCATGCCGCTGGTGATACTGTGGTTGTTTTCGGCCTACGTGCCGCGCCTGGCCTTCGGCGCAGAGCACCTGTTGTTGCTGTTGCTGCTGAGCTTGCTGGGGGGCTTTGGCTTTGAGCTGGCGCGCAAGCTGCACGCCCCGGCCGCCGAGCGGGCGGGCGTCGATTCCTATTCGAAAGCGCTGGGCTACGGGCCGGCCCTCACCCTCACGGTGGCGGTAGTGCTGGCCGGCGGGGCCGTGCAGGCGCTGCTGCTGCGCGGGCTGCACGCCCGCCCGGCCGCCTACGCCGCGCTGTGGCTGCTGCTGGCGGCGGGCCTGGCACTCTATAGCACGGCCGCCCGCCGCCCCCGCGAGGCGCGCCTGCGCCAGGCCGAAAAAATAGTGTCGCTCGTCATGCTCACCTCTTACCTGGCCGTGCTGGCCGAAGTCTATGGCCTTGGAAAATAACGGGTTATTCATTCCCGAAAGCCAGTTGATGCCGCCCGCCCACGCCGCGGCGCACCTAGGCGGCAAGGGCGCCGGTATGCTGCGCCTACGGGCGCTGGGCGCGCCGGTGCCCGCGTTTGTGGTGCTGCCCACGGCTTTATTCGAGCCCGGGCTGGCGGGCCTGCCCACCACCGCGGCCGGCCTGGCCGAGCGCCGGGCGCGCCTGGGTAGCTTCGAGGTGCCAACTGCTACCCAGGCCGCGCTGCGGGCGGTGCTGGCCGGCTGGGGCTTTGGCGCCGGGCAGCCGGTGGCGGTGCGCTCGTCAGTGGCCGATGAGGACGGCGGCGCCGCGGCCTTCCCCGGCCTGATGGACAGCGTGCTGCACGTGGCCGACTGGCCGGCGCTGCTGGCGGCCGTGGCGCGGGTGGCGGCCAGCGCCTACTCCGAGCGGGCCCTGGCCTACCGCCGTCAGCGCGGCCTGCCGCTGGCCGCCCGGCCCGCCGTGGTGGTGCAGCGCCAGGTGGCCGCGCGGGCGGCGGGCGTGCTTTTCACCACCTTCCCCGAATACCCGCAGGAAATGGCTATCCACGCCGTGGCCGGGCTGGCCGAGGGCCTGGTAAACGGGCAGCTGGTGCCGGAAGAATATTACCTGGGCAAAGCCGATGGGCAGCTGGTGGCGCAGGTGGCCAGCGAAGTGGTGGAGGTAGCAGCTTTAGATTTATTGCCAGCGAAAAGTGCCCCTTATGCGGTTGCCAGCCCAGCCGCCGTAGCCACCGCTACGTTGCTCTCTACCATCACCCTGGCCGAACTCTACCACCTCGGCCAGCGCCTCGAAGCGGCCCTAGGTGGCCCGCAGGACATCGAGTTTGCCCAGGACGAAGCTGGCCGGCTCTGGCTGGTGCAGGCCCGGCCGTTGACCCAGCCCGTGCCCGAAGTGGTGGCGTACGACAACGCCAACATTCAGGAAAGCTACTGCGGCGTGACGACGCCGCTCACCTTCAGCTTTGCGCAGCGCGCCTACGCCACCGTGTACCGCCAAACCATGCGCACTTTGGGGCTGCCCGCCGCCGTGGTGGCCGCCCACGAGCCCGTGATTACCAACCTGCTGGCTTTGCAGCAAGGGCGCATTTACTATAATCTCAATAACTGGTACCGCGGCCTGCTGCTGCTGCCCAATTTCCGGCAGAGCAAGGCCGATATGGAGCGCATGATGGGCGTGCTCGAACCCGTGGACTTCGTGCGCGACCAGCGCAAGACGCTGGCTCAGCGCCTAGCCCTGCTGCCCCGCCTGGCCCTGACCCTAGGCCGCCTGCTGGGCGAGTTTGCGCGCCTGCCGGGGCAGGTGCGGGCGTTTCAGGCGCGCTGCGAGGCCGAGTACCAGCGCTTCTACCAGCTGCCGCTGGCCACCCTGGGCGCGGCCGAGCTGCTGCGCGAAATCGAGCACCTCAACGAGGCCCTGCTCACGCGCTGGACTACGCCCATTATCAACGACTTTCGGGTGATGATGGCCCACGGCGCGGCCACCCGCCACCTAACCCACCTAGGCGTGGCCGACCCGGACGAGTTTCTGAGCCGCTACCTGGCCGGTAGTCCGGCCGGGCCCGGCGCGGCCGCCGAGCCCCTGGCCAGCCTGCTGCCCGCCCTGGCCCTGCGCGAGCTGGGCGAGCTGGCCCGGCAGGAGTTTCCGGCACTGCTGCCCCTGCTCGAAAACCCTGGCCCCGAGCTGCCGGCCCAGGTGGCGCGGTTGGCACCGGCCTTTCACGAGCGGGTGCGGCACTACGTGGCCCACTACGGCGACCGCACCATGGGCGAGCTCAAGCTCGAAACCGAAACCATGCGCACCAGCGAGGCGCTTTTTTATCGCTACCTGGTAGCCTACTTGGCGCCCCCGGCGGCGCCCGCCACGGCGCCCGCGTCGCTGCCTGCCCAGGCGGCGGCCGAGCTCACGGCGCGGCTCAGCGGCCGGGGCTGGTGGCGCGCGCGGCAGGTACGCGGCAGCCTAGCCGCACTGCGCCAAGCCGTGGCCCGCCGCGAGGCCCTGCGCCTCGAGCGCACCCGCCTCTTTGGCATGTACCGGGCGGCCTACCGGGCCTTGGGGCAGCGCCTGGCCGCGGCGGGCACCCTAGGCGCGCCGCTCGATGTTTTTCTGCTAACCGAAGCTGAGCTGGCCAGCGCCGCCCGGGCCGGCGGGCCGCAGTGGGCCGCGCTGGCGGCCCAGCGCCAGGCCGAGCTGGCCGCCTACCGGGCCGCCCTGGCCCCGGCGGGCCGGCTGGTGGTGCCCGCCCGCCCGGTAGCCGCCCCCGAGGCCGCGGCGCCCGCCGATGGCCGCCTGCGCGGCACCGGCTGCTACCCCGGCCAGGTGAGCGGCGAGGTGGTCGTCATCACCGACCCTGCGCAGGCCGACCTAGGGGCCGTGCGCGGGCGCATCGTGGCGGCCCTGCGCACCGACCCCGGCTGGGCGGCGCTGTTCCCGGGGTGCCGGGCGGTGCTCATCGAGCGTGGCTCGGCGCTGTCACACTCCGTCATTTTGCTGCGCGAGCTCGGCATTCCCACCATCATCAACGTGCCCGGCCTCACCCAGCACCTGCGCAGCGGGCAGCGCGTGCGTCTCGACGGGCGCACCGGCGAGGTGGAAGTAACCGCCGAATAATCTCCGCCTAGGAATATGCGTATAGCGCTACTACATTAGGGGCCGCGGCGCCGTTGGCTGGCGCTAGGTTTGCCCTGATTATTTAGTACTTATCCTTACCGTGTAGCGGCCGGCTGGCAACCCCAGCCGGCTGCTACGGCCGCTCTTCTATTGCCTGCCTTTCGCTTTTGAAAACTACTTCTCCTAGCCCCCTCATGTCCGTTTTTTTAGACCGCTTGCCCTACACCGGCGAGCTGCCCGCGAGCTTCGATACTGTGGGCCGGCAGCCCTATGCCGGCCTGGGCTACGCCCCCGACGATGAGTCCGCCGCCGAGCTCTGCGCCCAGCTGGCGGCCACCCACGACATCGTTTTTTACACCGACCACTGGAATATGCGGCTCGCGGGCTTGTTTCCCAAGGCCGGGGGCGAGGTCGCGTACTTTGGGTTTTGGGAAACCTCGGGCGCGCTACTGCTCAATCAGGTCGCCTTCGACCAGCTCTACCAGGATGCCGCGGCGCGGGGGTTTCGGGTGGTGCAGGGGCCGCTGCACTTCAGCACCTACTTCCGCTACCGGCTGCGCCTGGGCGCGGTGCCCTCGTGGCGGCAGTTCAACCGCGAGCCCGTGAACCCGCCCTACTACCCCGGCATGCTCGAAGAGCTCGGCTTTCAGCCGGCCCTCACCTTCGAAAGCCACCACCTGCTGGCCCAGGATGTGCCGCTCGTGTACGAGCAGCAGCGCACCGTGCAGGAGCAGTTGCACCAGCTGCCGTTCGAGTTTATCGCCCTCACGCCGCCCGTGTGGGACGAGCTAGAGGACGAGATTTTCGAGCTCATCCAGCAGATTTTTGGCCAAAACCCCGCCTACCGCGCCGTAAGCAAGGCGCAGTTTCGGGTGCTCTACAACCACGCCTACGCCGAGGGGCTGTGCCCGCACGCCTCGGTGCTGTTTCGGCACCAGCCGAGCGGGCGGCTGGCGGCCCTCAGCCTGTGCCAGCCCAACTACCACGCGCTGGGCCGGGCCATCAGCGAGCACCCCGTGTACGCCCGCGACTACCCGCGCCTCACTACCCGCACCTTGCTGGCCAAAACCGTGGGCGTGCACCCCGATTTTCAGGGCCAGGGCCTGCAAGCCCTGCTGGCGGCCTACGCCATGCAGGAGTTTCGCGCCCACTACGACGACGTAATTTTCTGCCTCATGCGCCGCGACAATCGCTCGCTGCGCTTCCTCAAAAACCTGCCCACCGAGGTAGCCCACTACGCGCTGTTCGAGCGCGAGGTCAGTAGTGAGTAGTGACTAAATCTGTTCATAGCGGCTTTCTTGTAGCAGCAGGGGTATAAAAGTGTGCTAAGCCGTTTTCAGCGGCTTTCGCAGGCTGCGTGGCCCATTGGGCTGTACTTCCACCGGGCTGGAAAAAGGGTGCTCGCCCAGGCGTTTAATGTGCTCGTAGCGAGCGGGCTGGCTTTCGACTACATAATTCCTTACAGAATTTAACGCCCGATGAAGTAGCGGCCGCCGCCACTACTGTCGAGCTTCAGAACGCCTGATGCTCCACTTGCAACCGGCTTAGTATCTGGGAGGAGGTTAGGGGAGAGCAGGCGGAAGCGGCGCAGCGTCATAGCCAGAGCTAGCGGCAGGGGTAATAGGGTGAAGGAGCCACAGGGGCTAGCAGCTACATTTTTTCTTGCCCCTCGTCCGCTCCTCCTGCATCAGCCGGTGGGGGCACGGTCTACTAGCTGCCGCCGCTTGGCTGTTGGCTACGGCTAGTGCGCGTAAAGCAGCACCAGGGATACAAGTACCGTCGCGCTCATGACCAAGGCCACGATGCGGTTGTCGCGACGTTCCTCCGCGAGGATAGGTTCTTCGGCGGTACTAGTGTTCAAGGAAGTCATGGGAAGAGATGAATTCGAGACCAGAAGAATTTCCTGGACCAAGACGAAGAGAAGCTGAGTACGACCGCAAAAATAAGGAAAAGTGGGCAATCACCCCGGCTAGTTTGTCACTTTGCCATGTTAAGTTTTCACCTTACCCGTATGATGGTCGGTGCAGACATGTCAGGGGTTTCCACTTGCTGCTTGGCCATTAGGCGATACTGCTGCGTCAAGCGGTCTTTACCGCCAGGGCCGGAGCCGGCTGTGCTTGGTCCGGGAGCCAGGCGTCGAGCAAGCGCTGGCACAGCGGCACTAATGGGGCAAAGAGTAATACGCCCGCCAAGTTGAACAGCACGTGGGCGTGGGCTATTTGCCGGGCCACATCGGCGTGGCCGGCCACCAGCAGCACCAAAGCAGTGAACGGCTGGATGAGCAGCAAGCCTAACGTGATGGAAATAGCGTTGAAGCCCAGGTGAAATAACCCCGTTTTCAGCGCGGCCCGCCCACGGCCAATCGTGGCCAGCAGCGTATCCGAACAGGTGCCTAACTCAGCGCCCAGCATCACGGCAATGCCGGCGGGCAGCGTGACCAAGCCTTTCGCGGCTAGCTTAATGACCATGCCTAGCGTAGCCGAGGAAGACTGAATAAGCAGGGTGAGCAGTGCCCCCGCCCCCGCGCCGCGCACCGGGTTTTCGAGTTTAAGTAGCCAAGCCTGTACGCCCTGGTAGTCCTTGAGTGGGGCTGCTGCCTCGCCAATCAGGAATAAACTAAAAAACAGCAGCCCGAAGCAAAACAGGGCGCGGCCACTGGCCCGCCCCGCCCGCTTTTTACTGAAAAAGAGCAGTAGTAAGCCCGGCAGCATGGCCACCACCGCGTACTGGCCCAGGTCGAAGGCGAAGAGCTGGCTGGAAATGGTAGTGCCGATATTGGCGCCTAACACTACTCCCAGCGAATTGCGAAATGGTAGCGCCCCGGCACTTACTAGGGCAATGGCCAAAATAATGACCACGGACGAGGAATCGAGCAGGGTCGTCACGACGGTGCCCGTGAGAATGGCAGCGGGCACGGACTTGGTGAAGCGGTCGAGCCAGCTTTTCACCCGCTCCCCCGCCAGGTGGCGCAGCGAGAGGGCTAGCCGGCTCACGGCGTAGAGAAACAGCACCAGGCCGGTACTGGCCAGTAAGGCAATTGACCACGCGGAGGACGTCATAGGGGTAGATGCGTTGGAGTAATCGCTGCTCCTCACCAACGTAATTGGTAAATTCCGCGCTGAATCTGCCTCATGATGAAATTGTGAAGGCAGTTATCCGCCACTAGCAGCTTCAGCTTTGACGTACCTAATACTAGCTGGTAATCTGCGCCTTAACTTAAGAAAATTTAGCGCTTAATAGCTCTGCGTGCTGCGCTTCAAAGCACGGCATTGTACTTTCAATTACGTCCTCAAACTGGCTGACTTAACTAAATCACCTCGCTATCGCCCGCCCGCACTCATTACCCAGACTTGACAAAAGGGTAACCTAGCGGACTTCATGCGGGCCGACCTTTGCTACTCAACTAGCCAAGTGCCCGCCGCCTATGCAGTGGTATGAAGAGGAGATTCAGCGGCTGGAGCAGCTACCCAGCGCGAGGGCGGCGCAGCCGAAAGTAGTATTCTACGGCAGCTCCACGTTTACGCGCTGGCCCAATTTAGCGCAGGATTTTCCGCAGCTACCAGCCGTTAACCTAGGCTTCGGCGGCTCGACATTGGCGGCTTGCGCTTGGTTTTTTGAGCGCGTAGTACCCCGGCAGCAACCTGCGGCGCTGGTGGTGTACGCGGGCGATAACGACCTAGGCGACGGGCGCACACCCGAGGAGGTAGTGCTGTTTTTTGAGCAGCTGCTCGCGGTTAGCAAAGCGCACCTAGGGATTATCCCGCTGTGCTTTATCTCCATCAAGCCCAGCCCGGCCCGGCATTACCTGCGCGAGCACATTCAGTACGCCAACGCTTGCATTCAGCAGCGCATCGCGGCGCTGGGGCCACCCTACTATTTTCTTGACCTCTACCCGGCCATGCTCGATGGGCAGGGCAAGCCGCAGCCGACACTCTACGAGGCCGATGGGCTGCACCTGTCTCCGGCTGGCTACGCCCGCTGGCGGCAGGCCATCGGCTGGCAGCTTAGCCAAATGGGGTTGCTACCTGCGTGAGGTAGGCTACCTGCACCGCTTGCGTTTCGCCCCTAGCTTACTTACCAGCAAGATTTATGCGCCGCGAGTACCGACAATGGTGGAGCCCGGCCCTAGGTCGGCAGATGGAGCTGCTGGTCTTCGGCCACGCGGGGGCGCGGGTGCTGTTTTTTCCTACCCGCAAAGCCCGCTTCTTCGATTACGAAAGCTGGGGGGTGGTCGAGGCGCTGCGGCCCCGGCTTGAGCGGGGCGATTTGCAGCTTTACTGCGTGGATAGCGTGGATGCCGAAAGCTTGTATTGCCGGGCCAAGCACCCGGCCGAACGCATCCAGCGGCACTTACAGTACGAGCGGTACTTGCTGGACGAAGTAGTGCCCCTAACCCGCCACCTCAACCCCGACCCGTGCCTGATGGCGGCGGGGTGCAGCATGGGCGCCTTCCACGCGGTGAACGTGGCGTTTCGCTCCCCACAGCTCTTTGCCAAAGTGGTGGGCATGAGCGGGCGCTACGACCTGACGCAAGCCATGGGTTGCTTCGGGGATTTATTTCAGGGCTACGTCGACCAAAACGTGTATCTAAATTCTCCCAACCGCTTTCTGCCTAACCTCCACGACGACTTCTACTTGAGCCACCTTCGGCGACTCGATATCAAGCTGATAGTCGGGGCTGAAGACGCCTTTCTGGTAGATAACTGCGTGCTGGACCAGCAACTCTGGGCTAAAAATATTGACCACCAGCTACACGTATGGCCCGGGGAAGCCCACACGCCGCTCGCTTGGCAGCGTATGGTGCAGCTATACCTGTGAAGCCGTCGGTGGGCTTGGTGGGCTCCGTTTCAGTGGGCAGCACCTTGCCGAGCATAGTGAGGCCCAGTTCGGAGCCTAGGAAGCGCTTACCGGCCGCCACGGCCCGTATGCCCACCAGGATTTCATCGTGGCTCGCGTTGTTCAGCACGTAGCCCTGGGCGCCGGCCGCCATCACCTGCCCAATGGCGAGGGCATGGTCGTTCGGGGAGAGTATCAACACGCGCACCGCGGGAAACTCGGCACGTAGGCGCTGGGTGGTGGCCCGCCCGTCGAGTCTAGGCCGGTGCAAGTCGAGCAGCACCGCGTCGCAAGACGCAGCGAGCAGCTAGGACAGCAGCTGCGCGCCGTTTTCGGCTTCGCCCACCACCTACGCTTCGGCTTGCTGCTGGAAGAGGGCGCAAGCCGAAGCGCAACACGGCGTGGTCGTCGACGAGACACAAGCGTATCATAGCGAAGGAGAATCGAATAACGGGATGCGGATGCGGACGTACGCCCCACCGGCTGCCGCGGCCCCTGTGTTCACTTGGCCCCCGAGCAGGGCCACCCGGTCGCGGATGCTGCGCAGGCCCAAACCAGGGCGCTCGGCCGACTCCGGGGTAAAGCCCGCGCCATTGTCCTCGGCCCGCAGCAGCACCCAGCCGGGCATGGTTTCCAGCTCCAGGCTGGCTTCGGTAGCGCCGGTGGCGTGCTTCACAATGTTCTGGGCCAGCTCCTGGGCCATGCGGTAGAGGGCCATTTGTAGCGCCGCGCTGAGCGGGGCGGCGTCCTCGTCATACACCACCTGGCTGCGCAGCTGCAGCTGGGGCGTGCTCATCTTGCGGCCGATATCTAGTAAAGCCTGCACTAGGCCAAACTCTTTCAGGGCCAGCGGTACCAGCTCGTGCGAGAGCGCTCGGGTCTGGCGGATGGCTTCGCTCAGCAGTTGGTCGGCCTCATTGCGGGCGGCAGCCAGGGCCGGCAGGGTGTGCAGCACCGGGGCGTGGAGCTGGTCGAGGCGCAGCTTGGTGGCGAAGAGCATCTGGCCAATGCCGTTGTGCAGGCTCTCGGCCATGCGCCGGCGCTCTTCCTCCTGGGCGGCCTGCACGGCCTCGAACAGGGCCTGCTGCTGGGTGAGGCGCAGGCGCAGGTTGTCGTCCTCCAGGCGCTGCAGCTGGCTGATGTCTAGGTCCACGCCCAGTACCCGCACGGGCTGGCCGGCCTCGTTGTGGAGCACCACGGACTTGATGCGCACGGTTTTCAACTGCTCGCCCACGCGCAGGCGCAGGGTTTCCTCAAAGTTGCCGTCGCCCGTTTGCACGTGGCGCACTAGGTCCTCGGCCCGGACCCGGTCTTCGTCCACGACGAACTGCAGGTAGATGTCGGGGCGGACCGGCTGCCCCACCGGCAACCCGAACAGCCGGTACATGCCCTCCGACCACCGGACTTCCTGGCTCAGCCGGTCGTAGTCCCAACTGCCCAGGCCGGCCACGGCTTCGGCTTGCTCCAGCAGGCGTAAAGTTTTCAGGCGCTCCTGCTCGGCCTGCTTGCGGGGGGTGACGTCTTCGCCCACCACCAGCACGCCGTCGTCCAGCTTGGTGGCGTTGCTGCGAAACCAGACCGTGAGTTTGTCGTCGTGGTACGGCAACTCCCGGTCCTCGCCGACCCCGGTTTCAATCACGCGGCGGAAGGAATCTAGAAAGCCGGCGTTTTCTGCTTCCGGAAACTCTTCTAGGTAGCGCCGGCCCACCAGCGGCCGCCCGCCCGCAATCTGCTGGGTGGGGGTGTTGACGAAGACGTATTCTAGGTCCACGACGCGGCCGTGCTCGTCACGAACGGCTTTAAAGGCGCTGATGGAAGCCGATTGTGACTCGGCGATGCCGTGCAGCAGGTCGCGGCTTTCCCGCAGCTCTTGGGTGCGCGCAGCCACCTGCTGCTCTAGCTCGGCGCGGTGGCTTTCTTCGGCGTGGCGCAAGTCCTCCTCGGCCAGCTTGCGGGCGTGGATGTCCGTCGCGGCCCCGTACCAGGCCGTGACCGTGCCGTGCTCGTTGCGCAGGGGAAGGGCCTGCACCTGAAACCAGCGGTACTCGCCCTGCGCCGAGCGAATGCGGTGCTCTTGCCGCAGCGCCTGGCCGCTGCCCACGGCCGTGTGGTAGCGGTGGCTCGAGGCGGCCCGGTCAGCGGGGTGAATGGCGTTCGTCCAGCCGTAGCGGGCGGCTTCAGCGGGCGTCTGGCCCGTGTATTCATACCACCGCTGGTTGTACCAGGTGGTGTCGCTGTCGGGGGTGCTGCGCCAGAGCAAGTCGGGCACCAGGTTGGCCACGGCGCGAAACCGCGCTTCCGATTCGCGCAGCGCCTCCTCGGCCTGCTTGCTGGCCGTGATGTTGGTGGCCGCGCCCAGCCAGCCCGTCACTTCGCCCTGCGCGTCGAGCACGGGCACGGCCCGCGAATGCGCCCAGCCCACGGTGCCGTCGGCCTGCTGCACGCGGTGTTCCAGTTCCAGCGGGCCTTTGCGGGCGATGGCGTCGGCGATGGCGGCCTGCACCCGCGGCTGGTCCTCGTCCGGGATGTACTGAGTCGTCCAGGTGCGGGAGGGACTCAGCGTATCGGCCAGAAAGTCTTTGCCGAGGAGCTGCTCCAGCTGCGTGCAGTCGGCGCTCATGCGGTACACCGTGTCGGAGGTGGTCGTGACCAGCAGGCGGAATTCCTCCTCCGACTGGCGCCGAGCCTCTTCGGCCTGTGCCCGCTGCACCGCGGCCCAGGTGCGCTCGGTGGCTTCTTCGAGCAGGGCCACCTCGCCCGGCGTCCAGTGCCGCACGTCCGCCGACAAGGCGACAATGGACCACTGCGGCCCGTCGGCACCGCGGCGCAGCGAAGCGGCCACGAGGGCCCGCATACCTAGGGCCCCCAGGTTTTGCCGGTCCGTGTCGGAAAGGCCTTCGGTTTGGGCCAGGTCGTCGATGCGCAACGTCTGGTCGTGGGCGACCCGCAGGGCGTCGGGAAAATCGGACAAGCGAACCTCGGCGGGCAGGGGCGGTATCCGGTCGTTTCCCACTTGGTGGGGGAAAATGCCGCGGTCCCCCGCCAGGTCGTAAATGCCGACGTAGCAGCGGTCGAGCCGCAACTGCTCACAGAGCATACCGAGCGCCTGGTACACCACGCTGGTGGCACTCGTTTCCGCCCGTAAGGCATCGGAAAACCGGAGCAGGAATGCTTGCTGCTGCGCCTGCTGCTTGCGGGCGGTGATGTCGGTAAAGACGCAGGCCACGGTGCGGCTGCCGGCGCCGCCCATTCGGGAGCTGAACACGTCGAACCAGCGGCCCAGCGCGGCCACGTGCTGCTCGAAGCGGACGGGCTCGCCGGTGAGCGCCACCTCGCCGTAGCGCCGCAGCATGGCCTCCTCCGCCTCGGGCACTAGCTCCCGCACCCGCTGGCCCACCGCGGTACGCGGCATACCCATTGCTTTCTCGTAGGCAGAGTTCATGTCCAGAATGCGGTAGTCAGTGGCCTGGCCCGCCGCGTCAAACAGCACTTCTAGGGTCGCGAAGCCCTCGTCGATGGAGTCAAACAAGGAGCGGTACTTCGCTTCCGACTGCGTCAGGGACGCTTCGGCGTGGGCGCGCTCCACGGCGGCCCAGGTGCGCTCGGCTACTTCGGCGGCCAGGGTAAGCTCGGCGGCGGTCCAGTCGCGGGGCTGGCTCTGCACTAGGCACAGCACCCCGGCCGGCTGCCCGTTTTTGAGGATGGGCACGTCGAGGTACGAAATCAGCTGTAGCTGCACGCAGAGCTGGCGCAGGGTCTCGTCCACCGACGCGTCCTGGCGCACATCGCGTACGCTGAACGGCCGGCCGGCTTGAAAGACGGCTTGCAGCAGGGCAAAGTCGGCGTACGGGTAGGTGCCGGCCAGCGAGGGCAGTCCATCGGCGGCGGCGTCGCGCCGGATAATGCCCAGGCCGCCCTCGATTTCGACGTAATAGCAGCGGTCGGCGGCGAAGTGCTGCTGGGCCAGGCGCGTCACCGCTTCCTGGATGGCCACCGGGTCGCTCAGCGGGCCTAGCGCGTCGGCCAGCCGCAGGCGGAAGGCGTCGGTGGCGGCGGCCTGCTTGCGGGCCGTGACGTCGTGGAAGAGCACGCCGACCTCGCGGCTGCCCGGCCCCCCGACCCGGAAGGTGTGCACGTCGAACCAGCGGCCCACCGGCGGCACGTACTGCTCCAGGCGTTCCGATTCGCCGGTGCGCGCCACCCGGCCGTAGGTGTCGAACCAGAAGTGCTCCAGGTCGGGCATCACTTCCAGGGCGCTTCGGCCGACTACGTCCATCGGAATGCCCGACTGCTGAGAAAATACCGGGTTCGCCTGCCGGTAGATGCAATCCACCACGGTCTGCCCGGTGGCGTCGAACTGCAACTCCAGCACGCAGAAGCCCTGGTCCGTGCTATTGAAGAGGGCGTGGTAGTAGTCGGGGGCAGACGGGTTGTGTGCGGGGCCAGGCGGCGAGCGGTGGCCGGGCCGCTCGGTGGGGCTGTTAGCGGACGGGTTCATGCGAAAGCGGGCGGCGCGAAAAAGCACAACGGGGGCGTTGTGTTCCACAAGCTTACGCACATTTTATTCCCTCAGCGGCGCCTTGGCACGGTAACCTGAACCGTAGGAAGAAGCCCGTGGGCGAATGAAAAAACAGGTGTGAACGTGCCGCCGTTGCATGGGATAAGCGCGTCGGAAGCTACGCGTTTGGGGCCACCGACCACCGCGAAGAGGCCCACGGTAAGGGTGTTCGCATCGGGCATGTCGCAACAGACGAAGTCCACGCCCGAGTCGCGCAGCGTTAGGATGAAACTCGCGTTGCGGGAAAGGCGGTCGAGCTTGGCAATGAGCAGCACTCCACCCGCCGCGCGCCGCGGCTGTAGCAGCGAGTAGTTGAGGTCGCTGATTCTTTTTACCACTCTCCACCTCGACATATTCGCCCTGCGGCTGGTCCCCTTTGAGGAAGCTGACTACCGCCGTTTGTTGGGTTTCGAGCCCGAGGCCGCAGTTACCTTGCCTTTGGGTGGAGGCGCGGTAGTAGGTAAAACAGGCGGGCCTGAGAGAACGACCTTTCGAAAAGAAGTGGTTTTGGCTAAAGGCATCCCCTATAGTCATTTAGTAAACGGCCTATTTTGGAGGGTGGATATAGATGAATAGTAGGCTCTAAAAGTAGGGTTTCCACTAACGGGGTCTAACAACTTTTCGGAATCTAATGACGGAATGGGAAGTTTCTTTGCCAAAACAGCCCCTTCCTCTGTTAGCCGGCCCCCTTTGGCTTCGACAGTTGAGCACCTCCTCTGACTTTAACCTCCAGCCCGTATGCCTGGCTTTCACTACCTCTTCGCCTTCTCCTTGTTGGGCGCGCTGCTTCCCCTAGGTACCCCTCCATTATCCCTGACTGCTACGCAGCTGGCGGTCCCCAGTAAGCCAGCCGCTCGCCCAGCCAAATTTGTCAGCACCCATGGGCAGCTCCGCGTTAAGGGTACGCAACTGGTCGACCAAAACGGCCAGAAGCTGATGCTGCGGGGCCTGAGCTACGGCTGGCACAGCTTGTGGCCCCGCTTCTACAATGCGCAAAGCGTAGCGTGGCTCAAAGACGACTTTCACTGCACGGTGGTGCGCGCAGCCATGGGTATTGAGGTCGGCGAACGCTGCTACCAGAAAGACCCGACTTTCTCGAAGCAGAAACTGTACGCCGTCGTGGAGGGCGCCATCAAGGCGGACATCTACGTCATCATCGATTGGCACAGCCACAACATCAATCTGGCCGAAGCCAAAGTCTTTTTTGCCGAAGTGTCCAAGAAATACGGCCACCAGCCCCACGTCATTTACGAGCTCTTCAACGAGCCCGACCAGGAAAGTTGGAGTGAGGTAAAGAGTTACGCCGAGGAAATCATCCGAACGATTCGGCAAAACGACCCCGACAACATCATTCTGGTGGGCTCCCCGCACTGGGACCAGGACGTGCACCTGCCCGCCGCCGACCCCATCCGGGGCCAGCAGAACCTAATGTACACCATGCACTTCTACGCGGCCACCCACCAGAAGGCCTTGCGCGACCGCACCGACGAAGCGCTGAAAAGCGGGCTGCCCATCTTCGTTTCTGAGTCGGCCGGCATGGCCGCAACCGGCGATGGTCCGCTCGACTACGCGGCCTGGCAAGACTACATCGACTGGCTGGAAGCGCGGGGCCTGAGCTGGATTACCTGGTCGGTATCGGACAAGGACGAAACTTGCTCCATTCTCCAAAAAACAGCCAGTTCCACCGGTCCCTGGAAGGACGAAGATTTAAAAGAATCAGGCCGGAAAGTACGGGCGTATTTGCGCAAGTATAATGTTGAGCAATAGCCTGCGGGGAATAGCACCCGCTGGCGGAGTCAGAGCTGCCCAGACGGTACACTTGCCGGCGTACGCGGTAGCGAGCGAATCAGGTGGAAACAGGTTGAGGCAGTACCCGGCTTATAAAGGGTGAATCACAAGGCTAGCCTGCCAAAGCTTTCAGCACCCAGTTCCTAAATCAGTAAGAGGAGGGCTTCTTGCATGAACTCATTGGGGTAGGAGAGGGGCCGCAACAAAGCGCACTTTTCGGGGCCAATGGAATTCTCAACCTATTTCCTTTCTGAAAGCACTACTCCTTTGGTTAGGTTGCCTCAGCTGCCTGCGTAGCGGGCGCCGCGCTGTGCCAGGCGCAGAGCTGGTCTAGGATAGGGAGCAAGGCCTGCCCATGCGCCGTGAGCGAGTACTCCACCCGGGGCGGTATCTCGGCAAAGGCCTCGCGGCAAATGAGGCCGTCCTCCTCCAATTCTTTGAGTTGCTCGGCAAGCACCTTGCGCGAGATGAGGGGCATGAACTGCGCGAGCTGGCCAAAGCGCCGCCGCTCGGTGAGCATCACGATAATAATAGGTTTCCACTTGCTATTCAGCACGCTCATGGTGCGGGTCATCGAGCAGGTAGAGGTGCGAAAAGCGGCGTCACGCATGAGAGCAGAGTCGGTAAGAAAGGAATAGGTACGAGTAGGTAACCAGTTTGCGGAGAAAAATGATTACTTATAGTAACAAAAAGTAACAGTAGATAGTTGCTTTAAGTAACCAGCATGGATGGCGCGTCAGTTCGCCTCTACCGTCTCTTTGCGCACGCACGCTATCCACTGGACAATCACTCCTCCATTTACCTCCTACTATGGGAAAGCTCACCGGAAAAGTAGCCGTCATTACGGGCGGCACTTCGGGCATGGCCTTGGCCACCGCCCAATTATTTGTGGAAGAAGGCGCTTACGTCTTCATCACGGGCCGCCAGCAGGCGCGGCTGGACGAAGCCGTGCGCACCATCGGCCGCAACGTCACCGGCGTGCAGGGTGACGCGGCCAACCTCGACGACCTAGACCGCCTGTTCGAGACGGTCAAGCGGGAAAAGGGCCGCCTCGATGTGCTGTTTGCCAGCGCCGGCGTGGCGGGAGAGGCGCGCAAGCTCGGTGAGATAACCCCCGAGCAGTTCGACGCCATTTTCGATGTCAACACGCGGGGCACGCTTTTCACGGTCCAGAAGGCTTTGCCCCTGTTTAACGAAGGCGGCTCCATCATCCTGAACAGTTCGATTGCCTCGGTCAAAGGCTGGCCGACCTATAGTGTGTATTCGGCGAGCAAGGCGGCATTGCGCTCCTTCGCCCGCACCTGGCTCAACGAACTAAAGGACCGGAACATCCGGGTGAACGTGCTGAGCCCGGGGCAGATTGCAACCCCGATTCAAGACCAGGTGTTTGACGCCGAAACGAAGCGGCAATTTGAAGCGCTGATTCCGCGGGGCAAGATGGGCCGCCCGCAAGAGATTGCGACGGTGGCGCTGTTCTTAGCTTCCGACGACTCGAGCTACGTGAATGGGGTAGAGCTGGCCGTCGATGGTGGGACTTCCGCTATTTAAGGTCGCTTCGCGCTGGAAATAACTGGGGTCAGTTATTACTTGCCGCCAGGAATTAAACAAAAGGAGGAATAACTATTAAGCTGATGCTAGTAGCTATTCCTCCTTTTGTTCAACTACATGATACGTGTTGTGACCGCAATTTTGGAATACGTGTAGATTTTTACTCTCCTACAGGGGCGCGACTAGCGTGGTGCTTTTTGAGGTAGCAAAGAGCAGGAACAGAAAGAACGGGTAGGCGCTTTCGTTGAACGACATTTCCCAATTTACGAGGGTAGCTCCCTGCCTTTTAGCGAATGGGCGCGGCCAGCTTATTTGCCTATCATCACTCGGCCCGCAGGCTCAGCACGGGGTTGCGGCGGGCGGCGCGCCAAGCCTGCACGCTTACCGTGAGCCAGGCAATGAGCAGGGCCCCCATCCCGGCCGCCGCGAAGTACCACCACTGCCACGCCACGCGGTAAGCGAAGCCTTCCAGCCACCGCTGCAGGAGCAGGTAGCTCAGCGGCAGCGCCAATACGATGGCCACAACGACTAGCCAGGTCAGGCTGCTGGTTAACAGCCACACAATGCCTAGCTCGCTCGCACCCAAGGCCTTGCGGATGCCAATTTCTTTGCGCCGCCGCTCGGCGGTGAAGGCGGCTAGCCCCAGCAGACCTAGGGCGGAGATGAGAATGGCTAGTCCGGCGAAGTAGCGGGCGAGCACCGCCACCCGCCGCTCGGCCACGTACTGGGCCTGGTAGTCAGCATCCAGAAACGTGTAGTCGAGCGTAAAGCCGGGGTTGTAGGCGGCATACAGTTGCTGAAGCCGCGCAAGCGTGGCCTGCTCCGCGTTGGGCTGGAGCTTCACTAGCACCGTGTTAATCTGGGGGTCGAGTTGGAGGCGAAGGGGTTTGATTTTTTCGTGCAGGGACTCGTAGTGGAAGTCGCGGACCACGCCCACAATGCGGGCCCCGTCGAGTCGTTGGCCCACGGGGTCCGGCATCCCCAGGCCGGCCACCAGGGCCTGGTTGACGAGGATGGCGGCACTGTCGGCGCGGAACTGCCGCGAAAAACTGCGGCCGGCTACCAGGTGCATACCCATCGTTTCCACCAGGTCATAGTTGACCAGCATCGTCCCGACGGGCAGGCGCTTCCCCTGCCAGCTTATCTCCTCGATGTGGCGCCCCCCCAGGAAGCCGCCCAAGACGCTGGACGCCTGCACGACGCCGGGCAATTTCTTCACCTCGCTCAGAAAAGTCGCCTGTTCACGCGCCGCCTTGCCGCCCGTATCAAAGCGGAGCACGTGGGCTTTGTTGTAGCCCAGCGGCTGGCGCTGCACAAACGCCAGCTGCGCGTTGACGACCACCACGGCCACGATGAAGAGCACCGAGAGCGTAAATTGCAGCACGACCAGGCCCTGCCGCGTCCACACGTCGCCGGCCCGGGTCGGCAGCGTGCCTTTTAGCACGGCCGCCGGCTGAAAACCCGACAGGTAGAACGCGGGGTAACTGCCCGCCAGCAGCCCTGTACCCAGGGCCAGGGCCAGGCTGGCCCCCACCAGCGGCCACTCCCAACGCAAGGCCAGCGGCTTGCCTGTCAACTCGCTGAACTGCGGCAGCACGAGCTGTACCAGCCCCACGGCCACGACCAGGGCCAGCAAGGCCATCACCACGGACTCCGTCAGGTACTGCCCCACCAGCGCGGCGCGGCTCGCCCCCAGGGCCTTGCGAATGCCCACTTCCTTGACCCGCCGCGAGGCCTTGGCGGTGAACAGGTTCATGAAATTGATGCTGGCAATCACCAGAATGAGCCCGGCAATCAGGGCGAAGAGCCGCACATAGGCAATGCGCCCCCCGGTGGCGACGCCGTTTTCGTAGGTGCCGTGCAGGTACGCCGCCGCGAACGGCCGCACAAACAGCGTGCGCCCCTGGGCCTGGGCCTGGGCGCTTTTGGTTTTCAACAAACCCGCCAGCTTGGCTTGAAACTGCGCGGGGTCGGCATCCTCCTTCAGAGCTAGGTAGGTACTGAAGGGGCCGTCGTCGTCCCACTTGATGGTCTCGCTCATCTGCATCTGGTCCTTGAACGAGGCAAACGGCAGCACACAGTCAAATTGCTCCGACGAGTTGCGGGGCACCCCGGCAAACACCCCGGCCACCAGGCAGGTCTGTTTTCGGTCGGCCATTTGCCATTCCACGGCTTTGCCTAGGCTGTTCTGCGGCGACCGAAAGAGCTTAGTTGCCAGGGCCTCGGAGAGTACAATGGCGTCTTTATTCCGCAGTACCGTGGCGGGGGTACCTACCAGGAGGGGGTAGGAAAACAGCTGGAAGAAGGCCGGGTCCGCGTATTTGGCGACGGCGGTGAGGTGCTGGCCGCCCGCCACCAGCGTGAACGCGGGGAAGAACGGGACCGGCGTGGTGGTGGCCACGAATTCAATCTCCGGCATTTCCTGCCGCAGGGCCTCGGCCAGCAGCGGTATGGTACCGGTTTGGGTCTCGATGCCGCCGGCCGTGGGCCGGTTTTCCAGCACCTGGTAGAGCCGGCCGTCCAGGGCGTGGTAGCGGTCGAAGCTGCGCTCGTCGCTTATCCACAGGTAGATAAGTAGCGCGCAGGCCAGGCCGGTCGAGAGGCCAATCAGGTTGATGAAGAACGTGCTTTTGAACCGCTTAAAGTTGCGGTAGAGGAGCAGCAGGGGGTAGGGAAGCATGGCCGAAGGAGGAGGAATCGGTTAGAATTGGCTGCGGCTGTTTTCCAGCACCACCTGCCCGTCGAGCAGGCGGATGACGCGCCGGGCGTACCGCGCGTCGTGCTCGGAGTGCGTGACCATGAGCACGGTGGTGCCTGCCTCGTTCAGCTCGGTCAGCAGGCCCAGCACGTCGTGGCCGCTGGCCGAGTCGAGGTTGCCGGTGGGCTCGTCGGCCAGCAGCAGCGGCGGGGCGTTCACCACGGCGCGGGCCACGGCCACGCGCTGCTGCTGCCCGCCCGAGAGTTGCAGCGGAAAGTGGTTGCGCCGGTGCAGGAGCTGCATTTTCTCCAACACCTGCTCCACCCGCTGTCGCCGCTCGGCGGCCCCCACGCCGAGGTAGCGCAGGGGCAGCTCCACGTTCTCAAACACCGTTAGCTCGTCAATCAGGTTGAAACTCTGAAACACGAAGCCCAGGCTGCGCTTGCGCAGCTCGGCCCGTTGGCGCTCGGAGTAGCGGCTGGTTTCGGTGCCCAGCAGTTGCAGGCTACCGCCGTCGGGCTCGTCGAGCAGGCCCAGCAGGTTGAGCAGCGTCGATTTGCCGCAGCCCGAGGGCCCCATGATGGCCACAAACTCCCCCTGCTCCACCGTCAGCGAGACGTGGTTGAGCGCCTTGGTTTGCACCTCCTCGGTGCGGTACACCTTTTCCAGGTTTTCGGTCTTAATCATGGATTTATCCTTTAGGGGTCAATTTTAGTTACCTAGGGGCGGTCATTATCTAGCACCAGCTCCTGCTGGTCGGCGTAGCCTTCGTAGCTAGAGGTTACGACTCGGTCGCCGGGTTGCAGGCCGGCCAGCACCTCGTAGTAGTCGGGGTTCTGCCGGCCCAGCCGGATGGCCACCCGCTGGGCCCGGGTGCCGTCGGCCCCCAGCTTGAACGCCCAGTTGCCCACGGTTTGCTGGTAAAAGCCGCCTTTGGGCAGCAGCACCGCCGGAGCCTTCGTGCTCAGCGCCAGCCGGATGGGCAAGGTCTGGCCCCGCCGCAGGCCCGGGGGCGGGGTGCCGGTAAAGGCCAGGTCGATTTGCAGGCCTTTGGCCACCTGAGCGAATATTTTGGTCACGCGCAAGGAATACGCCTGGCCATCCACCACCACTTCGCCCACCTGACCAGCCGCTATGCGGGCAATGTAAAACTCGTCCACCGCGGCGTGCAGTTTCACGCCCGCCAGCGCATCAATCTGCCCCAGGCGCTGGCCCCGGGTTTTAGCCTCGCCCACTTCCGCCGCCAGCGAGCTGAGCCGCCCGCCCACCGGGGCCCGCAGCAGCAGGTCGTCCATCTTGCGCCGCATCAGGGCCAGGTTGCTGGTCATGCGCTGCACCGATTCCTGCATGGCGCCCAGCTGCTGCTGCATGGCCATCGAATCCTGGCGCAGGGTCTGCTGCGTCAGCTGCCGCCGGCGCCGCTGGTAGCGGTAGGCGTTCTGGCTTTGCAAGTAGTCCTGCCGCGCAATCACCTTCTGGCTGTACAGCACCTGGTTGGTGTCGAACACCCGCCGGGCCTCGGCCAGCTGGAAGTCGATGTCGGCCAGCTGATTCTGGCGCAGAATGCGGTTTTGCAGCAGTTGGGTGCGGGTATTGCGCAGGTTGTTCATCAAGTCGTACACGGCCGTTTCGCGGTTCACCATTTCCAGCTGCAAGTCGGGGTTGGTCAGCCGCAGCAGGGGCTGGCCCACCGTCAGGGTCGTGCCTTCTTCCACTAATACCTGCTGCACCGTACCGGCCTCCGCCGCGTCCAAGTACACGGTGTGCAGGGGCTGCACTACCCCGTCGATGGCCGTAAATTCCTGAAAATTACCCCGCACGACGGGGCTGATGGTCAGCCGGCTGGCCGCCACGTGCAGCCGCTGGCCAGGCCTAGGCCAGTAGAGGCCGGCCGCGCCCGTGCCTGCTAGCACCAGGGCCCCCAACCACCACCAGCGAGTAACAAACGACCACTTTCTCTTCGGTATCAGGACATCCATTCGATTCGGCGTAGGCAATAGCAAAAAGCTACTGACCGGAGGTGCCAAGAACGGTGCCTTTGTTGCAAAGTATTGCTAATCAATAGCCTGATTTGAAAGCCTGGTAGTTAGTGGTTGCCGAACGTCCGGTTTTGATACAGTTGACCGTTCGGTTCTGATACAGTTTGCATCTATTGCCAGGCCGAGAACAGCCTGGCTAACTGAGACCCAGTCTTTTCCAAGGCCTGCACGGTTTATGTGGCCGGCATTGGGCGGGTACCTGCTAGCCCCGACTTTTACGTTTTACCAAGCCGCTTCTTCATGAATCTTAAGCACGCCCGCATCCTGGTGGTAGACGACGAGCCCGACGTGTTGTTCGCCCTCAAGCTGCTGCTCAAAAGTGAGGTGCGGGAAGTTGTGACGGAGCGCAACCCGGAGCTGCTGCTCTCCCTGCTCCGCCAGCAGCACTTCGACGCCGTGCTGCTCGATATGAATTACCGCAGCGGCCAGGCCACCGGCAACGAAGGCTTCTATTGGCTGGGCCGCATCCGGGAGCACAATCCCACCACGGCCGTTATCCTAATTACAGCTTATGGCGACGTGCGCACGGCGGTCCGCGCCCTTAAAGCCGGCGCCACCGACTTCCTGCTCAAGCCCTGGCACAACGACCAGCTGCTGCAAACACTGGCCGCTGCTCTCCAACCTAAAGCCGGCAGCAAAAGCGGGGGTACCCCGAAAAAAGTAGTCGGGCCGGCCGCGGCTACCGCGCTGCTCGGAGAGTCGGTCGCCATGCAGGAAGTGCGCGCTATTATTGAAAAGGTTGCTCCAACCGAAGCCAACGTGCTGCTATTGGGCGAGAACGGCACGGGCAAGGAGCTGGTTGCCAAATCGCTGCACGAGCAGTCGCGCCGCGCCGCCCGGCCGTTCGTGGCCGCCGATGTGGCCGCGCTCAGCGAAGGATTGTTTGAAAGCGAGCTGTTTGGGCACACCAAGGGCGCGTTCACGGATGCCCAGGCCAGCCGCATGGGCCGGTTCGAGGCGGCCACCGGCGGAACGTTGTTTCTGGATGAGATTGGCAACATTGGCCTGCCGCAGCAAGCCAAGCTGCTCACGGCCCTGCAAAACCGCCAGGTGGTGCCCTTAGGCAGCAACACCCCCGTGCCGGTGGATATCCGGCTGCTGTCGGCCACCAACGCTCCGTTGCACGCCCTAGTAGCCCGTGGGGCTTTTCGCCAGGACTTGATGTACCGCCTCAACACCGTCGAAATCACGCTGCCGCCCCTGCGCGAACGGGACGACGACGTGCCGCTGCTGGCCCAGCACTTCGCGCAGGTGTATGCGACCCGCAACCGGCAACCCGTGCCGGAATTCAGTGCCGCGGCCCTGCGCAAGCTCCGGGAGCACCCCTGGCCCGGTAACGTGCGGGAACTGCAACATGCTGTGGAGCGGGCCGTTATCCTCGGGGCCGGCCCCATGCTGCTGCCGGCTGATTTCTCGTTTCGGAATCCCGAATCGGCAGTTGCTTCCGCGGCGGCAGCGCCAGCTGCAAATGTGGCTGAGCATCCATTGCCGTTGCTGGAAGTAGAAAAAAATACCATTCAGCAGGCCATTGAGCGTCACCAGGGCAACCTCACCAAAGCGGCCAAGGAACTGGGCCTCACCCGCACCGCCCTCTACCGTCGGCTCGAAAAGCATGATATTTAATAGCCTGGATGCTCGCCTGCTGGGACGATTAGTACTGCTGGTAGCCACGCTGGCCGCGGGCGGATACGCCACGCAGCACCATGCCTACGGGCTAGCCCTAGGGGCCCTAGTGCTGCTGGTAGTGCTGGTCCTGGACCTAACCCTCTATTTAACGCGCGGCCAGCAGGCGCTGGCCGACTTCACCCTGGCCCTGAAGTACCGGGATTTTTCGCGGCAGTACCCGGCGCAGGCCGGCCCGGCGTCACTGCGGCCCTTGCACGCGGCCTTCAACCAAGTTAACACCACGTTTCGGGAGCTGCGGGCCGAGCAGGAAGGGCAGTTTCAGTACCTGCAAACCATCTTGGCCCTGCTTGATACCGGCATCGTGTCCTACGACGCGGCGGGCACCGTGGCCTGGGTGAACGAGGCGTTTAAGCAGACGCTGCATCTGCCGTACCTGAAAAACATTCGGGCGCTGCAAGCCCGCCAGCCGGCTCTCTACGAGGCCATCTGCCGGGCGGTGCCCGGCCAGCCCGTGGTGGTGAAGCTGACGGTAGGTCCCCAAACGGTGCAACTGCTCGTGTCGGCCACGCAGTTTAAGCTACGCGGCGAAGCGTTTACCCTCCTCGCATTCAAGAACGTGAGCCAGGCCCTGGCCGATACCGAGACCGCCGCCTGGCAGCAATTGCTGCGGGTGATGACGCACGAAATCATGAACTCGGTCGCCCCCATCGCTTCGCTGGCTGATTCACTGGGCCGCCACGTGCAGCGCGCCCGGCAGCAGGAGGCTTCGGATGAGTTGCTCGACGACGTGGGCACCGGCATTCGCATCATCCAGCAGCGCAGTGAAGGGCTGCTGCGCTTCGCCCAAGTGTACCGCGACTTTAGCACCCTGGCCTCGCCGCAGCGTACGACCCTTTATGTGCAGGAATTGCTCCAGGCCACCCGGCAGCTACTAGCGGAACAACTGGCTGCGCAAGGCATTGAGGTCACCCTTAGCGTCCGGCCCGCCCACCTTACCCTGCACGCCGACGGTCACCTGCTGGAGCAAGTGCTTATTAATCTCGTGCTTAATGCAGCGCAGGCGCTTGCGCAAACCCCTAACCCTCGCATTAGTCTGCTGGCCTGGCCCGATGAACAGGAACGGGTGGTTATCGAGGTGAAAGACAACGGGAGTGGTATCCCCGCCGACGTGCTGGACAGCATCTTTATCCCTTTTTTCACCACCCACCCCAATGGTTCCGGCATTGGGTTGAGCCTGGCCAAGCAAATCATGCAGTTGCACCAGGGCAGCATTCAGGTCCATTCCGTGGCCGGGGCAGGTAGTGCGTTTCAACTGTGGTTTCCTGGTCCGGCTGCTTCCTAAGGGTTGTAATGGAATCTCTACCGTCGGCTAGCCGAGCTACTTGACTGGGACTTTCTCTACCAGCAGACCCAGCACTTCTACAGCCACACCAGCCAGCCCTCTCCAGACCCCATCGTCTTCTTCAAGCTGATGCTGGTCAGCCGCCTGGAAAATCTGGTCAGTGATTTTCGCCTCGTCGAGCACTGTAACCTACGGCTGGATATTCTCTACTTCTTGGGCTATGAGGTGGACGAAGACCTGCCCTGGCACTCGACTATCAGCCGTACCCGCCAGCTGTATCCGGTTACCGTCTTCGAGCACCTCTTCGACCAGGTTTTGGCCAGTGTGTGGCCGCTGGGCTCGTCGCAGGGGATACGCAAGCGGCAGATTCAGCTCCCGTCAAAGCCAATGCCTCACTCGATAGCTTACGCGAAAAAGCGCCAGCCGCTCCCCTGCGTGTGACCGAGGAAATGGCTGTCCTACCCGAGCTATCCACGGCCAAGACGGCGTTGCAGTTGCGGCGTATCGCGGCGCGTCAAGCCAAACGCCACGCCGCGCCTGGGGGGCTGGGCGCGCACCATGCTAAAGCCCAATTATTAAGTAATAGGACGCATTACAGTCCCAGCGACCCCGAAGCACGCATCTCCGTTAAACCCGGTAAAGTGCGGGCGCTGAATTCCCTCTGTAGTCTGGCCGTGGACACCGCCACGGGTGTGATTAGCCATATCCAGGCTGATTTTGCCGATAGTCGCGATTGCCTAACTTACCGACCCTGGTGCCGCGCCTGCAAGCCCGACTCAGGGCCCAGGAGGTAATGCTCCGGGATTTTGTGGCCGACACAGGCTACTCCAACGGCTTCAACTACGCCTTTTTAGAGCAGTGGGGCCTCCCACCCTGGATTCCCGTTTTTGGCCCTTATAAACCCACGGTGGAGAGATTTACCTACGAGCCGGCGGCCGATGCGTACCGCTGCCGGGCTGACAAGCTCCTCCCGTTTCGCTCCTTTCGCACGACGGAGAACGAAAAATGGGTCAAGCAGTATCGCGCCGCCTATAAAGACTGCCAACAGTGCCCCCTCAAAGCGAGCTGTGTCCCCACAGCCAGTTTAAACAGGTGATTCGCTCGGCCTTCGACGCGGCCTATCGACGGGCGTGGTACTGGCAGCGCACGCGCCAGGGGCAGCAGATACGTCGGGTTCGGCAACGCACGGTAGAACCCGTTTTTGGCAGCCTCCTCCAGCACTACGGCCTGCGACGAGCTAACACGAAAGGCCAAGCAGCCGCTCACAAAGCCATGCTGCTCAGCGCGGTTGCCTACAACCTCGAGGAACTGCTCAAGCATCAGCCCAAGCGGGTCGTGAGCCTAGCCCTGGCCCTCCAGCCCGCCTCGCTACGGCTGCTTAAGCGCTCCTTTGAGCCCTATCTGAGCGAGAAGCACCTCCTTGCTGAGTACTCGCTTAATTGAGTGGCAACTGAACCTGAGTTCTGCAACAGCCACGTGCGTTTCATAAACGTTACGTAAGTAGTATTAAATGGCAAACCGTCTCAGCGCATATAGTGCCTTAAAATATTCGTTCATAATGGACTACCTAAACTTACGGCGGTCAGGCTTTTGCTCCAGCCGTGACCCTTCCGGCGGGGCATCGTCGCTGGGACCGTCGAACCAAATCGCAGCTCTGGGAGTTATAGTTTACTATTGCCTCCTTTAGGCAGCGCCGTTCCCGAATGAGACAGTTAAAAATTAGTAAGCAGATTACCAACCGCGAAAGCCAATCGCTGGATAAATACTTGCAGGAGATTGGCAAAGTGAGCCTGGTCTCTATCGACGAGGAAGTAGAGCTGGCCCAGCGCATCCGCGAGGGCGACCAGATGGCCCTGGAAAAACTGACTAAAGCCAACCTGCGCTTCGTGGTCTCGGTGTCCAAGCAGTACCAGAACCAGGGCCTGACGCTGGGCGACCTCATCAACGAGGGCAACCTAGGGTTGATTAAAGCGGCCAAGCGCTTCGATGAAACGAAGGGCTTCAAGTTTATCTCCTACGCCGTGTGGTGGATTCGCCAGAGCATCTTGCAAGCCCTAGCTGAGCAGAGCCGCATCGTGCGTCTGCCCTTGAACCGGGTGGGCTCGCTCAACAAAATCAGCCGCTCGTTTGCGGAGCTGGAGCAGAAGTTCGAGCGTGAGCCCTCGCCCGACGAGATTGCCGAGCTTCTGGAGCTAACGACCGCCGAGGTGGTGGACACGCTCAAAATTGCGGGCCGCCATGTGTCGATGGATGCGCCCTTCGTAAATGGGGAAGAAAACGGCTTACTCGATGTGCTGCAGGATGAGGGGCAAGCCACGCCGGATGCGGGCTTGCTGCACGACTCATTGCGCCGGGAGGTGCAGCGCGCGCTCTCGACGCTGACCCGGCGGGAGGCCGACGTCATTACGCTCCACTTCGGGCTGAATGGCCACGCGGCGCAAACGCTGGAAGAGATTGGCGAGCAATTTAGCTTGACCCGCGAGCGGGTACGGCAGATAAAGGAGAAGGCCATTCGCCGCCTTAAACACACGTCGCGCTCGCAGTCGCTCAAATCGTACCTAGGTTAGCCTCTTTGTCAGCTTCCTTATAAAGTAAGAACATTCTGAGTTAGAGCCTCATGATTCAAGCGAGGGTTAAAACAGTACATATTGCTAACGCATCGCGTAAGAAATTAGAGCGACCGAGCTTCAGACAGGTAGCGATAAGCAGAGGGGTGCGTTACTTCGGCTAGCGTGGTAAGGACTGATAAGACCCCCTTATCAGCATTAAGTTTGACAACCCGACGCCGAGGACTTTAAGTACGATAAGGGTTAACTACAGACAGCCCCGGCCTTTTGATAAAGGTCGGGGCTGTTCAGTTTAGCGCGTAAGAATGGTACTCGTAAGGTTGAAGAGATGGAGTAACGCACTTTTTCGCCCTGTTGTAACGAGAGTCTCCACCAGCAGGACACGTAGAAAGGATATGGCGCTAGCTTTCACCCACTGCATTGCGAGAAGAGCAACAAGCGGCCCCCCCTCGGGAAAGCGCAACGCGTGCCGCACGTTACCAGTTGAGAGTTCAACTTGCCAGGACACGCCGCCCTTACAACGTAGCCATGTCAATGACAAAGCGATAGCGCACGTCGCCTTTCAGCATGCGCTCGAAAGCGGGGTGAATATCTTTAATAGCAATCAATTCGATATCCGACACTAGGTTGTGCTCAGCGCAGAAATCCAGCATTTCCTGGGTTTCGGGCAGGCCTCCGGCCCCCGAGCCGGTCACCGTTTTGTTGCCATTCGCTAGGCTAAAGGAGGGCACCTGCAAGGGAGCCAGCGGCATGCCCACGTTGATGTAGGTGCCGTTGGTACGCAGCAGGGGCAGGTACAGGTTGATGTCGTGGTCAGCCGCCACCGTATCCAAAATAAAATCAAACTGCCCCTGCACGGCCGCTACTTCCGCGGCGTTTTTGGTGACGACAAAGTGGTGCGCGCCTAACGTCTTGGCAGCTTCGCGCTTGGCTTCGGAGGTGCTGAGCACGGTCACCTCGGCCCCGAAGGCGACGCCGAATTTTACGCCCATGTGCCCCAGGCCGCCCAGGCCCACCACGGCCAGCATCTGCTGGAAAAGCTGGGTCAGGAACGCGCACTGCTCGTCGGTGAGCAGAAACACGGGGCTGGTACCAAGCTGAAATAAGGGCGAGTCTACCCACGGTACTCCCTGCCCTGGCGTCGGCCGAAACTCGGTGGTAAACAGACAACAATACCCGTGCAGCGGCTTAATAGGCGTGCAGGCATAGGGGGCGAGCGGATGGTAAAGCAGCAGCGCGGGGCTCTCAATTCGGAGCGAGTGCTCGGCGTATTGCAGCTGCGTAGTACCGGCCGTATAGAGACTGATTTGGTAAAAATCGCGCCAGCCGTAGGGCAGGCTCGGCTAACTGACCCCGGTAGCGATGGGAAAGACGTTGAATGGCTGCGGCACTTGCAGCAGATGCGCCCGCAAATAGTGCTGGTGAAACTGGCTGAGGGATTCGCGCGGCGACATGAGTTGCTTCAAAAAGGGCGACTGCTAAATGATAACTACTAGTTGGTCAGTGCGTGCTGTGTAAAGCGGGTGCCCAGCCGAATATCCTTTACGATAGGGTACGCCGCTCCCAATGGTCGGAAACCTGTGCGGCAAGCAACCAAGTTGTCTGAAGTTAGCAGGGTTGAGTTTAGCCTTTCTAAGCCAAGCAGTGGTAGACCCTGACAACCACGTTGACGAGAAGCAGGTGAACAGCCATTGTGGGGCCTGAAGTGGCACCGCATTTTAATGGTGCGCTTTCGATTCTTAAGGACTGATAACCTTCTCTTATCGGATGAAATTTTATGCCAATCCAGCTCAATAAGTTTAGGTATCACAATTGTTACTCATCAACATTGAGTTTGACAATCCGACTTAGAGTACCGCTCAGGTACGATGCGTGTTAACTACAGCCAGCCCCGGCCTTCGCGAAGGCCGGGGCTGGCTGTAGTTAACACGTAAGAACATTTAAGCAAAGCCCACCTCAAGGCGTAATAACATGCTGCTGCCAAACCTATTCTACGATGAGGTGTGAGGAGAAACCTTATTCGGTAGAGGGAGAGACGATATGGAAGCTAACAGTCTCGTTCATCGACAAGCCGATAGCCAATGAGTGCAGCCCTGAAGCCTTATGTAAGGTGAAATAACGGCTCGTAAGGAACCAACTTGCGGAAGGCGCTAGTAGAAAGGTAGTGGCTACGCTGATTGCGGAATAATGCTAATCATATCGTCTTCACTAGGTTCCTTCGCTGGCTTCAGCTCCAGGGCCTGGTCGGCTTGCACGCGGCGGCGGCGCTGCACGGGGGGCAACGACACCGTTTCGCCGCTTGCTAACGACTGCTCGACGGCAGCTAGCACGCGCACATCCAGCAGGCCTTCTTCGCCGTCGGCTTCCGGATGACGGTCGTGGAGGATGCAGTCGGAAAAGTACTGGGTTTCGTTGCCAAACTGCTCAACAGGTTTGAATTCGTGTGTTTTACTGCCCTCTTCGGTTTTCTCAATATAGGAGATACCCACCTTGGGCCCAAACATGAAGCAGGGTGAGGCGTAAACTGTGGCTTTGGTGCCAATTAAGGTAAAGCTCTCAGCCGACGCTGTCGCGTAGCTAACGGTGAACTGGGCGGTGCGCTCACTGGCGAAGCGCAGGGTCACGGCCACCGTATCGTGAAAGTTGAAGCCGCGCTCCGGCGTTTTCGTGCCGACGGCGTGCACGGCGATGGGCTCCTCGTCGAAGAAGTTGCGGACTGCATTGAGCGGATAGGTGCCCATGTCGGGCACCGGCCCGCCCCAGTACCCATTGTGGCCGCGCGAATTGGCTTCCGCCACATTCTGGGCGAAAACGGAGGAGAAGGCTCGCAACTCGCCAAAGTCTCCGTTTTGGGCCCGCGTAAATAGCTCGACATTGCCGGGCTCATAGTGCAGGCGGTAGGCAATCATCAGCTTAGCCCCGCTTTTTTGCTGCGCTGCTAGGATTTGCTCAGCTTCCGCTACGCTCGAGGCCATAGGCTTTTCCAGCAGCACGTGGATACCAGCCTCCAGCGCGGCTACTACGAAGGGGGTATGCAGCGCATTGGGGGTAGCCACGTATACGGCGTCGATTTCGCCCGAGGCCAACAACGCGCCATACTCCTCGTACGACCACGCCTTAATGTTATACTGGTCGGCTAGCTCATCGGCCTTAACTGGGTCACCCGTCACTAGCGCCGCGAGCTCGGAATTGTTGGTGCGCGCAATGCCGGGCATAAACGCCTGCTGCGAAATCTGGCCACCGGCCACAACGGCGTAGCGAACTTTCTTGGTGTGTTCAAACATAAAAATAACTGGTTAGGTGATAATTCCTTGCCCGACTAGCCAAGGCCGACGGAAGTGAGGCCATGATTTTCTGGGTGATGCGCCTGAGTTTAGGCAGGGGTAACTACGAATAGGGCGTAGCGGGTACAGCTATGCGTTGGCAACAGCACCTTTAGGCTGCTAGGTGAAAGCTGAGTCAATTCATGACCCCAGCTTAAAAATCGGCCACGAGTCTATTAGCAGATTGGCGTATGAATGCCGTTCACATCCGACTATGCTATACGACGTAGTGGGACGGGCGTTCGCGTAATTCCCAGTAATAGGTAAGCCAGCTTCCCTCGCGGCTGGTCGCTGGACCAATCCTGTTGACCCCAGTGTTGCAGGGCATCGATAATAGTCAGCAGGGCGCGCCCCTTGGGTGTGGGCGTGTAGCGAATTTGTGGCGGGATGGTGTCTGCCACCGCAGTCTTTTCGACTAGTTGCTCGCGCACCAACTCGGCTAAGCGCTGACCAAGCACTTGGTCCGACAAGGTAGGAAAGGCCTGCTTGAGGCCGACCGCAACAAAGTCGAACGCTTCTTCAATCGGCTCAAGCAGTACCGCCGTCTGGCCACCCGCTACGAAAAAACAGCCTCCTTCCTGGCCCTTGCCTACTGCGCCGCTGCTTTCGTCTGGTTACTCTAATGTCCACACGCCCTAGTGGACCAAGAGTTCTTAATGCAATTCTTGGGATAGGCAAAGAAAGGCGGATAACAGCATCTGCGAGTTGGTGATTAGCAGAACCAGATTTATTGGTAGGGTTTTCTGTTCAGGTTTTCGTGCGACACCCATAAGATATGAAGTAGGTACAACGAGCCAAGCACTCTTGTCCGGAAGCTAAAGCAGAAGCATTCAGATGTCAGTTGCCTGCTTCAAAATTAGACATGCACCACCTCCAGGAGCCAGCTTTACCCGGATGATATCGGTGGCGCTAACTTGCTTTTTATCCGTGGTATAGCTTTCTTGCTGGGTGCGGTAGTCGGCCTGGGCTCCATCCTGAATAAGGGTGGCCGTGTAGCGCCCTTTACCTAAGAAAGCGAGCGGAATAGCCAGTTCGCGGGCTTGTTCGTTCGTGGCGGCGCCAAGCAGCCAGGTTTTATCCTGGGCCTGCCGGGCCATGACGATGTACTCGCCAATCTCGCCTTGCACCGTTTTGCTAGCGAGCCAGGGCATTTTTTGCGCCGCGATAAAGGCTAGTAGCTCTGGGTGTTTTTGATAGTTCTCCGGGATGTCGGGGATAATGGTAGCGCCCGAAAATACAATGAGCGTGCGCGCCGCCTCACCAGCCAGGGTCGAGGGCACCGGAGAGGAATTATCAACTCTACCGGTCTGCGAGAGGCTCGCAAAGCCGTTGCCCATATCGAGCGGGCCGGCCACCATGTTGACAAAAACCGACGTGACAAAGGTCTTGGGCTCCACCACCTGGTGGCCGTCGAGCTGGGCCTTGCAATACTCGCGGGTCAGGGCGTTGGGGAAGGTGCGCAGTTGCCCGTAGGGATGCGTCGGCCCATCATGAAAATCACACAGCAGGCGATTCTGCGCGCACAGCTCGGTAATCATGCGCGTGCGTTGGTTTTTCTCGGTGGGATTACCGGACATAAACCCGTATTTGATTCCGGCCGCGCCCCAATCGTGGTAGCGTTTCAAGGTTTGGTCTAGGGCGTAGTTGCGGCCGCCTACATCATTGAGGTAGAGCCAAATGCCAACGCCTTTGCTCTTGCCGTAGGCAATAATCTCGTGCACCTGTGCCACTTTGCCGCCCTTCACCGGGTCCGATTCTTTGCCAAATTCGGGCCCGTACCAATCGGCATCCAGCACGAGGTAAGGGAGCTGGTTGGCTGCGGCAAAGTCCACCATTCTTTTCCAGGAAGGCAGCGACATGTCGTACGCAAAACCTTCGGTGTGCGCGCCATTGATGCGCCAGTCCCAGAGGGCAACCCCCGGCTTAACCCAGGAAAAGTCTTGGCCGCTCGCGGGCGCCGGATTCAGCAATTCGAGCAGGTGCGAATCGACTAGGTCCCCTGCTGTCTTGCCATACATTACCACCTTCCAAGCGGTCGTGGGCTGAGACGCGATGGTGAAGCGGTTTTCCCCTTTCTTAGATTGGAGCAGCAGCGGTTCTCCGCTCACCAAATCTGCTTCGTGCAGGGCCAGGTAGATACCACCATCCACTTTGATGGTCATGACTGGCATGCGCTTGCCGTCGCAATCTGCTAATTTTTCGGGGCCAAGATTATGGTTTTCGCCGTTGTAATACCAGGCGGTGTAATTACCGGCAAAAGCAAAAGTGGTTAGCTCAGTAACAGCCTTGTCAGCGGGATAGTCGTAGCGAAAAGCGATGCCCTCGTTGTAAGCCCGCGCTATTATTTTATACGTTTTCAGGTTAAAAGTAAGCTCGTTATACTTCTCGGGTACAACGGCCCTTTTCCCCCAAATTGGCTTCCAGACGGCATCAACCGCGCGGCGCGAAACGGTGGGCGCGGGTGGGGCGCCAGGTTGCTGCAAGCCTAGTTTTGAGTCTGCCAGCAAGACTTTTGATTGCGCGCTAAAAGTGTAGGTGATAGCGCCGGCGCGGTCATAATAAAACTGCAGTCGCAGCGCTTTATCAGGCGACCCCAGCGTTGCCAGGGGCTTGTGCTGCGCTGCTTGGCGTGCAGAAGCAGGATAATTAGATTCGGCGCGGAGCAGCAACGGTAGCAGCAGTAGCAAATAAGAGAGACCAGCTTTTATGAACATTGCGGTTGAAGTACGCGGGTAGAATGGGCCAGCTCACAAGAAAAGGAACTTAGCAGAGAGAATGGTCAGCCAAGGCAACTGCGCCAGCTTATTTTTCTGGAATCCGGAGCTAATGGGCTAGCGGAGAACGCATTGTTCTGAAATAAGTCAGCCATCAACATCAAGCAGATAGAAGGTTTTTTCCGCAAGCATAAGATGGAATTAGATACTTTGGAGACCTGGCCAAAGCCAGCAAGACGTGCCTTTGGGCGCTGCTAGGTCCCCTTTTGCTCTACTGGCCGTTGGTTCACTTTCGTAAGTAAGCCCACAAGCGCAGTTTAAGCACGCCCCATGCTGATTACCAGGCACGGCTCGCCCAGGCACGGCGCAGCTACTGCGGCTTATTTACCCGCACCGGCGAGATGCCCGCGTGGGTAGGCACTACAGGCCGGATACTGCCGTCAGCATTAAACTCCAGCTTGTCGATGCACACCTCGCGGTGAAAACCAGCCTCGTCGCCCATCTTGATGCCCTGGGGGTAGGTAAAACGGTGGTACACCAGGTACCACTCGTCACGGCCCGGCACCTGGATGGTCGAGTTGTGGCCCGTGCCGTAAATGCCCGCCGCGGCATTTTTACTGACGACTAAGTTGTTGGCGGGTACCGTGATGGGTCCGAGCGGCGAGGCGGCTGTGCCGTAGCGCACCTGGTAGTTGGGGCTGCGCGTATCGTCCTCGCTCCACATAAAGTAGTAGGTGCCGTTGCGATACAGCACGTGGCCGCCCTCGCGGAAGGTGGCATCGGGCGTTAGCACCCGCGTGGTGCCGGGCTTCAGCGATACCAGGTCGTCATTCAGCTCAGCGCCGGCCAAGTAGCCATTGCCCCAGTAGAGGTAGGTCTTGCCGCTTTTGGGGTCTTTGAATACGGCCGGGTCTATCTGCTGGCCGCCTTTCACGCCTTCCGGCAGCTTGTCGAGCAGGGGCTGGCCGGTGTCCTGGAATGGCCCGGTGGGGCTATCCGATAAGGCCACCCCAATTTTGGCGCCCGCGCAGAAATAATACGCGTAACGATAGCCAGTGGCCGTTTTTTGCTCGATAATGCACGGGGCCCAGGCGCTCTTCTTCGCCCACGCTACGTCCCTGGGTAAATCCAGAATCACCCCCTCATCCTTCCAGTTCACCAGGTCCGGCGACGAAAAAGTCTTGAAATACGTGCCCGACCAGCCCGTGAAGCCGTCGGTGGTGGGGTAGAGGTAGAATTTGCCCGTTTTCTCGGCGTAGAGGATGGCCGGGTCGGCATAGTAGCCGTTCAGCGCGGGGTTGTGGGTTTCGGTCACGCTCACCTGGTACGGGCGCCGGGCCGCGCCCTGGCCCACGGTGTACGTCACGGGACCTGGGGCGAAGTTCTGCGCGCCGCTCGGCGACACGGGCAGGAACGGGTGGCTGAGCTGCAGGTCAAACGCCTGCCGGTTGGTGCCCGGCAGCACCAGAAAGGCTACCTTGCTTGCCGCGCTGTCCACCACCGTGTTGTGCGGCCGGAGGGCGGGGTTTTGGGTCATCGCCAGCACGTCGGCGGGAGCCAGCCAGCGGTTGGCCAGGCGCGTGGCCTCGCCGGCCGTGATGGGCAGCACGGTACCGTGGCGCGGGTGAAAATTCATACTCACCTCGCCGTCCACTACCGCGAAGTGCGCCAGGTCGCGGGTGCGGGTAAATTGATACTTGCCGCTGGTGTACATGTCGTACATCAGGATGTAGTCGTCGGAATTATTGAGCTTAAACGTGCCCGCGCCCTCCACCGGGCTGGTGGTTTGCTGTACGTAGGGGTCGCGCTGCACGTAGCCGCTGGTGAGCTTATCCGACACCGCAACTTTTATACCGTTGCCCTGGCCTTCGGTTTTGAAGAATAGGTAGTACTTGCCGCCTTTGGCCACGATGTCGCCATCAATGCACGAGCCGTTGGTGGGGCTGAAAAACAGCTGCTTAGGCTCGCCTTCCAGGTCAGTAAAGCTTTTGTTGGCGTAGGCGTAGTAGATTTTGTCAGGTTGCTTATCGTACTGCAACGAGAAATACACCAGGTACTTCTTGGCCTGGGCGTCGTAGATGGTTTGCGGGGCCCACACGCGCTTCAGCGTTTCCTGGCCCGCGTAGCGCTTGGGAAAATGCACGGCGCTCGATGTCCAGTTGAGCAAGTCCGTGGAGCGCAGCAGCACCAGGCCCCGATTCGAGTCCCAGCCCTTGGCCGACACCATGTCGGTAGCCACCATGAAGAACGTTTTGCCATCGGCACCGCGCAAAATGTGCGGGTCGCGCACGCCCCCGGTTTGGCTGATGGCGGCCGAGTTGATAACCGGCCGGTTGCCGTTCAGCGCCGTGTAGTGGTAGCCATCGGGGCTGAGGGCAAAGCGAATGGCCTCCTCCTTTTTGTCGTTGCCGGTGAAGTACACGAATAAGTAGGCGCTGGGCTTTTCGGGTTTAGGCGGGGTGCTGGCGGCCGCTGGCGCGGCCAGCCCCAGGGCCAGCACACTAGCCCAGCCGACACGCCGCAAACGCAAAAAAGCAAGATTCAATCGGTTAGAAAACATACAGTAATTATCCGGTTATGAAACCAGTTTGCCCCGGCGCAAACGGACGCAGAGTAACTGCTCGAACTGACCCCGCTAGACCGACATAATCTTGAGCGCGTAGGCAATGTCGTTGGGCTTTTGGGCGGGCAGCACCACGGCCAAGCCCTCCTTGGTGTGCTCAAACTTGAGCTTGCCCGGCGCGCCCAGCAACTCCACCTGCTTGACCTTACCCGTGTAGTGCGGCCCACCCGCGGCCAGCGACTTGAGCAGCAGCCGGCCGCTCGTGGGCCACCCGAGGGCGGTGGCAAATAGTGTTTTGCCCTTGGTGACGTAGCGGATATCCTCGGCCCCGAAAGGCTTGCCCTTGCCTTCGTTAAAGCCCTGGGCGCTGAGGGCGGCAGCGGCGGCCTGGGCTGGGCCTTCGCCAAAGATTTTCCAGGGCCGGGTGCCGTAGATGCTTTCGCCGTTGGCCTGCATCCAGGCGGCGATGCCCTCCACGATGGCGCGCTCCTGGTCGTCGATGCTGCCGTTGCCGCGCACGGGCACGCTCACGAGCAGGTTGCCGTTTTTGCTCACCACGTCGACGAGGGTGTGAATGACGGTTTGGGCGCTCTTGTAGCCGTGCTGGTCGTAGATGCGGCGGTCGTAGTGCCACTGGCCCAGGCAGGTATCGGTTTGCCAGGGCAGGGGCTCGATTTCGTTGCTCTGGCCGCGCTCGATGTCCCAGACCATGCACTTGCGCTGCGCCGGGGTCAGGATTTTGCCCAGGATAACGGCCTCGTTGCGCCCGCCGTGGCGCTGGGTGCTAGTGTTGTACATGTGCGCCGCGATGCGCAGGCCGGCATCGTTCACGGGCCACAGCGGCAGGGCAGTATCGTCGAAATACACCACGTCGGGCTCGTACTTGTCCAGCAGCTCGATGGTGCGGTTGTAGAACTTCTCGCAGTACTCCTTGCTGGGCGGCGTCACGCCGTTGCCCCAGTCCCACTGCCGGTGTATCATGCCGTTGTCCTGGCTGTTCTGGCTCAGGGGGTGATTTTGGGCGTAGAGGGCCTGCGGGTCGTAGCCCTGCCACCATTTGCCCTGGCCGTCGGCGGTGGTCACTTTGCCATCGTAGGGCACGCCGGCCAGCGGGCCGTCTTTGTCGGCGCGCTGGCTGGTTTCGAGCCAGCTCCAGGTATGGGCGGCGTGCACGCTGACGCCGAAGCGCAGACCCTGCTTTTTGGCGGCTTTGGCCCAGCCGCCTACCAGGTCTTTTTTGGGGCCCAGGCGGGTTGAGTTCCAGGGCTGGTGGCTGCTGTCGAAGAGGTCGAAGTTGTCGTGGTGATTAGCCAAACACACGAAGTACTTGGCGCCGGCTTTCTTGTACAAAGCCAGCAGCTCCTCAGGGTTCCACTCCTCGGCCTTCCACTCGTTTATCACGTCCTTGAAGCCGAACTTGGATGGGTGGCCGTACTTCTCGACGTGGTATTTGTACTGGTCCGAGCCCTCCTGGTACATGCCGCGGGCGTACCAGTCGCCGCGCTCGGGCTGGCACTGCGGCCCCCAGTGCGCCCAGAGGCCGAATTTGGCATCCCGAAACCACTCGGGCGTCTGGTACTGGGCCAAGGAATCCCAGGTGGGCTGGAAGGCGGCCGGGGCCAGCGGGCTCCAGTTGAGGCCGGCGACTACGCTGGGCAGCCAGGCGGCGGGGGCGGCCAGGGCGAGGTTTTTAAGGAGGGTTCTGCGGTTCATTGTTGGGGAGAGAAATTGAGAGTGATTGCGCAGTAGCGCGGACTTTTAGTCCGCGAGTGAGTAAAGCTGTTGCCTGACACTCGCGGACTAAAAGTCCGCGCTACGTGCTTAATACCCCGGATTCTGCGTCAGATTCTTGTTCAAGTCGCGCTCCGACTGCGGGATGGGCCACAGCTCGTTTCGGCCGACGATGAAATTGCGCTTCTTGTAAATGTAGTAGCCGTCCGCATCGACGGGGTAGGCGGTGTAGGTGGCCGGTGTGTTGGTGAGCTTCATGCCCGTGAACTGCTGGTTGTTTTCGGCGCCGATGATACCCCAGCGCAGGCAGTCAAAGTAGCGGATACCCTCAAAGGCAAACTCCACGCGGCGCTCGCGGCGCAGGATGGTGCGCAGGGCCGTGGGGTCGGTAGTCGTCACGGCGGGCATGTGCACGGCGGCCCGGCTCCGCACCTTGTTGATGGTGGCATCGAGCAGCGCTCGGTCAACGCCGGCGCCCAATTCCAGCCGGGCCTCTAGGTAACCCAGCAGCACCTCGGCGTAGCGGATGAGGGGCATGTTGTTACCGTCGTTTGAGGTCGTGGCCACGGCTGGGTCGTCTTCCAAGAACTTGTAGATGGCGTAGCCGCTCCACACGCCAGGGTACTGGTTGAGGCGGTCGGGCAGGGTGGTGCCGGGCACGGCCGAGTACGTGATGCCCCGGAACGTGGTGCGCCCCGAAATCATGACCGTGAAGTCGAGCCGCGGGTCGCGGTTGGCGTAGGGGTTGTTTTTGTCGTAGAGCGGCGACTGCGTGATGGGCAGCCCGTCGGTGCATTCGTAGGTTTTAACCAGCTCATTAAAAGGCGAGTACTGGTGCCAGCCACCCCAGGTTTCGGGCGTCAGGTATTGCAGCAGCGCCTGGTTGTAGGTGTCGCGGATGTACTGCTGCGACATGATAACCTCGTGGCTCAGCTCGCCCGCGTTCAGAAATAGCTCGCGGTAGCGCGGGTCGATGGTGTAGTAGCCAAAGTCCATGATGGTCTTGTAGCTGGTGGCGGCATCGGCCCACTTCTTTTCGGCTAGCTGCACGCGGCCCAGGATAGCCAGGGCGCTGGCGGCCGTCATGTGGCCCTGCTGGGCGTCGGATACCGAAGGCGGCAGCACGGCCGCAGCGGCCTTCAATTCCGTTTCGCAAAATGCCCACACCGTGGCCTGGGGCGTGCGGGCAATGCTGTTGGCCTCGTCTACCGTGAGCACGTGCTCGATGAGCGGTACGGCGCCGAAATACAGCCCTAGGTTGAAGTAATTGTAGGCCCGCAGGGTACGCACTTCGTTGACCATAGTGGCCTTCTGCGTGGCATCCATCGTCACCTTGTCGATGTTGTCGAGGAAGTTATTGCAGCGCGTAATCTGGCGGTAAGCCTGCGAATAATACGACCCTACGTAGCTGTAGGCCGAGCTCAGCGTGCCGTTGGTAAACTGGTCGGGAATGAGCTCTTTCTCGGACCCATTACCGGCCATCAGGTCGAGGTTCACCATCGACGTGCCGGCCCAGAAATTGTAGCCCGTGAAGCCCGCCCCGGTGTCGTACACCCCGTTCAGGGCCAGGGTAGCGTCGTTGGCGGTTTTCCAGAAAGTAGCGTCGGAGATGGACGAGAGGGGCTGCTTGTCGAGCAGGTCTTTTTTGCAGCCGGCGGTGCCCAGCAGGGCTAGCCCGCAGGCCAGGGCCGAGGTCAGGCTTTTAACCGAAATCTGATTCTTTTTCATGACGATAGCGAGGGTGGGAATTCAGTGAGATAGTTTCGGTTACAGCTTGATGTTCAGGCCAAAGGTGTAGATGGCCGTGAGCGGGTAGAAGCTCGGGTTGTCGCCCGTGCCCTGGCTGTTTTCGGGGTCCCAGCCGGGGTAGAAGCTATTGAGGCTGAAGAGGTTCTGGCCGCCCGCGAACACCCGCACTTTGCTCACGTGCAGCTTGGCCAGCGGCCCGGCCGGGATGGTGTAGCCGATTTGCAGGTTTTTGAAGCGCAGGTAGGTGCCCGAGCGGTTCCAGAACGAGTTGGTTTGCACGTTGGCGCTGCCCTGGCTCAGGTTCGTGATGCGCGGGTACTTGGCGTTGGGGTCGGGGTTTTCAGGCGTCCAGGCGTTGTCCACCTGCCACTGCTGAATGTTGCCGCCGTTGTAGTAGGCATAGGCCTGGTACGAAGACATTTGCACGGTATAGTCGCCCAGGCCCTGGAACAGCATCGACAAATCGAAGCCCTTGTAGCCGGCGTTGATGTTGAGGCCGTAGGACGTTTTGGGGTTGCGGGTGCCGATGATGGTGCGGTCGTAGGTAGCGTCCACTTTGCCATCGGGCACGCCGTTGGGGCCGCTGATGTCCTTGAAGCGGATAGTGCCCGGCTGGCCCGGAGTGGGCTGCGCGGGGTAGCTGGCCACGTCGTCGGTGTTCGTGAAGAGGCCGTCGGCCACGTAGCCGTAGATGGAATTGAGAGGCTGACCCACGAAGAAGGTCGGAATCACCGACTGCAAATCGCCGGCTATCTGAATGACCTGCTGCTGGTTATAAGAGAAATTGGGCGTCACGGCCAGGCGGAACGCGCCGGCGGTGGCGTTATAGGTCAGGCTAGCCTCGAAGCCGCGGTTGCGAATCGAGCCGGCGTTCACGATGGGCGCATCCAGGCCCAGCGCCCCCGACACGGGCACTTGGTAGAGGATGTTCTTGGCGGTGCGCTGGTACACGTCGAACGAGCCGCTGAGCTTGCCTTTCCAGACGCTGAAATCCAGGCCGATGTCGCTCGACGTGGTGGTTTCCCACTTGATGTTGGCGTTGGCTGCCGAAGTAACGGCCGCGCCCGGCGCAATGGTGCCGCCGAAGTTGTAGCGCGTGCCCGTGCTGTAGGTGTACTGGTAGGGGTAGTTGTTAATATTACCATTCGTACCAACATTGGCGTTGCCGAGCGTACCGTACGAACCCCTGATTTTCAGCTCATCCAGCCAGGTCGTCTTGTCCTTCAAAAAGGATTCTTCCGACAAGCGCCAGCCCGCCGACACGGCCGGGAAAAAGCCGTACTGGTTGCCCGACGCAAACCGCGACGAGCCGTCATAGCGGGCATTCACTTCGAGCAAATACCGCTCGTTGTAGTTGTAGCTGAGGCGCCCGAAATACGAGCGGAACGCGTACTCACCGGCCGAGCCGCTGTTCTGCTGGTTGGTGCTGGCGCCCGCGTCGAGCTGGTAGAGCAGGTTGTTGGGAAAGCGGTCGCGGTAGGCCGAAAACGAGTTGTCGCGGTGGTCTTCCTGCTGGTAGCCCAGCAGCACCTTAAAGTTGTTGTCCTTGATAGACTTGGCGTAGGTCGCCAGGCCAATCAGCGTCACTTCCTGGCCATCGGTCGTGCCATTGTAGAGGTTGTTGGGGCCCACGTAGGTGTTCTTGTCGAGGTAGACGTCGGGCCGGTACGTAGTCGTGGTGCTGGTGTAGTAGTGGTAGCCCGCCGTGCCGGTAAAGGCCAGGCCCTTAATAGGTTCATAGATGAGAGACGTGTTGCCGTAGAAGTTCTTGGCCCGGAAATTATCGAAGCCATCGGCGTCGAGCCAGGCCTCGGGCGAGTAGAAATCCTGGTGCCCGTAGGTGCCGTCCGACTTGCGGCCGGCATAGGTATTGGGCTCGCGTACCGCAAAGCCGATGATGCCATCGATGCCCGCCGAGTTGGACACCGGCTGGTTGCGAATTTGGGAGTAGCCGAGCAGGCTGGTTTTCAGCGTCAAATTATCGCGCAGCTTGCTGTCGATGTTGGCCTGAAAATCGTAGCGCTTGTTGTTGGTTTCGGCCGTGATGCCATCCTGGCCGCGGTAGCTGGCCGAAAACAGGTAGGTGGTATTCTTCTCGCCGCCCGCGAAGCTCAGGTTGTGGTACTGCTGGAAGCCCGAGCCCGAGTGCAGCAAATCACTCAGGTGGTTCACATTGCCGTAGTTATCGGTATCGGTGCCGGCCTCGTAGTTGGCTACGGTCTGGGCCGACGCGCCGGTGAGGCGGGCGTAGGTGGCCGAGTTCACGAACTGCGGCAGCCGGGTCACCCGCTCCCAGCCCACGTAGTTGTTGTAGCTCACGTCCATCTTGCCGGCCTGCCCACGCTTGGTCGTTATCAGGATAACGCCGTTGGCCGCCCGGTTGCCATAAATGGCCGCCGACGCCGCATCCTTGAGCACCGTGATGGTGCCGATATTGTCGGGCGCCACGTCGTCAATCGAGCCCGCGATGCCGTCAATCAACACCAGCGGCGCGCTGCCCGAATTAAATGTGCCAATGCCCCGCACCGTGATGTTCGCGCCATTGGCCCCCGGCCGGCCGCCGGACTGCTGCACCTGCACGCCGGGCGCCAAGCCCGCCAGCGCCTGCGACGCCTGCGTAATGGGCCGGTTATCAATGTCGGCCGACGAAATTGTGGATACCGCGCCGGTCAGGTTCACCTTCTTTTGGGTGCCGTAGCCCACTACCACCACCTCGTCGAGGCCCTTGGCCGATGCGCCCATGGTCACGGCCAGCGTAGTTTGGTCAGTGATGGGTGCTTCCTGGCTGGCGTAGCCCACGAACGAAAATTGCAGCGTGGCCGGCCCCGCCGGCAGCGAGATGCTGAACTTACCATCGGCCCCGGTGCTCTGGCCGTTGGTGGTACCCTTTTGGAGCACGGTCACGCCGGGCAGCGCCGCGCCGGTGTTATCGGTGACGGTGCCCGACACGGTGCGGGCGGCCTGCGCCTGGGCGGCCAGCGGCGCCAGCGCCAGCCCTAGGCCAGCTACCGCCAGGCCCAGTGGCCGGCGCGTAGCAAACAGGAGGAAGTAAAACGGTACTTTCATGGTTTGCAGGGGGTTGAGTGGGAAAATAGATTTGATAGAGGGGCGCGAAGTAGCTGGCGGCCCTAGGTCGCGGTTTTGTACAAGCGGTTGGGCGGCTGCGTGATTAGCAGGGCCGCTGGGGCCTAGGGCAGCTCAATCATGGCCTTGATGACCCCGCTGGCAGGGTCAAGCCAGGTGGCGAACTCTTGGCTTACCTGCCCGAAGGCCACGCGGTGCGTGATGTAGGTAGTGGGCTGCACCTGCCCGGCGCGCATGGCGCCCAGCACGTGCTCGAAGTCCTGGCGGGTGGCGTTGCGGCTGCTCAGCAGGGTAGCCTCGCGCTTGTGAAACTCGGGGTGCGAAAAGCTGATATCGCCCTTCTGCAAGCCCACCAGCACGTAGCGCCCGCCGTGGGCCAGGTAGGCAAAGCCTTGGTTGATAGCCCCTAGGCTACCCGTGGCGTCGATAACCACCGTGGGCATGTCGCCATCGGTGATGGTGCGTAGCGCTTCGGCCACGTCCACGTTGCGTCCGTTAATCGTGTGGGTTACGCCCAGCCGTTCGCGGCAGAAAGCCAGCCGCTGCTCGTTCACATCCAGGGCAATGACCTGGCCGCCCGCGATGCGGGCAAACTCCATCACGCCCAGCCCGATGGGGCCGGCGCCCACCACCAGCACCCACTCGCCGGGCTGCACAGCGGCTCGCCGCACGCCGTGCGCCCCAATGGCCAGCGGTTCTACCAGGGCCAGCTCGTCGTAGCCCAGGCCCTGGCCGGCTACCAGCGCGCTAGCCGGCACGGCCAATAGCTCGGTCATGCCACCGTCCACGTGCACGCCGCACACCTGCATGTGCACGCAGCAATTGGGCTTGCCAGCGCGGCAGGCCACGCAGTGCCCGCAGTGGAGGTACGGGATGAAGGTCACGGCCTCACCCACGGCAAAGCCGGCGGCCCCGCCCGTGTCCACCAGTTCGCCGGCTAGCTCGTGGCCCAGCACCCGAGGGTAGCTAAAAAACGGCTGCGTGCCTTCGTAAGCGTGCAAATCGGTGCCGCAGATGCCCACCCGCCGGATGCGCAGCAGCGCCTCGCCCGGCCGGGGCGTTGGGGCAGGACGGTCTTGGTAGGCCAGGGTGCCGGGGGCTAGGCAAACGAGGGTGTTCATAGTTTATAAGCTATTTTTTTTAGAGAGATAATAGCGAGACTAGTGGGCCGTGACGAGCGTGAGCTGCTTCACCGAACTATTGCGTAGTGCGAAGCCCAGCACCACCAAAAAGCAAAGCGCGGGTACCAGGTAGGCAGTTTGGATGGTGCTGGCGTCGGAGACATGGCCCATCACCACCGGCAGCACGGCCCCGCCCGCAATGGCCATCACCAGCAGCGCCGAGCCATCCTTGGTGCGGGCGCCCAGCCCCCGAATGCCCAGCGAAAAGATGGTCGGAAACATGATGGACATGAAGAACTCGACGCCCAGCAGCGCATATACCGCCCCCGTGCCGTGCAGGGTGGTGGCCAGCACCAGCAGGCCCACATTGAGCACGCTGTAGAGGGCCAGCAGCCGCGCTGCCGGTACAAAGCGCATCAGCACCGTGCCCAGGAAACGCCCGGCCATGAACCCAAACAAAGCCACTGCCAGGTACTGGGCGGCCAATTTCTCCTCCATCCCCGCCACGCTGCTGGCAAACCGAATGAAAAAGCTGCTCACGCAAACCTGCGCCCCCACGTAGAAAAACTGCGCCAGCACCCCGAATACCAGGTTTTTTTGCTGCCACAGGCCGCCATCGGCCGTAGCAGCGACTTCTTCCTCGGCCAGGGCGGGCAGGGGCGTGCGCCACAGCAGCAGGGCGATGAGCAGCACGAAACCCCCGATGAGCAGGTAGGGCACCTGCACGGCCGCCGCCTCGTGGTCGAGGTAGGCCGCGAGCGCGGCGGGCGACAGCGCGGCCAGCTGCGCGCTACTCGGGCTCTTGCCAGATAGGATGAAAATGCCGCCCAGCAGCGGCGCCAGCGTGGCCGCCAGGCCATTGAACGACTGCGCAAAATTTAGCCGCTGGGTAGCGCCCTCGGGGCTACCCAGGCCGGTGATGTAGGGGTTGGCGGCCGTCTCCAAAAACGTGAGGCCGGAGGCGATGACGAACAGCGCCCCCAGAAAAAAGGCGTAGGAGCGCAGCGCAGCCGCGGGATAAAACAGCAGCGCGCCGGTGGCAAACAGCCCCAAACCCAATAACATACCACCCTTGTAGCCGAAGCGCTTCATGAACTGCCCGGCCGGCAGCGCCAGCAGAAAGTAAGCTAGGTAGGAGGCCGAATCGATGAGCGCCGACTGGCCATCGGTAAGCTGGCAGGCCTTCTTGAGGTGCGGAATCAGAATCGGGTTCAGATTCAGCGCGAAGCCCCAGAGGAAGAACAGGCAGGTTATCAGGCCAACGGCAAACGTAGTAGTGCGGGCAGCGGTCACGGGTGGGATGGAGAGAGAAGGGTAGAGAAAAGCCAATAGCGTGAGGCCGCCGGGCTAGAGCAGTCGGGGCAGCCTAGGCGCCCAGTTTGTAGATGCGCTCGAGCAGCTGCCATTTTTCGGCGGCCGTGGCGTCGGGCGTGGTTTGCTGAAACGGGGCGACCAGGGCTTCCCATTCGGCTTGGCGGGGCTTGGTGGCCAGCGTCTGCATGGCCTGGTCGTGGTCGAACTCCGGCACCGTGTCCATTAGCATGAAGGCCTGGTTGTCAATGAGGTATATTTCCATGTCCAGAATGCCGACTTCGCGCATGCCCTGGGTTATTTCGGGCCAGGCATTGCCAGGGGCGTGCAGATGGCGATAGGCGGCCAGCAACTCGGTATCGGCTTGCAGGCGCAGGGCTTTGCAGTATCGTTTGAAGGGGGTAGGGCGGGCATCTTCGGCGTAGGCCATGGGTGGGGATAAGGGAATTAAAAATTAAAAATGATGAATTAAAAATTTGCTTACCAACTACTTAAGGCTTTAATTTTTCATTTATAATTTTTAATTCTTTCGTCAGGAGTTGTCCCAGGTTTCGCCCAGCACGGGGTGCAGCAGGGCGCGCACCTCGCGTAGCAGGTCGGGGTCGGGGGGCGTGGCGGCCCATTCAATGTTCTGGCGCATCAGGCGCGGGCAGGCAGCGCTCACCAGGGTAGTGGCCAGCCCCAGGTGGCTCACCGCAAACTGAATGGCCAGCTGCTCAATGGGATATCCCTGGCTGGCGCAGTGGGCCGCGGCCCGCCGAGCGTGCTTCTTGAGGGCGGCTGAGGCCGGATGCCAGGCCGGCGGCCCTTGGGCCGAAAGCAGCCCCATGGCCAGCGGCGCGGCATTGATAACACCCACGCCGCGCTCTTCGAAGTAGGCCACGTGCTCGGCCAGCGCATCGTCATTGAGGCAGTAGTGGCAGAAGGAAAGCACCGTGTCGAGGGTGCCGGCCGGCACCCGGTCGAGGATGTAGTGCAGCTTGGCCAGCGGCAGGCCCGTGATGCCGATGTAGCGCACCTTACCAGCCGCCTTGAGGGCGTGCAGGGCCGGAATAGTTTCGTGAATAACCTGCTCTAGGTCAGCAAACTCCACATCGTGCACGCTCAGCAGGTCGAGGTAGTCGGTATGCAGGCGGGTCAGGCTCTCGTCCACGCTTTGGGCTACGCGGGCGGCGCTGTAATCCCAGGTTTTTACGCCGTTGTGGCCGTAGCGGCCTACTTTGGTCGAGAGCAAATACTGCGGCCTGGGCAGGGTGCGCAGGGCCTGGCCCAGCACGGCCTCGGCCTTGGTAAAGCCGTAGTACGGGGCCACGTCGATAAAATTGACACCCTGCGCCACCGCTTCGTGCACGGTGCGGATGCCCTGCGCTGGGTCAATGTCTTCAAACACCCCACCCAGGGCCGAAGCCCCTAGGCTTAAGGGGGATACGTGCATATCGGTACGGCCGACCTGGCGGTAGTGCATGGGGTGGGAGAAGTAGATTGGATAGAAACTAATTGTCCTGTGAGGACCTGCAGTGGCCAAAGCTAATAGGGTAAAACCAACTGTTTATCAGGTTATTGCAAGTTTTTCTCCGCAAAGCTTTGCGCAAAGCTTTGCGGAGAAAAAAATAAGTGCCACCCAGCAGCGCGTTAGTTTTGGACCCGTATCGAGGAGGTATGTAAGTGGACCTAGGTAGGCGCGCGTAGTGAGCACTGCACCCAGCTTAGTTGCGCCGGGCAGCCTGTATTATTACCTTATTATTATCCTAGAAGTACTCGCCATGAGCAAACGTCCCGTTTCGCTGAAGACGCTAGCCCAGGCGCTCAACGTATCCATCTCCACCGTGTCGCGGGCCCTGCGCAACCACCCCGACATTGGCCCCGAACTCACCCAGCGGGTGCAGCAGCTGGCCCAGGAGCTGCACTACAGCCCCAACCCGCTGGCCATGGGCTTGCTCAAGAATGCCACCCGCATCATTGGGGTCATTGTGCCGGCGCTGGTTACCCATTTCTTCGCCTCCATCATCAGCGGCATCGAGAGCGTGGCCATCGAGCACGGCTACTACATCGTGATTCGGTGCAGCTACGAGAGCTTCGAGAAGGAGCAAGAGTGCCTCGCCAACCTGCTGCAATTGCGCGTGGAGGGCATTATCATGTGCTTGTCGCAGGAAACGCGCACCTACGCGCATTTCGACCCGCTGCTGGCCGCCGGCACGCCGCTCGTGTTCTTCGACCGCGTGTGCCGCCCCACGGAGGTACCCACCGTGGTAGTCGATAATCAGGCGGCCGCCTGCCGCATCACCCGGCACTTTGTGGCGCAGGGCCGGCGGCGCATCGCGCACATCGCCGGGCCGGCGGCGCTCAACATCAGCCGCGAGCGGGTGGCCGGCTACCGCGAAGGCCTCGCCACCGAGGGCCTGGCTTTCGATGCGCAACTGCTCGTGTCCTCCGACCTCAGCGCCGAAAGCGCCACTGCGGCCACCCAGCAGCTACTAGCCCTGCCCGAGCCGCCCGATGCCATTTTTGGCGTAAACGACACCACGGCTTTTGCCGCCATGAAGGAAATACGGCGGCAGGGCTTGCGCATTCCGGCCGATGTGGCACTGGTGGGTTTCACCGACGAGTACCATGCCACGGTGGTCGAGCCCATGCTGACCTCCGTCATGCATCCCACATTTGAGATGGGGCGCACGGCGGCGCTCTTATTTCTGGAGCAAACCAAGGGCAATGTACCCCCGCGCCAGGTGGTGCTGGCCACGCAGCTGGTAGTGCGCGAGTCTTCTCTATGAAGAAATATTAAGGCCGTTTGAAGTAATCTACCTACACCGACCAGAAGAGAGACGTGAAGGTGAGGTGGTCGAGTAAAAACAGCCAGTGGCAAGTCTTCCTTCCACTGCTCATGGCTGACAAAACACTTCCGAGCGGCTCGCCGCTGACCCGCAAGAAATACACGCCGGCTTTTAAAGCCGCGTGCGTGCGCCAGGTGGCCGCTGGGGCCCGGCAAACCGACGTGGCTCGCGCCCAGGGTCTCTCGCCCGCTTTGCTTGGCCGCTGGCAGCGCGAGGCGTTAGCCGAGGCCGTGCCTACCAGCGCAGAGCGCGCAGAGATTAAACGCCTGCGCGCCGAGCTCAAACGCGTGGAACAGGAACGCGATATGTTAAAAAAAGTCGTGACCAGTGCCTGCTTTTGACGCAGGCTCTCCCAACCGCTTCAGTTATGAGCCGTTACCAGTTTATCGAGCAGCTTGCTGCTACCGAGCCGGTACAGGGGCTCTGCCGCGTGCTAGCGGTCAGTGTGGCGAGCTACTAGCAGTGGCGGAGCCGGCCAGCGCGGCTAACACCCGCTTGGGAGCCTGCGGCCACCGCCGCCATTTCTGGCCATGCCCAGCGCTATGGCACCCGCCGCCTACGGGCAGAATTACGCGCGGAAGGGCACGCTGTCGGGCGCTATGCGCTGCGCAGCTGGCTAATCGCCGCGGCTTGCGGGCGCTGAGTACGCGGCCGCAACGCCCGCGCACCACCGTGGCCGCCCCCGAAGCGGTCGTGGCCGAAAACTTGCTGCTTAACCAGCCCGCGCCCACGGCCCCCCATCAGGTGTGGGTCGGGGGGATATCACCTACCTGCCGCTAGTCGGCGGGCGCTGGTGCTTTCTGGCCACCTGGCGCGATACCTGCTCGCGGCGTGCAGTCGGCTGGCACCTCGACCAGCAGATGCCCACCGAGCTAGTGCTCACAGGCCTAGACAGGCCTAGAGCAGGCGCTGACGCTGCGCCAGCCAGCTCCTGGCCTGATTATCCACGCCGACCGGGGCAGCCAATACACCAGCTCAGCGTGCCGGGCACGCATCGAACAAGCTCAGGCACTGGCCAGCTACAGCCGGCCGGGTACCCCCTACGATAATGCCCAGGCCGAGGCGGGCTGGAGCACACTCAAAACCGAATTGCTCCCGAACGGTGGCGCCTTTGCTAGCCTCAAAGAGGCCCGTTTAGAGGTCGCCCACTACCTCGACACCTACTTTAATCTCGACCGTCGGCACTCCGCGCTGGGTTATCGCTCGCCGCACCAATTTGAACGCGACTTTCAAATCAGTATATCTTAGCTCACTGTCCGTTTCTATTGGACCACCCCAATACCAAAATTTTAACCAAGGCCTAAGGTGCAGATTGACGTTAGTTTTCAGCGTGATGGTGCCCACCAGGTACGTGCCGGCCGGTACTTTCACGGTGCCGCCGCCGCCCTGGTTGCAGGCATCAACAGCCTTTTGGATGGCGGCGGTGGCCAGGATTTTGTCATTGCTCAGGGCCCACTAGTCCTGCAGGGAATACGTTGAGCCCAGGGCCCCAGCGGCCGGCAGCAGCAGGGAAACGGTGAGCAGCAAGCAGTTCATAGGGGTACATTACTGGCGGGCAGCTAGCTCCAGTCGAAGGTGGTAGTTTGGCCATCGAGCCGCCACCGGGTGGGGCATAAGGTAGTGAGCCAGTCGAGTGGCTCGCCCACGGGCATTGGGCGGGCGGCTTGGGCGAGGGCGGCCGTCAGGGCGGCTTTTTGGGGGGCACCGATGGCCTCCGGCTGGGCCGACACGAACAACGGGGCCCCGCTGCCGGCCAGCAGGCGCAGCCACTCCGCATTCTGGGCCCAGGCTACCTTGGGCGTGATGCCCACGCAGTCGCCATCAACGGCAAAAAACTGGTTATGCTGCACCAGCCGGAAACCCAGCGTGTTGACGCCCATTTTGCGGGTGCGGTCCCATTCCTGGCCGCTGGTGTCGTCGCCGGTGCGGCTCAGCTCAAACAGGCCCGCCGCCAGGTGGCCCACGGTGTTGCAGCCGATGAGGTAGGCAGGCCCCGCCGCGTCGCGCATGGCCTGGTACAGGGCCAGCGTAATCTCGGCCGTGGTGCGGGTGTCGTCGTGGAAGCGCCAGCCGGCGGGCGTGAGGCGCTCCTTCATATCGAAGCCCCAGCGGCCCAGCAAGTCATAGGTGCTAAAGTCGTGCTTCACCAGGTCATAGCCCCACGCTTGGTAAGTGGCAAAATTGCGTTGGATACCGGCCAGGTTCTCGGGGATGGTGGGGTCGAGGACGGGCCGGCGCGGGTCGTTACGGCCCGCGATGCGGGGTAGCAGCCGGTTGGCCGGCGCGTCGTGGCGGGCGCAGAGCGGGCGCATCCACAGCCCCGGCCGCATGCCTAGCTGCCGAATGTCGGCTCCTAACTTGCTCATGTCGGGGAACTTGGCATTAGGCCGCGAGAAGTCGTCGTTCCACGAGCCGTCGTTGGGTAGGGCAGGCGCGTAGGCCGCCCAGCCAGCGTCAATGACCGAAAACGGGCGGTTATCGCCGGCTGGCATGAGGTCGGCCAGCAGCCGGGTGTGCTGCAAAATCAGGTCGGCCGAGTTGTTGCCGTAGGCAAAGTACCAGTCGTTGATGCCGTACACGGGCTGGCGCGGTAGCCGCGGGGCGGGGCTCATCAGGCCGCAAAAGCGGTGGGCCGTGGCGAAGGCGTTTTCGCCCGGCCGGCTCGTGGTGGCCAGCACCGTGGCGGCGGCCAGCGTGCGGGCCCCCAGCCGCACGCCCACCCCGCCGCTCTCCGTATCGAGGGTGAGCTGCAGCTGACCGCTGCCCACCTGCCAGTGGCAAAAAGTGCGGGCCCCCGTACGCACCCCAAAGCAAGCCGTGCGGCCGCTGCGCGGGTCGTGCTGCACCAGGTACCAGGGCAGCGGGCGGGCCAGGGCGGGCGGCTGAAAGTGCACGTCGCCGTAGGTGCGCTCCCAGGCGTCGCCGAGCACGGTGGCCCCGGCCGGAACGGCGTAGCGCCAGTGCAGCTCCACGGCGTGCAAGGGCAGGGTGGGCGACTGCACGGCCACGGCCAGGCCCCCGCCAGCCTGCGGCACCAGGCGCACCGTCACATCGCGGTAGGTCCAGGAACGGCGGCCGTCGGCAGCCACCAGCGCCTGCGCCTGGGGCCCCGGACCGAGCCGCACGAGCACGCGGGTGGGCAGCTCCACAGTCTCGGCGGGGGCGGCCGCGGGGCCCACAGCTGCTAAGGTTACTAGGCTGCCCAGCGCAGCGCCGGAAAACTGAAGGAAATTTCTTCTGTTCACGGGTAGGCACGTTGATGAGAGCCTGAAATGTAGGCGCTACGGCGCAGAATCTCGCGGCTTGCGGGGCCGTTGTGGTACGGGCACTTCCAACGACTGGCCTGGTCCTAATCCGTTAGGGGGCGTGGTCGGCCTCCACGCCCCACACTCACTTGCCGCCCCGTTGGTCCAAAATACGGGCCTAGATGGATTGCCATGAGTTATGGGCCTTGGTTAAAAGTTTGGTCCAAAAGTCGCGTTTGGCAGCCAGCCCACTTGCGTGGCGTATCAAAAAGCCATTAGGAGTGCCTAAACGTCACTTTAGATTGGGTAAACCTGTTTTAGGTATCGCTTTTTTGCCAGATAAGGGCCTGAACTATTAAGAAGCTTCCTGGTATCCGAAAAGGAGCGTTTGTTGGAGCGGTATTCTAAAAGTCCATCTTGCGACATGACTTTTACCCTTACACCTGACCTCGGAGCGGATGCATTGCGCTTCGGTATGAACCGGTCAGCAATACGGGCACAGTTGGCCGAAACGCCCACACAATTTTTACGTGCCGAAGTTGAAGATACCGATTACTACCCGTCGTTAGGCCTGTTGTCATCTACCAGGAAGGGGAAATATGTGCGGCACTAGCGTTCACTCGGCCGGCCCGCGTGCTGTTAAATGGCGTATCTCTGCTGCCCTTATCGAAAAAGAAGGCCCTGGCATTGTTTCATGATGACTCTGGGTTGACACAAGACGAGGCCGGCTGGACAAGTTATAAGCAGGGGATCGGAGCTTACTACGAAGAGTCTCGGCGGGCTGAATCAATCATTGCCTTTTTTCCTGGCTATTATGAATCCAGCATGCCATGACTTTTCAGCTACTTACCTAGGTGGCTCAGCAAGGCGCGCCTTCAGAGGGCTCAGAAAGTACTGAGCAGGGCAAGTGACTCAGAAAGTCCGTAACAAGTGTGTTTGCGAGCTAGAAATAGGGTTGCACCGATGCTAAACAAGCGGGTCCGTAAGGTGCAGGGGCTGTTGCAGAACTCTTGACTCGTTCCTACTGCGGACACTGCCGGCGGTAAGGCTCCCGCCAATAGGGCAAAAACTGCCCTTCTAGGGGCATCCTAGGCAGGGCCATGGCCAGGCGCAGAGTTCTCTTAGGCTGGTGCTTGAGCAGCTTTTTGAGATTGAAGGCAATGGCCGTGAGTAGCATCGTTTTGTGGGCGCCACTGCGACCTCGCGTATTGACCCGGCGTAGGCCGTAGTGCTGGAGTAAGCTGCTAAACACGGGTTCAATCGTGCGCTGCCGCAGCCGGCGCATGCGTTGACCCTGTCGGCTCTGCTGTCGGGTGAGGGCCCGGGGCCGTGCGGATGATTTGCCGCTTCTTGACCTTGGGGGCGCAGGTCGGCTTACGCGGGCACAAGCGGCAGTCCCGGCTAGTCGCCCGGTATATTTTCCCCAACCTACCGTCCTGATTCTTGTCAAACGCTTTGAAAGGTAGTTTCTTGCCAGCTAAGCAGGTAAAGCAGTCGCTCCCGCATCGTAGGTAAAGCCCTCCGTTTCGGGCTTGTATTTGCCGAAAACGGGAATCCAAGGCGTGATGCCCCGCGCTTCGAGCAGGGCGTAGTTTACGCCATTCGAATAATTGGTGTCCGCTACTACCTCTCGCACCGGCAAGTCATGGGTGAGCAGGCGCTGGTGGAGCGGCGCAACGATACTTTCCAGCAACACGCTATCACGGCGGTCGGCGAAATCGGCTTGGATATGACTGATGAGGCCGTGGCCTTCGTCCACGGCCATGCTGCACAGGTAGTTGAGGGCGCGCGCCTTGCCCGGCTTGACCGAGATGCGGGCGTTGGGGTCGGTGGGGCTGTAGTGCGTTTTGTTGCTCAGCAAACGGGCCTGGGCCCGGTCGCGACCCAAGGGACCGCTGTTGTTGCGCAGGTAGCGGGCGTAGGTGGTGGCCACGCGCCGCAGCTCATGCGCCGGGCTGGAGAGCAGGGCCGCTGGCAGAGCAGCTAGGCCAGCTGGCACGGGCTCGCCGGCCACGTGCAGCGGGGGGGCGGGTGCTTCGGCGGACTGCTTTTCGCATAAGCGCTCGAGCAAGGCGTTGGCTTTGACTGGGGCCGAGTCCACGGCTTGCGTGTGGCCGGTCACTAAGTCGGCGGCTACGCATTGAGCAAACACGTGGTCGAACAGGTGCTCAAAAACGGCGACTGGGTAGAGCTGGCGGGTACGACTGATGGTAGAGTGCCAGGGTAGGTCTTCGTCGACTTCATAGCCCAGAAAGTATAGGATGTCCAGCCGCAAGCTGCAGTGCTCAACGAGGCGCCGGTCGCTGACCAGGTTTTCCAGGCGGCTGACCAGCATCAGCTTAAAGAAGACCACCGGGTCCAGCGAGGGCTGGCCTGTATGGCTTTAGAGGCTCTGGGTCTGCTGGTAGAGAAAGTCCCAGTCGAGCAGCTCGGCTAGGCGGTGGTAGAGATTCTGCTTCGGTACGCGCTCCGACAAACGAAAGCGCAGCACGTTATCGGTGAACTGCTTATGGCCCTGCATAGGCCTAAGGTACCGCTGGCCAGCCACCTACTTCTGCAATAGCCACCGTGCCTTATTGAGCCTACCGATTAGTTAATCAAAATAACATCCTTAAACTTTCCGCTCAGGCTAGACCATCTCACCTGCATACTCAAAGGGCGGGTCCGCTTGCCCAAGCACAACCCAAGCTAAAATAAAAAATCTTTAAGATATAATATTATTTATTTAATAAAAAAAGTTTTATATATTTAGAGTTCTATTCTTTGGTAACTGACTTGCCCACCCTTCATTCTCAGTAACACTATGCCTTTTATTACTCGCTTGTCTGTTACTGCCGCTTTACACTACGGAGGGTACACGGGACTATTACTCACCTTTCTTCTCGCAGCCGGCAACGTGCGCGCCCAAGGGTTTATGCCGACCAGTTGGTCGCCGACTCGCAATGCGCTGGCTGCCCCCTCTGCTACGGATGTGGCCGTAGGCTTCAGCCAGGCATTGAGCAATAGTTCTGCTACTAGGTCAGCGCTTGCTGTATTCAGCTCGCAGGCTGGCGGCTATAAGCAAGGTGCGACCGCGGTTAATGGTAACGCGCTCACTTTGCGCCCCATGGTGCCCTTCAAACCGGGAGAGTTGGTTTCTACGACCGTGACTACCGCCGTGCAGAGCAGTAATCAGCAGAGCTTGACCCGCCCCTACGTTTTCCAGTTCACGACGGCTACTGCCCCTGGTTCTGGCATATTCCGCAGCAACCCCGACGTGCCGTTGAGCAACCCGTTTAGTCTCGCCGTAGGCGATATAGACGCCGACGGTGACCTGGACTTGCTCTCCGTAAATTCGGTCAGCACTGGCCCCGAAAATACCGTCAGCGTACGCCTAAATGTTGGAAACGGTACTTTCACTAGCGGTCAGGAAATACCTGGTATCGGGGCGGGCCGAATCCTGCTGGGCGATTTGGACAGCGACGGCGACCTGGATTTAGTGACCAGTGGCGGGGTGCGTTTAAACAATGGCGGCACTTTCGGCAACCTTGAACCGGCGGGCCTAGGCGGTACCGCTGTGGGGGACGTGGATGGCGACGGAGACTTGGATTTAGTAACTGAAGGGTTGACAAGCAGTGGGTCCATACCCAGCACAGTCGTGCGGGTGCGGCTGAACAACGGCCGCGCTGGTTTCAGCGAGGGCCCCGCCGTGCCGGTAAGCCTCAACGCCTCGACCGTCGTGCTGGGTGACGTTAATAACGATGGGACCCTGGACCTGCTGGCAAGCGGCCGCAATGGACTCATCGACGTGCGCCTGAACACCGGTCAGGGCTCCTTTGCCAGCACTGGCCAGCGCCTGAGTATTGCCACAATGCCCGGGGGCTTGCTACTGGGTGATGTGGATGGCGACAGTGACCTGGATGTGGTGGCTGCCAACACGGGCAGCACGGTCACTGTGGTGTTCAACGATGGGCAAGGCACATTCGGCGGCAGCCGATTCGTGAACCTGGGCTCCTTTGCTGTGTTCGAAGCGCTAGGCGATGTCGACGGCGATGGGGACCTCGATTTGCTGGCAGGCGGCTTTCCTAATTCAGTGAGCTTACGACGTAACGACGGCCTGGGCAACTTTAGCGGCGACCAAGCCCTGGTGGTTGCTGGCAGCCCACGAGCTATTGCTGTGGGCGACCTCGACGGTAATGGCACCCTGGATTTCGCGACGGCCAACTTAAGCAGCGGGACAATTGGCTCAGCCAGCATCCGACTAAACCCAGCTACGGAGCCCGTCAGCGCCAGTTACCGCATCAATGCAGGCGGCGAAACCGTGAGCACCTCCCAGGGCACGTTTACGGCAGACCACTATTATGCGCCCGCACCAGGCAACACGGCCATGACCAGCGCCGCCATCGCCGAGACCACCGATGATGCCCTATACCAGAGCGAACGCTACGGCACCAACGGGGTGATGAGCTATGCCTTGCCCGTAGTCAATGGCACCTACACCGTCAAGTTGCACTTCGCGGAACTCTACTGGACTGGGGCCGGCCAACGGGTCTTTGATGTTTCCGCCGAAAACGCGCCAGTGCTCACAGCCTACGATATTTATAAGAAGGTAGGCGCTTTCACGGCCACCACCGAAACCATCCCGGTTACGGTCAGCGACGGCCTGCTAAACCTTGACTTTACGGCCCTAAATGCGGGTGGCCTAGATAACCCTGAAGTAACAGCCATCGAGATTCTCCCCAACTCCATTGGCAATATTCCTACAACTTATCGGCTTAACGCCGGCGGCGAGACGTTGAGTACTTCAACCGGTTTCTTCTACGCGGACCAGGCCTTCTCACCCGCACCAGGCAACACGGCCATGACCAGCGCCGCCATCGCCGGGACCACCGATGATGCCCTATACCAGAGCGAACGCTACGGCACCAACGGGGTGATGAGCTATGCCTTGCCCGTAGTCAATGGCACCTACACCGTCAAGTTGCACTTCGCGGAACTCTACTGGACTGGGGCCGGCCAACGGGTCTTTGATGTTTCCGCCGAAAACGCGCCAGTGCTCACAGCCTACGATATTTATAAGAAGGTAGGCGCTTTCACGGCCACCACCGAAACCATCCCGGTCACGGTCAGCGACGGCCTGCTGAACCTTGACTTTACGGCCCTAAATGCGGGTGGCCTAGATAACCCTGAAATAACAGCCATCGAAGTCGTGCCCGCTAGAACTGCGGCCTCGGTCGCCCGTGCGCAGGCGACCCTGCGCCAAGAGGCCAAGGTAGCCCCACCCGTGTTTGAAGCTTATCCCAACCCATCCACAGATTGGACCACGCTCCACTTCCAAGCCTTGGAAACGGGCAAAGCCCAGGTGCTGGTCTACAACTTGCTAGGCCAGTTGATGGCCACCCTCTTTGACGAGGTGGCCGAAGCGGGGCACGACTATGAACGCACACTCAATGGCACGAGCTTGCCGGCAGGCGTGTATACGTGCCGCTTGCTGCTAGGCGGAAAAGCGCACACCCAGCGGCTGGTGCTCGTTAAATAGAGTCATTCGCTACCAGCTGTAAAAAGTTATTTCTAGAAATACCAGCGGCACATCGGTCTGCTTGTGACATTCGATAAAGTCTGGAAGCAGGCTATATTTTGAAATTACATAGTCTGTGGTTCATAACTTTTCCTATACAGGTAAGTGCTTTGTGCCACTTGTTACCTAATACAGGCCATCCTAGGCCGGAATTTCGTACCATTTCGTGTTCTACCCAATGCCTAGCTGATAACAATGTCGTATCGAAAAACAAGTTAGCTCTCCTAACTGATGAATTACCTTGGCTAACATTAACCGGCGTGTCACAGAAGACAACTGGTCGTGGCCCATCTAGCAAGCACGGCAAGAGCGTAAACTAGCTGCTAGGTACGGGTAAAAGGCACGCAGGCTAGCCTTCCTAGCTCCATCCAGCTCGTCGAGCGCTCGCTTGAAGGTGTCGCGCCGAGTTCTGCAACAGCCACTACTATTTCTCGAACAACCTTTCCTCCCCCGCCCACGGCCCTGAAAACGCCGTTTGTTGAGGCCTGCGCGGGGAGGGTTTTTCGAACGGGTTGTTACGCTTCGTTTGGCTTAGTAAGGCCAAGCCACAAAGCTGCCGCGCTAAAGCTCTCTCCACTCCCTCCTCTGGCCGGCTTCGCTCGGGCACCTGCCCACATAGCTAGCGCCGGGTTTACTGGAGCAGAGGGTGGGGGGGGGTGCGGCGCACATACTCGAGGAGCTTGGTCAGCAGCAACCCCGATACGGCGGGCAGTAGGGGCAGTAAGAAAGCGGCGGCGGCCGTATCTACATGCCCCCGCAAGGTGGTCAGGGCCCCCTCGCTGGTGGCCCGAAAGCCCATGCGCCACTCCCCGAAGCGCCGGGCAGGCAGCGGGCCACTCGAAAGGATGGTACAGTGCTGGTGGCGCGGGTCGCGGGCAATGCGCAGGTAGAGGGCTTCTACGAGCCCCCGCTCCCCTTCCAGGACCTGAATCAGGCGACCGCTGGGCGTGTGTAATAACAGGCCCGTTACGTTATGGGCCGTGTTGTAGTGCCGGGCCTGCTCCAGTAAAGCTGTTAACGCTGTTTCCGAGAACGGCTGCGTGGCCTGGCTTTCGTAGACGAGATAGTAGAGCGGCATGAGGCAGAGGGCAGACGTGGGTCGCTAAAGGTAGCAGGGCGTAGTCCCAAAAGCCTTAGCTGAATTCCCGCCGCACGCCAAGAGCTGGGCGAGAGCAGGTCAATCAAGTGCGCCTTTCGGACCTGCTTGGGTGCTTAATTCGTCCAGCCTAGTTGGGCTACCCTTTATTAGCGCCTTAACAACTCATGCACCACCGTGATATAGTTCGTATCAATCGACTTGCTTTGCTGCCTGTTTTGTTACTACTTGTTAGCTGCACCGACCCCGAGCAAGAATACCTGCATCGGCGGGCTGCAGCTGCCAAACAGCCACCCGCTACCCTAGGCTTTAACCTGCGGGCTGGCACGCCTCGCGAGCAAGTGCTACAGCAACTTGATTCGCTCCGGTCCTGCCAGGCCTTAGTAGCCAGGGTTCGCTACGATAAAGACAGTATCGCTCATCTGCCAATGGAGCCGCATCCATTATTTACCACAGGTAAGCTAACCGGCCTACAACTCACCCTGCCGGAATTAGAGAAATGGCAATGGGTCGGTATATTAGACAGCCTGCGTAGCGTCTATGGGATGCACAACGACCGACATCCCGAGGACTTGCAAAAGTGGCATTGGTACTGGTTTGCGGCCGGTATGGAGATTGATTTTGGCCACCGCAAGCCGTTAAATACAGGGCCATGGTGTATAACCTATGGGCTTGTGGTACCCCTCACTGCTACACTCAGGAAGTGATATAGAAGGCTCCTGTTCTTACGCAGAGACGAGCCTGAGTCATTTGAAGAGGTTCCTTTGGAAAATGTCTTATTAGGCGAAGTTGAAAACCCGCTTAAGTACTTGGCCCATTTAAGCGGGCAACCAGTCCTCGGTCTCTCGATAACGCCCTAAGTCCACCGTCGTGAACTCATCACGCGCCCCACTTGCCGTGAGGCCCAATCCGCATAACACGGCATTAATCGTCAGGGGAGCTGGGCTTCGCTGGCCACCTTGCCAGAGCAGGCCGATTTGGTGGCCTTTGCCTCCAAAATACTCGGCCTCTACATAGCCGATACTAGCGGAACCAAGCAACGAGAGTACTTGCTGTTCGACGTAGCTGGTTAGAAACAGACAGGAAGCAATCGTAGTGGATTCGACAAAGTGGTTCACTTCGTCATACAGGTCCTCGGTCATAGGGAGCAACGAGAGACCTGCAGCTAGTTCTACACTATAAGCGTGCTGGAAGTGGCTAGCTAATTGCTGCACAATTTGGGTAGGACCAAGAAAGGCGCGAAGCGTGTAACCCATTAGGCGATAGAAACTAAACAAGAATGAGGCGTTAAATTTACACGCTGCTTAGACTGTTCTAAAAATAGTCGAATTACATAATGTAGTTTACCGGACAACTCCTGGAAAAGTAGTGGTTTTAGACCCGGCCGGCCAATGCAGCCGGCGTAGTACTTTATCGGGGCAGGGCTTCAATTTGAGCATTTATTAAGACTCGTCGCTGCGGGGTATCTTGTAGACGGGCAGTAGTAAACCAGTTCCTAAAAACCGTTTTACATTACATGGATGTTCTGGATTGAAAAAGCATACCGCCCTTCTTGACTTTCCTCGTGCATCAGGCATTGCAATGTGAGGTCACTCAATTGGTAGTCAATGAATAAGTCGCAATCCACGAATACGTCCTCCGTGCCATCAATCGGATAAAAGTCATAATTCCAAATCAGTGGTTTGGGTGGCGTGACTTCCCCTCCATATTCGTCAATGCTCCCGGCTAGTTCCTGAGGAAGCAGCCTTTTGTTTCTGTCTAGGTGGTACAGCTCGTCGAAAGCACGCCTGGAAAGCAGGCTAATGATGAGTGCTAGGGTGTCCGCTAGTTTCGTGCTGTTCATAAGTAGCTACTAAGGAAAAACTGCTTAAAAAAAAACCCACTCTCACGCATCAAGGAAAATAGCCGTTTAAGTAAGGCAAATGCTTTTTTACATATTGAAAACGACGGACTACTACTTGTAAAACGCCATTATTTACCCCAGCGTCCCCTCCTGAATCCCCTCTTAGAATAAGGGTGGGTTCAGGAGGGGACGCTGGGTAGATGTAGTACTTTCCATGGCTCGACCCTAGAGGGCACACGTTCACCTGCAACTTCTCAGTTGATGCTGGTTTCGGCGCCTAATACCCCCTATGGGGCAGCTTTTGTCCACTTCTGTCAGCTATTAGCTTGGCGACCCCTCCACCTGACGCGACTTGAGGAGGCGTTCGCCTCCTTATCGGTAGTAATGGCCCGTAACCATCCTGAGATGCCTTGGCCAACCGTCTTGAGAACGCACGATGGCCAGACCATGCTCTTTACCGTGGAAGCGCTCCTAGCTTGGAAAAATGAGGCTTTCGCCAAGACGTTTCGAGGTCGCACGAGAGCTGGAACAGCAAACCCCGCTAAGCAACTTCCAGTAATAGCCTTCAGTAAGTAGAACGCTTTGAAAATCCCGCTAGAGGCAGCGCTTGCCCACAGGAGGCATCTATAGAAGTGCGCAAAGAGCGCCTAGACAACGCTCCAATTAACCAGTTGGAGCAGGTGGTGGTTGAGCGGGTGCCTGCTCACTAGTTTGACCAGCCAAGTCTGCAACGCGTGAAAGCCGAGCAGGAGCGAACTCCCTCACGCCCTCCGCAGGTTGACTTTTGCCACCGCCACCTGGCTGCGCGGACCCCGTCGGGTAGGGGCGGGGCTAGGACTCGCCTCGGCGCGCGTCTCCTGCTCTGGGGTCAAGGGCGGTGGCGCCTCGGTCGAGGACGGCGCCGCCTCAGTCTTGGTGATTAACGCGGTCACGGCCTTGTCCACGGCCTCGGCTAGTTGCTGCTGGTAGTCGGCCTGGGTCGGCCGGGTGGCCAGCGCGCGCTCCAGGGCGCGGCGCCGCGCCGCGCGCTTGGACCAGGGCAGGGCGTAGGCGCTGGGGGCCGCGTGCCCGGCCCGGGCAGCGTCGGCGGCCAGCGCGTCATAGTCGGTAGCCTGGAAGTTGAGCGTGATGCGGCGGCGGGGGGCGATGAGGTAGGGCATGGGTAGAGGAAGAGGGCGCAGACGTCCGGCGCACACGGGTGGCGTCACCCAGGGTTGCGGTTAAAACCAGGTGACACCACCCGCGCATTGGCGGTCATTGACCGCGCAGCTAGGTGACATCACCCGGCCCAGTGGTTATAATTTGGTTAAAACCGCATTATAGCCGGGTGGCGTCACCCAGTTATAGCCACAAACGGTGCGTTAAACAGGCTTTTTCACCCCCTGCTGGGAACTGTTTGCGCCCCGTAAGTCCTCCACATACCGTGTAACTAAGGCGTAATCATCACGTTTGGACTAACCGCATCGCTAATGCGCCGTTTTCAGGCACTGGATAGGGGGAAGCGCCTGGGTTTCGCCGCTTCCTCCTGGTAAGGCCTGATAAGCCAGCGCCTGAAAAGCGGAGAGGACGCCCCGGAGACGGCGGTCATCACCCTTTTCTGATATAGCGTCGCCTGTGTCGTCCGAGTGTAAGATGAGCTTCTAGAGCTGCACTTTAACACTGGAACGTTAGCGTTAGTATGGCCTAACTTAATCAGGGCTAGGTAAGAGGCCACAGCCCATCCCTCCTCATCTACTTCGCTGGGGTGGGTCGGAGGGCTGTCATGCCCCTACTTTCGTCACCCGTGCCTGACCGACGCTAGCCAAGGAGGGCGAGGAAGTTGGGTTGGCCATTCGAGGCCGAGAGCCCCCCATCAACCGGCAGGATTACGCCATTGACGAAACTGGCATCCTCGCTGGCGAGAAAAGCGACGACCGCCGCAATTTCAGCCGGCGTAGCGGCCCGCGCCTTCGGCATACGGTCGGCAAAAGCAGCCTTTACTGCCTCGCTCTTCTCCAGCTCGGCGGTCGCCTCGGAAGAGGTCAAGCTAGGCGCGACGGCGTTGACGCGTACGCCCCGTGCGCCGTACTCCAGCGCCAGGGCGCGGGTAAAGTTGGTGACGGCCCCCTTGGCCGCATTGTACGCACTTAGCCCCCAATCGCCGCCCAAACCCGATACGGAAGAGATATTGACGATGGAACCCGCCGTCTTCAACAGGTGCGGTAGCGCTGCGCGAGCGGCGAAAAAAACGCCATCCAGGTCGGTTCCCAGGATAGTTCGCCAAGCCTCGGTAGTGGTCTGCTCGAAAGGACCAAGGATGGCAAAACCGGCGTTATTGACCAGCACATCTAGCTTCCCGAACTTGGTAACTGTGTCTACCACTAGGCGCTGCACGTAGGCCTCGTCCGACACATCACCCGGGTGAAATAACGTTTTCGCTGCGTTGAACCCCATTAGCGTTTCCTGTAGCTTGTGTTCTCGCCGTCCGTTGAGCACCACGGCCGCCCCTTCCTGGAGAAAGCGGCGCGCTATGCCGGCGCCAATGCCGGAGCCAGCACCTGTGACAATCACTACTTTATCTTCGAATCGATTCATTACTGCTTTAACTAAAAATAGTTTAGGTGGCCTTCTGCTGCTCTTATATCTGAGACTGTCGAGGGAAATGGCCCCGGCCCCAAGCGGATGCCGGCTGAACCTAGGCGCCTGCCCGTGCCCGGCACCTGTCTTGCCAATTAGCCTCCCGCCTGGGCAACTTCCGCCTCGGCGGCGCGGGCGAGGCATTCGACCCACTCCTGGTGATAGCGGTAGAGCGCTCCAGGATGCTTCCGGCCCAGCTCTTCCAGGAAGAAGGCCCCTTGCTGCGTTTCTTCCGTTAGCACGTGGCAGCCCGTTTCCGTGGGGGTGATGACCCAGCCGTGGTAGGCACTCGAACCAGTCTCGTCGCCGTCAACGGTCGTGGACCACGCGAGCCGGCGCAAGGATTCGTATTCTGTCACGACCAGACTCATTGGAAAACCTACGGTCACCCGGGTCCAGTGGATTCCGAGGGCTAGTTCCGGTTCCCCACTCAACAGCTTGACCTGGTTTTCGGCCGGGAAGTAGCGGGCCCAGTGCTCGGCTTCGACGAGGAGTTTCCATACCACTTCGGGCGGGGCCTGCACGTCAATGTCGTTTAGGGCGTAAATCGCCGAGGTCTTCGGGTCATAGGCGGGCGGCCAGCTTACGTGATTATACATGGCTTATTTGGCTTGCTGGAAAAGGTCTTGGAAAATTAGGGGCCCCCAGCTGTTGCCCCGGGCTTGGACGAGGAGGCCACCTTCGGCCAGCTTCCCCAGATTAATCGGGACGAAGCCAAGTCGGGTAACTAAGGTCGCTACCGTAGCGATGGCGCTTGCCTCGTCGCCCGACAGGAAAAGCACCCGCCGCATGCCGTTAGCCCTAGGGTCTTCAGCCAGCACGGCGGCGGGCAAGTGGTTGAAAGCCTTGACCAGGTTGGCCCCCGGCAGTGCTTCGGCAAGCACGACGGAGGAAGGCCGGTTGCCCAGCTCTTCGGAGGAAATTCCGTAGGCGTTGGTCACGTCGATGACGGTCTTGCCCGGCCAGCTTTCTGTGGCCTGCGCGACCTCCTGATACGCCTTAAAGGGCATCGCCAACAGGACGACATCCGCTTGTAGGGCGTCCGGCAGCGAGTGGGGGATGATGGTGGGCCCGATGGCCTTGGCCACCGGCGTGAGGGCCTCGGGCGAGCGCCGGCTGGCGAAAGCCACCTCGATTCCCTGACGGGCAAAGGCTTTGGCGAGTGCCTGGCCAACGTGACCAGTACCTATGATGGCGTAGCGCATCGTGTTGGAGTTAAAACAGAAAGCTGAGTGGGGGTGATGACGCGGGGGGCATGGTGTACCTAGGCCGTGCCTACCGGTGGTTGCGGGCGAGCGAAGCTTCGCGTTCGAGGGCGACTTTTGCCAGGTCCGCCAGGAGCCGCTCGTGGGCGAGCCAAAATGCATCGGGCGCCTGCTTAGCTAGTTCAATCCAGTGCGGGCCCTGCATCGTCTCTTCCGTCCACAGGTGGCAGCCACCTGGCGTGGGCGTGATAATCCAGGCGTGGTACGCCGTAGACTGCTCATCGACTTTTGGATAGCCGCTCCAAGCGATACGCGTCATCGGTTCAAACTCCTGCACAAACACCGCGACGTCCTGGCCAGCCAGGCTTGTTTCGAACCGTGTGCCCAGGCGCAACGACTCCTGTCCGTCTAGTAGCTGCACGTGGGCAACGCCGGGGTAGTAGCGGGGCCAGGTGTTGGGGTCGATGAGCAGCGACCAGATAGTTTCGGCCGAGGCCGCGACCTCTAGCTCGTTGGTGAAATGGATGGGGGATTGGCTGGGTGCCATGCCCTTGGGCCACTTGATTGCTTCAAACGTAGCAGCTTCCGGATATAGTGTCATAGCGCGTAGTTGGTATCACTAGCCGGTCAGTCGGCTGGTAATACAAAATTCCGCTCCGTAACCTGGGAAAACGGGGACATTTGTCCCAAAATGAGCGCCGCCCGCCTTTCCAAAAACAGTGCGCGGGCGCACCCTTCACCGTAAAAGGCTACTTCCTATAAACTGGTGTGCTGGCGGATGCGGCCCAGGGTTTTACGCGTTACCCCCAAGTAGGAGGCAATCATGTGCAAAGGCACCCGTTGGTATAAATTGGGAAAGGACGTGAGAAACGCGTGGTAGCGCTCTTCCGCGGGGAGGCTGATGGTCGTATGGAGGCGGTCGACCTGGGCATCCAGGCTGCGGATTAGTAAGTGGTTCTGTAGCGCGTCAAAGGTCGGGATTTCTCTTTTCAGCCGCTCCCAGCTTTCTTTCGACCACAACAGGACGAGCGTGTCTTCCAACGCGTCAATTGTGCTTTTGGCCGGCTGCCCACTGCGAAAGCTTTCGTAATCGTTCAGCCACCAGTTTTCGGGGGCAAAGCGCAGAATGTGCTCCACCGCATCCTCGCCCGTGCGGTACAGGCGCAAGCAGCCGCTGACCACGAAGGCCATGTAACGGCACACTTCGCCCTGCCGCAGTAGGAGTTCCCGCCGCTTTAGCTGCTTGACGAGGGTAGCCGATACTAGCTGTTGCAGCTCCGCGTCGGTGAAGGTGCCCCTGGCAGTCAGGTAATTTAGGAAAATCTCATCCATCGCATACCACTAGTTTAGGACAATTAACTACGCCCCATGAGCAGCTGCGTGGCGGTATGGTGCACAGCCGAGTTAGCCGCTTATCTCTTAGAACGTGTTTGGGAATCGGGTAGCCCAAAAGAAAACGAGCCAGTAAGTGGTAAGCGGAGTTTCTAGGCTCCACTTACCTTATGGTTGACTGTCATCAACCCCTTATCTACTCGCAGTGGCAAGTTATGGAACCGCTGCTGCCCACCCAACAGAAACGCTGCCATAGATTATGGCAAATATTTGATGACATGCTATATAAATGCCAAACCGGGTGCCAATGGCGCAACCTGCCTACCTGTTTTCCACCCTGGCCGGCCGTTTATTAGTACTTTGCCTGGTGGCGGGCAGATGGCACGTTTGAGCGCCTGAGTCAGGCCAGTAACTGCGCGGACCGGCTGGCGCAGAGACGGCTGCCTACGCCTTCGCTGGCGCTGGTCGATGCCCAAAGTGTCAAACTGGCCCCACGTCTGGGCCAGCAACGGGGACTGGATGCGCACAAGCGCGTCAATGGCCGCAAGCGTCAGGTGCTCTGCGACACAGGTGGGCGCATCTGGCGCGTCGTAGTGCGCGCGGCCAATGGCCACGACAGCCGCGGCGCGCAACCCCTGCTGCCCGACCGAAGCTAACTTTGTCTGGCTTGGGCCAGCCGCCTACGTAGCGTGTTGATGGACAAGGCGTATTAGGGACGTTTTGTGCGGCAGGTGCTGGTCCTGAGCTGGACGCGTCAAGTAGCCAGTCGTCCGCCAACTGCTGGGCTCAGTTTCGTGCCGGTGGCCAGGAACTGGGTCGTGGAACGCACTTTTACTTGGCTCAACCACTTCCGCCGGGTCGTTATGGACTGTGACGACAGCCCACTAGCCATGCGGCTTGGCTCTTCGCCGCCAATTTAACCATGTCCCTGCGACGAGCGACGAGCCCCTAATTCCCAAGCACGCTCTTAGCTAAACTGGTCAGTAGTCCACCTGCATTAAACGCTGGCTTAGTGTTGCTTACAGATTTTGCAGCTGCATTTCTAAGTCAACCAAAGCTAGCTCACCGTTGGCAAACCGAATCTCTAATAATGCAGCCTTCTCCGCTTTTGACAATGGTCGGTTACTGATACTATCAACTATTCCCTTTTCATCTGGAAGCTGAGCTAGTATATGCTTCTGCTGGTGAAAGCCCTCGAAGTAGCGAATGCCAAATATTCGCTGCGAAACAGCATCAAAATGTAGCCCATCTGGGTTGGCGGTCAGCCCTGCTGCGGTTACGAAATAGCAATTAGGGGTTGTGCTAGCGAATTGCTGCAACGCCTCATTAACGGCTGGATAGCCCGTGAAGTAAGCGCCATACCTGCCCCGGCTTAGAAAATCGCCCAGCCCACCGATAATAAGTGGGATGTCTGGCGTATTCAATTCCCGCCGAAAAGCCTCTACAATTAGGGAGAACTTCTCTTGGTAACGGCTGGACTGTTCTAAAGAGCAGTCGTTTTCTCCTTGGTGCCATAGAATCCCAGCTACTGTGCTGATTCGTTGGGCAAGCTTTGCCTGAAATACGGCGTGTTCAAAAAGCACCTCACCGACCGCCCAATCATCCAGGCTGGTACCGCCATCCGCACAAGGAATCAAGCCAATTTCTTCGCCTTCATGCTTCAACCGCCAAGTCGCGGCAAAAGAAGCCGCCAGACCAACGCCAGCAGTAGGCCGGTCGTGGTTTATGGGCTCCCACATTGTTTGCCAGCGCCCATTTACCAGCATCTTTATCTGGTTGTCGAAGAGGAGGGGAACATCTTTCAGAAACCCTCGCCCTGCCATATTTGACTGCCCTATCAGTAAGAAGGAGTGCACCATGACGTGTTAGTCTTGTTTTAAGGAATATGTTTTAGTGCAAATACTGCCTAGGTGTGTGTCCTGGGCTTCCACCCACAGAATAGGCAAGCAATAAGTATCCCGCCTGATGCGTCGATACGCCCTGGCTCTCATACGTTTCCTGTCATTTACTTGCCCGCTTGCTTGGCGGCTTGCTCAATCAGGGCCGCCACTTCCTTGGCGTGGGAAATGTAGACCGAGTGGCTGGCCCCAGCTATCTCGATGGTGTGGCTTTTAGCACGGGTGGCGTACATGCGCTCTAGGTCGGGGTTAATCATGCGGTCGGCCCCGGCCACGACGAACCAGCTGGGCTTGGTTTTCCAGGCGGGCACGCTAATGAGGGCCGCCGCCGCGACCGCCGCGACCGGCATCTGGGCGTGGGCCATGAACGCCGCCTGCGCGGGGGGAAGGTCGGCGGCGAAGTCGGCGGCAAAATGAGCGGGGTCGACGAAGAGGAACCCGTTCGGTGTGGCCGCCACGGCTTTGGTGGCGCCGGGCATTTTATTTTTGTTGGAGGTGGTGCTCTCGCCCGCGTCCGGGGCGTGGGCCGCGATGTAAACCAGCCCGGCTACCTGGGCATCGGTGCCGGCTTCGGTGATGACGGCCCCGCCGTAGCTGTGCCCCACCAGAATGCTAGGACCCGTCTGGCGGGCCAGCATGCGCTTGACGGCGGCCACGTCCTCGGCCTGCGAGGTCAGCGGTTCCTGCACCAGGCTCACGGCGTAGCCGTCTTTCACGAGGATGTCGTACACGCCTTTCCAACCCGAGCCATCGGCATAAGCCCCGTGCACGAGCAAGATGTTGCGGATGCCGGCCGGTGCGGTTTGGGCCTGAGCAGTTGGGGCACTGGCCATTGTCAGCAGGCCAGCCGTGAGTACGGAGGCGGCAATTTGAGAGAAGAAAGACATGAAATGGAGCATTTTAAGTAGGTATTGAGTAGCTAAACAGCCGGACAACCGGAAGAAGTAAGTGAGCTGGTCTGATTTAAGCAGGTGTGAAACGGGCGCTATGGGCCAGTAGCCATTGGCGAAGGGCGGGCCAGTGGTCGTGCTGGCAGGAGTCAACATTGTCGGTCGGCTAGCCTGCGTCTTGGCGAGGTTGCCCGGGACCGGGGCGAATGCTAATCCATCCGAAACTAGGAAACCGTATCCGACAACGCAGCAGGCTTCGTTGCGTGTAACCGCCAGGCCGCCAGCAGAAAATAGAAGCCGCCGAACGCCGCATACCCAACCAGGCTTTTAATGCCCAGGGAGGGCGAATGCGCAAGCAGGATGAAGGCGGTGCCCGCCAGGGCCGATTGCCCGCCGCTCAGCATCATCGGCCACTGGCCTCCCACCGCACGCTGCCGACGCCAGCCCAGGATAAGCTGAATGAAGCCGGTCAAAATGGCCCAGGCCCCGAAGACAGCGAGTACGGCCGCGGTACCCTGTTGCAGGGCTACGACCACGGCTGCCGCGGTAGCCAGGCCAATCAAGATGTTGAGGTAACGCGGCCCGGTAGCTTCCCGGTTGCTACGGCGACTGGCTCGCAAGTCGGCAAAGGTGGCCAGCACGTCCCAAATGGGATACAGCACCAAGAGCAGGGGCGTCAGGGCCGGAAGTTGGGCGGCCAGCAGGCCCGCCCAGAGGAGGGCGAAAGCCGCTCGCACGAAATAGAGGATTCGTAAGTCCTGGGCCATACTGGTCGGTTGCGAAAATGAGGAAGTGGCTGGTGACATGTGATGTAAGGGGTATGAATAGACGGATTGCTGCGATGAATTTGCGCGCGTGTTACCGGCAAGAATTTCAGCATAGCATGGTAAGACTCCTGGCTAGTGGCGGGCAGCGCCTCAACCCTTTTTGGCCTCGCGTTGGAAGGCCGCGCTAGGTTGCGAATTCAGGGTAGAAGGGCCGTTGCAGGGCGTTGCCCTAACGCCAAGCAGCGTACTTATCCGACCTGCTATCGCTGGCTGTAGCGGTGCTTCAGTGAAAGACCTGCGTGCCGTAGGTATCGGCCCGCACCGCGTGCACGCAGACGTCGCTGACCGGGCGCAGGGCCCCGAGGACCTCGCCCAGGCGGGCAAAGACTAACTACTGGTGAGTCGCCTTTTCGTCGTTAGAATTGGTGCCGTCGGGTAATCTTGCTATCGGGAATGTGGCTGGCTAAGCTTTACTTGGCCAGGCTTTCGCCTCCGATAAACAACTGCATGGGGTCCACGTAGCCCAGGCCTACGGCGCTGTACGCGGTCTGCTTGTGCAGCACCTGCGCGGAGAGGTCAAGGAGTGCCCCCGCTACGCCTGCTGCAAAGTCGGCAGTGGCCGGCGCACTGAATTTGAGATGCAGGAAGGACATGGTGCGAAGCGTGGAGTAGGTACCGGTGAATGATGTTACAAAGGTCCTTTCCGCCTGGCTACGATGCCTTGATGTACATCAAGAAAGAAGCGAGGGTACCGGCGCTGCCGCCCGAATCCGGCTCAGCGTTTCGGGGGTGATACCCAGGTAGGAGGCAATGTGATACTGGGCCACCTGCTGCTCCAGCGTGGGGTAGAGCTGGCGCAGGGCCTGGTAGTGCTCGGCTGCCGAGGCGCGCATAAACGCCGTTTCGCGGCGGCATTTATGCAGAAACTGGGCTTCCAGCACCTGGTGCCCCCAACGTAGCCAGCAGGGATGGCGCGCGTAGAGCGTTTGGAACAAGTCGTAGGAGATGGTCACCAGCCGGGTGGGGGCCAGCGCTTGCACGGCCCAGGCAGAAGGAGCCTGGGTCAGGAAGCTGGTAAAGGCTCCGGCCATAGAACCGGCCAGGAAAAAAGCATTGTTAATTTCGCCCTTGTCCGTCCGCAAAAACGAGCGCAGCACGCCCGTTTCTAGGAAGGCCAGGTGCCGCCCCACCTGGCCGGCCGGGAGCCACAGCTCGTTCTTAGCCAGAATTTTCTTCCCCAGCTGCGAGGCCAGAAACGCCCATTCGGCCGGTGGTACTTCTATCTGCATGCGCAGGTACTGCTCGAATGCATCACTCATGGAATCAGTCGCCACTAGGCTCGGCATATGGTTACTGTGATGCGGTAAAGATGGTTGATGCAGTTAAAAGAATAGCGTGCGTGTGCACTGCATTTCTTGGAGGTAGCAGGGAGATGAAAGAGGTATGCGAATTTATTCTGTGTTCCGCGCTGCTTACTGTTACTGATTTAACTGCTACTGTTTGACTGAGTAAGTACCGCCGCGTAGCGGGCCGGGATTACAAAACCAGTCCGCGTACCAGCAAGACGATTATCAAAGCTTGTCTCTGTCATCTGCTGCTGCGCCGATTGGCTAAAGGGCCGCCGCCCAACCATAGCGATTGATTTCCCCTATTCCCGCTGAGTATTTTCCCGCCGTGGGACCTGCTCGACAGCATCTGTGGGTGCAATACCTAGGAGGCCTTGCCGAGCCTTACACGAAGCCGGACTGGGTGCGAAAGATGCGCTTTACTAAGAGTCACCTGATAAGAGGAACGGAAAACAATGCGAAGCCGCTTTGACTACCAAAAACGAATTGACGTAACCTCTACTTCTCCTCCTTGCCGCGCCTGTGGCTCAGGACTACGCCTCGGCATCCGCCGCAAAGTCGGTCGAAGCGGATACGGCCTGCCACTGGGCGGTTTGCTCGGCTAGCTGTTCGATTTTAGCTGTTGCCCGCATCCAGGCATCGCTGCCCAAAAACAGGTTTTTGGGCGGGTTACGGTTGGTGACTAGGACCAGCAAGGCGGCGGCGACTTTGGACGGGTTGCCCAGCTGCTTGCCGTCCAATTGATTGAACCGTGCGTGGGCGGCCCGGATTTTGGGGTAGTCATCCGAAGGCTGCTGGGCAAATGCAATGGAGTCGGACTTGACAAAATTGGTACGAAACCAGCTGGGCGATACGGCACTTACGTGGATGTTGAACGGGGCCAAGGCTTCGGACAAGCCGGTGACGGCAAACTTGGCGGCCGCGTACACCGACCAGCCCACGCCGGGGGCAAAGCCCGCAATCGAAGAGATGTTGAGAATGTGCCCCGACCGCTGGCAGCGCAGGTACGGCAGGGCCTGTTGAATGACGCGGATAACGGCGAAGAAATTTGCGTCGAAGCTGGCCTGAATTTCGGCGCTACTCAGCTTCTCCAGCGCGCCGCCCGTGCCGTAGCCGGCGTTGTTGACGACCACATCGAGGCGGCCAAAGGTTTGGTGCACCTCCTTGAAGGAAGCCGCCACCGACGTGTCCTGGGTCAAGTCCACGGCCAAGGGTAGGAAGTGCGCCGCGTCAGCCGCTGGCACGGCCCGCGCCAGCGCGGCCGGGTCGCGGGAGGTGGCCGCCACACGGTAGCCTTTGGCGAGCAGTTCGGTGACGAGTGCGAGACCCAGGCCCTTGGATGCCCCGGTGATATACTAAACGGGAGTGGAGTTCATGACAGGAGCTCGAAGTGAGCTGCAAAGGTCCCGCGCCCAGATTCCTTCATCACTGCCCCTTTCAAATCACTAATTGCCCCAATCAAACCTGCACCAAGTGGCGAAAGGCCAGGGGCGTGTGCGCCGTGTGTTTTTTGAAAAAGCGCATGAACGGGGGCAACTCGTCGAAGCCCAGGCACCAGGCAATTTCGGACACCGTCCAGTCGGTGTGGTGCAGCAGCGTGCGGGCTTCCTGCACCACGCGGGCGGCGATGACCTGCGTCGTGGTTTTGCCGGTGCGTTTGTTCACCGCTTGGTTTAAGTGGTTCACGTGCACGGCCAGCTGTTGGGCAAACGCTAGGGGGCGTGCAGTTGCACCCGCTGCTGCGGGGATTCGATGGGGAATTGCCGTTCCAGCAAGTCCAGAAACAGATTGGCCACCCGCGGCGCACTGCTGCCGGTGCCCGCCACCGGGGTCGCCGGCTGGAGGCTCAGCACGTCGTGTATCAGTTCGAAGACCAGCGTGCGCAGCACGTCCTGCTTGTAGGTATACTCCGAGCGGTTTTTGGCGAGCATCCGCTGGAAGAGGACCGTGGCCTGCGCCACTTGCGCCGGGAGGAGCATCACCACGGCCGGGCCGCCGGGCTGAAAGACGGGGTAGTCGGTAAGCCGCCCGAAATCGTCAAAAAAGGCCGCTGTAAAAATGCAGAAAAAGCCCGTATGCGCGTCGGCCAGCGGCTCCCAAGCATACGGAATCTGCGGGTTGGCATAGCATCAACTTAGGGATTCTTTACAAGGTCAGGATAGTCCGTAATTAAGCCATCGACCTGCTGCTCTAGCAGGTGCTTGGCTTCAGCAGGCGTGTTCACTGTCCACGGAATAATCAGTATACGACGCTGGTGGCAGGCCCGCACCAGTTCTGGAGTCACCAGTTTGTAATAGGGACTATAGATAGTGGGCCGGAAGCTCAGACGCTGCAGGTTGACAGGTAAGCTATCCGAGTTTGCCACCAGCAGCGCTGTGCGTAGTTGGGGTTGCGTGCGGTGCACTACTTCTAGGGTGCGCGGGTCGAATGACTGAATCACTACCCGGCTCTGGATACTCTTGGCAGTGACTACTGCCAGCAGGAGCTGCACAAACTCTGCCGGTGCGGGGTGGTCGATACCATCGCCCGCCGGCGTAGTTTTAGTTTCGATATTGTAAAACGGCGCTGCCCGGTGTGTGCGCGTGGCGTAGGCCTCGGCCGAGTCGATGACCTCAGCCAGTAATGGCTTGTGGGTCCGAAGCTTTTGCTGCCTAGGAAACTGCGGGTTGCCGTGGCTGCCCACGTCGTAGCGCCGAATGTCAGCGTAGGGCAGGCCATAGAGCTTCAACTTTTTTTCGTCGGCTTTAGCAATGGGTTGGCCATCGGGCTGGTACACAAAATCGGCGTTTAGGTACGCGTCGTGCGAAAGCAGCACCTGCTTGTCTTGGCTGATGGCGATGTCCATTTCCAGCGTCGTCACACCCAGGTCCAGCGCCCGGCGCATGGCCGGAATAGTGTTTTCGGGCATCAGCCCGCGGCATCCTCGATGGCCCTGTATATCAGGCGGACGTGGTGGGGTGGCGGCGGAGAGCGCGAGCAGGGCTAGGATGGCCAAGTAGTTCATGCTGGGGGAAAGTAGCTTGGATGCTACGAGTAGGAGCGCGCGCATAGCGAGCATCTCGCGTTAGGATTAATTAGTAGCGTCAGCTGCTCGTTGCGCTTGCGCTCGCAGCCGCCAAGCTACAAGGCGTTACACCGCAACGATACCCCTGTAAACCTGGCCCAAATGGTCGATGATTTCGAAGCGGATTTTCAGGACATTTGCCGAGGGCTTGGCGAAAAACAGCTGGTCGTTATGCAGCAGGGTCGCCTTGCTGGCTAAGCGGAAGGCTCTAGCGCCGTGACAGGTTTGCTGGTTAGCCAAGCTGGGCCACTCGACGCAGCGCGCTGCGTCAAAACAGGTGCTTATCCACCAGAAGCTACGCTGCCCACATCTGGCGCCACATGCCTCCACTATCATCAGTAAAAGGCACTAGGCGTAGCGGCACGCTAGATGACGGATTCCAGCTTCAAACTCAGAATCCGTAGCGTAACCCTATCTGGAACTGATACGGATTGCCAGATGGTGAAACTACCCCCGTGTTGGCATTGACGTTGTAGTTATAGGAGCTAGTGGCTGGATTAAAGCCGGCAACAGAATAGATATTCTGGCTGCCTAGGGTTTGGATGACCCCATTGCTCTTGTTTAATAAGTTGAGAGCGTTAAACAAGTCGCCGGAAAACTCTACGTATTGCTTCTTGCCGAAGGTCTTGAAGCGTTTAGCCACCCGAATATCGAACTGGCCATAGAAGCCGTTGATGCCGCCATTTCTTTCCGCTACTTTCCCAAGGCTGCGGCGCACGTAGTCCTTTAGGCTTTGGCTGGCGTTAGGGTTATCCAGGATGCTTTTAACGCCGTTGCGAAGGGTCTCTGGCACGCTTGGGTCATTAGGGTCGAAGACATAAGCCAAATCATTGGACGCCACAAAGTCGCCGTTTACGTTGCCGCCCGCCAGCAACGAGTAGCGAGTGCCCCCGATGCCGGAGTAGCGCAGCCCGACGCTCACGCCATAAAAGGTAGGCAGGGTGCCGTATAGCACCACCTTGGTCCGGAACTGGTTGTCGGAGGCCGTGAGGTTGCTCAGGTTGCGGGGGTCGTCGCGCACCGGCAAAGACAGGGTGGCGGTGTTGGCCACGTTGCCGTTGTAGGAGGTATTGTCTTTGGTATCGTTGTAGGTGTAGCTAAACGAAAACTCGCCGTCCTGGAAATAGCGGTAGGTACCGTCCAGCACAAAGGCGTACTGGTTTACTTTGCCCTCACTGTTCAGGGCCAGCACGCGGCCTACGCGCTGGGTTTTGCGACCTAGGGTCCAGTCGGCGGCCCCGTTGGTGGGGCTGATGGTGTTGGCGGGTACGTACACGCCGCGGTTGTCTTCGTTGGCCAGTCGGAAGTAGGGCTGGTCCACCATGTTGGCATCCGTGTACATGTAGTTGTTGCGGGCCAAGCTCACGTAGGCACTTACGCCCAGCCGAAACCGCTCGGTGAGGAAGCGATTGTAGGAGAAGTTGGCTTTGTACACCACCGGAATGCGCACGTCCTCGCGGTTCAGGTTGATGGTGGAGAGACGCTGCACCCCAGGCAGGTTGAATAGCTCAGCGCCGGGCGACGTAGCCGGGTTGTCGCGGTAGCCCGGAAAGTTGGGGGTGGGTACCAGATTGGGCCGGGCCGCGGAGTTCGTGATATCCACCGAAGCCAGTTTGGTGCCGTCGAATACCATGTTGTTAATCATGGTATAGTTGAGAATATCCGACCCGAAGATGCCCCCACCCAGCCGGACGATGTCTTTCTGCCGCTCGCCCACGTCCCACGTCAACTGCGCCCGGGGCTGGAGCTGGAAGGTGTTCAAAGAGTGGTCCGTCTTCAGGCCTAGGTCCTCAAATACTACCTGGTTGAAGTTCGGCTTGTCCAAATACGTGGTGTAGTCGGCCCGAATACCCGCCATTACATCCAGTCCGTGCGCCAGCTTGGTTTGCATTTGGGCGTAGAGGCCGGCATTCACGAAGTGCTGCTTCACGCTCGGGTCTTCAACCAGCGGAATTTCCCGCGCGTAGCGGTAGGGCGCCAGCTTCTCAAAATTGTCAAGGCCAGTGTAGAAGAAGCGTCCATTTACCTCGCTGCCATACCGCGAGTTCAGGCGCGAATACATCAGGTCCGTGCCGAAGGTGAAATTAATTTTATCCGTGTTATAGTAAACGTTGTCGGTGAGCTGCGACACGTTGCTGAAGAAGTACTCGGGGGCGTAGCGCTGGCCGCCGAGCTGAATGGACGTGAACACGTTGCGGCCATCTACCGAAGACTGTACCCGGTCTACAATGGCCCGCGGAATAGTAGCGAAACCCGACGGAAGCTGGCTACCCGAAATGCTTTCCACCGAAGCTGATAATTCCTGCACCTTCAGTTCATTAGTCAAGCGCGGGCTCAGCGTAGAGCGCAGCGAGGCCAGCGTACTGTTGCTTTTGTTGCGACTGGTGCCGTACACTTCGTATAGATTGATGGCCGTATTATCGTTGATATTTTGGTTGTTTTTATCGTAGATATAGTTGTTGCTAATCGTTAATAGATTCTTGTCGTTGAGCTGAAAATCAAGCCGCGCGAAAATAGCGTCGGTGTTTTCGGTTTTATCGAACGAGCCGAATTGGGGTGAATTAGCTACGCCGTATTTACTGCGCGCAATCGACACGTACCGGTCCAGCGTAGACTGCGTCAGGTTGAGGCGTTGCTCATCGGCGGGGCCCTGAATGTCGGCAATCTGCAAGGGCCGTGCATCGCGCTGGTGGTCATAGGCCACGAAGAACTGTATCTTGTCCTTGATGATGGGGCCACCCAGCGAAAAGCCGTACTGGTACGTAGAGAACGGCACGTTGCGGCGGTTGCCACGGATATCGTACGGCGAAGACAACCAGTTGGCCCGCACGAAAGAGAACGCACTGCCGCTGAAGGTATTAGTACCCGATTTGGTGGCCGTGTTGATGGTGCCGCCGCCGCTGCGGCCGTAGGTCACATCGTACTGGTTGGTCACCACCTTAAACTCCCGCACCGCCTCAATAGAAATAGAGTAAGGTGCCCCGGTGCCCGCCGTTCCACCAAACGTAGCATTTTTGGCGGTCATCCCATCAATGGTGTAGTTGGTCGAGGTAGCCAACTGCCCAGATACACTACCGCCCCGGCTCAGGGGAGAAAGGTCGATAAGGGTGGTAAAATTCCGACCTAGGACGGGCAGCTTGTTAATATTCTGCGCATTGACGGCGGTAGAGGCCCCCAGATTAGGAATATTGTTCTGCATGCTGGAGCCATTGACCACCACTGCCTCCAGCTCGTTACTTGACGTTTGCATCTGTGCGTCCAATCGCAAAATGTCGCTCAGGTTCAGCGTGTAGCCACTGCGGGTTTGGGTGGCGTACCCGATAAAAGAAATGGTAATGGTATAGGGGCCACCCAGCGGCAGTTGGCGAAACGTGTACTCGCCCTTCAGGCCAGTACTGGTACCAGTAGTAAAGCCAGTGGCTTCGTTTTTCACTAGGACGGTAGCGCCCGGAACAGGCTCCTTCTTCTCGTCGGTAACCGTGCCACTTATGCCCGCCTGCGAGGTCTGAGCTACCGCGGCAATGTGGGTAAAGAGGAGTAGTAAAAACAAGTAAATACTTGCTAATTTCTGTACTTTTTGTATCATTTGCAGGACTTTTTTAGGTCGGCTGCAAAAGTATTGGCACCTTATTAAGAAGGTAGTCTCGATGCATTATGAAATAATCATTAAAGCGGCTTCACTAAAATAGTTTAGAGCGAGACTTTCCCATGAATACTGCTATTTATAGGGAAGTGGTTGAGTAAATATTTGCAGAATAGAGTCTTATCTTTCGAACGTTCCAAAAAACAGTCCCTCACCGATTACATATCGGCGCTACGATGCTGTTTTTTCTGCGTCCGGCAAGTGAAAGCCGCTCAACGCAGGCCACCGGCCCTCATTCTTGTGAGGCATGGCTCGACCAAGCTAATCAACCTAATTAGCTACTTATCCTGCATGCTATGCACCAAGAGGTGACGGTGAAGTAACTATTACAACGTCAGATATGCTGGCAGGTCGGTGCGACAGAAGTGGCAAAAGATGCGTAAGCTGGACTTGCCATTTCCAGTCCCACTGGCCAACTTAAACAAGGTAAAATAGCTAACATAAGCTACAAAGACAGTTAAGCTTATAACGAAAATTATGCTAAGTAGCTACGTCTTACAAGAAGGAATCTATCGTTAATTACTATACAGATAATCCTCAGAAAGGAGTATGCTGCTGTTTATCAGCGCTTCTTTGCCTTTGTACTGGATAGCACTACCACCCCATTAGCCGCCCGCGCGCCATAGAGGGCTGCCGCTGTCACATCGCGCAGGAGCGTTACCTGCTTAATCGGGTAGTTTCGCAAGGCTTGCTGCAAGCGGGTTATCGTCGCCACATCATTGTTGTAGAACGTCTGTCCGTTCACCACATAGAGCAGGGGTAGCCCCCATGGCTTCGTAGAAGCTGGTAGCGCCCGAGCGGCGGCGTTACGCTCGGCAGCGGACTGACCCGTTCGGCACACGGGCGGCTAATAGGAAGCCAGAAGCGTATCGCACCACGCGCGCTGCTGCACGGCGACTACTTGCTGGGACAGTGACAGGTGCTGGATACTGTCTAGCCAAACGGAGCTGTTCGTGCTGAGCGGAGTAGGGTAGGTTTGGGCAAGGGTGGGCAAACGGCCGATCAAGAGGCAGGCCACGAGGAAAAATAATGCGTAACGCATGCGTAGTAGATGCTCAATTGATGGCTTTTGCCTACAGCAGCTTGCCTAGGCATCCCACTTTAGGCTCACAGATTACTCTTCACTAACTCTTCTCGCAGGCGGCTCACCACGGCGCTACCCTGTACCCCGACGGCAATCTTGACGTTCGGGCGGCCGAGCCAGGGCCGCAAGGCGGGGCGTTGCAACTGGTCGGGGTCGCTAGATGCCGGCCAGGTTTTGCCCCGCCCGATGCCCGGGGACGTATCGACGCGCACCGGCTGGTGCACGAAGCGGAACAACTCCGGCGCCAGCAGGTAGGCTAGCGGGGTCGCGTCGTGGACGTAGATGCCGTCAATCTGGCGCACGCGCTCGCAAAAGCGGCGGTAAAACGGCACCATCTGGCCCACGTAAGCACTGAGCGGGCCAGTGAGACGGGCTAGCTCGTCCAGCACCGCGCCGGGCATATTGACCTGCTGTGTCACGTCGAGTCCAAACAGCGTTAGGGGCCAGCCCGCCCCCAGCACTAGGTCCGCCGCGTCGGGATCAGACAACACGTTGGCTTCCGCTGCGGGGGTGGCGTTGCCGGCGCAAAAGGCATTGCCGCCCATGACCACGACTTCGGCCACTTCGTGCACCAGACTGGGCCGCAAGCGCAGCGCGTGCGCCAGGTTGGTGAGCGGGCCCAGCGCGACGAGCGTGACCTGCCCAGAGTGGCGGCCGATCACCTCGGCTAGCAGCTCGGCGGCGGGCTGGGAGACAGCCTGCGTCGGCGCTGGGGGATAGCCGGTGTTGCCCTGGCCGTCGTCGCCGTGCACAAAGGGGGCGCCCCCGTCGAAGGTACCAGCTAAGGGGTGAGCCGCGCCTTGGGCCACGGGAATGTCGGCGCGGCCGGCCAGATGCAGCAGTCGCAGCGCGTTAGTGGTGGCCAGTTCCACCGCCACGTTACCGAACACAGTAGTCAAGGCCAGTACCTCAAACTGAGGCAGGCCCAAGGCAAACTGCAGGGCCATGGCGTCGTCCACGCCGGGGTCGGTGTCAAGGAGGAGCAGGCGCTTGGCCATGAACAGAGGGGGAAATCAGCCGGTAAGTTCGGCTCGGGTTGGTAAACTGGCCTGGGCGCCGGGCCGGGTGACGGCGAGCGCTGCCGCCCGGCACGCAAACGCGACGGCGTCGGGCAACACGTGGCCCTCGGCCAAGGCCACCGCCAGCGCCCCGGTGAAGCAGTCGCCGGCGGCCGTTGTGTCGACCGCCTGTACCGCCGGGGCCGCGACCAGCGCCGCCCCGGTACCGTCGGACCAGAAGGCACCCTGCGCGCCAAGTGTAATAACGACCCGGCTGATACCGGCCGCGTGCAGGCGCTCTGCGGCGAGGGTGGCGGTGGCTGCATCGGTTACCCGCACGCCGGTCAGCGTTTCGGCCTCGGTTTCGTTGGGCGTCAGGGCGTAGAGGTCCGCGCCCAGGCCCGCGGGTAACGGCTGAGCCGGAGCTGGGTTTAGGACCACGCGCAACCCACGCGCCGCGGCCTGCCGAGCCACGTGGAGCACCGTCGGCAGGGGGATTTCGAGTTGGAGCACCACCACCGTGCCAGGGGCAGCGTCGGCTAGCGCCGTGTCGGCGTCGGCCGGGCGCAGGTGTTCGTTGGCCCCGGCGGCGACGCTGATGCTGTTTTCGCCCGTTGCCGTCGCCACGTTAATCAGGGCCACCCCCGACGGCTGCCCGGGGGCCACGCGCACGCCTGTGGTATCCACTCCTTCAGCCCGCAACTGCGTTAGCGCCTGCCGGCCGAATTCATCGTCGCCTACCTTGGCCACAAAGTGCACCTGCCCGGCCGCGGCAAGGCGGGCCGCCGCCACGGCCTGGTTGGCTCCTTTGCCGCCGTGGTGCTGCGCGAAGGTGCCGCCCAGGATGGTTTCACCCGGTGCGGGCAAGCGGGGGCAACGAATAACCAAATCGGTATTATAGCTACCAATTACGAGAACAGGCATGGGTAAGCAAAGACCAGTAAGCAGATACGAATAGCCTGGCGCTGGCCTACGCCTTGCGTTAAGACGGCAACTTCACGCCGTAACGTGGTCGGGCGTCATTTCAGGCGCCCGCGCCGCGGTACCGTCCCCAACGAGAAGCAGCGTGGGGAAGGTACGGCGCTTAGGCGAGTAAAATGTAGTCGGTACGTGGAGGGTAATGGGTGCTCGACCACTACTTGGTCTAGCTCCAGAAGATGTGCCTGCTTGAGACTCCTAAGGCAGTGCTATCTTTTACATGCTGGAATCCGTCGTGGCTGTTGCAGAACCTGGTGAGAGGCTTGGAAGACAGTGCTTGACGAGCCGAATCGAATGGGAAGGGCTGGTAAGCGGGCCTTTTAGGTGCGCTTGATAGACTGCTTACTCGGTTATTAGGCCGTCCAACGGGTTCTGCAACAGCCACCGTCGTTTACAGGATGTAAAAAGGACTTACCTAATTTAAACCACCGTTTGGCTGAACGGATAAACACTACGGCAGCCTCATCCAGGGCAGAACACGGTAGGGGCGAACCATCGTCCGCGAACGACCGCTGGCAGAGGGATTCGATCGTAGAAGTCCCTGCTCCCCTACCCTCCGACGAGGGGGAGCAGGCGTAGGCGAACGTTTGCGACCGAAATTGGCAGTTGAAAACAAGAAGTAGGTGCTGTTCCCCGCACCAAAGAGCCTTGGTCCGCATACTTTAGCCCTTGCCCTGATGAAACATTTGCTTTTCTTTCTTTCATGCCTGGCGTTCCCCTTTGCTTGCCACGCGCAGCCCGGCAATCAACTCGTGCTCGGGAAAAAAGACAGCATTCAATCCGCCGTACTGGGCGCCAAAAGATTTTTTTATGTGCATGTGCCCACGAGTGGTTCCGCGGCTAGTGCAACGAAAAAGCGGTACCCCGTGGCCTATGTCTTTGATGCCGATGCCCAGTTTGCCTCCACGGTCAGCATGCTCCAATTTTTAAGCACCCACTACAATTCGGTTTGTCCGGAAATGATGGTGGTGGGCATCCTGCACGAAAACAGAAGAAAAGAACTAACCCCCACCCACGCCGAGGTGATTCCGCCGTACTGGGACGCGGCCTCCACCCAAGCCTCCGGGGGAGGCGAACAATTCCTGGCGTTTATCGAGCAAGAATTGATGCCCTACCTGGACCGCCATTACCCCACCCAACCCTACAAACTGCTCATGGGGCACTCGCTGGGTGGGTTGGCGGCGATGCAAACTTTTGTCCACCACACCCCTTTATTCAATGCCTATGTCTGCCTCGACCCGAGCATGTGGTGGGACAACCAAGCCTTGTTACGGGACGCAAAAGCAGCGTTGGAAACAAGGCGTTTTGCTGGCACATCCCTGTACTTAGGTATTGCCCACACCGTGGATGACGACCTCGACCTCAACACCATCCAAGCTGACACCACGTTCGACACCAAGCACCTACGCAGCCTGTTGCAATTGCAGGGCTACTTGGAAAAAAACAAACAAAACGGCTTGAATTACCAAGGCAAATACTATGCAAACGACAGCCACATGTCGGTGCCATTCATTGCGGCGTACGATGCCTTCCACTTCTTATTCGCGTTCTACCCCATTAACATAAACGTTAGCGAGGAAAAGAACCCCGACCCGGGTTATTTGGTCAACAAGATTAAAAATCATTATGCCTACGCCTCCAAACAACTGGGCTACCCGGTTCACCCGGCTGAAGAGTTAGTGAACTGGAACGGGCACAACGCGCTGAATCAAAAGCAGTACGAAAAGGCAAAACGGTTATTTGACTATTATCTGGCTCTTTATCCGACAACGGCGGGTGCGCACGAGGGTCTGGGCGATTATTACCACGCCCGACACGAGACCAAAAAGGCCACTGCCTATTTCAGGCAATCGTTGGCGATTAAAGAGAGTGCCAGCGTTCGGAAGAAACTAGAGAAAATGCAGGGCCAGTAAGCTTGTCGGTTCATGACCACGTGCCTTAACCCACCTTTGAATAAATTGAACGCGTTTACCTTTCGACCCTTTCGCTGAACCCTAGCCGGGCTTGATAAAAACCAAGGTGGTCAGATTGGCGGTGGGATTAAGCAGGGTGCTCTTCAATGCATAGCTTTCCTTGTAAAGCTTCTCAGTCACCTCCTGGTACCCTTGGCTGGCCGCTTGCAGGTTGCCCAGCAGGCCCTTCGTGCCCAGGCACCCCGGCGCTTTGAATTCGCGCTGCTCCTTGCGCCCATTCGGTCCCGTGAGCGCCAGATGGACGTTGCCGCCGTTGCCGTCCAGGATGCGGACAACGACCACACTCGGCTCACCCGCCACCGACGGGAAGGGAGAGGCCAACAGCGCTAGTAGGCACGCATAGACCTAGTAGGACGCATAGACCAAGAATAGATTTTTCATGGATGAATGTAGCGCCTTGCCCATCAATTGCTCAGGCATTCAATTCCCTCCTTTTGGTGAACTACTCGCAGTTACTCGGCACTAGGTGCCAGTGGGCCACTGCAGCACGTGGTGAGTTTACGAAACCCGTCTACGAATCAAAGTTTACGAAACGCGCCGAGGGGATGAGTTTCGTAAACTCCAAACTAGGGCATGGCCCCCGCCAAAGTACCACGCTGGACGCGGCAGTCTGACGGGCCGAAACCCGCACTTATTTCAAGAGTGGGTTTGTAAGCACCAATTATGTTAATCAACTATTCCTAGCTAGTAATCGGCAGACAAGTAGACAAAGTGGGGCTGGGTACAAGGGTCCGAGCTGGGCAGCTAAGGCACATAGTTCATGCACGAGCTTGGGCTGTCGTGGCGCACAAAGCGGGCGAGCGGGCCATTTGACAGGGAGTTAGCGCATACGCCGCGTGCCTATGTCCTTGAGCAATTGCTTCCAAATCAGCCGGGCCCGCTGCTCATCTAAGGTTCCGGTCCCGCGTAAGCTGTTGGTTGTGATGAGTGGGTGCTGCGCGTTGCGCTCGCCGGCAACCGGCTGGACGCGCCGGACGCAGAAGAAGTACTCGGCCTTATTGCCTACTTTCTCCCCATGAATGACCCAGTCTAATGCTAAGAAGTGCTGCCATACGTCCGCATTCGCTTCCGGCTGGGCAAAACTTGGTTCCTCAAACAGGCACAGTGCCTGCGCGAGGGCCGGCGTTAGCGCTCGAAACCCCCATCGGGACGGGGTTGCAGGCCCAAATCCCCAGTAGGGAGCCGTGCTACTTTCCATAAATAAGGCAGGCTTAACGCATCCTCCGAAGACCACGCGCAGACATAGGCACTGGCTCCGGGCGTGAATTCATGACCATGCGCATCCCGCAACATAAGTAAAGAGGGGTAGGGTGGCTGCTAATAGGAGGCCGCGAAGGTAGCTTTCGAGCGCGCTAACGAGCTAGAAGGAGGTCCTGGGACAGCTCCTGCCTAAGTTCGTGCAAGCCGAAAGCAGATAGCATCTTCCAAGACCTAGAAAAGGCCCCTGCTGGCGCGCGGCTACTCGTGAGACTAGCCCCCAAGGCTGTTGCGGTAAGGTCTAGCTACGAAGACCAGGTAAGGAAGCAAAAACTCCTTTCGCTACTAGTAGCGCTGCCCGACTCTGGTGCCCTAAGCCAGGAGTGCTGGACCTACGAGCGCCGCGCAATTAGCGGCAGCAGCGCCTACGCATCTGTTACTACTCCTTGCCCCCGCAACGAGCTTGCTACGGATACGCAATAAGCAGCTCTTGCTTCCGACCTTCTGTACGGAGCTCTTTGCCTCAGCAAGACCGGAAATGTTTTTCTCATTGTAACCCTCAAAACCCTACTTGCTTCAGGTAAGGTTTTTTGCTGTTTACGCCCAGGTTCATTTCGATGACGCTCGCTCAATCATGCGCCTTTACGTCTTCCTACCCAGCTGGCGTGGGTGCTAGCGGAAGTAAAGCCTTGCTCATCAGCAAATGCTTTTCTCCCTTCTTGTAATCAAGTTTGCAGCAAATTTAACTAATCAATAACAGAGACTAAAATTCTTATTAGTCAGCATACTAATAAATTTGCAGGCTTAACTACAAGTAGCTTTTTTACCTGGTGCCGAGCTTCTATCCTTCCTTCTATTACACCTGATTACGATGTGCACATTACTACTCGCTTTTTGCTTAGGGCTACTTAGTTTAACGATGAGTGGCGCGCGGCCGTCAGCGCCTCAACCTCAGCCTACACCTACGCCGGGGCGTGCGGCCAGGAAGCCTGCCGCCCCCCTGACGACGGCCACTGTGTCGCTGATGCCAACGCCAACGCTCCGCTCCCTGTCACCCGCCGTTGCTGAGCCGACGACGGCCGCTCCGATAAATACCAGCGCTGGAGAAGCCTCAGTGACCGTCGCGGTGCTGCCCTATGCCGAGCAAATGCCCACCTTTACCGGGGGCGAACTCGCCCTACATCGCTACTTAGCCGCGAACACGAAGTATCCGGCCGAGGCCGTGCGGGCAGGCCTATCCGGTACGGTCGTCATGCAGTTTATCATCGATGAACAAGGGCGGGTACTCAACCCAGTGGTCGTGAAGTCGAGTAATCCTGCTTTCAATGCCGAAGCTACCCGGCTTGTTTGGCTGATGCCCTGGTGGAACCCCGGCCGCGAGCAAGGCCAGCCGGTGCGCGTGCGCTGCACCTTGCCCATTGTCTTCTCCTTTAAACGGGCTAGCTAAGCTGTGCCCGTTAGGACGGGAGCCAAAAACTATTTGAGCCCGACCAGGGTGTTAAGCGGAGACACCATCCCCTTTACACGGTCATTGTGCCGGCGGAAGCAGGAATAAAAAAGCCTTGACCGACTGGCCAGGACTTAAGTACTGGTGCATGAGACGCCACCAGTACTTAAGCAGCGTAAGTCAGCCTTCGCTAATCGAAGTAGGACTGCTCGTGGCTGCCTGCAAATATATCCACTTTAAGTATTAATAAAAAGTTATATATTATAAATAGCCTAGAAGTTATTAGTAGTGCTGTCGGCGTCCACTACTCGCGTTATGGCAATGATATTCTTCTAATAATCTAACTGATTGGTGGATAGTTAAGCGCCCCGCAATGTAGTGGTCAGTCAGGAACTGCTCGTAGGCACTCGGCACGTTGGTATAGCCAATGGCCGGAAAAAGAGCCGCAGCAATAATTTTGCGATGGACTTGTTCGTTTTTCATGCGACAAAGCTCGGATGGAATCCTGGCCTCTGAGGCTGTGAAAAGTTATATTTACGTGACCGCACTGTGTCATTCCCATATCATGGGATAGGTGCGCGCTATGCAGACCGGGTCGTCGCGGCTTCCTTTGCACTACTCCTTACGCGGCCACGAGCAGCGCGGCGTGCGCACTAACAGTAGTGAGCGACCAAGGCAGCTCCTACCCGCTCCCGCTCGGCCCACCCACTCGCTTGATTACCCACAAATTACCCGGCTGCATGAGCACTTGCTTAGCCAGCTTGCGTAGAATCTTGGTAATAGCTTCCAGCGAGAGCCGGTCCGCGACTTCATGCTCAAGACGCGGTTCTAAAACGGCAATGAGTTATTTGGTGAGGGCGTTCTTTGGAGTAGATATAAGTAGGAGCAAGCGTAGGGGCTAGGATAAGCACGCGCGTGCGCTAGTGTTTGCGACAGTAAGCAGCCCTAGCAGTGCAAAAAGGTGCCCATGTCGGACGCACTACTTTTTAGCTTGCCGAATTCCCACCACGCGAGCCGGCAAGGCACTCGCTGTGGACTTTCTGAGCGCCCTACTTCCTGAGCCTCCTCAAGGGGCGCCTTTCTGGCTCTTGAAATAGCCTACGCTTGGCCATCCGCATACTTTTGCCCCGTGCTTGCTCCCCCTGACCGTCGCCTAATCTTATTGTATGCCATTATTCTGGTTGATGTTGTAGTCGGGACGGCTATTGGACCGGTCATGCCAGATTTTGTGCGGGGGCTAGCCCAACCGCAGTTGTGGTTGGCGGTGGGCACCGGCGTGTTTCTGGGCGTGCAACTCCTCTCGGCGCCCTTGCTGGGGCGGCTCAGCGATGGCTACGGCCGCCGGCCCGTCTTCATTCTGTCGGCCCTGGGCACGCTGCTCGCCAATGGGCTGCTACTCCCCGTGCGGGCCAGCGTCTACTTTGCCAACCGCGTCTCTGACGGCGTAACCAACGGCTTGTACGCCGCGATATGTCGCCCCCCGAACGGCTCTTCCGCAACTTGGGCCTGGAGGGCGCCATTGTCTCGCTGGGCTTCGTACTGGGGCCGCTGGCGGCGGGGCTGCTGCTCACGGCCCTGCACGTACCGGCGGGTCAGCAAGCGACCTATGTGGTGCGCCTGGCCGTAGGGCTGGCCGCCTTCAATGTGCTGCTCAGCTGCCTGCTGCCCGAAACGCATCGCCAGCGCAATCCCGTGCGCGGGGCCGAGCTCCGCGCGGAGTTGGCCCGTAGCAGCAACCCCTTCACGTTGTGGGCGCGCCTGCGCGCCAAGGAAACCACTAGTCCTGGCATTCAGCGCTTGGTGCTCACCCAGGTGGCCTTCACGCTCAGCGCGGGCTACTATTTCTACTTCGTCCCGTTTCTGAGCCAGGGCCCCTTGCAGCTGGACGCCCGGGGCATTTCGTACCTGTTCATCTTCTTCGGCGCGTTGAGCATTGTGTTCAACTACGGGTTCTTCACCTACCTGGCCGACCGCCTCCCCCAGCGCCGCGCTATCGTGTGGCTGGCGGTGCTGGGTGCCCCCGTGCTGCTGGGCTATGGACTGGTTGGCACTTCGAAGCTGGCCTTTTACGGGCTGGTTACGCTCGACTGCGCGACCCTCTCGCTTATTCCCGGCTTGCTGGAGGGCCGCTTGGCCCGGCGCACCACCGAGGCTGACCGGGGCGAGCTGTTCGGCCTCAACCAAGCCTTTCAGGCGGTGGCCAGCGTGGCTACTACCGGGGTATTCGCCGGCTTATCGGTACTCGATTTGCGCCTGCCCTGGCTCTGGTTTGCGCTGTGTTTGACGGTGGTCGTCGGGCTGGCGGCCTGGCGCGAACCAGCCCAGCGGCTCACTACCGCTTCACCCAGGCTGAGCGGTCTAGCCAAGAGGAACGAGCCTAACGAGTAGGTAGGCCCGCGCCGCTTGGCTAGGCTTTTTTCTGGGCACGGGGCGTCGCGTCGGCTAGGCAGGCGGCCAGCAGTAGGCCCCACGCCCCTACGCTGGCCACCGTACGTACGGTGTGCCAACCCGTCCAGGTCCGGGCAAAATGCGTGCGCAATGTCGCCACCTGCGATGCCTGGGCATGGGCAATTGGGAAAGCCGCTAACTCCTCATTGAGCGGCACATTGGCCCCCAGCGTCACGCCGAGATTGCCCACCAGGTAAAGTAGCGCTGCCAGCCGAAGCGGTTGGGCTACTGACCGGGCCGCCCGGCGGTGCAGCCAGGTCGCCCAGAGTAGTAGCAGGGGTGCCCCAAAAAATGGCAGGCCAAATAATGGGTTCTGAATCACCTCGTTGATAGCTTGCATGGTCTCGAGGTAGACCGCATCAGGCAGCCGGGCTAACGCCGGATTGATAGCCACCGAAAAGCCGTAGAATACCCCCGTGATTAAGCCAGTGGGCAGCATCGCCAGCAGTAAGACCCACGATTTATTAGGCATCTTGGCGCCGCTAATAGGACAGACTAACTGCCGCTCGCACGTAGGTCGGCTCGTGGAGCTGGCGAAGCATGAAATGGGCTACGTCGGCCCGCGCGATTTTCATGCGCAGGCCTTTGGCCGTGGCCGCAAAGCCGTGCTGATACGCCCCGGTCTGCGGGCCATTGGTCAGCTCCCCCGGCCGGGCAATCGTCCAGGCCACCGCGCTCTGCCGGATGTGTTGCTCCTGCGTTTCCGAATCGGCGAAGGCCTGGCGCAGCAGCAGCGGAACCAGGAGATACTTGTAGTGGAAGGGTAAGGCCGCTTTGCTATCGCCAGTGCCGAGGGTGGTCAGGCAGATGAGGCGCGCAATACCGCATTCCTGCATGGCCTGCAGGATATGGCAGGTGCCGGTGGAGCGCAGGGTGTCCTTCTGAGAACTGGGCGTGCCCAGGGCGCACAAGACAGCTTCCTGCCCGGGCATGGCCGCCAGTACGTCGGCGTAGACGAGCACATCGCCTTGCACCACGCGCAGGCAGGGGTGTGTGATACTCAGCTTGGCCGGCGTGCGAACGAAGGCGGTGACGAGGTGGCCCTGCGCCAGGGCTTGCGTGACTAGGTGCTGGCCGGTGCCGCCAGTGGCACCAAAAACGAGGAGATGGAGAGGTTTGCTCATGCGATGTTGTTGCCGATAGTGAGCCACAAAGCACGCTGCGCCAGCCGGGGAGAAATAGAACGAATCCGCCAACTTACTCGCGCTAGAGCAGGGCCGGAAAGCCGCCGAGTTCCGGCCGCGCCTGAAGGCGGTATTGGCGGGGCGACACGCCCGCAAATTCCTGGAAGGCGCGGATGTGGTGCGACTGGTCGGCGTACGCGTGGGCGTAGGCCACCTCCGAGAGGCGCGCGTAATCTGCTGCCCGCAGCTGGTGTAGCGAGGCCTGAAAGCGGCAGATGCGGGCAAACAGCTGGGGCGTGATGCCCACCGCGTGCTTGAAGCGCCGCTGGAAGCTGCGTTCGGAAAGGCAACAGTCCGCCCGCACCTGCGCGAGTGACACCTGGTGCGGGGCCGCTCGGATTTGCTCCGCGGCATAGACCATGCCGGGGTCCGCGGGTTCGCGCGCTGAGCGGAGGGCGGCGAGCAGCAGCGCGGCGAGTCGGGGCACTTGCTGCGTAGGGGTGGGCGTATCCTGCAGCAACTGGGCCAAAGCCGGGCCAGTTGCGGGCAGCAACGCCAGGTCTACACAGGTATCGGTCAGCTCCGGGGCCGGGAGTTGAAACAGGGTGGGCACCGCGCTGGGGTGCAGACACGCGCCGACCAGCCGGAAAGGGCCCTGGGGCTGCATGTCGCCGGGCTGCGTGGTTTGGCCATGGAGCAGCAGCGTGGGCCAGCGCTTACCGGTGGGGTCCAGGATGGGAGCGCTGGTCGGTGGCTGGAAAATCAGGCCCGGGCAGCCATCTGCAATCGTGCGAAACGGCCGGGTTGGGGAACCGAGACCCGCGCTTTCCAACGTCCAGAAATAGTGCACGTAGGGCCGCAGGGGGGAGCAGGGAGCAAAGCGCTGAAAGTGCATGGCTGGAAAACCGTAACAACGGCCGACAAGGAGGAGGCCAGGCTACTGGCGACCGGGATGACAGCCAAAAAGGATACCCGAAAGAAGTACGCCTAGGCTAGCAGCAGGTAGGCCACCTCCGACGGGTTACCGCTAAGGTAGCCTGGTAAACTGACAAAATCCACCTACCCCTTCCCCTAGCTAAGTGGACGAACAGGGGCCTTTTAGTAGCTCAGGGAGTAGTCATTGAGCGTCTCCCCCGGCCCCAGCGATTGTGGTCAGCCGGCCAGCGGCTATTCTGTGGGACGCGGCCCTACTACCTTCAAAAGCGCGGCCGATGAAAACGTAACAGGGAAAAATGCTACGCAACTGGTTTAGCTGGCGGCTCACCCGTAATTTTGTGGCCGTGTGCCGGGCACACTTTTTAGGTATTCTCTCCCTTTTTGCTTCTTAATCCGCCCCCTTTTATAATGTTTACTACCACTAGCAATTCCGCCGAGACGCAACACCTCGACGAACGCCGTGACAATCGCATTGTCGCCTGGGCAATGGGCGCCACCGTCGTTATCTCCCTGCTTGTTTTGTACGCCCACTAAGCCCAGAAACTGCGTCGACCGCTTCTCCTCGGACAATTTGTTAAGACCTGGGAGAAGCGGCAACCAGGCTGCTTAGGGGCTGTGTGAGAGTCAGAGCGCACTCGCAAGCAGTCGATACAAGGAGAGAGTTTGGTGACACAGCATTTGCAAAGGTAAGACGAAGAAAAGTCATCGGGTAACTGCTCTCCAAAAAAGGACGTTTCTTGGAGGCCTAACTAGGGGGCTCAGACGGGCTAGAAACGCCGATTTTTTACGGTGTTTTTTGACACCCTTTCTTGGAGGACCAATTAGTGTATCCCCGAGCACTTGCCAGGCAGGCGGATACGCGACTGGTCAGGTTGCCTACAAGACGGAGCACGGGCAGCCAGGATAGTTCTGCGCCATGGTCAAGCAGCGTTACCCTACCGTCAGGGCTGCGGAAAGGTCTCGTAAGGGCAGGCTGGGGTTCGATATTTATTAGCGCTATAGCTTAGGAAAACAGGGCTGGGTGGTCTGCTTGGCTAGGGGGAGAGGTATTGGGGGAGGCGCAAGCAGTACCGGCTTCTACTCGGGAACGCTGCCCCGGAAAGCGTTGTAACCACTCGTACGCATCGGCCAGGTTGTCGAAGATGTTGACAATAGGGGCGAGCGAGTAAGAGAGGGCTTGCTCCATGGCCAGGCGGTCGGCATAGCAGGGGGAGTATACCCAGGCGAAATAGGTGACCCCCTGCGTCGCGAGTTGGGCCAAGCCTTGCTGCCCAACAAAGGGGGAAGCGACCAACCAATTGCCCGAGAGCTGGCTATGATCACTCAGGATTTTGGGGCAGGGCTGCGCGCGCAGACAGGCGCTAATGGCCTGGGTGCAGGCTAGGACAGATACGTCATCGTGGTAGCCGAGCCATTGGTTATAGAGCCAGTCGTTGACGGGGTCGTACCAGATGCACAACCTAGGGGTATCGAGCAAGCAGCGCAGCGCGTTCATTTACCTACCGGTGAGAGGTCTGCGTGTAAATGTAATAGACTTACTTTAATATTAAGTAATACTATTACCCCGTGTCACGGCACGCCCGAGCTCCCGCTCGTAAACAGCAGGGACGAAGCAGCAGCCAAGGAAAGCGTATGTTTTTGAGGATGCGAGTCGCCATCTATGCCCGCGTGTCGACCAAGGATAAAGGGCAGGACACCGAGAACCAACTGCACCAGCTCCGCGCGTTTGCCGAGCGGCATGGCAGTATCTACAAAGTGTTCACCGACCAGGAGTCCGGAGGCAAAGCGGACCGCACCGAATTCAAGCAGCTGCTGCTCGCGGCCTACCAGCAGAAGTTTGACTTGGTGGTGTTCTGGCGCCTGGACCGCTTCAGCCGGGAAGGTGCGCTGGCCACGCTGCGCTACTTGAAGGAGCTCCGAGACCATGGGGTGAATTACAAGTCCTTCACCGAGCCCTACCTCGACTCGCTCGGCCGTTCGGCGACGTCATCGTCTTGATGCTAGCCACCATCGCCGCCCAGGACTTGATCAAGATTTCCGAAAATACGAAGGCCGCGTTGGCCAAGAAGAAGGCGGCTGGGGTGCAGCTAGGGGCGCTAGCGAAAAGCGCCGATATCATCGCGCAACTGCGGCGCCTCAAGGCTAGTGGCGCCTCCAATCAAGCTATTGCCCGCGCGCTACACCTGTCGCCTAGTACGGTCGCGAAGTACTTGCTGGCGGGGAGCAACTAGGGCAAAATCGCCGATAGGAATGGATTTCGACCAAAATCAGCCCTTCGTAGACGGGGGGCGCAAGTAGGCGTTAGCCGGCTGCCGCCGGCTGCTTCTGACTGGTAAGCTGGGTATAAGCAAGCGGGGCGGTGAGGAGTACAAATAAGCCAAATAAAGACTGCTCAAACAGGGATAGGGGGACCATATGGGCCCTAGGCGCCCCAAAATACCCCGCTAAGTAGACGCGCGTGTTTACACTGATATCAGACACCATAATAGCAACAGCTAGCCAGAGGCCGAGCTTTGGGCGCCACCAGAGTAGCAGCACGGTGAGCAGGTCCAGCACCGTGAGCGCATCCCAATAGAGCCCAATGGCGAAGGGGACGGGCATAGCTAAAAACCCGTTGGTTAGTATCCCTCTGGCATGGGTGTAAGTGCCGGCTAGAAAGCCGAGGGCGTATACCCAGCGGACAATCTGTAGGCGCCATGGGGAGCTAGGCGGCCCAGTAGTCAGGCGCATAGGCGAGTCAGGAATAGTGTGGGGGCTTGCTCGCCTACTAAAGGAGAATTCCCTAGAAAGGTAACAAGCACTCCCTAGACCGGGTGGATAGAGGCAAAAACGCTAGTAGTGGCGTTCGTTTCCGCACGGCTCTTTCGAGGGCTTTAAGGAGCGGGGAAACGATTGTCTTTTGCTACTACGCCGCAGCTGAGCCATAGCAGCAACCTGCAAGCTACTTGACTTCCGCGTCAGCGAGTTTGTTCGAGTTGTTTAGCAACTCCCAAATAGGGTGCTTGCACGAGCAGACCTGTAGGCTTGTCACCTTTTAAGAGGTTCGTTCATAAAAGGTGACAAGACAGAAAACAGGTATTTAGAGACACAGGAATAATCATTCACCCCTTCTAAGTATCTCTCGGCAGCTGCCTTACTTTGTGCCAGCGGCTCTTATTTCGGGTGCTCTATCTATCTGCTATGCGTAGTCGACTCCTTTTCTACTGGATAAGTAGCCTATTGGTAAGCGGTTGTACGCGTAGTGGTTCACCGCCAGCGCTTAGCTTCTCTGGTGGCCTGGTTGTCGCTCAGATAGTCACCGACAGTTTACAACTCGTTGACCCAACTCGCCAGCGCCGCATCCCACTGGTGCGGTATTTCCCCCAACCCGGTAGGGGCTCTGCGCACAAGCTGAAAGTAGCGCTGCTTAATCATGCCTATCACGGCAAGAATACTGATTACAAGTTTCTGGCGGACAATTTAGTAGCTCATGGCTATTATGTCATTAGTATTCAGCATGAGCTGCCTGGGGACGAGCCAATTGCCATGACCGAGAATCTCTATCAGGCGCGCTATCCGAACTGGGAGCGTGGCGTTCAAACTATTCGCTTTGTCCTACAGGAGTTAGCGCAGCGCCAACCCCAGTTAGATTGGCAGCACGTGCTACTCATGGGGCATTCCAATGGCGGCGATATGGTCATGCTGTTGGCGCAGGAACACCCGGAACTGCGGCAGGTGCAGCAACTTATTTCGTTTGACAACCGCCGCGTTCCGTTCCCTCGGCGGCCTTACCCGCGGGTGCTCTCGCTGCGGTCTATTGACCAGTTCGCCGATGCCGGTGTGTTACCGACCCCTGCCGAACAGACCCAGTTCGGCATCGAACTTGTCCAACTGCCGACGACCATTCATAACGATATGTGGGATGGGGCTACCGAAGCCCAGAAACAGCAAATGAATGCGGCTGTGTCCCACTTTATAGAGAAGAAGTAATGGGTCCTCAATCAATAACGATGAAGAGGATTACCCACTGCTATCTGGGGGCGCACGAGAGTAGGAACAGAAAACCCCGCTAAGACACCTCAAAAGGCGTAAGTGGCTATAAATAAGAAGTTTTATACTAGCAAGCGGACTCGTGCGCCTTACTGTTTAGCTGTTTACCCATGCCCACTCATTGCCAGTACTGCTGGCAGAAAGGCACTTACCCCTTCTCTCCTAGTGAATTTTAGTGCGAAAAGCGGCTTAGCGGGGTTTTCTGTTCTTACTCTCGTGCGACCCCTACTCCTGCGGCCGCTTTTGCTTTTTAGTAACTGCCCGTACGGCTAAGAAGAAGCACAGGCCAGCCATTGCTGCCCCAGCCAGGAGAATTGTGGAACTGGAGGAGTGGGTGGGGGGAGTGGAGACCTTCTGAGCCAGGGTAGGGGCGGCAGCCAGGAGTAGGATGCTGAGTACAAGTGCTTTCATGCCGGCTAATATAGTGAACGGGTAAGCTGCTGGAGGCTCCGGCCTCGGGCCTTGGCGGCGCGGCTGGGCGCACGTACCGAGGTGCCGGCCTTCTTGTAGCAGCGAGGGATTAAAATTACTGTAAGCAGTTTCAGACGAAGGCCAGAAAGGCGCACCTTTCTGGCCAAAGATGATAGGTTCAAAAGTGGTGTGCTAGACAATTGTAGCTGAATCCTTTGCTGGTATCTTGTCAAGCATTCACTTTAGCCTGGGCCTTGCTTATCCTTCTATTTCTGGCCGACTGTTATTCAACTCTCTATAATGATGTATCCTACCTTTCTCCACCCTGTGCGAACCGGCGTGTTCGTTCTCGGTCTGAATTTCATCATGCAGCACATTTGCGCTCAAACCCACTTGAGTGTTGGCCCTACACTAGGGGTGAATATTTCATCGGCCAATTACCGGGATGCAAATTCGATTTATGCCTATAATAATAGCTATGTATCACGTTTTGAAGGAGGTATCGTAGCCAGCATCCGCCATCGCCATGTTGCGCTACAACCTGCCCTATTATATTCTCAAAAGGGGTTTGTACTCAGTGGTAACTATCGTGCCATTAGTAATACTGGTCAAGTAGGGGTGGGCAGCGTCTTCAATGTCTATTCGCTGAACTACCTGACGTTGCCCGTGAACCTAGTGTACGCCCAAAAGGCGAACGGGCAGGGATTTCAGCTTTTTGGCGGAGGATACGTGGGGCGGCTGTTGGGCGGACGAGTGTTGTATGACAATTACCAAGGAGTGGAAGGGGGAAATCGTAACCATTCAGAAGGTGAGATTCCAGTGCGGGCTGGAAATGAGTTTCAAAATGACGGAGCGCATTACGTTCAACGCTATGATGCTGGTCTGCAAGCAGGTATAGGATTCCAACTCAAAGGCTTGCAGGTACAGGTCGCTTATAGTCAGGGGTTGACAAATCTGCAAGCGCACCAACCTCTATACATTCCCACAGAGGAGCCTAATTATCACAATAAGACAGTTCACGCTTCAATAGCCTATTTGTTTACTGGCCGACAGTCACGGAAGTGAGCAAATCAATCTTTTTAGTTTGACCAAGAGCGGTCAAGGGAAGGTAGCAGAAGGGACTGTTTCTCGAATCACTTAACTACCCACTCTGAAAGCCCCGAAAACCGTGTTTTTCGAGGCGTTTTCGTGGAGGGTTTTTCGAACGTTCCAAGGATGAGGCTTGGCTAGTCAGGCTCAGCAGCGTTTTACGTACTAGGAAGGTCGTTCACAACATGTGAAAAGGCTATTATTTCAGCGCAAGGCCGCTTGAATCGCTTGCTCTAGCTGCGAGGCATCTGCTGCGCCATCGAACGTAACCATTCCTTTCTTATCGATGACCACATATCTGGGAAAAAAACTCACTTGGTACAATTTCTTTACCTTATTGTTGTCCAGCAAGTTGATATAGTTTACCCGCTGCCGGTCTAGGATACCTTGCGCCCGAGTGGCATTGTTCGATGCATCCACTAAAATGCCTAGTACCGTCACGCCCTGTTTTTTATAGCGGGACTGTAAGGCCTGCACTTTAGGCATGGCCGCGATGCATGGACTGCACCACGTCGCCCAAAAATCTAGCACGACCACTTGTCCGAGGTAGGTCGCTAGGTCCACGGACTGGCGCGTGATACTAGGTAGCCGAAAAGGTGGGGCTGCGCGCCCTACCAAGGTAGGCGGTGCTACTGGGGCGGGGGGTACGGCATAGGTATAGGTGCTCAGAAAGGGGGGCTGGGCCAGCAGGGCTTGGTCAGCGGCTTGATTCAGGCGTACGTTGGAAAGAAGCTTGAGCGTCGTCCATTTGGTGCCGCCCCGGTGCATGACCGTCTTGACCGCACGGGGCAATCCCGTTGCCGAGTCTAGTGTGAGGCAGATGGTATGGTGCAGAATATCGTAGTTGGTTTGATTGGGGTAATAGAGCGTCAACTGGGGGCCCTGTGGACTGAGCTGATACTCGACGCGTTGGTAGGTCGAATCAATGGTGAGTAGCTCCTCGACCACCATTTGGCCTTCGGGGCTACCCAGCACCCCGAGCGCGAAGGGCGCACGCGTCGAATCAAAGGTGAGTGCCTGGTCGTCCAGCGCGTACCCGGTGTGCCCATTATGGAAGTAGGAGCGCGCCGCATTGCGTTGCGAGACGAAAAAGCGGGCACCCAGCAAGTTGCTTGCCGGGTCGGGCTGTAGAACGCCGGAGCCCAGGTGATTCCAGACATCCTCCGTGCCAAAGGAATCAATCCGTTGGATGGTATAGCCAATCAGCTTTATGCGCCGTAGGGTTGCGCGATAGTCATGGAGTGCTTGTTGCCCGGTTTGCCCGCGCACCGCACCTGCCCCCCACACCAATATCACCAGGAACAGAGCAACTACTTTCATCGCTCTAAGATATAGGTTTGGTAGTATAGTAATACTTGCCTTAAGTAACTAGTTGAACAAAAACGACTAGCTACTGGGGTTCTCGTTACAACGGAGCGAGAAATTACTATAAGCTTCAAAATACTGTTTATCACTACACTTTGCTAGTGCCTCCTAAAATGTACGTTTAAACACTACCAAGGCAGTTTTTGAGAAAGTCAGGTTCTGGCAAGGCTGTCATGTGGCTTTTGCTTATCTCATATATCAACAGCTCATTCCAGCCTGAGTAACTGACTTGATGAGACGAATCAGCTCATTTTTGTTAGTCGGGTGGACTAAGCGTTGTTTTCCGTTCCTACTATCGTGCGACCCCGTACGGTGCGGAGCGAATGGCTCAAAAAGTCCACACGGCATGCCTTGGTGAGCTAGACACGGGGTTGCGCCTCCGCTAAAAGGGTGGGTCAGTAAGGCGCAGTGGCTGTTGCAGAAGTAAGTGGGTGGCCAGCGGTATCTTAGGGTTATGCAGGGCCACAAGCAGTTCACCGACCGAATCGTGCTGCGCTTTCGCTTGTCGGAGCGCGTGCCGAAGCAGAATCTCTACCTCCGCCTAGCTGAGTTGCTGGACTGGGGCTTTCTCTACCAGCAGACCCAGGACCTCTACAGCCACACGGGCCAGCCCTCGCTCGACCCCGTCGTCGTCTTCAAGCTCATGCTGGTCAGCCGACTGGAAAATCTGGTTAGCGACCGACGCCTGGTCGAGCACTGCAGTTTGCCGCTCGATAGCCTTTATTTTTTGGGCTACGAAGTCGACGAGGACTTACCTTGGCACTCCACGATTAGCCGCACCCGCCAGCTCTACCCAGCGGCCGTGTTTGAGTACCTCTTTGACCAAGTGCCTCGCCGCGGGCCTGGTGGTCGACCAGACGCAGGCGATTGATTCCGCCCCCGTCAAGGCCAATGCTTCGCTCGAGAGTCTGCGCCCAAGCAGCTGGCGCCCGCGCTGCGGGTCGTGGACGAGAGCCCGACGCTGGCCCCGCTACCTACGGCACCCGCCACGCCGGCGCACGAATTGCGGCGCGTAGCCACGTGCCAAGCCAAGCAGCACCGCGCGGCCGGCGGCTTAGGCGCTCACCATACTAAGGCCCAGCTCTTGAGTAATAAGACCCACACCAGTAGCAGTAACCCTGAGGCATGCATTTAGGTCAAACCTGGTAAGGCGCGGGCCCTCAACTACCTCTGCAGTCTGGCCGTGGACACGGCCAGCGGCCTGATTAGTCATGTGCAGGCCGACCTAGCCGGTAGCCGCGACAGCGTTCACTTGCCCCGGCTCGTCGCGCAGCTGCAGGCACGTCTGACGCAGCAGCAGCAGCTGCCGGAGGTGCTGGCCAATACGGGCTACTCCAACGGCTTCAACTACGCCTTTCTCGAACAACGGGGCATCACGCCCTGGATTACGGTCTTCGGCAAGTACGAACCAGTAGTCGAAGGCTCTAGCTATGAGCCAGACGTGCATGCGTATCGCTGCCCGGCGGGCAAACTGCTACCCTTTCGTAACTACGGCACGAGCTTAGATGGCACCTGGCTCAAGAACTACCTGGCCGAGACCGCGACTGCCAGGCCTGCCCGCTCAAGCCCACCAGCGTGCCCTCGGCCACCCAGAAAAAGCTCGTGCGCTCGCCTTTTGATGCCGCCTACTTGCGGGCTTGGCACCGCCAGCAGAGTCGGGCGGGACAGCGCAGAAGACGCCTGCGCCAGGGCACGGTGGAACCCGTGTTTGGCAATCTGTTTCACCATTACGGCCTGCGCCGGGGCAGTACCAAAGGGCACGCAGCCGCGCATAAAGCGATGGTGCTTAGTGCGGTTGCCTACAATCTCAAGAATCTCTTGAAGTATCAGCCCAACCGGGTGCGCAGCGTGGCCCTGGCTTGCCAAGCAGACCACCATCAACTGCTGCAGAGGGCCTTTTTGGGGTTTTTAGCCGCTGGTTAGCTCCGTAAAACCTCCCCAGGCAGGTACACTCGAAGTAACGGAGAGTTCTGCAACAGACACACCCGTTATGTGAAGTAGTTTTGGGCATGCCGAACATTCCTATTCAAGACAAAGCCGAAGAGTTTACTCTAGATGCTCTTCCTCCACATTGCCAGACCTGGCTCACGTTCTATGACAGCCTGAGTCCAGACCTTCAGCAGGAGGCAGATATAAACTGGTCAGAATACTTTACGGCGGATGACTACCAAGCCCAGTTTGGGAGGTGGCCCCATGCGCTAAATGAGCAGCGGGTTATTTTGGTAGCTGGGATGGTCAACCGCGATTTTATGCTGGCGCGCATCGCGGAAGAATTATTTAAAGTGCGCCTTTCGGAAAGTAAGGTAGTGCAACTGCAGCAGTGGCTCCAAAATTCGATAAGCCAAGCGTCAAGCGCTGATGCCTCTTGGGCCTACAGTAAAACTAGTGAAGAGTTGCGACCCTTGTTTGAAGTTGCTTTTGCTACTGCAGATAAGAGTAAGTAGGTAATGAGGCAGCCCGCCGCTAGCAACCGACCTCTCCTCCCGTTCTGAGTATGCGCTGCTCGAATCGGCTATCGTGTCGAAGTCGAGCAGCAGCGGCAGGTCGCGGCGCAGCAGGATTTCGTCGGCGCGCACGTCGGCTAGTATCAACTGGTCAAAATCGGGGATGTCGCCGCCCGGTACGTGGTTGCGCCGCCAGTTGCAGTGCGTAGGCAAGATGGCCACGCTCTGCGCCGTTAGCCAGGGGGCGTAGGGCACCAGCCCGGCGGCCAGCAGCTCGCGCAGCGGGCTGTACTGCGGCACGCCCCAGCTACTGTCGCGGGTGCGGCGCAGCAGCCACTCGCCCAGCCACGCCGGCCGAAACTGCCGGATAATGGCCAGAAACGGCGGTACCTCGCCCTGCGCCGGCCAACCCTCGGGCAACGCCATTTCGTGCCCGGTCCACGGATTCAAGCGCCGCGCTTCCTTGGCCGAATACGTGGCCAGCCCGGCCAGAAACAGCAGGTGCGCTCGTTGCGGGGTCAACTGGCTGCGCGTCTGGTCAGGTTGGCCGGTAGTCTCGGAACTGTCTTGCAGCTCTTTCTCCAGGCTCAGCGTGCGCTGCCGCATGGGTACTAGGTCGCTTTTACCCAGGGCTAGTAGGAAGGGCAGCATTTCTCCCGGAGTGCGATGGCGCACGAGGTGCTCAAACGTTTCGAGGGTATTGGACATGCTGGGAAAGGGTAACCGAGGATGAGAAAATAAGGCAGACCTAGGGAAAGGAGGCGGCGCGGGGCAGCGCGATGGTAGCGCGGACTTTGAGTTCGCAAGTGGGCATGCTAGGTACCCGCAAACTAAAAGTCTGCGCTACTGCGCACCTACCCAAACCGCAGTTGCGCGGCCAAAATATGCTTGCACACCCCGCGCTGGCCCTGGTTAGTGCTGAACCACTGGCAGGTGCAGCGCGGCGGCTCAGTGCCGCCGCGCTGCACCGTGTGCCAGGCTTCGGTGCCGCACACGCGGGCCTCGGTGCGCCCGCCCGGGCCCACGGCCACCAGCTGCACGTCGTCGGCGTTTTTGAGGCGCGGATTGAGTTGCAAAATACGCAAGGTTTTGAAGGGCAAGCGGCGGTAGAAGTACTGGTTATCGCGCAGGTTGAAGCCCTGCAACCCCATCGCGGCCAGGCTGGCGCACAGCCGCGCCACGGTAGCCAGCTCCAGGTCGTGGGTCAGGCCGAAGAGCGTGGGGTTGAACGCCTCGTTGCTGTGGAACAAATTGTTAGCCCCAGTCAGCCATTCGGTCAGCAGGTCTTCAGCCAGCGCATCGAGTTGGTTGCCCTCTCCCGAAAAGCCCCGCTTGACCTCGGCTGACAGGGCCAGCAAAAACTCTTGGCCGCCGCCCAGTTCCAACACCACGACCGAGGCCTGCCCGTCGGGCGTGGCGTACACGCGCACGGCCTAGCTCAGGGGTAGTAGGCCATCGAGCAGGCGCAGGCGGTGCGCCCCAACAATGCGCACCGCGCCCGGCCCGGCCACTGGCACCAGCGCCGGCCGGCCTCCGCACACCACCAGGTAAGTGGCACCCCGGGCCGCCCCAGCTGAGTGGCCTGCAAGCGACTGAGCATGAGCTTTTACCTCCATCTGGGCCAAGTAGGCATGCGCGCCGGCCAGGCCCTTGAGCCAGCGCTCGGGCAAGGTCACTTTGCGCTCGGTCACGTGGCCAGCGGCGCGCTCCAGGGGCACTTCCTGCTGGCCCACGCTCAGGCGCACCGGCTCGTGGCAACTGATGCGGCTCAGCGCGTTCACCATCGGCTCGTTGAAATCCACGTTGGTGGTGCCGCTCTGGATTATCTCGCCGTCCAGCGCGGCCGGCCCTAGGTCGAGGCGGGCGTACACGCCGTTGCACGACGAAAAGGCCTCGAAGCGCAGCCGCTCGGCCCCGGCCGTCACGATGGGGTCGCGCAGGGCGGCGCTCTGCGGCACGAAGCGCGAGGCTACCACTTTGGCTAACTTGGTTAGTCAGCGGGCCGTTAGCTAGGCATCGCGCAGTTGGCCCCGAAAAAAGCTGGTGGCCCCACTGGCCGGCGTATTTTCGGCGTAGGTGGCGAGCAGTAGGGTATCGCCCTCAGCTGAGGGCGTTAGGGCCGAGGGCTGGGTGTAGGCATACACGAGGTCGAACATAAGCAGGGAGTTGAGGTGAAGAAAGGCTGAGATGAACAGTCAAGTTTATCTACTGTAAAGTGGGGCAAGGTTAGCTAATTTGCTAATATATTTGGCAAATAGTTTTAGCATTATGTAAATTTGTCACGCCGCAAATTACCCGTAGTTCACAGATAGTTCACGGAAACTGTTCGCCTTGCTCCAACCCTGGGCGCGGCTGACCGTTCACCTAGCACTTAACCTCATCCTTCCCCGCAGCCCCATGGAACGCCTGACGTTATACACCCACGCCACCGACCTCGATTATTTCAGCGCGCAGCTGGCCGAGCCCTACGGGCCGGTAGCCCAAACCGGCCCGCTGGAATGGCTGGCCGGCCCGCCCGCCTCCCCCACGCTGCGCGTGCACGGCCGCAAGCGCACCCAGCCCGATTATCAGCTGCGCGCTGTCACCGACGACTTTACCCAGAACCTGGCTGGCATGTACGGCTTCGTGCAAAAACTGCCGATGGCCAGCCCCGACCAGCAAAGCCGGCTGCTCACCAAAATCACGACCCTCAATACGGAGCTGACTATTAGCGCCGAGCCCGCATTTCCGGCCGGTTTTGGCGCCTGGCTGGCGCCGGTGCTGGCGCACTACGAGGCGCTGGTATTTTCGGAGCCCAACTCGCTGTACCCCGCCGCCGGGCAGGCGTTTTACGACCCCGCGGGCCGGCTGCTCACCGACACCCTGGGCGCGGGCGACGCGGCCGCTCAGCTGCCCGTCAGCATCGAGAGCCGCTACTACGATGAGCCGGACCCGCTGCCCGACCAGCTCGCCCGCAAAGCCCGCTCGGAAGCTGCGTTGCAGGTGCGGGGCATTCCTTTCGCAGCCAGCCTGCCGCCGGTAGCCAGCGATACTACCGTGCCGCTTCGCCCCCAGGACGCCGTGGTAGACCGGGCGCTGGCCCTGGCCTACGTGGCGCTGAAAGGGGAGGGGCTGGAAGCCGACTCGCTGGAAGGTTTCGACGAGGCCTATGGCGCGCTGGACCACCTGAGCCCCGCCGAGCGGGCCTTCGCCGACAACCCCGCGCCCGACCAGCAGGCGCTCGTGAATGCCACCTGGCGCTACGAAGCGCTGCACGCGCTGCTGTGGGCGCTGGGCTTCGTGCCCGAGCTGGATTACCCCGACCACCCCTGCGACCCCGGCGCCGATATGGGGCTGCTGGCCCCACTCAGCGAGGCGGCGTTTCGGCAGCAGGCCCGACTGCGGCCGGCCGCCGAAATCCTCGACGCGGCCGACCTCACCTACCGCTACGCCTGGGCCTGCGTAGATGCCCGCCTGCACCAGCGGCCTACCCCCGCGGGCCTCGAAAGCGGCGCGGTGCACGAGCGCCTCTACGCTCTCAACTGGCTGACTACCCGCTTTGAGGAAGACTGGGACGACGTGAGCACCGATACCTGAGTTAGCCCAGGCTGGTTGGCTTATTTGAGCCCTAGGGTCGGACTGAGCAGGCCTTGCCGAGCAAATCGGCTGCTGGCTCTGGTGCAAACGCAAGTTGGCCGCCAGGGCAAAAGAGTAAAAAGACGCTTTTATAAAGACTTTTTTATCATCCGTATGCGCAAGCAACTGCTACTGCTGAGCATGCTGGGCGCCGCCTTGTCGGCCCAGGCCCAGGGCTTCGACTTCAACAAGGAATTTCCCTACCGCCCCCTCACGGCCTGGACGCCGGGCATGCGCTTCGTGATGCCCGACCTGTCGGGGAGCTTCGATTGCCCGCTCATGGTTTTCAAAGGTCCCGCGTTCATGGGCACCGACCTCTACGATAATTCGCCCAACGACAAGGCGCTGGTGGGCACTACGTTCACCTTCGCCCGCCTCGATGGGTTCCGCGACCGCGGCCACAACAACAATGGCAACGGCAGCAACACCGACCAGGTGGCCGTCGTGTTTAAGGCGCCCGGCGGTAAGCAGTACGCGCACATCATCAATACGCCGCTGGCCGAGCTGAAGCGCGCGCCCGACCGCAACGGCGCCCCCTGCCTGGTGAATCTGGAGGAAGTGGAAAGGGCGCGGCGGCTCCTGGTGGGCCAGACGCTGTACGTGCTGCAAGCGTACATCAGCCGCGCCTCGACCCGCGACAACGTGCAGTATTTGCCTAAGTTCGTGCCGGTCAAAATCATTAAAGTAGCGCCGGGCATTGGCCGGGCGCCGGTGCGCCTCACCTTCGAGTACGTGGGCCTGCAGCCCCAGCAGGTGCAGGAGCAGAACTACATCTTTAGCGGCACCAACGGCGTCCGGGTCGCCGGCAGTGCGGACTTGCCCGCCGATGCTTTTCTGAAGAATTTCAGCTTCAGCGACCCGCGCACCAGCGCCGCCGGCACCTCGGCCACCAAGTGGAAGGCCATCCAGCAAGGCGCGCTGGTGAAGGGGATGAGTATGAAGGAGGTAGAGCAAGTGATGGGCAAGCCTAAGCGGCAGGCCGAAAGCATGGAAGAAGAACGCACCACCGTGTGGTACTACAGCCGCTTCCAGGGCAAAGAATGGACGCTGCTCTTCAAGAATGGCATCCTTGACCGCTACGCTACCTACCAAGAGTAGTGGGCTTGCACGTTTGATTTACGTCAGTTTCCAGCTTGCCAGAAGTCCTAGGTAGCCCGGCCAGCCCAGTATGGGTAATGACCCAGCTACTACGCCCATGAGCTTTCACTTTGCTGCCTTTTAACGTTGACCTTAAATCACTTACTAGCAGCTAATCGCTACTTGCCTAGCAAGGAGATGCCCCGCTTCGGCTCGCCCTGCACGCTTGGCCACCCCAGGTGGCACGGGCAGTGGCTCAAGCAACTGCTACCAAACTTGTTGATTTGACTTCTGACAAGCAGTAGCTTTCGCCCAGTACCTTCCACGAGCAGCGCCCAGCAGGACCGGCAGTATGGCCAAATCAATAAAAGCGATTGAGTGCCCGAAGTGCGGCAGCACCCAAAAAACGGCGATTCGGCCGGACACCTTCCGCTGCGAGAGCTGCGGCACGGAGTACTACCTCGACAACGACGATATCAACGTCAACTATACGGTGCGGCAGCCCGCGCCCGCCGCGCCTACCCCCGAGCTGACGGGCACGCGGCGGGCGGTAGTGGTAGGGGCCGTGGCCGTAGGGGCCTTGCTACTGGCAGGGGGCGTTCGCAGCCTGTTTAGCCCCAGCCCTGTGGTCTACTATCCGGTGGCAGTTCCGAGCGGCACGGTGGTGGCTGGTCGCCCCGATAAGCCTAGCGAACAGCCCAGTACGTATACTTGGAGCACTACCGAAACGATGCTGTACCCAGGCGCGGGCGGCCGGCCCGAGCGGGTCATCATCGGCGACCGGAATTACAGTGGCGCGAGCGCTTTCCGAGACAGCCTCTTTGCCAGCTTTTACGATGCCAGCACGGGCGCCGAGCTCCGAAGCCAGCCGCTGCCCCGGCTGCCGGCGGGCCGCTCGTCGGCCACCTTCAAGCTGCGGCGGTTTGCCGACGGCGCCCTGTACGTGGTGTTCAACAAGGCCATCGTGTACCAGCTCGACCCCACCACGCACCGCGCGGAAGACGTGAGCCAAACCCTGTTCCAGCACCAGCCAGAGCTGGCCAGCGGCGTAGCCAGCGTGGAGTTTATCAGCGAAAACCTAGGCGACGGCTTCCGCGTGTTCACCAACGACGGGCGCACCCTGAGCTACTTCCCGCTCATTCATAAGGTATACAACCAGGACAACTTGTACGCGGCGCAAACGGGCTTTAAGAGCCTGCGACCGGGCAGCCCTACCAAAACGGCGTTTACTTTCAGCACCAAGGGGATGGCCTACCCTGAGGAAAAGCTGCAACTTATTAAATACCAATATCGCGACAACCTCGGTGGGCCCAAGGACGCGCCCGAGTTTGAGTGGGAAGACGACTACGGCGGGTCGGGTATTTTTACCAGTGCTGACCCGCACCGCAAGGTGCTTACCACCCCCGGCGCCATGCGCGAGTCGCGGGTGCTGTCGTACACCGATTTCACGCCCGGCCGGCTTTACTTCAACCCCGGCGTGCGGTATTACGATGCGGACCAGGTGCTGATTACCTTCCGGCCCACGGCCGCCGAAAACAGCCCCCTGACGGTGCAGTGCCTCGATGCCCGCACGGCCGCCATCCGCTTCACGCTGCCGCTGCCCGATGCCAGTGGCAGCCTCGACCAGGCGCTGCTTACCAAAACCGGCTTCGTGCTGGGCGGCGACCACGACACCTACGTCATCAGCCCGGACGGGAAACTGCTCAAACACTTTGACCCCGAAAAACCCTAGCTATGGCCTTTAGCTTTTTTCGCAACCAGCTGTCCATCATCATCGAGTGGGCCAACCAGCAGCCGGGCGTGTTGCTCTACCGCTTCCCCACGGCCAGCGACGAAATCAAGGATGCCAGCAAGCTCATCGTGGGCCCCGGCCAGGGGGCGCTGCTCGTGTACGAGGGCCGCGTGGTGGAGGTGCTACCCACCGAAGGCATCTACAACCTAGCTACGGACAACCACCCGTTTATCACCACGCTCACCAAGCTGCGCACGGGCTTCGAGAGCGAGCACCGGCTGCGCGTGTACTTCTACCGCAGCGCCGAAAATGTGAACCAGCCCTGGGGCACCGCCTCGCCCGTGAAGTACCTCGACCCGGTGTACCAGTTTCCGGTGGAGCTGGGGGCCAACGGCAACTTCTCGTTTCGGCTGGTCGATGCCCGGCAGTTCGTGACAGAGGTAGCGGGCCTAAAAGACCTCTACACCACGCAGGAGGCCAAGACGCTGCTGCAAAGCCGCCTGGGGCAAGCCCTGGCCACGCAGCTGGCGGGGGCGCAGTTTTCGTACCAGCAGCTCGATGCGCAGCTGGGCACCCTCTCGGCGGCGCTGCGCGCGCAGCTGGCGGCCGACTTTGCGCAACTGGGCTTCGAACTGACCGATTTTCGCATCAACGGGACGGTGTTTGACCAGGGCACCCAGCAGCGCATCGGTAAGATATCGAACATGTCGGCCGCCGCGCAGGCGGCCGCCGCCGGGGGCCTCAACTACGCCGAGCACGAAAAGCTGAAGGCCCTGCGCGATGCCGCCCGCACCGAGGGCGGCCTGGCCGGCGCAGGCTTGCAGCTGGGCGCGGGCGCCGAACTAGGCAAGGTTTTCGCCAGCCAAACGGGCGGCCCGGCGGACAGCTCGCCCGCCGCGGACCCCGACCCGGTGCAGCAGCTCCAGAAGCTCAAGCTGCTGCTCAACGAGGGCATTCTCACGCAGGAAGAGTTCGATGCCAAAAAGCAAATTTGGCTCGATAAACTGTAAAGAAACTTTAGCTATAGCTAGTTATGAAACAGCTAATTGGTGCCTTAATTCTACTGCTGGGATTGGTGCTAGCGGGGCTGCTGGTCCTGCGCATTTGGGGCGTAACGGTACTCGGCCAGTTTACGCTGCTGCGCAGTGGCGCCACGCTACTCGTGCTGGCGTTGGCCCTGGTAGCGCTGGTAGTTGTCTGGTTTGGCTTCTTTAAAGACCCTAGGGCGGGCTACGATATGCGAACCGGCCGCCGGGCCCAGCCCAAGGCCGGTGCCGAGCGGGAAGAGTTTTCGGATTTAAACTAACCTAGGCAGTACTTAATCGCGGTGGCTGGCCCCGTGCACAAAGCTTTTGCAGCTCATTTTTAGCCCTTTTACTTATTCTTTTCCAACCCACCTAGCTACCCCGAAAATGGCAACTGAATTTTCGCTTCTGGAGCGTACTATCCTTAAGGCCAAGGGCCTGACTGACGAGCAGCTAACCGCCCTAGGGGCCATGGGCGTGCAAGGACGCGGTGATTTTGAGCAGATTGGTACCGTGATAACACTGTTAGAGCTGCTGCCTGACCTCGACCCTGACGTAGCAACGCGGGTGCTGGAATGGGCCCTGCCCGCGGTGCCCGCCGTAGCGGCGGGCCCGGCCGCACCCGCCGCGCCGCTGCCCACCATCGTGGTCGATTCGTCGGACGTGATATTCTGTGCCAACTGCCACCACAAGCAGCCCAAGGACTACACACCCGGCGACCTGTGCGGGAACTGCGGCCGCCAGGCCGAGCCCATCGAGCAGTGCTTTTGGTGCGGCGCCAGCGGCCCCGGCAAGTTCTGCCGCAACTGTGGGGCCCACTTCGTGCGCACCGCCGAGCTGCCGCTGGCCCTGCTGCTGCGCCGCGATGGCCTGGCCAAAGACGAGATTCCGCGCCGCCTGAACGAGGCGACGGCCGAAGAAAAAGAGCAGCTTTGGGGCCGCGTGCGCCGGGCCCGAATCTAACTTAAACCAGAACCTAGGAGCCGTTTCCGATGCGAGCTACGTGTGAAACCTGCGGCCAAGTGCAGCCGCCCGACTGGCAGCCCGGCGACCTCTGCGGCAACTGCGGCCACGTGGTACGGCGCGAAAAGCGCTGCCACTGGTGCGCGAAACTGACGCCCGAGGGCAAGTTCTGCCGGCACTGTGGGGCCGGCCAGGTACCCGACGAGCAGTACGGCGCCGCCCGCTGGCTCAAGCACCTAGGCATCGACCAATTTGTGCTGCCCGACCGGCTCACGGCTATGGACCTTGAGCAAGTTGAGCACTTTACGCGGCTCTACCAACGGCACGCCATGGCCGTGGAGCGACACGTGCAGGACCTGGCGTATGCCGAAAGCTTTGGCCGGCAGCACGGCTGGGCCAGCGCCTGGCAGGAGGCTATGCTGCCGCTGTTGCCATTGAATGATGAGGACTTGCAGGCCCTCGCCATGCCGCCCCGGCGGGGCACCGATGACCTAGAAAAGCTGCAGGAAATTCGGGAGCAGTCACCGCTCACAATCAGCCGGCTGCTCAGTGCACTGGCGCGCATCCGCATTTGGCAAGCCGGTTTCTTCGACTACGTCGGGGCCGGCATGGGGGCCGACGTAAAATTTGTCTTGCCCTACCTCAAAGACCCCGACCCGGCCGTGCGCCTCGAAGTGGCCTTGGTGATGAGCCACTGGCGTTTTGGCGTCACTGGGGCGGCATTTGGCAAGGACCAAATTGAGGACATTCTGAAGCAGACTACCACCGGGCCCGTGGCCCTAGAAGCAGCTACCAACCTGGCGGTGATGGCGGCTTCCTGGCAGGGCAAACCCCGGCCCGTATTCGCCGAAGCGCTGGCTTCGGAAGACCCGGATATCGCCTTTGCGGCTGCCCTGGCCAGCTACACAACTGAGCCGCTGCTGGCCGCGCTGCGGGTGCCCCGCTGCCAATTTGCCGCCGCGTACGTGCTCACTAAAGCCGGCGTGGACATCGACGCGGAGTTGGCCGCGCTGTTCCCCACTTTTAAGGAGCTCGAAGTAGATTATATCCTGCGAGCAATGGCTCATCAAGGCCGCCCCCGGCCGGCCCTGCGGGCCTATTTCACGGCTGAATTGGCCGCCGCGCAGGCCCGGCGCCACCACAACCAGGATATGCTGCGCAACCTGCTGGCGCTCGACCTGCAGCCCGGCGACGCCGTGCGCCTGCTGCGCGCCCATCCTGACCGGAGTTTTGGTGCCAAGCTTCTGCAAAACCCGGCCCTCACGCCCCCAGAGCTACTGGCGCTCTACCGCGAGTACGTGGCCCTCAACCTTTTTAACACTTACAATTTGCCCGGCGGCGTGTTCCCGCCGCTGCCCCCAGAATTTGTGGCCGAAAACTGGCGCACCGCCCCGGCCGACTCACTGCAAGGGCTGCGAGGGCTGGCGCAGCAGCAGCTGGCCACCAGTCCGCCCGCCGAAGCGCAGGCGTTGCACGCCTTCCTGCGCGGCGTGCTCTGGGACGAAAACGCCCTATTGGCTGCGCGCCGGCAGGCTAACCAGGTGCTACTTAGTTGGTACGATGGCTACCACCAGTCGCCTTCGCTGCCGCTGGGCTTTACTGAGGAGGCCGCGCGCTTCTATTTCGGCTCTTTCGCGGCTTACATCGAATACTTCGTGTACGGCGTCAAGCATTTGCACGTGCTCCTTGCTCTGGAAACGGAAAGCAAATTCTTGCGCCCGCTGGATACGATAGCCGAGGCGCCGCCGGCCGAGGCCGCCGCGTTTTTGCAGGCGCTAGCGGCGCTGCCGCTGCCGCTGGTCGGGCAGTTCCGGACGGCCCTTGTAGACCTGGCCCGGCACTACACCGGCTGGGGCCTGGTAAACCGCTGGGCTGTGCAGGTGCTAGCCCAGCTGCAAGCCCACGCTCCCTGGCGCGAGGCCACTCGGGCCGACCTAGCCGGCCTGGTCAGCCTCACCGATGCGCCCGATGACCATGTGCCCTACCTAGCTAAGGAAGCGCTGGCTAGTAAGCCATGAGCTGGCTCATGCGACTACGGGCCTGGTGGCGCGGGTCGCCCGCCCCGCCACCCCGCGCTTTCACCGACCCGCTAGACTACGCCCTGCACTACTGCTTGCACCCACCGCCCGGCGGCCCGGCAGCTCTGCCGGGCACCTGCCAGGCCGCCTTCCCGACTTTGACCAAAACAGAAGCCGAAGTAGTGCAACAGCACCTGCTAGCATTGCAGGAGTTGGCTGCCGACCTGGGCAGCCGCGTAAATCGGCAGCTGCTGGCCGGCCCGGCCGCTTACGATTGCCTCTGGGCAGCCTACCCTCAACTCGACCGCGGTAATCTGGGCACGCTGTTATGGCAGGCATTTGTGGGTACTCGCTAGGGTAGGGCATTATATTTTCCTCCCTATTGGCAACCTCCCACTTTTCACCTCCTACCGCTCGTCACTTACTAGGCGAACTAAAGTCTGGAAGGGGCACATGTGCTAAACAGACAACCGGGATGACCCTGATTACTCTACCAACCAACAGCCCAGTTCTATTCCAGCGCCGACGACAGGCTACACTGGCTGTCGAAGCGCAGCAGCTCGGGGCTCATTTTGAAGCCCTGGCCGCCGAAGCTCTTGCTATACAGCTCGATATCGGCGGCGGGGCGGTAGCCGTTGGTGTTGCTGCTTTCGGGGCTGGAGCTGTCGCTAACCTCCAGCACTGCGCCGCGCTTGACGTGTAGGGCAGCGCACAGTTTGTCGGCCGTTTTCACGGCATCAGCCAAGGCCAATACGTCGGCCTCGCGGCGCAGGCTGTCGGCCTGGCTGTGGCCGTAGCTCAAGTCCTTGATGCGGCTGATGGGCGTGGCTAGCAATTGCTCTAGGTAAGGGGATAGCTGGCGTAAGTCATTGATACGCACCGTAACCGACTGCGTGGAGTTGAACCCAGTAAAGACTTCTTTGCCCTTTACATAGCTAAATTCCTTGTTGGATGACGTGCTGCTGACGCGCACATCATCGCGGCCCGGCGCGTAGCGCTTCGATACGGCCAGCACTTGGTCTACTACGCGCTGTACCTCGGCCACGGCGTCTTTGAGCCTAGGGCGGGTAAAGGCGGCGTCCACCGTCAGCTCAGCGTAGTTGGGATATACCGTAACGTGGCCATAGCCCACGCTGCGCACTTGGCGGGGCGTGGTAGCGGTGGGGGCGGGCTGGCAGGCCCCAAGGCCCAGCAGCGAAACAGCAAAGGCGGCGGAAATGGAACGAAGCATAGGCAAGAAAATAAGTGGAGAGGCAAGGCGAATTAACAGCTGGCATAAGTAGCTCCTGCGCCTAGCCTTATTGGCTCACTGCTTGATGCTTTGGCAGCGGCAAATGCACACGTCATTTTAATGCTCGCTTACTGCTAGCAGATAAAAATCTTGTATTCAACACATAAAATAAGCTGGTAATCAGTATTTTGCAGACCCGTAGCATTGACGTTGCTCACCCACTGCTATCGTTACACTTTCTGGTATAAATATGCTATTGGTGTCACTTGCATTACCCGTGTCTCATTTGAGTTCTTTGGTGCGCTAGTCTTATAAAAAAACCGGCTGAGGCTGGCGTGCTAGCGCGGTTGCAGCACCTTAACTTTCAGCACGTCGGATGTTAATTCCAGTACCTCTAGGCGGCAGTCTTGCTGCGATGAATCCTCGAACGTAAGGTGCAGGGCCCGGGCACTTACCCAGCGCCAGCAACCGGGTAGGGGCAGGGTGCCGTCGGTGGGGGCGATGGCGAGCTTAGTGAGCTGGCCGCCGGGCGCGAACGTGTAGCCCTCGCGGCCCCGAGCCGGTGGAAAGGCGTAGGAAGCCGGGCGGTATACCTGCATCTCGCCCTGGTCTTCTTCTTGGCTGTGGCGCCAGGTCTGCGTCAGGTTTTTGGCCTGCGGATGCTGCAAGGCCTGCGCGGGTAGTTGGCTAGGAGCGTGGCAGCCGCTGGCTAGTAGCCCGACGGCCGCGCTCGCCAAGATGGAAAGAAAACGCATGAAAAAGAGTAATTTTGGGGCCAGAACACGGCCGTAAAAGTACGGGCCAGACTCAGGGCCAAGTCGCTTTCAGCATGGCAAACCAACTATGGACTATTCAATGCCCTAAATGCGGCAAGGTGCAGCAGGTCGAGCCCCGGCCCGGTGACTACCGCTGCCCTTATTGCGGCACCAAGGACTTCTTAGGCAGCGACGACCCCACCCTGCTTGTACAACCGGAGCCGCCAGTGGAACCGCCCCGGCCGGTACCAGCCAGCCCGGTTCGCTGGGTGCTTATTCTATTGGGGCTGCTACTGGGTGGCGTAGGAGCGTATCTGCTGGGGGCGCCGGTAGCGCGCTGACACGAGATAGGCCCCGCAGCCCGACCCTATCCGTATGAGTAGCGCAAACGGGAAAAATAATTTCGGATAAAGGGTAGAAAGATTACTCACTTAGCCGTTCGTCGCGGTGCTGCTGCCAAAGCTGCGCCGCGTGCTGGCGGAAGGTAGTGGGCGCGGCCGCCCAGGCGGCATCGAGGTTGTAGGTGCCGCCATCGTGCTGGCCGCCGCCGAGGGCGATGCGGCTGGTGCCCCGCACGGCATACTTGCGCGGGCCTTCGTACATGATGACTTTCTGGGTGCTCGGGCTCACGTCGCCCCGGCAGGTGGTGCGGTACACCAGCCAGACTTCGGCCGTGCCGTCCTGGTCGAGGTCGGTGACGCTGAGCGCTTTCGGGAGAAACCCGGCTTCTAGGTCGAGCGGGCAGTCGTCCACAAAGTCGTGTACTTGCCAGCTCGGGGACGGTCCGGTAGCCGGGTATTGGTAGGCGTAGAGGTCGGCGCGCTGGCCATCGCTGTTTTGGGCGGCGGGGTCGGGTCTGGGGCCAATTTCGGTAGCCAGCACGGTGTAGGTGCCGGTGTGGTCGGTGTAGCGTAGGGCCTGCACCACGCGGCCGCTACGCCGCAGAGCGGCGGGCACGGCCGCCGGGGCCAGCGGGCTCACCCGCAACTGTGCCTGGGCGCTGAAACTGAGTAGAAGGGTAGCGAAAGCAAGTAAATTATTCATATACAAGTTGATGAGCTAGCGCGCGGGACTGGGCTACGGCTAGCCCTGGTGGTTAATGAACGTTCATTCGGCGCAGTTCCACCACGAATGGTTACCGTCGGTTCTGAGGCGATAGCGACGGCCTACCCGCGCCCGGCCACTGTCGAAAGGAAAAGCGGCAGCTTTGTAGCGCAGGGCCAGCATCACGCGGCCAGTGGCGGTGGCGGCGTAGCCAAGCAGCTCGGTGGTTCCCACTATTCGCAAGAGGCCTTCGCTGGAATAGTCGGGCCCGTTGCCGAAAATAAATGACTTGAACAGCACTTGCTCCTGCCGTTCGCCTAGGTACAACCACAGCAGCACCGCCAGCCGCAGGTTCCACACTAGGCCTGGCTGGGCTGGGGCCAACGCATACCCGCCGGCCAGCAACGCCAGTGCGCCGCCTGGCGCCGCCCAGCACCCCGGCCGGGGCCAGCGGTAACGCTCAGCCGCCAGGGCCAGCGTGAGCGGCAGCCTTAGCGCCACAGACAACCCCAGCGGAAACACCCAGGCGGCCGGTACCTCTGGGTACTGATTGGCGCCAATAGCCTGGCAGCCAGATAAACACACCACGCCAGCGCACAGCAGTGTGAGCGGAAAGTGCCGGGCTACGCGTCTGGCCTGGGCTGCCACGTGATGCAGGGCAGAGAGTCTGGTCACCCGGTTATTGCCACTAGTGCCACCACGGGCGTTTTTCCTCGGCCCGGGCCTGGCGGGTTTTGGGAGTATCATCCTGGCCTTCCAGCGCCGCCATGTAGGTTTGCCAGCCGTTGGCCACGTACTTGGCGGCGACTTCAAAATCGCTGACGCTGAAGTCTAGGTCCCCGGCATCGGGAATTTTAAAATCGCCCCAGTGGCAGGGCTTGCGTTGCTGGGTAGCGTAGCTCGTCCAGGTGGCCACGCACTGGTTGTTATTAAAGCCGTCGCTGGGTTCGAGGGTGTTGTACTGGGGCTGGCCCTTGGCGTCGAGGTAGAAATAGGTGGTGAGCGTGCCGCTGATGGTGCCGCTGCCCGGCTGGCGGCGGTCTTCGGCCAGCTCGACGCGGCAGGTGAGCTCGCCCTCCCGAAACTGCGGGTACTCCGTATTGGGCGCTTTGTAGAGCCGCGCTTTCGTTACCGTGATGGTGCCTGTAAAGGCGCACACATTGGTTTTCACCCGCGTTTTGCCGCTCACTAGGTACACATGAGGTCGGGCGGGGTCGGGGCGCACACTGGTGTAGTGCAGGTAAAACCGCTGGTAGTCGGCCCCGATAAAGCCCAGCGGCTCGGGGAATACGCCGGTGCCTTTTGTGGCGTAGAAGGTCAGCTGGTCGGCCCGCCACAGCCGGGTCAGGTTTTTGGTTTTGAGCGGGGCCAGGTAATCTATACTAGGTGGCGGGGCCTGGGCGGAGCCGGCCAGCGGCAGCCCTAGCAGCCCGGCCAGCAAGCAGCCGCACCACCACCAGCGGGCGGCGCGCAAGGGAAAGAAAAGGCGCATAAGAGGAGTTGAGTGAGTTCGTCGGAATGGCATCCGCCTCGGCCGGCTGTCCCCCAGCGCAAGACCGGCCCCCGGCCAAGACTGCGGGCAAGGTATCACCTCAGCTTCATTTTTCTCTCGTAGCAGTAATCAGAATCTAAGCGTCCCGCAGGCAGTCTCGTGGCTAGGGTAACGGGCGGCGACCAGTAGCCGTAAGCTACTGGTAGTAAAGTAAGCCCACGGAATGTCTGAGCTCCATATTGCCGAAATTCCCTTTGCGGACGGCCGGATTCGCTACCGCTATGCTCGCCAGTTGTCGCCCGATGGCACCCGCTGGCTGCGCCACGGTCTCTTCCAGGCCTTCCATCCCAATGGGCCCTGGCCTCGGCCGGCACTTACCTAAACGGCGCGGAAGAAGGTCTTTGGCAGGATTTTCACGTCAATACGCGCCTCGCGGCCACGGGCACTTACCAAGCCGGCCACAAAGCCGCTGACTGGCACTACTGGAATGACCAGGGTACGGAGGAGGCCAGCGACCCCAGCCCGGCCTGACGGCCTAGCGACCCACCCAGCTTCCCGAGCAGCTGGAATAACCCCTGTAATTTACCCCAATGGTCAGTCACATTACCCGGCGTTTTCAGAGCGATTTTGCTGCGCTGCTGGCCGGCAAGCTGTATACTTTTCGCCGCCGCAGCGTGTGGCGCTACCTGCTGGCCGCCCTGCTGCTCAGCCTGGCCCGGCCTACGCTGGTGCATAATTTTTGGCGCACGCTGCTGGCCGCCGCGGCCGGCCTGGTGGGCCTAGGGCTGCTGGCGGTGGTGGCCAGCAGCTACGCCCAGCGGCGGCAAAAGTACTTCGAGGCTGAAATAGCGTTTCGGGCCGATGGCCTCACGGTGCAGCCCACCAGCGGGGCCCTAGCCGAAGCCCACGACTGGCAGTGGGTGCGCCACGCCAGCGAAAGCCGCCACCGCTTTTACCTGGTGCTGCGGCCGTTTCCGCGCCTGGTGCTTCTGCTCGACAAGCACCGCCTAACGGCCGAGGAAGTGGCTGCCTTCCGCACCTGGCTGGCCGCTCGCCACCCGGCGCGCTAGTCCGCGCCCGCCACGCTGGGTGGTATTGTCTGACTGGTGTGCTAAACCACGGCATCCAGCGCGGCCTTGCGGGCAGCTGGATACTCCCACACGAAGGTGGTGAGCGTGTTGCGCTTGAGTACCGTTTTTTCGTAGAAAATCCGGCCCTTCACCTGCCCTGACAGCACGTAGCCCGTGCGCGTGGGCTGGTCGAAGGTGGCGCGCTGCGCCTGCCAGTTTGCGCGCGCCACTTGCCGGCGCCTGGCTAGGCCGTTTTCTGCAGCCGCATAGCCCGCAAATACGGTGAGTATGGCCTGCCCATCGGGCGAGAGAAAGTGGCGGCCATCGCCGTTTTCGGGCTCGGGCTCGGGCCGAAAATCGGCCGGGTAGTCGATGCGGTAGCCGAAGCAGGCGTTGTGGTAGGTTTTGTAAGTTGGTGGCGTCAGGCTGACCAGGGCCAGCACCCCACCGAGTAGCGCTAACTTGTTCATCAGCAACTCTGCAATTGAAAGGAGATGGTGGTCGAGTCGCGGCCATCGACGCAGAAGTATAGCAAATCTGAGTCATTCCAAGCAAAGCCCTTGGTATGGTCAAATTACCGTCAGCATGTGCCCTTGGGACAAGTATTTTTCAGCTACTGCGCGTAGCCACCCATTCAGTAGCCAGGGCCGGGCTTACTAGGCAGCGGCTGCTTGGGTGAGGCAGCCGGGCTACTCTAGCCTGCTATCCTTAGTTAATTGATTATTAAATGTTTGTCTAGCAAAATAATCAGCTAATCGCCCTACGAGCCGCTAGCGCGGCTCGTAGGGCGAGGTGCCAGGGGGGATAAGCTAGCGCAGGATATTGAGGCCGTGGCAACTGAGGCTAATAGCGCGTTAGCCGTGCTTTTTATGGGCGATAGGTTTCAGCTTCTAGTTCGTTTGTAGGCCCCCGCGCAAGTGGCTGACTCCCAAATTAAAGCTGCGTCCTTTCAAGTTCCAGAAGCACTGTTCAATCGGCCAGCGCTTGGCGTAAAGCTGGTCAAGCCAGTTCAGCCCGGCTGAGACGAAAAGAAACAGAAAGCCATTGTTAGTCAGCAGTCTAATATAGGTCTGCCCTCAAGCGCCAACTACTTGGCAAAAATCAGGTGGTTTCTTTGTTTTTGACTTCTGCCAGCTTGGCCAGGAGCGGTCCTTTGTGTTCCAGGGTAAAAGCAACAAACTTATCTTCTTTGATAGCTAAACGCACCACCATGGGCAACCATGGATAAACATTGCGGGCTAGCATTTCGATAGTTTCATCGTTTTGGGCCGCGGCCAACGCTTTGTCAGCATAAGGCTCAATCTTGGGCCAGTGTTCGGCAATTACAGGTCCCAAAGCACTCAAAATTTTGCCGGTTAGGTCGCTACCTTCAGCGCCATTGTCTTTGCTCATTAGAGATGAAAGCATTAGATTTTTTATTAATGGTTTAGAATGAATCTTTAACAAACAACCTTTTCTTTGATTTCAACTATAAGTGAATAGCTTTTATAGCTGAAAATAAGGAGGTTGAGACGTTGCTTCACGGGGCAGAACGAGTTCCAAAGGTCGGGCTGCCCCGTTTTTCATGCCCTGTTACTTTTTAGTATGGTAGAGTGCAGCCGGGCTACTTCACGTTGGCCAGAATCCAGTTGGTGGTGTTGCGCTCGCTGTCTTCGCTCACCGGCGCCGGCGATTTAGTACTCGTGCTCATGGCCATCGTCAACACGCCGGTGGCCTTGTTCCAGGAGTAGAACCAGCCGTGCTGGGCGCCCATTTGGGCGGGCGTGGGCTCCTGGGCGGTGGTGGCGAAGTGGATTTCCTTGATTTTGCGAATCGGGGCCTGATAGTACTCGGCCCGGCTGCCGCCGAGCGAGCGCACGAGGTCGGTGCTGATGTTTTCGATGACGGTCCACAGCTCCAGGTCGCGCTTCTCGGTGAGGTGCTGGGCAGCGGCTTCGGTCCAGGTAAACTTGACGGGCATCTTGTACTCGTAGCGCAGGCGCCGGAAATACTGCGAGTTGGCGTGCTCGGCATCGTCCTTGCTGGGCTGGGTGGCATCGGCCATCACGGCGCGGGCGTAAGCCTGCTCGTTGGCTGGGGTATGGTTGCCGGGCTTGGGCGCGTCGGCTACTTTGCCCTGGGCGTGGGCCGCCGTAGCGGTTAGAAAAATGAGTGCGGCCACCGCAGCGGCGCGACAAGCAGGCGTGAAATGGAACAGCATGGTGATGGAAAGAAGTGAAAGAAAAGCGACGGGCAGATAGGCTGGTGAAGGTGGCGTGAAGCCCTTGTGAGTGCCTACGAACTCGACCGTAGGTTAGTTTTACGCCGCGCGGCAGTAGGTGGCTGGGCGGCATTTCCGGCCCTGTTATCTTTTTGCGTCCTTCCCCAAATGCCTGCCCACTCGCCCGCCCTCCTGGCCGCCCGACCGGCCCCACGCTGCCTGGTACTGCTGCGGCCCACTGGCCTGCTGGTAGCCGTGGCGCTTCCGCTAGGGGGCGTGCTGCTGGCCATAAATACCCTAAAGCTGGCAGGCGGCCACTGGCCGTGGCGCAGCGTGCTGGGCGAGCTGCTCAGCCTGGCACTGGTGCTGGGGGGCGGCTACCGGGCAGTGCGCGGCAACCAGCCCCGGCTGCTAGCTATCGCCCGCGAGGCGCTGCACTTAGCGCCGCTGAAGCCGGGCCAAAACCAGCCGGCCGAAACCATCGCGCTCAGCAGTATCGTGGCCTACACCTATTGGCTGCGCCTGCTGCGGTGGCGGGGCTTTGCCCAGTACCACCTGCGCCTGGAGCTGGCCGACGGCCGGGTGCTGCACTTGGCCGACCGCCCCGGCCCGCGTCCCGACGACCCCACCGGCACCGTGCGCCTCGATGTGCTGGCCAAGCGCCTGGCCCGACGTACCAAGTCAGGGCCGCTGCGCCGCCCGCTGTTTTACCAGACCCGCACGGCGCGGGGGCTGCTCTGGGCTAGCTGGGGCGCGCTGGCGGTGGCCCTGGGTCTATTGGGGCTGGGCTACTCGGTGGGCATCCTGCTGCTGCCCCCGGCGATAACGTATGGGTGCCTCTACTACCTGGGGCGGGCCGATGCCGACCTCACGGCGTGAGGATATTGAGCAGGTAATTAGCTGCTAATGCAACTGATAATCTAGGCAAATCAGCAGTTGAAAAAGTGCGTTAGCGCTACCGCCCAGCCGGCGAATTTATCGAAAAGGTAGCTGCCAGAAATGACAGCCCGACCAGTGCCGATACGACCAGCAGTACTAGCCCCAGCACTTTTAACGGGAGCTAATCCCAGTAGGTAGCGGGCAACGGGCGCGGGAGTGCGGGCTGGCGCACCCGCACGCCAGCCGCTAGCCAAGCGAGGGGATAGCTCCCGCCGCACTGGTGCTGGTCGGCGCGCAACGAGTGCTTGCGGGGGCTGCCGCACCGGGGTATGCTACCAGTTGTAGAGGCGGGTATGTGGGCAGCTAAGCAGGGCTAACAGTTGGCAGATGCCATTTTTGTGCGCTGACGAACTTACGCTGGTAGCCCTTGACGATGAAAAAGCTCCTCCCGCTCCTCGTACTGCTGGCCAGCGCCTGTAACCCCTGCACCAAGCTGCCGCTCTCGGCCGATGACCGGGCCTGGACGGGCGCTTACCCCCGCGTGGGTCAGGAAATTGCGTTTCGCAGCGACCGGGGCCACGCGGCTACCTACCGCGTGGCCGAGCGGGTCGACACCTATAATAACCTCGATTGCAACTGGCTGGAAATCGGCTCAGACCAGCCCGCGCACTTCCACCTCACGCTGCGTCTCACTGCTTTCCCGCAGGGCGGCGCCCGCGACCTGACCTTGTACGTGGTTAAGTGGAGCGCCCAGCAGCCCGCCCAACTCGACTTTCGGATGGCGGGCCTGGAGGCCTACTTTCACGAGCGCGATGACCACCACCACTTCCGGTTGCTGCCGCGGGCCTGCACCCTGGCCAGTGGCCAGCGCTTTCCGCAAGCCTACTATTTTGAGGCCGGCCGCAACGCCATTGCCTACGGCGCGCCGCCGCTGCGCGCCTGGTACTGGGACCCGCAAGCCGGCCTGCTGCGTTATGAATTAATTGACGGTGAGGTGTTTGAGCTGGTGCCGGCTGGTCAGCACCAGCTAAGCGACGGCTCCGCCGGTTAAGTTGGCTGACTGAGGCAGCGTCCGCGTCTTCCTAGGCTGGCAGGCGATGTAGAAGCACCTTTGCCGAAGCCAGCCGGATGAGCGGCAGATACTTTGCCTTGCCGGAACCCGGTGGCGGAGTTTGGTAGCAGGCACGCTTCGTCGGCGGCTAGTGCTGTCTCGATTGACCCGAATTTCAACAGTGGCCCGTACAGCCGGGTAGGCCTGCGCCCACTGCCGTTCCCCGTAGTCCGGGGGCGGGCTTACTTTGCAGCCCATGGCTTCTTCCCCGCCGTTGACTGGCTTTTTCCTCGATGAGTTGACCTTGCCCTGGGGCACTACTCTGGCCGAAGCCGCCGCCCGCCTGGCCGGCCGGCCCCAGTGGCCACCCTACGGCGGCTGGCCCAACCTACGCCCGGCCTGTTCGCACGTGCTGGGCTTGGCTGCTACCGGGTGCGACCTGCGCGCCCCGGCCCACGCCCGGCCGGTGCTGCACGCCAGTTACCACTTAGCCGCGCCCCCGCACTACGCGGGCCAGCCCGCCGAAGCCAGCCAGTGGCAGGAGCCTCTTACGGCCCAATTGGGGCCGCCTACCCAGGCCGAGGTAATGGAGCGACCCGGAGTAACCGGGTCCAGCATGGTGGTGTACGCGGCGCACTGGCAGTGGCCGGGGGTACGGCTGTCGCTGGCGGCCTACGGGGGTGCCCGGCCCGAGGCCGGCGGGCCAGTAGGGGCGAGTTTATTTCTGGACTGGGAAGATGAACAAACGGCCGCCCACCCCTACGCCGTGGCAGCCGCCCGCGAGGCGGCGCTGTTAGCAGCGGTGGCCGGGCCAGCCGTGGCGGCCACCGTGTTTCACTTAACCCAGGCGCAAGTGCCCTACACGCACTTCAACTTCGGCGAGCCGCGGCCGCCCAACGATGAGCGGCGCCGGGTGCAGCGCGCCTTGTACCGTGAGCACCTGCTCGAAACCCCACCCTACTTCCAGCAGCGGCTAGCGGCCGCCGAGGTAGCCTTGTGGCCCGTACCCGGCCGGGCGGCCTGGGCCGTTTCCACTCGTTGGGATACGCTGGTGCTGCCGGTGGCCGCGCCGCCGCGCATCGAGCTGCTGACGGCGCAACCGGGCCGCGGCCCGGGCTACGTGCAGCTCGACATCGGCACGCTGCGCCTTACCGATGCCCTGGCGGCCCCGGCGTTGCCGGCCCTGGCCAGTGCGCTGGCCCGCCTGCCCGGCGTGATAGTTGGCCGTCGGGAGGATTACGATGGCTGGTAACTGGGTTAGCAGGGCGCCGGGCGGGTTTCTCGCCCTCTGCGTTGGTTACTCGTCCTACTCTTGCTCCCCAATCCAAGGGGCCCGCGGCTCCATCCGCTTCCACTTGCGCGCCCGCCGCAGCACGCGCAGCCGGTGCAGCGCCTCGCGTAACCCTAGTACCACGAATAAGAGCAGGAGCACAATTACTACCGGGCTGGTAAGGGCTACCACAACCATAAGCTCATAGCTGAGCTGGGCACTTCCCGGAACAGGCAGCCCTTGCGTAAGCACGCAGGCGCCCAGTAGCAGTACCCAGGAAAGTAGTAATCGGTGCATTATCCGCTCCATGCGCTTTTTACTACCTATCGTAAGGCTGCGGGTAAAGTAAAGCCTATCATGAGCTGGCTACGCGCTTCAGAAACAGCCCCTGCTTACTGAGCACGCGCCCCGCGCGCCACCAAGCGCAGGTGGCGTTGGGTAGTTCCCAAATTCAGCACTAGCGGGCTTGGCCGCCCGCCCAGGTCGGAGCCGAAGTAAAATGGTAACGTTATCCTTTCGAAGACCCAGCTTCCCTAGTAAGCTGCGCGTAGCCTGGCTGGCAGGTGCCTTGCGGTGAGGTCCTTCCCTAACAGACCAGTCAAGGGAACCAGCCACGAACTTGGGTCGCCCCGCCCGAGGCGCCCCAGGAAGTAGACAACCCGCACCAAGCCAAGATAGTACGTTAGGCAATCCTTCTCTCCCCAATCCCCATTGCCATGAATACGGAAGACCTCAAGCAACTCATCAAGGACGGCCTGGCCGCCCAGCACGCTGGCAGCAAAGTGGCCGCGAAGGCTACCGACGACATCCTGGACGATGCCACCGATGCCGAACTCAAGACCCTGCTCCAGCGCGGCAACGACACGGCCAAGCAGTGGGAGCAGCGCCTAGAGCGGGCAATAACCGAGGCCGGCGGCGTCGACGACCAGGACAACGAGATTATGGAAGCGCACTTTGAGGTGAGTAAGGAAATCCGTGGCAAGGCCACGACCAGCGAGGTACGCGACCTGGGTATCATCACGAGCGGCCAGCTGGCCCTGCACTACTGGATTGCCTCGTTTGGCACGGTGGCCTCGTATGCCAAAGCGGCGGGCCTCACGCAAACCGCGCAGGAGCTGCACCAGTGCGTAGAAGACGCCAAGCAGGCCGATGAGCAGCATACGGCTCTGGCAGAACGCCTGCTAGCAGCCGGCTAAGCAGTAAGAAGTTATCCCTGTTTCCAGCCCCCGGTTCTAGCAACTACTGCTAGGGCCGGGGGCTCTTTCGTAAGGTGTACCGTGAGTTGATACCTAGGGCTGCCTTCGGTAGTGCTAAAAGCCTTACCGACGGAGCCCAACGCTAGGGTTGCGATGGCCTTTCATTCCGCTAAATAGCAAGGCCGCCCGACAGAATAAGCAGTTCTACAACAGTGAATTGCTTGTTCTGCAAATTATCGATACCAGTGCTTCTATTACTTAATGCGAACCCACTTCATAATTTCTTCACAAGGCTGATTCAGCACGAAATCCGGTCGTCACGTTGAGGGAACGGCGCCTGCCTCCAGCGCTCCTCTCTTCTATCTATGACGTCCTCCGTGTGGTCGATTGCCCTGCTGGCCGGTAGTGGCCTAGTACTGTTTCTATACGCCGTAAGCCGGCTGGCCCTCTCGCTGCGGCACCTGGCGGGCGAGCGGGTGAAGGGTCTACTCGACCGCTTTACTAAGTCCGTGCCCGCCGCAATCCTCACGGGTACCATCGTCACGGCCGTGCTCGATTCGTCGTCCGTGGTCATCATTCTGGCCATTGCCCTAGTGAGCGCCGGGGCGCTGCCGTTTCGCAATTCGCTGGGGGTAGTATTAGGCGCTAATATTGGCACTACTATCTCCAGCCAACTCTTCGCCTTCGACCTGGGCCAGTACGCGGTGGTGGCCATGCTGCCTGGCTTGCTGCTGCTCTCCTTCAGTAAAAAGCGGGCGGGGCGGGCGAGTGGCCGCGCCCTTTTTTGCTTCGGATTACTGTTTTTCAGCTTGTTTCTGATTGGCGAGGCCGCGGCCCCACTCAAGGATTACCGGGGCGTGCAGGCCTGGCTGCTTAAGCTCGAAAACCCAGTGCGCGGCGCCGGGGCAGGCGCGCTGCTCACCTTGCTTATTCAGTCCTCCTCCGCTACGCTGGGTATGGTCATCAAGCTCGCCGCCAAAGGCTTGGTCACGCTGCCCGCCGGCATTGCCGTGATGCTAGGCGCCGAACTGGGCACTTGCTCCGATACGCTGCTGGCGACGATTGGCCGCGGGCGGGCGGCGCTGAAAACGGGGCTGTTTCACCTGGGTTTCAATGCCATTTCCATCACGCTGGGCTTGCTGCTCATCAAGCCGCTCACTGCCCTCGTAGTGCTGGTAGCTGGCCACGCCGACATAGCCCGGCAGATAGCCCACGCCCACGTGCTCTTCAACGTGGCGGGCGTGCTGCTTTTCGCCCCCCTGGTGCCCCTGTGCCAGCGCCTGCTCGATGCCTGGCTCCCGGACCAGGAGCAGCCGGTGTCGGCCGCCTGAGGTAGCCGTGCAGGAAAGATGAAAACTTAACATGGTAAAGTAATAAACCAGTCGGTCCGACCGCCCGCTTATACCTGCCTTCGTGGCCGTACTCAGTTTCCCTTCGTCCTGGTCTGGGAAATCCGCCTGGCCCTGAATTCATTCTTCCCCATGACTTCCTCGAACCCTAGTACTGCCGAAGAACCTGTTCTGGCCGACGAACGCCGCGACAACCGCATCGTGGCCTTTATAATGAGCGCCACGGTATTTGTATCCTTGGTGTTGCTCTACACGCACTAACTGCGCTTGCCTGGTCTGTTACATTAGTTGCGCGAGCGTGCAGCTGGCTCAACGGCTTCTACCCGGAGCACTCTTTCCGACCCGGTACATTGCCCCAGGCCTTGGAACGTGCCGCTCTAACGCGCATTACAGAGTCTTACTCTGTCGTGCACATGGCGAGTAAGGAGCTCGCCCACAATGAGTATTTACTGGCTGATTTTCAGCTTTAGTTGGTACTAAACGCTGCGCTTGGCCGTTGTCAAGTAAGCAATGCAAAAGGTTAGAAAGCATACGCTTTGGCTCTTGCTGATAAGCAGCCCAAAGCCTAACAAACTCACTCACTAGCTGCCAAAACGGACGATATCCGCACCCGGCGCGCCGCCACCGCAGCCCGGTAGATGGCCATGCCTAGAAACAGGCGCACCACCACCCCGCCCGTGCCCTGACCGCTGCCCAGCAGCAGTACACCATCGAGCACCAGTAAGGCCAGGGCTACCCAAAAGGCCCAGGCCAGCTGGCGGTATTTGCCCAGCCAGCCCAGGCCAGCGTAGAGCGCGCCTTCCGCCAGCGTGCCCCAGCCAAAGCCGAACGCCAGCAAAAATTCAACCGGTCCCAGCATGGCCACTGCTGACAGCGCCTCATTGAGGCCCGCAATGACCATGGTAGCCGCAAAGCCCCCGTTGATTTGCGTAAGCGGGTCGTTCACGGTGTCGCCGAGGGGCCGGCCATCGAGCTGAAAGTCGAGGCCCTGCGCGCCGAATTTTTGCTGAAGCCGCACCAGCAGACGGCGGCCGTCGGGCAGGGCAAACTCGTGGCCGGCTTTGAGCTCGGCCGGAGTGAGCTGGCCCAGCTCCCGGCCCTGGTAGTCGAGGCGGAAGTTGCGGAAGAACAAGCTCCAGGTGGCAGTTACCTCATCGGTGCGGGCGTTGTCGAGATAGTACGTTTTCGTGGGCATAAGCCAGAGGGGTAGGGCCAAGCTAGCGCCAGTGGATAAGGAAGACGTGGCGGCACCGCCCGCAAGGTAGCACGGTCTTGTTTACCGCTCATAGCCTAGCCCAGCGCCGCTTTTCTGCGCTTCTTTCACGGTTATGAATCGTTCTGCACCACGGTAGGCCGCGCCGCTGCTACTGGCGCTTACCGCTTGCCCCTCTCCCAAAAAGGACCCCGCCTAAAGCGCCGCGGCCACTGCGCCAGCGCTGGCCGATTTTCGTCGCCCCGGCTACGCCCAGTACCCGGGGCCAGCTAACGGGCGCTGCTGATTCTTTAGCCCTGCACCTTACCATCACCCCGCCCCATCCCGGTAGTGAGGCGGCGGGGGGTATCCGGCCGTTACCGGCCCTAGTTAGCCTGTGGCGACAGCAGCGGGCGGAGTTCAGCAAGTCCTACCGCGAAGATGCGGCGGGCCTAGCCGAAGACCTGGCCGCCAACTCAACGGCCACGCTCGACTTGGCCGATACGTACAGCCCCAGCCTGCGCTTCAAAAGCCAGCGCAGCGCCTCGGTCATCTGCCAGCAGGGCAGTTTGCTGAGTCTGCGTCTCTTCGACTACGGCTAGTCGGGGGGCGCGCACGGCAACTTTGGCAGCACCCTGTGCAGCTTCGATTTGCGCACCGGCCGGGTGCTCACGTTCGACGCTATTTTCCGGCCCGGTACCCGCGCCCAGCTGCTGCCCTTGCTGGCGCGCGACGCGCCCTGGGCGTCGGCGCCAACAAGCGACTCGATACGAAGCTGTTGGACAATAAGATGCAGCTGACTACGAACGTGTGCCTCACGCCTGGCGGCGTGATGTTCGGGTACGTGCCCTACGAAATCACTGCCTACGCCCTGGGCGAAGTTTCCGTATTCGTGCCCCTGGCCGAGCTGCGCCCGCTGCTGCGCGAGGGCTTGCCGCTGCCGGGGCCCGGCACGCACGTGGCAAGGTGATGAGCAACCAGGCAGCGTTACGATAAGCTCAGGCCCAGCAGCCAGCCCCGAGAAGGTGACCTTACTGCTTGCGCCGGCTCAGCCACCAGATGCTGCCACCCAGCGCCGCCAGCGCCCCGGCCACCAGCGCTGCCACGGTCACGAATGGCCCGAAAGCTTTGCAGGAGCAGCTGGCAAAGACGGGTTTGCCCCCAATGCACAGCCGCCGCCGGCAGAAAGCGCACGGCGTCAGATTCGGGTCGATTTGGCCGGGAAGGGGCCACTGGTTGGCAGGCGAAATCATGGTGCAAGGACAGGAAAAAGCCGCAGCACGTGCGGCTAATAGTAGATACAGCAGGTTCCGGAAGGTAACCCGGCCCGGCCTAAGCTGCCGGGGCCGCGCCTGAATCGGGCGGCAGCTGGTCGCCGCATTCGGCACCGGTGATTTCCGGTTTGCTACTCGCCCGGCCGTAGTCGGGGTGATAGCCCATGATGCCAAAACCAGTGCTGGGGTCGTAGAAGCCTGCTTCCTGGCCCGCTGCCCGGCCGTCGTAGGCCACGTACATTACTTCGCCGCCCAGGCCGAATTGCTGCCGCACGGCAGCTTCCCGGAAGAAACAGTCGAAGTACAGCCAGTCGAGCCCCTGGCCGTAGGGGTCGCCCCGATAAGTGGGTGTAAAGCCAAGGCGAGCTAGATGCGCGGCGAGCTGTAGTAAGCCGTTTTTCACGTGGTATTGCTTTTTTCCAGGGCTTAATCCTGGTTGGGCGAGTGGCTGAGTACGCGAAAGCTGAGGCGCAGCAGCGCCTGCCGGGTGGTGTCGGGCTGGTCAGCCACGAAGGGAATGCGCTTGTGCAGAACCCGGACGGGTAGGCTGTAGGCGTAGTAGGGGTAAAGCGTGTCGGGCCGGGGCTGGTGGGCCAGCATCGGAAATACGCGGATGTACGCCACCGAGTCGCTAAGGCGGGCTTCGGCCTCGGCCCCAAAAGGGTAGTCCATCAGGTAGGTATTGCGGTCGTAGTACCGGGGCTCGCTGTCGTCGGCCGACGACCAGCGCCGGTATTCCAGCAGCATATACCGCCAGGAGTACGACAGGGCCAGCCGCACCGGCACCCGGTCGGCCGTTTCGGTCAGGTCGGGGTCCGCGCTGCGGCCCGAAAAAAAGTCCCAGTGGTAGCCGGCGCGGTCATATTCCTCGGGCCGGAAGTAGGGGCGGCGGAAGTGCAGCGTATCGAGCCGGGCCGCCGCTGCGACCGAAGCGGGCACAAACCACACCCGCAGCAGCACCTGGCTACGGTGGGCGTTGGTGTACTGAAACATACTGTCGGCCAGCAGCGAATCGGGCGCCCAGAAGCTTTCCAGCGTATCTTGCCGGTCGAGGGGCCGGTAGCGGGCGGGTAGGGTTTCGAGCAGCGGCTTGAGGCGCGGCGGCAACTCCTGAAAGTCGGGCCGGCAAGCCCCTAGCAGGAATACCGCGGCTGGTAGCAAGCGAGTGGGGGCCATAGCGAAAGCGCTCTAGCGGGGCAGCGTAAGTTCGTCATAGGTCACGCGGGCATCGTCGGCCATACTGCCATCGGGCAGGGCGTGGCGGCGCTTCAGCACCACGCGGCAAGGGGCGGCCCAGCGAGCTTCGACGGGCTCCCAGGTAGTGGGCTCCAGCTGCCAGAGCAGGCGCGCGCCGGTCGCTTCTACCTGCACCAGACTCAGCATATTGGCCTGGTCGCCGCCTCCCAGGCCGGGGCTGGTGAGCAGCACCAGGCGGCCATCAGGGGCAGCCACGGGGTCGCCGGGCAGCTCGGCCAGGTGGCGGCCGGTGCGCTGGTCGACAAGCACCGTGCCGTCCGATTCCCAGGCCCAGGCGCGCACCGCCCACTGGTGGGCGGCGGGCAAGCTACCCCAGTACCTATACCGCACGGCGGCCGCATTTTCCAGGGTAAACTGCGCGTCGGGCGTGGAGGCTAGCCGCACCTCAGGGCCCTGCGCCGGCCGCAGCCGCAGCGCCAAGCCCTGGCGGGTAACGCCGCCCTGGTCGGCGGGCAGGTGCTCGGAAGTAGAGTCATTGGGCAAATCGGGCAGGCCGCTGAAGGGCAGCTTGTGGAAAGCATCCGCCGTGCTGGGGCGCAGCTGCACTACCTGGCCGCCGGGCAGGTGCAGGGTATCGATGGGGCCAGCGGCGACTCTAGGAACTGCTGGCTTGGTTGTGGCCGGTGGACTGGTGGGCGGGGCAGTAGCGGCGGGCTGGTCGGGGTGGCAGGCGCCGAGGCCCAGCAGCCCGGCGGCCAGGCCACCCAGGGCAATCGGGCGTAAATGCTTCAGGTAGTCGCTCATCAGAAAGAAGGGAAGGGGGTAGGCCCGTGCTTACTCTTTGTAGATATCAAACTTGGCCAGCGGCACCCGGCCAAAGTCCTTAGCGGTGGTGGCCGTGGTGGTGCCGTGCTCGGGGTGCGTCGCGTGGAAGTGCTCGTGGCCATCGCGGTGCAGCAGCCAGGTGCGGGCGGCCGGGTCGTAGCGGAAGGTCACGTAGCGCGTCCAGCGCTGGGCGCTGCCGCCGTAGTGCTCCACCGTAAAATAGCCCTTCTTGATGGCTAGGCCCATGAAAGGGTCGCCCATGATGCCGCCGCAATCCACGCAGTACACAGCGTTGTCGGTGCGGGCGGCCAGGGTATAAGTGCCGCCCGCGCCGCCCACAAATACCAGCAGCGGCCGCTTGGTGGGATGGTCTACCACGTTGGAAGTCTTTTGCTCGTCGGGCCGGTGCAGCACCACCAGCCAGTCGAGGAGCGCGTCGCGGTTGAGGTCGCCTCGGGCCGCGTCGAGTACGGTGTAGCCTGCGGGCAGTGCCCGGCGAATAGCAGCGGGCAGCGGTGGCGCGGGCTCGCGCGGGGCCTGCTTTGGGCCGGCTAGCGCTAGCAGTAAAGCACCAGCAGAAAAGAAGCTGAGCATGAGTAAACAGGGGCTAGCGGGCTATTCTTCAAAGGCCGATTCGGGCAGCAGCCCCCGCGCAAAGGCCTCGAACGTGGGGGCCAGCGGCGTAATGCGGTAGTCGTCTTCCTGGTCCACGTGCACCACGGCCGGCTCGCCCTGCGGGCCGCAGGCGCGGTAGTCGAGCATCACCAGGTCGTGCCCGGCCGAGGGGCAGTCGGCCACCACCACGCCGATGGCCGGGTATTCCCACTCGTCCAGCATAAACTGGCTGCCTTGGTCGCCGCACAATGAAATTCGTTTTTCGTAGCCAATGCCGCAAATGGCCGTAATGGCAATGTGGTCGTCGGCCCAGCTGGTCGCCTCGGTGGTGGGGAAGCAGGTGTTGCGCGGCACGCCGCCGTTACGCGTCCGCAGCAGAGCCACGTAGAAGGCGGGCAGCCGGTAGCCCAGGTCGGCCTCGACGCGGCCAATCAGCTCGTCGCTGGGCCAGGGTTCGGTGTAGGCCTCGGCGGCGTAGTCGCTGTCTTCCCAGAAGTGCGGGGCATCAAAATCGGCGGGTAATTCCATGACTAGTGGGGTAGGGTTATGGTTACAAAACAAAGTCGGCATCGACCACGCGGATGACGTGGGGGCCGCGACGCGGATAGCCGGCGGGGTAGTCGCCTAGGTGCTGGGGCTGGCCGCTATGCGCGGCCAGGCTCGCTAGCACGGCCGTTTTGAACGCGGCGGTATCGGTATAGCGCAGGGGCTGGCCGCCCACGCCCTGCCGGCCATTGCCGAAGAATACCATCAGATTGACCTGAGGAACAATTTTGCGGTCGAAATAATATAGTACATCGAGCCCAAACTGGGTGCACAGTATTTCTAGCGCTGCTAGAAAATCAGCCTGTTGGACTAGTGGCAGGTGGCAGTCGAGGCGCAGCAACGCTACCTCGGCCCGGTGCTTGCCGGGGCGGGAGCTGACGGCTTGCAGCTGGCCGTCGCCGTAGCTGTAGGGCGGCGTGGGGTCGTACGCCTCGGCCAGGCGCAGCAACGGGGTGTCGGCGGGCAGTGGCTCGGTAGTGGGCGTGGCGTGGTGTTGGCGCAGTACCTTCTCCAGCTCGCCGGCCACGTGAAACGTGTAGTCGGTGAGGGCGTAGTCACCCAGGTCCAGGTGCAGCACGTCGCCGTGCGCCTTCCCAAAAAGGTACCCCTCGGGGTAGCAGGCGGCCACGGCCCGCACGGCGGCCAGCAGGGCGGCCGGGTCGGGGGCGCGCACGGTGGCTGTGAGCTCGGCGGGGCCGTCGGCGTGCCCACCCCGGCCCGCCCCGAAGGCGAAGAAATCGAAGTGGTAAAGGCCCTTGGGGAAGCCGTAGTACCAGTAGACGCCGAGCAGCATGGGGCGCTAATAAAAGTCGCAGTAAAATTCCCACTCCCCGGTAGCCGCGTTTTTGGCCAGGAAAATGGTGCCGCCGTCCACGACGTTGAAGTGGGCTTTGGCGTCCGACGCAATCTGGAGCATAAACTCAAAGCCAGGGCTGAACTCAATGCCGGGCTGGCAGAAGGACGGCCAGCCACCGAGCTTGTGGCCAGGGTGGTTTTCGACGAGGTCGTAATAGCTTGTGACAAGGCCCCGGTGTTTGAGCGCCATAACTTCTTCTACTAAATGGTCGGCCCCGCCGCCATCCCACACGGGGTAGTCCGTGAGCGGCGGGCCGGCTTGCAGCGGGAAGGGCTGGAGCGGTGAAGCGGCCGTGGCGAGCTCGTTCAGTACCAGGGGCTCGCCTAGCTGATACTCGCGCAGCAGCCAGTTTTGGCCGTTGGGGGCCGGCTTAGTGTCTACAGGCAGTTTCTGGCTCACGAATACCGTGAGCGCCTGGGTATGAGCCAGCAGCGCCGGTACCGCGGGCAGGCCCGCCGGCACCAGTTGCAGCAGCGGCCACATGGGCCGGCCCCGCGCGTCGAGGGGCAGCGTCTCGCCAGCGCGGCTCAGGTACACGCGGCCCAACCAACTTTCGGTAGCCGTGTGGGTGGGCCGAAAGCCGCCCGTGGTAAACGCCACGGCGGGCCGGGCTAAAGCCGTTTTGATTTCTTCAGGGCTCATGGGGAAGCTGCGTAATTGAAACCACCGTTTTCTTGCGCTATGACCGTAGCCAGCTGTTTCGCCGATGGCGAATATAAAGTGGCCGCCTTCACGCTCGGCCTGTGGTGAGAGGCACGGGAAATGAAAACGTTTGTCATGCTAAGCTTGTCGAAGAGCAGTTTGCTCGCCTTGGCTAAAGACTTTTCAACAGAGTATAGCAGCTACGTCCTGACCCCTACCAGCTGCTGCCCGCCCCGCCGCCGCCCGACGAGCCGCCGCTACTGGTGCTCCGGCTGCTGGAACTGCTACTCGAGCTACTGCCCCATGATGATGACGAGCCACCACTGGCCCCGCGGTCGCTGGGGCTGGGCCGGCGCGGGATAGTTTTCCTGGTTTTCTCCTCGTGTTGGCAAAAGCGGCAGGTAGCGACCCGCCAGCCCCAGCCCTCGGCGGCGGTAGTGGCGGCCTGCTCTACCCGTAACCGTCCTGGCGCGAGGGTGCGGTGGTTGCAGGCGGGGCAGATAATATCCTCGCTGTCTGGGTTGGGGTAGGCGAGCGGCAGGCGATGTCCGCCCGAGCATTCCCAGACGTCGTAGTCTACGGAACGCGCCTTTTCCTCCACTTGCTGACCGGCTTCGAGGTGAGTCTTTTCGGCCGCGCTATCGAGCTTTTGCATCGGCTGCCCGCACTCGGGGCAGGCGAAAGGCGCGTCGCGCAGCGCGGCCAACTGCCGGCGGTACCAGGCCCAGTACAGCGCCAGCGCCCCCGGAAACAGGTAGGCCGTGAAGCCCAATCCCCGGTGCGCCGCCTGCCGCTGCCCGTAGGCTGCGGGGCGGTCGGCCGGGGCGGGCACCGGGCGCCGCGCCCGCCAGTATTGCCACCCAAAATAGCCGTGCAGATACAGCAGCGGCAACCCGTAGACGAGCGCCATAAACACCCCCGTCGGCAACTCGTCCTGCAAAGCTGGTGCTACCAGACTAATTACCAGCGCTAGGGTCACCGGCAGCAGCCACCAGCGCGCCCGCAGTCCCTGCGTGGTGCGGTGCCACAGTACCAGGTAGAGCACCAGCGCCAGCAAGCCCACCGCCAGCGTGCCGATGGGCGGCGCGGGCTTGGGCATGGCGTAGTAGTCGTCCAGGTTTTCGCCGGACTGGGCGGTATTCAGCGGGTCCTCTTTGTCCAGCATCCCGTTGCGCGCCATGATAGCCCGTTGCAGGCTGTCCACGTAATACTGCGTCGAGTCAGCAGCTGTGCGCAGCACCGGCTTGGGCAGCGCGGCGGGCGGCCGCAAATGCCGGATGATGGCCGCCACCCCCTGCCGCACGGCCCCGTCGTAGTCGCCGGCGCGGGCGGGCTCCAGCATGTAGCGCTGCTGAATGCGGTAGCAAATAATATCGGGCAGGTCGGCTTCGAGGCCGTAGCCGGTCTCAAACTCCACGCGGCGCTGGTCGAGCACCAGCAGCATCAGTAAGCCGTTATTAGTGGTTTTGCTGCCGATTTTCCATTTGTTGAACAGCGCCGTGGCGGCCGTTTTGGGCACCGCCGCGCCCAAGCTGCGCACCAGCACCACGTCGATGTGGGCCCGGCCGCTGCAGTCGAGGCTGTCGAGCTGGGCATTGAGAACGGGCGCAGCGCCGGGCGGCAGCACCCCGTCGGGGTCGCTCACGTAGGCTTCGCCCAGCGTCTTAGGGTCGGGAATGGTGGTGAGATAGTTGTCGGTTGTGATGTGCGCAGGAACCGGTGCATTAGCCTGGCAGCCCGCCAATAAGCTCACCCCCAACAACCAGCAAGACAGCCAAAAGCAACGCATACGCAAAAGGTAAGTGGGGCGCCCGCTACAGCTGGCGCAGGATGGTTTCGTCCGTAATCTTGTCATCATCCATCAGCAGCTGGGCCTTGCTGAGGATGATGGACAGCACCGCGTCGCCCTCGAAGGGCAGGAAAACGGCGCTCTCGCCCAGCGTTTTACTGGAGCGGTCGGGCACGATGCATAGGTACTGGTCGTTGGGCTCCATCAGGATATTACCCGACCCCAGGTGGATTTTGTAGACGTGGCGGTGGCCCTTAACCACCAAGAAGTTGCCCTTGATTTCGCTCACCTTGCCGATTTTGAGGCGCGGCACCAGGCGCTCCAAGGCCAGCTTACGAGTTTTGGCCACCTCGCTCAGGTCGCCGAAGCTATAGTGCGTCCAGTAGTCGCGGAACTGGGCCAGGCCGCCGTTATCGCGCCACTGCGGGTCGTTGCCCACGCTGGCCACGCCCACGAACAAATCCACGTCGCGCATCACCTCCGAGAAGGCCAGCGGCGGCACCCCAGGCAAAGGCACCGGCGCGTCGCCCCGTGTGAAGCGGATTTGGTCGGTGCTCACGTAGTTATAGATGCCGGTTTCGTTCCACTCGCCGTCGGCCTGCACCTCGCTCACCCAGTACTCGGCCGTGAGGTCGTGGGCGGGCAGCGGCAGGCTGGCGATTTCGGAGTCGTAGCCCTTGTCGTAGGCCCCGAGCAGGCGGTAGCGCCAGCCCCGCAGCTTCGCCAAGCTGTTGAACTGGTGCTGCTTGAGAATGTGCGCCGCCATGCGGTTGCTATAAGTAGCGGTGCGCTCCTCAGGCGGGGTCAGCAGGTACACCTCCCGAAATGCTTGCTTCAGCGGCTGGCGCAATTGGTGCTTTTCTAGCAGCTCGCGCCAGGCCAGCACCTCGGCCGCGGGCGCCAGCACGGGGTGCCAGAGCTGTAGCTGGGTATCGGCCACCGGGGCGGGCACGGGCTGGCCATGGGCATCCTGCCAGGTATCACCCAGGTAGAGCGCATCCTGAAACGCGCCCTCGGGTCGGTGCAGGCGCCAGATGAGGGGGCGGGCCAGCAAGCTCAGCAGCCCGTGCCGCACGTAGTATTGCTCGAACCAGGGCCACGGAATGCGGCGCTCGTCCACGAAGCTGCGGTCGAGGCGGTCGCGCTGGGCAGTGTAGGTTTGCTGGGCCTGGGTTTGGGCGGCTTTGAGCTCCTTGACCTCGTCGGTGTGGGTGGCTTTGAGGGCGGCGGGGGCGCTTTTGAGCGGCTTGCCGGCCTTTTGCCACTGCACCTCAGCCTTGCCATCGGCCAGGGTGAGGGTAGCGGTGTAGTCGCCAAACCCTTCCGTCAGCTGCCCGTTTTCGAGCCCAAAATCGGGTGCGGCCATGTCCTCAATTTCGGCCGGACTTACCCCCAGCTTCGCCGATTCCTGAGCGATGTAACGGGCGATGAGTTCTTGGGTGTTCGTCTGCCGGATTTTCGAGCGCACCCGCGCCAGGGCCGCCACGCCGGGCAGCCCGTTTTGCGACAGCGCCAGCAGGCAGGCATTACCTAGGCCGGCCGCCAGCGGCCCCTTCCCCGGAATTTTGCGGAAACACTTGGCTCCTAGGGTAGTCAGCAGCGCCAGCACGCCAGCATCGGCCAGCGGTTGCAGCGTCCAGACGAGTCCCTTGGCTATGGGCGCGTTGGCATCGAGCAGGTACGTATAGCTAGTGTAAGTGTAATCGTAATTATTAGGGTAATGAATGGTCTGCGTTTCCTCTACCACCGGCATCGTGCCTAGCGTGTCGAGCCAGGCGCGGCCCTGCGCTCGCACGACCTCGGCACCTAGGGCAGCGGTGGTGGCAGCCAGCTCTTTGCGGTAGCTGGCGGTGGGCTGGCTGCCGCTGGCTTTTTGCCATAGTTGCAGCAGGCGCAGCCAGGCGGCGGTAGTAGCCGCCGCTGGGTCGAGGTCTGCCACAAATGCATTAAGCTGCCGGCCCAGCGGGTCGCCCTCGGCAAACGTGACGGTGGGCAATTCCTCCACACCAACCTGATTGAGAATTTCTTGCACCTTGATATTGAGCTTGGCCCCGTCACCCTGCCCTCCGCTGGTAGCCTGCAACACTAGCGCGAGCAGGGCTAGCATGCGTGGACTGAGCTGGCCCTGCTTTTTGGCTAGCCGCCCCACTTGAGCCAGCGTGAGGCCCCAGGGGAAGGGCCACAGTTCCAGCGTGGCCGGGGGCGCGTCAACGTCCAAGCCATAGAGTTGAAACAACCGCAGATAGTCAGCTTCGCTCAGGGCCAAGGTGCCGCGTAGCAGGCCGCCCAGTAGTTCGGCCAGGGTGTAGCGGGCACGGTAGTCGGCCTGCGCGCAGCGGCACATGGCCGTGGCGAGGGCTAGCGCCAACCGGCCCTGATAAGCGGCATTCTGCGCCCGCACGGCTTGGTAAGCTGGCAGTTCGGTGAGCTTGGTGCCGTAGTCTTTTTGCAGGGCCTGCCCCAGCAGGTCGGGCAGGATGGGCTTCATCTCGACGGCCTCGGCGCTGGCATCGTCAAAGATGATGAGGTTGAAGGGTTCGGGTTGACGCTCGGGCATAGTAGTGAGGCAGGAAAAGAAAACAAACAAAACGGGCCGGCGGCGCCCATACTTCAGCCGCCCACCAGCGGCGTAAGTTTCAGGAAGCTGGCCGTGGCGCCCTCGCCCAGCCACACTTCCTCGTCGAGGCTTTCGGCCTGCCGGTCGTTGATGAGCACAAAAAAGCTGTTTTGCTGAAACGCTTCGAGCGCGCGGTACACCTGCTGTTCGGCATCAATGAGCTGGCTGGGTCGCAGGCGGTAGCCGTTGAGCACCCGCTCCGACTCGGTGGGCTGCACCAGGCCCTGGAAGGTGCCAGTCTGGCGGGCATTGTAGGCGGCTACTTCGTCGTGCACGCGCCGGGCGATGAGCTCGCCCACGGTGAGCATTTCCTGGTCGATTTCCAGTTCCAGCCGGTGCAGGATGCTGCCGCTGGCCGTTTCGTCGAGAATGGTGAGCAGGGGCATCGGCAAGGGGGTTAGGGGGCGATAGAAAGGCTTTCTTTCGAAATAAATCAGGCGTTGTCGAAGGCCGCGCCCCAGGCGGCGTAGTGCGGGCCAGCCCAGGTTTTCAGGCGCGGAAACAGCCACGCGGCGGCTTGCGGTGCTAGGTTGAAGCCCCGCACATCATCGACCAGGGGCTCGTCCTCAAAGGCGTTGAGAGCGTGGTGCAGGGCCGCGCTGCACAGCAGAAACTGCCCCAGCGTATCGGCTATAGTGTCGCCCTCGTCCCAGCTGCCCGCGCCGTGCAGCAGCTTTTGAATGCCGGCCGCCGGCTGCCCGAGGTCGAGCACTACCGGGTCGGCCCCTTCATCAGCCAGCAGAAAAAAAGCCGGATTCCAGTCAGGCAAAGGCTTCTGGGTCACGGGGTTGAAGCTATAGCCCGGCTGCTGAGGCCCCAGGCGGGCCAGGCCGTAGAGCTGCAAGGGATTGCCCACAGTGGCAAACTCCACCTCCTCGGCGGGGGCCACCGTATCGAGGTACGTCACCAAATCGGGCGGCAGCGGGCGCCCGAACTCGGCGCTGAGGCGGGCCGCCGCCCCACCGCGGCCGAAGGCAAATGGTAGCCCACCGGGCCAGAATTGCTGAATTTCGGCGAAAGCAGTTTCTAACGTCATAGCGCAGCAAAGTAAGGGTATTCTAGCGGGGCAGTTCCACCTGCACGTAGGTTTCGGGCGGCGCGTCCGATTCCTGGCTGGCGGACTCGTACTCCTGCTTGAGCAGCACGGTGCGCGGCCCCAGCCAGCGGGCCTCATTGCTGCCCCAGTGCTGGGTCAGGCGCGTCCACAGCAAGCGCGGGCCAGCCGGGGTGAGCTGGTAGAGCTGCGTGCCCACGGCGCTTTCGTCGCTACCATCGTTGCCCTGGTCGCTGCGGGTGCTGAGCAGGTACTGTCCATCGGGCGACACGGCGGGCTGGCCCGTCACGACGGTGCGGCGGCCGGTGCGCTGGTCTACCAGCGTCGTAACTTGCTTCGTAGACGAATCGGTCTGCACTACCCATAGGTGCGCCTTCGCCAGCTGGCCCAAGTAGCGCGATTCGGCCTGCTGGTTAATCTCCGCATTGGAGCTGTGCTCGCTAGTGCGCCGGGTGGTGAACTTCACCACGGGGCCGCGCTCGGGCTGGAGCAGCAGGTCATCGCCCACGCGGCGCACCGAGCCGCTAGTGGTCAGGCGCTTGTCAGCTTCCCATGCTAGCTCGGTGGGCGCCCGCTCGAAGGCCGCGGCCGTGCTGGGCTTTAGGTAGAGCACGCCGCCACCGGGCACGCGCAGCGTGTCGTGGTCGGTGGGGTGGTCAGTATCGCCCGAGCGCAGGCGGCCGGTGGGCGGGGTAAAGCCCGACGGCGCGGCAGGTGTCGGCGGCTGGCCAGCCACCGACACCTGGGCGGCGGGTGCGCTGGTGGTAGCGGGCTGGTCGGGGTGGCAAGCGGCCGCAGGTAGCACAAGTAGCAGGAGGTAACGCTTCATAAGTAGCACTGAGAAAAACCGCCGGGCGGCTGAGAAAGGCAGGCAATTAGTGGCTACCACGGCTGGTAAGGCGACCCGGTTTTGGCCTGACGGCTACCCGGCGGTGGCACGTCTGCTAGCCTGCAAGAAGCCCGTTTAGAGGTCGCGACATTTACTTCAATCTTGGCTGGCGAACCAGCGCGTCGTTACGGGAGGTCAAAGACCTGCACGCTGGTCTTGGTCAGCGCCAGCACTTGCCCGCCGGCCCGGAGCGAGAGCGTAACCTGGCGCAGGTCCTCGTCCGGGTCCACGTAGAGCGTGATAACGGCCTGGGGGTGCTGCGCGTGCAGGGTCTGGAATGCGGCCATCGTCTGCGCTTCGTCGAAGGGCAGCACCTTGAACAAGCGCTGGCGCCCGTTGGGCGCCGCGACGTAGAGCATGGCGCTCCGGGGCACGGCCTTCGGGCTGGGAGCCAGCACGAGCTGCGCTTGGGCCGCGGCATCGGCACTGATAGGGTCGCCAATAGCCTCGGCACTAAAAAAGCCCAAAGCAAACCGGGTGAGAGTGAGCGGCCGGCTGAAGGCGAGCTGCCAGGGATAGGGGGTCAGGTAGGCATCCCATTTGTGGCTGCTGAGCGCGCCCGTGGCAATCTCGTGCCGAACCTCGGCCGAAAGCGCCGCCTGGGTCTCGCGCACCGCGGCCGCCCGGTCGACGCCCGGCCGGAAGTGGGCGTAGTCGTAGGCGATTTTCTGGGCCTGGTAGCGGCCGATGAGCACCTTGTTGCTCTGCCCGGCCGAAAGCCAGACGACGACGCCTCCCGTAGGTATCACGCACACATTGAGCGTGCTGTACGTGAAGTAGCTCTGGCTTTCCCGCTCCCACAGCCCCCGCTCGAGCAGGGTGCGCAGGCGCGCCTGCGGCAGATGAAAATGACCTTCGTAAAACTTGTCTTCGGGGTAGGAAAACCAGCGGATTTCCAGGCTGTCGGGCACGGCCTGGTAGTCGTCGCCCACGGCCCAATACACCGCCGAACCGCCCCAGTTGCCCTTTAGTAAGTGCCCGTAGGGCACGGGAAAGCTGCCCCCGCCGGGCGTGAGAAAGCGGGCCTGCTCGAAGCGGGCGGGGTAGCCGTCGGCCGTGCCGGGGGTAGCCGAAAGGGCAAACTTGCCATCGGCGCGGCGGAGCTGGGCGGGGGTAGGCGGACTAGTAGACATAGGGGGGGCCGGGGGCTGGGGCTGGCCGCACCCTAGCAAGCCAGCCAGCAGCAGGCACGGCATGGGAAGAGAACGCCTGAGTAACCGCTGGTTGATGCACCAAGCCAAGGTAGGTGATAGAAGCATGCGCAACGGGCTGTGAGCCGGCAATAACGCGCTGAAACGCGCGCTCGTGCGTAGGAAGGGCGCAAGGACTGGCTCAAGCGGCGCCCAGGCATCCTAACTTGGAGGCGCTACGCTGGCGGGCCGCCCTTCGCCTAGGGAGCGTACTCCCCCCTTTTGCGCGATGCAGCACCTCTCATTCCCGGCTTTTATCTAGCGCACGGGCCTAACCAGCGCAGAGCTATTTCAGCTCCTAGTCCTCGGTAGCGTGGCTTTGTTTGTGCTGGCCGCGCGGCGTAACTGGCTTCGCCCGCGGCCCGGCCCAGCCATTACCACGCGCTTCCAGTAAGTGATGGTCCGCCTCAGTATGGTAGGCCTCGTCGCGGTGGTCAGGTTTTTCCTTTTCACGAGCCTGCACACCAAAGCGTTGCTACGCGGCGGCCTACGAGTTACTAGGCTCAACTGCCAAGAAGTAGGCCAATCAAGCAGGCTAGTTTTGGGTGGCATTGGAATCATTTGTTCGGCTCACTGCCATGCAGTCCGTCGGGCCTGGTACGTCCCGGCCTGAAGCTAACCAGTAGCCATTCCTTCGGCGCTCCTGATGTTCAAGCCTACCAGTGAAAAGTGATTCGTCGGAAAAAGTGTATACCTCTGCGTCAACGCAACGGCGACAGTTGCCCGTGGCTGAAGGCGAAGTAGTGGGTGCCGGACGGGCCGGCCTCGTTTAGCAGGCCCGTCAAAACCAGTAGGCGGCTATCAAGACGGCCGTATATCGGCTCAAAGTTGTGGGGCACGGCGGTTCCCCAGCAGCACACCGTTGGTGTGTCGAATTGAACAATCCCGGTTTTGCAGTCGATGAGGGCGAAGATAAGGCATTCTGCGCCGCAGCCCCAACTCGCTAGCACGTAGTGCCCGGCAAAATTGACCGGCGGCCGGGAGGCCTCTCGAATGCGCGTGCGAAAGTGCCAAGCCGCCGTGCCCGGCACCAGCCGGGGCGCTACGGGCTTGCCCCAGTACGGCGCCCCGGCTGGGTACTGGGCAAAAACGGGCAGCCGGGTTTGCCCGTGGGCCGGCACCGTCGCCAGCCATCCGGCCAGCGCCATCCACCGGGATACCTGAAGAACTTTGGTGCCCATGAGACGAAAAAACAGCCGATAGCCGACCCATAACCAGCCCCGTAACGAGCAAGCCCGCCTGCGACCGCCCCGGCAAATGAGGGCTACCAAACGTAGTAAGGTGCTATTTCACTTTCTGGTGATTCGTTTAGTAACTGGCATGTTAATAATTCCGCAACCATCAACAAGCCAGTTGTTATTTTCTAAAACCATTTTCATGGTTAATTTGAAATCTGGCCAGTTTTTGCCTTTTACAATGACGTAGTTTGTCTGGCCATCAAAAGAATCTAATTCAAACCCCTTGTCTGGATAGTCCTGCGCATCAACTATGGGGTCTGCATCGAGCCCCAATTCAGGGTCTTCTCTATAGGCGTCAGCCAGTAGTTTTTTTAATTCCGTCTTGAAACGAGTAGTAGTCAGCTTATAAGAATCTACCCATTGCGCAATTTCAACTGCCCCTTTCTTCTTGTTGCAATTAGCAACGTAAGCGTTTATAAAAGCTACTGCTTGGTCGCTTGCCTGTGCGCCTTCAAGTGCGGCCTGTGGTATAGGTGGCTTTCTCGCAGCAATTTTTGAATCTGTGCTTTGTCCGCAAGAGGTAAGCATTAAAAGTGTCGCAATAAAAAGCAATTTATCAATTTGAGTTTTTTGCATAACACCCCAAGTTTTTAGTCGCCTCTACTGCTTGCAACCTGTTTACAGGCAACTCAAAAATACGGGAGAGCAAGGTATTCTCATCCGCGTACGTAACTGGTCCTCCGGGTATGCCCTACTGTTTGAGCCTACGCAATGCCTGCTCATCAAAACCCGTTGTTTTGGCTTAATACTTAGTTTTATCTCGTTCGTATGTAGGCCGGTGACCCCGCGTTAGCTGGCCGATGTTAGCCATAGCAATACTCCTGACACTGCCCGTCCCGCTGGGTACTCGCCGCTACTACCACACTTTCTTCTCTAGCATACAATAGGAAAAGTTAAGAATTCTCCCTATCCGTTTTAGCTAGACCATCTCAACCTACCTAGGTACCTAAGTAGGTCCTAAAGTAGCTATCCAAGTAGGTGCTCAGATAAGCGGCCCTAGGCGGAACTCTGCGCAGCGGTTTTGCCAGCTATTCTTCATCAGCATTTAGGGCTCCTTCAACGCTGGCGACAAGCTCGTTGGTAGCCCTACTGCGGGTTGCCTCTCCTCGATGCGGTCCAGCGGCGCGGGCAGATTACTTTTCCCCTACGGGCAGAAAGACGGTGAAGGCGCTGCCTTGCCCGGGCTGGCTGACCACCGTGAGATGCCCACCGCTAGTTTCCACTATCTTCTTGACCAGGTAGAGGCCGATGCCCGTGCCTGCCACGTGAGTATGCACGCGTTGGAACAGGCCAAAGAGCTTATCCGCGGCCGTGGCCACGTCGAAGCCCAAGCCGTTGTCCTGCACCCGCAACACGTGCTGGTGGTCCTGCCGGAAGTAGGTGAGCCGCACCGCCGGAGCCCGGTCGGGGTGGTGGTATTTGAGGGCGTTGCTGAGCAGGTTGTAGACCACCGCGCGCAGATTGGGCTCGGACAACGGCACGTGCACCGCCGCCGGCACGTCCAGGGTGAGCCGGGCCCGGGTTTGCTGCACGAGTGGCAGCAAGTCGAGCCGCACCTCCTCTACCACCGCGGCCAGCCGCACGGGCGTGGCGGGCTGGGCAGGGGCCTGGGGCAGCTTGCGCACGTGGGTAAGCTGCTCCACGGTGCGCCGGAAGCGCTCGGTGGCCTGCTGCACGAGTTGGAGCATGTCGGGTACGTCGCCCACCAGGGCGGTGGGGGGCAGTTCGCGGGCCAAGGCCTGCAGCAGGCGCTCGATGTTGGCCAGGGGGATTTTGAGCTCGTGCGAGGCCGTATAAATGAAGTTGTCCAGGTCTTGGTTGGTGCGCGTGAGCTGGCCGTTGGCGAGTTGCAATTCCCCATTAGTGGCCCGCAGTTCCTCGTTGAGGGAGGCCAGCTCCTGATTGAGCCCCTCCACCTGCTGGCGGGCCCGGACCTGCTCGCTCACGTCGGTGCCGACGGAGATAATGCCGCGAATGCGGCCGTCGGGCTGGCGGTTAGGTTGAAACACGAAGTTCCAGTACACCACCTCGGGCCGGCCGTGGCGGTGGATGATAGTCGGTCGCTCGTGCGCCGTGAAGGGCTGGCCCGTGGTAAAAACCTGGTCGAAGTGGGCCACCACGGAGGGGTCCGCCGCCTCGGGCAACACCTCCTCGAATACGGGCCGGTCCTGCACCTGCGCCCAGGTGCGGTCCCAGATGGCTAGCGTCGCGGCGTTGGCCAGCGCGACGCGGTACTGCGGCCCCTGGTAGACCGCCACCGCCACGGGGGCCTGCGCCACGAGCGCCCGCAGCTCGTGGCGCTGCTGCTCGGCGGCCACGCGGGCAGCTTGCGCGCGGGCCTGCTCGCTGAGGTCAGTGAAGCTGACCAGGAGCCAGTCGCCGCTACGCCGAGCGGCGAGATGGAAGTGGTGGTCGCGCCCGTCGGCTTGGTAGGTGACGTCGTAGCTGTCGAGGTCCCCTTGCAGGTATACGCGCTGGTAGTAGGCCAGGATGCCGGCCCCCTCGGGGTGGGGGAAGCGGGTGCGCAGCGTGCCGCCGGGGCGCTCGGCCAAGCCGCTTAGGCGCTGGCCGGCGGGGTTGAGGTAGTCGAGGGCGAAGTCTTCCAGCTCGCGGGCCGGGGCAGGGCCGTAGACCGGGCGCAGCACATAGACGGCCGTGAGCGAGACGACCAGTAAGTCGAGCAGTGCGCCTTCGGGCCGGAAGGGGGGGGCGGGGGAAGTAAGCGCACGAAGGGGCATGAGCAGACGGGCGGAAGCCAGTGAAGAAGAGGGCAGTGCACCTGGTTTTGCGCACAGTAGCGGCAGGCCACCAGTCGGGGGCGGCCAGGCCACTAACGCGACGGCAAGGCCAGAGTTTGACTAGTGGCTCAGTCTTTTACGTAAGACCAGAGACGTCGCCCCAGCGTAATGGTTGCTTCGCCAAGCAACGCGTTGACCATACCCTATCGGGGCAAAATTGTCCTCCCTTCAGGATTTGTCTAAGAACGAGAGTTATACTATGTAGAAGCTCTCTCAGTGTCTTGCAACACTAGTGAAAAGCTTTTCAACTGCGGGCCTTAGCTACCGACTAGCAACATCTAGCATGGCGGCCAGCCACGCGGTTCCCTCGGCCGTCTCGACAATGCTCCACGCATGGGGCATGCGGTGCGTGCCCTGAAAGCCCTTGCCCGTGGTTTACACGTACGTGGCCTGCTGATTGCCCTGGCGCTGGAGGCATGCCACCAACGCGGCCGCACTTGGGGCGTTAAGGTCGCTAAGCTGGAAGCTAGCACAGTAGTGCTACTGCCAGAAGGCGAGGTCCGGCTCACAATAGAGCCGCACCGGGAGGTGACGCAGGTAGTGCGCATTGCCTCCGAGCGAGTCTCCCTGCACAAAGGCCGACCGGGCTTGGTAGACCGCTGGCACTTGCGCGGGAGAGCTGCAGCCAACTCTTGAACAATGTGTTGATTGCTGGCTTGCAACGCTGGGCAATCGGCTTACTGTCGCTGCGCCCGCTGCCAATTCGCTACCAAGTCTACGGGCGGATTGACCCCAAGCACGGCGTGGATTTGCCACGGCCGGTGGGTGCTATCGCGGCGCACGGTTTTGGCATAAGCCAAGGCGAGCTGTCCGCCCGCCGAGAAGCCCCCCAGCGCGACATACGCCGCCAGTGTGGGATTCGTCCGCACGGCCTGCCCAATTGCAGCATCTATCACGTGTAAGCTAAGCGAGTCCAAGTAGACCCGGTCATTGAGTCCGAGTACCAGCACCAACAAGCCGCGGGCCGCGGCTTCGTGCGCTAAGCGCGTGGCCCGAAACACGTCCCGGGCGGGCTCGCCCCGCCCCGGCAGCAAGACGAGCAAGCCTAGGGGAGACTGATGCAAGGGCGCGAGTTGATTGAACGCCCGATGGCGAACGGCCAGCGGCTGGGTAATTGGGTGCCGCGCCGTAGCGGGCAGCACACGCCGCTGTACGGTTTGGGCCGCGACTTCGCGCAGCCCAGCTACCTAGCCAAAGAGCAGCAGCAGCGAAGCGAGACGAGCTATCAAGTGCATACTAGCTTAGAGTTAAGAGTAGGTGGGCGTCTTTCACCGATAGAAGGCGAGCTACTAGAGGGCTAGCAAGATAGTTAGTGCGCCAAGCTACCGCGCCGGATGCGCGGCGCGGTAGGGGTGCGAAGCAGACGTTTCGTGTAGGTAAAAAAGGGCATCAAATGCGCTAGACAGCGGGGCGTACCACATAAACTGGTAGGCCGCGCCGCGAGGCGGTTCTGATTCGCCAACATTGCGAAACTTCCGGTTCTTAGTCAGCCACTTGCTCGTCGTGGCCGCACTGCGCAGATTGAGGAGGTAAGTGGGTGCACTCGCTTGGTCAAGCCAGGCCTCAAAGGAATTAGGAACAGGGGGCGTGAGCGCGAGGGCCTGGGCCGAGCCGCCGGCGTTAAAGACGCTGGCCATGCCGTGGCCCGTGGCGAAGCCCACGGCCACGTAGGCCGGCCCAAATTGCTTCGACAGGTACTGCCCCATCCGCAGTTGATACTCATCGCGCCGGATGTGCATATTGTGTGCCCACAGCACGGCTTTGGCTGCCGGCTCCTGCCCCAGCAGCCAGACAACGTTAGCGGCCATTACTTGGTCGCGTTTCAAATCGGTTGGCTGTTCGGCCCACTGGCGTAGCACCTGCCCATGCTGCTGCACGGCCGCCGGGGCTGCCACCGTTTGCAGGTGTTGCAGCAGGTCATCCGACAGGCGTACGAGGCGCTGTCTAGTGTCGGCCGAAGCCGGGCCGGACGCGGCATAGGCAGTGCGCAGGTTTCGTACGCGCCGCTGCAGCACGGTATCCGCCCGCTGGGTGGCAAAGTGCTCGAGGCGCAGTAGGTTGGGCCGGGGGTCTTGCATGTCAATGCCCACGTAGCGGATTTTGGCAGCGTGCTGCTGGTTGTAGACCCGCATCCATTCCACCATCTCCCAAAACTCGGTGGTGTCCCAGAGGGTAAAGCCCGCAGCCTGACGGACAAGGAGCGAGTCGCCCGCCCCCGTCTGGATATAATCGTTTAGGATTTCGCCCCACCCGTAATCGACTTCGAGAGCTAGCGTCGTGAAGCCCTGTTGCGTGACCAGGTACTCCAGCAGCCGGTGCTTGAGCTGGAACACCTCGTGTGTGCCGTGCGTGCATTCGCCTAGGCCCACTACCCGCGCCGATGCCACCACCGGGGCCAGCGGCGCCAGGTCGGCAAACCCGCTGCCAGCCCGCACCGCGGCAATGGGGGTAAGCTGCTGGTTGAGGCGGATAATATCGGCTGGGGTCTGGGCACGTAGTTGGCTGAAAGCCAGCAAAAAAAGCAGGCTTATCCACCTGCCGGCCGGCCGGCTGGCAGGGGTAATGGGATGGCCGTTCGGGGTGGGACTTCTACGCATGGGGCGACGAAAAAAACGTACCTGTCTGGCTCAACAGGACGGTGAAAGTAGCCGGTAGATGCGGGGTAGGCAATAAGCGTTGTCTGGCTAGGGAAGAAAAAGGTAGCCCAGCGGGTGCCAATAAGAGGCAATTAGCAGACTACTCACTTATCAAGTACTAAAATCCGTTGCTTCACCACGCAAGCTAAAAGCCACACTATCCCCAGTCTCGGCTTATAAGACCGATTATGTAAAAGGACAAAAAGAAGATAGAAGAGGTAATAATTGCCCTTCCTCCCTACTCCTAAAATCTTATTTGTTTAGGCCCGGGAAAGCACTTGGTTTCGAGTTTACGAAACTCCCCCCTCCTGTCAATTTCGTAAACTTTAAATAGTAGACGGGTTTCTTAAATTCCTCCAGCCCTGCAACGGCCTACTAGTACCTGGTGCTGAGCAGTTGCTAGGCGCTCACCGACAGGAGCGTTCTGGCGAAAGCCCTGCGAATGACTACTGGGCGCACGCCTGCAGGCAACCCTGGTGAACCGCCGGGAATTAGTGACCAAAATTGTAGCGCAGCCCCACGGCCGCGGCCGCTGTCACGTCGCGCAGAGCCCGCAAGCTGGGGCTGAGCGTGCCGTCGGCCACGACCTCGAGGTGCGGGCAGAGCCGGTAGCGCACGCTCACACCGGCGGTAAACAAGACGTCGCCGTCGCGTGAGTGCAAGTCGTAGTATCTGAAGCCTCCGGGGGCGGCGTTGTCGGGATACAAGCCCGTGCCGTCGAAGGAAAACCGGTGCAGCGTTAGGCCGCCCACGCCGTCGACCTGCAGCCGGCGGGCCGGCGAGCGGACTAGTGCGTAGCGGACCAGCGCGGCCACGGAGGTAGACCGGTTGGCGTACGTACTAGTGTAGGGCAGCGGCGCACCGGTGGCCTGCGGCGTGAAGCCGAACACGGCTCCGTGGGTGGCGGCGGTCACGGCGTTCAGCTCCAGGGCCAGGCGCGGGCGCAGCCGGTAGCCGAACGCGACCTGCACCGGACGCGTGGCAGGTAGCCCGTAGCGGGCGCCCCAGTGCTCGTGTTGGCTGGTGTAGGCCCCCGCCCCGACGTAAAAGCGGTGCCTTGGTGCCGAATCCGCCGCCATGGGGTAGCAAGGGGGCGATGAACAGCAAGCCGCAACCGGTCACTTGACGCAGGAACATTAGTAAGAAAAAAAAGAGGATGGATTATTCCGGAAAGGAACGTTGGTAACGGGAAGATACCGCACCGCGCCGAAGCGTTGTAGGTCAGGCACTTTCCAAGCAGAAACAAGACACGTCATCTATCCTGGAACACTGGCACCTGGTACCAGGCAGCGGCTAGGCGTGCAGGAAAAGGAATTTTCAGCCAACTGATTAGCAAGGGCTTCCTAGTAGTACCGCACTTCCGGATAGGTCAACGTATCGGCAGGCCACGTAAAGGTGCGCGTGCAATTCGCCGCGGCCGTGACCGTATCGGGTAGCAGTTCAAAGACGCGCGTCCGGTAGCCCCCACTTGGTGCCACGGCGCTTGGAAAAGGGGTATAGCCCGGCGTCCGAAAGCGGATGATCACCTTCATGTACGTAATGCAGCCCGGATACGCGGTTTTCAACCTGGTCTCCGACGAGGCAGCGTGACTCACCTGTTGAGTGGACGTGATATTGGGGTAGGTATCGTCATGGATACTCAGCGTGTTATTGCCTGGCCCGTTCTTATCCGGATAGAAGGTTTTAGTCTGCAACCACACGGTTTCTAGCCGGGCATCACCTTGGTTGATGAAATGGTATCCAACCGTAAAATTCTTCTCTACGGGTACGGGTTGGGGTTGCGGCGCTTCGTCTTTCTGGCAGCTAGCTAAGGCCAGTCCAAGGGTCAGTAGGGGTACGAATTTTTGAGTCATTCTGCAAGAGAAGAGGGCGTGCAACTTAGTAGGTACAAGGTAAGCGCCCTACAGGCTACTACTCTGCGTTTATAGCTTGTAAAAGAATCCGCAAGGAGAAGCTTGTTTCAAAAGGCGCACATTTCGGAACCACCCCTTTGCGGCTTCTTAGACCCTCAACGCGAACTAGGAATGCATTTGCTACGTAATTTCTGAGCCATTCGCTCGGAAGGGGACTTTCTGAGCTCCTGACACCTCACGCTGCCATTCGGGGAAAAGATTGACTGCACGTCACCAGATAATTGCGGTGCCATCGTATAACTCATCTGGGGCTAAGTCCTCAGCCTCTGTCCCGCACCTGGTAAGCCCAGCCAAGACCACGTCCCGCCATTCGCCCCGATTATTACGCAAGGCTGGGTGCATTAGCGTTCGGTATTGAGCACTTACCAGAAGTAGAGTTAACTCTGCCAGCGTGCTAGCCGGCAAGGCTCGGCGCCCAACTTAGGTGGTCTACGGAAGGTGGACAGAAGAAAAATATATATATTCTGTCATGACAGCAAAAGCTAGCGGGTCGTCGCCCGACAAACGGCGTAAATACGACGAGGCGTTCAAGGCCGAGGCCCTGCGCCTGGCCAGTGAGAGCCGCAGCACCTAAGCCGCGGCCCGGCAACTAGGCATCAGCCTCAAGGTGCTCTACCGCTGGCAACAGGCGCAAGTCGTGGCCGAAGTGAGCAGCGCGGAAGTGGCCCGTGACTCGGAGGTTCGAGCCCTGCGCGCGGCCAACAAGCGGCTGGCGCAGGAGTTCGATATTTTAAATAAAGCCTTGGTCATCTTCGGCCAGCCGACCCCGTGAGCACCTACCGCTACATCGCCCAGCGGGCCAGCCAGGCCCCGGTGCGCCAGCTCTGCCAGGTGCTGCGCGTGCCGCCGGCGGCTTGCTATGCCTGGCAGCGCCGTCAACAAGCGCCACCGGTCGAGCCGGCTTGGCAAGTGGCCGTACGCGAAGCTTTTAGCCGGCACAGCCAACGCTACGGCACGTGCCGACTCCGCGCCGAAGCGCAGGCCAAAGGCCACGCGGTGGGCCGCTGGCGCATCCGCCGCGTGCTCAAGGCCCACGACCTGCGGGCGCAACAGCCGCGCTCGTTTGTGCCGCGCACTACCGATTCGGACCCGGCCGTGTGCGCCGCGCCCAACCGCTTGCTCGGCCAGCCGGCCCCTACCGCCCCGAACCGCGTCTGGGTAGGCGACATCACTTATCTGCCGCGCCAGGGCGGCGGCTGGCTGTATCTGGCCGTGTGGCTGGACCGCTGCTCGCGCAAAGTGGTGGGCTGGGACGTGCGCGACACCATGCCCGAAGACCTGGTCAGCGAGGCGCTGCGCCGTGCGTTGGCCGTACGCTGGCCTGCGGCGGGCCTTGTCGTGCATTCCAACCAAGGCAGCCAGTACACGGCCACCCGCTTCAAGCAACTGCTTACCCGCCACGGGGCCGTAGCGAGCATGAGCCGGCGCGGTAACTGCTACGACAACGCCCACGCCGAATCGTTTTAGCCGCTTTAAGGCCGAACTGCTTGACGGCGGCAGCTTCCCTGGCCTGGCCGAAGCCAAGCTCGAAATCAACCATCATGTGGCCTACTACAATGCCGAGCAACGTCACTCGGCGCTCGGCTACCAATCGCCCAACCACTTCGAAACCCACTTTCAAACCATGTCCCAATTGTGTCCAGCTTAGCTAGACCACCTCAAAATGCTTTATCAATACGAGGAGTCGTACGTGTTCGCTTCGAGCAAATTCGACCGCACGGATGGCGTCACGCCTACGCCCTATGCCGAGGGCATCCGGCTGGCAGCTGACGACTTCAAGCGCCGGCAAGGCGCAATCTGAGTGCCTTTTGCCGCTTGGTAACGGTTAATGAATGGAGCCGCCGTTCACGGCTAGGTGCTGCCCGTGGATGAAGCTAGCCTCCGCCGAGGCCAGAAAGGCCGCCACGTTGCCCACGTCGGCCGCCGTGCCCAAGCGGTTAAAGGGGCTGCCAGCCATCATCTGCTTTTTCATGTCGGGGTGCAGGGCCGTAATCACGCCGGCATTGTCGATGATGCCGGGCATAATGGAATTAACGGTGACGTGGCGCGGACCGATTTCCTTAGCCAGCACCTCCACGAATAGCTTCTGACCGGCCTTGCTGGCGGCGTAGATAGAGGCCCCGGCGTCGGGGTGGATACTCATGGTGGAAGAGATGAGGATGATGCGGCCCCCATCGACCACGTGCTTGGCCGCTTGCTGCATAACGAAAAACGTCCCTTTGACATTGAGGTTGAACACCTTGTCAAAGTCCTGCTCGGTGGACTGGAGCACCGGCGTTTCAATCAGTTCGATGCCGGCATTGGCTACTACAATGTCGAGTTGGCCAAAATTGACTAGCGCCTCGCTGAACAGCTTTTCAATGGCGGCGGGGCTTGACATATCGGCCTTCACCAGCCGGTACTCCACCCCGGCCCGGTCCAGGGCCTGCGCCGTGTCCTGGGCCGACGTTTCATCGGAAGAATAGTTAAGCACGAGCCGTAGGCCCAGCGTGGCGTACTTTTCGGCGATGCCGCGACCGATACCTTTGGTCGCGCCGGTGATTAAGGCCACCTTGCCTTTCAAGTCAGGATACATAATGGGTTTGGTTAACAGAGGAATAGATTAAATCCTGCTAGCCGGCCGGCTACAGGTTCATGCCGCCCGACACTTCCAGGCGCTGCCCAGTAATCCAGCGGGCCTCGTCCGAGCACAGGAAGGCAACCACGCCGCCAATGTCCTCGGGCGTGCCGGTGCGGCCCAGCGCCGTGATGGATTGGAGGCGCGCCACGTTTTCGGGCTGGGCGAAGGTGGCCTCGGTGAAGCTGGTCTGGATGATGCCGGGGGCCAGCGAGTTGGCCGTGATGCCGCGCGGCCCCACTTCCTTGGCCAGGTACCGGGTAAACGTCTCGACGGCCCCCTTCATGGTGGCGTAGGCCGAGCGGCCCAGGGTAGTAAAGCGGGTGAGACCCGACGCCAGGTTGACGACCCGGCCACCGTCGTTGAGGAAGGGCAACACCTTCTGCGTGAGCAGGTAGGGCCCCTTGACGTGAATGCGGTACAACTCGTCGAGTACCGCTTCCGGGGTGTCGGCAATGAGCGTGTCGGCCCCGCTGCCCGCGTTATTAATTAGAAAGTCGAAGTTTGGGTGGCCGGTTTGCGCGGTCAGGCGCTCCGTTAGCGCGCGCACAAACGCGTCGAACGTGCCGCTGTCGGCCACATCGAAGGGTAGCGCGAACGCCTGCCGCCCGGCCCCCCGGATTTGGGCGACTACCGCCTCGGCGGCTTCAGGGTGGCTGTGGTAGGTCAGCACGACGTCGTGGCCGTGGTGGGCCAGTTGCAGGGCCATTTCTTTGCCCAGGCCCTGGCTGCCGCCCGTAACAAGGGCGATTTTTGGAGTGGTTGCCATTAGCTGCTTAGCTAGTAAGTGGGAGATATAGTGATAAACTGGCCGGTAGCACCGCCTAGCCCTTGAGCTTGGCCAGGAAGAGGCGGAAGGCTGGCCAAAATTCTTCGAACAGCGGATGGCTGCGGTTTTTGAGCATCACCTCGCTGAAGAGCTTCAGGCCAATGGCCAACTCGGTGGCTTGCGCCGGGTCGCCGAAGGGGTCTCGCTGCCGCAGCCGGTCGATGATGGTAAACAACTCGTCGTGGTTATCGAAAATCAGTTCCAGCGCCCGGGGTGGGGCCGCTTCGCCGCTGGCCAGCGTTTGCAGGGCCAGCGTGAGCCGGTAGGTGTTGGCGCGTTTTGCCATGCGCCGAGGGGATGAAAGCAGGTGCGTAAGCAAGTCGGGGGCCGACGTAAGCCGGCCCCGTTCTTTGCTTAATAGGCCATGACGGCGTTGGTTTCCACGTTCCAGAACTGGCCGCTTTCGGGGCGCGCTACGATGCCCTGAAAAATGCCGTCGGCCGCCTGCTCCGGCGTAAAGGGGGCGCTGTCGCCACCTAGGCGGGTCTGGACCCAGCCGGGGTGCACGGGTGTCACATTAATATGGCGGTCGGCCACGCGCTGGGCCAGCATGGCGGCGTACATATTAACGGCCGCTTTCGAGAGGCGGTAAGCCGTGCCGTTGGGCCCCGCCTGGCTGGGCAAGCCCATGCTAGAGGTAATAAAGACGACCTGGGCCCCGTCCTTGAGCAGTGCCAGCATCGGCTCGGTGAAAAACACGGTGCCGTCCACGTTGGTGGCGAACGTGTCGTGGAAGCTGGTGCGCTCGGGCGGAGCCATGCTCATCACGTCGGGGGCAACCCCAGCATTGTTGACGAGCAAATCAATGCCGGGCGTCAGTTGGCCGATGCGGGCCACGGCCTGTTCAGTGCTGGCCACGTCGGTGATGTCCAGGGGAATGACCGTCAGCTGGTCGTGGTGCAGGCCGTCTATCCGGCCCGAACGGGCCGTGGCGATGACGCGGTAGCCTTCGGCGAGCAGCTTTTTGGTGAGGGCCAGGCCGATGCCGCTGTTGGCCCCCGTGACGACGGCCGTTTTTGCGTGCGTATCCATAAAAGGAAGTTGTTGAAAAAGAGAAAGTTGAGCGGGCAAAAAAGTAGTGCGGAAAGGCCGCACCTTGCCCAAGCCCCGCGCTGCGATAGCCGGCGGCCAGTAGGGGCCCGCGAGAAGGAGGTGGGGGGTTAGCTCAGGGCAAACCCCGCGTAGGACATAAAGGCCCCGTCTTCCAGGTGCCAGGTGTGGGTGAGCTTACCGTCCTGTAGATAGTGAAACTCGTGTAGGGCAATCGACACCGGGCTGCCAGGCGCCGCCGCACCCGGAATGTCGTGCGGGTTGGTGAAGCGGATTTCGGCACGTACCCCGACCCGCTCGTGGGTCCCGAACAGTTCGTGGATAACGACCTCCGTGTCGGGGAAGGCCGTGGTGAAGGCCCCCATGATGGCGCCCAGGCCCTGGGGACCGGGACCCTGGCCAGGACCGAGCGGAATGTCCTGCCAGTCAGGGGTGCATACCTGGTCCAGCAGTTCGGGCTGCTTGGCTTTCCAGGCGGAATAAAATACTTCAATGGCGTGAATCTCGGCCGGGGTCAGGGGCTGGGAGGTGGGGGCAGGAAACAGCATACAATGGGGCGTTGGGTGAAGAACAAGACAAAGGTCCAGCGGGCACTAGCGGGCTATCCGGTGAGTATTTAAGTTTCTTATCGAGGGGGAGTCGCGGGCCACAAAACCGGGCTCACTTGCATTAGGGAGGGCCAAAAAAAAGCCGAAGCAGTGCGCTTCGGCTTTTCTGGGCCGCTGGTTTGATAGGGAGTTTGCTAGCTAGTTGGGAGCATTAAGATGTTGCCGGCGGTACTCGGAGGGCGTAATGCCTTCGTAGAGCTTAAAGAACTTGGCAAAATTGGAGGCATCATACGTTAGGCGGGCCGCCACGCTGCTTACCGTGGCAGCTGGGTCGGCCAGCAAGGCTTTGGCTTCTTGCAAAATGCGCTGCTCGAAAAAGTAGCACGGGTGGCGGCCAGTGTGGGCTTTGACGATGGCGCTGACGTGCGTCGGGTGCAAACACATCACGCTGGCGATGTCCTTAATATGGCCCATTTCTTCGAGCCGGCCGGCCATGAAATCATCCATCTGCTGGTTCATCACGCGGACGAAAGAGGCGCTGATTTCCGCCTGCCGGCTCAGATACTGCTGTGGGATACGCATGACGCAGAACGAGTTGGTGAGTTATAGATACAAGTTTTGTATTTGCTCTGCTGAAACGCGGGGGAAGATTTGCGTTTTTATCGCCCGGTAACAACTGCAAAGGTGGGCGGGATACCCGACCGGAAAATAGTCCTAGGGGATAACAAATCAGCTTTATCCGACAGGGTGGTTTATTAGCACAGGAGGGCTAAAACTATCCTGGCTCTATCCCGCCCGTTGCACAAGCTATGCAGAAGCTTAAGCTGCACCTGCACCTAGGAAACGGCGGCTCAGCGCATTTACACTAGTCACAGCTATTTTCCTGCATAACCAGCCGCGCCAATCAGCAAGCCGGCAAGGAGTTTTTTACGCGTTTCCGCAATTTGTGCTGCTCAAACCGCAATTTGAAGGGTAAGCGGTGAGCCGCAACTATTGAACTTTGTCGTGGAAGCTACTACCTCCGCGGCGCAGCTTTTTCACCACGTATTTATTCCCATGAAAGACTTACTCTATAGCCTGTCAGGTAGCGCGCCAGTCGCGGTTGTCTCCGTTAGCCCGGTTGTAATAGCTGCGCCGGAGCGAGGCCAGGCGCTGCACGTGCGCGTGTCCGCTCCGGTGAGCGGGCGCGACTTGCCCCTTATCCTCTTTTCGCACGGCAATGGCTCCTCGCTGAATGGCTATGGCCCCCTGGTGCAGTTTTGGGCTGCGCACGGCTTCGTCGTGGTGCAGCCGACGCACCTGGATTCGCGCACACTCGGCCTGCCGCCCGACGATGCTCGCCGGCCCACCATTTGGCGGCACCGAGTGGCGGACCTGCGCCATATTCTTGACAACCTAGCTACTATTGAAGCCGCCGTACCGGGCCTGCGCGGCCGCCTCGACCATACTCGTGTGGCCGTAGCCGGGCACTCCTACGGCGGGCAGACGGCGGGCGTGCTGCTCGGCGCCCGCCTGCCTGACCCGGTAGATGGGCAGGAAGTTAACATGTTGGATGCGCGCGTCAAGGCGGGTATCCTGCTGGCCGCGCCGGGTCGGGGCGGGGCCGATTTAAGCCCGGCCGCGGCCCGCAATCATCCCTTCCTCCAGCCCGATTTCCGGTACCTGACCACCCCCACGCTCGTGGTGGTGGGTGACCACGACGTGTCGGCCATGAGCCCGCGCGGGGCCGACTGGCGGGCCGATGCTTACTGGTTGAGTCCACCGGGCAAGTGCCTGCTCACGCTCTTCGGGGCCGAGCACTCGTTGGGCGGTATTGCCGGGTACGAGTCGCGGGAAACCACCGACGAAAGCCCGGCGCGCATCGCGGCCATCCAGCAGCTGACCTGGGCGTACCTGCGCAGCACCCTTTACCCCGCCGACCCGGCCTGGTCGGCGGCTTGCGCGGCCCTGCGGGCGCAGCCTGAGCCGCTCGGACAGGTGGAGTGCCGCTAGGTTGTCCACTACCCCCTTCCCTAGCTGGCGTAGTTCGTTAGGCTGGCACCAGAATAGCCTGACTAGTAGCCATCTGCTTAAATTCGGTGGGGGTAAGACCAGTCTTCTGCCTGAAGAGACGGCCGAGGTAGGACGGGTTTTCGAAGCCCAGGCGAAAGGCCACCTCGCGCACGCTTAAGGGCGTGCTTAGCAGCAGTTGCCGGGCTTTTTCGAGCAGCGCGGCGTGCAGGTGCTGCTGCGCGTTTTGGCCCGTGTGCCGGCGCAGAACCTCGCCCAGGTAGGTGGGCGCCACATGCAGCGCCTCCGCCAGGTGCTGCACGGTGAGCAGGGGCTGGTCGGCGGCGTGGTCTAGGTACTTCGCCAGCAGGGCCTCAAAGCGAGTGAGCAGGTCGGGGCCGCCTACCGGTTCGGTGGGAAACTGCTGGTGGTAGGCCCGGTTGACCACTTGCAACACCACGTCGAGCTGCGTGCTGAGCAGTTGCTGGCTGAAAGCATCGGCCGGCAGCTCACTTTCCTGCCGCAGCCCCAGTACGGCGTGGCGGAGTCGTTGCTCGTCGGGGGCTGAGAGTAACAGGGCCTGCCGCACGCGATAGCTAAAGAAGGGGTAGCGGCCCAGCGGCGATGTGGCCGGCGCGCGCGCCAGTAAATCCGGGTGAAAGACGACCAGCCAGCCCGCGCCGGCTTGGTCGGCAGCTGGGCAAAAAGACACGGGTTGGCCGGGCGCGAAGAAGGCCAGCTCGCCCGGCTGGTAATCGTAAACCTGCTGCCCGTAGGGGAGCTGCCCGTCGAAGTGCCGCTTGAGTAGGATAACGTAAAGCGCGCGCCAAGCCGGGGCGGCCGCCGCCCCGGCGGGCGGGTGCTGAGCTAGGTCCACGACCGTGACCAACGGATGGGCCGGCGGGGGAAAGCCGTAATGCCGCGTGAAGTCGGCTACGGTGGACAGGGTAGTGAAGACTGGGGTATTCATAGGGGGCTAGTAAGGTATAAGCTACGAAAAAACTAGTTCTACCCGCTCGCTACTAATTGGTAGCAGGCGGGTAGAACTGGTTGGTGAACACTCGACTAGGTTACCCCGGCGGTCCGGCGATTCCCCGGCGGGGTAGGGCGCGGAGCTATTCGTGACTCAATGCGTCCAGAGCCTGCATATCCTCGGCGGTAAGGGACAAGTGTAGGGCTTGCATATTCTCAGCCAAGTGGGCTAGGCTGGTCGTGCCCGGAATGGGCAGCACGTGGGGCGCGTGGTGAAGCAGCCAGCTCAGGGCGACTTGCCGCACCGACACCTGGTGCCGCGCGGCGACCTGCTGGAGCGCGTCCGTTTCCTGCACCTGCCCGCCGCCGATGGGGAACCACGGAATAAAGGCAATGCCCTGCGCGCGGCAATAGTCCAGCACGGGCTCGGCCGCCCGGTCGAAGAGGCTGTAGCGGTTCTGCACGGAGGCCACCGGAAAATGCTGCTGGGCAAACTGAATGTCCTCGACCGACACTTCCGACAAGCCTAGGTGCCGCACTAGGCCCTGCTGCTGGGCCTGCGCCAAGGCGGCGAACGTGCGCTCGGTGGGCACCCGCGGGTCGAGGCGATGCAGCTGGTAGAGGTCGATTCGCTCCAGCTTCAGGCGGCGTAGGCTGCCGGCCAGGGCCTCGTGCAGGTGCTGAGGGGTGCCGTCGAGCAGCACCTCCTGGCCGGGGCCGTAGCGCACCACGCCGCCTTTGGTGCCCACCACCAGCCTGGCGGGGTAGGGGTGCAGCGCCTCGGCAATCAGCGCCTCCGAGACGAAGGGGCCATACATGTCGGCCGTGTCAATGAACGTCACGCCGAGTTCCACGGCCCGCCGCAGCAGCGCCAGCATCGCCGGCCGGTCCGCGGGAGGGCCGTACAGACCCGGACCAGTGATGCGCATCGCCCCGAAGCCGAGCCGGCTAACGGGTAAGTCGCCCCCGAGGGCGAAGGTGGTTTCTAGCGGCAAAGAAGTAGCCATAATTGAGGATAGTAGGGAGTTGATAGCTCCTGCGGCGCGGGGCCTAAGAGCACCACAAAGTTCCGCGGCCACCCCAGGCAGCGAGCCCTCCAAATGCGGGTTTGAGTAGCACAAATTGCGGAACCGCTTACCTGATGCAGACAGCCTCGCCGTTGGGCTAGGTGGATACTAACGGAAACTCGCGCATTGGGGCCCCCGGTCCTCAGCGCTGGGACTTGCTACCCCCTTGCGGAGTTAGTTAAGAAGCAGAAAACCGCTTGGGGTTCTGGCCATAATGCTTCTCGAACAGCCGGCTGAAGTGGCTCAGATTGGAAAAGCCTAATTCATAGCCGACCTGGGCGACCGAATGCTTGCCGTGCTTGAGCAAAAAGGCGGCTTCCTCCATGCGGGCTTGCTGGTAGTAGTTGTAGATGGTGTTGCCGAACGTCTGCCTAAAGAGATGCTTTAGCTTGGTCTCGCTCATGGCGGCAATTTGCGCCAACTCGCGCATTACCGGCGGCACACTCAAGTCGCTGAGAATTTCTTTGCGGATGTGGAGCAGTCTGGCAACATCCGCGCTGTTGATGGTTTGGTGGGCTGCGCTTTCTCGCAAAGACAGGCTATGAAAAATCAGGTAGAGCAGTTCCTGCACCTTGTTTTGCACATAGAAATTGCTCAGGCCATCGCTCATATCCACGGCCGCCATTTTTTTAAGCAGTAGCTTGGCCTCCGCTTGCATCCTTTCAAAAAACAGGAAAGAACTGCCGCTGCGGGTGATGGTTTGCACGACTGAATTAGGGTTGCTGATACCCAACAACTCCTTTAAGCGCGTCGGCTTAATCGCCACCACCACGTAATTAATGCGCTGATGCGCCGGAAATCGGATGGTAGAGCTCAGGTCGTTGGACGTAACCTGGATGGCCGACTCATCGCGCTGGGAAAACAGTACGTGGGGGTTATTGTCGTACGCAATGCCGAGCGGCTGCTCGTTGTCGTAGAAAAAGACGGTAATTAAGTCATTGCCTAGGCCGGAGGTGCTGCGCTTGATGATGAGGTCTTCCTGGAGCAGGTAGTGGTGGATGGTGATTTTGAAATCGGGCCCGAAAGCTATTTTGCGAATGAACCCTTGCCCTAGCTTCTCGGGCATCTCCAACATCCCATCGCGTAAAGTTGCCTGGATGTGCTGGGCAAAGCAGGTGATAAAATCAAATTCGGGGGTGGCAGAAAAACTGAATGTCATGGCAATGGGTCCGGTACTTGCTAATCCTAGCAACAATTCCTGCCCGTAAGCTACAAGTAATGGGAAGGATTAAAAAACGGTCCCTAGTCCTCCAGTTGTGAGGCATCTCAATACAATATTTTTTTCATTATATCGAAACGAGACCCCGTTACCCCAACTGAAACCGTAAATTACGGTTCCAATTGGGGTATTTTTAAGCCTGCTGGTACCGGTTTTTAAACTCTTCCACGAATTGGTCTAGTTTGATTTTGCCGGTTACTGCGGCCCCTTTAGCAAAGAAGTCTTGGGTAATCAGTCCGGCTCGCACGCCTTGGCCCATCTCGGTGATGAGCCCGACCAATTCGGCGGGCACTCCGCCCGATAGCATCCCTTGTTTCAGCTGCTCGTCGGGAATGGATGTCCAAGTCAAATCCGGTTTGCCAATCGCCGCCCCAAACAGCGCGGCAATCTCGTTGCCGGTCGCGACATCACCCACGATGTACTTCACCTCAAACCCGTTGCCGGCCGCTTGCAGCTCGCTTGCCGCGGCCACCGCGACATCCTCCGGGTGGGTCAGGGCCAGTTTGATATCCCCTCCGTAATTATTGCCGAAGATGCCCTGGCTTTTAATCAGCGGAATATCCCGGAGGAAGTTCACGTAGAAGAACCCGGACCTGAGCACCGTGACGTTCACCCCGGACAGGTGTTGAAACAGTTGCTCTACCCGGTGCACGCCTTGGACCGGGCCCGTGCCGGCGGCCGCATCGGCCCCCACGCTGCTCAGCAGGACCACGCGGGGCACCCCCGCCGCCGTTATTGCCTGGGCATAGGCCTGCCCGGCATCCGCGATGTTTTGAATCAGGTTAGACGTGCCCAGGGCCGGCGGCATCATGGCGAAAACGGCATCCGCCCCGTCGAACGCCTGGGTTAAGAACGCCGCATCACTGAGAGAACCCACGGCCGCGACGGCCCCCAAGGCCTCGATTTCGCTTTGACGGTCGGCCTTACTGGTAATAACGGTTACCGCATGGCCGGCGGCGAGCAGCTTTTCTACGAGTGGCTTGGCCACATTGCCTAAGGAGCCGGCTGTTGTGATTTTCATGGTTTTCAGTATTTTACTAGGTAGGCGGAGCTATTCCGGCCCATGCTTTTTTCCAAGGGCCTACTTAAAAGGGGGTGTTTTCCTTACAGCGGGTTTACCCGAGGTAATTGGGCGGAAATACTTGTTGCCCGTGCTTTTCCGCCGCGGCCATCAGTTTGTGCACCATAGCTTCATCCATGTGCATCGGCGGCAGAAAGTGCCCCGCCGCGACGGGTTGGCCAATCTCCTCGAACAACGTTTCCAGGCCAGCCGGCACCACGGTGCATAACAAATGGGCCATTTGCTGGCTCTCGTTTTTAAAGCCGTGTACCACGCCACCCTTCGGAATCCGGATGAAGGACCCTTTGCCGGCCAGGAAATTGCCGAACTCGGATTTGACTTCAATCTCCCCGTCAATTACGTAAAAGGATTCCTCAAAATCCGCGTGCGCGTGCGGCCCGGGGCCCCCGCCGGGCGGGATGAGCATATCAATCGTAGCGAAAGCACCGGCGGTGTCTTTGCCACTCACGAGGATGCGGTACGTGTCCCCTACCACGGACACGCTTTGCCCGGCTTCGGGGCCTAGGCTTACGGGTTGCTTCTTGTCAGCGTCCATCTTATTTGGCTAAGTGCACTGCAAAGGTGGGCGGGATGCACGACCGTAAAATAGTCTCATAGGGTAACAAATCAGTCCTATCCGACAAAGCAGATTATCCTACCGCCGCTGCCTACAAAGTGTAAAAACACGAAGCTATGTGGCTTCATTTGGCAGGTAGCTCGACTAAATAGCCTATTCGCTTCGAACTGTTTTTTCGCCATTCTCCGGTCTTGAAAAAGGCCAGCTTTGCCTCGTAAAATTTAGCGTACGCCGCCACATGAAAATGCTACTATCGACCTTTGCGAAAGGCGCCCTACAGCTAAAGAATCATGTTGTGATGGCCCCGATGACCAGAAGCCGGGCGCTGCACAACTTGCCGAATGGGTTGAGGGCCGTTTATTACAAGCAATGCGCCGGCGCTGGTCTGGTCATTACCGAAGGCACCTCGCCTGGTCCGGAAGTGGGCTACCCCCGCGAAATAGACCGTGCCTGTTGCAGAAATCTGACCTAAGTTGACGCGCTACTCGAAGCCTTGCGGTGGGCGTGGATAACGACGCCGCGATGGCGCAGGTATTTATAGAGCGTGACTTTGGAGATGCGCAGGCGCTGGGCAATTTCGTTGACCCCAAGCTGCTGCTCCCGGTAAAGGGTCTCGGCCGCGATGGCCATGCGCTCGGCTTCTTCGGAGAGGCCCCGCCGACGGCCGCCCAGTCGGCCCCGCGCCCGGGCCGAGGCTAGGCTGGCGTGGGTACGCTCGCGAATCAGCTCGCGCTCAAACTTAGCCAGCGAGGCGAACAGATTAAACACGAGCCGACCCTGAGCGAAGGTCGTGTTGATGGCATCGGTGAGCGAGACCAGCCCTACGCCCCGCTGCTGCAAGTCGCCCACCACTTGGAGTAAATGTTTGAGCGAGCGTCCCAACCGATCGAGCTTGTAGATGTAGACCGTGTCGCCCGCGCGCAGCTGGTGCCGCCGCCGCTCCAACTCCGGGCGGCTGGCACTCGCCCCTGATACCTTCTCTTGGTAAATGGTGTCGCACCCGGCGTTGGTTAAGGCATCGAGTTGCAGTTCCAAGTTCTGGTCGCGGGTGGAGACGCGGGCATAGCCAATGTTCATGCGACAAAAGTACAGATTTGCCATCACGCCTGTCGGATTTTATGTACCTTGATTGGTGAACAAGTTTGCTGTACCAAAACGGCCCGTTTTTCACTTCCTTTAATGAGTACCGCATGACGAGCCAGCTTGTACAGTTAGACGTTCGTTTTGCTGAACGACCATTTGCTAATATCTCGTCCTGAAATAAGTTGACCGTTTGACGATAGTCCGAGCCTGGGTTGGCCAGTTCGCTGGTAGTCCTAAAAGTACTTCATTCTGACGGCTCGGTGACCGGCGGTTTGTAGTAGTTTTTCCAGTGCCGTTCCAGGGGTCCCCAGCTACGGCGTGCCTCGTTTGGGCTTTGCATCGCACAGCTCAGATGGGGGCGTTTGTAGTTATAGAGAAACACCGCCTGTTCGAGGTGTTGAGCGGCCTCGTCCAGCGAGCGCACGGTATAATGACTTAAATATTCTTGCTTCAAGATGCCATTAACCCGTTCAGCCACCGGATTTTCCAGCGGGTCGGAGTTTTCGGTCATGCTCACCTGCACGTGCCACGCGGCCAGGGGGGCCAGATATTCCTGGCTGCAATATTGGATGCCACGGTCACTATGGTGAATCAAGTGCTTGCCGGCTTTCTTGGTGAGTTGCCTAAGAGCCATCTCTAATGCTCGGCGGCAGTGCACGGTGGCCAGCGTCTCGGCCACGGCAAACCCCATGATGCGGTGCGAGTAGGCATCGGTGAGCAGCGAGACGTAGAGGCACCCGGCCTCGGTAAACCAGTACGTAATATCGGCTACCCAGACCTGGTTGGGCCGCAACGGGGTTAGATTCTTAATCAGGTTTGGGTGCTTGCGAAACTGGTGCCGGGAGAACGTAGTGATGGTCTTGCGCTTGCGTCGGCGGATGAGTAAGTTATTGGCAGCTAGCATATCAAATAGCGCATCACGGCCCAGTTTGATACCTTGGCTCACCAATTGCTCTTTCAGCAGATAGTAGAGCTTTTTGCCACCCATGCGGGGGTGGTCTTCCCTCACCTGAGCCACCAAGTCCAGCACACGCTGGTCGCGCTCTTCGCTGGTGAACTGCCGATTTTCGTGTTGGTAGTACGCCTGCCGGCTGAACCCAAATAGTCCACTCATCCGCCGCAGGCAAAACCGCGGATGGCTTACTCGCAGGAGCTGGACTACTTGGTAACGGACTTTTTTTCGAGGTTCACCCCGAGTTGCTGCTCGGCTGCGCGGATAACGGTCTTATAGTAAAGCACCTGAAGTTCGGCTTGTTCCAGCTCTTTCTCAAGCTGCTTAACGCGACCGGCCAGGGTGTCGGCCGTCTGAGCCACGCGCTCGACGAGCGTTGACACTGGTTTGGGGGCAGACTCTTTCATGGCCTGTGTACGGGCCAACTCCTCCTGCCGCACGCGTTCTAGCCACTGGGTGACCGTCTTGCGGGTCAGCACCTGGTACTTGGCCATGGCCGACTCGATGGTGTGGCGGCCGAGGTTAATTTCCTCGACCATCTGGCGCATTTTCAACTCATGCACCTGGCTACGAAATAAAAATAAGTGCTCCATCTGCAGGGGGTGATGGTCAACTCATTTTAGGACAAGACACCCCCTCCTAGTCCTGCTAAGTACAGCTTGCACGCGCGGGCCGGTTGTTTCGCCAACCCCCCCCAGCGACAGGACGCACCGACCTGTTCCTTACGCCTGGTAGCTCGTCCCCTTTATCGGTCCCTGACGAGCGCCGAACAAGCCTTGCAGGGTTTTAAGCGGCAGGCCGGCACTCCTTATGCCGCCCTCTACTTAGCCGTACCGACGAACTATAGTGAGCAGAGTCAGTGTATTCGCCTGGTCCAGCGCGCCCCACATCGCTTTATGCGCTACTCCTACTTACCCCGTTTAGATAGCACGCTGCTCCTCGATTCCACGTGTCAAACTAGGCTGGCGCGCCTCCCGACCGGTTATTTTGTCAACCTCTGTACGGCTTCTTGGACTGACCCTTTCTTCGAGGTCGTCTTAGTCAAGCACGATACGACTACCCAGTTTAGCCTCTACCTAGAGAACGGCCCTCGACAGACTCTTTCCCCGCTAGATGAGGCTAGAATAGCGCGGGTACGCGAAGTTATTCGCCAAATGAGCCCGTAAGTAGGATGGTTGATTACTACCCCTTTCAACAAGGCCGTTGGAAAAGGACAGCTTAAAAAGGGACGCCTTAATGAGCCATCCGCCTAGCCCTATACTTTTGACTCTGACGCTCCCCTGCTATGCGTACGCTCCTCTTGCTGCTGAGCTTGCTGACAGCCTGTGCGAAAAGACCCCACTCGACTGCTGCGCTGGCCGTAGTCTCCCCAACGTCGCCGGTTTGTCCCGTACAAGTAGTACCGAGTCCTCCTGGATTCGGCTTTACCGATAGCCAACAAGTCATCCAGGAGTTCGACCAGTCGCTGGACACGGCCTATGTCGTACTCTATAGTAGACAAGTAGCAGGCTTCTCAGGCCGCAATCGGTGCTTACTGGTGCACCAACGCTCCGCCACCCGCTTTGTAGTGTATAAGTATGGGCCACAGCGCATCTATAGTGCCCAGGTGACAGATACTACGTGGCACTGTTCGCTGACTCAACTCGTCGCTACACCTGGTCATTTAGTAAGTCTGTGTTTCCGGGCGACGGACACCAGTATCGAGTACTTAGTCGTAAAGCACCAGCGAAAAGTAGTGTTTAGTCTGACGTGGGAAGCTAACGGCCATGGCCGCTTACCCGTCGCGGAGCAGATACGCCTAGCCCCGGCACTCGCCCTGATGCGACGTTTGCGAGACTGAGCTCTTTGCAATGATTCGTTCATGAAAGGACTAGCGCAGGCTGAGACATTAGTCAGTCGTTCGTTTAAGAAACGTGACAAGCTCGTCTATTGGACTTCTTTGATACACAGGTAGCGGTCACCCACCGAGTGTCCTTCGAAATAGGCTACCCCTAGCAGAAACGAAATGATAGTAGTGGAGCTTCCTCCAACAATCTTTTCCAATGCTTCTTCAACAAGCATATTTTGCTCGTTAAAAGACTCGTAAGCAGATAATAAATAGCAAGTAGCTAGCTTATATTTAGCCAATGCTTGGCGCACAAAAGCTATTTCTTGCTGCTGATTTCCTTTGGGCAGTGGTATACAGTAGCGCTCATCCAACTCCCGATATAAGGCATCCATGCCGCGAAGAGGATTCCCTTTTTTTGCTGAACTGGTTTTTGCTGCGCTGTGCAGTCTACTTTCTCGATACCGTTTAGCGATAAACACCTCAAGGAAACTTTGTAGATGTGGATTCATGAATTGCGGAGTACGAATTGAAAAAAAGCCAGATTAATTTGCGCCGCTTTCGATGTTAGTAACCTTCCTTTAGTTCCTTTACATAAGACTGCTTATAAACCCAACCTTAGAATCAGTACCGTTTTTGACCTTACACTATAGAGCGGCCAGCGTGGCATTTTCCCACTGTACTTAGTTCTGCTTTAGTAGGCGCATTGTTTGCGCTAACCAGTCTTCGTCTGGGTGCAGTCGCACGGCTGGTGTCACTCCTTTACCCTCGTACTGAAGCTGATTAGGAAGCCGTAAGGTGGTGGCGTTTAGTTGAAACCGCAGACAAGGGGTACTCACCGAAAATACGTTTCCATAGCCCACATACCCGCCTGAAGGTTCGCCTACCAGCGTGGTCTTAGTTGAATTCTTCGCCCAGAACAACAAGGTTTCGCATGAACTACTACAGCCCTGGTTATAAAGGATAACTACCTGCTTCGGATTTGCCCTCGCGGGGCTCGTAAACCGACGACCAGTAGTAGCAGGGTCTGGCACAAACTGATTCAGGGGCGCTTTGCGAAGCCACGCCAACTTCTGTCGCGTATGCTGCAACGTCGCGGCTTCCACTTGAGCCGAATCTTGTTGCAAGGTGTGCAGGTATTCTGTAAACCGCTGAATATTAGCCGGGGTGACGTAGTACTCCTCTTGCTGGTCATCCTGAAAAGGCCCGCTGGTGAAGAAAGGAATCAAGGGCTCCACATTCTGGTCAGAGCCGCCGCCGTTGTCGCGCACATCAAAGATAAGATTCTGGCTCTGTTCAATAGCCAGTTGCGCGTGTCGGTAGAGGGAATCGAGGCGGGTAGTCCACGTGCTGCCAAACGAGGGAATGCGCAGATAAGCCGTCGTAGCGTCAAGTTGCCGAAATTGGGCTTGCGGAGCAGCGGGCGGCGGTAGGGCTGGGGCAGCTACTTTTTGCCGCGTCGTGTTGCGTAAACGACCATATTCCAGCCAGACAACGGGTTGGGCTTGTAAAGCGTGATTGCGCTGATACTGGTAACATTGAAACGTGCGGCCATCTGGGTTACGCTGCAATTCCAGCTTGACTTGCCCGGGCTGCCAAAGCGGCGTACGCGATTGTACAATGACGCCGACGTAATCACGCAAAGGTGTTTTATCTTGTTGTATTTGAATAGTATACGTACTATCAGGCGTGCGATAGCGCCCTTCTATCGTCTCGCCAGAAACGTGGTTCAATGGTAGGAGACGAACACGCTCCGTCGTTTGAAAGAGGGGGGATGCTTGAAAAGCCGCGACTGCCGCCGCATCTGTTTCTTTGACCGGCGGCCCACTAGGTGGACTACCGCTAATATCCGTGTGACTATCGTGAAAGAAGCTCACATAGCGCATAAGGTAGCGGATACAGTGCGCGGGCACTGGGTCGGCAACTAGGGCGCGGCGTAACTGCTGTTTAAACTGGGTATAAGCTGGCTGCGTTTTCGGGGTAACTGCATCGTGAAAGGCGGGTAGATTCTGCTCTAAGTACTTGACCGTGAAATCAAAATCTTGCGCGCAACCACATGGGACAGTCTGCGCCGCAACAGATAAGATGGACACCCACAGGAGCATAAGTAGTAGGGATAGCTTCATAAGGAAAAAGGGAAGAAAGTATCCTATTACCTAGGATACCGCGCAAAACTCATCTCGTTACAAATTGCGCTATTTTTTGATAGCACACCCCTTTATGTACTAGTAATCACCATTTACAATACGTAAAAGAGGAGCTTATAACGTCAATCAATCCTCCGTTTAATAAACGTTATAAACGCCTCCGTACTCGCTAAAGCGGTTCTTGCCTGGAATAGAACATCTACTCTCACGTATTAAACATAGATAGCCTCGGCCTTCATCAAAAGGCCGGGGCTGCCTACAGCTGACCCTTATCGTACCCAAACCTATGAGCTTCCCTTGAAAGGTGCGCCATGTAGCGGCACTCGCGTAGCATATGCGAACGAACGTTCTTAGCATGCCACTCTCAGCCAATCCTCAACGGTACTTCCTGTTTGGCTACCCTAAATCACCTGGTATATACAGGTTGTCGCCCATCCTTACTTACCTGCTAGCAGCTCGATACCCGAGGCGGTAAGCCCAAAGCGTGAAGGTTGGGGCGAAGTCCTGGGTAAAGCGGTAGCGGGTATACGTGAACAGGCCAAAGGCTACCGGTACCCCCCAACTCACCAGCAGACTTGCCGTTGGGAGGGAGTAATCCATAAGCCAGTGCAGCAGCAGGGCCGGCACTATTACTGAAACCACGACGCAGCCAGCCAGTAGCAGCGACCCGGCACGTTCCCCGCGCAGGCGCAGCGCAATCGCTATTCCTTTAAGGTAGTAGAGCAGCGCGAGGGTCCCGTAGGCCACCGCCGCGATGCAGAGCAGGCGGGGGGTACTATACCGGCTGCCCAGGAAATCCAGTGGATGCGTGACGACCAGGGCCAGCACCAGAAAGGGCGCAGCTACGATGGTTTCGACCAGGAGCCGCAGGGCCAGGGGCACCAGACGGGCAGCCCCGACGACCCCTGCGCCGAGTAGGGCACCAGCCGCTTTGGAGGAGTGGTAGTTTCCGCCTTGATTGTTCTGCGCAGCCGCGTAGCCATCTTCGTAATCGGACATGATACAGCCTGTAAAATGACGGGGGAAAGGAGCAGTTTGAAGGCGGGACTGGTAGGGAAAACCAGGCCGGATGCTTCGTTACTTTAATAGCATCCGGCCTAGTAAGTTAAGGATACGACCATTAAGTATGCTCGGCCATTGCTGACTGGCCTTGGTGTCCGGCCGGTAGCACAGCCTGTCAGAAGTATGTAAAAGAAGAACTGCACTTTACTTGGGTGGCCAACTCACCCTTACCCGTTTGGACTATAAAGCGGGCATTATTTCGGGCGCTGTTCCCTTTAAACCGCCCAGCCGGGGTGTGCTGCGCGACGCCTCACCCACGGCCGCTTGGCTAGCTCCCATTCAACCCTCTTAAGTAACTGATAAAACCTCTTACTTGGCTGATAAAATCTCTTAGTTCACCTTGGGTGAGCAACTAAGGGAATTGCCAGGGCAGACTAAAAATCTTATCAGACAGTCAATCAGTGTTATAAGGTAGGTGCCGCCTGCTTTCCGGTAGCCGACTGGTACGCGACCCGTAGCGCAACGGCTACCGGCTGCACAAGGTCTGACGCGCCGGATTTATACGTAGACAACCGGCAGGCAGCGCCGGGATTGCCAGGCTGGCTGTCCCGGTATAGCAAAAACGCACACTAACTGCTCACCCAAGGTGAACTAAGAGGTTTTATCAGTCACTTGACTAGGTTACGCCACTTCCAAGCCGTTCCCCTTGTAAGGCCGTACCTTAATTCTACTGGTCTGCGTTAGTGGTAGGGTCTTGTTTCCTACCGGGTCTCTTTACTTTTAGTGGCTACGCGCAGAACCAAATGGTGCCGCTGAGGCAAAACTATCTGGACCTGAAGTGGCGTAGTCGTAAAGCCGCTCATCAGTAGTTAACCGGCTAGTAAATAACGTGTAAAATAGGTATATATGAGCTATAAGCCCCAGTTTCACGAAGAAGAACAGACCCCCGCGCAGCGGGGGCAGGCAGTGCGGTGGGCCATTAGTACGGGCGCCAGCGACCGGGCGGTGCCCTCGCAGGATATGGCGCACCTAGAGTTGCGCTACATCGCGGGCGAGATTGACCAGACGCAGGTGGAGGACGAGCTGCTGCGGTGGTACCGGCCCGATATTGCCCCGGCGGCCGACGTGCGCCCGCTGCCGCCGGAGCAGCCCGGCCGGGTGTACCCCTACGCGGCGGAAATGGCGGCGCTAATGCAGCAAATGAACGAGTTACCGCCCTACGTGCCCTACACGGTGATGCCAGAAGGAATACCATGGCTAGAATAGGGCAGCATAACGCGCTTCTATTAACCCTAAACTAGCTGTTTATGAGTATGCTCGATAATCTTAGTACCTTGCTACTTGACCCGGCGTTTCAGCAGCAAATCCAGACGCAACTACGGCGGGAGGCAGCGGCGTATAACACCTGCCTTACTTACCGGGACGAACAAGGCCGGCACATAGTAGAATATCCCGGTAGCGGCCAGCTCTACGAGCAGACCGAGGATAGGCAGTTGCTGTTGCTTTCCGTAGCGGGGCAGGCCGTAGCCCCAGTGGCCCCTATTTCGTGGGTGGAGGCTAAGCACAGGCAGGCCACGAACTAGAGGCCGCTTATCCGGCAAAGTACCACGCTAGGCGCAGCCGCCGGACAAGCTGAAATTCGCCTTAATTCCAAGCGTGGGGCTAGACCCCCTTTGTTGCACTTGTAAAATACCACCCTGCGCCGCTCCCTGTTATGCAACCTATTGATGAACAGTTATCCTATCCCAATCCCCAGGAGTTGCTTACGCTGGGAATTGATGAATATTACCGGCGCTACTATTCGGACAGCTCCCAACCGAAAGCCTACTTTGGGTTTGAGTGCGAGGTATGCGAAGAAGGATTCCTCATTCCCCGAATCCAATTCGTGCACGCCGTAGCGAACGGTAGTGCCGAGTACGAACACTTGCGAGCGGCGGGCTTCGAGTGCTTGTACGACGATGGCAAGGGCAACCCGCCGACCCTGCTACAAAATTTCATAGAGTCGAGTGAGCAATACAAGCAGTTGGCCCGCATTACGGACCCGGCGCTAGCTAAAGCGGAAGGGTGGTAAGGAGTTACAGTTAACCAAGGTCACGATTGGTTCGAGCGGCAGGAAAGACACGCCCTTTTTACGTGTTGTGAACGGTCGTGGCTGTTGCAAAAGTATCGGAGAAGTAAGGCGCTCGTATAAAGTGGATGTAGGGCCAGAAACACTTTCACGATAAAGTCAGCATGCACTTCCGCCTCTCCGAGCGGGTGCCGAAGCACAATTTCTACCGCCGCTTGCGTGAGTTGCTAGACTGGGAGTTTCTGCGCCCGCAGACCCGCCCAGTTTATAGCCACACCGGACAGCCCTCCTTTGACCCAGTCGTCTTCTTTAAGCTCGTGCTGGTGGGCCGCTTGGAAACATCGTCAGCGACCGGCGCTTAATCGAGTAATGTGCCCTGCGGCTGGATATTCTCTACTTTCTAGGCTACGAGGTAGACGAGGACTTGCCCTGGCACTCCACGATTAGCCGCACCCGCCAGCTCTACCCAGCTGCCGTCTTCGAGCACCTCTTTGACCAAGTGTTTGCCCAGTGCGTAAGCGCGGGGCTGGTGGCCGGCGATACGCAGGCTGTAGACTCGGCCCCGGTTAAAGCCGCGGCTTCCCTCGATAGCTTGCGCGAAAAGCAAGCGACTGTGGCCCCCTCATTAACGGTAGCCGGCAAGCCGGTGACTCTGGCGCCAGCGGCGGCCGTGCACTCCGCCCCCGCTCACCAGCTGCGCCGCGAGGCAACCCGCCGGGCCAAGCGGCAAGCCGCGCCGGGTGGGCTCGGCGCCCGCCATCCCAAAGCCCAGTTGTTGAGCAACAAAACGCATTACAGCCCCACCGACCCTGAGGCGCGCATCTCCGTCAAACCGGGCAAGGCACGCGCCCTCAACTACCTTTGTAGTGTGGCTGTGGATACGGCTGCGGGCATCATCCGCCACATCCAAGCGGACTTTGCGGACCGCCGCGACAGCGCGCACGTGCCGGAGCTGGTGCCACAGCTGCAAACCCGTCTGGCTGCCAACGAATTGACGCTGCGCGATTTTGTGGCCGATACGGGCTACTCCAATGGCTTCAACTACGCCTTCCTCGAACAGCGGGGAATGACGCCCTGGATTCCTGTTTTCGGAGCTTATAAGCCAGCTGTCGAAGGCTTTACGTATGAGGCGGAGGTCGATGCATTTCGCTGCCCGGCGGGCAAGCTGCTCCCTTTTCGCAATTATGCGCCTAGTCAAGATGGGAACTGGGTCAAGAACTACCGGGCGGTCTATCAAGACTGCCAGCAGTGCCCGTTGAAGATGAGTTGTACACCGGCCGCTCCTCAACAAAAGTTTGTGCGCTCGGCCTTTGATGCAGCTTATCGGCGCGCCTGGTATCGGCAACAAAGTCGGGCAGGCCAGCCGATGCGCCGGATCCGGCAGCGCACGGTCGAACCTGTTTTTAGGAGCTTGTTGCATCACTATGGGCTGCGACGGGTCGGCACTAAGGGCCGGGCAGCTGCTCATAAGGCAATGCTGCTCAGCGCGATTGCTTACAATCTCAAGAAGTTACTCAAGCATCAACCAAAACAAACCGCTCGCGTAGCAATCGCGCTCTACCCACCGCCACAAGGGCGCTGCACGCCTCATTTTAGTCCTCGGTTGACCAGTCCTAAGCTTCGGCGAGTCCACTTGTTAGCCAAGCCCACACATAGCCTGCGTTCTGCAACAGCCACGGTCGTTTACAACACGTAAGAAGGTTGTTTAAAGTAGAAGCTGTCTCACAATCGAATTATATTCTGTGCCCCTTTCATTGCAGGCATGTAGTAAACGGCAGTATCGGCAGCAGCGAATGGGGCAGAGCCTGGTAACCATCGAACAGCTAGCCAGCGGCTGTTAACAGAATGAAGAACGGCTAATTGCCACTCTCCCGCGGGGAGTGGACTCGCATAGTGATTCCCAACCGTATCCCGCAGGTTTCTATACAAAAATGTACCCAGTGGAAGGTAGAAATAGCGCGGATTTGCCATTTTCGTAATGGCTTGTTGAATCTCTGCTGACGTTAGGGACGCTTTTGGCCTTACGACCCGAGGCGCTAGCTGCTCTTGCGCCCAGCCGGTTAAAGGAGCCATGAGCAGAAAGAGTAGGAGTGTCTTCATTAGTTTCGAATTAAAAACAGGAGGAATAACCGAAGTTGTATCTTTAATAAGTACTATGCCAAGCGCTGCGGCTAGCAGAGCCAAGAGCCGCACTATTCCGAGTCTTGTACAAGAACACGCATTATGTAAAGAGATAAAAACGAGTCATAGCAGCGAAGCTAATCGCCCGCTATCCACTTAAAGTTCTACTCATTGATTGAACAGACTTGGTCGTTGAGTGGTATAGCCACTCCGCTGGCTGAACTACTGGCGCCTACCAAGCCTCCCCCGTGCCCGGACTATCCATTGGAAAGCGAAACGTCACGGTTCGAGCGGAAGCTTACCTCAAGTCATTGCTTATATGACTCATCTTGAAGTAATTATCTACATAAATCTACTGGCAACGGGCTAGCAGTCCGTACGCTGAACACTATGCATCCTCAGTAGGCGGGTGGTCGTCTTTCTCGCCTAAGCTTCCTGTCATGCCCCGAACAATTACCACGCTCCTAGCCTTTTTTATACTGACCAACACGTATGGGCAGCGCCTAGAAAAGGTCTTTTTAGATAAGCGCGACACTACCCGCAATTGTTACACGCTAATCTACCCGACTACCCGGCCATGGAAAGGGTATCTAGTCCTAGTACCCGGGTTCGGTGAAGCTGCCAGCAACGTGCTGCAACAAACCAGCTTGCCGCTGGATGCAGCTCGAAAGGGGCTATTGACCATTATCCCGACCCTTCAACAAGGTACGCTATCCTTCGGCGTGGATAGCGCTAGCCAGCAAGCGTTGCGCAGAATCGTTAGCGATGTGGCCAGTAAACACGAGCTGCGCAATCTGCGCTGTTATGTAGGCGGGTTTTCGATTGGAGGTAGCACGGCCATTAAGTTTGCGGAGCTTGCCACGAGGAAGCCAGCAGCAGTTTTTGCCATTGACCCACCGCTCGACTTCGAGCGCTTTTATGACTCTGCTCAACGCGACATCCGGCTGGCTGCCGGCGGCCAGGCCAGTGCCGAAAACGTGTACATGGTGGACCGGATAAAACAGGAAATGGGAGGGCCTCCCCAAACAGCAAGGCAGCAGTATTATCGCTTCTCGCCTTATTCCTTTTCTGATACCAGCCAAGCTGCTATCAAAAGCCTGTTGCATGTGCCGCTACGCTTGTACTCGGAGCCCGATATCCGGTGGTGGCTCTCGCAACGGCGTGCCGACTTTACCAGCATGAACGTGACTATGTGCTCAGCCATGATTAACGAGCTAAACCGGCTCGGCAATAGTCAAGCTACCCTCGTCATCACTCAGGATAAGGGTTACCGCAAGCCAACCAATCAGCGCCACCCGCATGCTTGGAGCATCGCTGATAGTGGCGAGCTAGTAGAGTGGCTGCTACAGCAGCGCTAAAGTTATAGTAGTAAAAATCATTGGTTATAGTCAGGCTCAGAAAGGTGCGCCATACTGAGGGCCCTTCTAGTGAGTGCTAAAAGCTAGCCTAAGGGGCATTTCAGTAGGTCAAGAAGTAGGTTCTGAATCCTCGATAGGACACAGGTACTTTCTGACCCAACAGAAGCGTTCGAAAAACCCCTCGCAAAACGGCCCTGAAACGTGGTTTTCAGGGCCGTTGGCGTAGACAGGAAAGGTATTCGAAAAACAGTAGTAGCTGTTGCAGCCGAGGGTCTCGCGTGCGGCCACTACAATCAAATCGGTCCTTCACACTAGCAATAAGGCCGCCTTTTTGTAAGGCAGTAAGCTAGCTGCGACAACTTGTGCTGCGTCCAAGCGCGGGGATAGTCGAAGAAGTACCACCGCAGACACGGGGCGTACCAACATAAAATGACAACGGCTACGGGATTAGACGTAAAGCGCCCGCTTACTGCCCACCTACCCGGCGCTTTTCTTCTTCCGCGCTATCCGCCCGGTGGCTGGCGGCTAATTGATTGCTGCCTAAGCGGTAGCTAAACGAGAGGGTCGCCACCCGTGAATCCCGGCTTTGGGTGAAGTGGTCCACGTAGTTGTCGTACGTGGAGGTAGCGAGGTTGCGGTTCGTGTAGAGCACATCAGTTACGTTGAACTTGAGTGTGCCCTGGCCTTTAAGCAGACTTTTTTGGGCCCCGATGGTCAGGTCGCCATTAGAACGCGAGGTAATGAAGCCATACACTTCCGGCGACTGGTAATTGGCGCTTAGGTCGGCACTCCAGCCGCGGCCTAGTGTGAACGTATGGGTGCTGCTCAAATTAACCGACGCCTTGGCCCGGTTGAGCGCAGTGCCCGCCAATTCGCCCGTGAAACGGGTGTAGTAAAAAACGGCGTTGTTATAAACCGACCAGTTTTTGGTAAGCGTAACGGGCACGGTGAACGTGAGGGCGGCGTAGTGCTGGGGGCCGAGGTTGACGGGACGAGACAGCACGAAGCGGCTGGTGGCGGAAGCGGGCTGCACCACGATGAGAAAGGGGTGCCGCGTGTTGCTGTAGCTCAAGCCGACGGTGTACTTCTGCCGGTACGTGTGGGTCACCTCCGCGTTATAGCTGGTTTGGGGCAGCAGGGCGGGATTACCCGAGCGGTAGGTAGTGGCGTTGAGGTAAATGCGGAAAGGATTGAGCTGGTCATAACCCGGCCGGTCAAGGCGGCGGCTCAGGGCCAGCGTCAGCTCGTGCTGGGGCGAAAACGTGTACTTGAACGACGCGCTGGGAAAAAGCTGGAAGTACTGGCGGTCAAAGCTTTGTTTACCCACTTCCTGCACCCCTAGGGCTGCCGTGTGCTCGCCCCGCAGGCCCACCTGCCAGGTAGCCCGCGCCCCGGTTTGCTGCCAGTTGAGGTAGCCCGCCCGGATGGTTTCGGTGTACCGGAATCGATTGGTTTGCGCCGTATCCAGGGTCGTAACCCCGCTGGCAGTCTGCTGAAAAACAGCATTGTTAGTAGACTGCACCTGGCTGACTTTCAGCCCGCCGGACAAGAGCTGGCGGTACGCCAGCGGGTGCGCGTAATCGAGCTGGCCGGTGAGCAGCGTGAGGCGGCCGGTCTGGTCGCTGGTGAGCAGCGTCGGTCCCGCACTGCCATCGAGCAGCGCGGACAAGCCTTGCTGCCGGCCGAGGCGGTACGTGGCGTAATTGACATCGGCGGTCAGGGCGCGGCTGTTGCTGGAATCGGCAAAGACCTGGCGCAAGTTCAGGTTGGCGGTTAGGTTGGGGGTGCTGGCGTTGCGGTAGGCCGGCGAGGTCAGGGCGCGGCTGGGAGCGCCGCTGGCGTCGAGCAGCGTCACGGCGTTGGTGCCCGAACCATTACTTTGGGCAGCCTGGCCGGTGAGGGCGGCCCCCAGCGTGGTGCGGCCCGTGAAAGCGTAGTCCACCCCGGCTTTCCAGTTGTGCACCTGGGTACGGGTGGCGGTGTAATCTTCCTGGGTGCTGCCGCTGGTGGGCTGGCCCTGGTCGTAAAATACCCGGTGACTGGTTAGCCGCAGGTAGGTGCTGCGGTCAGCGTAGGTATACGAGCCGTAGGCATTGGTTTTGCCCTGCCGGTAGTTGCCGGTGAGCCCCGTAGTAAAGCGGCCGTACACGCCGCGGCCGTAGCCTAGGTTGAGGCTACCGTTGGCCCCCTGGCGCTGGTCTTTTTTGAGGTTGATGGCGATGACGCCGGCCGTGCCCTGGGCGTCGTAGCTGGCGGGCGGGTTGGTAATCAGCTCAATGTTCTTTAGCTGCTCGGCCGGCAGGGTGCGCAGGTAGTCGGCTAGCTCAGTACCCGTCATGGGCTGGCGCTTCCCGTCGATGAGCACCAGTAGGCCCTGCTTACCGCGCAGCGCTAGGTTGTCGCTGCCGTCCACCGTGATGCCCGGTGCGCGGGCGAGCACATCGAGGGCCGTATTACCGGCCGCCAGCGGCGAGTTTTCGACGTTGACGATGGTACGGTCGGCTTGGCGCTCGAACAAGGGCTTTTGGCCGGTCACGATTACCTCTTGCAGCGCCGTAGCGGCGCTGGTACGCAGGGCCATCGGGGGCAGTACCAGCCCCGCGGCCGGCAGCCCGAATGGCGTACTCCAATAGCGCTGGTAGCCCACCTGCGCCGCTGATAGAAGGTAGCGCCCCCCAGCTGGCGCTTGCAGCGCAAAGGCCCCTTTCGCATCGCTGAACTCCGACTTGACCAGGGTAGAATCAGTGGCCAGGTGCAGGGTAACGGTAGCAAACTCAACGGGTGCCCCGGCCGGGTCCAACACTACGCCTCTAAGGGGTGCCGTGCCTTGCCCAAAGGCTGCCGCTACGCCGCCTAGCCCCCAGCCCAGGATAAGCCAGTTGATTAATCGCCGATGGAGAAACAGGAAAAAACAGCTAGTCAACGCCGCGCATGCCCAGGTTAACGCCCGCCCGCGCTGGCGGTTGGTTGAGGCGGGGCGGGGGACTTTGACTGTTAGCCAGGCCAGGCAGACGTTACAGGCAGCGGTAAAAAGAGCAGGGGGGGAATAGCGGGACACGGGAGGCAGCGGGCTAGGTGAAACGATGCCGCAAAACTCCTGCTCACCCTAGGTGCTCATGTCCCAGGGCATAGATTGGCCTGCCCCAAATTATGATTTGGGGCGGGTCAGCTCGCTGGGGGCCTGGCCCACTACCTTTTTAAATACCCGGTTAAACGTTGAGCGTGAGTTAAATCCGCTTTCCAGGGCCACGCCTACCAGCGAGTAGTGCGCAAAGCGCGGGTCAGCGAGCAAGCGCTGTGCTTCGCGCACCCGGTAGGCATTCACAAAGTCATTGAAGTTCTGGCCGCAGCCTGTATTGATGACTTTGGAGAGTAAACCCGGCGTGAGGCGTAGCCGATGAGCCAGCTCTGTCAGGGTCAGCTCGGGTTCAAGCCAGGGTTGCTGCTCGCTCATTAGGGCGAGGAGCTTATCGCGCCAAGCCAGCAGTTCCGGTGTCGGCTCCGCCAATAATTCCACTTCAGGCGCCACCGGGGCCGCCGGGACTTCGGCCATTGGGACCGGACTCAGCTGGGCCACTGGTTCGGGTAGGGTAAGTAGGTCGGGGTCGGGGTCAGTATCGAAGCGCAGCGGCGTAGTGGCGGCGGCGTAGTTGGCCTGCAACCCCACGGCAATCAGCCAATACACCAGCAGCCCACGGAGGAAAAAGTAATTCCAGGAGGCCGCCTCGCTCAGGCTCCCAAATTTCCAGCTGGCCAGCGTGAAGAGCTGACTCAACACCAGGGCCAGTACCTGCACCACCACCAACTGTCGCAGCCCGGCAAAGCGTAGGCGCTCGGTGTCCGAAAAGTTGTCGTCGAGGTAGCGCCGGTAGCGCCGGTAGTCGGCCAGCACCCACCAGCAATAGGCCGGCAGTAGCCCATATTGCAGGTAGCTCAGGTAGTGCGTAAGGGCTTCTATTGCTACCAGGGCCGGCCCTTTGGCACCCTCTTCAGTTGGCAGTGGTTGGCCTCTCACGCCAACGAGATAGAAGAGGTCATAGCCCGCTGCGGCGGCCATCAGTCCAAGCTGCAGAAAGCCCGGCACCAAGTGCTGCCAGGTTCGCAACCGCAGCCGAAACTCCTGGTTGGTCAGGCTCCGAAAATACAGGTAGTAAGCCGGCCCCAGGAACAGATTGAGTTGCCAGGGTAGGTACAGCATGACCGTCGTATGCCCATCGTGGCTATCGTACCAGCCAGCGTGGGCCAGCATCTCGCGCCCTATTTGCAGGGTGGGTACTGCCAGTAGCAGGGCTAGGAGCGCATCGGGTAGGTTACTGCGCCGTAGCGACCGCAGTAGCAGCCAGCCGGTGACCAGGGTGCTAGTGAACGCAAAAGGCAGCAGCAGCGAGCTACGCGCCCCAAAATGAAAGAGCATACGAACCTTAAAGTAGCAGAAGGGGATAGCCAGCGAAGGTACTTCGCACAAAAGTGCTCCGTAGAGTTAGCCTGACTATTTCTGTTTTTGGCCCAATTCGAAGCCTGTCTGGCGTGTTGAAGTGGTCTAGTGAGATGGCCCAACATAAGTGCACCTTTCGGGGCCTTATGTTAGGCTATCTCACTAGACCACCCCAATGTTCATAAAAACGGTCATTTTACTGTACAGCCTATCTAAAGGGGCCACTATTAGGGAGGGCTCAGAAAGCCTGGTTCAGCTCCATTGCTTATTAAACCCACTTCTTGACTCGCTACAAAGGGGGACCTTCAACTGCTTGGTAGGGGTAGGGGAGGGGGGTAGTAGCGTGGCGCACCTGGCTAAGCCGAGTTGATTGGGGGAAGCTTCTATATCTAACCGCTAATTGATTAGCCTGTATGGAGGAAAGTGTAATTGAATAATTACGCTTGATATAAATTTTCTTAAGACAAAGATTCGTATCTTGTTTGATATTCAAAGTTATAGCACGTGTAGCTCTATAATTTTTTTGTATTAAACTAATATAAAACAGTCTTTACTAATTGAAATTACCTGCTACTCCTGCCAAGGGGCCAGGGCACGTCCTCCTTATAAACCAATTACCACTTGCCTGCTAGGCCGGTGAACAGTACCCATGAAGGAAAGCGAGAAGAAGTATCGGCGCTTGATTGAAGCAAGCCAGGATTTGTTAGTTACGGTTAACCTAGAGGGCACTATCATCGATACCAATGAGGCGGCAGTAACCCTCACGGGCGTGGAACGCGACACCTTGATGCGGTCTGATTTTGCCGCCTTTTTTACGGAGCCAGAATTGGTTTGGAACGTCTGCCGGCAAGTCGTGGCCAATGGAGCAGTTAGCAACGTGCCGTTTACACTCCGCCACACTAGTGGCACGCTGACCGAGGTTTTGTTCGATGGCTCTGTGCACAAGGACGACCAGGGTGTGGTGCTGGGCGCGATGATAGTGGCTCGGGAAGTAGCCGAGAAAAACTGGGCCACTGAGCTAGGTATTGCCAACAAAGAACTCGCTTTCCAGCACAACGAGAAGGAAAAACGAGCCGATGAGCTCAGCATTGCTAACGAAGAGCTGGCGTTTCAAAACGATGAGAAAGAGAAACGGGCGCAGGAATTAAGCGTCGCCAATGAAGAGTTGGCCTTTCAAAATGACGAAAAGGAAAAGCGCGCGGCGGAGCTCAGCATCGCCAACGAAGAACTGGCCTTTCAAAACGACGAAAAAGGAAAGCGTGCTCAGGAACTGAGCGTGGCGAACATCGAGCTAGCTTTCCAAAACAATGAGAAGGAAAAGCGGGCCGCCGAACTCAGCATCGCCAACACGGAACTGGCGTTTCAAAACAATGAGAAAGAGAAGCGGGCGCAGGAACTACTTATCGCCAACGCGGAGCTGGCGTTTCAGAATGATGAGAAAGAAAAACGGGCCCACGAGCTGATTCTGGCAAACAAAGAGCTAGCCTTCCAAAACGATGAGAAGGAAAAGCGAGCCGCTGAGCTGAGCATTGCCAATAAAGAACTAGCGTTTCAAAACGACGAAAAGGAGAAGCGGGCGCAGGAGCTCATCATCGCGAATGCGGAACTGGCCTTTCAAAACGACGAAAAGGAAAAGCGCGCGGCCGAACTAGTCCTAGCTAACAAGGAGCTGGCCTTTCAAAACGATGAGAAAGTGAAGCGGGCGGCCGAGTTGCGCGTGGCCAACTATGCCCGGGGCCTGATTGAGGCCAGCCGCGACCCGCTGGTGACCATCAGCCCGGAAGGCAAAATAACGGACATGAACCAGGCCACGGTGAACATCACCGGCCTAGACCGTACACAGTTGATTGGGTCGGATTTCTTCGTGTACTTCACCGACCCACAGATGGCGCGCGAAGTGTACCAGGAAGTGTTTGCCAAGGGCACGGTGGCCGATTCGCCCCTCACCTTGCGCCACAAAGACGGCAAGCTGACGGACGTGCTTTTTAACGGCTCGGTGTATAAGAACGACAACGGTAAGGTGCTGGGGGTAGTGATTGTGGCCCGCGACGTGACGGACCAGAAGCGCATTGCGACCGAGCTGATTGAAGCCAAATTCGCAGCCGAGCGCGCTACCGTGCTGGCCGAAGAAGCCCAGGCCAAGGCCGAAAGCGCGACTAGCATCGCCGAAAATGCGGTGAAGGCGAAACAGCAGTTTCTGAGCAACATGAGCCACGAAATTCGCACGCCTATGAACGCCATCATCGGCTTCACGAAGGTGGTGCTGAAGACGGAGCTGACGGAAAAACAGCGCGAGTATCTGACGGCCATCAAGCTCAGCGGCGATACATTGATTGTTCTTATCAACGACATTCTGGACCTAGCCAAGGTCGACGCGGGCAAGATGACCTTTGAGCAAATCCCGTTCAAGCTCGCCGCGTCGGTGTCAGCCATGGTACACCTGTTCGAAACTAAGATTCAGGAGAAAAATCTGGCCCTGGTGATGGACTACGACGCCAAAATACCGGAGGTGCTGGTAGGCGACCCAGTGCGGCTGCACCAAATCATTCTCAACTTAGTGAGCAACGCCGTCAAGTTTACGAGCGAGGGCACCATCACGGTGGGCGTGCGGATGCTGGTCCAGGACCAGGAAAAAGTCATCCTGGAGTTCGCCGTCACCGACACTGGCATCGGCATTGAGGAAGCCAAGTTGAGCACCGTGTTCGATGACTTTCAGCAGGCTACTAGCGGCACCAGCCGCCTGTACGGCGGCACGGGCCTGGGACTGGCCATTGTAAAAAACTTGGTGGAGCCCCAGGGCGGCACCATCCACGTGAAGAGCAAGGTGGGGGTAGGCTCCACCTTCAGTTTTATCCTGAGCTTTGGCAAAACCACCGAAAAAGCCGACGCCGAATCGGGCCTGACTATTGAGCTAGAAACGGGCTTTAAGAACGCGAAGATTCTGGTGGTGGAGGACATTGCGCTGAACCAGCTGCTGATGAAGACGCTGCTGGAGGACTTCGGCTTTGAAATGGACGTGGCTGGCAACGGGAAAATCGCCCTCGAAAAGCTGCGCACTACCCGCTACGACATCGTGCTCATGGACTTGCAGATGCCGGTCATGAATGGGTTTGAGGCCACCGAATACATCCGCAACGAATTGCACCTGACCCTACCCATCATTGCCCTGACGGCCGACGTGACCACGGTGGACGTGGAGAAGTGCAAGGCCGTGGGTATGAACGACTACATCTCAAAACCCATTGATGACAAGCTGCTCTACAGTAAGATTATCAAGTATCTAAAGCTGGCCGACGCCAACAAAATCTCGGCGCCAGCCATGGCAGATAGCCAAATCCAACCCCAGGCCCTGACCTGCGTCAACTTTGACTACCTGCAGCGCATAACGAAAAGCGAAGCCCGTATGGCGGAGATGATTGGTCTCTACCTCCAGGAAATTCCGCAGTTGGTGCAAACTATGAAGCAAGCCATTGCGGAAAAAGACTGGCTTGCGCTGAAGCGCGCCACGCATTCCATCATCCCCACGTTTGCTACGATGGGCATGAACCCGACGTTTGAAGACATTGCCAAATCCATTCAGAGTAAGGCGGTCAGCCTGATTTCCGTCGGCGATGGGGCCAGCCAGGAAGCTATGATGGGACTCATCGCCTTGTTCTCGCAGGTAGAAACCGCCTGCACCCTTGCTGCTCAAGAGTTGGCAGAGAAGTTACGGTCACTTGCGCCTACCCCCTCCCTGGTATAGGCGACTAGGGCACAGCTTAAAAACCGAAGGCTAGCGTACGTTCAAGGGTTTGGTCTGAAAAGCGTGTTTTTACTGCGGTTTTTTAGGTACGCTGGACAAAGCTTAGGATGCCAGTTTTAGGCTAACAAAGCGCACATGGCGGACTCATCCCCAGCTCACAAACGCACTTACTTGGCAAAGACTTTCTGAACCACTCGTTCCGCAAGGCACTTTCTGAGCCCCTCTAGGTGCACCTTAATGGCAACGTCATCGAGTTTACCGCCAACCTTAGCTAAGTCATCCAGTAGCTACGCAAGGTGAAGAGCCGTTTTACGTGTTGCGAATGACCATCCTTAACATGAAACTTTTGCCCGAAAATGCTTATTTCACCACTCAAAATCGGTCGTCGACCACTTGTCTTTTCTTCCTTTAGCTGAGTTAGGGCTTGGGCGCCGATGACTGCGCTAATTTCTGTTGATAGGCCCAATCCTCGGGCGAAAGGATGGCTTGCAAAAACGCATCGTAGCCCAGGTCGCGGCGCTCGAGCGCGTGCCGCCGTAGCGGCAGGCTGTTCTTGCTCGCTTCAAACCCATCGCGTTCCATGGCTAGCCGCATCTTATCGGGTAAGCCTGCGAGCCAATGGTGGAAGTCGTCTTCCGTCACCTCACCCGCGGCCTGCTGCTGGTAGCGGTAACTGGCGTTGACGAGCCGAAACAGCCGGGCGTGATAGGCCCGTTGTGCTTCTGGCAGCGTGGCGAGAAATTAGAGTTGCGACCGGTGGTACTTATCCACGGGGTGGCGAGGGTACAGTAGCTCTTCCATGCAGAAGTCAGGTAGGTAGATTAGGCTAGTCGGCCCTGCCGCACGTAGGCGCTCAGCACTTCCGGCGCGTGGTAAAGCAGGCCCCCGGCATCCTCGATTTCTTCCAAGTCGACCTGCGGGCTATCGCTGCGCAGCACCTGCCAGACCTGGGCAAAGGCCACGCGGACGGTCGACCACTGGCGGCGGTCATAGGGGTCCAGCAGTACCGAGCAGGTGAAAGCATCTGACTCTATGATCAGGTCGCGAGTGGTCTGGGCCTGCAGGTGGAGCAGGCTGAGCAGCACGGGGCCGTCCGGGCTCTCGAAAGCGGTCGTATTAATCAGGTAGTGATTGGCGGGGTCTGTCAACCCGGCTGCTACCGCCGTCAGTAGGGTGATCAGTGGGTACTCTCCCGAAGTAGGAGTTACTGCATAGGCCTGATTAATATCGGCTGGGCCGGAGTGCTCTTTATAGACCACCGCATTATAATAAAGGATAGTGTCTGGTCTATAGCTCACCTCTTCGGCCGCTTGCTCAGCAGGCGTGAGGACCTTGCGGCAGAGTTGGTAAAGTTGGGCGAAGGGCACGGTGACACGGAAGCGGTCAGCCCACGGACCCGGATAGTGCAGTTCGCCTTGTTCAGGGTAGCGGACAAATTCTGTGTCGAAGGCCACGAAATCCGAGCCAATTTCCACGTTTCAAACCTCGCCTCGCCGCAGGGCAAAAACGGCGGGGAAGTGCCGGTAGCGCGGGTGGTTCGTGCGGTCGTAGTAGTGTCCCTTTAGCAGATAGGTAATGGCGGGGTCGGCCAGGTCCGCGACGAGTTGCTGGAGCAGAGCTGGTAATTGAGCCGAATCGGTGGCGGGAGCGGGCTGGTTGGGGGTGGGGTCCATAACGAGGAGGCTAGTGTTGGCAAGATAAGATACTTGCTTCCTCCAACTGACTACCGGCACCCAGAGCCTGCTGCGTAACCCAGCTACCTGATAAGTATTGCTGACCGAAATTCCTTAGCGGGGTTTTCTGTTCCTACTCTAGTGAGACCCCTTAAAGTCTGCTACCCGCATCCTTGAGCAGGTAAGTGCCCCGGCTAGCGTTGGTTAAGCTGAATCACGAAGCGTGTGCCTACCCCCACCTGGCTGCTGACCTCGATGGTACCGCCCATCGCTTCCACGTGCGTTTTGACCAGGAACAAGCCCAGCCCCCGGCCTTGGTGCCCACCGTGGAAGCGCTGGTAGAGTTGGAATAATTTAGCTCCGGCCTTGACCTGGTCAAAGCCCGAGCCATTGTCCGCGAACTGAATCGTAGCTCCGCCATGCGCGCCTGCCTCGCTCGCAATGGTGATGTGTAAGGGGCGCGCTGGCGCGCGGTACTTCAGGGCATTAGAGAGCAGATTATCGAACAGGCTGTACACGTAGGCCCGGGTGCCGCGCACCAGCAGGCCTTCCGCCACGTCGAGCGTGACCTGGCCCCCGCACGCGGTCAGGGCCGGCGTCCAGTGCTGGATAGCTTGCTCACAGACCTCGGCCAGCACCACGGTTTCGGGGGTTTGCTGGTGCTGCTGGTCGCGCAGGGAAAGCACCAGGTTCAGGTCGTGGAGCACGCCATCCACTTGTTCGAGGCTCTGGCGCAGATACCCCAGCGAGGCATCAAATACGGGACTGTGCTTGCCGACCCGGGTGAGCAGCTGGCTTAGCCCTAACGCGTTGGCTAGCGGGGCCCGCAGATTGTGCGAAAGCATGTAGGTGAACTGTTGCAAATCACGATTGTGCTCGTACAGGTCCTGCGTCAGCTGAGCCTGCTGGGCTTCCATCACCTTTTGCGCATTGATGTTCTGCTGAATAGAGATGAATTGCGTCAGCTCGCCGGCTTGGTTGTAGATGGGCGTAACGTGGAGCAACACCCAAAGCTTCTCGCCGGCTTTCGTGTAGGTGAGAATCGGCACGGAGAAGGGTTCGGGCTGACGGAAGTAGGCGCGGATAGTCTCTTGGACCGCCGGGTCGGTGTCGGGGCCGTCGAGCACGGCACCGGGAAAGCGACCTAGCAGGTCGGCCAGGACATAGCCCGTGTGCTTGGTGAAGCCTTCGTTGACCCATTCGGTGCGGCCCTGGGCATCGCTAATGAGCACCCCGTTGTCCGTGCCCTGGGCCACCAGGGCCAGCTGCTCCAGGTGTTTAGCCGCCGTAACCCGGTCCGTGATGTTGGCCAGGAAAATGGCAAGTCCCTCAGCAGTAGGCCGGGCTTTGACTTCCAGCCACCGGTTCGTGCGCGTAGAAAGCGCTTCAAAATGGACGGGCTGCCCTGAATCAACCGCCAAGTGCAGGTAGTAGCCGAAGCGGCTGTTGACCGTGTTGGGAAAGACTTGCCAGTGGTTTCGGCCTAGGCACTGTTGACGGTCGATTTGCAGCACTCGCTCGGCCTGGTCGTTGAAATGGGTAATGGTCCAGTCCGTATCAACCTCGATATAGGCATCGGCAATGCGTTCGAGCAGGGCATTGCCCGCCGGGATTTCTGTGGGGCGCGTGACAAGCTGGGATTCGACGGTGCGCCCCATGCAAAGTAGCAACTCCGTCGCAGGCCATCGAAAGACTGACCACGCGAGCGCTACTGCCTGCCCCGTCTTGGTCAGGCAGCGACCCTCGAAGCAAACGGGCGTAGCTTGCTGCCGAGCGGCCTGGTAGGCGGCCTCGACCTGGGCATAGTCGGTGGGATGAAGAAGGGTGCGGAAGGGTGCCCCAGTAAGTTCCGCTGGCGCGTAGCCCAGTACGCGCTGGCCGGCCATACCTATCCGCCACAAGCGGTCGTGCTGGTCCAGGGCACACAGCACGTCGGAAGAAGAAAGTAGTAGGTTCTCTACCATCTGAAACTCGTCACGGATGCCCATCTGCAGAGACTTACTGTTGAGGAGCGGAAGATACTAATCAGCGCTGTTCGCCCGTCTTACTACCTGTATCGCGAGCGACAGGGAGCCAGTTGATAGCTTACCATCGTTTGGTCCTTAGCTGCTTTCATGTGGAATGCCTTTAGAGCGTGTTTAGGAATTAGCTGAGCAAAAAGAAACGAGCCAGTAAGTTGCGGTGGGAGTTCCTAGGCTCCCGCACGCATTATGGTTGACGGTCATCAACCCCTTACTGACTCGCAGTGGCAAGTTATCGCGCACTTGCTGGCTGTGCAGCGCAAACGCCACCACTGTCTGCGGCAAGTAGTTGACGCCATGCACAATAGCTGCCGAACTGGTTGTCAGTGGCGGTATTTGCCCGCTTGCTTTCCCCCTGGCCTGCCGTGTATTACTACTTCCGCCGCTGGCAGGCGGACGGCACGTTAGCCCGCCTCAATCAAGCCAGTAACCGCGCGGACCGGCTGGCGCAAGGGCGTCTGCCTACGCGTTCGCTGGCACTAGTCGATGCGCAAAGCGTCAAACTGGTCCCGCGCCTGGGCCAGCAGCGGGGCCTCGATGCCCACAAGCGCGTCAAAGGCCGTAAGCGCCAGCTACTCTGCGACACGAGCGGGTGGATTTGGCGCGTCGCGTGCACGCAGCCAATGGCCACGACAGCCGTGGCGCCAACCCCCTATTACCTGCCCGGAACCAGCTGCGACCAGTCTGGGCTAGTCGTCTGCGCAGCGTGTTGACGGACAGGGCGTATCAGGGGCGCTTTGCGCACTATGTGCAGGCCCTGGGCTGGCAACAGCAACTGGGTAGTCGTCCCCCAACTGCCGGACGTAGCTTCGTGCCGGTGACCAAACGCTGGGTCGTGGAGCGCACCTTTGCCTGGCTCAACTGCTTCCGCCTCGTGGTTATGGACTATGAGCGCCAGCCAGTTAGCCATGGAGCTTGGCTGCTAGTTGCCAACCTAACTATGTCCCTCCGACGAACTACTAGCTCCTAATTCCCAAACACGCTCTTAGAGGGTGTTTGGGAATTAGGCTTTCGTTAAGCAACTGAGACACACGGTCATGTTGGCAATGAGCAGCCAAGTTTCGTGCGAGCGCGGGGTAAATTCGTAGTCGATGGCTAGTCGCCGAAAGCCAGTGAGCCAGGCAAAGGTGCGCTCCACGAACCAGCGCTTGGCTACGGGTATGAAGCCCCGGGTGCTGGGCGGACGACTACTCAGTTGCTGCGTGAGGCTGAGCTTGGCCACGTGCCGGGCGAAGCGCCTCCGAGGGTATAGCCGCGCTGGTGTTGCCGCCCGCATATGCCACGGGTGTGTACATGGTGCGCGCCGATGGCAAAACGTTGCGCCTGACGGTCAAATGAAGCACTTCTGGAGCTGGAATGGCTACTGCCCGCCCTCTGACGTCACTCCTGCTGCCCACTGCTGGCCGCACCAATAAAAAAAGGCAATGAGTGACGCACTTGTGGTAGAAATCAAGTTTAGCGTAATTTTATCCCCTTGCTGATATGCTATAACAAGGCCATAGAATAAGCGTTTTTAAAACAGGTCGTCATGCTCATCTGGTGGCCACGCAGTGAAGCATGACGACCGTTTCTGGTTTTCCTTGTTCAGAAAGGCTGCTAATAACTACTCACTATTCGCCGCCGCAAAAAAGCTTTCCACCACCCGCGGCAGGAAGGGGTAGGGGCTGAGCGTGTGCGGCAGCAGATACAGCCCCAGGCGGTGAAGGCCAAACTCTAGGGTGGCCAGGCGGGTGCCTTCGGCAAAGGCGGCCGCGTCGGCAAAGCGGCCGGTGCGGGCGTGCAGCTGCTGGCGGTAGTAGCCTAGGTAGCCGGCGCGCAGGTGGTAGCGGTCGGGCCCGAGCACGAAGCACAGCAGCTCCACCGCGTCGTACTGCGGCAGGTGGTAGGTGGCCAGCTCCCAGTCGTAGGCCACCAGCGCGGGCTGGCCGTCGGGGCCGGGCCGGAAGCACGTATTGCGCGGGTTCAGGTCGTTGTGAATGAGCGTTTTGGATAAGGCACTGAGCGTAGCCCAATTGCCCGGAGTACCGCTGATAGCCTGCCCTAGGTGCCGCCGCCGCGCCGCCGAATAGAGGTCCGGGAACTGCCGCCCGGCGTGGTCCAGCAGGGCCTCCCAAAGCGGGGCGAGCTGCGGCCAGGTGGCGGGCGCGGCCTCGGGCGGCGCGGCGCCGGCTGGTACCAGATGGTGGGCGTGCCAGGCCGCGAGCTGGCGCAGGGCGGCGCGCAGGTGCGCATCGGTCCAGTGCGCGGGCGCCAGCACCGAGTTTAGGAGCTCGCGCTCGCTGAGGTCTTCTAGTACCACGAGGTAGGTATCGGTGGCCGGGTCGGCGTGGGTGCCCCACACGCGGGGCAGCAGGGCGGCGGCCGGGCTGGCCGGGGCGGCGTACACGGCCAGCTCGCGCCGGTGCGTGTTGCCGAAGCCGGTGAGATATTCGAAGGCCGGGTACACCTCGGCCACCGCCCCGCCGCAGGCCTGGGCCAGGCCCGTAATCATCTGGCAAATGGCGCGGCCGTGGGGCTTGGCCTTGAGCACCAGGCGCTCGGTGCGCCAGGGCTGGCCGGCCTCGCGCAGCTCCACCTCCAGCCCGTAGAGGCCGATGGGCTGCGCCGTGCGCCCCGCCGTGAGGCTGGATAGAATGCTGGTCGAGCTATCGAGCGGCCTCGGGCGCACGGCCCGCACTTCGGCCGCCTGGGCCGGGGCGTGCTGGCGCAGTAGGGCTTGCAAAAAGTCAGGATTCATCGCGAAAAGGCAGTAGAAAGGAGGACGGAAGAATAAGCGATAAGCGACGAGAACTGAGCGGCGGGCGCATCTGCGCCATCCGTTAAATCAGTTGAATCCGTGAGGTAGTCGAGCACCCGCACGCCGCCGAAGTAGAAGCAGGCATCGTGCGCGCCTAGGTCGGTAGAAAGGGCGGGCAGCAGCGGCACGGCGGCCGTGCGCCGGGGCGCCTGCGCTTGCAGCAGGTTCCAGAAAACCAGGCGCAGCGGGGCCGGCCGGGTGGCCAGCGCCCGGCTCACGCGCCCAAACTCGGCGGGGCTGACGTACTCAAAAATGTTGGACAAGCTGGCCTTCGTCACATCGTGTCCGGCGGCCGATAGCAGGAACTCGCTGGCCTCGCCCGTCACGAGCCGGAGTCTTGATAGGCGGCGGCGCAGCAGCTGGTGATTGGCCGCCCGGTAGCAGGGCGGTAGCAGCGCTTCGGGCAGGTTTTCGGGCCCAAAAAACAGGAAGCGGAAAAAGAAATTATCCCGCGCTAGCTGCTGGCCCAGCTGCCGCCGCAGCCGCTCGTAAAAGGTGGTGCCGCCCGACTCGGCCGCGTAGCGAAACAGGCGCGGGTCGCGCCCTTGGCTGAGGTTAACCGCGTCGAAATACGCCCCGAACCGCGCTCGAAAATCGGGCTGGTCCAGCTCCTGCCGGAAGTACGCGGCCTGCTCGGCCACGCTATCGCAGTCGAGTAAGCCGCGCAGCCGGGCTTGCCACGCGGCCGGCAGGCTGGGCACGAAGCCCGTGACGTAGCTTTCGAGCTGCCCGGCCAGCAGCAGGCCCCTAGGGTGCTGGGCGAGGTAAGCGGCCCAGGCGGCGTAGTCGGCCGGGGGCAGCGTGGTTTGCAGCGCCACGGTGGCCGCCGCCACGGCGGCCGGGCCAGCCAGGCCCAGCAGCCCGCGCAGCACCGCCGGCGGGTGGTGCGCGATGGCGTGCATCTTGAGGGCCAGCAGCTGGTTTTGCAGCGGATTGAGGTCGATGGCCGTGACTTGGCGCGGGCCGGCGAGCAGCGCATTCAGCGCGTTGCAGCCCGCCGAGGTGATGATGAGGGCATGGTCGGCGGGCCCTAGGTCGAGCGCCTGGTACAGCGTGGCGTGGTCTTCCCACACCAAGCCGTAGCGCAGGCGGTCGAGAGGAATGTGGGCAAATTCGGAGTGCATAGCGAGCGGTAGCAGAAGGGAGGTTAGCGGAGTAAGTCGTAGCGAATTTTGGAGAAGTGCCGGCCATCGACGGGCAGCCGGGCGCGGTGCGACACCCGCCCTAGCAGCCCCGGCCCGAAGGCCGCCGCGCTGGCCGCCTGCACCGCCGCGGCCGTGGTGCTGCCGGCCACCCACACGTCGAAAGCCGAGCCATCGGGGCGGGGCAGCGCGGCCACCTGGGCCACGCCCGGCAGCTGGCGCAGGCAGTGCTCGAGCTGATAGTGGCCCACGCCGCGCACCAGGATGGCCGCGCCGCGCCGGCCCGTGAGCCAGAGCTGCCCGGCCGCGTCGAGGTAGCCGAAGTCGCCGGTGGGTAGCCAGGCGCCGGGGGCCTGCGCCACGTGCGGGCCGCGCACCAGCACTTCGCCGGCCTGGTAGCGCGGCGGGCCGGCGGGGGCGCCCAGGTCGGTGGCGGTGGCCGTGGGCTGCCACACCGGTTGCGGCTCATAAAGCATAAGGTCGAGGCCGGCGTGCGGCGAGCCCACGCAGTAGCCCAGGCGCGGGTCGAGGGCCGGGCCGGTAGCGGCCCGCACCGCAATGGGCTCAGCCTCGGAGGCGCCGTAGATGACGTAGCACACGGCCCGCGGGAAGCAGCTGCGCAGCGCCGCCAGCAGCCGCTCGGGCACCGGCGAGCCGCCCACCCCCAGCGCCCGCACCGCCGGAAACGTGGCTGGGTACTGCCCTAGGTAGGCCAGCAGCTGCTCGAAATAAAACACGTTGCCCGTCAGCGTTTCAACGCGCTCGGTAGTCAGCTGAGCTATTATGCGGGCGGGGTCGAGCAGCGCCAGTTTACCCCTAGATAGGTCGGGCACGATGCTGAGCGTGCCCACGGCCAGGTTGTGCAAAATGACGTTGGGAAACAGCGGAAAGTCGCGCTGCCCCGGCCAGGGCGGAAACTGCGTGCGCAGCGCCTCGTGCTGGGCTTGCAGCACCCGGTGGCTGCGCCGCACCGCCGCCGGCCGCCCCGACGCCGAGCCCGAGCTGTGCGAAATCAGTGCCGGCTGCTCGGGGCGCACGGCGCGCAGCACGGGCGTGGCCACGGCGCCCGGCGTGGGGCCGGCCCAGTCGTCGTAGCCCGCCGCAGCGGGCGCGGCCACGCAGCGGCAACCCACCAGGCGCCCCAGCCACCCCAGCCGACGCTGCGTGCCGGGCGCTACCACCGCCCGCCCAATGCGCTCTGCTTTGAGCAAGTGGTACAGCGTGCGGGCGCTCGCGTCCGCCGGGGGCAGCACGGGCACCCCACCCAGGCCCAGTACAGCTAGCAGCGCCGCCACCAGCTCGGGGCTGCCGGGGTGGGCCAGCAGCACGGGCGCACCCAGGGGCAAGGGGCCGTTGGCCTCCAGCGCTTGCTGCCAGGCCACTACCCGCGCCAGCAGGGCGGCCCCGCTCACGCGGAGCGGGGTGGCGCCGGGCTGGGCCGCGGGCCAGCGCAGCACTTCCTGGGCGGGCTGCTGGCGCAGCGCTGCAAACAAGCGCTCGGCAAAATTGGGGTGCTGGGCCGGCGCGGCGGGCGGCGGCACTGGCAAACAAACGAGGGGCGAAGCAGGAGCGAGAAGCATGCCCAAAGGTGCCGGCCGGGTGCTCGCTCGCGCCAGCCTATTTCTGTAGCAAACTGACTTTAGAAACCAAAAAAATCAGTAAGCTGCTGGTGCTGTCGCCGCATGCTATCAAACAGCACACGCCACATTAAATACTTGTAAAACAGTATTTAGTGTGGCGTGTGTGGGCTAGGTGCCGCGTTGGCGGGCCGGTAGCAAAGGGCGCGGGCTTCGGCCAGCAAGTAGACTTTAGAAGGGGCTTAGGCCGAAGCGCTTGGTACCCGCGTATTAGCGCCCTAGGAGTTCGTGGAGCTGGCGGCGGGTTTCAACCAGTTCGGTAACCTCGTAGGCGTAGATGGTGATGCCGGCGGCCTGGCCGCCTTCGTCGAAGCGCTGGTAGAACGAGTTGAAATACGCATCGCGCAACTGCCCGCTGCCGTCACCGGTGCCGAGCCGGATGAGGATTTCGCGGCCCTGGTAGCTTTCGCCGGTGGCGTACACCTCGTCGAGCGCTTCGAGAATACCCTGGCCTTGCAGCTCGGGGAAGGCCTCGGCCGTGGTGCGGCCCACCAGCTCGGTGTGGTGCACGAGGTTGGCCAGGCCTTCATTGACAAACTCGAAGCGGTGCGTGGGGCCCCGCGTGATGCCGATGCAGGCGGGCGCCTGCATGAGTAGGCCGTAGAGGGTTTGGCGCTGCTGCTGCGCCAGTTGGTAGTTCTGGTAGGCTTGCTCGGAGAGCAGGGCCTGCTGCTCGTTGTTGTCGAGCAGCTCTTCCACCATTTGCTTCTGGTCGTGGATGTCGGTGGCGCCGCCCACCCACATGGTTATCGTGCCATCGTCGGCGCGGCGGGGCTCGGCGCGGCTCAGCAGCCAACGGTACTCGCCATCGGCGCGGCGCAGGCGGTACTCGGCCTGAAACGAATCGCCCGTAGTGATGCAGTGCTGCCAGGTAGTGTGCACCCGCGCCTGGTCGTCGGGGTGCAGGCTGTTGGCCCAGCTTTCGCCAATCTCCTCGGCCAGGGTGTGGCCGGTGAAGGCCAGCCAGCGCGGGTTGAAATAATCGGCCTCGCCGGTAGGCGTGGTGGTCCAAATGAACACCGGCAGGCTTTCCAGAATGAAGAGCGTGCGCGACTGCTCCTCGGCTAGCCGGGCCTGGGCCTCGGCGGCGGCCCGGGCAATGCGCAGCTGCTCGGTCACGTTTTGGGTGCGCTGCACAATGTATTGCAGCCGGCCCTGGGCGTCGAGCACGGGGTAGTGGGTGGCTTGCCAGTAAAACTCCTCCAACTGCCCATCGGCCCCGGCCAGGTCGTAGCGAATGAGCGGCATGGTGTGCGGCGCCAGGTGCTGGCGCACGTAGTCGTGCGACTCGCGGATGACGGCCGCGCTGCCATCGTCGGCGGCGGGGTAGGCCTCAAAAAATGGCTTGCCTACGGCTTCTTCCCGGCTTTTGAGCGACACGGCCACGTGGCTGTCGGTATTGTCGAGAATGGTGGCGTCGGCGTCGGGCGCAATCAGCAAAAAATTCTCCGGGAGCGACCGAAAAAGGTGTTGGTAATCGACGGGAAGAGCAGAGTCAGGCATCACAAATCGGCTAGAGCGGGGGCGAAAATACGCATTTCCATCGCCTAAAACGTAGCGGCCCCGTCGGCGTTGCCCTGCGGCGCCCAAACCCGCTTGCCTGACGGTTCAAGCCGGGGTTTTGCGGGTTCAGCAGCTTTTACTTGAGGGCCGCTACCTAGGCCGGGCACCTTTGGGCCACCAAGCCACCCCAACCGCCCGGCCCCATGAAATCTTCGCTACTCTGCCTGCTGCTTGCCGGCGCCACCCTAGGTACCGCCGCCGCCCAGACGCCGGCCACGCCGCTCGCCACTGCGGCGCCCGCCCGCCCGGCCCTAGGGCCCACCCAGCTCAGCGGCACCGTGCTCGACGGGGCCGGCCGCCCGCTGCCTGGCGTAAACGTGTTCCTGAAAACTACCTTCGACGGGGCTACTACCGACTCGCTGGGCCGGTTTACCTTCGGCACCACGGCCACGGGTACGCTGCCGCTGGTGTGCACGCTCATCGGCTACGAAATGCAGGAAACGCCGCTGGCGCTGCCCGGCGGCGCGCTGGTGCTGCCGCCCCGCCGCCTGCGCGAAAGCCGGGCCTCCCTAGGTACGGTCAGCATCGTGGCGGGCGCCTTTGAGGCCAGCGATGAGAAGCGCGCCGCCGCCCTCAAGCCGCTCGATATCTTGACCACTGCTGGGGCTAATGCCGACATCGCCAGCGCCCTCAACACCCTGCCCGGCACCACGCGGGTGGGCGAGGAAGGCAAGCTGTTCGTGCGCGGCGGGGCGGCCTCCGAAACCCGCTACTACCTCGATGGGCTGCCCGTGCAGAGCTTCTACGGCGGCAGCACGGCGGGCGTGCCGGCGCGGGGCCGGTTTGCGCCCACCTTGTTTAAGGGCACGCTGTTCAGCACGGGCGGCTACTCGGTCGAGTATGGGCAGGCGCTGAGCGCGGTGGTGGGGCTGAATTCCATCGACCTCGACCCGGAGACCCAGACCGGCATCTCGCTGCTGAGCGTGGGCGGCAGCCTGTCGCGCACTCAGCGCTGGGACCGTACCTCGGCCTCGGCTACCATTGATTACACCAACCTTGCGCCCTACTTTGGCCTCACCGCGCCCGACCAACGCTGGGAGCAGGCGCCGCAGCGCCTAGGTGGCTCGGTGCGGCTGGCCCACCGCGCGGCGGGCGGCGGGCTGTTTAAGATATACGCTACCTACAGTAGCCAGCGGGTGGCCACCCGCCAGGCCGACCCCGAGGCCGCCTACGCCGCTACCGGCCGCCTCACGGCGCTGCAAAATGAAAACTACTACCTCAACACCACCTACCGCACCGCCCTGCGCCGCGGCTGGAGCCTGCACGCCGGCCTGGCCCTAAGCCGCGAGCACAACGCCGTGCAGCCCGAGCCCCAGCGCATCGAGGAAGTAGAGCGCACTGCCACCGCCCGCGTGGTGCTCACCAACGACTCGGCCAGCACCTGGTTCAATCTCAAGCTCGGCGCCGAGGCCACCGCCCAGCGCTACGACTTGCGCTACCAGGCTACGTCCGAGGCGCCCACCTACACTCCCGGCTTTCTGGAAAAGCGCCCCGCCGTATTCGCCGAAAGCGAGCTGAGCCTGGCGCCGCGCCTCACGGGGCGGGTGGGGCTGCGGGGCGAGTACTCGGGCCTGCTGCGCCAGGCCAATTTGGCCCCGCGCCTGGCCCTGGCCTGGCAACTGGGCGGCGGCCAGCAGGTGGCCGCCGCCGGGGGCCTGTTCTACCAAAGCCCCACCAACGACCTGCTGCGCGTGCAGCCGGCCCTAGGGTTCGAGCGGGCGGCGCACTACATCCTCAGCTACCAGTACCAGACCAGCGCCCGCACGCTACGCGCCGAGCTCTACCGTAAAGACTACCGCGGCCTGGTGCGCTTCGATGGCTATAACGTGCTGAACGCCGCGGCCTACGCCAACTCCGGCGCCGGCTACGCCCAGGGCGTGGACGTGTTTTTCCGCGACCGCTATCAGACGTTTAAGAAGGTGGATTTTTGGGTGAGCTACGGCCTGCTCGACACCCGCCGCCAGTTTCGCGGCGACCTCGCGGCGGCCGTGCCCACCTTTGCTGCCACCCACAACCTGAGTTTGGTGGGCAAGTACTGGTTCGAGAAGCTGCACCTGCAAGTGAGCGGCACCTACGCCTACGGCAGTGCCCGCGCCTATCACAACCCCAACCTGCCCGGCTTCAACCAGGGCCGCACGCCCAGCTACCAAAGCCTCGACCTCAGCCTGAGCTACCTCACGCACCTGGCCGGGCAGTACACCATTGTGCACCTAGGTGTAACTAACCTGCTCGGCCGCGACAACATCTACGGCTACCGCTACGCCACCACGCCCGATGCCGCCGGCCGCTACGCCGCCGCGCCCGTGCGCCAGTTGGCCCCGCAGTTCATCGTGGCTGCGCTGCTGATTTCGATTAACAAGAAATCGACCGGTGATACGTCGGTGGCGCCCGATTAGGGTTACGTGGGCGGCGAGCCCTTTCCGCCGGTAACTTCACGGCCCGAACCTGTTTGCACCCTATGTTTCGATTTCTCCGCGCTACTCGCTTGTCTTTGTTGAGCCTACTCATCGCTCATTGTTCATTGCTCATTGATGCAAACGCCCAGGCGCCCAAAACCTACACGTCCTCCGAAATCCTCCTAGGTCTCAAAAAGCTCAACGTCGTGGGCTCGGTGATGTACATCGCCGCCCACCCTGATGACGAGAATACCCGCCTGCTAGCCTACCTCGCCAACGGCCGCCAGCTCGAAACCAGCTACCTCAGCTGCACCCGCGGCGATGGTGGCCAGGACCTCATCGGCCCCGAGCTGCGCGAGCAGCTCGGCGTCATCCGCACCCAGGAGCTGCTGGCGGCGCGGCGCATCGACGGGGCGCACCAGTACTTCACCCGCGCCAACGACTTCGGCTTTAGCAAGACCTCGGCCGAAACCTTCACCATCTGGGACAAGGAGCAGGTGCTCAGTGACATGGTGTGGGTTATCCGCCAGCGGCGGCCCGACGTGCTCATCACGCGCTTCCCGCCCGATGCCCGCGCCGGCCACGGCCACCACCAGGCCAGCGCCATCCTGGCCGCCGAAGCCTTCGACGCCGCCGGCGACCCCAAGCGCTTCCCCGAGCAGCTCAAATACGTGCAAGCCTGGCAGCCCAAGCGCCTCTACTGGAACACCGGCAGCTACTTCGTGAAGCCCGGCGAGAACATGGATGGGTATTTGAAGCTTGATGCCGGCGGCTATAACCCGCTCCTGGGCCAGAGCTACGGCGAAATCGCGGCCCACTCGCGCTCGCAGCACCGCAGCCAGGGCTTCGGCTCGGCCGCCCAGCGCGGCGAAGCCATCGAGTACTTCCAGTTCGTGAAAGGCACGTCCGCCAAAACCGATTTATTCGAAGGCATCGACCAGACTTGGGGGCGCGTTACGAATGGCGCGGCGGTGGGGAAAATGGTGAGCGAGGTGATTCGGACTTATGACGCGGCGAACCCGAGCGCTAGTGTGGCGGGGCTGGCTAAAGCTTACGAAGCACTTGCTCGTCTGAGAACGGGTGCAAAAGACTTGTTTTGGCTGGATGAAAAACTGACTGCTATTTCTACCCTGCAACAAGCCTGCTCAGGAATTTATGCGGAGGCAACTGTAAGCGAGCCGACGCTTGCCAGTGGCGGACAAGCTTCCGTTACCTATGAGATTCTGAATCGGTCGGCTTTGCCCATCACGTTAAACAAGGTCAGGCTCTCGAAAAGTCATTTCCCGGGCGACCCTACTACGATAACGCTAGATGAGCCGCGCATAGACCCTAAGCAAACCGCTGAACTGAGCCCTGGGAAACGAGTGACTGGTACCCTACCTGTTGCGGGTTTTAGCAACGCGCTAATTTCCCAGCCTTACTGGCTGCGCGAGCCTGGTTCAGTAGGGATGTACAAGTTCTCGGAGCCGGAGTCGGATTTTACCAGCATCTCTCATTTTGTGCGCGGCATGCCCGAAAACGCGCCAGTGGCGTCGGTAAGCTTTTCATATGCCGTAAAGGGAGTACTACTATATTATTCCGCTACTGTCCCCGTCCAGTACAAGCACACTGACCCGGTCCTAGGTGAGCTCTACCAGCCGCTGGCCGTGGTGCCGCCGGTGCTGGTGAATATCCCCGCCGCCCGCGCCTATGTCTTTGCCGACCAGCAGCCCAAGCCCGTGCCCGTGACGCTGCGCGCCGGCCAGGCTGGGGTAGCTGGGTCGCTGGCCTTGCAGGTGCCCAGCGGCTGGCAGGTCGAGCCCGCCACGGCCGCCTTCAACTTGAAGAACAAGGACGACGAGCAAACCATCAATTTCACGCTGCGCCCGCTGGCCGGCGCGGCCGAGGGCAAAGCCGAATTGCGCGCCGTGGCCACCGTGGGCACCGAGAAATATAGCCGCGGCATCCAGACCATCGAGTACCCGCACATCCCGACCCAGACGCTCTTCCCCGAGGCCACGGCCCCGCTAGTGCGCTTGAACGTGGCGCGCGGCCACACCCGCACCATCGGCTACCTCATGGGCGCCGGCGACGAGGTGCCCGAGGCCCTGCGCCAGCTCGGCTACACCGTGAGTCTACTCGACCCCGCCACCGACCTCACCACCGAGCGCCTGGCCAAGTACGACGCCGTGGTGCTGGGCGTGCGTGCCTACAACGTGCTCGATAAGCTAAAAACCCAGCAGCCGCAGCTGCTCAAATACGTTGAAAACGGCGGCACCATGCTGGTGCAGTACGTCGTGAACCGCGGCACGGTGCTACCCGAAATCGGTCCCTATCCCCTCACGCTATCCGCCGACCGCGTGACGGTGGAGAACACGCCCGTGACGTTCCTCACCTCCCAAGTGCCGCTGCTGAGCGCGCCTAACAAGCTCACGCCCGCCGACTTCGCCACCGGCTGGATACAGGAGCAGGGCCTCTACTACCCCGCGCAGTGGGATGCGCACTATCAGCCCGTCGTGGCCAGCCACGACCCCGGCGAGACTGATAAGCAAGGCGCCATCCTGGTGGCGCCCTACGGCAAAGGGCGCTACATCTACACCGGCTTGTCGCTGTTTCGGGAGCTGCCGGCCGGCGTGCCCGGCGCTTACCGGATATTGGCCAACCTAGTAGAGTCGGGCGGGAAGTAGCCCAACGAGTTGTATCGTGGACCCTGCGGGTCCGCGGGTGGCGTGCTCTGTCTAGTGCACGCCACTCGCGGACCCGCAGGGTCCACGGTACTTTCTGCCCAAACGCCTCCTCCCGCTTTTCGGGCGGTTCGGGCGCACCTAGGGCTGGTTCGGCAACGGGGAATTTGGGGCAGGAGCGGGGTGGGGCACCTTTGAGCCATCAACCCGGCCAACCCGCCACATCCCCATTACAGCCATGAAAAAGCCGCTTTTTGCCCTTGCCCTCGTAGCCGCCAGCCTCAGCGCCACTGCCCAATCGAAGGAAGGCGTAAGCCAAACTACTGTCGCGCCCACTGCACCCACGGCCACGCCCGCCGGCTACGCCGAGCTGCTTGGTGCCACCATCACGCAGGTGATGCACACCGGCGACGCGGCCGAACTCAAAACCCTCGCCGCCAAGCTGGAGCGCGCCGCTGCCGTAGCCCCGGCCGACTGGTTGCCCCGCTACTACCAGGCCTACGCGCTGCTCATCAGCGTATTCCAGAGCCAGGAAAACGGCGACGCCAAAGACCAGCTGCTCGACCAGGCCGAAGCCGCCCTCGCCCAGGCCCGCCGGCTGAAGGGCGACGAATCGGAGCTGCTGACGCTGCAAGCCTACGTCTACCAGGCGCGCCTAGGGGTTTCGCCCATGCTGCGCAGCATGAAGTACTCGCGGATGGTGACTGAGGCCGTGGCCCAGGCCAAAGCCCTGAACCCCAACAACCCGCGGCCCTACCTGGTGGGCGCCAACAACGTGTACTACACGCCCAGCGTGTTTGGCGGCGGGGCCGAGGCGGCCAAGCCCCTCTACGAAGAGGCCAAGGCCAAGTACGCCACCTTCCGGCCCGCCAGCCCGCTGGCGCCCAGCTGGGGCCAGAGCCAAGTGTTGGGCCGCCTTAAAAAGTACGATGTCGCCTCGCAGGCGGCCAAATAAGAGGCTCCTAGGCACCTCCCAGTGGCGGGCGGCGGCCTGGCTGCCGCCTGCCAGTAGCTTATTACTTTTATGACTGTTTTACTTGCTTCGCCGCCCGCCGTGTCTGCTCCTTCACCGCCCGTTTTGCCGCCGCCTTTTGCCCTGGCCAACCAGCAGCTGGGGGCCGCCAAGGCCGAAAAAATATCGCAGGTGGGCGCAGTCTGGCGCCGCCTGGGCTGGATAACGCTGGCCAACGCGCTAGTGGCCTTCCTGTACGCGCCGCCGCCCTGGCGCGACCCTAGGCAGTACGCCATCTCGCTGGCTTACTCGCTGGCCTACTGCGTGGGGCTGTGGCTGGCCAATGGCTACACCGTCGATTGGCTCAATATCAAGGTAGGGTGGGATGCCCAGCCCATCCGGCGGCTGCTGTTCACGGTGGGCGCTTCCACGCTGGCCTCGCTGCTGGTGATAGTGGGCGTGAGCGAGGGCTTTTCCATCCTGCTCTGGCACCGGGCGCCGGGCTACACCTTGCAGCACCACTTCCTGGCGCAGTCGGCGTTTCCGCTGCTGCTCACGGTGGTTATCTCGCTGTTTTTGCACTCGCGCTCGTTTTTGCTGGCCTGGCGCGAAGCCACCGTGCGCGCCGAGCGCCTCGAAAAAGAGTCGGCCGTGGCGCGGCTCGACTCCTTGCGCCGGCAGGTAGACCCGCACTTCCTGTTCAATTCGCTGAATGCCCTCACTTCGCTGGTGGAGGAGCACGACCCGGCCCGGGCGGTGCGCTTCATCCGGCAGCTTAGCCAGGTGTACCGCTACGTGCTCGACAGCCAAAGCCAGGAGCTGGTGCCCCTGGGGGAGGAATTGCAGTTTGCCGAAGCCTACATTTTCCTGCAAAAAACCCGCCTCGACGAAGCCCTGCAAGTCGAGCTAGACATGCCCCCGGCCGCCGACCTAGGGGCCTGTTACGTGCCGCCGCTGGCCTTGCAGCTGCTGCTCGAAAACGCCCTTAAACACAACACCGCATACCAAGCCGACCCCCTGCGCCTGCACGTGGCCGTGGATGCCGCCGCCCGCACCCTCACCGTGCGCAACACCCTGCGCCCCCGCCGCCTGGCGGCCAACGAAGCTTCGGGCCGCGGCCTGGCCAACCTGCGCGCCCGCTACGCCTTCCTCACCCCGCGGCCCGTGGCGGCGGGCCCCGTGGGCAATGAGTTCGTGGTTACCTTGCCGCTGCTGGCCCTGTAGCCAGTCGCCCCCAGGGCGTAGGGTTAGGCTGATGAGCGCGTGAAAAAAGCTTTTTACCCCGAGCTTCTGTGGGTGCTGTGCGCCCTGGCAGCCGCCGGCATCGGGTGGCTGCTGGTGCGCCGCGGCGCCACCCCCAACGGCCGCGTGGCCGTGGAGCAAGTCCTGCGCGAAATAACGCCGCCCGACGTGGAAAGCCTGACCGTGTATCCGCTCGTGGCGGGCGCCGGCCCGGCCCGCCCGTTTCAGGTGCGCGACGTGGCCCGGCTGCGGCGGCTGGTGCCGGCGCTGCGGGCGTTGCGCCCCGTGGCGGCGAGCGCCGGCCCCGCCTTCCAGCCGCTGCTAGAAGCCACGCTGATGGTGCGCCTGGCCGCCGCGCCCGCCGAGGCCTGGCAACTGCACAGCCGCACCCTCATCTTTCGGCTGGCGGCTTCCAGCGAGGGCGAGGTGGCGCAGCTGGCCCAAACCAACTATTTCTACCACGCCGCCGCCCTCAGCCAGCAGCTGTGGCAACTGCGCGACAGCCTGGCCCGCTCCCGATAACGGTACCGTGGGCCCGGCGGGTCCGCGTATGAACCCGGTTGACGCGCGGACCCGCCGGGTCCACGGTACACTCCCTACAAAACCGCCCTAACTTTCTGCTATGCTAGCTTTGGTTGTTGAAGATGAACCCCTAGCGGCCCGCCGCCTCACTAGCCTGCTTCAGAAGCACGCCGCGCCCGTCACCATCCTCGGCCCGGCCGAATCGGTGGCGCAGGCCGTGGCGCTGCTGCAAGCCGGCCCCGCGCCCGACGTGCTATTTCTGGATATTCACCTGGCCGATGGGCTTAGCTTTGAGCTGTTTGAGCAGGTAGCGGTAACGTGCCCCGTCATCTTCACCACCGCTTACGACCAGTACGCGCTGCGCGCCTTTAAGGTGAACAGCGTAGACTACCTGCTCAAGCCCATCGATGAGGAAGAACTGCGCCTAGCCATCGTAAAATTGCGCCAGCGACTAGCCGAAACCGCCCGTTTAGCGGCCGAAAGCCCGGATTTTAGTACAAAAGGTTCGGTTTCCAGTACAAAAGTCAATTCCGAAAACGCCGCCACGCCAGTCCTGGATGCCGCCACGCTGGCGGCGCTTTTGCAGCAGCTGCGGCAGCCGGCGCCCGTGGCCAGCTACAAAGCGCAGTTTGTGGTGCGCGTGGGCGAGCACCTCAAAGTAGTGCCCGTGGAGCAGGTGGCGTACTTTTTTAGCCTCGAAAAAACGACCTTGCTCCAAAGCACCGACGGCCGCAAGTACGTGGTAGACTACACCATGGAGCAGCTCGAAAGCCTGCTCGACCCCACGCACTTTTTCCGCCTCAACCGCGCCTACCTGGCCCGGCAGGCCGCCATCCACGACATTATTCACTACACCAACTCGCGGCTGCAAACCATTCTCCGCCCCGCTCCGCCCGAGAGCGAAGGCCCCATCCTGGTGAGCCGCGAAAAGGTGAGCGTATTCAAGAGCTGGCTCGACAGGTAATGAGCAATTAATAATGAGCGATGAGCAGACCGAATAGTGCAGGCGGCTCATTGCTCACTGTTAATTGCTCATTACTTCTTTAGCCGCCGCAGCTCCAGCGCGAAGCCAGGTAGCACGGGTTCGCCGCTCAGGGCTTGGTCGAAGCCCACGACTGGTCGCACCTGCTGGCCTGGCTCAAAGATGAAGACCGACTCGCTGGCCGGGGCGATGAGCCAGGCGAGGCGAGCGCCGGCTTCCAGCCAGTGCTCCATCTTGCGCATGGTGTCGGTGAGGCGGTCGGAGGGCGAGAGCAGCTCGGCTACAAAATCGGGGCAGATGCGGGCGAAGCCGCGCCGGTCGTCGGTGCTGAGCGCATCCCAGCGCGCCTAGGCTATCCAGCTGGCATCGGGCGAGAGCATGGCCCCGGTCGAGAGCGTGAAACCGGCCGACGAGTCGAATGTGCGACCTAGGTTATACTGATGGTTCCAGTTGGCTAGTTGGCCAGAGAGCTCGGCGTTCAGCGCGCTGATTTCGGTGAATATGGGGGGCATGACCGTGATTTGACCATCGCGCTCGCGCTCTATGCGCAAGTCGCGGTTATCGAGGCAGAATTCAAAAAAATCAGCTTCACTAAGTCGGTCAAGTACGGCGGATTTTAACTTTATGCTATACATCAGCGGGTAAGGTTATTGCTGTAGCAAAATAGCCAGAACAGGCTTAGCAAGCCGCCGCGCCTAGCCCTCCAGCCAGCTCTTGACGGCGCCGGCTTTCTCCTTGCTCACCAGCACGTCGTCGGGGCCGGTGGGGGCGGGGCTAAGCTCGACCAGCAGCTTGCCGCCTAGGTGCGGCACCAGCCGGCGCACGGCGGGCAGCTGGGCCAGCAGCTGGCGGTTGAGCCGGAAGAACTGGCTCGGGTCGAGCAGGCGTTCGAGCTGCTCGAGGGTGTAATCGACCACGAAGCGGCGGCCGTCGTGGGTGGCCAGCGTGGTGGTGTCGTGGCGGCTCTGAAACCAGGCGGCTTCGGCGGTGGGCAGCGGCAGCAGGTTCTCGCCCTGGCGCACCAGAAAGCGCGTTTTATGCGGCCGCTGGGGGCGGGGCAGCGCGTCGAGCAGGCGCTCTAGTGAAAAATTATGAATTGAGAATTCTGAATTATGAATGGAGTCTGTAGTATTGGTAGGCTCAATTTTGAATTCATAATTCATAATTTTTAATTTAGCCAAGGCGGCTTGCAGCTCGGGCAGCTTGAGGGGTTTGAGCAGGTAGTCGATGCCATTGGCCCGGAAGGCTTGCAGCGCGTACTGGTCGTAGGCGGTGGTGAAAATGACCGGGCTGCGCACCAGGGTTTGGGCAAACACGTCGAGGCTGAGGCCATCGGCCAGCTGAATATCGCTCAGGATGAGGTCGGGCGCCGCATTAGCCGCCAGCCAGGCCAGCGCCCCGGCCACGGTGTCGAGCACGGCCAGCACCTGGGCCGTGGGCGCGGCCAGGGCCAGCAGCCGCTGGAGGCGCTCGGCGGCCGGGTACTCGTCTTCGAGAATGAGAATGCGCAAGGGAGTGGAAAGCTGGGAGGTAAAAGTTAAAAATAGGCTTTCTCACCCTTTAGCACCAGGACGCACGCTTTTGGGCGTAAACCATAAGCTCTTAACTCCTCTTACGCGGTGGGCAGCAAGGGCAGCACCACGGCAAAGATGCCCGCCGCCTGCTCCACGGCTACCGGCGCGGGTGCCCCTAGCAGGGCGTAGCGCTGGCGCACGTTGGCCAGGCCCGTGCCGGTGCCGGGAACCAGGCCGGCGGGCCGCGGCTGCCAGGTGTTTTCGACGCGCAGGGCGGTGCCGGCAGCATCGACCACGAGGCGAAGGTGCAGCGGCCGGGCCCGTGAGGCCTCGTTGTGCTTGAAGGCATTCTCGACCAGCACCTGCACGCTCAGCGGGGCCACGTGCCGACCTAGGGCGGCGGGCGGCACGTCGTAGTGCACCAGCACGTTGTCGCGGAAGCGCACCTTTTGCAGGGCCACGTAGGTTTGCACGAATGCCAGCTCCTCGGCCAGCGGCACGGTGGGGCGCTCGCGGCTAAGCAGCACGTAGCGGTACACATCGGCCAGGCCCTCCACGTAGTGCTGGGCGGGCTCGTTGGCGGGCTCGATGAGGGCGGCCAGGGTGTTGAGCGAGTTAAACAAAAAGTGCGGGTCGAGCTGCTGGGCCAGGGCGTCGAGCTGGGCCTGGGTTTGGGCCTGGGCGAGCTGGTCGGCGCGGTGCTGGTTTTCCTCCCACTGCTGAAACGAGTGGCGGCTTTCGTACACGAGCAGAACAACCAGCGTAGGCACCAGGTTGATGGCCGCGATGAGCAGCAGCGCCGGCGGCGACGTAGTGCCGCCGCCCGGCACCAGCCCCAGCCCCAGGGTGAGCAGTACCGTGGCCAGACTAGTGTACGCTACGCTGCTGATACCCAACCACCAGAGTCGCTGCCGCGTTTGGGCTACTTGCGGGTAGCGGCGCTGCAATTGACGCCAGATTTCGCGGTTGCCCAGCCCCAGCACCAGCGTGTACACCAAGGAGCACAGCCAGGCCACGCTGAAATGCGCCACCGACTGCAACGCCCACGGGCCGCCGTTGGCCAGCGGCATTAGCAGGCTGATGAGCACCAGCCCAATCAGCGTCAGGCGGCGGTCGCGCAGGGGTAGGGCGGGGGGGAGCGCGGCGGCGGGCATAAGCTAGCGGCGCCGGGGTAGCGCCGCCACAAAGGTGCGAATGGCCTGCTGCGCCAGGGCGGGCTGCTCTTGCAGCAGGTTGTGCCGGCCGGGCAGCACCAGCACGCGCTGCCGCGGAAAGCGAAAGGCCCGGTAGGCGCGCGGCCCGGCCGTGTAGTCATCGTGCCCGGCCAGCACCAACGTGGGCATACCTAGGGCAGCCGTGGCCGGCGCATAGTCGCGCCCGTAGTCGGGAAAGTCAAAGACGTGAGCCGCAAAATCGCGGTTGCCGGGCTGCGGCTGCACCATCCGGCTGGCGCGGGCCGCCGCGGTGTCGAAGGCGTATTGGAGCTGGTAGAGCCGCTTTTGCTGACCTAGGGCCTGCAGCACGGCGCCCAGGCGCTGCGGCAGGGGCGCGGTAGGCGGCAGCGGGGGCCGGGCAGCGGCGGGTAGCAGGCTGTCGCCGTAGTGCACCATGCTTTCGAGCGAAGCCACGGGGTCGAGCACCGCGTTCACCAGCACCAGCGCCTGCACCCGCTCGGGGTAACGCTGGGCATATGCCGTGGCAATGACGCCCCCAAACGAGTGCGCCAGCAGCACCCACTGCCGCAGCCCCAGCCGGATGCGCAACTCCTCCAAATCCTGCACCTGGCGGGCCAGCGCGTAGGCTCGGCGCGGCGACGAAGCCGAGCGCCCGCTGCCGCGCTGGTCGAGGTAGATGAGCTGCAGGCTGCTTTCGAGCGGTTGCAGCCCTAGGTGCTCGAGGCCGTAGCTGCCCGCGCCCGGCCCGCCGTGCACCACCACGCACGGCACCCCGCGGCCCGCGATTTTCACGAACAACTGCACCGAATCGGAGGTGCGAAACGCCAACGGACCGGGGGGCAGCGGGGCGCGCTGCTCATTCAGTAAGTGAGAGGCGGGCCCCGCCAGCGCCGCCGCGTTTACGAGTAGAATCAGCGCTGCCACAAGGGGCCTGAATGGGAGCAGGATAAAGTTAGAAATCAGCACGATAAGTATACTGGTTACGAAGTTGCTCGTGAAAATGGGGTAGGGTGCGGGGCTTGCCCCCGCCCGGCGTTGTTGAGCAGCGTATTTCTTAATTAACGCTGGGCGGGGGCAAGCCCCGCACCCTACTGCGCGGCGAGTGTAGCAAGCAAACCTGCCCTAGCGCCCCCGCCACAGCGGCTGCCCGGCCAGCGCCTGCCCGAATAGCATCGCCACGGCCAGCGCATACAGGGCCGCGCCGGCCCACGTCAGGGCCGGGGCCTTGGTTGGCTGCCAGCGGCTTAGGGCCCAGCCCAGCACCGGGATAATTTGCAGCGCGTGCAGCCCCAGAAAGTGCGCGATGCGCAGGTCGCCCGCCCGGGTGCTCCAGCCCAGGCCCGGCCAGCCGGGGCCGCCGTCGGGCGCGCCCACTGTGTGGCCGAACTGCCGAATCATGAAGCCGCCCACCAGCGCGCCCGCTATCGAGAGCGGCAAACCCAGCCGCACGCCCCAGCCGTAGCCCGCCGAGCCGGGCAGCGGGTAGTGCCACACCACGTACACCGCCCATAAGCTAAACAGGGTGTTGAGGACGATAAAAATGCCCATCGCCGCAAATAGCACGGTGTTGAGCGCCGACGACGTGTTGTAGTGCGAGGTTTGCCCCCGCGCGGCCTGCACAAAAATGACTGCCGTCTCGACCGTCATGCTCAGGGCCACGCCCCACCCGATGGCCGTCACCGCCGGCCGGGCCGCCCCCGGCAAGCCCGCCAGCAGCCAGGCCAGCGTCCAGACGAAGAGCCCATCGGCCACGGCAAACTTGAGGGGCTTGAGCCACGCCGGCGCGCCGGTTACGAGGCGGTGGTCGAGGGGCAGCAGCCCCAGGGCCACCACCGCCAGCCCCACGTGCAGCCACCCGGCCCAGGCCAGCGCCGGGCTGGTGTGGTGCAGCGCCTGCACGGCCAGCGCGCCCCGCTGGCCCAAGGAGAGGTCGGCGGCCAGAGCCGACTGAATAGCGGGCGTAGCCAAAGCGGGCACCCCCGCGAGCAAAAGCGATTTCATAAGTTAAGCAATAGAAGGTTTCGCAAGGGCTTTTTGACCTAGGGCCGCCCGTGCTCCGCAGTACACCAGCAGCCCCACCGGGCCCAGCAAAAAGGTGAGGGCTAGCGCCGGCACCAGCGCCCAGTGCGGCACGCCGCGACGCTGGGCATCGCGCACCTCCCAGGCGCCCACCCACAGGTCGAAGCATAGGTAATGCACCCAGCCCGCCAGCAGCGCCCAGGGGTCGTGGAAAAGCGCCGCCACTTGCGCCAGCGACCCAAAGCCGCCCTCGCTGCCGTGTGCCCCTAGGTAGTGAATTGTGATAAATACCGCGTAGAGCACCGCCAGGCCCAGCGGCCACGCGCCGCTCAAAACCAGCGCCCGAGTACCGCGCCAGCGGGGCGCCAGCACCAGCAGCGCCCAGCCCGGCAGGGCCAGCGCATTGGCCAAAGAAAATAAGAAGTCGGGGGTGATAGTCATCGGTTTACGTGCTATGTTTATATAGGCAAACCTACATGCCTGTACAGGCACTCGCCAGCCCAATCGGGGCCAACCGCCCTAGGGGGCGGGCCAAGCCGCCGTTTGGCCGGGGTGAGGCGCGGCCTGGCCCGCCGGCCCGCCGCCTTTTACCAGCTTTCTCACCTCCCTTTTCCGTTTGTGTATGCTGCCTTCGCTTTGGTTATTCGCCCTCAGCGCGGCCCTGGTGGGCTCGCCCAAGCCGCCCCGTACGGTGTTCAGCGGCCACCTCGCCAATGCGCCGGCCGGCGACACGGTGCGGCTGTTTGTGGGCGAAAAGCGCGTGAAAGCGCCTCTGAGCCCCAGCGGCGACTTTCGGTTTGAGTTCAACGACCTGCCGGGCGCTACCCCCACGCCGGTGCACTTCACCTACGCCCGCCAGAGCACGCGCCTCTACCTGCTGCCCGGCGACCAGCTGCACCTGACGCTCGATTTTAAGGACTTCGATAAGAGCCTAGTCTACAGCGGCCGGGGCTCGGTGGCCAACAACTACCTGGCCCAGGCACTCTGGAAATTTGAGTTCGGCCCGGCCGACGGCGCGCCCCGGCCCACTGACCAGCTCAAGCCCAGCACTACGCCCGCCGAGATGCGCCGCAACGCCGACGCCTTTCGGCAGCAGCGCCTGGCTTTCCTGGCCGCCTATGCTAAGGCGCACCCGCTGCCCGCGGCCGCCCGGCGCGATGCCGAGTTTGCCATTAATATTCAGTGGGCCACCCAGCTGCTCAACTACGTGGGCTACCGCCGCGCCAACGCCGCGCCGACCGAGGCCGCGCCCAGCGAAGTAGTGCCGCCCGCGTACTTCGATTTTTTGCAGCAGGCGCCCCTGAAAGAGCTGAGCCAGCACCTAGGGCGCGGTATTGACGAGAATACCGCCGTGGCGCAGTTCCTGTACGCCTACCAGGACCGGCTGGCCCCGTCGGGCACGCTCAGCCCCGACCCCGCCGCCGGCCCGGGGCTCTACCGCCTGGCCACCTCGGAGCTCGGCGAGGGCAAAGCCCGCGATATGGAAATGCAAATGCTGATGATGTGGAAGCTCGAAAAAGACTTGCCGGGGGCGTTGGCCCTGTACCCCACTTTCCGGCTGCACAACGCCGATTCGGCCCTGGCCCGCACCGTGCGCCGGAGCATTGCGCAGCGCCAATTGCTGGCCGTGGGCCGGCCCGCGCCCGCTTTCGCGCTGCTGGATAATACGGGCAAGCAGGTGTCGCTGGCCGACCTGCGCGGCAAGGTGGTGTACCTCGACTTCTGGGGTACGTGGTGCGCGCCCTGCATGCACGAAATGACGACGTTCAGCCACGACCTGAAAAAGAAGTTTGAGGGCCGCGACGTGGTTTTCGTCTATATCTCCGTCGGTGACCCCGAGGATAAGTGGCAGAAGACGCTGGCCGAAAGCCACTTCACGAGCCCAAACAGCGTGCACCTGCGCGAGCCCAAGGAAACGTCCGCGTCCGTGGCGTACCAGGTCAATGAGTACCCCACCTACTGGCTCATCGGCCGCGACGGCCGCATCATCGATGCGCACGCGCCCCGCCCTATGGAAGGCGCCAAAACGGTAGCCGCCATTGAGCAGGCCCTGGCGCGGTAGGCGGCCCTGCATTGCCGGTGCGCGGGTGCAACGGCCGCGCGGCGCGTCTGGGCTCCGCTAGGCGGCCCGCGCCCTTGCGGAGGAGCCAGGGTGGTAGCCGCCCGCCAACATTATGGTGTTGGCACGGTTTAGGCTGGCTATAAGCACAACGTAAGGGACCGGGCTACGAACCGGGCCAGTGCTGGTTTTGGAGTATTTTTGTATTTAGTGTCAAGTTGTTACTGTTTTAGGTGGTTGGCGGCGGTGCTGGTAGCCGGGCTGCCGGGGGTGCTGCGCGCGCAGGAGGTCTCGGCCACCGTGAAAGTGCCGTTGCGCACCGAGATGCCCCCCGACACGGTGCCCGACATCCCGGAAAAGGCCCCCTATTTTTCGCACCGCCGCCTGGTTGTGCAGTACGACTCGCGCTACTCCATCATCAACGGCCAGTTTTGCACCATCAATGGCCTCAAGCTGGGCATGGAATGGCGCGGCCGGGTGCGCACCGGCGCGGCCGTGTACTTTTTGAGCACGGGCATTCCAACGCGGCAGCCCCTGCCCGACAATGCGGCCGACGAGGCCGATGCCGAGCTGCGCTTTCGCTACCTGGCCCTGTACACCGAGTACGTGGTGCTGCACAACACGCGCTGGTCGCTGAGCGGCAACCTGCAGGTGGGCCTGGGCTCGGTGCACGTGCGCTACCTCAACGATTCGACCAATATCTATGACCGCACGCCCAACGACTTTTTGGGGGTTATCGAGCCCTCGGCGGCCGCCCAAATGCGGCTGTTTCGCTGGGCTTCGCTGGGCGCGGGGGCTGGCTGGCGGCTGCCGGTGCTGGTGGCGCCCACCATCCGGCGCGAGCTGGGCGGGCCGGTTTTCTACTTGAGGGCCAATATATTGCTAGGCCCCCTGCTGAAAGTGGCCAGGGGTAAGGCCCGCCTCTTTACCCAGGAAGGCCTGCGGGTGCGGGGCCTGAACCCCTACACCCGCGACAAGTTTTACGGCAGCAAAACAGCGCAGGAAGACGATAAGTAGCAAACCAGCCGGGCAGCTGCTACCGCGGCGGGGTGCCGGCGGGCGGCGCCTGGGGCAGCTCGTACAGCGTCGCCTGCAGGGTGCTCGTGCTGCGGTGGTAGTGCTCTACCCGCTGGCCTAGGGTGCCGAGGTAGGTATTCAACAGCCAGCCCGGTTTCTGGCGCGGGCTGAAGTACCAGGTGGGCTGGCCCACCATGTCGGCGATGCCATCGAGCATGTTGGCGTCGTACACGTACCACAGGCGGTTCTTACCCCGCAGCGAAGTAAAATCCGGCTGAAGATTGCGCAGGTAGTCGGTTTGGCTGACCGATTTGTTTTTGACGTAGCTGCCCTCCACCGCCGTGAATTTTAGCTGGTACGCCTCGTGGTAGTACTCGTAGGCGGGGCGCATGTTCCAGTACACGTACACGCCATCGCCGGGCTGCACGTGGCTGTCGAGGTATAGCATGATTTCGCGGTAGTACGACTGGTTGTAAAACCGCTTGGCTCCTAGCAGCGGCTGCATTACGTTGGCCAGCGAAACCGTCAGGAGCACCACCACCACCAGCGGTTGCAGCCACCCGCCCACCCGCGGCCAGCGGCCCAGCTGCTGCACGCCGTAGGCCAGCACTAGGGTGAGCAGGGGCGCCAGAAAAAGCGTAAAGCGCTCGTAGAAGGGGTACTGCTGCACCGCCGACGCGGCCAGCGCCAGCGCTACCGGCAGCAAAAACAGCAGCAGCCACTGCCCGCGCTGCCGGCCGAGGCGATACGCCCCCAGGCCAAGCAGCGGCAAGGCTACCCAGCCCAGCTTCAGCACAAACTTGGTGAGCGGGGCGTACTCCACTAGGTCTACATCAAGCCGCAGCCCCAGCGGCAGGTCTACCAGGTCGTAGGCCCGGGCCGCCAGCCAGCGCAGCGCGGCGCCCGCGCCGCCGAGGGGCAGGTAGGCATCGTACCTGACTTTGAAGAAGAAGGTCAGCCATTCCGACTTGTGGTACTTGCTCACAAACAGCACGTAGACCAGCGCGAAGCTGAGCAGCCACAGGCCGCAGGGCACGAGGTAGCCCGCCAGCTTTTTCCAGTCGCGCTGCACCAGCGCCGGCAGGCAGATGGCGATGCTCATGCCGACCAGCACGAAGATGGCCGAAAATGAAAACCACAGCAGCAGCCCGCCGCCCAGGCCCCAGGCCAGCCGCGCGCCCAGCGTGGTTTGGTGGTGGTACTTCACGTAGAGCAGCAGGGCTAAAACGGTGGCGCACAGCTCACAGCTGTACTGCTTGGCCTCGACCGAGTGGTACACGGCCGGCCACGCCAGCGCCAGCACGCCCACCGCCAGCACCACGCTCCAGCCGCGCAAAAAGTGCCGCGCCACCGGCACAAAGGCCACCAAGCTGCCCAAGCCGCACAGCAGCGAAAACAGCCGCAGCGCGGGCTCCTTTTTGCCCAGCAGCAGCACGCTCAGCCGCGAGGCCCACAGGTAGCCTAGGGGTGCTTTTTGCTCGTAGTCAAACGGCTGCGTAGCCAGCTGCCAGAAGTTAAGCTTGATGATATTGACGTTCAGAAACAGCTCGTCAATAAAAAAAGAGCGGTTGTTGAAGAAGTGAAACAGCCGGAAAAAGAACCCTAGGCCCAGCAGCACCAGCAGCAGCCGCTGTTGCAGGGCCTGGGCGCGGGCGTCGGCGGTGGTAGCCAGGGCCGCCACCGGGGCGGGCTCGCCGAGCAGGGTAGCCGGCGCGGAGTAACGAAGCAGCATAAGGCGCAAGGAGTGACGAGCAAAAACAAAACCGCGCCTGGGTGCTGCCGCTGCCCGCAAAAGCAGCCGCAGCCCCCAGGCGCGAGCCCCCGAAATGCTTAGTGCTGGTTGAGGTTGTAGTGGTCCTCCAGCAGGTAGCTGAGCACCGGGATTTTAACGAACATCAGCACTACCAGCAGCGCGCAGAATAGCCCCACGTAGAGCATAAACCACTTGCGGGTGTACAGCTTTTCGGAGCCCTGCACCGGCGAGTTGTCGAGCAGCCCAATGCGCAGGTACCACGCAAACAGCAAGGCAAAAAACGGGAAACTGAACAGCAGCTCGACCCGGTTTTTGACCAGGAAGATACCTAGGAAAAACGCCGACGTGAGGGCGTAGAAGAACATCGAAATCAGCAGGCTGTGCTCGGTGTAGTATCGAAACGACTTGCGGTAGAGGCCCGCCAGCTCGGGGTTGTTGATGAGGCGGAACTCGGCAAAACGCTTGGTCGCCATCAGGAAGGCGCCGCCCATCCAGTAGGCTACGATGATGCTCGACGGGGGCAGGCTGTTGAACAAGGCCACGCCATCGAACGCGCTGACCGACAGCGCCGGCGCCACGATAAACCACCCTAGGGCAAACCGGATGGGGTTGTTGACCGACTCGGACAGCACGTCGAGGTACACGCGCTCCTTGGTGCGGAAGGGCCGCACGTTATACATCACGCCCATGAAGAGCAGGAACATGGACACGACCAGAAACTGCACGCTGATTTGGTAAGCCAGCAAAAAGCCCACCAGGGCCAGCCCCAGCCACTCGGCGTACACAATGACCGGGTTCACGACGCGTACCACCGACGTGCGCTTGCTCTTGAGCGGGTGAAACTTGTCGAACTCGGCGTCGAGGTACTCGTTGATGACGTAGTTGGCCGAGGCTACCAGGCAGGTGCTAACTATGCCGAGCACCAGCTTCAGAAAGAAATCGGCATCAAGCGGGGTGCGGTAGATGATGAACGCGAACAGCACGCCCGGCATCATAAACACGTTTTTGGCCCAGTTATCAGGCCGCGCAATGGCTACGTAGTCTTTGAGCCCGGCCGGAATGGTGGCCGCGGGTGCCGCGAGGGCATCGGTGGCAGAAGTAGAAGCTTGATTCATGAAAGGGTAAAAAGGTTAGACGGGGTAAGGAAGCGCGGCGGGCACGGCAGCCGCTACTGAGCGGGCCAGGTCGTGGTAAAAAGTGAAGTGGTCGAAGGGTTGGGGTGGCACAAGCAGCCAGGGCATGCCGGCGCGCTCGGCGCACACGCCGTCGAGCTCGGCGCGGTCGCCCACAAACAGGCACTCGGCGGGCGCCCGGCCCAGGGCCGCCGCCACGTGCAGCAGGCCCTTCGGGTTGGGTTTTAGCTGGTCGATTTCGGGGTCGGTCGAGCTCACCACGCTGTCGGCCCGCAGGCCCAGAGCCACCAGCTTGTCGTGGGCCGGGTAGTCCGAGTAGATGCCCACCTGGATGCCGCGCTGCCGCAGCGCGTCGAAGAAAGCCCCGGCGCCGGGGTAGGCGCAGCTGCCTAGGTACTGGTTGGGGTGGCTAAACATCCAGCGGCCGACCACCGCCCGCACCTGCGCCACCGAGAACTGGCTGCCCTCGGCGCACCACGCGTACTGGGCGTTTTCCAGGTCCGGCCCCTGGTGCCCCGGCCGCTTTTCGCGCTCGGCCCGGAAGCGGCGCAGCAGCAGCATTTCGCCCAGGCGCCAGGGCCGCAGGGCGTAGTAGCTCAGCAGGTCGAAGAGCATGCGGCGGCGCAGCTTGCTTTGCGCGTAGAGCGTGCCATCGACATCAAAAATTACTGCTTTAATGCTAGTCCAATCTAATTCCTGCGCTGGGGTCATAAAACCAAAACTAGGTATAGCACTAGTGATTAGCACTATACTCTAGTTGGCATGATAGCCGGGAGGGGTCAAAAGATGAACTTTTGATGAATACAAGCAGCTAGCAGTAAGCTGATTATAAATTATTAAAATTCGTATTATTTTTTGGTTTTTTGGGGAAAACAGGGCGCTTCTGCTACCTGGTCGGTAGCAAAATAAGCTCCTCAAAAGCTCGTGCCTGCTATAGCTAAGTAGGTGTGCAGTATGCCCATAATGCTAAAAGCAAGGGCGCCGGCTGGCCCGCGCGTGCAGGGCCAACTGGCGCCCGGTAGCTACCTAGGCCGCGCGCTACTTGCCGGCCACGTAGGTGAAGCCGATGGTGAGGTTGCCGTTGCCGGGGGCGCGGCCCTCCACGGCAATGCTCTCGTAGGAATACGAATAGGCGGTCGTGAGGCCCAGGTTTTTGGTGAGCGTGAAGGTGAGCCCGCTGGTCAGGTTCACGCGGTAGTCGCCGAGGTAGTCTTGCAGCGAGGGCTGGTAGTACACCAGGGCCGTGAGCACCACCGGGCCCTTGCTGCCGCGCAGCTTGAGGCGCGTGGAGCTGCGCGGCACCTCGCGCCGCAGCCCTAGGAGGTACTGGGTGTTTTCGTATAAGAAAAACTGACTGACGCTCACCTCGTTGCTGAGCGTGTCGGCGTAGAGCTGGTAGCCCGCGCCCACGCCCGTAACCAGGCGCTGGGCAATGGCGCGTAGGTTGCTTTGCTCGGCGTTGCCGAGCAGGTAGTACTTCACGCGGCCGCGCTGGTAGGTGGGCGTGACGAGGCCCACCAGCTCGCGCTCGCGCAGCAGGCCATCCTGCTTACCATAGCTGAAAGAGAGGGCCGTGGGCAGCAGCCAGTGCTCGCTGAGCCGGAAATTGCCGGTGTGGCTGGTGGTGAAGTACACCCGCTCGACGGTGCCCGTGCTCAGGATGCCGGTGAAGGTGGCCGTGTAGCGCACGCCGTTCTTCACGGCGTAGGTCTCAAACTCGGACGAGGGCAGCCCGCTCGCCGCGTTAGCGGTGGGCGGTACGGTGGTGGTGGCCGCCGAGTCGGGGCGGGCGGTGGTAGTTTGGGCCTGCGCGCGGCCGGCGCCCCCGGCGCTAAGCAGGAGCATTAGCCCAGCTACCAGCCAGCTCAACTGGTGCTTCTTCGGGCAAGGGGTACTGGCTAACGGATGCTTCATGCCGGGCAAAACTACCCCCGCGCCCGCGCTTAGTCGGCCGCTGCCCGCACGGTAGCCGCCCGGTCGAGCTTGCCCGAGGCTGTGGCTTCGAACGCGGGCACGTACACCAACGCCCTAGGTACCTCGTACTTGGCGAGGCGCGCGCGCAGCAGGCCTAGTACTTTTTCTTCGGTGGCTGGGGCTAGCGAAGCGCCTTCTACATAAGCCGTTACGGCCTGGCCCAGGCGCTCGTCGGGGTGGCCCGCCACAAAGACGCGGCGCGACTCGCCCACCTCGGCCAGGGCCACGTCGAGCACCAACTCTACCTTCTCGGCCTGCACTTTTACGCCGCCCGAGTTTATCACAAAATCGACCCGGCCCAGCCAGTCAAACGTGTGCTTGTCGAGCAGCTCGATGCGGTCGTTGGTGACGATGAGCTCGTCGTTGGTGACGTCGCCGCGCACCGTGAGGCAGCCACGCTCGTCCTGGCCTAGGTGCAGGCCGGGCAGCCCGCGGTAGTGGGGCGAGGCGTCGGGGCCGTTAAGGCGGCGCAGCGCCACGTGCGAGGCCGTTTCGGTCATGCCGTAGGTGAGGTACACCGGCACCGTGAGCTGCTCAATCTGGCGCAGCAAGCTCGGCGCCACGCCCGCGCCGCCCACCAGGATGGCGCGCATCTTATTGAGCCGGTCGGCGCGGCCCGCCGCCAGCAGGGCGCTCAGCTGCAAAGGCACGAAGGCCGCAAAATCAAACTCCGCCTCGGCGCTTACTTCCGTAAATGGGTCGGCGTGGGGCTCCACCACAGTCAGGTGCAGGTGGCGCTCCAGGCCCCGAATCAGCATCATTTTGCCCCCGATGTACTCGCAGTTGAGGCAGACCAGCGCGCGGTCGCCGGGCCCTAGGTCGAAGTAATCGCCGGTGCGGGCGGCCGACGCCGCCAGCTGCCGCCGCGTGAGTACGATGAGCTGCGGCTCGCCGGTGCTGCCTGAGGTGCGCTGCCCAAACTCCTGGGCGCCGCTCAGCCACTGGTGCAGCAGCTCCAGCACCCGCGCCTCGTAGCCGTTGAGGCTGGCGGCGGGGTCGGGCGTTTGCCGCAGGGTATCGTAGCTAAATTCGCGGCCGTTGAGCAGCAGGGAGGTCGGGAGGTTGGGAGAGGACATGGGGCAAAGTTATTCGCCGGCTTCGCGGCACACGCGCTCGGCCACGGCATCGCTCAGCCACATGCCGCCGATGGTGCGCAATTGCTCTACTATGGGCCGAAGCTGAGGTAGCAAGCCGCGGGCTTTTGCCAAAGCCAGCACGCCAAGGGTGCCGGTGAAGGGTAGCTGCAAGTACTGCGCTAACTGGCGAGCCGGGGCATCGTCCAGGATAAGTACGCTGCCGGGCAGCTCCAGCGCCAGGGCAATAGCGCTGCGCTCACCGGCATCGTGCTGGCGCGTGAGCAACTCGGCTGGTACTGCGCCGAGGGGCGCTCTTACAGCTAGCCAAGTGGGCAATGGTTGGCCAAACTCAGCGGCTACAGTGGGCGTTATAAGGCACTGCCCGAATAGCTCGGGCAATAATTTCAGGTATCCGATTTTGGTAAGTAGAATCAGGCAGCTAGTGTCCGAAATGATGATGGAGCGTGGCGATGTCGTGTTCAAAATCAGCTTCGGTGTAAGTAGCTAGCAGCGAAAACCCGTACTGCCCCATCTGCTCAATAAACGCGCGCCGCTCGATGCCGACCATCGCGGCGGCTTCGCTGGTCGTCAGCAAGCCCTTGGCATAGAGGGTGCCCGCCAGCTCCATTTTCAGGTCGTGCTCCTGCGCGGGGCTGAGCTCGTGCGGCAATTCGATGGTGAGCGTTTTCATACTGGAAAGTACGCAAACTTCCCCGCTTTGGTGCCTTAGGTCAGCAGCCAGCGCTGGTACGCCTTGGCCGAAGGCGCCGTGCGCTGCCCCACAAAGAGCAGCAAGCCCGCATAAACAGCCAGCACCGCCGCCTGGTGCGTGAGCAGGTAGGCCGCCAGCAGCGGCAGGCCCAGCAGCCCCAGCAGGCTGTTGCGCACGATGAGGCGGCTGAGGTAGATGCGCATGTTTTCGGCGTAGGGCCGCCGCAGGTTGGGCCTAATGCTCTGGCACACGGCGTAGAGCACCACGCTCAGCAGCGGCACGGCCACGGCCAGCGCCAGCAGGGCCGGCCAGGTAGCTAGCTGCGGATTGATGGCCGCCGGCCCGGCCACGCCGCGGTGGGTGGCCAGCCCGGCCGCGCCCATGAGCAGGGCCTGCGCGCCGTAGTGCAGCCAGTGCGCCCGCCGAAAGCGTTGGATGTTGCGGTTGTAGTCAGCGTCCGTCACGTCTCTTTTTACCTTAAAGCGGTAAGCCCGGGTGCCACATCGGCAATCCTACCCCCAAGCTAGTACGGCCATCGCCAGCATCACCCAGTAGCGCTTGCTTTTCCGCTGAAAAAACGCTATACTTACTACACACTAACCTCTTCTCCGCCATGCAATCCCACCTGCATTCCACCCCCGAATCGGTACTGGCTACCGCAACGAGCGTTTCGGCCCCTGCCGCCGCGCCGTGCCCCATCTTGGCGGCCGCTAAGGCCCGCGCCAAAGTCCTGAAAAAGTGGCGCAAGCAAGAGCGCCTGCGATTTTTTTCGGGCGTGTGCGCCAGCCTGCACGCGCTCGGCTTTAGCTTTTAACTAATCTCATCTATAGCAAGATACACAAAAAGCCCGGCCAAGTGACCGGGCTTTTTGGTGGCTGCCTAGGTAGGCGCTTAGATGGTCATCACGTTCAGCGACCGGGCATTGTCCTTGCCCGTCCAGAGCAGCAGCGAGCGGCCGTTGAAGGAGCCGACGTTGGGGGCGAAAAACGACGTTTCGTTGAGCGTAGCCTTCAGGCTGAAGTTGACGCCGTTGGTGCTGCGCAGGGTGTTGAGCTTGTTGGCGCTGTCGGTGCCCGTCCAGGCCAGGATAACGGTCCCGTTCACGGTCGTCAGGTTGGGCGTGAGGAAGCTGCTTTCGCCCAGCGTCACCTTGTTGGAGAAGCTGCTGCCGCCGTCGTAAGACATGACGTTGAGGTTGTGCGCGGCATTGGTGCCCGCCCACGCCAGCAGCACGCGGTTGCCGAGGCTGCACAGCGACGGCCCATCGACCGACGTGTCGCCTAGGGTCAGCTTACCGCCCCAATTGGTGCCGTTGCCCGACTGCATGATGTTGAGCTTGCGGCTGTTGTCGGTACCCGTCCAGGCCAAGAAAAGCTTGCCGTTGGCGCTGCACAGGGCGGGGCTATTGAACGTGGTGTCGCCTAGGGTCACTTTGTTGGTCCAGGTGCGGCCATCGCCCGATGACATCACGTTCAGCTTGTTGTTGCCCACGCCCCGCCACGCCAGGTAGAGCCGCCCGTTGAAGACGGTGAGCGACGGCCCCGAGAGCGAGGTTTCCCCGAGGGTGACTTTGTCGACCCACACGCGCAGCTCGGCGGTCTGCATCACGTTGAGGTTGTGCGCCGCGTTGGTGCCCGTCCAGGCCAGGAAGCCGCGCTGGTTGAGCGCCGCCCAGGCCGGCTGCCCAATGGCCGTGTCGCTGAGCGTGGCCTTGGCACTGCGGCCACCGTAGATGGAGGCGATGCCGCTGGTGTCGTCGGGCTGCAGGTTGCGCCGCAAGCCGGAGTAGAAAGCGTACATCACCGCCCCGGCGTTGTTGGAGTGGTCGAGGCCGAGCGTGTGGCCCACCTCGTGCAGGGCCACCGTCCACAGGTCGAACCGGGCGGCCGGCGTGGGCACGGTCAGCGACCAGATTTCGGCGTCGTCGAAGTGCAGGTCGCCGGCCAGGTCGCCGCCATTGGGCGGTGGGTAAAAGCCGTGGGCCAACACGCCGCCGGGGCCGTCAAACGGGGCGCCATCGCCGTGGTCGCCCGCCGTAAACTGAATGCGGATATCGCCCGCGCCGCTCACCTCCGTAAACGTCAGAAAGCAGAAGTTGCTCCAGGCCAAAAAAGCCTGCCGAATGGCGTTGATGATGTCCGCGGTGCCTAGGTCCCCCGTAAAGTTCTGGAACGCGTACGTCAGGTTCGTGCGGCCCCAGCGGTTGCCCTGCACCACGAAGTTGGCTATCAAGCCCGTTTGCGGGTCAAAGAGCTTCGGCCGGTCGGGCATGCCGCAGCGGGGCGACAGCATCAGGCGCCGGGTTTCGTCGGTGAGGGTGCCCGTAGGTTTCAGGTTATAAAACTGCTGAAACGTTTTGAGGGCCGTAACCGCCTGTTCATCAAGCTTGGTAGTAGACAGGTCCGACACGGGCAAGCCAATGTCGCGCACGCGCGCCAGGCGGTCGGTGGGGTCGGAGTCGGCCGGGGCCAGGTAGCCAAAGCGGGCCAGGTACTTCTTGGGGTCAACGCGGGGCTCGCCCTGTTCGGGCGCTTCTACTAGGGGCTCTGCCAATAGTGGTTCCATAAGAAAGGGATTGAGTGGGAATGGGTACTCCTGTCTGGAAAACTGCCTTGTCCTGCGCGCGTAGTAGCCCACGGCGAGCCCCCAAACGGGCCTCGGTGGGCAGGCGCTGCAAATAGCGCCCCGCCACGCGGGGCCCGCAACAAACCCGCGCCAAGCCACCTAAAATAGGTAGGATGACGCTACTGTACTGGTACTTACAGCCCTAGCCCATCGAGCGGCGAGGCCAGGTGGGGGTGCCCGCCCACGTGCCGGTACGCCTCCGTGGTTTTGAGGCTGGCGTGCCCCAGCACCTCCTGCAACAGGTGGAGGTCGGCCCCACTCTCCACCAGGTGCGCCGCAAACGAGTGCCGCAGCATGTGCAGCGTCACGGCGCGCCCAATGCCTGCGCGCACCGCCGCCTGGTGCACCACCTGCTGCAAGCTGCGGGCGCTGTACGCCTCGCCCGGCTGCGTGCCCTCAAACAAAAACCGCTGCGGGCGCGCTTGCTGCACGTGTTCGCGCAGCAGGGCCAGCAGTAGCGCGGGCACGGGCAGCTCGCGTGGTTTTTTGCTGGTGCCCCCGCCCACCCGCAGCAGGCGCCGCCGCGCATCGAGGTCGGCGGGCGTGAGGGCCAGCACCTCGTTCAGGCGCAGGCCCAGCCCATAGGCCAGCATGAGCATGGCGCGGTGCTTGAGGTTGTCGGTGCCTTGCAGCAGGGCCCGCACCTCTGCTCGGGTTAGCAGCCGCGGGCTCAGCAGCGGGCGCTTGGGCCGCGGCAAGGCCCACACGGGCGCGGGCAGGCCGGCTACCTGCTCGTAGTAAAACTTAACCGCGTTGATGAGCACATTTTGGTACGCTTCCGAAATGCCTCCCGCCACGCGCACCGCCAGGTAATCGATAATATCTTGCCGCCCTAGGTCGAGCGGCGAGCGGGGGGCGAAGTGCACCAGGAAAGCCCGAAAAATAGCGCGGTAGTTTTTCTGCGTGCGCGGGCTGTAGTGTCGCAGCGCGAGCAGCTGGCAATAGCGTTCCACGAGCTCTGGCACAAGTGGGGAAGGCGCCCAAGGGGCAGCCCCGGCGCCTGGCCGCGAGCCTTTTTCTAGCAATCCGCACATCTCAACACCTAGTAAGCCCGCGTTTAAATATTAAATATATAAAATATAATTAATATTTAAACGCGGGCTCGGTCGTAGCACGCTACGGCGCAAGCCTACGCGCTATTGCCTTCCCCGCTGGCCTCCAAAACAAACGTCCGGTACACCCGCTAGCTTAGCAGGTGTACCGGACGTTGGCTCGGGATGTCGGAGTGCTTTGGAAGGCTAGTAAGCCCTACGGAAACTTCGGAAACTTCGAGAAGTCGGGCTGGCGCTTCTCCAGAAAGGCGTTTTTGCCCTCCTTGGCCTCGTCGCTGAGGTAGTAGAGCAGCGTGGCGTTGCCGGCCAATTCCTGAATGCCAGCCTGCCCGTCGAGTTCGGCGTTGAAGCTGGATTTCAGCATCCGCAGCGACAACGGGCTCTTTTGCAGAATCTTGTGGCACCAGCTCACGGTTGTCTCTTCGAGCTTATCGAGCGGTACTACTTTGTTTACCAAGCCCATGTCGAGGGCTTCCTGGGCGTCGTACTGGTCGCAGAGGAACCAGATTTCGCGGGCTTTCTTCTGGCCCACCACGCGGGCGAGGTAGGAGGCGCCAAAGCCACCGTCGAACGAGCCCACGTTGGGCCCCGTCTGGCCGAAGCGGGCGTTGTCGGCCGCGATGCTGAGGTCGCAGACCACGTGCAGCACGTGGCCGCCACCGATGGCCCAGCCCGCCACCATCGCAATCACGGGCTTGGGGATGCTGCGAATCATCTTTTGCAAGTCGAGTACGTTAAGGCGGGGCACGGCGTTTTCGCCTACGTAGCCGCCGTGGCCGCGCACGCTCTGGTCGCCGCCCGAGCAAAAGGCGCGCCCGCCCTCGCCGGTGAGGATGACGACGCCGATATCGGTGCGATTGCGGCAAATGTCCATCGCCTGAATCATCTCATCCACCGTGAGCGGCGTGAAGGCGTTGTGCACCTGCGGCCGGTTGATGCTGATTTTGGCAATGCCCCCGTGCTGGGAGAAGAGAATTTCTTGGAACTCCTTAATCGGGGTCCACTCGATGGGTTCAGACATAAATGAGTTGTTGAACTTCTGCGTTTCTTCTGCGAAAACTTCTGCGTCTTCTGCGGTGAATTACGCATTGTTTTCACCGCAGAAAACGCAGAAGTTTTCGCAGAAGAAACGCAGAAGCTGAATTAAGAAAAAGCTTGCTTTACCGCCTTACGATAGTCTTCAAAAAACGCCGCGTTGGTTTTCGAATCGGTAAAGATTTCGAGCACCGCCGCGCCGCTTTCAGCTGCAAAGAAAACCGGCAGCGCCGCCGCAAGTTCTTCGAACGATGACACCGGCAAGTAGCGCAGCTGAAAATCGCGGCAAAGATTCTCGGCCGTGAGCGCTTGGTGCGTCTCAAAAAACTCGTCTAGCTCGGGCTGCTGCCGTGGCCCGTCGATGAGGCGGAAGATGCCACCGCCGTGGTTATTAAAAAGCACCACCCGCAGGTTGGGCGTGGGATAATTGTGCCAGAAGGCGTTGCGGTCGTAGAAAAATGCCACGTCGCCGGTCAGCAGCACCACCGGCCGCGCGGGCTGGGCCAGCGCCGCGCCCACCGCCGTCGAATTGCAACCATCGATGCCGCTGGTGCCGCGGTTGGCAAATACGTCGATTTGCCGGCCCTCCGGCAGCCCTAGGATGTTGGCGTAGCGCACGGCCATGCTGTTGGCAAGGTGCAGCGCCGCGCCATCGGGCAGCGCCGCCAGCGCCTGCCGCATCGCGGCGAATTCGTTGAACGGCTGGTTTTCGGTGGCAAAAAAGCTGCCTAGGAACTGCGTGGCGGCAGCGTCAGCCTGCTGCCAGGTAAGGGTAGATGCTGTGGCTCCAATTGGATTCGAATTCACATCCCGGTTGTAATCCTTCGTATCGAAATTTGCCAACTGTTGAAAAAAGACCGCCGGCTGCACCCGAATAATGCGCGTGAGGCTGCGAAACGTATCAGCCACCTCGCCAGCCGGCTGCAAGTGCCAGTGTTGCGCGGGCGCCGCATCGCGCAAAAACAGCTTTAGCGCCTTTGAGATTAGCGACTGCCCGAAGGTGATGAGCAGGTCGGGCCGGAGCGCAAGTTTATCCTCCTTCGACAAGCTCGCCAGAAAAACATCGTGTCGCCGCACGGCCGGCACGTCGCCTAGGTTCACAATGGTGTCGGCCACCACGGGTACCTGCCGCGCCTCCGCAAACTCGTAGAGCGCGGCAGTGAGCGTAGGGTTTTCGGGCATCTGGCCGGCCACTACCAGCACGCGGCCCGCGTCGCGCAGCTGCCGCCGCAGGTCCAGAATTTCGGCGGGTGGCAGGATGGTGTTTGAGTGGTCGTCGCGGATAATTTTAACAGCCTGCTCGTAGCCCATCTCCTCGTCCGGCTTGGGGTAGAAGGGCTCGCGCAGGGGCACATTCACCTGCACCGGCCCGGCTGGGAAGGTCTGCGTGAGATTAATCGCCTCATTGATAAGCCGCTCGGCGTGCCACTTGGCGTCGGCGTGCGAGGTGTCGGCCGGAAAGTCGAAGGTGCCTTTGGCGTGCGCGCCGTACAAGTCGCGCTGCCGAATGGTTTGGCCATCGAGCTGGTCTATCCACTCGGGCGGCCGGTCGGCGGTGAGCACGAGCAGCGGCAGTTGCTGAAAAAAGGCCTCTGCCACGGCCGGGGCGTAATTAAGGCCCGCCGTGCCGCTGGTGCACACCAGCACCACGGTGCGCCGCGTGGCCTGCGCGATACCTAGGCCGATAAACGCCGCCGCCCGCTCGTCGGGCACCACGCGCAGCCGCCCCCGGTAGGCTGGGTGCCGCGCAAACGCCAGCGTGAGCGGCGCCGAGCGCGAGCCCGGCGACAAAATAACGTCGGTAATACCGTGCTGGGCGCAGATTTCGGCGATGTTAAAAACGGCCTGGAGAGGATTCATTTAACAGTTATCAGTTAACAATTATCAGGTATCATAAAGCCTACGCAACATGCTCGCAATGACAAACGCTTTAGGTCAATGTAAAATCGCCGCTATCGTCTGCATTTTGTATTCTGTTTCCTGCCACTCGCGTGCTGGGTCCGAGTCCACGGTCAGCCCCGTGCCGGCGTAGAGGATGGCTTCGGTGGCCCGCAGCTGCAAGCAGCGCAGGTTCACGAAGAGCCGCGCTACGCCCGGCGCCGCCACGTTTACCGGACCTAGGAAGCCGCTGTAGTACGCCCGGTCGTAGCCCTCGTGCTGCCGCAAAAACTCCAGCGCGGCCACCCTAGGCATGCCACCCACCGCCGACGTGGGGTGCAGCAGCCGCAGCATGTCGGTGCCCAGCGAGGCGGGCGTCGGTACGTTTTTCAAATCCACCTCGAAGTCGGTGCGCAGGTGCAGGAGCTGCCCGGCCACGGTGGTGCGCGGGCCGGTTTCCTGGTATTCGCGCAGGCGCAACTGCTTGAAGCAGTTCACGATGTAGCGCGATACCAGTGCCTGCTCCTCAATCTCTTTTTGCCGCCAAATGGCATCCTGCGGCCGCACGTCGGGTAGCAGCGGCTGGGTGCCGGCCAGGGCCATGGTGTGAAACAAGCCACCGGCCGTGACCTCAGCCAGCACCTCGGGCGAGGCCCCTAGCCAAGTGCCCACGCCCGGCACGCTCACCAGCGATACAAAGGCGCGCTCATAGCGCTGGCTCAGCTCCTGAAAGGCCGCCAGCGGGTCGAACCCCGCGGGCAGCAGGCGTCGGGCGGCGCGCGAGCTCACCACCTTCACCACCGCCCTGGCCTCAATGGCGGCCACGCCCGTACGCACCAGCTGGGTGTACTGGGCCTCGGTGGCCGCCGCGGGGGCCGGCTGGGTGCTGTAGTGCCAGGCCAGTTCGGGCAAGGGCGGCAGCGCCAGCCAGGCCGCAATGTTGGGCACGAGCTCGCGCGCCGCCCACGATATGCTCAGCGCCGCGGGCTCGGCCACGTCGTACTGCACATCGGCTGGCAGGAAAAGGGCCGGGTTGTGGTCCGAGTCGCGAAACGGAAAAAAGGCGAACCCGGCCGGCGCCCGGTCGTCGAGCGCGGGCGGCAGGCCGGTGTAGGTGGCTTCCAGCGACCGGGCCACCAGCAAGCGGGTCGTGGCGCCCGGCTCGCGCCAGATGGCCAGCGGCCGGCCCGTGCGCAGCGCGCCTGCCGCCAGGTGCCGCAGCCGCGCCCACGCATCGAGGCCGCTGGCCGCGGGGGGCCAGGCCAGCAGCCTAGGTTCGGGCACCGGCATCAGGCCTCCTGGGCTTTGGCCGCGGGCAGGTCAATCACGGCCATCGTGATGCGGCTGATGCAAACCAGCGCGCCGGTTTCTTCGTGCGTGATGCGGACTTCCCACACCTGCGTGCTGCGGCCCACGTGCAAGGCCGTGGCCCGGCCACGCACCCAGCCATCGCGCACGCCCTTGATATGGTTGGCGTTGATTTCGAGGCCCACGCAGGCTTGACGCGTGACATCAATGCGGGTGGCCGCGCCGATGCTACCTAGGGTTTCGGCCAGGGCCACCGAGGCGCCGCCATGCAGCAGGCCCATGGGCTGGTGGGTGCGGCCATCTACGGGCATGCGTCCTTCGAGGTAGTGCTCGGTAATATCGGTGAGTTCAATGCCCAGCGAATCAGCCAGGGTGGGGCGGTGCGAAGCCCAAATTTTTACGTCGTCGAGGGTCATGAGAAGGGTGTTGGGCGGGCGGCGGTGGGAGAGGAGACGGACCAGTATAACCGGTGAGCGGGCGAAGTGTCAGAAATAAAAATTAACGGAAAACTGCCAACAACTGCGAACTGACAAGCAACTTTACAACAAAACTACTCGCCTACGCCCGTGCCCGTTCAGCAGCTTTACCTTCTCCGCCACGGCCAGACCGATTTCAACGTGCAAGGCATCGTGCAGGGCAGCGGCGTCGATTCTGACCTTAACGAGCGCGGCCGCTGGCAGGCCGAGCGCTTCTGGCAGGCTTATAAGGACTTGCCCTTTGCCCGCGTCTACACCTCCCGGCTCAAGCGCACGCACCAGTCGGTGCACAAATTTATCGACCTAGGCTTGCCGCACGAGTCGCACGTCGCCCTCAACGAAATCAGCTGGGGCACCCGCGAGGGCACCCGCATCACGCCCCAGGAAGACGCCGAGTATAAGTATGTACTAGATGAGTGGCTGGCCGGCAACGACCTTGCCCACCTGCCCGGCGGTGAGAGCCCCGCCGACGTGGCCGCCCGCCAGCGCCCCTTCATCGAGCTGCTCAAAACCCGACCCGATGATGAAATCGTGCTCGTGTGCATGCACGGCCGGGCCATGCGCGTGCTGCTGTGCCAGCTCATGGGCTACCCGCTGAGCTGCATGGATGAGTTTGAGCACCAGAACCTTTGCTTGTATAAATTGCATTATACGGGTAGCCGGTTTACCATTCGCAATTTCCTTGACGTAAGCCATTTGGCTGAGTAGCTGTTCTTCTTCCTCCCCGCCATTAGGTGCCCGGATTGTTTACCCGACTTTTCCCGGCTAATTTTGGCCCCCAATCCCAACCCGCAATTCCGATGGCCGAAATTATAAAAATGCCCAAAATGAGCGACACGATGACCGAAGGGACCATCGCGGCCTGGCTCAAAAAAGTAGGCGACAAAGTAAAATCCGGGGACATCCTGGCCGAAGTCGAGACCGACAAAGCCACGATGGAGCTGGAAAACTATGAAGACGGCACCCTGCTCTACATCGGTCCCAAAGAGAAAGACTCGGTGCCGGTTGATGGCGTGTTGGCGATTGTGGGCAAGGAAGGCGAAGACATTTCGGCCCTGCTGAGCGGCGCAGGTGGCGGTAGCGCCGCCCCAGCTCCGGCCGCCGCGCCCGCACCCGCCGCTGCTCCGGCTCCCGCACCCGCCCCGGCTCCGGCTGCTGCCGCACCGGCCCCCGCGCCTGCTGCTCCGGCAGCGCCCGCCGCGCCTGCCAATAACAAGAAAGCCACGGTAGTGCGCATGCCCAAGATGAGCGATACCATGACCGAAGGCACCATTGCCGCCTGGCTCAAAAAGGTGGGCGACAAGGTGAAATCAGGCGATGTGCTGGCTGAAGTCGAGACCGACAAAGCCACGATGGAGCTCGAAAACTACGAAGACGGTACCCTGCTCTACACCGGCCCCAAGGAAGGTGAAGCCGTGGAAGTAGACGGCATTCTCGCCATCATCGGGGAGGAAGGTGCTGACATTCAGGCGCTCCTGGGTGGCGGCGCCAGCGCCCCGGCCCCGGCCGCCGCTGTGCCCGCCGAAGCTGCTGCGCCCGCCGCTGCGGAGGCTGCGCCCGCCGCCGCTCCCCAGGCCGACAGCAACGGCCGACTGCTGGCCTCGCCGCTCGCCAAAAGCATTGCCAAAGACAAAGGCGTAGACCTGCGCCAGGTAAAAGGCTCGGGCGAAAACGGCCGCATCGTGGCCCGCGACCTGCAAAACGCTCAGCCCCAGGCTGCGGCTGCAGCGGCGGTTCCTGCTGCCCAGGCACCTAGCGAGTACATCCAGGCTGCCCTGCCCGACCAGGCGGCTGCTAAGCCCGCCGCTGCGCCGGCCCCCGCGCCCGCTGCGGCCGAAGGCACCTACACCGACACGCCCGTATCGTCGATGCGCAAGGTGATTGCCCGTCGTTTGTCGGAAAGCCTGTTCACGGCCCCGCATTTCTATCTCACGATGGAAATCCTGATGGACAAGGCCATGGAAACCCGCGTGAAGCTCAACGAGCTGTCGCCGGTGAAGCTAAGTTTCAACGACATGGTGCTCAAGGCCTGCGCCGTCGCGCTGAAGCAGCACCCAGTCATCAACTCGTCGTGGCTCGGTGATAAGATTCGCCAGAACAAGCAAATCAACATCGGCGTAGCCGTAGCTGTGGACGAAGGCCTGCTGGTGCCCGTTATCCGCAATGCGGATGGCAAAGGCATGGCCCAAATTGCCACCGAGGTGAAAGAGCTGGCCGGCAAAGCCAAGAGCAAGAAGCTGCAGCCCGCCGAGTGGGAGGGCAGCACCTTCACTATCTCGAACCTAGGCATGTTCGGCATCGACGAATTCACCGCTATCATCAACCCGCCCGATGCCTGCATCCTGGCCGTGGGCGGCATCAAGCAAACCGCCGTGGTGAAAAACGGTGAGCTAGCTATCGGTAACATTATGAAGGTGACGCTCTCCTGCGACCACCGCGTAGTAGACGGTGCTACCGGCGCGGCCTTCCTACAAACGGTAAAAGCCCTGCTCGAAGACCCCATGCGCATGCTCATCTGAGCCTAAGTTGGATTAGTACTGCTGATAACTAGCAGCTAGACTACAAAAAATCAGCCCTTACTGGCTGATTTTTTGTTTTTATGGGTAATCTGACTCCTTCGTAGGAGGTGGTTTGGGAAACAGTCTATATTTGCGTTTATCATCATAATTCCAGGATAAATGAAGCATAGTCTACTGTTATTCCCATTAGTGCTGGCGAGTAGCGCAGCATTTGCGCAGAGTCAAACGCTGTCGGGCCAGGTGCTGGACGCGGCTGGTAAGCCCGTTATTGGGGCCACGGTAGTCGAGAAAGGAACCAACAACGGTACGGGCACCGATGCCAGCGGCCGCTTTGTGCTGCGGGCGCGCACTGCCCAGCCCCGGCTGCAAGTAACGGCCCTAGGCTACGCTACCCAGGAAGTGAGCCCCGCGGGCGGCCCCATTGCGGTGCGGCTGGCCGAGAACAGCACGACCCTCGAAGGCGTGCAGGTGGTGGGCTCGCGCAGCCTCAACCGCACGGTTACGGACTCGCCCTCGCCGGTCGATATTATCGACGTGCAGCAGGTAACGGCCAAAACCGGCCAGCTCGACGTCAACCAGCTGCTGCAATTTGTGGCGCCCTCCTTCAACTCGAACCGCCAGACCGGGGCCGACGGGGCCGACCACACCGACCCGGCCACGCTGCGCGGCCTAGGTCCCGATCAGACGCTGGTGCTCGTGAACGGCAAGCGCTGGCACCAGTCGTCGCTCGTCAACCTTTTCGGTACGCGCGGCCGCGGCAACACGGGCACCGACCTGAACACGATTCCGGCGGCCAGCATCGAGCGCATCGAGATTCTGCGCGATGGCGCGTCGGCGCAGTACGGCTCCGATGCCATTGCGGGCGTTATTAACATCGTGCTCAAAACCAGCACCAAGGAGCTGACCGCCAACGTCAACTACGCCGCGTACACCGCCAAGTATCGCTTCGATGACAAGACCTTCGACGGTGGTAACCTCAATGCCAACCTCAACTACGGCATCGGCGTGGGGGAGGGCGGCTACATAAACCTGACGGCCGACTTCAACCAGCGCGAGCATACCCAGCGCGCCAACGTGCCGGCCCCCGACGGTATTCAGCGCCGCGAGTACGGCGACCCCAAGGCCTACAACACGTCGGCTTACCTCAACAGCAAGCTGCCGCTGAACGAGAATATGTACGCCTACGCGTTCGGCGGTTTCAACGTGCGCCGGGGCGATGCCTACGCCTACACGCGCTTTCCAACCATTACGGACGACAACGGCAATACCATCCCGAACCCGCGCAGCAACGCCACGCTCTACCCCAACGGCTTCGACCCCATCATCAGCAGCAACATTTTCGATGCCCAGGGGGTAGCGGGGCTACGCGGCAATTTTGGGGGTTGGGACGTGGACCTGAGCAATAGCTTCGGCTCGAACCGTTTTCAGTACGGCGTGCGCAACTCGCTGAATGCTAGCCTAGGGGCCGCTTCGCCCAGAAGCTTCGACGCGGGCGGCTTCCAGCTGCAGCAAGATGTGGTGAACTTCAGCGTGAGCCGCAATTTCAAGGCCGTGGCCCAGGGCCTGAACCTGGCGTTTGGCAGCGAGTTTCGCACCGAGTGGTACTCGCTTTTTGCGGGTGAGGAGGGCTCGTACCGCAACTACGCGCCCGGCACCGGGGTGGCGGCCGGGGCGCAGGGCTTTCCCGGCTTCCAGCCCCGCAACGAAGTAAATGCCCGCCGCAACAACGTGGGCGTGTACGCCGATGCTGAGCTCAACATTACCAAAGCCTTGCTGCTGGAAGGCGCGGTGCGCTACGAAAACTACAGCGACTTTGGCAACAACGTTACCGGTAAAGTGGCCACGCGCCTCAAGCTGGGCGATGATTTTTCGCTGCGCGGTACGCTCAGCACTGGTTTTCGGGCGCCTTCGCTGGCGCAGATTAATTTCAACACCGTGTTTACCAACGTAGTAGGCGGGGTGCCGGTCGATATTCTGCTCGACCGCAACGACGGGGCGGTGTCGCGGGCCGTGGGTATTCCGGCCCTCACGCAAGAGCGCTCGCAGTCGGCGAGCGTGGGCTTTACGGGCCGGGCCGGGTCGATTCTGACCTTCACCGTGGATGGCTATTACATGCACATCAAGGACCGCATCGTGCTCACCGGCACGTTCGGCGACGACGATAATATCATTGGGACAACGCTGACCAACCTAGGGGTCGGGCAGGCGCAGTTCTTCGCCAATGCCGCCTCCACCACCACCTGGGGCCTCGACGCCGTGCTGGCCAATACAATAGGCGTGGGCAACGGCCGCCTCAGCACCACGCTGGCCGCCAACCTCAACCGCCTGCTGGTAACCAGCGTGAAAACCACGCCGGGCCTGGCGGGTAAGGAGGAAACCTTCTTCGGCAAGCGCGAGCAGGCGTTTGTGAAAGCCTCGGCGCCGCCCTTCAAAATCAACTTGACCTTCGACTACAACCTAGGGCGCTTCGGCGCGCTGGTGCGCTTCGTGCAGTTCGGCGGTATCAAGCTGATTGATTACGACGGCAACCCCGAAAACTACGGCCAGCGCCTCACCACCGACGTGGCCCTGAGCTACGCCCTCACCAACCAGCTGCGCCTGTCACTGGGCAGCTCCAACCTCTTCAACGTGTACCCCAGCTTCTTCAACCCCCTGGTAACCGAAACCGGCGGCGCCTGGGACCCCGTGCAAATGGGCTCGAATGGCCGGATGCTGTTTGCCAAGCTGCAAGTAAAATTCTAAGCAGCACTGCTCAGCGTTTAGTAAGCAAAGGGGATAGCCGCGCAAGCAGCTATCCCCTTTGCTTTTAGCCCTAGGTGAATTTAAAGCAGCGCAGTAAAAAAATAATAAAGCTTATCCATTGGGTAATTATCAGCTTGTGTTAAAATATTAATAATGAGAATGGAATCTTTACTAACTACTGTTGTGTATTCTTGAGCACAGATTAACTTTTTTAAATAATATATAATCTTTTAAAGATTTTCGCCTCATGAGTAAACTTAGGGCCCGGACGGTTGGCGGTGGTGCCAGTATTTTTCTTGATAGTATGCGCATGTTGGCAGCCCTTACGGTGCTGGTTTACCACGCCCTCTACCAGTGGCTCGATGCCTACCCCAGGCTGGTTGCGCTGTTCAACGACTTATCGCATGCCGCGGTAATCGTATTCTTCGTGCTTTCGGGCTACCTCATTGCCTACACCACTACCAGCAACAACCGCGGCCCCCGGCAGTATGCCGTGGCCCGGCTAAGCCGCCTGTACTCCATGGTGGTGCCCGCGCTGTTCATTACGGCGATAATAGAGGTGCTGGTGCACCAGCTCACCCCCGAGCTGGCCGCTGAGTACACCCGCGGCAATCCGGTGCCCCGCTACGCCCTGTGCCTCGCCTTTTGCAACGAGATTGGGCTGTTTTCCGCCTCGCCGCCTATCAACAACCCGTTGTGGTCGCTGAGCTACGAATTCTGGTACTACACCATCTTTGGGCTTTGGTTTTACCGTGGGGCTCAGGTAAAATCACTGTTGCTTCCGCTCATTGCGTGCCTTATTGCGGGGCCAAAAATTCTGCTGCTGCTGCCCATCTGGCTCTTGGGCTTTGCGGCCTATCGGCTGCCCACGCCGCGGGTGGCGGTGGGTACCGCCTGGGTGCTTGTTTTTGGGTTTACGCTCGTTGCCGGGCTCGTTGTCACCAACCTGCCAGGCTTTCCCTATGTGGTGGGCTACAAACCATTCTTCTATGCTAATCAGTTTGTGAGCGACTGGGTTATTGGGGTGCTGTTTGCCCTGGCAGTGTGGTTTTTGCCCGCGGCAAGCGCCAGTACCAGCGCCGAGCGCGGATGGGTAAGCGCCTTCCGGGCCGTGGCCGATTTATCCTTTCCGCTCTACATTCTGCACTATCCTCTGCTGATACTGTGGCGAGCGGTGTTTGGCTGGCGCATGAATGACATGGGGCAAATGTGGCTGGCTATCATTGGTATCACACTGGTTGCCGGTGTGATAGGCCTGTTGCTGGAGCGGCAGCGTGGCCTGTGGATACGGTTTTTCAAATGGGGTATGGGCCGCCTGAAACCGCGGCGAGTTCCGCTGGCTAGCCCTGTCCCGCAGCTTGAGAAGGTGCTTTCCTAGGCTTAAGCCGCTGGGCGCGCACAGCGTGGCCCTAGTGCCTGAAAAACGGTTCGGTTTCACAACCGGACCGTTTTTTTTATTGATTTAGCAAATCGCCGGCGCACGGCTTGCCCACCGAAAGAGATGTATTTTTGCCCCATGCTTCCAAAAATTCGCTCCACAACCGTGCTTGGCGTGCGCCATAATGGCCAGATTGCCCTAGGGGCCGATGGCCAGGCTACGATGGATAAGACCGTGGCCAAAAACAACGTGCGCAAAGTGCGCCAGCTCAACGACGGCAAGGTCGTGACCGGCTTTGCCGGCTCCACCGCCGATGCCTTTATGCTGCTCGACCGCTTCGAGGAGAAGCTCGCCGCCTACGGCAACAACCTCAAGCGCGCCGCCATCGAGCTGGCCAAAGACTGGCGCAAAGACCAGTACCTGCGCAAGCTCGAAGCCATGATGGTGGTCTGTGATAAGGACGAATTACTCATCGTGAGCGGCACCGGCGACGTGCTGGAACCCGATATGGACGTGGCTGCTATCGGCAGCGGCGCCATGTACGCGCAGGCCGCCGCGCTGGCTCTCAAGAAGCACGCCCCGCACCTCACGGCCCGCCAAATGGTGGAAGACGCCCTGCACATTGCGGCCGACATCTGCATTTATACCAATCACAATTTGATTATCGCCGAGCCGGCGTAATCCCTTTTTCGTTCTTCCCGTTTGTCATTGCGAGCGCGGCGAAGCAATTGCATAAAGACGAGCCGTTCGGGTTCCGTTCAACTGCGATTGCTTCGTTACGCTCGCAATGACAAGCGCTTTTAAAGGTCTAAACACCTACTCCCATGCATATCACCAATTTCCTCAAGCACCACTACCGCCACTTCAACGCCGCTGCCCTCATCGACGCGGCCGATGGCTACAACAAGCACCTCGCCGACGGCGGCAAAATGATGATTACCCTGGCCGGGGCCATGAGCACCGCCGAAATGGGTATTCAACTAGCTGAGCTCATTCGCCAGGATAAAGTGCAGATTATCAGCTGTACGGGCGCTAACCTCGAAGAAGATATCTTCAACCTCGTAGCCCACGACTTCTACGAGCGCGTGCCGCATTACCGCGACCTCACCGCCGCCGACGAGCACGAGCTGCTGAAGCGCCACATGAACCGCGTGACCGATACCTGCATCCCCGAAGAGGAGGCCATGCGCCGCATCGAGCACACGGTACTGAAGTTTTGGGAGCAGGCCGATAAGGCCGGCGAGGCGTACTTCCCCCACGAGTTCTTCTACCAAATTCTGAAGTCGGGCGAGTTGGAGCAGTACTACCAGATTGACCCCAAAGACTCGTGGATGCTGGCCGCGGCCGAGAAAAACCTGCCCATCATCTGCCCCGGTTGGGAAGACTCGACGCTCGGCAACATTTACGCCGGCCATGTTATCACGGGCGACATTAAGAACGTGCATACCATGAAAACCGGCATCCAGTACATGATGTATTTGGCCGACTGGTACACCAACAACGCCACCCACGAAAGCAAAGTAGGCTTCTTCCAGATTGGTGGCGGCATTGCCGGCGACTTCCCCATCTGCGTGGTGCCCATGCTGCACCAGGACTTGCAGCGCCACGAGGTGCCGCTTTGGGGCTATTTCTGCCAGATTTCGGACTCTACTACCAGCTACGGCAGCTACTCGGGCGCCGTGCCCAACGAGAAAATCACCTGGGGCAAGTTGGGCGAGAAAACGCCGAAATTCATCATCGAAAGCGACGCCACCATCGTGGCCCCGCTGATTTTTGCCATCGTGCTCGGGCAATAATTGTTAGTAGCCCTAGGTAGTAAAAAGGCCGCCGCTGAAGCTTCAGCGGCGGCCTTTTTACGTCTGTCATGCTGAGCGTAGCGAAGCATCTCTACTGCTTCATTGCAATACCGTTCAACGAAGCGGTAGAGATGCTTCGGCTGCGCTCAGCATGACAGACTATTTTTAGCTGCCTCGCATCCTAGAGCCGCTACCGATTCTGCGCTCTAGAGCTCGTACTACGCCTCCACCGCAAAATTCGTCGCGCTCGTTACGGCCTGCCACTGCTGCAAATCGTGCTGCACGGTGGCTATTTGCTGGGCGGCTATCTGGTTGGCATCTTCACCCAGGAACAGGTGGACGGGCGGGTTTTCGGCCTCGCTGACCTGGATGAGTACTTCGGCTGCTTTGACCGGGTCGCCGGGCTGGTTGCCGTTGATTTGCTGCTCGTGGACGGCCTGCGAGTCGCGCACGGCCTGGTAGGCGGCGATGGGGTTCTTGGGCGTGCCAAGCGAGCCGCCGGTGAGAAAATCGGTGCGGAAGTAGCCGGGGTACACCACCGTGGCGTGCACGCCAAAATCCTTCATTTCAGCCGCATACGACTCGGTGAGGCCGGCCACCGCGAACTTGGTGCCGCAGTACACGCCCCAGCCGGGGAAATTGCCGGTGTAGCCGCCCACCGAGGAGATATTGAACACCCGGCCGCTTTGCTGCTGCCGCAGGTGCGGCGTGGCGTAGCGCAGCACGTTGAGCAGGCCGAAAACATTGACCTCAAAATTCTGGCGAGCTTCCTGGTCGGTTAGTTCTTCGAGGCCGCCGAGCTGGCCGTAGCCAGCGTTGTTTACTACTACATCGAGCCCGCCTAGGGTGCGGATGGTGGCTTCAATCGCTTGTTGCACGCTGGCCTCGTTGCCTAGGTCCATGTGCAGGGGCAGGAACTGGTCAGGCGCAGCCGACACAGCCTGCGTTAGCTCGGCCAGATTGCGGGAGGTGGCGGCTACGGCGTAGCCGGCGGCCAACAGCTGCCGTACGAGCGTGAGACCCAGGCCCTTCGAGGCCCCGGTTACGAACCATATTTTCTTGGTAGTCATCAGTTTGGAAATCTTCGTGGTAAGAAAGAGAATCGCTCAAAGCGAGGCGGCCGAACAGATACAGCATAACGGAGAGAGGTAGATGGGACGATGACTAGTACTATAGACGCGATACCACACGGCTTACCGTAGTTGCAAGCCAAAAAAAATGCTCGACTAACGCCCGACATCTCCCTGCCAACTCCTGGGCTGCACCCGGCCAGCCGCTACGCTTCGAAGCTGGTAGAAAGGGTGAGGGGTTGCCAGGCTTCAAAATTTTGGCGCAGCACATCGAGCTTTTGCGTGGCGCGTTGGTAGGCGTCGGGGCCGAGCAGCAGGTGCAGGGGCGGATTAGCCTCGGCGGCGAGTTGGATGATGGCGGCCGCGGCTTTTTCGGGGTCGCCGCCCTGGGCACCATTCAGGGCGAGGTAGCGGGCGTGCGAGGCGCGCACGTCTGCATAGGCCGCGATGGGCTGCTGCGGCAGGGTCAGCGACTCGGCGGTAAGGAAATTGGTGCGAAACCCGCCCGGCTCTACCACCGTGGCCTTAATGCCGAAGCTGGCCACATCCTGCGCTAGCCCTTCGGTGAAGGCGCTCACAGCCGCCTTGGTGGCCGAATACACGGCCCAACCCGTGGCGCCGGCCAGCGCCGCGATGGACGAAATGTTGATAATGTGCCCCGCGCCTTGCTGGCGCAAGTGCGGCAGCGCCTGCCGGCACACGTTGAGCGTGCCGAATACATTGACGTCGAATACCTGGCGCGTTTCGGCCTCGCTCAGCTCTTCGATGCTGCCGCCGATGCCGTAGCCCGCGTTATTTACCACCACATCGAGGCGGCCGAAGGTGCTGATAGTTTGGGCAATGGCGGCTTGCACGCTGCCATCATCGCCTAGGTCTACTTGCAGCGGCAGGAAGGCGGCCGAGGTGGTACCTACCGCTTGGGCCAGAGTTTCTTGGCTGCGCGAGGTGGCGGCCACTCGGTGGCCTTCGCGCAGCAGGCGTTTTACTAAGGTCAGGCCCAGGCCCTGCGAGGCGCCGGTCACAAACCAGGTTTTGGGAGTGCTCATAGTTTTGCGTTTTTGACAATGCAAAACAACTACTGCCGCCCGCCGACTGGCTTACCCGGTTCAAACCAATGCTTGCGAAAATCAAACAGCCCGCACCGTTGAGGGCGCCACCCCGGTTTGCTTGCGGAAAAAGTTGCTGAAGTGCGCCGGCTCCTCAAAACCCAGGCAGTAGCTGATTTCGGCCACGTTCCAGGCTGTGTGCTTGAGCAGGGCGTGGGCCTCCTGCACTAGGCGGCTGGCAATGAGCTGGGTCGTGGTTTTGCCGGTCACGTTCTTGAGCGCGCGGTTGAGGTGGTTGACGTGCACGGCCAATTGGCCGGCAAACGACTCGGCGCTGCGCAGCCGCACCCGCTGCCCCGGCGACTCTATCGGGAACTGCCGCTCCAGCAGCTCCGTGAACAGCGAGGCGATGCGCGTAGCCGCCGTGCTGTCGTGGTAGAGGGTAGTGGCGGGCTGAAGCTTTAATGTGCTGTGCAATAACTCCATTGTGTAAGTGCGCAGCAGGTCGTATTTGTAGATGTAATCGGAATGTAGCTCCGTTAGCATCTTCTCAAACAGCGGGCGCAGGGCCGTTACTTGCTCATTGTTCAGCATGTACACCGGCTGCCCACCGGGCTTGAACATCGGCAGCTCCTGGGGCATCGTACTCAATTGCCGCTGCAAAAAAGCCTCGGTAAAAATGCAGAAAATCCCCGTTTGGTCTTCGTCGAGCGGCTCCCAGTGGTAGGGTACCAGCGGGTTAGCAAAAAAGAGCGCGTGGCCGCGCAGCTCTATCGTCTTGTCGGCAAAGTGGTAGTTACTGCGCCCCGACACCAGCGTGATTTTATAAAAATCCTTGCGGCTGTAGGGCATAGTATGTGCCCTAGGTCCCACAAAGTCATCGAGCCGAAACACGTTGAAATGCCCAATGTCCTGGCGCAGGTTGTCGGGCAGGTAGTCTATTTTGATGCGGTAAAACTCTTCGAGGGTCGTGAGCGGGGCCATGCCGCAAAGTTACGAGAATCAAACGGTCTGTCAACGACGTTTATGTCTATCTAGGGCTTCAGCTTCTCGTCCGTAAAATGCTCCTCATGCGGCGGCTTGGCAAATTTCTCGGCATTATACACCGCCGAATTACCGCGCGGAATCGACAGCGACTGCCAGTTCTCATCGGCTACCAGTCGAGCCAGGAATACGATTTGGCCCACGTGGTAAGGGTAGTGCGCCAGCTGCCGGTTGATAGCCTCCAGCACGGAGTGGCCCTGGTTGCGGATGTAGATGGTGCGGGTCAGGTCGGCGGGTGTGAGGGCACCTAGGGCGGCGAAGAGGCACTGCCAGCCAGCGTGCCAGTGGGCCAGCACTTCGGCGCGGGTCGTGAGGTCGTTGTCGAACTCGGCTTCGCGGGCGCGCCAGGGCTTTTCACCGTCGGTGGTGAGGAAGTCAGTCCAGCGCGACAACATATTGCCCCACAAGTGCTTCACGATGGTAGCGATGCTATTGCTGGCCGCATTAGGCTGCCAGAATAGCTTGTCGTCGGAAATTTGCGCCATGGCCTGCTCGCCAAGCAGTTGGTAATAGGCAAATTGTTTGTGGGCGCTGGCAAGAAAGTCGGTGGGCATAGGGCTGGGCAATGAGCGGCTGTCGATGACTTGGTTGGTTAAAAGTAAATCGCCCCGCCCCGCGTCTGGTGTATTCTTACTTGCCGAAAGAAGATTTCACCGCCTATTTAGTGCCTGCACATGTCTACGCTAGTTATTCCCAGGAAAATAATGGCCCGCCAACACGAGATATACGCTGATTACCTGCGCGAAATCGACCGGCACCTGGCCGACCTAGTAGCGGGCCGCGCCACCGAGATGTTCGAAATCCGCGACTTTGCCGGGCTGCTGTGCCTGCACCCCACGCACCTCAGCAACACGATTAAGCTCGTGGCGGGCCACGCGCCCTGCCACGATTATCAGCTGCGCATCCTGGCCGTGGCGCAGGGGCTGCTGCGCGATACCGACCAGCCCGTGGCCGCCATCGCGGCCACGCTCACCTACGACCCGGCCAATTTTACCAAGTTTTTTAAGCGCTTTGCGGGCGGTTGCACGCCTAAGCAGTACCGCGAGCAGGTCCGCGCCGAGCAGCGCGAGCTGGTGGCCGAGGCGGAAGTACTCACCAAAAAGACTGAACTACTCACCATACGCTAGCTTACCGGGAGCGAGACCTTTGCCTTGTTAATTCACTCAAGCAATTTCTTCCGATGAGTACTTCCAAAATCGCGCTTGTCACCGGCGGCAGCCGTGGCCTGGGCAAAAGCATGGCCCTGAACCTCGCCCAAAAGGGTATCGACGTTATCCTGACCTACCACACGCAGCAGGCGGAGGCCACCGGCGTAGTGGCCGAGATTGCGGCCCTAGGTCGGCAGGCGGTGGCCTTGCAGCTCGATGCTTCCCGCGTCAGCACCTTCGGCGCTTTTTTTGAGCAGGTACGGGCGGCGCTGCGCAATACTTTCGCCGCCGACCGGTTCGACTTTCTCATCAATAACGCCGGCACTGGGCTGTACGCGCCGTTTGCCGAAACAACGGAGGAGCAGTTTGACCAGGCGCTGAACATCCATTTCAAAGGCCCGTTTTTCCTGACGCAGCAGGCGCTGCCGCTGCTCAATGATGGTGGCCGCATCATCAATATCTCGTCGGGCCTGACGCGCATTATTTACCCCGGCTCTTCGACCTACGCCAGCATGAAAGCGGCTATGGAGACGCTCACCAAGTACCAAGCCAAGGAGCTGGGTGCCCGTGGCATCGCCGTCAACATTGTAGCGCCCGGCGCCATCGCCACCGACTTTGGCGGTGGCCGCGTGCGCGACAATCAGGAAATTCAAGACCACATTGTGGCGCTTACGGCCCTAGGTCGCGTGGGCCTGGCCGACGACATTGGCCCGGTAGTGGCCTTCCTCTGCACCGACGAAGCCCGCTGGGTAACCGCCCAACGCCTAGAAGCCTCCGGCGGACAATCCATCTAGACCGCAGATTTAATTGATTTAACGGATTGCGCAGATACGCCCGCCTGCGGCGGGCTGACTATCCGTGTGATGCGTGGGAGCAGCTTCGACACTTTATAGCCTTGTTCTTTAGCGTGCTCGTGGGTAAAAAGAAAAGGCCACTGGGAAGTGGCCTTTTCTTTTTACCTATCTGTCTGCAAATACACCAATGAATACCGTTGCAAAGCTGGCGAAGCCACCCTTGCGCTAGCATAGTCAGCCCGCCGCAGGCGGGCGTATCTGCGCAATCCGTTAAATCAGTTAAATCTGCGGTCTAGGGGCGGAATAGGGGGCGGGCGGGGTTCCAGATGCCCCACGGAATCATAAGCAGTACCAACAGCAAGGCAATGCCGAAGTAGATGAAGGCTTTCTTGTGCTTGAGCGTGTCGCTCGGGGCCTTTTTGAGGGCGATGCGGCCCACTTGTGCCAAGATGGCGGCCAGTATCATCACGGCCACGTGCTCCATACCGAAGAAGCGAATGGTGGGGTCCTTCATGGCGCCGGCCACCTTCATCGCCTTGAGGCCCACCGGGCTTAGGCCAAAGTAAAGGCCCAGGCCAATGATGACTTGCAGCCACATAAAGCCCGAAAATGCCGCGCTGATACCGTTGTCACCTTTCGTAAATGGCCGGCGGCCGGTCCAGCCCCCATAGGCGCGGAATACGGCCAGCAAGCCCGCCCCCAACACAAACCAGCGCCCCCACGAGTGGAGAATCAACAATACTTGGTACATACAAAAAGCAAAAATGCCGGGCAACCCAGCCGGTTAAAAACTGCCGCGAAAGTACGGCCTTCTGTCCTTGCTTGATGCGCAAGATGCTCGCAAGGACCGGCAGTTTTTAAGCTACTCGAAGACCCGTCAAAAACCTTAAAACTCGCCGGGCTCGGGTACTGGCTTGGGTGCGCCGCCCCGCGCCGCTTCGGCCCGGCGCTCGTCGCGGATGGCCACGCCTAAGGCGATGAAGATGGAGAGGAACGGCAGGACCAGGCCCAGCAAAAACCACTTCCAGCGCGAGTGGCCGTGCGAGTAGGCGATGTACATGGTGACCAGCGCCAGCAAGGCATCTAGGAAAAGCAGGAACAGGGCCCCGAAAAAATAGGTGGCAAACATGAAAATTAGCGCGCTTTGCCGCGCTTAATGAGGTAGGCGTAGAGAACTTTGGCGAAGGGCTCGCGCACATCGACGGGCACAAAATCGATTTTCAGCTGCCCGCAGCGCAGGGCCAGGTCTTCCTCAAACTGCCGCATGGCCACGCGGTACTGCTCGCGCACTTGGGCGGGCTGCAGGCGCACTTCCTCGCCCGTTTCGACATCCTCAAAAATGTAGGGGCGGTCCTGAAAGTCAAAATCCGACTCAGTGGCGCGGTCTAGAACGTGGAAAAGTAGTACCTCGTGGTGTTGGTGGCGCAGGTGCTGCAAGGCGGCCAGGGCGGCTTCCTGCGCTTGGGCGCCGCGCCCCAGCATGTCGCTGAACACGATGACGAGCGAGCGCTTCGGGATTTGCTGCGCAATGGTGTGTAGCACGCCGGCCACGTCGGTGGCCGCGGTGGGGCGGCGGGTGCCGGGGGCCGGGGCGGGGCGCTCAAGTAGCTGCTGCAACGCCAGCAGCAGCGTGTGGCGGTGGGCGGTGGTCGAGCGCACGGGCGTTTGCAGCTCTATCTGCTCGCCGAAGGTGACGAGGCCCACCGCATCGCGCTGGCGCTGCAGCAGCGTGGTGAGGGCCGCCGCCGCCAGCACCGCAAATTTCAGCTTATCGTGGCCCGGCGCGGGGTAGTACATGCTCGGGCTCACATCGAGCAGTAGGTGGGCGCGCAGGTTGGTTTCCTCTTCGTAGCGCTTCACAAAGAGCTTGTCGGTGCGGGCAAACACCTTCCAGTCGATGTGCCGGGTGCTCTCGCCGGGATTATATAGGCGGTGCTCGCTGAACTCAACCGAAAAGCCGTGGTAGGGCGACTGGTGCAACCCCGTAATAAAGCCATCGACCAGCTGCCGGGCCAGTAGCTCGAGGTTCTCAAAGGAATGGATGGCTGCTAGGTCAAGCGCTGAGGTAGGCATATATAGCGTAAGAAATTTATTACCAGTGACTACTACAAATCTATTGCTTTCCCAACTGCGCTGGCTTCCGTTTATTTCCTGAAGATGAAACCTTCAGTATAAGCTCCTGGTTACGGCCCGGCAGTGGGCTTTTACACTGCGTGTAGCGCTCATCAAATTTGGTTTTATATTTGTAAGCCATTGTTGCGATTTAATTACTCCAAATAAGCTTTTCGCTTTTTAACACTTCAATTGTGGACGACCGTTACCCCCGAGACCAGGAAGAAATTTATTCCCACCGCATGAAGGCGGGCAAGCGCACTTATTTCTTCGATGTGAAGGCCACGCGCGGCCAGGATTACTACCTCACCATCACCGAAAGCAAGCGCCGCCCCGGCAGCGACCCCGATGGGCCGGCGAGCTACGAAAAACACAAAATTTTCCTCTACAAAGAAGATTTTAACAAGTTTATTGACGCCCTGCACGATGCTGTGGACTACGTGCGCGACGAACTGCTGACCGCTGAGGAAGTAGCCGAGCTTGACCGCCCGCGCCCCGCTTTTGAAGGCGAGCAGCCCGCCCGCCCCGAGGCCCAGCAGCCACCCCAGCCCGCCGCCGACCTAGGCGACAGCACCTACTAACGCACTGACCAACTACGAACAAAACACTACTCATAAACGAAACAGCCACTGTGCGCCGCTGCCCCGCCGGGTAGCGGCGCATTTTTGTGCTGGCCCGGGGCAGTGCCTGCTACCACGGCCCCGGCCGTACCTTTGCCCCCGCATTGTGGGTAACTCACAATTCATCACTCACAACTCATAACTCACTCAAATGGGCCTCCGCTGCGGTATTGTCGGCCTGCCGAATGTCGGCAAATCCACGCTTTTCAACGCTTTATCTAACGCCAAGGCCGAGTCGGCCAACTATCCTTTTTGCACGATAGAGCCCAACGTGGGCGTTATCACCGTGCCCGACGAGCGCCTCCAAATCCTGGAAGCCCTCGTGAACCCCAAGCGCGTGCTGCCCACCATCATCGAGTTTGTGGACATCGCGGGCCTAGTGAAGGGCGCGAGCAAGGGCGAGGGCCTAGGTAATAAATTCCTGGCCAACATTCGGGAGGTCGATGCCATCATCCACGTGGTGCGCTGCTTCGACGACCCCAACATCGTGCACGTGGCCGGGGGCGTAGACCCCGTCTTTGATAAGGACGTAATTGATACCGAGCTGCAAATCAAAGATTTGGAGAGTATTGATAAGAAGCTTGTCAAGAGCGAGCGCAGCGCCAAAGCTGGCGATGCCGCTGCCAAAAAGGAAGTAGCTAGCCTCCAGCTGTTCAAAACGGCGCTTGAAGCCGGCGAAAACGCCCGCGCCGTGCCCGCTACTGCCGACGACCTGGTGGCCGTGGCCGACTTGCAGCTGCTCACCATCAAGCCCGTTATCTACGTGGCCAACGTGGATGAGGCCAGCATCGCTACCGATGGCAACAAGCACGTGACGGCCCTGCGCGAACACGTGAAGGCCGAAGGCGCCCAGGTGGTGCTGGTATCGGCCGCCATCGAGGAACAGATTGCCGACATGGAAGACCCCGAGGAAAAAGAAATGTTCCTGGGCGAGTACGGCCTTACCGAGTCGGGCCTCAACAAGCTCATTCGGGCCAGCTACGAGTTACTCAACCTCATCACTTACTTCACAGCCGGTGTGCAGGAAGTGCGCGCCTGGACGGTGCACCGCGGCGACAAAGCCCCGGCGGCAGCGGGCGTCATTCACTCCGACTTCGAGAAGGGCTTCATCCGGGCCGAGGTAATCAAGCTCGCTGACTACCAAGAATATAAAACCGAAGTCAAAATTAAAGAAGCCGGCAAAATGGCCGTAGAAGGCAAAGAATACGTGGTGCAGGATGGCGACATCATGCACTTCCGCTTTAACGTCTAAATCGCAGATTTAACGGATTGCGCAGATACGCCTGCTAAAGCAGGCTGACGATGCAAACGCAGAGCAGCCTTCGGCTAGCTCGTAAAAAGAGTTGGCGAAGCCACTCCTGCGTTTGCATCGTCAGCCTGCTTTAGCAGGCGTATCTGCGCAATCCGTTAAATCTGCGATTTATTTGGCGACCACTTTGTAGAGCATCCCTTTGCTCAAGCGGTCGTTGGTTTGCATGCCGTTGAGAATGGCTACCTCCTCGTAGCGGCTGCTGGCTACGCCGCTGGCGGCTAGGGTCGAGGCGAGCGTAGTGGCGGCGGTAGCGGTTTTGATGCGGATGCGCTCGGGCTGGCGGCTGAGCTTGCTTGTCTCAGTGAGGCGCTGGAAGCCCTGGGCCACGTTGGCAAACTGTGGGGCGTAGGTAGCAAACGAAGCAGTGGGCGCCAGGCCGATGAGGGCGTACACGCTCTTGCCGTCTTGCACGAGGTAGGCGCGCACGTGGTTCGGGGCACTCTGCTGGTCCTGGGCGGCCTGGTCGCCTTCTACCACCAGGGCCGGAAAGCTGTTGATGGTCGTTTGCTGCGAGCTAGGGTTGCTCAGGCCCACTTGCTTGACCAAGGCCTGGGCGGCGGCATCGAGCGTGCCCGTGCCGGCCGAGGTGAGGATGAGCGCCGCCTTGCCGTTGGGCTCAGCCATTTGAAACTGGTCGGTCGAATTCTGGGTCTTCCAGCCGCTGGGCACGGGCAGGCGCAGTTTCTGCTCGGGTAGGTAAAACACGCCGCTCTCCACGAAGCCCTGGCGCGGGTCTTCGCCATAGGGCAGGCCGTCGATGGAGCGCAGGTAGCTGTCGCGGTTCACGGTGAGGGTGCGGTTGCCGAGGCCTTGCTTGGCCTGGGCGGCCAGGCCTTTCACGCGCTGGTAGCGGTCGGCCGAGTTGGGGTGCGAGGAGAGAAAGCCCGGCGTGCTGCCGCCGCCGCTGGCTTTTTCGGTGCGCTCCAGGGTCAGGAAGAAGTCGGCCATCTGGGCCGCATCGTAGCCAACCTTAGTAGAATATTTTACCCCTAGGCCATCGGCCTCATTCTCGGCGGCGCGGCTGTACTTGAGCAGAAAAATACTCGCTCCCTGCTGAGCAAGCCCCCCAATGGACTGCATAACGCTAGGCGCTACCACCGAGCCCAGTAGCAGCCCTAGGCTGGCAATAGTCGATTTGGTTTGCTGCTTCTGCCCGTGGCGGGCCGTGATGTGCCCCAGCTCGTGCCCGAGCACGCCCGTAAACTGTGCCTCGTTGTTGAAATACGCCATAATGCCGCGCGTGAAATACACGTGCCCGTCGGGCGTGGCGAAGGCGTTGATAATGGGCGAATCGACGATGGTGAAGCCATAATCGCCGGGGCGGTCCGAAATGGCCGTCATCTTCTTGCCCTGGGTCGCGATGTACTGCTGCAATTTGGGGTTTTCGAACAGCCCAAACTGCGCAATCACCTGCGGGTCGGGCTTGGCACCCTGCAGCGGGCTACTAATGGCATCGGGGTGGGCTGCCGGGCGCGGGGCCAGGCCAGCGAGGGGTAGGAAGAGCAGCGCAATGGCCCCGGCGCGGAGAAAAGGAAAAGGCATGGGCAGGAATAAGGTGGAGGTTAGGTGAAGCTGCAAACACGCAAAACAACCGCTAAGGTTACTCTGCGGGCCGCAAGCTACCGGGCACCTAGGCAAGAATGCGGCCAACCCAGCGTTGGGAGGGCGCCGAGGCTACTTCACCGCCGACTTGCCAGGGTGGCGTAGTTTTGTAATCTACCGCGGCTCGAAATCACTACTCTATGCGCTTCATATTCTCCTGGCTGGCGCTGCTGCCGGCCTTTGCCCTGCTCAGCATGGGCACCCACCAGCCCACGGCGGCCCCCACGGGCGGCCCCAAAGTGCCACCCGGCAAAATAAAAAGCCGCTTCGTGGCCACGCCGCCCACCATCGACGGCAAAGCCACCGAGTGGACCGACTCGCTCCAGTACGACAGCAACAGCAAGCTGCAATACGAGGTGCTCAACGACACGCGCACCATGTACATCCGCCTCAAGGCCAACGATGCCAGCACGCAGGCCAAGTTTGTGTACCTAGGCATGGTTATCTGGCTCGATACCACGGGCCGCAACCAGCAGCAGCTCGGCATCCGGTTTCCGCTGGCCATCGACCTAGAGTCGCTGCCCAAGGGCGATAACAACCGCCCCGCCGGGGCCATGGGCCCCTCGGCCGCCGAGCGCCTGGCCGAGCACCAGGCCCGCCTGCGCCAGGTGCTGCTGGGCGCCAAGGAGATGGAGCTGCTCAATTTCCGGGGCAGTAAAGAGCCCGTGCTCACCGATACGCAGTCGCAGCTCGGCGTGAAGGTCGCCATCGACCTCGACGCCCAAGGCAACCTCATCTACGAGCTGGCCGTGCCCATGCGCATGCTCTACCGCCGGGTGCCGGCCCTGGCCACCGGCCAGGCCGCTACGGTGGGCGTCACGCTATCGGGTATGAAGCCCAAAATGCCCAAGTCCGATAGCTCTTCCGACCCCTACAGCGCCATGAATGGCGGAGGCATGGGCGGCGGCTATGGCGGCGGTATGGGCGGTATGCGCGGGGGTGGCATGCGCGGCGGCGGCGGCTCGCAGTACTCCTTTTCGCCGCTCAGCCTGCGCACCAGCGCGCAGCTGGCGGGGCAGTAGTCTACCTAGGTGGCAAAGAAAGAGGGAGGTGAACCCGCAGCGTAATCAGTTGCCGGTTCACCTCCCTCTTTTTTTTGCCACCTAGAGCCTACTCTTTCAGTAGCTTATCCACGGTGCGGTTGAAGCTGGCTACTTCTTCAGCGTAGTACTTGCCCGTGCCCGGCCCGTTGTAGCCGGTGTGGATGTTGCGCACCACGCCTTTCTTATCCAGGAAGATTGTGGTGGGAAAAGCCAGGAATTTGGCGAGTTGCGGCATCGACTTAGCCACCGAGTCTTTGTTGGCCACACCGGCCACGGCCAAGTCGTAGCCCATGTTGAGGCGCTCCTTCAGCTGGCGCAGGCGGGCGGCGGCAGGCGCATATTCGGGCATGCGCTCGTAGCCTAGGCCGATGACTTCGACGCCGCGGGCCTTGTTCTTCTCGTACCAAGGGGCTAGGAACTTGGTCTCGTCCATGCAGTTGGGGCACCACGAGCCCAGCACCTGAATAACGACCACCTTGCCCCGGTACTTGGGGTCGGTGGGGGAGATGCTGCTGCCCGCTACCACGCTTGGAAACTTAAAATTCAGCCGCGACTCGCCTTTCTTGAGGTAGGTGAGCGTGTCGGCGTCGGGCAGCTTAGCCTTGGGGTCGAGGGTAGCGGTCCAGGTTTCGTGGCCAGATTTGCCAGAGTAGAAGTCGCCGTTAAGATTCCTTATATCAGCTTTATCGATTAAGCTGGTGAAAAGAAAGGCGTGGCTGCCATCAAACGTACTCAAGACCAGTTCCAAAGCTGAATTGCCTTTATTGAGTCTAACTGTGCCATTCAGGTAGCGATAATCGCCAGTTGAAGTTAAGAAAGTGCCGCTAATTTTATCAGCGTTGAGCGAATCGTATTTGAATACGCCAACTGCCGGATAAGTAGCGCCATCAGAACCTTTAAATTGAGTCTTATAGATAGCGGTATGCCGTATTTCTTTGTGAAATGCAGGAAGCATATTGCCACTGTAAGTGCTATTAGGAAACAGCTGCTGGCCCACCGCCGCCGCCAGCGGCACCCTGTAGGGCGTCTTAGCGTCGTATTTCACCCAGGTGCCTTTCAGCTTGTTTTTGCCATCGGCGCGCACCACTAGCGCCGCATCAAAAACGTGCAGCCGGATGGTAACCGAGTCGCCGGCCGCCGAAATTTCGTCGCAGCGCAGACGCTCCTCGCCGTTCAGGCCTTTGTTGACGAGGTAGACGACGGGCTTGCCGGCCTCGGTTTTTACTTCGAATAAGAAGGGCAGCTGCTGGCCCTGGATGGCCAGCTCGCCGCGCCACGGGCCGGGCGTAAGCAGCGCGGCAGCCGAAGCGGCCGGCGTATCAGCCGAGCCAGAGGTGGCGGTAGAGTTGCAGCCGGCCAGTAGGGTAGTACCTAGGAGCGCAAGCGAAAGAGCTTTCATAAGAGGCAAGATAGAAGGCTTGAAACTAGCAAGGCAACGCCTTAGTTATATTAATGGCCGCTATTGGCTCAGCACTTGTAGGCGCACGTACGTAAATATGTAGACTGACTCAAGCCACTTTATTTGGACAGCTTCTAAGTATAGTCTTAAATTACCAAATTCCTAGCAATTGCTTACCCGCCGAATTACTTTTGCGCCTAAGCTAATAACCCACTCTCCTCCCTATGGCGTTTGACCTTGATATGATTCGGACCGTGTACGCGGGCCTCGGCTCGCGCATCGAAGCGGCCCGCACGGCCGTTGGCCGCCCGCTCACGCTTACCGAAAAAATCCTGTACGCCCACCTCTTTGGTGGCAAAGTAGGCGAAGCCTACCAACGCGGCGTGAGCTACGTGGATTTCACCCCCGACCGCGTGGCCATGCAGGATGCCACGGCCCAAATGGCCCTGTTGCAGTTTATGCAGGCCGGCAAGCCCACAGTGGCCGTGCCCTCGACCGTGCACTGCGACCACCTGATTCAGGCCAAGGACGGCGCCACTGAAGACTTGGTTATTGCAAACAGCGAGAACAAAGAAGTCTACGACTTCCTGGCTTCGGTTTCCAATAAATACGGCATCGGCTTCTGGAAGCCGGGCGCGGGCATCATCCACCAGGTAGTGCTGGAAAACTACGCCTTCCCCGGCGGCATGATGATTGGCACCGACTCGCACACCCCCAACGCGGGTGGCCTAGGTATGATTGCCATCGGGGTCGGCGGCGCCGACGCCGTGGACGTGATGGCTGGTATGCCCTGGGAGTTGAAATTCCCGAAAGTGATTGGCGTGAAGCTGACCGGCAAAATGAGCGGTTGGACCTCGGCTAAAGACGTAATCCTGCGCGTAGCTGGCATCCTGACCGTGAAAGGCGGCACCGGCGCCATTGTCGAGTACTTTGGCGAGGGTGCGGAAAGCCTCTCGGCAACTGGCAAAGGCACCATCTGTAACATGGGCGCAGAAATCGGGGCTACGACTTCGGTATTTGCTTACGACGAAAAGATGGGCGATTATCTGCGTGGCACCGGCCGCGCCGAAATTGCGGACCTAGCTCGCGCGCAAGCCGCGCACCTGCGCGCCGACGATGAAGTGTACGCTGACCCCGCGCAGTTCTACGACCAGCTCATCGAAATCGACCTCAACACGCTGGAGCCCTACGTGAACGGCCCGTTCACGCCGGACGCCGCGTGGCCGATTTCGCAGTTTGCCGCCGCCGTAAAGGAGCACGGCTGGCCCGAGAAGTTGGAAGTGGGCCTCATTGGCTCGTGCACCAACTCTTCCTACGAAGACATCACCCGCGCGGCCTCGATAGCGAAGCAGGCCGTGGATAAAGGCCTGCACGTAGCGGCCGAGTTCACCATCACGCCCGGCTCGGAGCTGGTGCGCTACACGGTGGCCCGCGACGGCCTGCTCGACACCTTCGCCGAAATGGGCGGCGTGGTGCTGGCTAATGCCTGCGGCCCGTGCATCGGTCAGTGGGCCCGCCACACCGACGACCCCAAGCGCCGGAACTCGATTATCACGAGCTTCAACCGCAACTTTGCCAAGCGCAACGACGGCAACCCGAACACCCACGCCTTCGTGGCTTCGCCGGAAATCGTGACGGCTTTCGCCATCGCCGGCGACCTGACCTTTAACCCGCTCACCGACACGCTGCCCGGCACCAACGGCCCCGTGAAGCTCGACGAGCCCCGCGGCCTGGAAATGCCTCCGGCTGGCTACGCCGTAGAAGATGCTGGTTTCCAGGCGCCCGCCGCCGATGGCTCGGGTGTGCAGGTGCTGGTTGACCCCAGCTCCGACCGCCTCCAGCTGTTGGAGCCGTTCAAACAGTGGGAAGGCACCGACCTCGTGGGTCTGCGCGTGCTCATCAAGGCCCAGGGCAAGTGCACCACCGACCACATCTCGATGGCCGGCCCGTGGCTGAAGTTTCGCGGCCACCTGGACAATATTTCCAACAACATGCTCATCGGCGCCACCAACGCGTTCACCGGCGAAACCAACTCGGTGAAAGCCAGTGGCATCCAGGGTGAGCCCTATGTGCCCGTGCCGCAGGCGGCCCGCAATCTCAAGAGCATGGGCATCGGCAGCATCGTGATTGGCGACGAGAACTACGGCGAAGGCAGCTCGCGTGAGCACGCCGCCATGGAGCCCCGCCACCTCGGCGTGCGCGCCGTGCTGGTGAAAAGCTTCGCCCGTATTCACGAAACCAACCTCAAGAAGCAGGGAATGCTGGGCCTCACCTTCGATAACAAGGCCGACTACGACCTCATCGAAGAAGACGACCAAATCGACATCCTCGGCCTCACGACCTTCGCCCCCGGCAAGCCGCTGCAAGTGCGCCTGCGCCACGCCGACGGCGACACCGACCTCATCACGGTAAACCACACCTACAACGAAGGCCAGATTGGCTGGTTCAAAGCTGGCTCGGCCCTGAACCTCATTAAGTTGCAGGAAAGCGGCGTGGCGGTGTAAGTACGGAAGCTACCAAGCTGATTTTTGAAAGGCCGTTCCAATCTGATTGGAGCGGCCTTTTTTATGCAGAACCGCATGACTCCTTCCTCCCGGCCCGGCTTACCACTCATTGGCTTTATACTCACGCTGGTAGGTGCCATTTTGTTTTCTACCAAGGCCATCCTCGTTAAGCTGGCGTTTGGCGCCACGCACACCGATGCGCTTACGCTGCTGACCCTGCGCATGGCGTTTGCGCTGCCATTTTACGGGGTAATTGCCCTGCTCGTATCAAGCAAAAAGAGCAACGTGCGCATGACTCGCCCCCAGTGGGCCGCCGTGGTAGTGCTGGGCGTGCTAGGCTATTACGTGAGCAGCCTGCTGGATTTTATCGGCCTGCAATACGTGTCGGCGGGCCTCGAACGGCTGCTGCTGTTTTTGTATCCCAGCTTTGTGGTGTTCCTCAACGCGGTGGTGTTCAAGCAGCGCATCACGGGCGTGCAGAAGGGTGCGTTGCTGCTGACGTACCTCGGCATCGTCATCGCCTACGTCGGCGAGCTGGCGATTGACACCACCGGGCCGGGCTTGTACCTAGGTAGCATTTTGGTGGTGTTGTGCGCCGTCACCTACTCCATGTACATCGCGGGCAGCGCGCGGCTGATTCCGGTGGTGGGCGCTACTAAGTTCACGGCCTACGCGATGCTGGCGGCTACTGCCGGTATTTTTAGCCACTTCGCCCTGGCGGGACACGGCGAGGTGCTGGCGGCGAGCCGCGCGCTGTGGGGCTACGGCCTGGGGCTGGCCATCTTTTCTACCGTGTTGCCCTCCTTCCTGATATCGCAGGGCCTGAAACGCATTGGGGCTAATAATGTGGCTATTATCAGCGGCATCGGGCCAATTTCTACGATAGCGCAGGCGCACTTCTTTTTGCACGAGCCGATTTTCGTGGCTCAAATCGGGGGTACGGCTTTGGTCGTAGCCGGCGTACTGCTGCTAAGTTGGAAAAGGTCGGCGGCTGTGCCAGCGCGCTAACCCTAGGGTAGTTGCCGAGCCCGGTTGGCTCCGTAGCCGGGCTTTTTTGCGAAATTCTACAACCTTATGCTGCGCTGGAAAGACATCGTTTACTACGCCAAATACAGCAACCCCGAGCCGCCCTGCCGCGTCGAAAAATCGGAGGCCGAGTGGCGGGCGCAGTTGACACCGTCGCAGTACGCGGTGCTGCGGCAGCACGAGACCGAGCCGCCGTATCGCAACGCCTACTGCCGCAGCTACGAGCCGGGCGTGTATGCCTGCGTCGGGTGCGGCAGCCGCCTGTTCGACGCGGCCACGAAGTACCACGCCATGTCGGGCTGGCCGAGCTTTACGCAGCCCGCGGCCAAAAATACCATCCGCTACGCCTTTGACGACAGCCACCACATGCAGCGCATCGAGGCGCGCTGTAACGCGTGCGATGGGCACCTAGGGCACGTTTTCCCCGACGGGCCGGCGCCCAGCGGCCTGCGGTATTGCCTGAATTCGGCGAGCTTGGTGCGGCTGGGCGAGGAGTGACCTACGGCGGCGCTATGTTTGCCGGGTATGAGCACCTTCTTTCGCAAAACTCTGAAAGTTATCAGCTACGCCCTAGGTGGCTTCGTGGCCGTGCTGCTGCTGTATGTGGCCGCCGCGTTTGGCCTGGCGCTGGTGCCGGTGGCGGCCGAGCCGGTGCCGTCGGGTGGGCCGCGCATCCCGGTGTACCTCTACACGCCCAACGGCGTGCACACCGACCTAGTGCTGCCCGTGCGCACCCCACAAGTGGACTGGAGCCGGCAGCTAAAATTTGCGCACACCACCAGCCGCGACAGCGCGGGCTACGACTACCTGGCCTTTGGCTGGGGCGACAAGGGCTTTTTCTACATTCCGGGTTGGGGCGATTTAACGTTGCCGATTGCCTTTCGGGCGGCGTTTCACCTGGGTACTTCGGCCATGCACACCACCTTCCGCACGACCCAGGAGCTGCGGCCCAGCCCCACCTGCGTGCGCCTCGAGCTCACGCCGGCCCAATACGCCAGGCTGGTGGCCTACGTGCAGGGCAGCTTCCGGCCAGGGGCCGATGGCCGCGTGCAGTACCTGCCGGGCCACACCTACGCCGGCCACGATGCCTTTTACGAGGGCCAGTGGGCGTACAGTTTTTGGCATACCTGCAACACCTGGGCCAACAATGGCCTGAAAGTGAGCGGCCAGCCGGCGGCCTGGTGGACGCCCCTGGCCGGCGGCATTTTTCGGCATTACCCGCAGTAAGCTAGCTTATTAACTGCGGCGGCCACGGCCCGGCAGCGGCTCGTGAGGCCGCTGAAAACCCGGGATGTGAATGGGCGGCCTATATTTACGACACTGTACTTAAGCAAGAATTTACTTAGTCGCATGGATTTAAAAGAACTTGAAGCCGGTGTTGACCCGCACGTGCATTGGTATTATCAAAGCAAAAAGCTGCCGCTGCTGAACTACGCCAAGAAGGCGCTGGCCGGTGGTAAGCCGCTGACCATCGTGGACATTGGGTCGGGGTCGGGCTTCTTCGCCATCGAGCTCGAAAAACTGTACGGCGATGCCATCAGCAAGGTCTACCTCGTCGATACGGGCTACTCGCCCGAGGAAATGTCCTTGACGCAGGGCCAGAAAATAGAGAAAGTCCACGGTATTCCCGCCACGATTGAGAACGGGCTGGTGATAATGATGGACGTGCTCGAGCACATCGAAGACGACCTGGCCATGCTGCAAAGCGTGAAGGCGGCCTGCGTGGGCGATAATAATTACTTCTTCATCACGGTGCCGGCGTTTCAGTCGCTCTGGAGCGGGCACGACGTGTACCTAGGGCACTACCGGCGCTACAAAATCCCGATGCTGCGCAAGGTGCTGCAAACGGCGGGCTTCCGCAAAATCAGCAACTACTACCTCTACGGCGGCCTATTTCCGATGATATGGACCGTGCGTCAGCTCGACAACCTCAAGGGCAAAGACGCGGCATCGAACATGCGGCCCTTCAGCCCGGTGGTGAATAATATTTTGCTGGGGCTAACTTCGGTGGAGATGAAAATCGCGTCGGCCAACAAGCTGTTTGGCGTGACGTGCGTGGGCGAGGGCAAGATTTAGCCGTTGCGCGGACTGTGTAGTCCGCGTTTGTTTGCGAACACCTATGACGAACGCGGACTGCAAAGTCCGCGCAACTGGCTCGCCAGCCGCAACCCTAGGTCCATTTCAGAGTTAGAAAAGTGGGCCTAGGCCCGCTTTTCTTGTTTTAAACCCACCACTCATGCATCACCGCACCCTCGGCAAAACCGGCTTCTCCATCTCTGAAATCAGCCTCGGCACCTGGCAGGTGGGCGGCAAATGGGGCGAGTCCTTCAGCCACCAGAATGCCGACCACATCCTAAACGCGGCCGTAGACGCGGGCATCAACTTCATCGACACCGCCGACGTGTACGGCGATGGCGAAAGCGAGAAAGCCGTGGGCCGCCTCGTGCGCAGCCGCAGCGGCGAGCGCATCTACGTGGCTACCAAGTGCGGCCGCCGCCTCCAGCCCCACACCGCCGAAGCCTACCAGCCCGCCGCCCTGCGCGGCTTTGTGGAGGACAGCCTGCGCAACATGGGTCTCGACACCCTCGACCTCGTGCAACTGCACTGCCCGCCCACGGAGGTCTACTACCGCCCCGAAATTTTTGAGGTGTTCGACCGCCTCAAGGAAGAAGGTAAAATTCAGCACCTAGGCGTAAGCGTGGAGAAGGTCGAGGAAGGCCTGAAAGCCATCGAATACCCCAACGTGACGACGCTGCAAGTCATCTTCAACATGTTTCGGCAGCGCCCGGCCGAGCTGCTCTTCAAAGAAGCCCAGCGCCGCGACGTGGGTATTATCGTGCGGGTGCCGCTGGCCAGCGGCCTGCTCACGGGCAAGTTTTCGGCCCAGACGACCTTCGAGAAAGATGACCACCGCAATTTCAACCGCAACGGTGAGGCGTTTGACAAGGGCGAAACCTTCGCGGGAGTAGACTATAACACCGGCCTGGCGGCGGTGGAGGAACTGAAAAAAGTATTCCCCGGCCAGCCCAGTCTGGCGCCCGTGGCGCTGCGCTGGATATTAATGTTTCCGGAGGTCAGCTGCATCATTCCCGGCGCCTCCAAGCCCGAGCAGCTGCTGTCTAACCTGAAAACGGAGGAGGTGCCCGCACTGACCACCGAGCAGCTGGCTGCCGTGCGCGAAGTGTACGACCGCCTGATTCGGCCGCAGGTGCACCAGATTTGGTAGAAAAATAGTTGTCATTGCGAGCGGAGCGAAGCAATCGCACCTGAGCGGCGTGGCTTAACAGGTGCGATTGCTTCGCTCCGCTCGCAATGACAAGCGGGCTATTTAGGCAGCTTGATGCGGTACAGGCGGAACGGGTAATCAACCTTGCTTTCGCCGCCGTTCCACTTCGGAGCGCGGTTTATCTGCGTGGCGGTAAGGTACAAGTAGCCATCGGGACCTAGGGCGAAGGTATCGGGCCAGCTCAGGCGCGGGTCGTGTACCAGCGTTTCGAAGCGGCCGGCGGGCGTCACGCGCCGGATAGCGTAGTTGGGCGAGTCGGAGAGGTAGATGTTGCCGGCTTCGTCGGCGAGCATGCCGTGGCTCACGCCCGTTTCGCCCACGGTTTCGACGTGGGTGGTGAGCTCGGCGTTGCTCAGTGCGGGGTTAGCCAGGTACTCGGTGCCGATGCGGTAGAGCTTGGTCTGATTGATGGCGCGGTAGTAGAAATACTTAGCATCGGGTGGTAGCGCAATGCCGTTGACGTTGCTGCTAAAGGGCTTACCCGATTTGTCTTTCACCTCCTTGCCGTCGAGGCGCAGCACGAAGCCTGGCTCGGTAGTGGTTGATTTATGGCCTTGCAGCGCGAGGCGGCTCTTGCCGGTTTTCAGGTCGAGCACCACGATGGCGGCCAGTACCGGGTCGGAGAGGTAAGCCATTTGGCGGCGTGTGTCGATGCGCACATCATTAAGGCCGGTGCGCTCGCGGGGCAAGTCCTCGAAGCGGTAGATGCGCTCGACTTTATTGGTCCCTAGGTTGATTTTGAGCAGCTTGATGCCCGCGATAACGGGGGCCTGGTCGTCGGGATTGGAGGGGTCGAGCACCCAGAGGTTATCGTCGGCATCGACCACGGCGGCTTGCACATTCACGAAGCGGGTGGCAGCCTGGGTCGAATCCCACTGGTTCCAGAGGGCGTTGGGGTAGGGGCGGCGCTGGCCGTTCACGATTTCGGCCAAGCCGTAGTCGTAGGAGTAGTTTTTATCGTTTTTCTTCTTCGGAAACGTCATGAAAATCCGGCCCTTGTGCGAGACGCCGACCCCGATGGGCTGGTAATGGCCGGTTTGGGCCACTTCTTCCAGCGGGATTTTGAGGTCTTGGGCGGCGGCCGACAGCGTAAAAAGCAGGCTGACGAGGAGCGGGGGGAAGCGCATAAGGGAGATTTTTACCGCGGAAGGCGCGGAAGAGGTTCGCGGAAAGGCGCGGAAGCTGTTCCTACGAAGGTGGCCGACCAGGGTTGAACCGAGTGGCCGACCGCAACCTTCGGGTGCGGAGCCGGGTAAGCAGCGAAGTTTCACGGGGGCGCGGGCTCCCTTTGCTGCACATAGGCTATGCGTTTCTGTTTCTCTATTATTTCTTGCCTGGCCTTGGGGTTAGCGGCTAGTTCGGCCCAGGCGCAAGCGCCTAGGTACCTCACCACCGGCCGCGTGGTGCGCCAGCGCCCGGCCCTCGACCAATTGGTGGCGCCCGGTGCGCAGCTTGAAATTATTTCTTCGGGCCATACCCACGTCGAAGGCCCGCTGTGGGTGCCAGACAGCAGTATGCTGCTGTTTTCGGATACCAAGACCCGCACCATTTACCGCTGGAAAGAGCAGGGCGGTCGCTCGAAGTTTCTGGAGCACAGCGGCTACACTGGCCGCCTGCCCTACAGTGACGAGCCCTCCAGCAACGGCATGACCCTGGATGGCAAGGGCAACCTGCTGCTCTGCGAGCACGGCGACCGCCGCCTAGCCATGTTGCCCCTAGGGGAGAAAAGCGGCAAGCGCACCCTCACCGACAACTACCAGGGCAAGCGCTACAACAGCCCCAACGATGTGGTATCGGCGCCCGATGGCTCGCTCTATTTCACCGACCCGCCCTTTGGTCTGCTCGGTAAAGACAAAGGACCGGAGCCCGCGCGCGAGCTGGCCTTCACGGGCGTGTTTCGCCGCGCCCCCGACGGCCAGGTATCCGCCGAAATAACCGATGTGCCCCGCGCCAATGGTCTGGCCTTCAGCCCCGATGGCCGCACGCTCTACGTGTCGAATGCCGACTCACTGCGCCCCATTATTATGGCCTACGAAGTGGGGAAGAATGGTAAGCTAAGCAAGGGCCGTACCTTCTTCGACATGGCTGCCTTACCCAAAAACCGCTTCAAGGAAGTGCCCGACGGCCTCAAGGTAGACCGGGCCGGCAACGTGTACGCGGCCGGCGTGGGTGGCCTGCTCATCCTTTCACCGCAGGGCCAGCTGCTGGGTACCATCGACCCCGGCGAGGTAGTGGCCAACTGCGCCTGGGGCGACGATGGCCACTCGTTGTACCTAATGGCGACCACCTTCGTGTGCCGCATCAAAACGCTGGCCCAGGGTGTGCCAGGGAAGTAATTCAGCCTGTAGCTTGGACTTTGCGAGTCCGAGCGTGAGCGGAGCGAACATCCACGCTTGCAGACGTTTGGTAACGTAGATGTGAGCTATGCTCGCGCTCGGACTCACAGAGTCCAAGCTACTTTACAGCGTCGCCACTTGCGTTTCGCGAGGTTTCTGCACGAGGTAGTAGTACAGTAAAATCAGGAGCCCGATGCTGAACGGAATGATAGCCAAGTGCTTAAAATCGGTAAGGTGCCCGACGGGCCGGGTATCGAAGCCGAAAAACTCGCTCATCATCCAGTACGAATTGGCTGAAATCCAGAATACGATGGCTAGGTTGTGCGCCAGCTCCGACTGCAAGGCGCGAGTGCGCCAGGCAATGATGAGGGCAATACCTAGGGTCGGAAAAACCATGAGGATGCCCAGCGTCTTCCAAATCATGCACCAGCTGATGTCCTTGACAAGCCAGAACAGGATGTGCAGGTTTTCCATTTTCCGGTAGGAAGCCGGGATGGCGTATACTTCTTCGGTTTGAACGGGCGATTCCATGCTAGAGAAGGGTAGCGACGCAGGTGTGGCCTCGCTACCCTTTAACTTAATAAGAATAGTTTTAGGCGCGGGCAGCGGCGGGGCGACGTAGCAGATACACTACTACCAACAGCGCCAGCAGACCTAGGGCCGGGAAGCCCTTGGGCAATAGGCCGCCCGGAATCTTGGTGGCGTGGGTATAGGCCGCGCCCACCATGATGACCATGAGCCCTAGGGCCGCCGGGCGCGTGAAGCGCGGCACCAGCAGCCCAATGCCGCCCAGCACCTCGGCCCCCGCAATGAGGTAGGCGAACCAACCCGGAAAGCCCATGCCGCCAAACCCCTTCACGGTGTCGGCTAGGTGCAAAAGCTTATTGCCCCCCGACGCGATGAAGGCAAGCGCCAGCAGTACTTGTAAAATCCAGGCGATGATGTTGCGGGTAGAGGAGGCCATGAGAAAAAGATGAGGTGAGCGGGCGCAAGGTAATCCCACCGGCCTGTCTTCAGCAAGGGCGGCGCCTTGCTGATACCCACGGATATAGCGCCCCAACGGCTAGGTTACCCTGGTTGCCTTAGCCTAGTGGCTGCGCTTACCCCACGGCCACTTCTTTGCGTTCGCCAATCTGCTGGCGCCACATGGCGTAGTAGAGGCCTTTTTGAGTCAATAGCTCGTCGTGGCGGCCGTGCTCGGCCACCTGCCCACGCTCGAGTACGAAGATGCGGTCGGCGTGCAGCACGGTACTGAGGCGGTGCGCGATGAGCACGGTGATATGCTGACGTGAACCCGACAACTCGCGCACCGTGCGGCCAATTTCCTCTTCCGTGAGCGAGTCGAGAGCCGAGGTGGCTTCGTCAAATACTAGCAGGGTAGGGTGGCGCAGCAGGGCGCGTGCTATGCTGAGGCGCTGCTTTTCGCCGCCGCTCACCTTCACGCCGCCCTCGCCGAGCACGGTGTCGAGGCCCTTGGGCGCGCGGGCGAGCAGCGAGTCGGCCGCGGCCTGGTGCAGGGCCGCGAGGCACTCAGCGTCGGTGGCCTGCGGGGCCACAAAGCGCAGGTTTTCGCGGATGGTGCCGGCAAAGAGCTGCGTATCCTGGGTTACGAAGCCGATTTGCTCGCGTAGCTGGTCGAGGTCTACCTCGGCACTCGGAATATCGTTGTAGCGAATCTGGCCGCTCTGGGCGGGGTAGAGGCCTACAAGCAGTTTCACGAGCGTGGTTTTGCCCGAGCCGCTGGGGCCCACGAAGGCGATGGTTTCGCCGAGCTTGGCCCCGAACGAAATGCCGTCGAGGGCCGGGGCCGGGGCGGTGAGGTGCTTGAACACGACGTGGTCGAAGGACAGCGTTTCGATTTTGGCGATGGGCTGCGGGTGAGCAGGCTTCACGTCGCGGGGCGTGTCGAGAATCTGCTGGAAATTGGCCAGCGAAGCCTCGGTTTCGCGGTAAACACCGATGATGCTGCCCAGCTCTTGCAACGGCCCAAAGATGGAGAACGAGTAAATGAAGAACGAGAAAAACTGCCCTAGGCTGATATGCCGCTGCACCAGCAGATACAGCAGCAGCAGGATAATGACGTTGCGCAGCAGGTTCACAAACGTGCCCTGCACGAAGCTCAGCGAGCGTAGGTAGCGCACCTTGCGCAGCTCCAGCTTCAGGATGCGGTCGGTGATGCCGTTGAGGCGCTGGGTTTCTTGCTTAGCCAGGCCCAGGCTTTTAATCAGCTCGATGTTGCGCAGGCTTTCGGTGGTGGCGCCGGCCAGGGCCGTGGTTTCGCCCACGATGGTCTTCTGAATAACCTTGATTTTCTTGCTCAGCGCAAAGCTCAGGATACCGAGCAGCGGAATGGTGAGGAAGTACCCTAGGGCAATGGGCCAGTACACGCTGATGGCGTACCACATCACGAAGATGATGCCTACCAACGAGGTAAATAGCACGTTGACAAAACTTTGAATAAGCTTCTCCACGTCGGTGCGCACCTTCTGGAGCTTGCCCAGGGTCTCGCCCGAGCGCTGGTCCTCAAACACCTGGTAGGGCAGGTCGAGCGAGTGCTGCAAGCCATCGGAATACAGCTGCGCGCCCAGCCGCTGGGTGATGACGTTGACGTAGTAATCCTGAAAGTTTTTGGCAATGCGCGATATCATCGCCACGCCCAGCATGAGCCCTAGGTAGGGAATAGCTTCCCGAAAAAATGGCCAGAACGGCACCAGGTGAAACCCCGTGTTGCCGCCACCCTTGGGCGTAAAATGGTCGACCAATTTGCGGAAGAAGTAGGGGTCGAGCAGCGAAAAAATCTGGTTGGTGGCAGCCAATAGCAGCGCCAGCGCCAGCAAAACCCAATAGTGGCGCAGGTAAGAGTAGAGGAGTTTCATAAACGCAAAAGCGCCGGGCAGCGGGCCCGGCGCGAGGAGAACAGGTAAGCGGGAGTTTTGTGCAGGAAACGAAGTTGCGTAAGGCTACTTTCTACTGCCAGCCGCCGCCTAGGGTGCGCACTAGCTGCACGGCCGCTCGCAGCTGCGTGGTCTGGGTTTGGACCACGAGGCGGGCGGCATCGAGGGTTTGGCGGTCGGCATCAACCACGGCGAAGTAGTCGGTGAGGCCGCGGCGGTAGCGCTCCAGGGTGAGGCGGCCGGCCAGGCGGGCAGACCGCAGCGCGCGCTGCTGGGCCGCTAGCTGGGCGCGGCTAAAGGCCACGTCGGCCAGGGCGGTTTCGACTTCCTCGTAAGCGGTGAGGGTGAGGTTGCGGGAGTTGGCCACTACCTCGCTGGTTTGGGCTTCGGCCAGCTGCTGGTTGCCACGCAGGCGGCCCCCGTCGAAGATGGGGATGTTGAAGCCGCCGCCCACGTAGTAGGTGTAGGCGTTGGCCAGCTTGGGCAGGTCGCCTACGTTGGTGGTTTGCGGGCCGATGTAGCCGTTGAGTTGCAGCGTGGGCAGGCGGGCCAGGCGGGCGGCTTTGGCGCGCAGGTCGGCGGCGGCGGTCAGGCGCTCGGCGCGGCGCAGGTCGGGGCGGCGGGCCAGCAGCTGGGCCGGCACGTTGGCCGGAATGGCGGGCGGCGCCGGCAGCAGCGGGCCGGGCGGCGTGGCCGGGGTGGGGTTGGTGGGCTGCGGAATGACCGGGCCCACCGAGTCGGGCTGCACCGAGGGTAGCACGAAGCTGCTGGCTGGCCGCCCCGTAAGTGTAGAAAGCGAAGCTACTAGGCCGGCCCGCTGGCGGCGCAGCTCCACGGCGCTGGCTTCCACGTTGGCCAGCTCGGTTTCGGCGCGGCGCACCCCGATTTCATTGTCTACCCCCGCCTTAAAGCGGGCGGCGGTGAGCTGCACGTTGTAGCGGCGGGCCTGGCGGGCGCTGTCGAGCACCAGCAGCTCGGCATCGAGGCCGCGCAGCCCGAAGTAGGTGTTGGCCGCGTCGGCGGCCACGGTCAGGCGCACGGCCTGCTCGTCGTCTTCGGTGGCTTGCAGGTTGGCATCAGCGGCCTGGGCGTTGCGCCGCAGGCGGCCCCACAGGTCTACCTCGTAGTTCACGTTGACGGGCACGTAGAACTGCTGCTGATTGACAGCAACGGCCGGAATAGCCGAAGCCTGCCGGGGCCGCAGCGCCGACAGCTGCGAGTAGTACGTGGAAGGCGCAAGAGCCACCACCGGCGCCCGTTGGGCGTCGGCGATGCGCAGCTGTGCCCGCGCCTGCTCGACGCGCGCCACGGCCGCCCGCGTCGAGAAGTTGAGGGTATTGGCCTGCGTTTCGAGCCGGGTCAGCGTGGTGTCGTTGAACACGGCCCACCACGGCCCGGCGGCGGGTACTTGGCTAAGCTGCGTTGGAACTTCGGTAGGGGCCGCCACTGGCCGCTCGGGCTGAATGCGCCCGAGCGAGTCGGCAGGGTGTGCATTCTTCCAAGCCGTAGGCACGGCCTGGGCGGGCGAGTCATAGCGGTAGTGCGTCGCCGCACAGCCACCTAGGGTCAGGCCTACTAAAATAAGAGGGATGCGCATTCTGTGTATATTCTAAAATAGTTCGCCAAGCAATTATCTGTCATTGCGAGTGCAGCGAAGCAATCGTATCAGAACGAACTGCTTGAGTGCTGCTTTAGTGGCTAGTGCGATTGCTTCGTCCTTGCTTGATGTGCAACATGCTCGCAATAACAGATAGTAGTCACCGGTTACTTGCCCAGCGGCGACGACACCCGCGGCGCGTCGGGGTCGTTGGGGCGGGGCGCCGCGGGCGGCGGACCAGCGGGCTTCTTCGGCGCTTCGGCCATCTTCGTATCCACAGCTAGGCCTTCGATAAGATTTTCGGCGGGGTTGATAACCAGTAGCTCACCACCTTTCAAGCCCTGGCTTACTTCGAGGTTCGAGCCAAAGTCACGGCCCACGACAATGGCTTGGAAGTGGATTTTGCCGTCCTGCACCATCACTACTTTCTGCTCGGTACCGCTGGGCACTAGTGCATTAGCCGAAATCAAGACGGTGGGTACTGTCTGCGGCAAGTCGAAACGCACCTGGCCGTAGGAGCCGGGGCGCAGCTTGCCTTGGCGGTTGGGCAGGCGCACTTCGGTGCGCAGGGTGCGGGTTTGGGGGTCGAGGGCTTCCGCATCGCGGGCCACTATCCCCTGAAAGGGCTGGTTAGGAAACTCGGGTACCAAGACCTGCGCGCGCAAGCCCCGCCGAATGTTGGTGACGAAGTTCTGCGGCACATCCACAAAAGCGCGCAGCGTATCGGTTTGCTCTACTTTAAACAGCTGGGTGCCCGTGGCGTTGCCGCCCGTCACGAGCGTACCCACGTCCACATTGCGCTGGGTTACGGTACCGTTGAAGGGCGCCACCACTTGGCGAAACGAGCGCTGGGCTTGCAGCTGCCGCACGGCGGCCTGCTGAGCAGCGTACTGCGCCTGGCCAGCATCGAGCTCCTGCTTCGAAATGGCGCCCGGCAGCGTCACGCTCTGCAAGCGGCCGTAGGAGGTGCGGGCCAGCGCTAGGTTGGCCTGGGCCTGGGCAATCTGCTGGTCGAGCTCGGGCGTGGTGATGGTGGCCAGCACCTGACCGCGGCGCACATGCTGGCCGATGTCGGCTTTCCAGCTCTGCACAAAACCATTGACGCGGGCAAACAGCTCGGTTTCGTGCTGCGAGCGCAGGTCGGCGGGCAGCGTCACGCTGGTTGTGTTGGGCGCGGGTTTGGCGGGCTGCACCGTCACTACGGGCTTGGCACTGGCTAGCGCGTGTGATTCTTCGTCGCGGGTGGCGTTTTTGCGGTGGCGGGGCAGCCAGCCCAGCACGAATAAGCCCGCAAAAACCACTAAGGCAATAATAATAAGCAGCCAGAAGCGGCCACTACCGCTGTTTCGTTCTTCAGTTGACATTAGCGCGAGATTACGCGAAGTGAAAGGAGCTTTCGCAGAGTGTGTTCGGCCACCTCATCGCGGGGAGGCGGCCAAGAGAAAAGGTACTATTAAGCAGCTTGGGCCTGCGGCTCGGGCTGGGCCTCAGCGGGTTGCTCGTGCTTTTTCTTAAGGTAGGAGAACATAATCGGCACGAAGAACAGAGTCGTGACCGTGGCCAGCGTGAGCCCGCCAATCACGGCGCGGCCTAGGGGGGCGTTTTGCTCGCCACCCTCGCCCATGCCGAGCGACATGGGAAGCAGGCCGATAATCATGGCCAGGGCCGTCATCAATACCGGGCGCAGGCGGGTGAAGCCGGCGTCGAGGGCCGCGTCGCGCGGGTCGAGGTCGGGCTCTTCCTCGCGGCGCTCGTTGGCGAAAGTCACCAGCAGAATCGAGTTGGCCGTGGCCACCCCGATGCACATGATGGCGCCCATCAGGGCCGGCACGCTCAGCGTGGTTTGGGTGATGAAGAGCATCCACAGGATGCCCGCCAGCGCGCCCGGCAGGGCCGTGATGATGATGAGCGGGTCGAGCCAGCTCTGGAAGTTCACCGCCATTAGCAAGTAAACCAGTAGGATAGCGCCCGCCACTCCCAGCCCTAGGCCGATAAATGAGGTGCGCATCGACTCCGACTGCCCACGCAGAATGATGGTGGTGCCCTTGGGCGCCTTCTTCTGCGCCTCCGCAATAATCTGGCGCACATCGTCGCTCACGCCACCTAGGTCACGCTGGCTCACGCTGGCGTAGAGGTCCACGGTGCGCTGAATGTTATAGTCCGAGGCCACCGCCGTAGTCTCAGTGCGGCGCAGCTGCGCGAAGCTGGTGAGCAGCTGGGGGTTGGGCTGTGCCGCCCCGGTCACGGTTATATTACCGAGCTCGTCGATGTTGGACAGTTGGCTCGGGGGCGTTTGCACGGCCACGGTGTAGTTCACGCCGTTTTGCGGGTTCAGCCACTGGTTAGGCGTGGTTTGAGTGCTCGACGAGAGATTGACTAGTACGTTGTTGGCAATGTCGCGCTGGGTCAGGCCCGCCTGCTGGGCTCGCACCCGGTCAATGTCGAGCCGAATCTGGGGCTGGTCAAAGGCTTGGTATACAAAAGCGTCAACGATGCCCGACACTTTATCTATCTTCAGTTTCAGCTCGCCCGCAATGCGCTGGTTGGCGGCCTTATCGCGGCCCGTCACTTGAATATCAATCGGCGCGGGCAGGCCGAAGTTCAGCGTCTGATTCACGATATCGGCCGGCTGGAAGAAGATAACCAGGTCGGGATATTGCTTGTGAATCTGGCGGCGAATTTCCTCGATGTACTCGCCCGTGGGGCCGTGCTCTTCGTGCATGCTCACCAAAATCTCGCCGTCGCCAGCGCCGATGGTGGGGTTGTCGCTCAGCAGCAAGTTGATAGGGATGGCCGGCAGGCCAATGTTATCCAGCACCAGGTCCAGCTCATCCTTCGGAATTACCTGCTTGATAATCTCCTCCACTTGTCGGAAGCGACGCTCAGTTTCCTCCACCCGCGTGCCGGTGGGCACCCGAATGTGCAGGCGCAGCTGGCCGGCATCCACCGTCGGGAAGAAGTTTTGGCCGATGAATGGGTACAGCCCCAGCGAGCCAATGAACACCACCACAAAGGCCGTCACGACCTTCTTGCGGTTGTCCAAAGACCAGTCGAGCGCATTGGTGTAAGTGGCCCGGAATTTCTCGAACTGATGCTCGAACGCCGTGTGCAGGCGCCACACCCAGCTTTTGGTAATGCCCTCGGCGGCCCGGCGCTCGGCGTCGGTGCTGTCGGGCTCGGCTTCTTCCTCGGCCGTGCCGCTAGGGTGCGCGTGCTCGAACTGCTGGCGCTGCAAGCGGGCTAGGTCGCGCTCGTGCTGGCTCACCTCGCGGCCGTTGCGGAAGTGGGCGCTCGGCACTTCTTCCTCTTCCTGAGCGTGGTAGATGGGCAACTCCTTGCGCAGCAGGTACATTACCAGCGTCGGTACCAATGTCCGGCTGAGAATATACGAGGCCAGCATGGCGAAAATAACCGCCGTAGCCAGCGGAGCAAAAATGGCCGAGGCCACGCCACCTAGGAAAAACACTGGCACAAACACGATGCAAATGGCCAGCGTGGCCACCAGTGCGGGCGTCGCAATCTGCTGCGCCCCATCCAGAATGCTGCGTTTGAGGCCCTTTTTCTGGCCCATGTTGCGGTGGATGTTCTCGATTTCCACCGTCGCGTCATCCACCAAGATGCCTACGGCCAGCGAAAGGCCACCTAGGGTCATGATGTTCAGGGTCTGACCCAGAATATTCATCACGATGATGCTGACCAGAATCGAAAGCGGAATGCTGACGGCGATAATCAGCGTCGAGCGCCACGAGCCGAGAAACAGCAGAATCATGAGCGCCGTGAGGCCCGCCGCAATGCTGGCCTCAATAATAACGCCCTTGATGCTGGCCCGCACAAAAAACGATTGGTCAAACAAGAGCTTTATATTCAGGCCAGGGGGTGCATTGGCCTGAATGTTCGGCAGCGCCTGCTTGATTTTATCAATAATGGCCAGCGTGGAAGCTGAGCCGCTTTTTAGAATCGGAATAATGGCCGTGCGGCGGCCGTTCTGGCGCACCACGTTTTGCTGCACCGCCGCGCCCTCGTGCACAAAAGCTACGTCGCGGATGTAGACCGTGGTGCCCTCGGGCGTAGTCTTTATAGGTAAGTCGTTGAGAGAGGCCACGGCCTCGGGGCTTGAGTTCAGCCGCACGTCGTACTCGCGGGTGCCAATCTTGGCCGAGCCGGCCGGAATAATCACATTCTGCGCCAGCAGCGTGTTTACCACGTCATTGCCACTCAGGCCTTTGCCCGCCAGCTTGTTGGGGTCAAGGTCCACCATTATTTGCTTGGGCTTGCCACCATTGGGTAGCAGCACCGAGGCGCCCTGCACCACCGCCAGGCCGGGCCGGATAAAGGCGTTGGCCGCGTCAAACAAGTCCGATTCCCCTAGGGTCTCCGAGCTGAGCGAAGTCTGCGCAATCGGCACGTTGGAAGCCGAATAGCGGATGATGAGCGGCGGCGTGATGCCGGGCGGCAGCACCCGCAGCAGCGTTTGGCTGATGGCCGTGAGCTGCGCCACGCCCGCATCGGGGTCCGAGCCAGGCTGGAAGAACACCTTAATCAGCCCGATGCCTTTGAGGCTCTGGCTCTCCTGGTGCTCTACGTTAGCTACGGTGGTGGTGATGGCGCGCTCGACCGGCACTACGATGCGCTGGTTCATTTCCTCGGGCGCGATGCCCGAGTACGTCCACACAATGCCCACGACCGGAATCGGAATGTCGGGGAAAATATCCACCGCCATGCGCTGAATCGTCAGCACGCCCCCAATCAAAATGAGCAGCGCCATCACCACGAAGGTGTAGGGCCGCGCCAGCGCTAGTCTTACTATCCACATATATTATGCTAAAGGCCCACGGCCCAGGCGTTCAGTTGTTATAAAAACACGCACTGCCAACGCCCAAATTCTGTACTAAAACTGGTTTTGCCAGGAATGGTTGTGGGCAAGTTAAAATTAGGCCAGCGAGTTGCCGGCGATGCGTGCAGTTGGCAACTAGTTCATTAATAATTCATTCGCTCGGGCTAGGCGGTACGTAAACAGCCTAGCTAGGAGGCGGCCGCGCGAAGTAGCTTAAAGCCCAAGGGACACCTAGTCGGTTCCCACGTTGCAGATAAAGCCCGGCGAGGTTGACTATTTATTGACCACTAACCAGAAAAAAGTACAATGCAGCGCGCGTGTTTTGCCCGTGCTCGTCACCACGTAGCGGCAAGATTGGCCCCGCCCGGCGTTGTTAAGAATGACCTAGGCCCAGCAGCAATAAGTAGAGCCAGCGAAGCATAACAAAAAAGCCTCTCCCGGCTGGGAGAGGCTTTTTTGTTATGCAAGGCCACTTAGTAGCGGTATACTTTGTCAGCGTCGTTGTTCTTGAACTGCTCTTCGAAGTACTTCGAATCCTCGGCGTTGCGGGGCTTCACACCCATCACAATGCCACCGTTTTTGATACCTTCTTCGTATTCGGCAGCGTGCTCCTCAGGGATGCCCGAGCCTACCAGCGCACCTACCAGGCCGCCCGTGAGGCCACCAGCACCAGCGCCAGCCAAAGCAGCGGCAATCGGACCAGCAATAATTAGACCTAGGCCCGGTAGAGCTACCGACGTGCCAATGGCCGCAATGGCGCCAATAATAGCGCCGGCCGTGCCACCGATGGCCGAGCCTACGCCCGCACCTTCCATAGCCTTGTCGCCTAGCTCAGTGTGCGTGCCGTCGGCGAAGTGCGTGTCGCGGGTTTCGTTCGACATCATCAAATGCACGTCGTCCTTGCTGTAGCCGCGCTCGTGCATCGACTGGTATGCTTTCTCGGCGCTGCTACGGTCGCGGAAAATGCCGCTGGTAGTGCTGCCTTCGCGGTAGCTGTCTTCTTCGCCGGTTACGGCGTCCTTCACGGCGTGGGCCGCACGGTCGGCGGTGTTCTGCACGGCATCAATGCCGCGGCCTACTGCGGCGCCGGCAGTGCCGGCTACGGCCGCACCTTTGGCGGTGGCGCTGTAATCATCGCCGGGGTGGCCAGCGGTGGGGTTTACTAGGTCATCGGCGGCAGCGGCGGCGCCGCTTTGGGTGGCATCACGGTCCGTACCAGCGCCATATGTGGTGCTGTCGGTGCTGAGGTTGCCACTGTTACCGAGGCCGGTACCGGTGTTGCTGGTGCCGTAGTTAGCGCCGGCGCCGGTGCCGCTGTTCATCGGGTTGTTTGCATCGTTGGTACTCATGGCAAAAGTATAGTTTGGGTGGAAAAGGAACCAGCACAGTATGTCTGGCGACGTCTAGCTTAACGGGGTAAGCCGAACGTGGGTTACGTCGTCCACAACGCCCGCCGGGCGGGCGCCAGACAGCCTGGGGCAGGCGCATAAAAAAAGCCCCGACGCTAGGCCAGGGCTTTTTGCAGATAGTGAAGCAGGTACCAAAAAGAAGCGGGCTCTTAGGCTTCATTAAGCGCGTACTGCGCATAATTCGCTTCTTTTTGCCAAAACTCGCGGCAGTCTTTAATCAAGCCTTTGAGGAAGTCCTCGTCCTGCTTAAGGCTGCGCCACTCGCCGTAGCCCAGGCGCTCGCACAGCTTATAAAAATTATCACCTTGCCCTTTGGAGCCCTGCACCCGCACCAAGGCACTGAGCAGGGGCCGGCCGGCGGCGTGCTCTTCGGTTGAAATCTCGGCGAGCATTTCGTTGAGCCGCGATTTTTCGTGCGAGATATCCAGATTCAGCCCTAGTTCAGTCTCTTGCAGCAGCGTGAGGTAGCTAACCGTGCCGGCCTGCTGCCGGGCGTAGCGAATGAGGTAGTGGCGAAGGCGGGTAATCATACGAAGTGAGAAAGAAGCGGCCCTAGGTGGGCCAAGCAGCCGTGGGTGGGAGGGCAGCTGCTAAAGTAACGGAATAATATAGTATATACGCAGAAATACTCCGTGTCGGATTGGTGCCCGGCTACCGAAGCACTGCCCAGGTAAGAGCCCAAAAGAGGTCATTGCGTTGCACCACAGCAACCTTGCCAAACTTTGCAAAAAACCTGCCTAGCGGCCCTGGCGGCGGCGCAATTCGCGCTGAATGAGTAGAAACTCGCGGCTGCTCTGGCCCGAGATGGCCGTGTTTTCGTCGGCGCGGCGCAGCAGGTAGGGCATTACGGCCTCCACGGGGCCGTAGGGCACGTATTTGGCCGTGTGGTAGCCAGCGTGGGCAAGGTTGTAGCTTAGGTTATCGCTCATGCCGTAGAGCTGGGCAAACCACACGCGCTCGTCGCCGGGCGCCAAGCCGGCCTCCTGCATAAGCTGCGTGAGCAGCAGCGAGCTGGCCTCGTTGTGCGTGCCCGCGCACAAACTCACGCGGTCGATGTGCTGCACGCAGTAGCGCAGGCTCTCGTTGTAGAGGTCGTCGGTGTGCTGCTTGCTGGGGTTGATGGGGTTTTGGTAGCCGCGTTGCTTGGCGGTGCGGGCCTCCTTCTCCATGTAGGCGCCGCGTACCAGCTTCACCCCTAGGTAGTAGCCAGCCTGCTCGGCGCGGTCGTGGGCGGCTTCCAGGGCCTCGAGGCGGTCGTGGCGATACAGCTGGTAGGTGTTCCAGACAATGGCGCGCTCTTGGTTGTAGCGCTGCATCATGGCCTCGGCTAGGTCGTCGATGGTTTGCTGAAACCAGCTTTCCTCGGCATCCACAAACAGGCGCACGCTGCGTTGGTGGGCGTGGGTGCACAAGGCATCGAGGCGCTGCTGGCCGCGCGCGAAGGCCGCCTGCTCGACCTCGGTGAGGGCGGTGCCGGCCTGCATTTTCTCGAGCAAAGCGGTGGGCATGAGGCCCGTCACTTTAAACACCGAGAAGGGGATGTTGGGCGTAGTGGAGGCCAGCTCGATAGTGGCCAGAATCTCGTCGCGGGTGCGGTCAAAGCTCTGGTCGTTGCCGGTGCCCTCCACCGAGTAGTCGAGGATGGTGCCAATGTGGTAGCGGCCCAGCTCAGCAATTACCGGCTTGCACTCCTTAATAGATTCGCCGCCGCAGAACTGCTTAAAAATCGAGTTCTTAATGAGGAATTTCGTGCCGGGCAAGCTGAATTTCAACGCCGCTTTCATGAGTCCGCCGCCCGTTTTGACCAAGCTGCCGTTGTTCATGGCCGCAAACAGCGCGTACATTTTGCGCAGGTCGGTATCAGACTTGGCTTCGAAGGCAATGCGTGTATCCTCGAAGGAAAGGGGCGCGACGGGTACGGCAGAAATAGGGGCAGCCATAGACTAGGTTCGGTACGGTGAGTGGGAGCGGGGCAAGAAAGCGCTTGGCGCCACGAAGGTAACGTCGGCCTTTCGAACCCGGTTCGGCGCAGCCGAAGTACTTTTAGGGCTGCAAAGCAGCCTAGGCGCCGCAAGCCCGGGCCCCGACTGCCCGCCGCCCCGGCCCGCGGCGCCTAGGCCATCAATTACCCATGGAAAATACCCCTACCGCCGACACGTACTTCACCCGTCGGCTGGCCCAGAAGGGCCAACCCCTCATCATCGCCGGCCCGTGCTCGGCCGAGTCCGAAGAGCAAGTCCTCACCGTGGCCCGCGCCCTGAAGGCGGCCGGCCAGGCCGACATGTACCGCGCCGGCATCTGGAAGCCGCGCACTAAGCCTGGCGGCTTTGAGGGCCGCGGCGCCGCCGCCCTGCCCTGGCTGCAAGCCGCCCGCGCCGAAACCGGCCTGCCCATGGCCATTGAGGTAGCCACGCCCAAGCACGTGGAAGAAGCCCTGAAACACGGCATCGACGTGCTCTGGATTGGGGCGCGCACCACCGTGAACCCCTTCGCGGTGCAGGAACTGGCCGACGCCCTGGCCGGCACCGGCCAAGCCGTGATGGTGAAAAACCCTGTGAACCCCGACCTGGCGCTGTGGGCCGGGGCGCTCGAGCGCCTAGAGCGCGCCGGCATCACCGACCTGGCGGCTATCCACCGGGGTTTCAGCACGTTTGCACCCTCGCGCTACCGCAACGCGCCTACCTGGGCCATCCCGATTGAGCTGAAAACGCGCTACCCGCAGCTGCCGCTCATCAACGACCCCAGCCACATTGGCGGCTCGCGCGACTTGCTGCTGCCCATCGCGCAGAAGGCGCTGGACCTCGACTACGATGGCCTCATCATCGAGACGCACCCCGACCCTGATAACGCCCTGAGCGACGCCGCCCAGCAGGTGACGCCCGCCCGCTTGCAGGAAATCCTGAGCGAGCTCAAGTACCGCTACCGCTCGAGCGACAACGCCGACTACCGCAACAAGGCCGAGGAGCTGCGCCAGAAAATGGACACTGCCGACCACGAAATCCTCGAAATGCTGGCCCGCCGCATGGCCCTCATTCAAGAGCTGGCCGAGTACAAGAAGGAGAACAACGTGAAAATCCTGCAGCTCGAGCGCTGGCAGGAAATCTTCAAAACCCGCCCCGAGTGGGGCAAAAAGCTCAACATCGACGAAAAATTCGTGGGCGAGCTCTATAAGCTCATTCACATCGAGAGCATCCGCCAGCAAACCGAAGTGCTCAACGGCCGCCCCATCGACGGGCCCGCGCACCTAGGGCCAGGATTGTGATAGGTAATGAGCGTAGTGGGTAATGGGAGTAATGATTATTCAGCATTACTCCCATTACCCACTACGCTCATTACCTATTATTTTATTCCTTCACCCAGTGGTAGGTCTCGTAGCCGCCGGCGTCGAATGCGGCCCCTTCGCCAGCCAGCTGGAGCAGCTGCTGGCCGTCGTGTGGGGTAATCTGGTAATATTTAACGTCACTGTTGGCCAGCTTCGCTTCATTCGTGTTGAAGGTAACCGTAGGCAGGCCGCCCGCTCCTACCGCTAGCTGGTAATTGATGACCTGCTCGGCTTGGTTGGAGCGCCGCAGCAGTAGCCGATTGTTGGCAGTAAAAATTAGCTGGCGCGAATAGCCCACGCTAGCGGGCGTGTACTGCGGGCCGAAAAAGGAGGTGCCATCCCATTCCCAATGCCCGGTTTCCATGGCCAGTACATCGTAGTTGGCGGGCCGGATGTCGTCGGCGCTTTGCTCGCAGCCAGTGAGTGAAAACAGCCCGAGCAGTGCGAAGAGGAGAGGCTTGGTCATGAAGCAAAAAAGGGAGCCTAGGGAGAGTGGGAAGAAGCTGAAGGTACGGAAGGGAGCCAGTGATATGCAATTTGGTTGCAGGCCGTGCTATAAAATGCCGGGCCGCCCGCCGTTTCTTTGCGGCTGATTGTCGCCGTTAGCTTAATAGCCTGGTAGTGAAAAATTCCCTTGTCATTGGTCCCGAAGCGCTGCCCGCGCTGGCCGATTTTGTGCGGCAACGTGCGCCGAGCCGCCTATTTGTACTGGCCGATACTAACACCGCCCGCGACTGCTACCCCCTGCTGGCGCCCCACCTGCCCGCCCACGAGCAGCTGACCATTGCGGCCGGCGAGGAGTATAAAACCCTGGCCACCTGCGGCCAAGTGTGGGCCTGGCTGACCCAGCACCAGGCCGACCGCCACGCGCTGCTGGTCTGCCTGGGCGGCGGCGTGGTTACCGACCTAGGGGGCTTTTGCGCCGCCACTTACAAGCGCGGCGTGGCGTGCGCCGTGCTGCCGACCACGCTGCTGGCGCAGGTCGATGCCGGGGTGGGCGGCAAAACGGGCGTCGATTTTGAAGGCTTCAAAAACCACATCGGCGTGTTTCAGGAGCCGGCGGGCGTGTTCATCGACCCTGGCTTTCTGGCCACGCTGCCGCCGGCCGAGCTGCGCTCGGGCTACGCCGAAATCATCAAGCACGCGCTCATTGCCGACGCGGCGGCTTTTGCGGACCTAGGCGGGCTCGACGCGGCGGCAGTGGCCGACTGGACGCCCATCATCCGGCATTCGGTGGCCTTGAAGGAGCAGATTGTGGCCCTGGACCCCCACGAGGCCGGGCCGCGCAAGCTGCTCAACTTTGGCCACACCGTGGGCCACGCCCTCGAAAGCTACCTGCTCACGCAAGCTGGCCGCGAGGTGCGCCACGGCGAAGCCGTGGCGGCCGGCCTCATCTGCGAGAGCTGGCTCTCGGTGCAGCGCGGGCTGCTGCCGGCCGCCGAGCTGGCCGAGGTGCAGGAAGTGGTGGGCGCCGCGTTTGGCAAAATATCCTTCATTACCCTGGAAACGGAAGCCATCGCGGCCTACGCCGTGCAGGACAAGAAAAACCGCGGCGACGTCATCAACTGCACCCTATTGCGGGGCCTGGGGCACGGCGTATTCGACCAGCCTATTACGCTGGCCGAGGTAGCGGCGAGCTTGCAGTATTACAACTCGATTTGATTTCAATTCAAAATCACGCCCGTCATGTTGAGCATGCTGCGCATCAAGCAGAGACGGAGCGGAGTCGAAGCATCTTGGCTGGTAGACTAACTCCTGGCGTTAGCAATGAAGCGGCCAAAATGCTTCGACTCCGCTGCGCTCAGCATGACGGACGACTAACAATATCATGCATCACCAAACCCTGACCTGGGCCGGCGGCCCGCTCCAAGGCACCGCCCACCTGCCGGCTTCCAAAAGTGAAAGCAACCGCGCCCTGCTAGCCCAAAAGCTGGCCGATGGCGGCACGCTCACCAACCTGTCGGAGGCCAACGACACCGTGCTGATGGAGCGCCTGCTCGGCCAGGCCGCCACCGCCGACCTGCTCGACGCCGAAGACGCCGGCACCGTAATGCGCTTTATGACGGCCTACCTGGCCGTGAGTGGCTGGCGCGGCGTGCTCACCGGCGCGGCCCGCATGAAGCAGCGGCCCATTGCGGTGCTCGTGGATGGGCTGCGCGCCCTAGGTGCCACCATCGACTACGTGGAGCGCGAAGGCTACCCGCCGCTGCGCTTCAGCGGGGGGCAGCTGACGACGCCCGCCGCCGAGCTGGCCGTGCGCGGCGACATCAGCAGCCAGTACATTTCGGCCTTGCTGCTGGTGGGGCCGGCGCTGCCCGGCGGCCTGCGCCTGCGCCTGACCGGGCCAGTGGGCTCGCGCCCCTACATCCACCTCACCCTGAATCTGATGCAGCACTTTGGCGCCCAGGCCGCGGAGCTGGCGCCCGACCTGGTGGCGGCCCAGCCCGGCGGCTACCGCCCGGCCGATTACGAGGTGGAGAGCGACTGGTCGGCGGCTAGCTACTGGTACGCGCTGGTAGCGCTGGCCCCGGCGGGCTCGTCCATTACGTTGCCGGGCCTGCGGGCGCAGTCGTGGCAGGGCGACCACGTCATTCAGCACATTATGACGGCGCTGGGCGTGGCCACCGAGTTTCTGCCCGCTGCGGGCGGTGTGCGCCTGACCCAGGTACCGCTCGACGTAGCCGAGCTGCTGGCCCAGCCCCTCGACTTCACCGATTGCCCCGACCTGGCCCAGACGGTGGCCGTGGTGGCGGCGGCCCTAGGGGTGCCGCTGCGCCTCACCGGCCTCGACAGCCTGCGCATCAAGGAAACCGACCGCATCGCGGCCGTGCAAAACGAGCTGCGCAAGTTCGGGGCCGACATGGTGGAGGTGGCGCCGGGCGTGTTCGAGATTCAATCGAACAACTTTGCGGTGAATGGCCAGGAAGTAGCGACTTACGAAGACCACCGCATGGCCATGGCCTTTGCGCCGCTGGCCCTGCGCGGGCCGCTCACGGTGGCCGAGCCGCAGGTGGTGCGCAAGTCGTACCCCAGCTACTGGCGCGAGCTGGCTAAAGTAGGGTTAGCGTAGCTTTAGTCAAGACATAAGTGTCTTTAAGTAAGCAAGTTAATTTATAGATGAAGGGCGATATTATTGGGAAGCCTACGGCGGCGGGCCACCGAAGCCTGCCGCAACGCGCTAACTTTCGGCTTACCTTCCGGCCTCTTTTCTGTTATTTTGCCATGAAGCCTGCCAGCCTACCTCCGTCTACTACCCGCTCTTTGCAGGAAGAGTTGGATGCCCTGCGCCTGGAAAACCAGCAGCTGCGCGCCGACCAGGCGGCGCAGGCCAACCAGCAAGCCAAAGAGGACAAATACGAGCAAAGCCAGGTGCGTTTTCGCACGGTGTTTGACCACTCGCCGCTGGGCAATAAGATTATTGACAGCGACTTAGTCATCAAGCAGGTAAACCCGGCGGTGCTGGCTATGCTGGGCTTTGAGAAAGCCGAAGAGCTGGTGGGGCGGAAGATTATCGAGTTTGCCCACCCCGACCACAAGGCTGATTGGACCCACCTGCAGGAAAGCCTGTGGGCGCACAAGCTGCCCTACTTCGTGCTGGAAACCTGCTTGATTCGGCAGGATGGCTCCTCGTTTTGGTGCCAGGTAACGTCGGTGCTGTTTCAGGACGAAGCGGGCGAGCTGGGCTACACTACCCTAGAAGATATTTCGGAACGCAAGAAGCTGGCCATCAATCATAAGCGCCTCTACGATGCCCAGGAAACCATCATGCACCTGGTGGCGCACGACCTGAAAAACCCCATCAACAACATCAAAATAGTGGTGGCGCTGCTGCAAAGCCACGCGGGGGTGCTGCAAATAGAGCCCGGTAGCGCGCAGCAAGACGTGCAGAAGCTGCTGACGCTGGCCAACCAGTCGTGCGAAACTGCCAATGTCCTGCTCAAGGATGTGCTGTACCTGGGGCAGCTTGAGTCGACTCGGCTGGAAACCCACCGCACCGACCTCAACGCCTTTTTGCAGGAGCGGCTGGAAGTGTTTCGCGTGGCGGCCCAGGAAAAAAAGATAGCCCTGGTGCTGGACCTACCCACGGAGACAATACACGTAGCCATTCACCGCGATAAATTTGGCCGCATTCTCGACAATCTGCTCAGCAACGCGCTGAAATTTACGCCCGCCGACGGCACCATCAAGGTCTGCCTGCAAGCGCACGAGGGCCACGTGCGCCTCACCGTGCAGGATACCGGCCTGGGTATTCCGGCCGAGCTGCAGCCGCACGTGTTCGATAAATTCAGCACCGCTTCCCGCCCCGGCCTCTACGGCGACACCACGACCGGGCTGGGCCTGTTCATTACCAAGCAAATAGTGGAAATGCACCAGGGGCAAATATGGTTGGAAAGCACTGAAAACGAAGGCACTACTTTCTTTATCGACCTGAAATAAGGTGGGCCGCCAACTGCCGTATAATGGTAGCAGCAAATAAGCTGCCTGAGCTGGTTGCGCAGTTTCGGCAATGGCTGACCGCGAATTACACAGCCGAGGAGATAGACCAGTTAAATGTGGATGATGCTGGCTACCCCCACTGGAAGGAGGTGGCGGCGTACGTCACGGCGTTGTTGGCGGCCGATGGGGTGGCTGCCCTCACCGACGATGAGCAAACCGACTTGCTGTACCTGGTTGCCAGAAACTGGGACCTGGGTTGGCTCATTGCCTGGCTTAGTCCCGGCGAGCAGCTATCCAACCTAGGCGTGCTGAAACAAGCGGATTTTCTGCGCCTGGCCGCTAAAGCTGCAACCCTGACGCCCAGAGAGTTTGCCGATGCAAAGTATCAGTTTGCAGTTGCTTGCCGGAAATTCGCCGCGCTGACGCCGGAGCTGGAGCGCGTATTGCTGGCCCTCTACCGTGAGGCGGACGACTACACGAAAACCTGCGCGCTGGCTTCGCTGGCCAAACTGCGCTACCCCGCAATTAAAGACTTGGCGCAGCAATGCTGGGGGCAGGTGAGCGACGAACACGCCCAACTAGCCTGCTTGCTTGTGCTGGCTGAACACGGGTAGGATGAGGGGCTGCTGACGAAGTACTTAGCCTTGGCGAGTGCGCTGCCCGGCGCTTACCTGGCCGCTACTGTAGCCAAGCTTCGGCAGGAACGGAGTACCGGGCAGAGCTAGGCGGAATGGTGTATTTTGCGCGCCTATGCGGCCATTCCTCCTTATTAGTCTTGTTTTTTGTTCGGCTTCAGCCAGCCACGCCCAAGCCTTCAAGCCCGCTGAAGTAGCGCGCTGGCGGCAGCAGGCCCAGCAGGTGCGCATCGTGCGCGATACCTGGGGCGTGCCCCACGTGAGCGGCAAAACCGACGCCGACGCCGTGTTTGGCCTGCTCTACGCGCAGTGCGAAGACGACTTTGCCCGGGTCGAGGACAACTACCTCGAGGCCCTAGGTCGGCGGGCCGAGGTAGAAGGGGAGGCGGCGCTCTACACCGACCTGCGGGCGCGCTTGTTTATGGACACAACCCGCGCCATTGCGGTGTACAAGCAGAGCCCGGCCTGGATGAAGCAGCTGCTCGACGGCTTCGCGGCGGGCACCAACTACTACCTCGCCACGCACCCCACGGTGCAGCCCCGGCTGCTGCGCCGGTTCCAGCCCTGGATGCCGCTGCTCTTCAGCGAGGGTAGTATCGGGGGCAACGTGAGCGTGGTGCCGGTCGAGCGCATCAAGGCGTTCTATAGCCAGCAAAAAACGACTTCCTGGCAGCGGCCCGACTTTGACAAGTTCGACCGCGAGCCCACCGGCTCCAACGGCTTTGCCATTGCACCCGGCAAGAGCGCCAGCGGGCACGCGCTGCTGCTGATAAATCCGCATACCTCGTTCTACTTCCGCTCGGAGGTGCAGATGACCAGCCAAGCCGGCCTCAACGCCTACGGCGCCGTGACGTGGGGCCAGTTCTTTATCTACCAGGGCTTTAATGCCAGCTGCGGCTGGATGCACACCAGCAGCCAGGCCGACTCGATGGACGAGTACCTCGAAACCGTGACCCAGCAGGATGGTAAGTACACCTACCGCTACAACGGCCAGCCGCGCCCGATGCAGACCGAAGAAGTGTCGCTGGCCTACCGCAAAGACGGCCAGCTGCTGCGCCGTAAATTCACCATTTACCGCACTAGCCACGGCCCCGTGGTGGGCGAGCTGAATGGCAAGTGGGTGACCGTGAAAATGATGGATACCCCGCTGGCTGCCCTAGAGCAGTCGTACCTGCGCACCAAGGCCACCGACTACGCCAGCTTTCAGAAGGTGATGGCCCTGAACGGCAACGCCACCAACAACACCGTCTTCGCCGATAAAACCGGCACCATCGCCTACTGGCACGGCAACTTTATGCCCCGCCGCCCGGCCGGCTACGACTGGAGCCGGCCCGTGGAAGGCCGCTCCGACAGCACCGAGTGGCGCGGCCTGCATCCCGTGAGCGAGTTGGTGCAAGTGAAAAACCCCGCCAGCGGCTTTATCCAGAATTGCAACGCCACACCCTACACCGTAGCGGGCCCGGCCAGCAGCCCCGACCCGGCCAAGTACCCGACTTATATGGCGCCCGACGCCGAAAACTACCGCGGCATCAACGCCGTGCGGGTGCTGAGCCGCAAGCAAAGCTTCACCCTCGATACCCTCATCGCGGCGGCCAACGACTCGTACCTAGCCGGCTTCGAGCAGCTGGTACCCGCCCTACTGAGCGACTACCAGCTGCTGGCCGACTCGCCCCGCGACCCCTTCCCGCAGGAATTGCAGCAGGCCGTGGAAACGCTGCGTACCTGGAACCTGCGCTACGCCAAAACCTCGGTGGCCCAGACGCTGGCTATCTACTGGGGCGAGCGCGTGCTGAAGCTGGGCCGCAGCCGCGTGCCCGCCGGTCAGCCCCTGGACTACCTCAGTCTCACGGCCTTTACCATCGAACACACCACGCCCGAGGAAAAAGTGGCCGCCCTCACCGAAACCCTGGGCGAGCTCACCCGCGACTTTGGCAAGTGGCAAACGCCCTGGGGCGAGGTCAACCGCTACCAGCGCCTCACCGGCCGCATCCAGGAAACGTATGATGATAAGCAGCCCAGCCTGCCGGTGGCGTTTACGTCGTCGGCCTGGGGCTCACTGGCCGCGTTTGGGGCCAAAACCTACCCCGGCACTACCCGCCGCTACGGCTACGTGGGCAACAGTTTCGTGGCCGTAGTCGAGTTTGGCCCTAGGGTAGTGGCCCGCTCCGTAGTCACGGGCGGCGCCAGCAGCCAGCCGGGTACCAAGCACTTCACTGACCAAGCCCCGCTCTACTGCGAAGGCCAGTTTAAGGACGTGTGGTTTTACCCCGAAGACGTGGCCCAGCACGTGGAGCGGGCGTACCGGCCGGGCGAGTAGGAGCGGGCAGTAGCGCGGACTTTCAGTCCGTGAGTCTCAAACGTCTACCACTCGCGGACTGAAAGTCCGCGCTACGAAGCCAATATCAGGTAACTACAGTATGGTTGGCGCAACGGGGAGCCTGTTCTTCGTGCTACATACGAATCTTACTCGCCCATGAAAATAATTATTGCGCTGCTAACCGCTTGGCTGGCTACGTTTTCGCTGCCTTTCCGAAGTGAAAGTACGCTCAGTAAGGCTGCCGCGCCCAAAGAATACCTCATCACTAAATACGGGGTGGGCACCGATAGCACCAAGTTGAGTACAAGGGTCATTCAGCAAATTATCGACAAGGCGAGCGCCGGTGGGGGCGGCACGATTGTGATTCCGAAGGGCGTGTTTCTGAGCGGCGCGCTGTTTTTTAAGCTCAATACGCAGCTGCGGCTGCTGGCCGGGGCTAAGCTCAAGGGCTCCGATAACATCGCCGATTATCCGCTGGTGCCGTCGCGGATGGAAGGCCAGAAGCTGGATTACTACGCGGCGCTCGTTAATGCTACCAAGGTCAACGGCTTCACTATTACGGGGCCCGGCACCATCGACGGCAACGGGCTGAAGTTCTGGAAGGGCTTTTGGGCGCACCGCGACTCGATGTCGAAAGCCGGCAAATCGTCAACCAACCTGGAGGTGCACCGGCCCCGGCTACTCTTTATCTGGGGCTGCGACAAGGTGACGATTAAAGACGTGAAACTGCACAACGCAGGCTTCTGGACTACGCACTTGTACCAGTGCACCAACGTGCTCATCGAGGGCTGCGACATCCGCTCGCCCTTTCGGCCCGTGAAGGCGCCGAGCACCGATGGCGTCGATATCGACGTGTGCAAGCACGTGGTTATTCGTAACTGCTACATTTCGGTGAATGACGATGGCGTGTGCATTAAGGGCGGCAAGGGCCCCGACGCCCAAAACCTGCCCGAAAACGGCCCCATCGAAGACGTGTTGGTGGAGAACTGCACCTTCGGCGAGGTGCACGCCGCCCTCACCTGCGGCAGCGAGTGCATCCACGCCAACAATATCACGATGCGCAACTGCCGGATGGACAATGACCGGCCGGTGCTGCTCTTCAAAATGCGCCCCGATACGTACCAGCTCTACGAAAACATCAACATCGAGAATATCACCGGCAAGTGTGGCACCATCGTGAGCCTTTCGCCCTGGACGCAGTTTTTCAACCTGGCTGGCAGCGCTGAAAAGCCCTTTGGCACTATCCGCAACATTCGCATCTCCAACGTGCAGGTGCAGTGCCGCGAGTTTGCCCTGCTGGCCGGCAACCCGACCGACAAGGTGGAAAACATCGTCTTTAAAAATGTGACGGCCACCTCGCCCAAAGCCACGTTCACCAACAAGTACCCTAGCATCGTTTTCGACAACGTGACCCTGAACGGCACGCCGGTGCAGGCGGCCAAAGCGGGCGACATTCCGGCCGGGCCGTCGCAGCCGCTGCGCCCTGATTAGCGGTGGGGCCATTTGGAGGCAGCTAGCACCCAGCCGGCTCACCCGGTAGCACATCCTAGGTAGAAGCCGCCCCATGTTGTGGGGTGGCTTTTTTGTGAGGCAGCGTCTGCCGCGTACTACCTTGCCGGAAGCGCGTGCTGCCTAGCTACCGACGCCCCTTGCCGCATGAAGGACCAACTATTCTGCTATTGCTTTTGCCTGCTGCTACTGCTGCCGCTCCTAGGTAGCGCCCAAGGCACCGTCACGCTCTTGCGCCCCGCCGCCGTCTTCGACGGCCAGGACCTGCACCCCGGCTGGGCCGTGTTGGTGGAGGGCGATAAAATAAAAGCCCTAGGGCCCGCCGCGCAGCTCACGGTGCCGGCCGGCGCGACCATCCAGGAATTGCCCGGCCTCACGTTGCTGCCGGGCCTCATTGAGGGGCACTCGCACCTGCTGCTGCACCCTTATAATGAAACCAGCTGGAACGACCAGGTGCTGACCGAGCCGCTGGCCTTGCGCGTGGCGCGGGCCACGGTACACGCCCGGCGCACGCTCGCGGCCGGTTTCACCACCGCCCGCGACCTAGGGACGGAGGGTGCCGGCTACGCCGATGTGGGCCTCAAGCAGGCCATTGACCAGGGTATTATTCCGGGGCCGCGCTTGCTGGTGGCCACGCGGGCGCTGGTGGCTACGGGCAGCTACGGCCCGCACCTGGCGGCCGTGGAGGACCTGCCCCAGGGCGCGCAGGAAGCCGATGGGGTCGATGGCATCATCCGGGCGGTGCGCGAGCAAATCGGGCACGGGGCCGACGTAATAAAGGTGTACGCCGATTACCGCTGGGGCCCAGGTGGCACGACCCAGCCCACGTTCTCGCAGGAAGAACTGACGCTCATCGTGCAAACGGCGCGCTCGGCGGGCCGGGGCGTGGTGGCCCATGCTAGTACCGCCGAGGGTATGCGCCGGGCCACGCTGGCCGGCGTCGAAACCATCGAGCACGGCGATGGCGGCACGCTCGAAGTGTTCCGGCTGATGAAGCAGCGCGGCGTGGCGTTTTGCCCCACCGTGGCCGCCACCGACGCCACCTCGCAGTACCGCGGTTGGAAGAAGGGCCAGGACCCTGCGCCGCCGCGCGTGCTCGACAAGCGCCGCGCCATGCAGGCCGCCCGCCAGGCCGGCGTAACGCTGGTGGTGGGCGGCGACGTGGGCGTATTTGCCCACGGCGATAACGTCCGCGAAATGGAACTGCTCGTGCAGGAATACGGCGTAGGTCCCTTAGAAGTGCTGCGCGCCGCCACGAGCGGCAACGCCCGCATTTTCCACCTCGCCGACCGGGGCCGCCTGGCGCCCGGCCTGCTCGCCGACCTCGTGGCCGTGGCTGGCGACCCCACCCAGCAGGTGCAGGCCCTGCGCCAGGTGCGGCTAGTGATGAAAGGCGGCGTAGTAGTACCGTAGCGCGAACTGGAAAGGTCGCGTTACGACCACCCTAGAATGGGTAGCCGATACCGATGTTGAGGGCAGTTTGGTTGCGGGTCTGGCTCAAGACGTTGCGGATGGTCCATGGCTCGGCGGCGGTGGGGTCGTAGACCTTGGTGGCGATGTCGAAGCGCAGAATCAGGAACGTGAAATCGAAGCGGATGCCGAGGCCCGAGCCCACCGCAAACTGCTTGGCAAAGGTGTTGAGCCGGAACTCGGCACCGGGCCGAGCGTCGTCGGGCTGGAGCGTCCAGACGTTGCCAAAATCAGTGAACAAGGCGCCCTTAATAAAGGAATACACTGGGAAGCGGTACTCTACCGAGCCTTCGAGCAGTAGCTCGCCGGGCTGCTCGGTGTAGTAGTCGCGGGTGATGCTGTAGGAGCCATCCGGGTTGCGTACCGGCAGGGTAGTGGCGTAGGTGCCCGTGCCCAGGCGGCGCGCGCTCCAGGCCCGCACGCTGTTCGAGCCGCCCGTAAAAAAGTACTTATCGTAGGGAATGATGTAGCGGTCGGCCAGCGTGCCGTCGATGTCGGGGCTCTTGGTGAGGGCGTGGGCCACACCGCCGTTGAGGCGCCAAGCCAGGTAGGTTTGGGGTGAGAGCTGGTAATAGCGCCGGTAGTCGGCCGCAATTTTGGCGAAGTTGTAGACTCGCAGCCCGGTGTTCTCAAACCAGCTCTTATTCTGATACAAGCCCCGCGTGAGGCCGCCCACCTCCACAAACAGGCGCAGGTAGCGCGCACTGCGGGTCTGGTTGATATCGTTGGAATTATAAACCGACGTGAAGCTGAGGCTAGGCTCGTAGATGGGCCGAAACGACTGGTACAGCGGGCTGCCCTGGAAGATGCGCAGGCTGTCGAGACGCGCCTGGTAGAAGCCGGTAATAGTGGGCGTGCTAACCAAGCCAATATCAATCGGGGTGAAGATATACTGCTGGTAGGGCGAGGTTTGCCAGAGGTAATCGAAGGTGAACTCGCCGTTGTTGCGGGTGTAGTAGGGCGTTTTGCTGTGTGTGAAAGAAAGCGAGAGCCGGGTGCGGGGCTGGGCATCGCGCAGCAAACGGCTGGTGTTGAAGGGCGCCAAAAACTTGGGGAGCACCAGGGCCGCCGTCACGCCGTACTGGGTGGTATACACGGCGTCGGTTTCGTTTTCGGCATTGCCCAGGCGCGCCAGCTGGCCCTCAAACCCGACGCGGCCGCTCAGCTCCAGCACCTCGGCCCCGCGGAAGGGGTTGCGCCACTTCAGGCGCACGTTCACAAACGGCCCTGGCTTGCCGGCCACGTAGGTGCCCCCAAACTCGGTGGTTTCGGCAAAGCGCGGGCTGGGCGAGGCCGTCACCAGCGCATCGAGGTAGTGGTCGGTGGCGGGCGCCGCCAGGGTGTCGCCGGCCAGTCCTTTGGCGTCCGGCACCTTGCTGAACGCCACGTTATTGAACCGGTACATGTCCAGCGCCGACAGCTGGCGCGTCGTGCGCTGGGTACGGCTTAGGTTGTAGAACTGGCCGGGGCGCAGCGTTATCTGGCGAACGAGGATGCTGGGCTTGATGGGCAGCGGCCCCCGGCTGGCAAACGCCACCGAGTCGTAGCGCACCGTGTCGCGTGGGGCCAGGCGTGGCCGCCCCCGGCGCCGGGCGGCCAGCGAGTCGGACACGGCGGCCGCCGTAACCCCGGCCGGCATGTTGGCCGTTGAGATGCGGCCGATAGAGCCCTCCGCCTCGGGTGCTGCCGGTGCCTCGGCCCCCTGCCGACCTAGGCGCTGGCGCCGGCCCACGCGGGCCGTGTCGCCGGTGAGGCCGCGCAGCACCCGGCCCTGGGCGGCATCGGCCAGCATCGTAACCTGGCGCAGGCGGTAGCGGCGGTGCCCGCCGGCCGGGCTGGCAATGAGCAAGCCCAGGCGCACCCGCGCTTTCTCAAAGCTGGTATCGGCCTCTAGGGTAATGAATTGGGCCCGAAAATCGTAGTAGCCCGCGTTCTTGAGCAGCGCTTCTAGCCGCTGCCGCTCCTGCCCGATGAGGTCTTCGTTGTAGGCATCGCCCACGTGCAGCAGCGCGGCACCCTGGCTTTGCGCCACCACGCGCGCCACCCCCGAGTCGGGGATGCTGCGCGTGTACTGGCTCAGCGTAAAGCCGGGGCCTTCCTGCACCTGGTAGGTTACGGTTACGCGCCGGTGCAGGCGCTGGCCGGCCGAGTCGCGCAGCGGTACGGCGTGCACGGGCTTGTTGCGCACTTGCAGCGCGCGCAGCAGGCCATCGACCAGGCTGCGCTTCGAGCGGGCCGAGTCGGTATAGGTTACCCGCGCCCGAAAAAAGCCCTGCGAGCGCAGGTAGGTCGTGAGCTGGTCCACGGTGCGCTGGCTCAGGTCGGGGTCGTAGATAACGGGTGGCTCGCCCAGGCGCATAATGGCGTTGCCCTTGGCCAGGGCCTGCTCCTTGCGTTGCAGGCGGCTGTCGCGGCGGGCAGCTAACTTGCCGACCTTGGTCGAGTCGGTGCCGGCCGCCGCCAGCTGGCTGGCGTACTTGGCCTGGATGCGCTCGATTTTTTGGCGAATCTTGGCCGAGTCGTAGAACGAGTGCCCCAGCTGGTACACCGCCAGCCGCGGAATGGGCAGGTTGCGGTTGGGTTTCTGCTGCACCAGCGTCAGCAGGCGCTCTTGCTGGGCGGGGCTCAGGTCGTGGCTTTCCACTTCCACCTGCGTGAGCAGGCGTTGCTGGGGCTGAAGCAGGCGCAGCGGCGAGCAGCCCACAGCCAGCCCCAGCAGCGCCAGTAGCAGCCCAAGCCCGGGGGCCAGCGTAAGTTTGCGTACTTTCTCCAATGGTATCTAAAGCCCTCGCCAAATACGTCCGGGCGCTGCATCAGCGCAAATATCGGCAACGCCACGCCGCCTTCCTGGTCGAAGGTGCCAAAAGCGTGCTAGAATTGCTAAGCTCCGGCCTTGGCATCGAGCACGTAGTGGCTACTACGGCCTTTGCCGAGCAGTTGGCCGCCAGCCGCCAGCTGCCGCCCGGCGTGCCCCTGCACCTGGCCTCCGAAGACGAGCTGACCCAGCTCGGCACCCTGCAAACCAACGCCGCCGCACTGGCCGTAGTATCCCAGCCCGCCGAGCCGCCGCTGCCGGGCGCGCTGCCCGCCAGCCGCCTCGTGCTGGCCCTCGACAACGTGGCCGACCCCGGCAACCTAGGTACCCTCTGGCGCCTGGCCGACTGGTACGGCCTGCCCGGCCTGGTCTTGAGCGAAAACTGCGCCGACCCCTACAACCCCAAAGCCGTGGCCGCCAGCATGGGCGCCTTCGGCCGCGTGCCCGTGTGGGCCGACCGCGACCTAGGCGCCTGGCTTGGCACGCTGCCCAAGGAAGTCGGCATCTACGGCGCCGACCTGGAGGGCGACAACGTGCACCGCCTCACCCTACAACCCGCCGGCGTGCTCGTGATGGGCAGCGAGTCGCACGGGTTGAGCGAAGACGTGGCGGCCCAGCTCACGCGGCGACTGCACATTCCGCACGGCCCCGGCGGCCGCGCCGAAAGCCTCAACGTGGCCGTGTCAGCCGCGATTTTGCTCGATAACTTCTTTCGGAATCTGTAGGAGCGGCAGCATTAGAAAGCAGACAGCTGCCATTGCGAGGAGGCCCGACAAAGCAATCGCACCTAGGAAGAACCCGAATGGCTCGTCTTGATGCGATTGCTTCGTCGTGCCTCCTCGCAATGACAGACGATGGGTATAGCAGCCTATTTGCCCGACAGGCGCAGGCCGAAGCTCAGCGTCTGGGCCTGCGGGCCCTGGTTGTCTTTGAAGAGCTGGTTGAGGTTGTACTTGGCAAAGAAGGTCAGCGACTTGAAGCCGATTACCCCTTGCAGGCCATACTGCCAGTCGTTGAGGTTGAAGTTGTTGTGGTCCTTGTCCTTGTACATCGTGCCTTCTTCGTAGTACTTGAGCTTGGTCCAGCTGGCGAGGCGGTAGCCCACGAAGCCCCCAGCGCCCAGCGTGAGCGTGCGGCGGTGGTGCTCGTCGCGCAGCTTGAGCTCCAGCATCAGCGGAATGGTAAAAGTGGAAGTCGCCAGTTTGGTTTTTTGGTACTGGCGGCCGTTAGTTTCGGGCACCACGCTGGTGAGGCCGTTCTGGTTAATCCACTTGTTGTTGCCCTCCAGCATGTAGTTGTTGAAGGCAAACTCGGGGCCCACCACCAGGTAAAGCGGGCTGCGCTTGCCGCCCAGCCGCTGCTTGTAATTGATGCCTAGGTTGACGTAGCGCGAGCCCAGGGTCCGCAGCTCGGGCCGCTGCGAAGCGAGCGCCGAGCTGGATTTATTGACCAACGCGTTCAGCCCCAGGTCAAAAACGAAGTCGGACGAAAACGACTTGTTTTCAATGCGCGCCAGGCGCAGCGAGTCGCGGTGCGCCTGGCGGTCGGCGCGGCTGGCGGTAGCCCGCGGCTTGTCATTATTCTTGCCATCAATGTTCACCACCATCCCAAACTTCTTTTCCAGCAGCACTTCCACCCTATTGCTGGGGCCGGAGGCGCCGGGCGCTGGCTTGCGGGTCGTGATGCGGATTTGCTCGGGCAGGTTTTGGCCGGGCGCATCCTGATTGGGGAAAAATTCTACCGTGACGCGGTCAGTCTTGGCGGTTTTGGCCGCCTCATCGGCCCGCTTGATGTAGGTGCCGAGCCGCGCCACCAGCGAGTCGAGGTGGTACTGCGGCAGCTGGCGCAGCTGCTGGGCATCGCGCACCACTAGCGTCATAATGGCTTTGTTGGGCAGGCGCACCACGATGGTATCGGTGGGCGGCACGGCCAGCGTACGGGCCTGAGCCCCAGTAGTGGCGGCGGCGAATAAGGTTAGGAAAGCAGCGGAGAAAAGAGCAGGTTTCATGGTGAAAAAAAGGCAAGAAGGTGAGGAGCAGCGCGGTGGGCACACCACGCCTAGGTAGGAAAAGCAGTTTTGAGAAAGGGCAAGGCCGGCGAGCGCGGGCCTACAGGCGGATGGTTTTGGAGAGTACCCGGCCCCCTAGGCGAGCCTGAAAGGTTACGGTTTCGGAGGGGTCGGAGGCTTCGGCCAGGTTCACCGACTCGCCGTGCACAAGGTGGTCGGCCTGACGCAGTAGGCCCCCTAGGCGCACGCGCCGGCGAGTTGGGGGCGGCGTGGCATCGATTGCGGCTAGTATTACGGGCGCCGCTACGGGGGCAGGTGCCGGGCCGCGCCGCACGTCTACCTCGATGACTTCGGGAGTAGCTGTAGTGGCTGTGGCTACGGCAAGGATGGTGGTTGGTGCGTGGGTGACTTTTACTTGGTTATCAAAGTCTTGCGAAGGGGTCAGGGACTGGCTGGCCGGGCGCCGCTTCCCGGCGGTGGCCAGTTGGCCAGCGGCCGCGTCCGGCTGCTGGCGATGGCTACCGGCTGCCCGGCTGGCCGCAGCGGCGCGGCGCGGCCGGGTAGTGGTGGCCATCGGGGTGCTAGATGTAGAAGCCCGGGGCGCGGTTGCCTGGGGAGCGAAAATTTCTCGATTTTTTTTCGAAGCCTCAGTCGCGGCTTGCGCCAACTGCTGGCCGGCCGGAGCACCTATGGTAGCGGCGGGGCGGCTTGGTTCGGTCAGCGCTGGCCGGCCCGGCGTGGCGGGGGCCAGGCGTGGCCGCAGCGCCGGCACTTTTGTCGGCTGGGTCGTAGCCAAGTCGTTGCCTTTGGGGCCGAAGGAGCCGCGCCATAGCCCGGCGCCGCCCGCCAGCAGTAAAAGCAGCAGCACGGCGGCGGCCGAGTATTGCCACCAGGCCGCTACCCGCCGCCGGCGGGGCTGCGGGCGTAGGTGCTCGTCTTCGAGGCGTTCCCAGAGCTCGCGCCGAGGCGGCGTGGCGTGGCCGCGCAGGCCCGCCCGAAACAGCGTGTCGAGCGGTTCCGGCGTAGCACCGGCGGCTTCGGCCGCGGGGCCGGGCAGCTGCAGGCGCGCCCACAGGTCGTCGCTTGGCGGCGAGGCGTGGCCGTCGAGTTGCTGTCGGAATAAGTCGTCGATATCTTCGGAATTCATCGGGATAGAGCGGCTAGTAAATTATAGACTATAAACGGGTTGGCTGGCCGGCGCGGCGGCTCGCCCGCCGCTGAGGCGGCGCTGGAGCAGCGCCCGCGCCTTGCTGAGCTGCGACTTGCTGGTGCCCTCCGTGATACCTAGGGCCTCCGCGATTTCGAGGTGCGAGTAGCCCTCCAGCGCGTAGAGGTTAAACACGGTGCGGTAGCCGGTGGGCAGCTCTTGCAGCAGGGCCAGTAGCTCCTCAGCCTGCAGCTGCGTATCGGCGGTGGCGGGCGTGGTGGCCAGGTTTTCGGGCTGCGCAAAGTCCTCAAACGAGAGGTGCAGCGGCTCGCGGCGGCGCAGCTCCATCAGCGCCTCATTCACCATGATGCGCCGCACCCAGCCCTCAAACGAGCCCTCCTGCTTGAAGGTGTGCAACGCCCGAAACACCTTGGTAAAGCCCAGCAGCAGGGCTTCTTCGGCGTCTTCCTGGCGCTTGAGGTAGCGGCGGCACACCGTCAGCATCAGCCCCGCAAACTGGTTGTAGAGCTGGCGCTGCGCGCGCGGTTCGCTTCGCAGGCAGGCGGCAATGAGGTCGGCGTCGGTCACGTTTTCGGGTAAGAGTAGGGCAGAGGCGAATCGGGGTTTGGGGCGCTAGATGCCGGGCGTGCGCTAGGGGTTGCCTGGGATGGTAAAATTTTCTGCCCAAAAAAAGCCCTGCCCGGCGGGCAGGGCCAGCGGCTGGCCGGGCAGCCCCCTAGAGCACCACGCGCAGCCGAATTTCGCGGTTGCCGCTGCTGGTCGGGGGCAAGAGCGAATTGATGGTGGTATCAGCCTTCACGGTGCCATCCACCAAGATTTTCATGGTGAGGTAGGCCGCCGAAGAAAGCGAGCCCGAGCGCAAGCTAGCGGGCGAAAACGACCCCGTGGTAGTCAGCACGTGCCCGGCCGCCATGTTGGTTTCGTTGTGCTCAAAGCTCTCGTAGTGGTAGCCGCCCCGGCCGCTGCTGGCGGCCAGCTGCTGCCGGTTGCCCTTGTACTCATCCATCGCCTGAAAGCTCCAGTCGTAGTCGGTCGAGAATGGTACTTTTATCACTACCCGCACTTTCACGTCGTGGCGGGGCCCGGCCTCTAGGTCGGGTTTGGCGCAGCCGGCCAGCGCCAGCAGCCCCGAAATACTTAGGAAGGTAGCTAGTAGCTTCATAGCAAACGCAGGGAAAAAGTGATGACCTAGGGGGCAAAATTTGGGCGGAAAGGGAGCGCGCACCCCACGCGCTAGCTGCAGTTTTCGCCGCGCGTAGACAACTGATAGACAAGCTACAACCGCCACCGGAACGACTGGTCATCCAGGGCCCGCATGGTGCACAAAATACCATCCAGGTGGTCGCACTCGTGCTGTAGCAGTTCCGATACCGCGCCCTGCACCGGCCAGCGCTGCGGCTGCCACTGGGCGTCGCGGTAGGTTACGGTTACGGCCTCGTGGCGCTGCACCCGCACCAGCAGGTTGGGGAAGCACATGCAGTCGTCCCACATTTCAAACATGGCCGCGCTCGGCTCGCTCAGCTCGGGGTTGAGCAGCACGTGGGGCTGGCCGTCGAGGTGCAGGTACACCAGGCGCTTCATGAGGCCGAGTTGCGGCGCCGCAATGCCGCGCCCGAAGCCGTAGCGGGCGCGCACCTCCTGCATTACGTTGTGCAAATCGGCCACCCAGCTGGCTACCAGGGGCAAGTCGGCCGCCGTCACGAGCGCGCAGACTTCGTAGAGGCGCGGGTCGCCGAGGAGCACCAGGTCGGCCAGGGTTTTCATGGGGAAGGCAGAGAAAAAGCGGTGCTTTAGTCGCGGTAGTTCAGGGCCGGCTTGCGGTCACCGAGCAGGGGCTTGTACACGTAGCTACCCACTTTTTGCCTGAGTTCGGCTTTGGCTTTCGTCAGCAGCTCGGGGTTGGTGAACAGGTCGATAGCCGTGAGCGTCATGGTTTTGGCGGCCACCATCATGCCCTTGGTGCCGATTTCTTTGCCGCTGCACGCCACGGCCTGCCAGCTGTGGGCGGGCGTGCCGGGCACCCAGGTGGCGGCCGTGAGGCCTACGGTGGGCACCACGTAGCTCACGTCGCCCACGTCGCTGCTGCCGCCGCCGTCGCGGGGTTTGTAGGGGCCGATTTCGGCGGCCTGGGCCACGAGCGGCGCGGCGGCCCCCAGGGTTGCCTGAATTTGCTGCCCGAAGGCCATTTCTTCGGGCGTGTAGGTCACGCCGCCCACTTGCTCTAGGTTAGTTTGCAGGGCGTGGGCCAGGGTTTCGTTGAGCAGCAGCTCGTGCGTGCCCCCGATTACCTCGTAGTCCATGGCAGTGCCGGTACCTAGGGCGGCGCCCTCGGCGGCCTTGGTCACGCGCTCAAACACGGCCTGCACCACGGCCCGGTCGGGGTGGCGCACGTAGTAGTACACCTCCGCGAAGTCGGGCACCACGTTGGGCGCCTTGCCGCCGCTCGTGATAACGTAGTGAATGCGCGTTTCCTGGGGCACGTGCTCGCGCAGCATGTTCACCATATTGTCCAGAGCCTCCACGCCGTCGAGGGCGCTGCGCCCGCGCTCGGGCGAGGCGGCCGCGTGCGCGGCGATGCCGTGAAACCGGAATTTGGCCGACTTATTGGCGATGTACGAGCCGGTCATGGCCGCGTTATTATTGCTCGGGTGCCAGTGCACCACCGCGTCTACGCCCTCAAACAGGCCCGCGCGCACCAGGTACACTTTGCCGCTGCCGCCTTCCTCGGCCGGGCAGCCATACACCTTTACGGTGCCGCGCAGCTTGCCTTCCTTGAGTAGCTTTTGCAACTCGAGCCCCGTGGCCACGCTGGCCGTGCCAAACAGGTTGTGGCCGCAGCCGTGGCCCGCATCCTGGCCCGCAATGGGCGTTTTGGTGGCCACCGCCTGCTGGGCCAGGCCGGGCAACGCATCATACTCGGCCAGCACGCCAATCACCGGCTGCCCGCTGCCATACGTGGCCACGAAGGCCGTGGGGATGCCCGCCACGCCTGCCTGCACCGCAAAGCCGTGCTCGCGCAGCGTTTTTTGCAGCAGCGCCGAGCTCTGGGTTTCCTTGTAGCCCACCTCCGCAAAGCCCCAGATGCGCTGGGCCAGCTGGCGGTAGTCGGCGTAGTGCGCTTGCAGGTCTTGCATGGCCTGCGCTTTTAAGGGCTCGGCCGGCGGGGTAGGGGCGGGCCGAAAGGCCAGTAGCCCGGCGCCGAGCAAGCCTAGGAAGTAGGGTTTTCTCATCGGGGTTTAGTAAGTAGGTAGTCGCCCAAAAATAAAGGCTTTCCGGAATCCCTGGTCGGGTGCCAGCCAACATTTTACCTGGTATAGTACAGCGGGACCGGCGGTCAAAGGCTCAGGGCCAGTGCTCGGGTGGTAGCCCAGGGCAAGCTGCTACCAGACGCCGGCTAAAAATCCGAAATATTTTAGCAAGCCTGGCAAACTATTCTGGGCAGCTTTTGCGCAAAAAGCGGCCCAGCCAGCCAACGAGTAACTGATTGATAAAACGCCGACTGCTGCGCGGCAAGGCGCTGCTAAGCAAAGAATATAAGTAATTATATTCTTGATTTATAGTGAATTAATGTGCCTGTTTTACTGGGAATAAAATGTGAAAGAAAAGAAATAGAAATATTAGATTTGGCCACCAGTGCTTCACAAGAGCTTTGGCTGTCAGATACTTCTTATTCTCTTTTTCCAGTTCGTATGAGTCAGTTGATTTCCTCACGTAATTTTTTACCTCTGCTGGGCCTAGGTCTGCTCAGCGCCTTTGGGTGCACCAAAGAGAATCTATCCCCCACGGCCGGCGGCGCCGACGCTGGCCTCAGCAACAGTGCGGTGCAGCGCGATGCCCAGGCCACGCCGGGCTTTGTGCTGCGCGCCAAGCAGTATATCATCATTGCCACCGGCGACCAGCTGCCGGCTAACCTAGACGCCCAAACGGCCGCTGCCAACGGCAAGGTGACCAATAAGCTAGCCGAGGTAGGCGTAGCCATCGCTACTTCCGACGACCCCGATTTTGCCACCAAAGCCGCCAAGATTGCGGGTGTGCGCTCGGTGGTGCACGACTTCACGTACCAGGGTTTTGAGCCGGAGCCCAACCGCGTGCTGGAGACTGCCGCCGCCGACAACGTGAATCCGCCGAGCACCGGCGACAGCAACCCCTTGTATCCGTTGCAGTGGGGCGCCACTGCCATTCAGGCCCCGGAGGCCTGGAACACGGGCAACCAGGGCCAGGGCGTGCTGGTGGCCGACCTAGACGGCGGCTTTGAGCTGCAACACCCCGACCTGCGGGAAAATATCGTGGGCAGCATGTCGTTTGTGCCCGGCGAGCCGGCCCAGTTTGTGGGCACGGGCTCCAGCCACGGCACGCACACGGCCGGCACCATCGCCGCCGTCGACAACAACATCGGCGTAATCGGTATTGCGCCCAAGGCGAAACTATTGCTGGTAAAGGTGTTGGGCGATGCGGGCTCGGGCTCCTTCTCCTGGCTGATGCAGGGCATCCTGTACGCCACGCAGCAGCGCGCCGACGTCATCAACATGAGCCTAGGGGCCGCCCTGCCGCGCAATGGCAAGTACCTCGACGACGCCGGCAACGTAGTCAACGACACCAAAGCCACCCAGGAGCTGCTGGTGGCGCTGAGCAAAGTGACGAGCTACGCCACCAAAAACGGCGTAACCCTGATTGCCTCGGCCGGTAACGACGCCAACAACGGCAACCAGGATAAGTCGCTGGTGCACATTCCGGCCGATGCTACGGGCGTGCTTTCCATCTCGGCCACGGCCCCCATTGGCTGGGCCCTGGCGCCGCTCACGGCCAATCTGGACCGCTTTGCTTCGTACTCCAACTACGGCACGCCGGCCGTCACCTTCGCCGCGCCCGGCGGCGACTTCGCCTACCCCGGCAACGAGATTGTGGTTTTCCGCGGCGTGCGCCAGTACGTGTGGGCCCTGGATATGGTGCTGAGCACGGGCCGCGTATCGGCCACCGGCGCCGGTAGCTACACCTGGATGGCCGGCACCAGCATGGCCGCGCCCCACGCCACCGGCGTAGCTGCCCTCCTCATCGGCAAAAACGGCGGCAGCATGGACCCCACGCAGGTAGAGTCCGCCCTGCGCGCCTCGGCCGACGACCTAGGCAAGCCCGGCCGCGACCCCTACTACGGCTACGGCCGCGTAAACGCCCTGAAGGCCGTGACGCAGGCTAACTAAGGATAGTTTCCGCACACTAGCAGGCCCCGGCTGCGGGTTGGTATCAGTACCAACCCGCAGCCGGGGCCTCTTGTATTTTGGTGGTTTCGCCGCACCTAGGGCAGGCATGAAGGCGAGGGAAATGGGCAGTGCCTATTTCTCGTACTGCCCCACGCTCAGCATCACCAGCGTGCAGGCTTCCTCGGTCATGATGCCAGCCGCCTGTGCCTTCTGCTCCAGCTCCGGGTTTTCGGTGCCGGGGTTGAAGATGATGCGGCGCGGCTTGAGGCTCAGAATATAATCATACCAGCCCGGCTGGTTTTGTGGCCCTACGTACAACGTTACCGTGTCGATGTCCGCATCCTGCGGCCGGTCGGTGTGAATGGCGATACCCGCCACCTGGCCCTTGCGGATGCCTACGGGCACCACGTCGTGGCCGTGGCGCTTGAGGGAATGCACGGCCTTGTAAGCGTAGCGGTCGGGGTTATCGGTAGCACCGAGAACAAGCGTTTTCATAAATCGCAGATTTAACTGATTTAACGGATTGCGCAGATACGCCCGCCTGCGGCGGGCTGACTACGCGGTTGGGACTGGTTATGTGGGTCGGACTGACCACTTAGCTGGTTTTACGTAGAGTGAGTGAATTTAGGCAGTTGGGCGCGGTATGCTTTAGATGGTCAACCCTATTTGCATAGCCAGACAGATAGTCCAAAGCATATAGTCAGCCCGCCGCAGGCGGGCGTATCTGCGCAATCCGTTAAATCTGCGATAATGCTTCGGCTACGCGCTCGCCGTCCATGGCGGCGCTCACGATGCCGCCGGCGTAGCCCGCGCCTTCGCCGCAGGGGTAGAGGCCGGCCACTACCGGGTGGCGCAGGGTGTCATTGTCGCGCGGGATGCGGACGGGCGACGAGGTGCGGCTTTCGACGCCCACAATCTGGGCGGCGTTGGTGGCAAAATCGGGGATTTTGCGGCCGAAAGCGCGGAAGCCCTGCCGCAGCCGCTCGCTGAGGGCGGGGCCGAGCACGGCGTCCATCTCCACGCTCACCAGGCCGGGCTGGTAGCTGGTTTCGAGGAGGGTAGGGGAGAGTTTCTTTTGCAGAAAGTCACCTAGGCGCTGGGCGGGGGCCAGTTGGGTGTTGCCGGCGAGCTGGCAGGCGCGCTGCTCTATTTCCTGCTGCAAGCGCAGGCCGGCCAGCACGCCGTGCTGGGCCACGTCTATATCGGCTAGCTCCACAGCGGCCACGATGCCCGAGTTGGCAAAGCGCGAGTCGCGGCGGCTGGGGCTCATGCCGTTTACCACCACCTCGCCGGGTGCGGTGGCCGCCGGCACAATGAAGCCGCCGGGGCACATGCAAAACGAAAACACGCCACGCTGGGCATCGCGCACCTTGGTTTGCTCGACCAGCGCGTAGCTGGCGGCCGGCAGCAGGCCGCGCTCGGGCTGCCCGTACTGCGCCCGGTCGATGAGCGCCTGCGGGTGCTCGACGCGCACCCCTAGGGCAAACGGTTTGGCCTCGATGAGCACCCCGCGCCGGTGTAGCAGCTCGTAGATATCGCGGGCCGAGTGGCCGGTGGCCAGCACGGTGGCCTCGGCCTCCAGGGCCTCGCTGGTGTGCGTGACCACGCCGCGCAAGTGGTTGTTATCCAGAATTAAATCCTCGACCCGCGTCTCGAAGCGCACCTCGCCGCCGGCCTCGATGATGGCATCGCGCAGGCTCTGCACCACGGCGGGCAGCTTGTTGGTGCCGATGTGGGGGTGGGCATCGACCAGGATATCGGGGGTGGCGCCGTGCTGCACCAGCCGCCGCAAGATGCGGCCCACGTCGCCGCGCTTGGTGGCGCGGGTGTAAAGCTTGCCATCGGAGTAGGTGCCCGCGCCGCCCTCGCCAAAGCAGTAGTTTGAGTCGGGGTTCACGAGGTGCTCCTTGTTGAGGGCGGCCAGGTCGCGGCGGCGGGTGCGCACGTCCTTGCCGCGCTCCAGCACGATGGGCTTGATACCCAGCTCGATGCAGCGCAGCGCCGCAAACAGCCCCGCCGGCCCCGCGCCCACAATGAGCACCCGCCGCCGCGCCCGGCGCACGTCGGGGTACTCAAACCACGGCCCCAGCAGCTCGCGGGCGGGGGCGGGGTGGGCCCGGTCGTACACATCGGCCCGCAGGCGGATGAGCGGCCGCCGGCCCCGCGCATCGAGCGAGCGCTTGCGGATGTGCACGAAGTCGGCTTCGCCGGGGCGCAGGCCGGCGGCGGCCAGAATGGCCGCGTAGCGGGCCAGCTCGTCGTAGGCCACCTCGGGGGGTAGGGCCAAGTCTAGTTCTTGTTTCATAAAGCAGGCGAACGGGAGTTAACCGTTAAGCAAGCGCAAATTTACGATGGGTGGCGGGATGGGCGGGTTTTGGGTTGGTTATGGTTTATACTTGTGGGTGTTTCAGATTACGGGAGCATAATGGCTGTTAGAGTTGTCCTAGGCGCTAACGAAAACTAGAAGTTTCATATTTAAATTGAGGAATTAATTGTAAGTCGGTAATGAAAAATATTGATAAGTATAAAAATGATTTAAAGCTCTTAACTGCAAAAGGTGATGAGCTAGTTGTTTCTATGAAATATCATTGCTATCCTGAGAATATTAAAAAGCAGATTAAGAGCGCTTTTGGTGACGAAGAAAAAGTCGAAGAATTTATAAAAAATATTATTCCTTTTAATAAAGAATATCAGAGCTAGTATTCAGAGTCATTAGTCCTTATTAAGCAGTTGTTGCCTGATAGACTATCTGATTTTGTAAAACTGTTCGAGAAGCCTAAGGCAAGAAAGTCTATTGAATATGGTAATTATGTAATTGAAGATTATCTTCAGAATTTAACGGTCACTTCTTACGAGAAAAGAAAGGTTGGGCCAGAAGCTGCTATAAGTCAGTTTGAGCAACAGCTTAATATTTTAAAATCAATAGAGCGAAGATTTGAGAGTTCTCTTTTTGATATTAAACAACTAGTACAAGCTGATTTGTTTGATGGCGAGCTTGAAGCAGCAAAAGAGTTAAATAAGAATAGGTTTTCTAGGGGTGCTGGGGCAATCGCGGGCGTCGTTTTGGAAAAGCACTTAGCACAAGTGTTGCTAAATCATAATCTCAAAAATTCCAAAAGCCACCCTTCTATTTCAGACTTAAATAATGCTTTGAAAGCCGCAGAGGTATATGATACTCCAACTTGGAGGAAAATACAGTACTTAGGAGATATTAGAAATTTATGCGACCACAATAAGGATAAAGAACCTAAAAAAGAAGAGGTTGACGAGTTGATATCTGGAGTTGATGCAATAATAAAAACAGTATACTAGAAATTAGTATTATCTGGCGCTATGCCTATTTCCGTGCTTCGCCCCCTCAGCCGCCTAGCGACCATAGCCACTACTGGCAACCTGGTATTGTTAACGGGCAGCTAACGCTAGTTACTTTACTTTGCCAGCGGCCAAAAACTAAAAGCGCATGGATATTTTCGCAAGAATGCTGACCGGCGGACCAATTCGCCGCGATGACCCGGAAATTGCCGCCATGTGGGAGGTGGTTGCGCGGGCCATTCGCTTGTCGCCCGCCCTCAACGCCGCCACCGATACCGACCAGATACGCCAGCTCCTGGGCGAGCTAATCGGCCGCGAAATCGACGCGGGCACGACGGTATTCGCGCCGTTCCACACCAATTTTGGCCGGCACATCACGCTGGGTAAAAACGTCTTTATCAACCACGCCTGCACGTTTTTGGACCTGGGCGGCATCACCATCGAAGACGACGTGCAGATTGGCCCCAAGGTGAACATCATCACCGAAAATCATCCCATCGAGCCCGCGCAGCGCAAGGTGCTCTTGCTCAAACCGGTGCTCATCAAACGCAACGCCTGGATTGGGGCGGCGGCCACGATATTGCCCGGCGTCACGGTGGGCGAAAACGCCGTGGTGGCGGCGGGCGCGGTCGTCCACAAAGACGTGGTGGCCAATACCATTGTCGGTGGCATTCCGGCTAGGGTGATTAAGACCTTTGAGGCGGTTTAGGAATAAGATTTATTTCTGAATTAAGAAAGCTGAAAAACAGGTCATGCTGAACGCAGTGAAGCATGACCCGTTTTTAAAGTGCCTATCAAGCAAAGCAGCAACCTGCTAGCCGCAGTCCGAAGCCGCTCGCCGTTACCTTCGCGACTATGGCCACTTCCCCGCTTCGCTCCATCATTTCCGGCTCCATCGGCAACCTGGTCGAGTGGTATGATTGGTACGTGTACTCGGCATTTGCCCTGTATTTCGCGCCGGTCTTTTTCCCGAAGGCCAGCGCCACGGCGCAACTACTGAACACGGCCGCCATCTTCGCGGTGGGCTTTTTGATGCGGCCGCTGGGCGCGGCGCTGCTCGGCGCGTATGCCGACCGCCGGGGCCGGCGGGCCGCCCTGCTGCTCTCGGTGCAATTGATGGCGGGCGGCTCGTTGCTCATCGCGGTGGCGCCGGGCTACGCCAGTATCGGGCTGGGGGCGCCGGCGTTGCTGCTGCTGGCGCGGCTGCTGCAAGGCATCAGTGTGGGCGGCGAGTACGGTACCTCGGCCACCTACCTCTCCGAGATGGCGGGGGCGCGGCACCGAGGCTTCTGGTCGAGCTTTCAGTACCTGACCCTCATGGGCGGGCAGCTGCTGGCCCTGAGCGTGCAGCTGACGCTCCAGCAGTTCCTGTCGCCTGCCGAAATGACGAGCTGGGGCTGGCGGGTGCCGTTCGTAATCGGGGCCGGGGCGGCGCTGGGGGCGCTCTACCTGCGCCAGCACATGAGCGAAACGGCCGCCTTCGAGCAGGAAAAAGCCGGTGAGGCTACGGGCGGCCGCGTGGCCAAGCCTTCGGCCTGGCAGCAGCTGCGCGCCTACCCCCGCGCCACGCTCACGGTGGTGGGCCTCACCCTAGGTGGCACGCTGGCGTTCTACACCTTCACGACCTACGCGCAGAAGTTTCTGGTGAATACCAGCGGCTTCAGCAAGGAGCAGGCGACGCTCATTTCGTTTGGGGCGATGGCGGTGGCGCTGCTGTTTCAGCCGCTGCTGGGTGCCATTTCGGATAGGGTGGGGCGGCGGCCGGTGCTGCTGTTTTTTGGCATTGGGGCCACGCTGGGCACGGTGCCGGTGCTGCGGCTGCTGGCCCACGCAAGCAGCGCTGGGGCGGCGTTTGGCTTGTTGGTGGCGGCGCTGTTTGTGGTGAGCGCCTACACCAGTATTTCGGCCGTGGTGAAGGCCGAGCTGTTTCCGACGCAGGTGCGGGCGCTGGGCGTGGGGCTGCCCTACGCGCTTACGGTGGCCATTTTTGGCGGCACGGCCGAGTACCTGGCGCTCTTTGCCAAGGAGCAGGGCCGCGAAGAGTGGTTTTACTGGTACGTAACGGGCTGCGCCCTGCTCTCGCTGCTGGTATACTGGCGCATGGGCGAGAGCCGGGCCAGCGGGCACATGGACGAGGTGGCGGGGCAGTAGCGCGGACTTTCAGTCCGCGAGTTAGCGCAACTACTGGGCGACTATCAGACATATCCACTCGCGGACTGAAAGTCCGCGCTACTCCTCAAACTAATTGCCGGGCTTTCGGCTTACCTGCCTACAACTCACTTTTTTCCTCACATGCGTTTCTTCTCATCCCACTTTCTCGTGGCGGCTGTAGCCGGCACCGCGCTGGTCCTAGGTTCCTATTCGGCCCAAGCTCAGGCCCAAACCCAGACTACCATGCCGGAGCCCGCCCAGGCCAAAAAGCCCGAGGACAAATCCAAGCGCCCGAGCCCGCCCGCCGTAGTAAAAACCAACGTGCGCGGCACCGACGTCACCATCGACTACAGCCGCCCGTCACTGAAAGACCGCGCGGTTTTTGGTGAGAAGTCGCCGCTAGCGCCCGTGGGCGAAGTGTGGCGCACCGGCGCTAATGAGGCTACCACCTTTACGGTGAGCAAGGACGTGAAAATCGAAGGCCAGACGCTGGCCGCCGGTACCTACGGCCTATTTACCATCCCCGGCGCCACCGAGTGGACCATCATCTTCAACAAAACCGCCAAGCAGTGGGGCGCCTACGAGTACAAGGCCGCCGACGACGTGCTGCGCGTGAAAGTGAAGCCTACTACCGTCGCTACGCCCGCCGAGCAGTTTACCATCACGGCCGACAAGTCGGGCAAAGTGACGATGATGTGGGGCAAAACCGCTGCCTCCTTCACGGTCAAGTAAGCGCTAACAAGCTAGTAAAAGGCCCGACAATGCAACTCCTTGGAGCGGCGTTGCCGGGCCTTTTTGCGTGCAAAAAAGCGCCCTAGGTACTTGGCGCGAGCGCCAGCAGTAGCACGCGCCAGGCCTCGGCTACTTTGCCTTCTTCCAGCCACTGCCGGCCCAGGAGCGTGAGCTGGTGGGCTTGCTCGGCGGGGGCGGTGCGGTGCTTGTTCAGCAGGTAAGCTACCATGGGTTCCTGCTTGATTTCGGCCACTTGGGCGGGCGTGGGCAGGGCGTCGCGCTCGGTGTTGGCGAGGCGCGCTAGGTGGTTGCCGGTGAGCACGTTGCTGTGCCGGATGGGCTCGGGCAGCTCATCGAAACCGATACCTAGGCGCCGGTTGGGGCGCACCACCGGGAAGAGGCTTTCCGGCGAGAGGCGGCTGTACCAGTCGCCGTTGAGGCGCGACACAGCCTCGAATTTGCGCGGGTCGAGGCCGGGGCGGCCGTCCAGCAGCAGCGCCTCGCGAAAGTGCCCCTGCACCACGCGGCACACCACTAGCGTGCCGTGGCCGGGGCCATCGCCTAGGGCAATCAGCTGCTCAACCACGCACTCAAACGCCGCCGGGCACTCGGCCACGCGGGGCGGGCGCACGCGCGTCGAAGCTGCTTCGGTGAGGCCGGCTTTGGTAAACTCATTGACGCCAGCCGGGTACTCGGCGCTGGCCAAGGACAGCTGCTCGACCAGCGGGTAGTCACAGATATTAATTACCACCTCGGGCACCTCGCGCACGTTGCGCAGCGTGTCTTTCTCCGAGTTGTCGGCGCCCCGGCTGGTGGGCGAGAACACTAGGATGGGCGGGTTAGAGCTCATGACATTGAAGAAGCTGTAGGGGCTCAGATTGACGGCGCCCGCCGCCGACACGGTGCTGACGAACGCGATGGGCCGCGGCGCGACCGCGCTAATCAGGAACTGATAAAAGTCGCTGGGTGGCAGCCCGGCGGGGTCGATGGTGCGGTAGGTAGGGGCAGGCATGAAGTGGGGGCTGATATGGATGCAAAGGTCGGCAGCGCCCTAGGCTGTACGCTAGGCAGCTACTAGTGGTAGTTTTAACGCATGAAAATGCTCTGTCTATGTCTGCTGCCGCTGCTGAGCCAGGCGCAGCCCACCGCCACCGATACGGCCCGCTTGGGTCAGCATCTACGTTACCTCACCATTCGGCAGCCTGCCCGCAGCGCCGCGCACCCCGCCGTGCTCGACTCGGTGGCCAGCTACCTGGCCCGGCACTTGCGGGCGGCCGGCGGCCGCGTAGCGCGCCAGCTGGTGCCAGCCGATGGCACTACGTATCAAAATGTTATCGCCTCCTTCGGCCCCGAAGCCGGCCCGCGCCTCATCGTGGGGGCGCACTACGACGTGTGCGGCGAACAGCCTGGCGCCGACGACAACGGCACCGGCACGGCGGCCCTGCTGGAGCTGGCCCGCTTGCTAGGCCAGTCGGCCCGGCCGCTGCCGCAGCGCATCGACCTGGTGGCCTACACCCTCGAAGAACCGCCTTACTTTCGCACCCCGCACATGGGCAGCTACGTGCACGCCGCCAGCCTGCGGGCGGCCAAAATCCCCGTTACGGGCATGGTGGCCCTCGAAATGCTGGGCTACTACGACGAGCGGCGCGGCTCGCAGCGCTACCCCCTAGGTGTGCTGAAACTGCTCTACGGCAGCCGCGGCAACTACGTGACCGTGGCCCAGAAATTTGGCGGCAGCGGGCGCTGGGGGCGGCGACTGGCGCGGCGCTACCGGGCAAGTGCCGGGCTGCCGGTGCGCCGCTTCAAGGCGCCCGCCTGGCTGCCGGGCGTCAATTTTTCGGACCACCTCAACTACTGGCACTTCGGCTACCCGGCGCTGCTGCTCACCGACACCGCCTTTTACCGCAACGCGCACTACCACCAGAGCACCGACACCCTAGGCCGCATGAGCCTGCCGCGCCTGGCCCTGGCCGTAGATGCGCTGCGGGCGGCGCTGTTGCCTTGAGGTAAAACACCTTGCCAAAGCACTATCAATTTAGCAAAAAGCTATAGCTTTAGGCCTTTCTTCTCTTTCCCACCCGCCCATGTCTGCCCCCGCCTGCCCCAAATGCGACTCGAAGGAAGCAACTAAGAGTGGCGTTATCAATGACCGACAGCGCTTTAAATGCAAAGCCTGCGGTTACCACTACACCGTCGACAAGGTGGGCCGCGAGGTAAATCCCTACTACGTGGTGAAGGCCTTGCAGCTTTACATTGAGGGCGTGAGCTACCGCGAAATCGAGCGCCTGCTCGGCGTGAGCCACGTGAGCGTGATGAACTGGGTGAAGAAATACGGCATTAAAGTGCCCCGCCAGACCGATTACCACCCGACCTACAAGATTCTGAATCAAAAAGAGTTGTCCGAGTTCTTTCAGAAGCCGGAAAACCTGAAGAGCGCGGGCCTGGTCGTGACCGAGCTGGGCGACAAGTACATGATGATACGCTGGGAGCGCTTCCGGGCGGGGTAGGGCCGCAGCTATAGCAACTCAGCACAGCCCTAGGTCATCAAAACGGAAGACTTGCGCCCGCGTGGTACTTTGCCCAGCTAAAGCCGGGGCGCCGCCGAAAGCGCTAAAACAGGCCCGCCGGCCACTTCATTCAGGTTATTATGCGTCAACCACCCGCCTCTTCTCTCCCCGCCCCCGGCACACCTCGCCCCGAGGTGGGCCTGCTAAGCGCCGTCGTTATCGTGGCCTCGCTCGGCTATTTTGTCGATATCTACGACCTGGTGCTGTTCAGTATCATCCGGGTCGATAGCTTGAAGGGCATCGGCGTCACCGACGCCACCGCCATTACCGACCAGGGCCTGAAGCTGCTGAGCATGCAGATGTGGGGCATGCTGCTGGGCGGCGTGCTGTGGGGCGTGCTGGGCGATAAGCGCGGGCGGCTCTCGGTGCTGTTTGGCTCCATTCTACTGTATTCGCTGGCCAATATTGCCAACGGCTTCGTGCAAACCGTGGAGCAATACGGCTGGCTGCGGCTGGTGGCGGGCATCGGGCTGGCTGGCGAGCTGGGCGCGGGCATCACGCTGGTGGCCGAAACGCTGCCCAAGGAAAAGCGCGGCTACGGCACCATGATAGTGGCGTCGGTGGGCGTGTCGGGCGCCATGGTGGCCTACCTGGTGGGCAATAAATTTGGCTGGCGCAATGCCTATTTCATTGGTGGTGGGCTGGGCCTGGCGCTGCTGGCACTGCGGGCCAGCGTATTCGAGTCGGGCATGTTTGAGCAAACCAAGGAATCGAACGTGGTACGCGGCAACTTCCTGAGTTTGTTTACCAACGGTCCGCGGTTTTACCGGTACGTGCGCTGCTTGTTCATTGGCACGCCGTTCTGGTTTTTGGTGGGTATTCTCATTACCCTGGCCCCCGAGTTTGGCAAGCAGTTCGGCCTGACGGGCCCCGTTACGGGCGGCCTCAGTATCTTCTGGTGCTACTTCGGGCTCACGCTCGGCGACTTCACGAGCGGCGCCGTGAGCCAGTGGATGCGCAGCCGCAACCGCACGCTGCAAATCTTTATCATCGCCTCGGCGGGCTCGGTGGCGTTTTACCTGCTGGGTTTGCGCGGCGCCACACCCACGCTCTTCTACGGGGCCTGCTTCCTCATCGGGTACGCTGGCGGGTTTTGGGCGTTGTTTGTGACGGTGGCGGCCGAGCAGTTTGGCACCAACCTGCGCGCCACGGTGGCTACCACGGTGCCCAATTTTGCCCGCGGGGCCACGGTCATTATCGTGCCGCTCTTCCAATATCTGAAGGCAGTGCCGTCCCTGGGTATGGTCGGGGGCGCGGGCATTATCGGCACGGTGCTGCTGGTGCTGGCCTTCTTCAGCGCCAGCACCCTGCCCGAAACCTATGCCAAGGACCTCAACTACTTAGAGTAAGACCTATGTCCTGTTTGCTTACCTAGCCAAGGGGCTGCTTTTTAACCAGAAGCAGCCCCTTGGCTGTTTGAGTGGCTCATAAAAGATGAGTAAAGCAATTATTGCTAAAGTAATATAGGTTTGCTTAGTAGCTATAGCTCAATGTTTTATGGTATGATAATTTGATTATTTAACATAAAATCAATTGATTAGCGAGTAATTGAACAAAAAAGAAATTGTTAGCCTGGTGAGCGTGAGTAGCTAATTGGCTAGCTGAAAAAGTAGGTTCAAAACGTGCTCGAAGCCATCAAAAGCGAGTATATCTATAGTATTTACCAAAACTACGGCACCAGACGAAAGTATAGGGGGGAACAGGTGCTACTTAGTCTGCTCAAACGACCCTAGGGTTGCTTGTCGCCACGCATTACTTCTTCGCTCATTCCCACCGCAGTATGCAGAATACCCGTTACGCCCTGGCTCTAGGTAGCCTCTTGCTAGCTGGCGCCGCTCGGGCGCAGGTGGCCCCGCCGGCCCCCACTACCACCGCGCCGGCCCCGGCTCCGCTGGCCCCCCCGCCTACGCCGCCCGCCCCCACCAAGCCCGTACCCTACGGCGCCGGCATGAAATTCAACCTTTCGCCCGATGGCCAGAAGTACGTGCGCCTCATGGCCTGGACGCAGGTGTACACCCGCTATAACGAGAACAATACTGGCACGCTGCGCGGCCCCAACCTGCCCAAAAGCAGCCAGCTAGACTTTGGCATCCGGCGCTCGCGCATGATACTGCTGGCGCAGCTCAGCCCCCGGTTTTTGATTTATACTCACCTAGGTATCAACAACCAGAATAACCTGAGCGGGGGCGTGAATGCCACTACCGACGGTAAGAAGCCGCAGTTCTTCATCCACGAGGCTGTGACGGAGTATCGGGTCAACAAGTACCTCAACCTGGGGGCAGGCCTGCACTACTACAACGGTATTTCGCGCCTGAGCAGCGCCAGCACCACGAGCATGCTGGCGATGGATTTTCCACTCACTAACTTCCCAACCATCGACGCGCTCGACCAGTTTGCGCGTTGGATGGGGGTGTTTGCCAAAGGCCGCGTGGGTAAGTTCGATTACCGCGTCTCGATGAGCGACCCCTTCCTAACCAACCTGCCCACCAACGCCAATTACGTGGTGGGCGGCGTGCAAACCGGCAACCCGCTGGGCCTGGGCGTCAACTCTACCCTGAACGGCGTGACGCTGAACACGGGCACCAATGTGGCGCAGTACAATCCGCAGAACGACAGCCACGTGTACCAAGGCTATTTCAGCTACAATTTCCTGGAGCCCGAGGCCAACCTGCTGCCCTACACGCAGGGTACGTACCTGGGTACTAAGAAGGTGCTGAGCGTGGGCGGGGGCTTTATGTACAACCAGAACGGCATGTTTTCGCGCCCCACTGCCAGCGTGGCCAACGTGTCGGGGCTGCCGGCGGGCTCGGACCTTTACGCCGCTGTAGCGACTAACAAGCATGACATCAAGCTGTTCGGGGCCGACGTGTTCTACGACGCGCCGCTCGATACGGCCCGCCGCACGGCCGTTACCTTCTACGGGGTGTACTACAACTACGATTTTGGCCCGAACTACGTGCGCTTTGTGGGGGGCGAAAACCCCGGCTACGGCGCCGCCGCCACCCGCGGCAATGCCGCGCCGCAGTCGGGCACCGGCGGCTCGGTGTACGGGCAGCTCGGCTTCCTGACGGGTAAAAACACCCTAGGCAAAAAGGTGCGCCTGCAACCCTACGTGGCTTACCTGCACAGCAACTACGAGGGCCTACGCAACAGCACTGGCAATATCCAGGGCGTGAATATGTACGACGCCGGCCTCAACTTCCTCATCGACGGCCACAACGCCAAGGTGACGCTCAACTACCGCGCGCGGCCCGACTTCAACCTCACCACCGTGAACGGCGTGGGCGTAGTAGGCGAGGTGCGCCACCGCCCCGAAATCACGCTGCAAACCCAGGTATTCTTGTAAGCCGGAAGCAGTACCCGCAAGCAATTAAACTCTTTTCCCCACCCAACACGCTACAATGGAACAAAGCCTGAACCCCGCCGGCTACAACGCGGCCGCGGATGCGCCGGCGGCGCACGACAACAACCAAGTCGATTCCAAAACCATCTGGCAGGTCATCACGGCCTCGTCGGTGGGCACGGTCATCGAGTGGTACGACTTCTACATCTTTGGCTCGTTGGCGGCCATTATTGGGCCGGTGCTGTTTGGGCAGTCCGGCGACCTTACCAAGTCCTTGCTCGGGGCGCTGGCCATCTTTGGGGCGGGCTTCGTGGTGCGGCCGTTTGGGGCTGTGTTCTTCGGCCGCATCGGCGATATGATTGGGCGCAAGTATACCTTCCTGGTCACGCTGCTGATTATGGGCGGGGCCACGTTTATCACGGGCCTCGTGCCGAGCTACGATTCTATTGGCATTGCGGCGCCGGTTATCGTAGTGATTCTGCGCTTGTTGCAGGGCCTGGCTCTAGGTGGCGAATACGGTGGCGCGGCCACCTACGTGGCCGAATACGCCCCCGATAAGCAGCGCGGCTACTACACCAGCTTCATCCAGATTACGGCCACCGGCGGCCTCATTCTCAGTATCACTATCATCCTCATAACCCGCAAATTGCTCGGCGAGCCCGCCTTCAAAGAGTGGGGCTGGCGCATCCCGTTTTTGCTCTCGGGCTTCCTGGTTATCGCCTCGTACTTCATCCGCAAGCGCCTGCACGAGTCGCCACTCTTTGCCAAGGCCAAGGCTACCGGCACCACCAGCAAAAGCCCCCTGCGCGACTCGTTCGTGAACCCCGTGAACCGCCGCTTGGTGCTCATCGCCCTCTTCGGTGTGACGATGGGCCAGGGTGTTATCTTCTACACCAGCCAGTTTCAGGCCTTCACCTTCATGAATGCCACGCTCAAGCTTGACACCGTGCATTCGAGCATCATCATGGTGGTGTCGATGCTGCTGGCCACGCCGCTGTTCGTGTACTTCGGCTCGCTCTCCGACCGCATTGGGCGCAAGAAAATCATCATGACCGGTATGATTTGCGGGGCGCTCTTCACGATGCCGCTCTTCCACGGCCTCCAGGCCTTCGCCGGTCCCATTACCGAGGTTACGCCCGCCACCGTCGATGCCGCCGGCAAGGCCGTGCCCGCCGTTATGAAGGCTCTTGACCCGAATATCCCGGCTATGATTGCGCTCGTGTTCTGCCTCGTCGTGTTCGTAACGATGGTGTACGGCCCCATCGCCGCCTACCTCGTCGAGCTCTTCCCGACCAGCGTGCGCTATACCTCGCTCTCGGTGCCTTATCACATTGGCAATGGCATCTTTGGCGGCTTCGTGCCGCTGGTGGCTACGTCCATCGGCGTGTGGGCCGCGGCCCAGCCGGTCGGCACGTTTGCCAAAGAGCACAGCAGCATTGTCGGCCTGATTTACCCGGTCGTTATCGCCTTTATCTGCTTCGTCGTGGGCATGGCCCTGATGAAGGACACCCGCGACGTGAAGCTCATGGACAGCTAAGTAATTGTCTGGCTGGTTATGCTAAAAAACCCGCTGGGCACGTTGCCTGGCGGGTTTTTGGGTTAAGGTGAGTGCAGCGCTGTTTCCACCTTATAGCCTTCTAGAAAGCTAAAACAAGATGAAAGAAGACCATACCTCTCCGGCCGAGCGCTCGCGCGGCCAGCGGCTGCTATTCGTGGCGGTGCTGTTTGGGGTGCTACTCAATTTTCCCTTATTGGCCCTAGTCGACCACGGGGGGCGGGTGGCGGGCGTGCCGGTGCTGTACTGGTATATTCTGCTCATTTGGGCCCTCCTTATCAGCCTCACTGGCTGGCTAGTCAGCAAGACTTCCTAAACGCGGGGCGCGCCCCGGCAACCCAGCTACTGCGGTGAATCAATTGTTGGTTATCGGCTTTTCCTTCGGCTACCTGGCCCTGCTCTTCGGCGTGGCCTACGCCGCCGAGCGCCGGTCGGCCACCCGCCAAAGCCTGGTCGCCAACCCCTACGTGTACGCCCTGAGCATGGCCGTGTACTGCACCGCCTGGACGTATTATGGCTCGGTGGGGCGGGCCGCGCACCAGGGGCTCAGCTTCGTGGGCATCTACTTGGGGCCGGCGCTGCTGGCCCCGGCCTGGTGGCTGGTGCTGCGCAAAATAGTGCGGGTGTGCCGGCAGCAGCGCCTCACCTCCATTGCCGACTTTATCTCGGCCCGCTACGGCAAGAGCGCCGCCCTAGGGGCCCTCGTGACGGCGGTATGCGTGCTGGGCGTGGTGCCTTACATTGCCTTGCAAATCAAAGCTATATCGGGCTCTTTCGTGGTGCTGGTGGGTAGCGGCGGGCGGGTCGAGGCCAGCGTGGCGGCGTTGTTTACGGCGGGGGCGCTGGCGGTTTTCACCATCCTGTTTGGGGTGCGCTCGGTGGAGGCCACCGAGCGGCACGAGGGCGTGGTGCTGGCCGTGGCCCTCGAGAGCCTGGTGAAGCTGCTGGCCTTTCTGGTGCTGGGCGGCTTTGTCACGTTCGGGCTGTTTCACGGCTTTGCCGACGTGTTTGACCAAGCCGCCGCGGTGCCGGCGCTGGCCCGGCTCTTCACCCTGCACGGCGCCGGCACCAGCAGTGCCGAGTGGGGCACGCTGCTGGTGCTCAGCATGTCGGCGGTGCTGCTGCTACCGCGCCAGTTTCAGGTGGCCGTGGTCGAAAACGTGTCCGAGGACCACCTGCGCAAGGCCATGTGGCTATTTCCCCTCTACCTGCTCATTATCAACATTTTCGTGTTGCCCATTGCCTTCGGCGGAATGCTGCGCCTCGGCAGCAGCGGCTTCGATGCCGACACGTTTGTGCTAGCCTTGCCGCTGGACACGGGCCACTCGTGGCTGGCGCTGCTCACCTACCTGGGTGGGCTGTCGGCGGCCAGCAGCATGATTATCGTGGAGGCGGTGGCCCTGAGCGTGATGATAAGCAACCACTTGCTGATGCCGCTGCTGGTGCGTGAGGTGTCGGGCCGGGCGGGCGGGCAGCCGCGGCGCTTTGCCTACCTAGGGCGGGTGGCGCTGCAAAGCCGGCGCGGGGCCGTGGTGCTGGTGCTGGCCCTGGCCTACGGCTACTACGTGGCCGTAGGCCGGCAACTGCCGCTGGTCAATACCGGCTTGGTGTCCTTCGCGGCGGTGGCGCAGTTTGTGCCCGCCGTGCTGGGCGGCCTTTACTGGAAGGGTGGCACCCGCCGCGGGGCCACGCTGGGGCTGCTGGCGGGGTTTGCAGTGTGGTTTTTTACCTTGGTAGTGCCCACGGTGGTGGGGCCGGGCCGGCTGCCCACATCCATTTTGAGCGAAGGGGTAGGGGGCATCAGCGCCCTGCGGCCCGGCGCATTGCTGGGGCTGGAAGGGCTCGATTACCTGTCGCACGGCTTGTTCTGGAGCTGGTTTTTTAACATCGGCCTCTACGTGGGCGCGTCATTGGCCTGGCCGCCGAGCGCGCTCGAGCTGCGCCAGGCCGACGTATTTGTGGACGTGTTTCGGCGCCGCAGCCTGGCCGAGGAAGTGGCCGGCTGGCCGGGCCACCCGCTGCTGCCCGATGTGCGCGCGCTGCTCCTCGGCTTCCTAGGTAAGAAGCGGACCAATCAAGCTTTGCAGGCGTTTGCCCAGCGCTTCCCCGATGCGTTGTCAATGAGCAATGAGCAAGTACCAAGGAGCAATTCTCAGGAAGCTTCCAGCGCGGAGCCGCCAGTAGCTCACTCCTTCACTACCTCACCACCTCACCAATTCACCCCCGCCGACCCGCGCCTGCTGCTCTACGCCGAAAAGCTGCTCGCCGGCACCCTAGGGCCGGCCTCGGCGCGGCTGCTGCTGGCCTCGGTGGCCGGCGAAGAGCAAATCAGCTACGATAATGTGGTGGGTATTCTCAAGGAAAGCCAGCAGCTACTCGAAGCCAACCGCCAGCTGCACAAGCAGAGCCGGCAGCTCCAGCGCCTCACCGACGAGCTGCGCCAGGCCTACCAGCAGCTACAAGCCTTGGACCAGCAGAAGGATGAGTTCTTGTACACCGTGACGCACGAGCTGCGCACGCCGCTCACCAGCATCCGGGCGCTGGCCGAAATTCTGGCCGATAACCCCGACCTAGAGGAAGCCGAGCGGCAGCGGTTTCAGCTCACCATTGGGCGCGAGGCCGAGCGCCTCACGCGCCTCATTTCCCTGATTCTCGACCTCGAAAAACTGGAGAGCGGCCAGGCCACGCTGGTGCGCACGCCCGTGGCGCTGGCCGAGGTAGCCGCCGAGGCCGCCGAGGCCGTGGGCCAGCTCGCCCGCGCCAAGGGCATCAGTCTGCACCTCGACGTGCCCGCCGAGCTGCCGCCCCTGCCCGCCGACCGCGACCGCCTGATGCAGGTGCTCATCAACCTGCTGAGTAACGCCGTGAAGGCCTGCCCACCGGGTGGCACGGGCCGCATCGGGCTGCTGGCCTGGCCCGCCGCCGACGCCCTGCTGCTGTGCGTGGAGGACAACGGCAAGGGCATCGCCTCGGCCGAGCACCACCAGATTTTTGATAAGTTTTTTCAGGCTCAGCACCAGAACATGCGCAAGCCCGAGGGCTCGGGCCTAGGCCTGGCCATCACCAAAAAGCTGGTCGAGCTGCACCAGGGTCGCATCTGGGTCGAGAGCGCGCCCGAGCAGGGCGCCCGCTTCTTCGTGGAGCTGCCGCTGGTGGCGCCGGTGCGCGCCGCGGCGCCATTTAGTCCTTCTTATTCTGCCTAATTATGCCGGCTATCCTAATTGTTGATGATGAGCCCAATATCGTGATGTCGCTCGAATTTTTGATGCGCAAAAACGGCTACCAGGTCGGCATTGCGCGCAACGGCACCGAGGCCCTGGCCGCCATCACCCAAACGCCTTACGACCTAGTTTTGCTCGACGTGATGATGCCCGACGTGGACGGCTACCAGGTGTGCCGCGCCATTCGGGAAAACGCGGCTCGGGCCGCCACCAAGGTTGTGTTTCTCTCGGCCAAAAGCCAGCCCACCGACGTGCAGCAGGGCTACGCGGCGGGGGCCGACCTTTACATTGCTAAGCCCTTCAGCACCCGCCAGCTCATGGAAAAAGTCCGCGAGCTGCTGGTTATTAACTAGGCTAGATAACGGTCGTCATGCTGAGCTTGTCGAAGCATCTTGCGTGACGCAGTAACTTTTTACGTTAACAACGAAGCGGTAGAGATGCTTCGACAAGCTCAGCATGACAGACGGCTTTGACCGTCTTATACCATTCACTTTCAAATTCCCAACCAACCCCTACCATGGCCTCTCGCATTCGCACCCTCGAAGAATATAACGCCGCCTACCAGCAGGCCGCGGAGCACCCCGATATGTACTGGGGCAACGTGGCCGAAGAATTTACCTGGCGTAAAAAATGGGACACCGTGCGCGGCGGCGAGTTTTCGCCGGCCGGCACCAGCACCTGGTTCGACGGGGCCACGCTCAACATCACCGAGAACTGCCTCGACCGCCACCTCGCCACCCGCGCCAACAAGCTGGCCATCATTTTCGAGCCCAACGACCCTAAGGACCGCCACATCCGCCTGACCTACCGCGAGCTGCACGAGCAGGTGTGCCAGATGGCCAACGTGCTGCTCAACAACGGGGTGCAGAAGGGTGAGCGCGTCGTTATCTACATGCCCATGATACCCGAGCTGGCCGTGACGGTGCTGGCCTGCGCCCGCATTGGGGCGGTGCACTCGGTGGTGTTTGCGGGCTTCTCGGCCTCGGCCATTGCCGACCGCGTGAACGACGCCGACGCCACCTTCGTGGTCACGGCCGACGGCCTGAACCGCGGTGCCAAGCAAATACCCGTGAAAGGCGTGGTCGACGACGCCCTCCAAACCTGCCCCGGCGTGCGCGGCGTGCTGGTGATAGAGCACACCGGCTGGCCGGTGATTATGCAGGAAGGCCGTGATATCTGGTTTCACGACGAGGTGCGGGGCGTGGCCAAAGCCTGCCCGGCCGTCGAAATGAAGGCTGAGGACCCGCTCTTCATCCTCTACACCAGCGGCAGCACCGGCAAGCCTAAGGGCGTGGTGCACAGCACCGCCGGCTACATGGTATGGGCGCAGTACACGTTCCAAAACGTGTTTCAGGTGGAGGAAAACGACATTTACTGGTGCACCGCCGACATTGGCTGGGTGACCGGCCACACCTATTTGCTCTACGGGCCGCTGCTGAGCGGTAGCACCTCACTCATGTTCGAGGGCGTGCCGACCTACCCCTCGCCGGGCCGGTTTTGGGAGGTCATCGACAAGCACCACGTCTCGATTTTCTACACCGCGCCCACGGCCATCCGCTCGCTCATGGCGTACCCCCTCGACCACGTGCTGGCCTACTCGCTCAGCAGCTTGCGCGTCCTAGGGTCGGTGGGCGAGCCCATCAACGAAGAAGCCTGGCACTGGTACCACCAGCACGTGGGCAAGGGCCGCTGCCCCATCGTGGACACGTGGTGGCAGACCGAAACCGGCGGCATCATGATTTCGGCCCTGGCCGGCATCACGCCCAGCGTGCCCGCCCGCGCCGGCCTGCCGCTGCCCGGCGTGCAGCCCGTGCTGCTGGCCCAGGATGGCAGCGAGCTGGAAGGCAACGACCAGGAAGGTTACCTGGCCATTAAGGCGAGCTGGCCGGGCGTCATCCGCACCACCTGGGGCGACCACGAGCGCGCTCGCCAAACGTACTTCCAACCCTACCCCGGCTACTACTTCACCGGCGACGGCGCCCGCCGCGACGAGGCGGGCCTGTACCGCATCATCGGCCGCGTCGATGACGTGATTAACGTGAGTGGCCACCGCTTCGGCACCGCCGAAATCGAGAGCGCCATCAACGAAAGCCCCGACGTGGTGGAAAGCGCCGTAGTCGGCTACCCTCACGACGTGAAGGGCCAGGGCATCTACGCTTACGTCATTTGCCGCAATGGCCTGCCCGACAACGACCTCGACCGCCAGCGCGTGGAAGGCAGCATCATCGAGTCGGTGGTGGCCCACATCGGCCGCATCGCCAAGCCCGATAAGATACAGCTGGTGAGCGGCTTGCCCAAAACCCGCTCGGGCAAAATCATGCGCCGTATCCTGCGCAAGGTAGCCGAGGGCGAAACCACGAACCTAGGCGACACCACCACGCTGCTCGACCCGCTGGTAGTGGAAGAGATTGTGGCGGGCAAGAAATAAGCCCTGATTTAAATTCAAGAACGCCGCCCGGACTCCGGGCGGCGTTCTTACTTTTGGCACAATCGATTTACTTCCCCGCCACCCCATGAGTGTAGATTCCCTCTTTCGCCTCGACGGCAAAATCGCCTTAGTCACTGGCAGCAACCGCGGCATCGGCCAGGGCATGGCCCTAGGTCTCGCGGAGGCGGGCGCCGACATCATTGGCGTATCGGCCACGATGGCCGCCGATGGTGGCGAAACCGGCCGACAGGTGCGCGCCCTAGGTCGGCAATTCCACGCCTATCAGGCCGATTTCAGTCAGCGCGCCAGCGCCGACGCCTTTACCGAAAAGGTGCTGGCTGACTTTGCGCAGATTGATATTTTAGTAAATAACGCGGGCACCATTCGCCGCGCGCCCGCCGCCGAGCATTCCGATGAGGATTGGGACAACGTGCTGGCTATCAACCTAGACTCACCCTTTCGACTGGCCCGCGCCATCGGCGGCCGAATGCTCAAGCAGGGCTCGGGCAAAATTATTTTTACGGCTTCGCTGCTCACCTTCCAGGGTGGTATCAATGTGCCGGGCTACGCGGCTAGCAAGGGCGCCATCGGCTCGGTAGTGAAGGCCTTGGCTAACGAGTGGGCCGGCAAAGGCGTGAACGTGAACGGTATCGCACCCGGCTACATCGCCACCGACAACACTGAGGCTCTCCGCAACGACCCCGACCGTTCGGCCAGCATCCTAGGTCGCATTCCGGCCGGCCGCTGGGGCGAAGCTGCCGACTTCAAAGGCCCGGTAGTGTTCCTGTCTTCCGAGGCCGGCGCCTACGTGCACGGCACCATCCTCACCGTAGACGGCGGCTGGATGGGCCGCTAAGCCTAAAGTAGCCACCAGCACCAGCACCAGCACGCGCGGCCCCATCTCACTAAAAGTAAAATTCTCCTTACCAAGAGCCAGTCAGCCCGCCGCAGGCGGGCGTATCTGCGAAATCCGTTAAATCCGCTAAATCTGCGATTTATGAAACAACGCTTTGCCATTGGCCCCCGCGAAACCGCCGGCCTGAATACCACCGGTTTGCGCGAGCATTTTCTGATTGAGAATATCTTCACGCCCGGCGCCATCGAGCTGACCTACACCCACTACGACCGCATGATAGTGGGCGGCGCCATGCCCACCGAGGCCAGCCTGCCGCTGCCCAACCCCGATAATCTCAAGGCTAATTTCTTTCTGGAGCGCCGCGAGCTGGGCGCCCTCAACGTGGGCGGCGCGGGCCAGATTGTGGTCGATGGCACCACCTACGACCTAGGTAACCAGGACTGCCTCTACGTGGGCAAGGGCAGCAAGGAGGTCGAATTTAAAAGCCTGAACGCGGCCGAGCCGGCCAAATTTTACCTGCTTTCGGCGCCCGCGCACAAGGAATATCCTACCACCCGCCGCACCCAGGCCGAGGCCACGCCCGTGCAAATGGGCGCGATGGAAACCGCCAACGAGCGCACCATCTACAAGTACATCTTCAACGAAGGCCTCGCCAGCTGCCAGCTCGTGATGGGACTCACCCAGCTCAAGCCCGGCTCGGTCTGGAATACCATGCCTTCGCACGTGCACGACCGCCGCATGGAGGCGTACCTGTACTTTAACATGAACAACGGCCAGCGCATCCTGCACATGCTGGGCGAGCCCCAGGAAACGCGCCCGCTGTGGGTGAGCAACGAGCAGGCCATTCTGTCGCCGCCGTGGTCTATCCACACCGGCTGCGGCTCGGCGGCCTACGCCTTCATCTGGGGCATGGCGGGTGAGAATTTGGAATATACCGACATGGACCAAGTGGCGCTGGCCGATTTACGGTAGGGCGTGTACCGTGAACGCTGCGCGTCCGCGAGTCAACTGGCTACCCACGTGCGGACGCGTAGCGTCCACGGCACAGCACCAACGCCTACTTTTCTGCTTCGCACCAGCAGAGGGGTAGGCGTTGGTGCTGGCTACCTAGGCTTGCCAGTAGCAAAAACCCGACGCAGCAATTGTCCAGTACCTTTGCTCGCGGAATGGTAGCCGGCCTGGGGTAACACCTAGGCGGGTTTTAAAAGGGAAGCCGGTGCGAGTCCGGCGCAGTCTCCGCTGCTGTAACCCCGCGCACCAAGCCGGCCGAAAAGTAGTGCCACTGAGCTGCCCGGCAGCTTGGGAAGGCCTCGGCCGGTGGGGAAGCCAGAAGACCTGCCACGCCACTTCACCGCCACAGCTTTCGGCAGAAAGGCTCGCCCATGACTCATGCTTTTGCGCCTGGCCGGTTGGGTCGAGGCCGCTTTTTTTCTTCGCTTCACGCGGGCTTGCTACTGGCTGGCTTGGTGCTGGCGAGTACCCTAGGGGCCGCTGGCCAGGCGGCCGCATCGCGTGCTGTGCCGCAACGGGCTGGGGCCACGCCGCAGGTGTTGGCACGCACCACAGTGCGCTACGCCAAGGGCTTCACTATTCAGTACTTGCCCGGGTATAAGGTGCTGACCATCCTCAGCCCCTCGGGCCAGCAGACCACGGCTACGCGCTACGCGCTGGTGCCGCGCGGCCGGGCGCACCCGGCTGGTTTTGTGGCCAGCCAGGTTATCGAAACGCCCATTCGCAGCCTGGTGGGGCTGTCGTCGCTGCACGTGGCGCTGGCCGATTTCCTAGGTGCCAGCGACGTGCTGGTGGGGCTCGGGAGCCTGCAATACGTGTCGGCCGTGCCGGTGCGGCAGCGCATAGCGCAGGGCAAAATTTTTGCCGTGGGCGATGGCCGCGAGCTGAATAATGAGCTACTTATCGCGCATCAGCCCGACCTGGTAATGGCTACCGGCTGGCCCGGCGAGGGCTTGCGCAAATACCAAACCCTACAGCAGGCCGGCATCCCGGTGCTGCTCAACTCGGAGTGGGTCGAAACGACCCCCCTGGGCCGCGCTGAGTGGGTGAAAGTGCTGGCTGCCCTGCTCGACAAAGAGGCACTGGCCAACCAGAAATTCGACCAAATAGCCCGCGAATACGAGCGCCTGGCCGCGCTGGTCCGCCAGCAAACCAAGCGTCCGCAGGTCATTGTCAATCTGCCGTTTAAGGATACGTGGTACGTGCCTGAAGCCGGCAATTATATGACGCAGTTTTTGCGCGATGCGGGCGGCGCCTACCACTGGGCCGGCGTGAAGGCCACCGGTAGCCTGCCCCTCACGGTGGAAGCCGTGGCGCCCGTGGCCCTCACCGCCGATTACTGGCTACACACCGGCACCCTCACGACCAAGGCTGCCGTGGTGACCCAGGATGCGCGCTTCGCCGCGTTTCGCCCCTTCAAAACCGGCCAGCTCTACAACAACAACCGCCGCACCAACGCCCAGGGCTCCAACGACTACTGGGAATCGGGCGCAGTGCGGCCCGACCTGGTACTCGGCGATTTAATCCAAATACTGCACCCGGCGCTGCTGCCCGGCCGGCAGCTTTATTATTACCAAAAGCTAAAGTGAGTACCTCCCCTCGACCCTTGCCGGTGGCGGGCGCGGCCCGGCGCCCGGCCGCCTGGCTGCTCGGCCTAGCCGGGCTGCTGGTCGGGTGCTTCGTGCTCGATATTGCCCTAGGGTCGGTGCGGATTCCGCCGGCGGCGGTGGTACGCATCCTCTTCGCCCGCGCCGCCGAGCCGGGCCCCTGGACGTTTATCGTCAACCAGATTCGGCTGCCCAAGGCCTTGACAGCCGTGCTGGTGGGCAGCGGCTTGGCGGTGAGCGGCTTGCAAATGCAGACGTTGTTTCGCAACCCCCTGGCTAGTCCGTCGGTGCTGGGTATTTCGGCGGGGGCGGGCCTGGGCGTGGCGGCCCTGCTGCTGGCGGGCGGCAGCGCGGCGAGCGTCTACGTCATCCGGCAGCTGGGGCTGGGCGGCAGCTGGGCACTGGTGGCGGCCGCCACCGCTGGCGCGGGGCTCATAATGGCCTTGGTGCTGGGCCTCTCGGCCCGCGTGCGCGACAACGTGGTGATGCTCATCGTGGGCATGATGATAAGCAGCTTGTCGGTGGCCATCGTAAGCTTGTGGCAATACTTCAGCGCCCCCGAGCAAATTCAGGAGTACCTGCTCTGGACGTTTGGCTCCCTAGGGGGCGTGGTGGGGCCGCAGTTGGCGGTGCTGGCGCTGGCCGTGGGGGCGGGGCTGCTGCTGGCCTTTGCCTCGGCCAAGCCGCTGAATGCGCTGCTGCTGGGCGAAAATTACGCCCGCAGCCTGGGCCTCACGGTGGGCCGCTCGCGTACGCTCACCATTGCCAGCACGAGCCTGCTGGCGGGCAGCATCACGGCCTTTTGCGGGCCGATTGGCTTCATCGGTATCGCGGTGCCGCACCTGGTGCGCGGCCTGCTCGGCACTGCCGACCACCGAATTTTGCTGCCCGCCGCCTGCTTGGCTGGCGCGGCTCTCATGCTGCTCTGCGACTGCCTCACGCAGCTGCCCGGCAGCCAAGCAGCGCTGCCGGTGAGCATCGTAACCTCGCTGCTGGGGGCGCCGGTGGTGCTGTGGGTGGTACTGCGCCGCAAAGGAATGCGGGTGTGAGGGCGGGAATTGAGTGCGGTCAGGCTTCCCTGCGTTCAGCATGACAGATGTAGCTTTCGTTAATAGAACCGCAAAAATCGTTTGTCATTGCGAGCAAAGCGAAGCAATCGCATTAGGACGAGCCGCTCAGGGGGGATTACTTCGCTCGCAATGACAAACGATTTTTGCATAAGTCCTATATGACCGAAAACGATAACTTGTCTGTTTCCCCGCACGAATACGCTGCTCCCCTTCTCACGTCGAAAGACCTGACCATCGGTTACCGTACCAGCGGCCGGGCGACCAAAGTCATCGCCGGTCCCTTATCGCTGGCCCTGCGCCCCGGCGAATTGGTATGCCTGCTGGGACCCAACGGGGCCGGCAAATCGACGCTCATGCGGACGCTGGCCGGCTTGCAGCCGCCGCTGGCCGGCCGCCTCGACCTGGGTGGCACGCCGCTAACTGACCTAGGCGCGGCGGCGCGGGCTCGGCAGCTCAGCATCGTGCTCACCGACCGGGTGGAGGCTAGTGGCCTCACTGTATTGGAATTAGTGCGCCTAGGCCGCCACCCGCATACCGGCTGGCTGGGCAGCCTCTCAGCCCATGATGAGGCCCAGGTGCAGGCCGCCCTGGCGGCCACTGGCACTGCGGCATTTGCTCCTCGTCCAGTGGGCGAGCTCAGTGACGGCGAGCGCCAGAAGGTGCTGCTGGCCCGCGCCCTGGCCCAGGATACGCCCGTGGTGCTGCTCGACGAGCCCACCGCCCACCTCGACCTGCCCAACCGCGTGAGCCTCATGCGCTTGCTGCACCGCCTAGCCCGCCAGCTGGGCAAAGCCATCCTGCTCTCGACTCACGAGCTCGACTTGGCCCTGCAAGCCGCCGACCGCATCTGGCTGCTGCCCGCCGATGGCCGCCTGCACGCCGGCACCCCCGAAGACCTAGTACTCAGCGGCACGTTTGCCGCCGCCTTCGCCCGCGACGGACTGGCCTTCGACCCCGCCACCGGCACCTTTCCGCTGCACGCGGCGCAGGGCCCGACTGTGCAAGTAGTAGGGGAGGGCCCCGCCGCCTTCTGGACGCGCCGCGCCCTGACCCGCGCTGGCTACACCCTGACTACCAGCCCCGCCGCGCCCTGCCAAGTGGCCGTGAGCGAAGCGCCCGGCGGCGGGCGCTGGATGAGCGAGATTGACGGTAAGCAGCAGGTATATAACACCGTACAAGGGCTTTTGGCGGGCCTGCGGACGCAATACCACCCACGCAAACCCTAGGTCCGTCATTCAGCCTCCGCGCCCGTCCGCGAAACCTTCCGCGTCTTCTTCGGTGAAAAAACACGCGCTCCCCAACCCAAAATGACCGAACCCGGCTGACCTTAGCGCTTCGTCACTCAGCGCTAGCCCCATGCCCGAGCATTCTGCCGCCCCTAGCCTCCAGAAAACCCTGACGCCGCTGGGCCTGTGGGCCATTGCCGTGGGCCTGGTGATTTCGGGCGAATACTTTGGCTGGAACTACGGTTGGGAGCAGGCCGGCCCGGTGGGTATGCTGGTGGCCACGCTGGTCGTTACGCTGCTATACATCACCTTCATCCTCAGCTTTACGGAGCTGACCACGGCCATTCCACAGGCGGGCGGGCCGTTTGCCTACGCGCACCGGGCGCTGGGGCCGTGGGGCGGCCTGGTGGCCGGCTACGCCACGCTGATTGAGTTCCTGCTCACGCCGCCGGCCATTGCACTGGCGCTGGGCAGCTATGGGCATTTTCTGTGGCCGGCGGTGCCGGTGCTGGGCACGGCGCTGGGCTGCTACGTAGTGTTCACCCTGGTAAACCTGCGCGGGATGCGCGAGTCGGCCACCTTCTCGCTGATAGTCACAGTGCTGGCGGTGGCCGAATTGCTGGTGTTTATGGGGTTTATGGCTCCGCATTTTCGGGTGAGCAATTTTCTGGCGCATCCGGTGCCGCTGCGGCTGTCGGGGGTGCTGGCGGCGCTGCCGTTCGCCATCTGGTTTTACCTGGCTATCGAGGGCGTGGCGATGGTGGCCGAGGAAGTGCAGGAGCCCCGCCGCACCCTGCCGCTGGGCTATGGCTACGGCCTGGGCACACTGGTGCTGCTGGCCCTGGGCGTAATGGTGCTCACGGGTGGCGCCGTGCCCGACTGGCGCCAGCTGGCCCACCTCGATTACCCCCTGCCCGAGGCCCTAGCCCGGGTGTTGGGCCCAGCCAGCCCGTGGACCAAGTTCTTCGCCAGCATCGGATTGTTTGGGCTGGTGGCCTCGTTTCACGGCACCATTATCGGCTACTCGCGGCAGGTGTTTGCGCTGGCGCGAAGCGGCTATTTGCCGGGCTTTCTGGCGCGGCTCAATGGTCGGGGTGCGCCGCACTGGGCGCTGGTGGCGGGCGGTGCGGTGGGTGTGGCAGCAGTCGTCTATGGCCGCACTGACCAAGTCATTATCCTCTCGGTGCTGGGCGCGCTAGTGATGTACGGGGTGAGCCTGCTCAGCCTCTTCGCCCTACGTCGCCGCGAGCCGGGGCTAGCGCGGCCCTTCGCCGTGCCGGGCTACCCGCTGGTGCCGGCCGTGGCGCTGCTGCTGACGTTGGTAAGCCTAGGTACGCTGGTGTACAATAACTTGCGGCTGAGCGGGGTGTTTTTGGCCGGCTTGGTCTTAGCGGCGGTGCTGTATCGATTATTGGGGCAGCGAGTAGAAGACAGTTCTGAAAAGGCTTAGCTTAAAGTACGGTCGTCATGCAGCGCGCAGCGAAGCATCTCGCTCGCACTGTTGCTAGCGTTAGAGATTACTGCGCTACGCGAGATGCTTCGCCGCGCGCAGCATGACGACCGTTTTTCTGAGTCAGCTAAGTTGTAGAAATATGCCAACGTGCTCTGCTGATAATTGCTCACTGATACTTGATTAACTGAAAATGTATCGCCACACCATTGGCCAGCGCGCCTACATCTTCGACGACCTAAAAACGCTGCTCGCCCGCGCCACGCCGTTGCGCTCGGGCGACGTGCTAGCCGGCGTGGCTGCCGCCACCTACGAGGAGCGCGTGGCCGCCCAATACGCCCTGGCCGACGTGCCGCTGCGCACCTTTCTGCACGAGCCGCTGGTGCCGTACGAGCAGGACGAAGTCACGCGCCTGATACTCGACACGCACGACGCGGTGGCCTTCGCAAGTATCGCGCATTTCACGGTGGGGCAGCTGCGCGACTACCTCGTGTCGGACGCGGCCGATGCGGCGGCGCTGCGTGCGCTGGCGCCCGGCCTCACGCCCGAGATGGTAGCTGCCGTGAGCAAGCTGCTGCGCAACCAGGAGCTGATTGCCGTGGCCCGGCGCGTGGAGGTCGTCACGCGCTTTCGCAACACCCTGGGGCTGCGCGGGCACCTGGCCACCCGCCTCCAACCCAACCACCCCACCGACGACCTACGCGGCATCGCCGCTAGCCTCGTCGATGGCCTGCTCTACGGTAGCGGCGACGCCGTGCTGGGTATTAACCCGGCCACCGATAATCCCAAAGCCGTCGGCGACTTGCTGTACATGCTCGACGCGGTGCGCGAGCAATACGCCATTCCCACGCAGTCGTGCGTGCTGTGCCACGTCACGACTTCCTTGCAGCTCATCGAGCAGGGTGTGCCGGTCGATTTGACGTTTCAATCCATTGGCGGTACCGAGGCCACCAATACCAGTTTCGGTATCAACCTAGGGCTGCTGCAAGAAGCCCACGAGGCTACGCTGAGCCTGGGTCGCGGCACGCTGGGGCAAGATGTCATGTATTTCGAAACCGGCCAGGGCAGCTCCCTCTCGGCCAATGCGCACCACGGGCTCGACCAGCAAACCTGCGAGGCCCGCGCCTACGCCGTGGCCCGGCGCTTCCGGCCGCTGCTCGTCAATACGGTGGTCGGTTTCATCGGCCCCGAGTACCTCTACGACGGCAAGCAAATCATCCGGGCGGCCCTCGAAGACCACTTTTGCGGCAAGCTCCTAGGGCTGCCGATGGGCGTGGACGTATGCTACACCAACCACGCCGAGGCCGACCAGGACGACATGGATACTCTGCTAACGCTGCTCGGCGTGGCCGGCTGCAACTATATCATGGGCATTCCGGGGGCCGATGATATCATGCTCGGCTACCAGTCCACTTCCTTCCACGATGCGCTCTACGTGCGCCAGGTGCTGGGCTTGCGCCCCGCGCCCGAGTTCGAGGCGTGGCTGGCGCAACAAGGTATTTTCAATGGTCAGGGACAATTGCAGCCCGCCGCATCGGCGTCGCGGTTGCTGGGCCAGCTGCCACCCGCGCTGCGGCTATAGCGCGAACTGCAAAGCTCGCACTACCATCCGAAAACCGCTTACAAGAGTGCCCCATGACCAACCTGCCCGACCTACCCCCGGCCGCCCCGGAGCCCGACCCATGGGCCAGCCTGCGCGCGTTCACCGCCGCCCGCATTGCCCTGGGGCGCACGGGCACCAGCGTGCCGCTGCACGAGGCGCTGGCCTTCAAGCTGGCCCACGCCCACGCCCGCGATGCCGTGTACTCGGCGCTGGACACTGAGCGGCTCGTAGCCGACCTAGAGGCCCTAGGCCTGCCCGTGCACCAGGTAAGCAGCCAGGCCCAAACCCGCCAGGAGTACCTCCAGCGCCCTGACCACGGCCGCCAGTTAGCCGCCGCGTCAAACGCGCGGCTGGCCGCCAGCGCCGGCCAGGAGTGCGACCTAGTCTTTATACTGGCCGATGGCTTGTCGGCCACGGCCATCAACGCGCACGCCGTGCCGCTGCTGCGCCTGCTGCTGCCCGAGGTGCAGCAAACCGGCTTTCGAGTAGGGCCGCTGGTGCTGGCCGAGCAGGCCCGGGTGGCCCTGGGCGACGAGGTCGGCCACCTGCTGCGGGCGCGGCTGGTACTGGTGCTCATCGGCGAGCGGCCGGGGCTGAGTGCGCCCGATAGCCTAGGCGCGTACTTTACCTACGGCCCGCGGCCCGGCCTCACCGATGAAGCGCGCAATTGCGTGTCTAATATTCGGCCCGCGGGCTTGCCCTACGCGGCGGCCGCGGCTAAGCTTGGCTGGCTGCTACGCGAGGCGCTGCGCCGCGAGCTGTCGGGCGTAGGGCTAAAAGACCAGGCTGATTTATTGGCCGAGTAGCCGACTAGGTGTACCGTGGACCCGGCGGGTCCGCGCGTGGGTAGCTTGATGCAGCAAGCAACTCGCGGACCCGCTGGGTCCACGGTACACCTATCGGCTACTGCGCAGAGAGCCGGAAGGCGGCCGGGGTCAGGCCAGTCTTGTTTTTGAAAAGCCGCGTGAAGTACTGCGGATATTCAAAACCCAGCTGGAAAGCCGTTTCGTTGATGGAAAGCGAGGTGCTGAGCAGCAGTTGCTTGGCCTTTTCAATAAGGCCGTAGTGGATGTGCTGCTGCGTAGTTTGGCCGGTGAGCGTGCGCAGCATGTCGCTGAGGTAGGCTGGCGACACGTGCAGCGCGTCGGCGAAGTACTGCACGGTGGGCAGCGGCTGCTCGCCGCTTTGGGCAAAGTAGGCCGTCAGCAGCGTTTCGAAGCGGCTGAGGAGGTCGTGCTCGGTTGGCCGCCGCGTCAAGAACTGGCGGTGGTAGAAGCGGTTGGCGTAGTTGAGCAGTACCTCCAGCTGCGAGATAAGCACATCCTGGCTAAAGACATCAATGGGCTGCTCGTGCTCGAGCCGGATGCTGGTGAGCACGCTGTCGAGCTGCTGTTCTTCGCGCGCCGAGAGGTGCAGCGCCTCGTGCACTTGGTACGAGAAAAAGCTGTAATTCAGTATCTTGCTGCCTAGGGGGTGCTTATGTAGCAGGTCGGGGTGGAAGAGCAGCATCCAGCCGCTGATTTCGGAAAGGTCCAGCGTTTCGTCGATGGCGAAGACTTGGCCGGGCGCCTGAAACCCCAGGATACCCTCCCCAAAATCGTAGGACTGCCGCCCGTAGTGGATGTTGCCCTTCAGGCCCTTTTTCAGCCACACGGTATAGAACTGCTGCACTATCGGCGTCAGGCCCACCGGCCGCGGCTGGCCCCGCGTAGCCGCCAAATCAATGACCGTAAGCAGCGGGTGCGTCGGACCCGGTAAGCCACAAAAACGCGAAAATTCCGTGACAGTGTGCAGGACTTGGAGGTCGGTGGCAGCTGGTTTCATAGTGAGTTAATATAGTATAAATTACTAGAACAACGTCCGTCATGCTGAGCTTGTCGAAGCATCTCTACTGCACCGTTGAACGGCATTGCAACGGTGCGGTAGAGATGCTTCGACAAGCTCAGCATGACGACTGTTATTTTTGAAGAACCCAACAAGCTACAACCCCGCCGGGTACGCCGCGCCGGTGGCACTGCCCACCGGCATAATGGCGTCGAGGTCAGACAATTCCTGCGGGCTCAGCGTGATGCTGGCGGCGGCTACGTTGGCCTCTAGGTATTTGCGGCGCTTGGTGCCCGGAATGGCGACCACGCCCTGGGCCAGCACCCAGGCCAGCGCGAGCTGCGACGAGGTCACGCCTTTGGCCTCGGCCAGGGTTTGTAGCTTCTGCACCAGCTCCAGGTTTTTGTAGAAATTCTCGCCCTGGTAGCGCGGGAAAAAGCGGCGCGAGTCGTTGGCTTCAAAGTCGTCGGGCGTCTTAATATCGCCCGACAAAAAGCCCCGGCCTAGGGGCGAGTATGCCACAAAGCCAATGCCTAGCTCGCGGGCGGCGGCCAAGATTCCCTCTTCTTCCACATGCCGGTCAAAGAGCGAATATTCGGTTTGCAGGGCCGTAATGGGGTGCACGGCGTGCACCCGGCGCAGCACGTCGGCCGATACTTCGCTCAGGCCTAGGTAGCGCACTTTGCCTTCTTCGACGAGGCGGCTCATGGCGCCGACCGTTTCCTCCACGGGCGTGTTGGGGTCGATGCGGTGCAGGTAGTAGAGGTCCACGTAGTCGGTGCCGAGGTTGCGTAAAGAGCGCTCGATGGACTTGCGCACGTACTCGGGCCGGCCGTTGTAGCCGCCGGTCCACTGCTCCTGGTCATCGACTTCGAAGCCAAATTTGGTGGCGATAGTAAACTTATCGCGCTGGCCGGCAATGGCTTTTCCCACCAGGCGCTCATTGAGCATGGGGCCGTAGAGGTCGGCGGTGTCGAGCATGTCCACGCCCAGTTCCAGGGCGCGGTGCAGGGTGGCGAGGCTCTCGGCTTCGTCGGCTTCGCCGTACACGCTCATGCCGTTGATGCCGCCCGTCATGCCCATGCAGCCGAGGCCTTCGATGGGTACTTCTAGGCCCTGGGTACCCAGGGCTACGCGTTTGAGGGTATTCATAATAGGTTGGTAAACTGGTTGTTTTGCCTGGCAAAGGTCCGATGCTTACCTAGGGACCGGCTTATACAAACCACCGCTTTTGCAACACAAAACGCGGCGGATTTGGAAGCTGTTGAGTTAGTAAAAGGCGCTCGCAATGACAACTTCAATTACCCTATGGCACCTACTGCCATCCTTGCACCGCGTGCCCGCCGAAAATGCCGCGCTGCAGCCCCGCCGAGAAAAAGCCATCCGGAAAAGCTGGGTCGGGCACGCTGCCCACGTTCAGCGTTTGCAGTTGCTCAGGCGTGAGGTTGATACTAAGTGCCGCGATGTTGTCGCGCAGTTGCTCCAATTTGCTGGCGCCCACGATGAGCGAGCTAACGCCCGGCCGGGCCAGCGCCCAGGCCAGGGCCACTTGGGCCAGCGGCTGGCCGGCTGCGGTGGCTACCTGGCGCAGCACGTCGAGCACCTGCCAGTTGCGGTCGCTAAACTTGCTGTTGCCGAAAGGGTTGGGGCCGCTCAGTCGGCCTTCGCCGGTGGCGCCCGCCTCAGCTCGCTCGTACTTGCCCGCTAAGAAACCCGCCGCCAGCGGGCTCCACGGCACGATGCCCAGGCCGCACTCGCGGGCGGCGGGTATGTGCTCGGTTTCGAGGGTGCGCGCTACCAGCGAGTACTCCATCTGCATGGCGATGGGGCCGGGCACGCCGTGGGCCTGGGCCAGTGTGGCGGCCTTGGTGGCGTACCAGGCCGGCATGTCGGAGAAGCCGAAGTAGCGGATTTTGCCGGCCCGCACCAGGTCGCCCAGGGTCTGCAAAACCTCTTCCACGGGCGTCACCATGTCCCACACGTGCAGCCAGTACAGGTCGATGTAATCGGTGCCTAGGCGGCGCAGCGAGCCTTCGAGGGCCTGGTGGATGTGCTTGCGCCCGTTGCCGCCCGCGTGGGGGTTGCCGGGTTGGGTGTTGAAGCCAAACTTGGTGGCCAGCACCAGCTGGTCGCGCAGGCCGCGGCTGGCCACGTAGCCGCCTACCAGCTCTTCGCTGCGGCCCTTGGCGTACACGTCGGCAGTGTCAATAAAATTGCCGCCGGCCTCCACGTAGGCCTGGAAAATACTTTCGGAAACGTCGTCGGCCGAGCCCCAGCGCGGGGTGCCAAACGTCATGGTGCCCAGCGCCAGCGGGCTCACTACTAGGCCCGAGTGCCCTAGGGTGCGAAAATCAGTAAGCGTCATAACGAAAGAACGGAAGCGCGGCTAAGTCCGCGCTTCCGTTCTTCAAAGGTCCACGTAAGTTGGCTAGTGCCGCCTACACAAACCGCAGCTTTTGCTACACAAAAAGGGTGGCTAACCGTCCATCTTATAGATGCGCTCCATCAATTGCCACTTTTCGGCGGCGGTGGCCGTGGCGGTGGTTTGCTGGCAGGCTGCCACTACTTGTTCCCATTCGGCTTGACGGGGCTTAGTGGCCAGTACTTGCATGGCCTGGTCGTGGTCGAAGTCCGGTACCGTGTCCATTATCATGAACGCTTGGGTGCCGAGCAGGTAGATTTCCATGTCTAGAATGCCAATTTCGCGCATACCCTGCGCTATCTCGGGCCACGTGCCCTCCGGCGTGTGCAGTTCGCGGTACGCGGCTATCAGGGCTGCATCGGCTTGCAGACTCAGGGTTTTGCAATAGCGTTTGAAGGGGGTAGGGCGGGCGGCTTCCGGGTATTCCATGAGAGACAATGGGCGTGGTGGGAAGGTCAAACTTACTTACAGCGGCTTGAAGCTGACGGCTGCGCCACCGCCCGGCGCCAGCCGCAGCGTGAGGGTAGACTTGCTGGTCACGACCTGGCGGGTAATCTGGTAGGCAGCAGGGTTCTTCTGCCAGTCGGCGTCCTTGGCATCGGCGTAAATGATGGCTTGGTAGCGGCGGCCGGGCGTCAGGAAATCCAGCTTTACGGGCTGCTGGCGGGCGTTTTCGTCGGTGATGCTGCCTAGGTACCACTCGTCTTTGCCTTTGGCCCGGCGGGCGGTGGTGAGGTAGTCGCCGGGCTCGGCGGCCACGATGCGGGTATCGTCCCAGTCTACCGGCACATCTTCGATAAACTGGAAGGCGTCGAGGTGCTCGTTGTAGTTTTCGGGCAGGTCGGCGGCCATTTGCAGCGGCGAGTACAGGGTCACGTATAGGGCCAATTGCTTGGCTAGGGTGGTTTGCACGCGGCGCTTGCCGGTGGGCTCGTAGTTCTGGAGCTTGAAGATGCCGGGCGTGTAGTCCATCGGGCCGCCCATGAAGCGGGTGAAGGGCATAATGGTTTCGTGCTCGGGCGGGCTGCCGATGCTGAAGGCATTGTACTCGTTGCCGCGGCCGGCCTCGCTGGCCATCCAGTTGGGGTAAGTGCGCGAGAGGCCGGTGGGGCGCACCGACTCGTGCATATCGACCGAGACGTGGTGCTTGGCGGCCATCTCGGCCACGCGCACAAAGTGGTTGCTCATCCACTGCCCGTCGTGGTGCTCGCCGCGCGGGATGATGCGGCCCACGTAGCCCGTTTTCACGGCCGGGTAGCCATACTTGTTCATAAATTGATAGGCCGTATCGAGGTGCTGCTCGTAATTGGTGGCGGCGCCCGAGGTTTCGTTGTGCATTATCATCTGCACGCCTTTACCCTTGGCGTAGTCGCTGATTTGCTGCACGTTGAAGTCGGGGTAGGGCGTCACGAAGTCGAATACGTTCTCCTTCCAGTTGCCAAACCAATCTTCCCAGCCCACGTTCCAGCCCTCGACCAGCACGCCGCCTAGGTGGTGCTGCGCGGCAAAGTCGATGTAGCGCTTCACGTTGGCGGTATTAGCGCCGTGGCGGCCGGTTGGGATGAGCTGGCCCTTGGCATCGAGCGTGTCGAGGCTGTTGGCGTACTTCCAATCCGACTTGCCAATCTGCATTTCCCACCACACGCCCACGAATTTCATGGGCTTAATCCACTCGGTGTTGGTGAGTTTGCTGGGCTCGTTGAGGTTGAGAATCAGCTTTGAAGCCAGAATATCGGTGGCTTTGTCGCTCACCACCACCGTGCGCCAGGGCGTGTGGGCGGGCGCGTGCAAGAAGGCCTTGCTGCCCACCGCATCGGGCACCAGCCGGGCCGTGAGGCGGTGGCTGGCCCGGTCCACGTGCAGCTGCATGGCCGGGTAGTTGACCTGCGCCGCCTCGTGGATATTGATGTACAGTCCGTTATCGGCCTTGAGCATGAGCGGCGTGGCCACGGCCTGCGCATCGGGCGCCACGCGCACCGCGATTTCCTCCGACTTCTTGACCTGCGCCGAATTATCGACCGCGCTCAGCCGCGACTTGGTATAGAGGTACTCGTTGGTGTCGTAGTCGCCGGGTATCCAGAAGGCTTGGTGGTCGGCGGGCAGAGCAAACTCGGTGAGCTCGTCCATTACCACGAAATTGCCAAGCGCCTGCTGCCGCGGAAACTCGTAGCGGAAGCCTACGCCATCGGCAAACACCCGAAATACCACGTCGAGCCGGCGGCCGGGCGCGGCCTTTTGGCGCAGGTGCACCGTCAGCTGCTGGTAGTGGTTGCGGATGTTTTTGACCTCGCCCCAAACCGGCTGCCAGGTCTCGTCCACGTCCTTTATCTCGCTGCCGGTCAGCGTCAGCGCCCCGTCAAAGCCCTGGCCATCCTGGAAAACCAGACCTAGGCGCGAGGGTTGTACTACCGGCTTTTGCTCGTAGTTGATGGTGTAGTTGGGCTGCCCATTGGCACCTAGGGCAAAGGTGAGGCTCACCTTGTCGAGGTGGGCCGTGAGGGGGGTAGGGGCTTGCGCTAGGGCCGGCAAGCCAGCGGCCAGCAGCACTACAAACAGAGATTTATGCATCTTAGAAATCGATTTCGGAGCTAGGCCATAGTCTACGTTTTGCCCCCGTAGGTTGCCGGCTGGCACCCGATTATTTGTATTAAAGCTGCTAAGGGCTGCGTTGCTTTAGCCTACGGCTTGCAGCGACGACTCGCGGATGAACAGCTCGGGCTGCAACACTACCTGGCGCTGCTGAAACTGGGCCTCCGGGGCGGCGGCCAGCTCCAGAAACAGGCGCACGGCAGCCTCGCCCATCTCCTCGCAGCGCTGGTCTACGGAGGTGAGCCTGGGCTCCGTAATGGCCGTGAAGCCCTCATTGCTGAAGCCGGCCAAGGCGATGTCTCGCGGCACGCGAATACCCTGCCCTTTAAGCGTTTGGAGTGCTCCCAGGATGACCGAGTCGCCGGCCCCGAATATGCCGTCAATGGGGTTGGCGAGCGTCAGCAGCTGGCGCGTGGCCTGGGCGCCCTCCTCCTGGGTCATGTCGGAGTAGATGATGAGTTCTTGCTGCGGCTCGAGGCCGTGGGCGGCCAGCGCATCGAGGTAGCCCTGCTGCCGCTGGCGGTAGATGTTGAGGTGCTGCGGCCCGGCCAGGTGCGCCACGCGGCGGCAGCCCTGCTCCAGCAGGTGGTTGGTGGCCGCAAAGCCTCCGGCGCGGTCGTCGAGCACCACCGAGTTGACAAACTCGCTGGCCGGAATGCGGTCGAAAAAAACCAGCGGAATGCCGCGCTCCCGCACCTTGTCGAAGTGGTGAAACTCAAGCGTGTTGCGGGCCAGCGAGACCAGCACGCCCGCCACCTGGGCGTGCAGCAGCGTTTCCACGTTGCGGCGCTCCAGCTGCACGTCTTCGTGCGACTGGCACACGATGACGCTGAAGCCAGCCTTGCTGGCCGCCTGCTCAATGCCTTGAATAACAGAGGGAAAGAACTTGCCCTCGATATAGGGCACCACCACGCCCAGCAGCCGGCTCTGGCCCTTGCGCAGGGCCGCGGCCAGGTGGTTGGGCTGGTAGTTGAGTTTTTTGGCCAGCTTGAGGACCCGCTGCTTGGTGGCCGCCCCGATGCTGTGGTGGTCGCTCAAGGCCCGCGACACGGTCGTCATCGACACGCCCAACTCGCGGGCGAGGTCGGCCATCGAAACGGCGTGTGGGCTGGGAGCGGAAGATTGCTTTTTGCGGGGAGTCATACTGGCACGGCGAGCCGGCAGCAAAAAAGCTGGCCAGATACCCTTGCAAAGCTAAGCGGCTCAGAAAAAATAACGGTTTTTTCAGGCCCACCTCGTAGTTTTTGCGCTGCTAGGCTCCCGCAGTAGTGCCCCGGCCCCGGCATCGATAGGCAACGTAGCTAGCCCTGCGCTAATGTGAAAATGCACAAACGTTTGTGTAATGAAGCTGCGCCGTAGCTTATTGACCTAGGTATCGCCGGCTTGCTAAACGTTTCGTTTATACCCAGCCAACCCAGTCGCGGGCTAATTCCAAAAAAACCCCGTACTTAGCAGTCCTTTACACAATCGATTATGTAAAGCTGCTTCCATGAAAAAACTGTTGCTGCTGGGGCTCTTGCTCCGTAGCCTGGCAAGCCCCGCCCAGGCACCGTCGCCGGCCATTCCCATCCACGACCCGGTGCTGACGCGGCAAAACGGCACGTACTACCTCTTCGGCACTGGCAACGGCATCACGGTGTGGTCGTCGAAAGACCGGCAGAGTTGGACGGCTGAGAAGCCCGTCTTTGCCGCGCCGCCCGCCTGGGCCCAGCGCGACGTGCCGGGCTTCAAAGGCCACATCTGGGCGCCCGACATCTCGTTTGCCAACGGCCAGTACAGCCTGTTTTATTCCATCTCCACGTTTGGCAAAAACCGCTCGGCCATCGGCCTGGCCACCAACAAAACGTTGGACCCTAGGTCGCCCGATTTTAAGTGGACCGACCACGGCGCGGTTATCGAGTCGGTGCCGGGCCGCGATATGTGGAACGCCATCGACCCCAACCTGGTGCGCGACGAGCGCGGCACGCCCTGGCTCACCTTCGGCTCGTTCTGGAACGGCATCAAGCTGGTGCAGCTGCGGCCCGACCTCACCGGCCCAGTCGAGCCCGCGCAGTGGCGCACGCTGGCCCGCCGCCCGCGCACGGCCACGCTCACCGACTCGCTGCCCGGCGACGGGGCCATCGAGGGGCCGTTTATCTTTAAGCACGCCGACTATTATTACCTGTTCGTGTCGTTTGACTACTGCTGCCGCGGCCCGCAGAGCACTTATAAGATGATGGTGGGCCGCGCCAAGGCCGTAACCGGTCCCTACCTCGACCAGGCGGGCACGCCCCTGGAGCAGGGCGGCGGCACGCTGGTTTTGCAGGGCAACGCCGACTGGTTTGGCGTGGGCCACAACGCCGTGGCGACCTTCGATAAAGTTGACTACCTGGTATTTCACGGTTACGACGGCCACGATAAAGGTCGCCCCAAGCTGCGCATCGAGCCGATAATCTGGAATGCTGCTGGCTGGCCCACGGTGACTGCTAAATAGCGCGGACTGGCTAAGTATCTGTCCTTGCAAGCGTAGCGAAGCAATCGCATTAGGACGAGCTTCCTAGGTACGGTTCAGGTGCGGTTGCTTCGCTGCGTTCCCAAGGACAGACGTTTTAAGGCAGCAGAAATAACTCAAACAACTTCGCTTTCCCATCCCACTTTTTAACTTTCCATGTTGCGCAAAACACTGTCTTTTCTGCTTCCCGGCGCTGCCCTAGGTCTAGTATTGGCCGCCGGCTCGGCCGCGGCGCAAGCCCCAACTGCCGCTCCGAAGCCCGGTGGCAATCCCATCATCAAGACCAAGTACACCGCCGACCCGGCCGCCATGGTGCAAAACGGCACGGTGTACCTCTACACCGGCCACGACGTGGCGCCTGCCCCGCAAGAGCGCTACGAAATGCATGAGTGGCTGTGCTTCTCGTCTAAGGACATGGTGAACTGGACCGAGCACCCGTCGCCCTTGAAGGTCAGCGACTTTGCCTGGGCCAAGGACGATGCCTGGGCCTCGCAGGTAATTGCGCGCAACGGCAAGTTTTACTGGTACGCGGCCGTGGAGCACGGCACTATTCATGGCAAGGCCATCGGGGTGGCAGTGGCCGACAATCCCACGGGTCCGTTCAAGGATGCCCGCGGCTCGGCCTTGATTACTAATGATATGACCAAGGCGGCGTCTATCAGCTGGGATGATATCGACCCCACCGTCATTATCGACAAGAAGGGCCAGGCTTACCTGTTTTGGGGTAATACGGCCTGCTATTACGCCAAGCTCAAGCCCAACATGACCGAGCTCGATGGCCCCATCCAGACGGTGAGCGGCCTGCCGCGCTTCACCGAAGCACCCTGGATACACGAGCATAACGGCTGGTACTACCTGAGCTTCGCCACCGAGTTTCCCGAAAAAATAGCCTACGCCATGAGCCGCAGTATCGAGGGGCCGTGGGAATACAGAGGCTTGCTCAACGAAATAGCCGGTAATTCGAATACTAATCACCAGTCTATCATCGACTTCAAGGGCAAGTCGTACTTCATCTACCACAACGGTGGTATGGACGTGAAGGGCAGCAGCTACCGCCGCTCGGTGTGCATCGACTATCTCTACTATAACAAGGACGGCACGCTGAAACGGGTGCAAATGACCACCGAGGGCGTACAGGCCGCCAAGTAGGACCTAGGGTATTATAGAAGCGGCTGTCCTTGCGAGCGGAGCGCAGCAATCGCACCCGAATGGTGGCTGAACAGGTGCGATTGCTGCGCTCCGCTCGCAAGGACAAACGGTTTTGAGTATTTGTAGATAGTTGCAAAATAGAAAAAGTCCGCTAGTACTGCATTAGCGGGCTTTTCTGTGTGAAATAATACCCTAGGTCTTACTCCGCGGTCAGTTCCAGCACGTGGCTGGTTAGCGGCTTGGCTTCGCCGTTATTCAGCAATATGCCCACTTTCATTAGGTAGTCGCCGGAGTACGTTTGGCCGCTGGCGGCCACTTCTGGTTTGCGGCCGGGCATGAGGTTGATTTCGGTGAGGCGGTAGCGCCGGGCGGGGTTGAGGCCCTGGAGCTTCACGGGCAGCACCGTTTCGTGGAAGCGCGTGCGCAGGTCGTAGCCGAAGAGGACGGCTTTCTGCTGATTATCAGCCACGTAGATGAGGGCCGCTTGGTTGGTTTCGTAGGGCGAGCGCAGCTTGAACACGTCGCCCTGCCAGATAACCGGGCTCAGGCGCTTGTAGTCCTTGACGGCTTGCTGGCTGAACTGAAGTTCGGGGGGCGTCATTTTATCCACCTCAATGTCGTAGCCGAGCTTGCCTATCATAGCCACGTCGGTGCGGAATTTCAGGCTCTGGCCCTGGTTCCAGTTCGTGACGTGGCTCGCCAAGGTGTTAGAAGGAAAGAAGTTGAGGAAGCCCCACTGAATGTACACGCGCTCCAAGGCATCGGTGTTGTCGCTGGGCCAAAACTCGGTGAAGTATTTGAGCCCGCCGTAGTCAGCGCGGGCGCCGCCGCCCGAGCACAGCATCATGGGCGTGTGCGGATACTTCTGGCGCACGCGCGCCAGCACGCGGTAGAGGCCACGCACGTAGTCCACGTACAGGTGCGACTGGTCCTTACCTAGGTGCTGCGAGTAGGCGTTGGTAATCATGCGGTTGCAGTCCCACTTGAGGTAGGCGGCGCCCTGGCTCAGCTGGCTGTCTACCACGCCGTACACGAAGTCCTGTACCTTGGGGTTGGTAAGGTCGAGCACCAACTGGTTGCGCGAGAGGTCGGCGGGGCGGCCCGGCAGCTGGAGCACCCAGTCGGGGTGCTTTTCGTAGAGCTCGCTCTTGGGGTTCACCATTTCGGGCTCTATCCAGATGCCGAATTTGATGCCCTCCCTGGTGGCGCTTTGCACGAGGTGGCCCACGCCGTTGGGCAGCTTGGTTTTGGTGGGCTGCCAGTCGCCAAGGCCCTGCGAGTCGTCTTTGCGCGGGTATTTGTTGCCAAACCAGCCATCGTCGAGCAGGAACAAATCGACGCCGAGCTTGGCCGCTTCGCCCATCAGGGCATCGAGCTTGGGCTCATCGAAGTTGAAAAACGTGGCTTCCCAGTTGTTGAGCAGCGTGAGGCGGGGCTGGGTACCGTCGAGGGTGCCGCCCTGCTGGCGGGCCCAGCGGTGCAGGTTGCGCGAGGCCTGGCCCTTGCCCTGGGTGCTGTAGGTGAAGATGAACTCGGGCGTAACGAAGGGCTGGCCGGCCGGCAGCGTGTACTCCGAGGCGTAGGGGTTGATGCCGGCCGACACGCGCAGCATGTTCTCGTTATCGAGCTCGAAGGCCAGCCGGAAGTTGCCGGTCCAGGCCAGGCTGCCGGCCAGCACGTCGCCGGTGGTTTCGGTGGCCGGGCGGTCGGGCGCCAGAAAGAAGGAGGGCGTCTGGTACCAGCCGGCGCGGGTACCGAGCTTGGTATCAATGACTTTGACGCCGCTCGTGAGCTGGCTTTCCTGCTGCTGGGCTTCCTCGGCCCAGTCGCCGTGCAGCTGGGTGAGGTAGTACTGGTGCGCATCGAGGTGCAGCATGGCCGAGGCGTAGTTGGTGAGCACCACCGGCTTCTTCTCGCGGTGCACAATCTCGGTCCAGGTCTTAATTACGTCCTCGCGCTGGTAGGCCACGAAGTGCAGCTGCACCTCCACCGGGTAGAGCGGGTCGCGCAGCCGGATGGTGGTATTAGTCACGCCCTCGCCCGCCTTGGTAGTTTGCACGTCGGCAAATTGCAGGGCCAGCGCGGGGTTGCCGTCGGCGTGCACCACGCGCAGGGCGGGCTCAAATAGGTTATCGGTGCCGGCTGGCGGGTAAGCCTCGTGGCGCTGGGGCAGCTGCGCGTACTCAGTGGCGCTGGCCAGCTTGGGCCCTAGGTAGGTTTGGTAGAGCTTTTGGCGCTGGCCCACAGCCAAGACCAAGCTCACGTGCTCGGTTTCAATGACGATGGGCGAGGTAAATTGAGCCATGGCAGAAAACCCAAGGAGTAAGAAAGAGAACCCGCTAAGAGCGCGTAATAGGAACATCGATAAAGAAAGAGACCTAGGCATGGGAAATGGAGAGACTGTAGCTTGGACTTTGTAGTCCGAGTGCGAGCGCAGCGAGCATCATGCGTAAGCGAACTGCCTTAACGCACCTGCTCGCTGCGCTCGCGCTCGGACTACAAAGTCCAAGCTACAGCTGAATAACTACTTGACCAGCTTCGGTCCCGAGATGCGGTAGAAGCCCGCGCCGTGCCGCCGGATGAAGGGCGCAAACTCGGTGGTGAACTTGCCCACTTGGCGGCCGCTCCACAGGTCTTGCACAATGCAGCCGGGCGCCAGCCCTAGGTCGGCCAGGGCCACGGGCACGCGCACCGAGTCGGCGGGCTGGGGACTCAGCGGGCTCTTGGTGAACACCAAGAACTGGAGTGTGCCGCCGGTATTCTGCCCCGCCGCGGCCTGGTCGAGACCCACGGTAGCCTGAAAGCGGGTGTAGCCCGCGGGCAAGGTGTACTCAATCACGGAGTTGGCGTGCGTGCCGATGCCGGCCGGATAGGTTTTGCCGGCTACCAGCAGCGGGCCGCCGCTCACGCTTTTGTTCAGGGTGGCCTTGCCCCAGCCGGCGCTGGCGCTTTGCCAGGTCAGCTCGGTCAGGGGCGTGGTTTTGGTGGCGTTTTTGAGCACTGGGGCCAGCCAGTTGGCGTGGTCCCAGGCGGTGCCATCGTCGCCGCCGCGCACGCTTAGGTACAGCTTTTGGGCGCCGGTGATGTCTACGTCGAGCGCGGCCTGCGGCGTTTGGCGCGTGATGAGCGGGCTGACCGCGGCGGCCGCGCTGGCGGGTGCCAGGCCCTGGTCCTGGGCATTGAAGAGGGCCACGTACTTGTCGCCCGTCTTGGGGTCGTCGGCTACCCAGCCCACCAGGTCGCCGCGCCGGAATAGCTGGCGGTTGTTGGTGCTGGTTTTGTTTACGGCCAGCACCCTAGGGTTGGTTATCAGGGCTAGCGTGGCGGGCGTGTTGCTGGGCAAATCGCCGCCAAACATGAGCGGCGAGCGGAAGATGCTCCACAAAGTCATAAGCGTGCGCTGCTCGTCGGGGGTGAAGCGCGTTTGGCGGTCGTCGCCTCGCTCGGCCCGGATGCCCAGGCGACCTAGGGGTAGCATATCGGCATCGGGCCAGGCGCCGGCCGTGATGTAGGGCGCCCAGCGGTTGCACACCTCGAAATGCTCCTTGAGCTGCTCCCACGAATCCCAGAAATCGCCCACCGTGCGCCACATATTGGCGTGCTGCTGCGCGTGCTTGGCGTCGGCAATCGGTGTTTCGCCCGGCGACATGCTGAACACGATTTTGCGGCCCGTGCGGTCGATGGCCTTGCGTATCATCTCAATCTCGCCGGTGTGGTAGGGCTCCGAGAGGTCGTCAATCTTCACCAGGTCCACGCCCCAGCTGGCGTACAGTTCAAACAGCGAGTTGTAGTACTCCTGGGCGCCGGGCTTGCCGGCCACTACCGTGTACATATCGTGCAGCCACGCGGCCTGGCCTTCTTTGCTGTGGATGGCGTCGGCCGTGAGCTTGGTGCCCTTGATGGGCAGCTTGCGCTGCACCGCAATCACGGGCACGCCGCGCATGAGGTGAATGCCGAATTTTAGGCCCTTGGCGTGCATGTAGTCGGCCAGCGGCTTGAAGCCCTTTCCGCCCGCGGCCGACGGAAACCGATTAGGCGCGGGCACGAAGCGGCCGTACTGGTCGATGTTCCAGTTGGGGTCTTTCTCGTTGTAGCCGTGGGCCGTGTCGTTGCCCACGTACCACCGGATATCCACGACCACATATTCCCAGCCGCTGCTTTTCAGGTTTTTGGCCATGTAGTCGGCGTTGGCCTTGGTTTCGGCTTCCGTCACGGTGGGGCCGTAGCAGTCCCAGCTGTTCCAGCCCATGGGCGGCGTAGCGGCCCACTGGTGGAAGTCGGTTTTGGGCGCGGCTTGCTGGGCCCAGGCGGCTGTGGTGCTACCTAGGGCCCAAACGCCGCCGAAAAAGAGGTTACGCAGGTGATTCATTTAAGTAAGGAGAACGACGGTGGTGAACGAAATGGGTAGGGTGCGGGGCTAGCCCCCGCCCGGCGTTGTTCAGCCACGTGCTCAACAACGCCGGGCGGGGGCTAGCCCCGCACCCTACTAAACGCACTATTTTTTCTTGCCCCACACGGCCGTGCCGTTGTTGTCGAGGCCCGTGAAGATGATGGTGGCTTTCTTGTTTTCCCAGTCGCGGCCCTTCTGCACGATTACTGGGGCGCTAGTGCCGTTGCTGAAGCGCAGGGTCAGCAGCGGCGCGGCGTAGGTCCAGGTGCCGGTGGCGTTGCCGCCAAAGGTGCCATCGGCGGCCAGCGTTAGCGGGGTGCTGTACTGGAAGTTGGGCGTCGTCTGTTCGGCGGCGTAGCCCGGAATCACGACGTAGTTGAGCGTAATCTGCTCCCACGCGCCCGTCAGGTCGGCCTGGGCCACGGCGGCGTTGTCTTCGCCTGCGTAGCGCTCGGGCGAAACCACCGGCCAGCCCGAGGGCGTCCAGAAAATCTTGCGCACGTGCAGGTCCATGTAGAACGAGTTGATGCCCGGCCGGCCCTGGTGGGCCATGTAGTACTGGCCGCTGGCGTCGGCAAACACGCTGCAGTGGGCCGTGCCCTGCCAGCCGCTGTGGCCCTCAAACTGGTAGGGCGCCAAAATCATGGGGCCGTGGTCTTCGGCTAGGTTGATGTCGCGGCCCTTAAAGTCGAGGAACGGGCCCTCGGGCGAGTCGGCGCGGCCTACGCGCACGTTATACTTAGTCTGGAGCCAGTCGTAGGAAATGAACAGGTAGTACTTGTTCTGCTCCTTGTTATAGATAATCTCGGGTGCCTCGATGTTGCCGTTGATGGCCGCGCCCGTGAAGCCGCGCTGCGCCACGCGCGGGCCGCGGTCGCCGGTAATGGCGTTGAGGCCGGTGGCGGGGTCGAGCTTCACCCGATGAATGCCGTCGAAGGCCGAGCCGTAGTACAGGTGGTGCTGGCCCTGCTGGTCGATGATAACGGTGGGGTCAATACCGTTGGTAATATTGGGCCCCGAGTCATCGGTGGTCACGACCAGGCCCTTCTCCGTCCAAGGCCCGGTGGGCGACGTGGCCGTGGCCAGGCCGATGGCGCTCAGCAGTAGTTTGTTGGAAGCCAGCGAGTAGTACAGGCGGTACTCGCTGCCCACCTTCAGCACGTAGGGCGCCCACAGCAGGCGGTTGGGGGTGCCGCCGCGCTGCGTGATGTAGGCCCGGCCCAGAGCGGGGGCTGCGGGATTCGTAAACACCCAGCCCACGAACTGCCACTCTATCAAATCCTTCGAGCGGCGCACCTGCAAGCCGGGCGTCAGGTCGGTATCCGGAATGCCAAAGCCTACATCGGTGCTGTACATGTAGTAATAGCCATCGTCGGCCTTGATAACGGCCGGGTCGTGCACGTTGTAAGGGCCCCACTGCGCCGACGAACTCAGCGGCGCCACTCTAGGGTAGGTGTCACTGATGTTATTAATGTCAAACGCGGCCGGCGCGGGGGTGGGCGCGACGGTGGCCTCGTCCTTTTTGCAAGAAGCGGTGCCTAGCAGCAGCACAACGAGCAGACTGCTCCAACGCAGCGCCGTAGAAAAGGGCTTTTTCACAGGGAATTCTTTGAGCAGGAGAGGAGCTGCTAGTCAGTGCCAGGAACAATAGACCGTAGCTTGGACTTTCAGTCCGCGAGTATGAAGTGTGCAAACTCGCGGATTGAAAGTCCAAGCTACGGCCCTAGGTACCTATTTCTTGGCCGGCACGCGCAGTACCGTAAAGGAGTTCGGGGCCAGCGTGTAAGTCAGCGTGGCGCCCTTCACAGCGAAGGTCGATTCCTGCGGCGCGAGCTTTTTGGGCTCCGTCAGGCTGTTCTGGGTTTGCAGGTCGGCGCTGGCCATAGTCTGGGCGCGGCCGGTTTTGCCGAGGCCCTTGGCGCCGGCCAGGTTGATGCTGACGGGACGCGGGCTGGTGGAGTAGTTCACCAGTTTCATCACCACCTCGCCGGTGGGCTCGTCGGCCACGGCGCTGGCGAAGAGGTTGTCGGTTCCGTTTTTGGCGCCGGCGGGCATGGTTACAGGCAGTACTTTGGTGCCTTTGTTGAGGGCATACATTTTCTGCACGTAGTAGCTCGGCGAGCCGTATGAGTTCAGGTTGTCAAACCAAATCATATCGGGCGTCCACTGCCAGGCATCTACGTGGGCGAAGAGCGGGGCGTAGCTGGCCATGCCCACCACGTCGGCGTTGCGCTCGAGGCCGGTCATGAAAGCGGCTTCCGAAATGGCGCAATCCCAGGTGTTCTTATTGTCCTGGCTGCCGATGGCGCCGCTCTGGGCGGCGTACTCGCCGGCGAATATTTTGGGGCCGGTGCGGGCGTAGTTATCGTAGCGGCCCACATTTTGCCGAAACCAGTCGGCCTTGGCGTAGTAGTGCTCGTCCACGTACTCGGCCTTCAGCTCACCTAGGCGCTTGCTGGCCTTATCGAAGAGGTCGCCGTCGGGGCTCGGGCCGGCGCTGCTCACAATTTCTATTTGCGGGTACTTGGCCTTCACGGCCTTGGCAAACGGCTCGTAGCGCTCCAGATACTGCGGGCCCCACTGCTCGTTGCCGATGCCCAACATCTTGAGGTTAAAGGGCGCTGGGTGGCCCATGGCCGCGCGCCTGGCGCCCCAGGGGCTGCTGGCCGGGCCATTGGCAAACTCAATGAGGTCGAGCGCATCCTGAATAAACACGTCCAGCGACGGGTCGTCGGCGGCGTGGTCGTGCGGCGCCGCGGCCGGGGCGTTGGGGCCGCCCTTGGTGCTGGCGGTGCCCATCGGGGCGAGCTCGCCCGAGTTAAACTGGCAGGCCATGCCCACGTTGAGGATGGGCAGCGGCTCGGCGCCGATGTCTTCGGACAATTGGAAGTATTCGAAGAACCCGAGGCCAAACGACTGGTAATAATCGGGCGTCGAGCGGTGCTTGAACTCCATGTTCCAGCGGTTAATCATCGGCAGGCGAGCGGCCACGTCGCCGATGGTTTCCTTCCACTGGTAGCGCTCCGAGAGGGTGCGGCCCTCCACAATGCAGCCGCCCGGAAAGCGCAGAAAGCCCGGCTTCATGTCCTTGAGCAACTGCACCAGGTCGGTGCGCAGGCCGTTGGGGCGCTTGTTCCAGGTGTCTTTCGGGAAGAGCGACACCACGTCGAGGTCCACCGTGCCGGTACCGTTGAGCACGAGCTTGAGGTGGGCCTTGTTGTGGGTACTGCTCGACTTGAGCACGGCCGTGTACTGCTTCCACTCGTTGGTGAAACCGGTGAGGGCCACCTGCCCTAGGTCCTCGCCTTTCTCGCCCACCAGGCTGGCCGTGACGCCATTGATGCTACCCGCGCCGCGCCGCGCGTAGAACGAGAGCGTGCACTCGCCCCCCGCCTTCACGCCCATGCCCCGAAAGCCTTCGTTCTCAATACCGGCCTCGCCGCTGGCCCCGTTGCGGGTAGTCAGGCGCACGTAGTGCGAGTTGCTGGTGCTGATGGGCTGCTCGTTGCGCACGGCGTAGGTGTCGAGGTTGGCCGCGCCTTGCAAGGCTTTCCAGCCGATGAGGCGGGCGTCGATTTCAAACGACTTATTCTTAACCAACTCCGGGTACAGGCCGCCATCGGCCGCAAAGTTGATGTCCTCGAAAAACAGGCCGTACATGTTCTTATTAACGGCGGCGCCGGGCTTGTTGACCTGCACGGTAAGGCTGGCCGGGGCCGCCGACTGCGCGCTGGCCCCGAGGGTGCCGAGCAGCGCCAGGCCGGTGGCCAGGGCCGGAAAGCGGGTAGTAGAAATCATAAAAGTGGAGTAGATAAGTGGGTGGGGAGGGGGTTGGAAGGCTTTGCCCTAACGCGGGCGCCTCACCCCTAGCCCCTCTCCGAAGGAGAGAGGGGAACTAGCTTCTAGTCTTAAAATCTAGTCTAATTCTAGAAGCTAGTCCCCCTCTCCTTTTCGGAGAGGGGCTAGGGGTGAGGCGCCACGTTAGCAATCCCTAGGCTATAGTCTAGCCCTTAAAAGCGACCTCATTGTACCGCAGCTCGTTCTTAAACGTGCGCAGCTTGGTGTCCTCGTCGATAATCAAAAACTCAATCCCGGCCATCTCGGCGAAGTCCTCCAGGTACTCGCTGGTCAGGTTCTGGCTGTAGCCGGTGTGGTGGGCGCCGCCGGCCAGAATCCAGGCGGCGAGGCCGGTTTTCATGTCGGGATGCACCTTCCAGAGCACGCGGGCCACGGGCAGGTTGGGTAGGTCTTGCTCGGGGGCTACGGCCTCCACAGTGTTCACAATCATGCGGAAACGGTTGCCCATATCCACGATGGTCGCGTTGAGAGCCGGGCCGGCGGGGCAGTTGAACACCAGGCGCACCGGGTCTTCCTTGCCACCGATACCGAGGGGGTGAATTTCGGCGCGCACCTTGCCTTCGGCGATGGTGGGGCAGATTTCTAGCATGTGCGAACCTAGGACCTGCTCGTTGCCAGGCGCGAAGTGGTAGGTATAATCCTCCATGAAGGAGTTGCCGCCGGGTAGGCCGGCGCCCATCACTTTCATGGCGCGCACTAGGGCCGAGGTCTTCCAGTCGCCCTCGCCGCCGAAGCCGTAGCCATCGGCCATCAGGCGCTGCGTGGCAATGCCGGGCAGCTGCTTCATACCGTGCAAATCCTCGAACGTGTCGGTGAAGCCCTTGGCGTTGCGGTCGGTTAGGAACTTGCGCATGCCCAGTTCGATGCGGGCCGCGTCGCGCAGGCTTTCGCGCTTCTCACCGCCTTCTTTCAGGTTGTCGCCCAACTCGTACTCCTTTTCGTAGGTGGCTACCAGCTCGGCAAGCTGCGCGTCGGTCACGGCGTTTACTTCGGCCACCAGGTCGCCGATACCGTAGGTGTTCACCTCGTAGCCAAACTTAATTTCGGCTTCTACTTTGTCGCCTTCGGTCACGGCCACGTAACGCATGTTGTCGCCGAAGCGCACGAAATGCGCGCCCTGCCAGTCGGCCCAGGCGCTAGCCACGCGGCTCCAGATGCTGAGGCGCTCACGCACGTCTTCGCTCTGCCAGTGGCCCACGATAACCTTGCGGCTCAGGCGCATGCGGGCGCCGATGAACCCAAACTCGCGGTCGCCGTGCGCCGACTGGTTGGTGTTCATGAAGTCCATGTCGATGGCATCCCACGGAATGTCGCGGTTGTACTGCGTGTGCAGGTGGGCCAGCGGCTTCTGCAGGATTTTCAGGCCGTTAATCCACATTTTGGCCGGCGAGAAGGTGTGCATCCAGGCAATCAGGCCCACACAGTTCGGCGTGTTGTTGGCCTCCTGCATGAGCTTGTAAATCTCGGCCGGGCCGGTCAGTACCGGCTTGTACACGATGTTGATGGGCAGCTTGGTACCAAGCTCCTTGGCGATTTCCTGCGAGTGGCGGGCCACTTCCTCCAGGGTTTCGGGGCCGTAGAGGTGCTGCGAGCCGGTAATAAACCAGGCTTCGTACTTTGAAATATCAATCATGATGAAGAGGAGTACCGTGGACCCTGTGGGTCCGCGAGTTAAACAGTTGGGTGCTAGCACGCGCGGACCCGCAGGGTCCACGATACAGCTTATTGCCCGTAGTAAGAATTGGCGCCGTGCTTGCGCTCGTAGTGTTTTTTAATCAAGGCATCTTTCAGCCGCGCCACGCCGGGCTTGAGCGTGCAACTGAGGTAGGCGAGTCGCGCCACTTCTTCCAGCACCGCGCTGTGGTACACGGCTTTCTCCACCGTTTTGCCCCAAGTAAAGGGCGCATGGTTGCCGACCAAAATCATCTCGACTTCGGCGGGCGAGAGGCCGCGCTTCTCAAACTCGTTGATGATTTGCCAGCCCGTCTGGTGCTCGTAGTCACCCGCGATGAGCTCGTCGCTCATGGGCGGCGCACAGGGCACGTCGGCGGTGAGGTGGTCGGCGTGGGTCGTGCCCAGGATGGGAATATCGAGCTGCGCCTGGGCCCAGGCCGTAGCGTAGGTGCTGTGCGTGTGCACGATACCGCCGATGTTCGTCCACTCCTTGAAGAGCAGCGCGTGGGTTTTGGTGTCGGAAGAAGGCCGCTTGGTGCCTTCCACCACGTTGCCCTCAAAGTCCACAATCACGATGTCCTCCGCCTTCAGCGTAGCGTAGGGTACGCCGCTGGGCTTGATGGCGAATACGCTGCGCTCGCGGTCAACCACGCTGGCGTTGCCGAAGGTGAAGAGCACCAGCCCGAGGGCCGGCAGCTGCATATTGGCCTCGTAGCAGGTCTGTTTTAGGTCTTGGTACTGGCTCATGCGGTGGTGATGGCGGGGGTTTCGGGTTCCATTACCGGCTCTTCCGAGTGGCTGGTCGTCACGCTTTCCACGAACTTGCCCAGCGCCTGGTACTGCGCGTAGCGGGTGGCGTACTGGGCCACGCTCTCCGGGTTGGGGGTGTAGGTTTCGGCAAAACCGCTACCTAGGGCCTTTTGCGAAGCCAAAACATCAGGATAAATGCCGGCAGCCACGGCGGCGTACATAGCGGCACCTAGGGCTGGCGCCTGCTCCGACACCGCAATCTTGATGGGCCGGTCGAGCACGTCCGCCAGCGTTTGCATCACGAAGGCCGACTTTTTAGCCACGCCTCCGATGCCGATAACCTGCTTAATCGGAATGCCTTCGCTCTCGAAGCGCTCCACAATCTGCTTCGAGCCGTAGCAAATGGCTTCGACCAGCGCGCGGAATACCTGCGGGGCCGAGGTGCCCATCGTTAGGCCCGTCAGCGCGCCTTTCAGGGCCTGGTTGGCATCTGGCGTGCGGCGGCCGTTGACCCAGTCGAGGGCCAGCACGTGGCTTTCGTTGGGGTCTACTTCGGCGGCGGCTTTGGTGAGCTGCACGATGAGGTTGTCGCTCACTTCCTGGCGATAAGCCGCTTGCTGCTCGGCCGTCAATACCTTCGACGGCCCGGCCTGCAAGGGCCACTCCAGCATCTGGCGGAACCAGGCCAGTAGGTCGCCAAAGGCCGACTGCCCGGCCTCCAGCCCCAGCATGCCGGGGATAACCGAGCCATCAACCTGCCCGCAGATGCCGGCCACGAGGTGGTCACCCACCTCAGCGGTTGGGGCCACCACGATGTCGCAGGTGCTGGTGCCCATCACCTTCACCATTGAATAGGACTCAATCTCGCCCGCTACCGCACCGGCGTGGGCATCGAATGAGCCCACGGCGATTACCGTGTTGGTAGTCAGACCTAGGCGCTCGGCCCACTCGGCCGAAAGGTGCCCGGCCACTTCATCGGCCGTGTACGTTTCGGTGAATAATCGATTGCGTAAACCAGCCAATTTTGGTTCGAGGTGGGTTAGAAACTCCTCGGGCGGCAGGCCGCCCCAGCTCGCGTGCCACAGGGCCTTGTGGCCGGCGGCGCAGCGGCTGCGCTTGAAGCTCTCTAGGTCCTGGCCGGTGAGGGTCAGCGTGAGCCAGTCGCAGTGTTCCATCCACGAATACGCGGCCTTGGCCACAGCCTCATCCTCGCGCACGATGTGCATGATTTTGGCCCAAAACCACTCCGAGGAGTAGATGCCGCCCTCATACTTGGTGTAGTCCTCGCCGCCCCAGGTGCGGGCTTTGTGGTTGATTTCGGCGGCTTCGGCCAGCGCGGTGTGGTCTTTCCAGAGCACGAACAGCGCGTTGGGGTTCTCGGCAAATTCGGGCAGCATACCCAGCAATTGGCCCTGCTCGTTCACCGGACCGGGCGTACTGCCCGTGGTGTCGATAGCGAGACCTAGAATCTGCTCGGCGGGCACCTTTTTGGCTACTTCGCTTACCGTGGCCTGCAGGCTCTCGAGGTGGTCGAGCGGGTGCTGGCGAAAGCGGTTTTTGGCGGGGTTGCAGTACTGGCCCTGCTTCCAGCGCGGGTAGTAGTGCACGGCCTGCGCGATTTCGGCGCCGGTGCGGGCATCCACGAGCAAAGCGCGGGCCGAGTCGGTGCCGTAGTCAAGGCCGATAACGTAGGCCGGGGTGGCGGTTTGGTCTGGCACGGTGGTGTTCAATGAGTGAGTTGGTGAATGAGTGAATTGGTGAAGGGCGAATGAGTGAGGGAGTGCGTGTCGTCTAGTTAGACCATTCACTCCTTCACTCATTCACCAATTCACTCCTTATTTCCGCACCCCAAACGTGTAGCTGGTGGTGGTGTGGTACGTCTCGCCTGGCTTCAAAATGGTGCTCGGAAATTCCTTTTGGTTGGGCGAGTCGGGGAAATGCTGGGTTTCGAGGCAGAAGCCGGCGTGCTTGCCGTAGACCACGCTATCCTTGCCTTTTAGGCTGCCATCCAAGAAGTTGCCGGTGTAAAACTGCACGCCGGGCTCGTCGGTAGTTACCTCCATGGTGCGGCCGGTGGTAGGCTCATACACCGTGGCGGCGCTGTGCTTACCGGTGGCCTGGTTCAGCACCCAGTTGTGGTCGTAGCCGCCGGGCACCTGCGCAATGCGCTCCCCAATAGCGTGGGCGCTGGTGAAGTCGAAGGGCGTGCCCTTCACGGCCTTCAGCTCGCCGGTCGGGATGAGCTTGTCATCCACTACCGTGTAGCGGTCGGCCGGGATGGTGACTTGGTGGGCCAGCACGTCCTTGCTCTGCCCTAGGGCCAGGTTGAAGTAGGCGTGGTTGGTGAGGTTGACGGGCGTGGCCTTGTCGGTGGTGGCCGCGTAGTCGATGCTCAGGGCGTTGGCCTCGGTGAGGGTGTAGGTCACCGTCACGTTGAGGTTGCCGGGGTAGCCTTCCTCGCCGTCCTTGCTCAGGTAGGTGAGCGTCAGGGTCTGGCCATCGGCTGAGGTGCCGGGCTTAGCAGTCCAGACTTTCTGGTTGAAGCCCACGTTGCCGCCGTGCAACGAGTTGCCGTTGTTGTTCACGCCCACCTGGTATTCCTTACCGTCGATGGTGAATTTGCCCTTGGCGATGCGGTTGCCGTAGCGCCCGATGAGCGCGCCAAAGTAGGGGTTCGACTTCTTGAACTCGGGGCTGGTGTAGCCGCTCACATTATCGAAACCTAGGACCACGTCGCTCAGCTTACCGTCTTTGTCGGGCACGAGCAGGCTGGTGAGCGTGCCGCCGAAAGTGCTGATGGTGGCCTTCATTCCCTTGGCATTGGTGAGGGTGAAGAGCTGGATTTCGGTGCCGTCGGCGGTGCCGAATGAAGCGGAAATAGGCATGGCAGAGTCTTTAGTACCAGTGGTGGCCGAATCGGCGGGTGCCGAGGTGGTGGCCGCCGTATCCTGGCTGGTAGGTTTGGAGTCGCAGCTGGCGAGCAGCAGGGCGGTGCTTAGGCCGGTGGCCAAAAGCGCGGAGCGGTGGGAAATGGGCATGAAAAAGGAAATGAAAGATTACGGTACACTCATTCTCTGCGTGAACGTACCCACCAAGCGGCTTGGCGGCATTAATAATTACTCACTCTAGGCTGTGCCTCAAGGGCTAGCCAAGGGTGCTGCGTCTGAATTTGCTGCCATTAGCCGTTGGCCCCGCAAGTTATGCACGTGCCTTGTACTGGCCGCATACCCTAGGGCACACGGCAAAGCCAAGTGGCCGCTACCCTAGCCGGTGTGGCAGAGTAGCGGCCCGCTACGGCCCAGCTAGTAGCCAGGATTTTGCTTGATGGTGGGGTCGATGTCGATATCCGTTTGCGGAATGGGCAACAGCTTTGACTTGCCTAGCACGAAATTGGTAAAGTCAGCATCTCTCGCTATCAGGTAGTTGAGGCCAGCTTGGTCATCGAGCAGCCCCCAGCGCAGAATATCGTACCAGCGCTGGTTTTCGCCGGCCAGCTCGCGGCCACGCTCATTGCGCATGTAGAGACGCAGGCTGGCTTGGTTGTAGCTAGCCGCCGAAATGGGGGCCAGGCCCACGCGGGCCCGCACTTGGTTCACGAGCGGCACGGCATTGGCGGTTTGCCCGAGTTCGTTTAGGGCCTCGGCCTGTAGCAGTAAAATGTCGGCGTAGCGAATCAGCCGGTAATTGATGCCCGAGGTAAAGTTTTCGGGCGTGGTGCGGGTGCGGTCGTTCTGGTACTTACGCCCGTAGAGTTGGCTACGCTGCAAGCCCGTGCTATCCGTTTGGCCCAGCACGGGGGGGTAGTACCGGTCCCAGCGCCGCCCGTATACTTTGGGCGTGCCCACGTAGCTAAAGATGCTAATGTCACGGCGCGGGTCGATTAGGTGCTTTTTGGTGCTGCCGGGGGCCAGCGCTACCGTAGAGTCCGTGAAGCTATCAAACAGCGACTGGCGGGGCTGCACGTCGGCGTACGATAAAACGGGCGGCCCGAAGAAGTTGGGCCGGTCATAGCCTTCCGATGCCGAGGCATTATCCTGGCCTTGGCCCACGTCGAGTACCGAGCCAGTATACTGCACTTCGAAAATCGACTCGCTGTTATTCTCGTTGCTCTCGGTAAAGTTATCTGCGTAGTTGGCCGTCAGCGAGTATTTGCCCGAGCTGATAATGCCCGTCATCAGCGTGGACGCCTCCTGGTACTTATGCTGCTGCATATACATCTTGGCCAGCAGGGCTTGCCCGGCGTACTTGGTGGCCCGCCCTAGGTCGGCGCCAGGGTACGTGGTGGGCATGTCCGGGATGGCCGCCAGCAAGTCCGTGATTATCTGGGCTTCTACCTGGGCCGGCGTGGCTTGCTGCACGCGAGTAGTGACGGTGGGGTCTTCTACAATCAGCGGCACGTTGCCAAAAAATGAGTCCAGGTCATAGTACATCAGCGCCCGAATAAACTTGGCCTCGGCGATGTACTGCGCCTTCAACGTCGCATCCATCGTGATGGTAGGAATATGGTTCAGGGCCTGGTTGCAGCGGTAGATGGTGCGGTAGTAGTCATTCCAGGCGTAGGCCGAAATGAAGAAGTTGTTGTTGGTCTGAATGAAGCGCGTGAATACGGCCAACTCCACGTAGGGGCTCTGGCTATAAAACTCATCCGAGCGCGCCGCCATAAACTGCCAGCTATGGCCGTACACGCCGTACTGCTGCACGCCCGAGTAGCAGGCAATTACCCCCCGGTTGGCATCATCAGCCGAGGTCCAGAATTGCGCTACCGACAGCGTGTTGGGGTTGGTTTGGTTGAGTAAGTCTTTTTTGCAACTGGTAGTTACCGCTAGGGTACCCGCCAGGGCTAGGGTAAAGAGTTTGTGGGATTTCATAAAAAGGAGTATTTTAATGACCAATGACTAGCTGCTACTACCTAGGTGCTGCCTCATAGGCAGCCTCCGGCGTTAGTTATCAGCCACTAAAAAGTAGCCTGGATGCCGCCCGTGAAGGTGCGTACGTTGGGGTAAGCGCTGTTGTCGACGCCGCGGCCAAAGTAGCCGGTGCCTATGATTTCGGGGTCGTAGCCGCTGTATTTCGTGAAGGTCACGAGGTTACGGCCCGTTACGTACACCCGCAGCGAAGCAATGGCCGGGGCCCAGCCCAAGGTATTCTTACCGAAGGTGTAGCCTAGCTGCACGTTCTTGAGGCGCAAATAGGAGCCGCTTTCCAGCCAGCGCGTGGTGTTATAAAGCGCGTTTTGCGAAGCCGCCTGCGCCAGGTTGGGGTCGGCACTGCCACCCTGCAGGGCCCGCGGCACCGAGTTCGAGTGGTTGTCGGTCGTCCAGGGCTGCACGTTTACTTCGTAGTTGGTCGGGCCGTTGTAGCTCTCTAGGGCCACCTTGGCATTGTTAAAAATCTGGTTGCCATGCACGCCCTGCCCAAAAATCGAGAGGTCGAAGCCCTTGTAGCCCAGGCTCAGGTTGAGGCCGTACTGGAGGGTGGGGAAGGCCGAGCCGGTGTGCACGCGGTCGTTGGTGTCGATTTTACCATCCCCGTTGGTGTCGGTGTACTTCACGTCGCCGGCCGAGGCGTAGGGCTGAATTACCGTGCCGCTGGCCGATTTGTAGTTGGCTACCTCATCCTGCGATTGGAAGATGCCAGCCATCGGAATCAGGAAAAACTGGCCTAGGCTGGTGCCCACGCTGGTGCTAGTTACGCCCTGCGCGTCTACCAGGGTCTGGCCCTCGTTGGGCAGCGCCGTCACGCGGTTGCGCAGCGTCGTGATGTTGCCGTTGATGCTATACGTGAAGCCGCCCTTCACATTCTGGTAGCCCAGCGCCAGTTCCAGGCCGCGGTTTTCAATGTTGCCCGCGTTTTGGAACACCGTGCCAAAGCTGCCCGTGTAGATGGGCACTACCACCGGGGCCAGCGCCTTGCGCGTTTCCGAGATGTAGTAGTCGGCCGTGAAGGTCAGGTGGTTATCGAGTATCGACAAGTCCAGGCCGGCATCCTTGGTGCGGCGCTCTTCCCACTGCAAGTCGGGGCTGGCGAGTACCGTTTGCGAGCGGCCGTTAGTAATAACTTGCCCATTGCCCAGCACGTAGTTCACGTTCTGGTTAATGTTAGGCGTAGGCAGGTAGCCGCCGTAGTAATCGCCCGTCAGCTGGTCGTTGCCGATGATGCCGTAGCTAGCGCGCAGTTTCAGATTGTTCACTACCGGCAGGGCATTCTTGAAGAAGTCTTCCTCACTGATGCGATAGCCGAGCGAAGCCGCCCCAAAGTTGCCGAAGCGGTTCTTCTCAATAAAGCGTGAGGAGCCGTCGCGGCGGAAGCTGCCGCTCACCAAGTAGCGGTTCTTGTAGTCGTAGGTAGCCTGTGAGAAGTACGAGCGGTTGGTAATCACGCCCTCCGTGCCCTGTACCACGCCCACCGTCTGGCCGGCGCTCAGCTGGAAGTAATACTGCGGGGTAGGCGTAAAGCCCTGGGTTTGGGCAGTGGTCTGGTGGTAGTCATAATACCGCTCCGAATAGCCCGCCAGCACGTTAACGTGGTGGTCGCCAAAGGTTTTGTTGAAATTCAACGTATTCTCCGCCATCAGGAACACGTCATACCCTTGGTATTCGGAAAGGTAAGAGGCGGGAATAGTGGTGTTCTGGCGCAGGATGCCGAGCTTTTGCGCATCGGAGTTGCTGTACATGTGGCCGTCCATGGCCAGGTTCAGGCGGTAGGTCAGGAAGTCAAAAATCGAGTAGTCGAAGGTCATGTTGCCCGCCAACCGGTTGTCTGACTGCGTGCGGCGCAGTAGCTGCTGCGCCCCGATAGGATTGGTAGCGAAGGTGTTCTGCGTGGTCGAGCCCGTGCCGTAGCCCCCTAAGTTGGCGGGGTCGTAGACCGGCACGCTGGGCAGTATGGTAAGCACGTCGATGAAGGGGGCCCCATTCAGCAGCGTGGTGTTGATGTGCGTGAGCTGGGCATTTTCCTGAAAGCGGAAACGACCTTTGGTCATGCCCGAGTTTAGGCGCAGGCTATAGCGCTTAAAATCCGGGCCTTTCACAATACCCTCTTGGTGGAAATACTCACCTGAAATCAGGTAGTTGCTGCCCACGTTTTCGCCGCTGGTGCCGCCCGAAAAGCTGACGTTGTAATCTTCTACCTTGCCGGTCTGGAAAAACTCCTTTTGCCAGTCGGTATCCACGTTGGGGTTGAAAGCGCCCCCCGGCCCCTTTACCGCGCCCGCTAGGCTGTTCTGGCCCGCGGCGAGCGGGTTGATGCCCGCGTTGGCGTAGGCCTGCACCGCGCGGTCGGCCCACTGGCTGGCGTTGGTGAGCTGGTAGCGTTTAGATACCCGGTCGAAGCCCATGTAGGCATTGAGGCCAATGGTAGGCGTGCCGGATTTGCCCTTTTTAGTGGTAATTTGAATGACGCCATTAGCTCCGCGAGCACCATAAATAGCCGTTGAAGAGGCATCCTTCAGCACGTTGAGCGTGGCGATATCATTGGGATTTAGGTCACGAATGTTATCCGTCCACAACCCGTCAATGACGTATAGCGGGGCGCTGCTGCTATTGCCAGCGCTCCCCGCTCCCCGAATTATCACTACCGGCGCTTCGCCTGGCCCGCCCGAGCCCGTCACCTGCACCCCGGCTACCTGCCCCTGAATGGCTTGCGTGATGGTGGGTACCGGCTGTTTGGTGCTCTCCTTCACATCTACCGATGCTACTGCGCTGCTCACGTTCTGGCGGTCCTGGGCCAAATAACCCACCACCACCACATCGCTGAGCGACTTGGCATCCGGCGCCAGGGCCACGTCTACCGTGGCGCGGCCGCCCACAGCCACTTCCTGGCTGGCGTAGCCCACAAAGGAGAAAACCAGCGTAGCCCCATCAGGCGCCTGGATGGTATAGCGCCCGTCCACATCGGTCTGGGTGCCGACCGTGGTGCCCTTCACGATGACGTTAACGCCCGGTAGGCCCGCGCCTTTTTCATCGACGATGCGGCCGCTTACGGGGCCCGCTACTGGCGCTAGGTGGCTACTGCTGGTAGTGGCCAGCGGAGAAGCCAGGATGGGCTGCAGCGAGAGGCAGCCGAGAGCGACTGGCACAGCAAGCCGCCGCAGCTTCGGTATAGACTTTCTCATAAAGAGAGGGTTGGGTGGGGTAAAGTGGAGATATAACTTGTACTTTACACAATCGATTGTGTAAGATATTCTAAAAAAACCCGTAGCCGCGATAAATCAAATTGGAGGCTTTGATTTTAAAAATACGCGGGCTACGCGGGTAGTTGTAGCTAATATCTTGACAATATTAGCGAAGATTAAGCGATACTAAAATAGTTTTTTGGTGAAAAAAATATTTTAGTTCGAGCAGGTGAAGTAAGTACCTATTACTTAAAGCTAACAACGGACTGTGGCACGCTTTGTTAAGCTATTAACATTAACGATTGTGTAAGTTGGACTGTGCGCTAGCTTTTCAATAGGCGGTACTACCTGCTGAAGTTGAGCAGTTTTAGTGAAGTGTGCGCTGGTACTACGAGTTGCCACAATGACCAAGGCCTAGCCTCCCAGACGTGTTGCTGGGAAGCTATGCCTTGGTCATTGCAGTATGCGCGTCGCACGCGGGATACCCTAGGGTAGTAGCGAAGTACTAATAGAGTTGTAAGCCGCTGTTGAGGAAGCGCGCAAAGTTGGCAGGCTCGTAGTCGGCGCCCTGGGCGGGGGCCAGCTGCTTGCCCCCCTGGCCCAGCAGCACGTAGTAGGGCTGGGAGTTGGCGCTAAAGCGACTGGCTTGCATGTCGCTCCACTTGTTGCCGATGGTTTTGATTGTCTTGCCGCTGTAGGTTGATACGCGTTGCTCGGCCGCCGGCAGCTCGGTCTTATCATCCACGTAGAGCTGAATCAGTACGTACTTGTCCCGGAGGAGGGGCAGCACTTGCTTATCGGGCCACACGTTGGCTTCCATCTTGCGGCAGTTCACGCAAGCGTGGCCGGTGAAGTCGATGAGCACCGGTTTGCCCACTTTCTGCGCGTAGGCCATGCCCTCGTCGTAATCGAAGAACGCCTTGAGCCCTAGGGGCGCGTGAAACAGCTCGGCGTACTTACGTGGGGTAGCATCAGCGGCGGTGGGAGCCACTGCGGTGCCGCTGCCCCCGAGTAGGCTAGGAGTATAAAGGTCAAAGTCTTGCGTATCCTGCGGAGGTAGGAAAGCCGAAACGGCCTTGAGGGGCGCGCCCCACAGGCCCGGCACTAGGTAGAGCGTGAAGGCCAGGGTGATGATGGCCAAAAACAAGCGCGGCAACGTGACAAACGGCATCTCGCTGTCGTGCGAAAAGCGCAGCTTACCGAGCAGATACAGGCCCATGAGGCCAAAAATAACGACCCACAGCACCAGGAATATTTCGCGGTCGAACCACTCCCAGTGGTAGGCTAGGTCCACGTTGGACAGGAATTTTAGGGCCAGCGCCAGCTCCAAAAAGCCAAGGGTCACTTTCACCGAATTGAGCCAGCCACCCGATTTTGGCAAGGAAGACAACCAGCCCGGAAAGAGCGAAAACAGCGTGAACGGTAGGGCCAGCGCCAGCGCAAACCCAAACATGCCCACGGCCGGCCCCAGCAGCTGGCCCATGCTGGCCGCCTGCACCAGCAAGGTGCCAATGATGGGCCCCGTGCACGAAAATGACACTAGCGAAAGCGTCGCCGCCATGAAGAAGATACCGAGCAAGCCGCCTTCATCGGCCTTGGCATCCATCTTATTGGCCCACGAAGTAGGCAGCATAATTTCGAAAGCTCCCAGGAAAGAAGCCCCGAATACGACCAGCATCAGGAAGAAGAAGAAGTTGAACAACCCGTTGGTAGACAAGTCATTCAAGGCATCGGCGCCGAACAAAACGGTGATGAGCAAGCCCAGCGCCACGTAGATGACGATGATGCTCAGGCCGTAGATAAAGGCGTTGCGAATACCCCGCGCCCGGGTGCCCGAGCGCTTGGTGAAGAAGCTCACCGTCATGGGGAGCAGCGGGAAGATGCACGGCATGATGATGGCCGCAAAGCCGCCCGCCAAGCCCGCTAAGAACGTTACCCACAGCGAGGTGTCGGCGGGTGCGGGCTTGGGCTTGGCGGGTGCCACCGTGGTAGCGGCTGCGCTGCTCTCGGTAGGGGCGGCGGGGCTAGCGGTAGGGGGGGCCTGAGTGGCCGGTTGCTGCGCCGCCGCTGCCGCCGCTGGGGCTGCCGGTGCGGGCGCCTCCATAGGTGTGAAGTCGATATCGGCGGTCGATATGGTGTCCTGCGCCAGGGCCGGCAGCCCGCTTAGCAGCCCTAGGGTCAGCCAGCAGGCCAGGAGCCAGGCTGCGTGGTTGCGCCAAAAGCCGAATGCCCCAAAGGGGTTACTAATTTTCATTGCGGCGCTTACTTAACGGGGATGCTGAACGTGACTTCGTCGGGTGGCAGGCACTTCTCATCGTTGCAGGCCATAAACTCCAGGTTGCCTTTCACCGTGACTGGGCCTTTGCCGGTCAGCTTCACTTTCTGCTGAAAAATAACCGAGTTGGCGAAGTAGCTCACTTCCATACCAAACGTTTTTTCGAGGCGCGTAATGGGCTTCGGCTCTTGCGTAGTGCCCACTAGCGAGTAGGCTTTGGAAGGGTCAAACTTGACGGTCGTTTTCACGGGGCCACCGTCCTTTACATTCTGCGAATACACGTGCCAGCCCGCATCGATGGTGGCCTTAATGAGCACTACGGCTTCGGTGGGGCTGGTTTTCTTGGCAGCGTAGCTCCAGTGAACCGGGGCCAGAATCTGGGCGTGGGCCTGGGTGGCACCCAGCAGGGCAAAGGCTGCCAATGCAATTTTTTTCATGTTAAGTACTAGGTACTGCGCGTACCCGCTAGCGTATGGTAAGGAGAACAGCGGCTCGTGGCGGAGCCAGAAAAAGAAGCCGCTTGCCGGTAAAGTTAGTTTCTGCAGCGAGGGTAAACGCTAGCTGACGTGCCCGCGGGCAGCCAGTCAAGCTGTTGCGTCGGCTGGCTGGCCAGTCATTTCGGAGCAGTGGGTAGCTGCTCAAGAACGGTTTGCTCCGACGAATACCCACTGCTGGGCCTAGTTGTTTTGACAATTTCTATGCCACCGGTTTATTGCTGCTAGCTAGCGCTAACGCCTAGGGCGCGCGTGCGCTTGCCCGCTGCCGCCCGAGTAAGCGCACCGCGCTCATTGCGCCCACGTGCTGGTAGGTGAGCTACCACGCGGGGGCATAGGCAAAAAGCCGTTGGGCAACGCATAGCGCAGCCCAACGGCTCTTAGGAATGTAGGGGTAGGGGCTCGGTTACGGACCAGGGGCTCGGTTACGGACCCTAGAATGTTAAAAGCGCAGTATAGAGTAGTAGCCTCGACTAATCTAGCGCCACCATCGCCTTGATAACCCCGGTGGCGGGGTTCAGCCACTGCGCAAATTTATCTTTTACTTCGCCGAAGCCCGTGCGGTGCGTGATGTAGGTAGTGGGTTTCACCAGGCCTTGCTTCATGGAGCTGATAACGTGCTCGAAGTCGGCGCGGGTGGCGTTGCGGCTGCTCAGCAGCGTGGCCTCGCGCTTGTGAAACTCAGGGTGCGAAAAGCTGATATCGTCTTTTTGCAAGCCTACCAGCACGAAGCGCCCGCCGTGAGCCAGGTAGCCAAACGCGTTGGTAATGGCCTGGAGGCTGCCCGTGGCATCAATAACGACGGTGGGCATATCGCCGCCCGTAATGGCCGCCAACTGCGCCGCCACGTCGGGTGCCAGCGCATGGATGGTGTGCGCCACGCCTAGGTTACCGCGACAAAATGCTAAGCGCTGCTCGTTGATATCCAAGGCGATAACCTGCGCACCCGCGATGCGCGTAAACTCCATCACTCCTAGGCCGATGGGGCCGGCGCCCACCACCAGCACCCACTCGCCGGGCTGCACGTCGGCCCGGCGCACGCCGTGCGCCCCAATAGCCAGCGGCTCGACCAAGGCCAGCTCGTCGTAGCTTAGCCCTTCGCCGTGCACCAGCAGCCGGGCGGGCACGGCCAGCAGCTCGGCCATGCCGCCATCGACGTGCACGCCGCACACCTGCATCTGCACGCAGCAGTTGGGCTTGCCCGCGCGGCAGGCCACGCAGTGCCCGCAGTTGTAATACGGGATGAACGCGACCGCCTCGCCCACGGCAAAGCCCGCGGCGCCGCCCGGGTCTACCAGTTCGCCGGCCAGCTCGTGGCCCAGCACCCTAGGGTAGCTGAAAAACGGCTGCGTGCCCTCAAAGGCGTGCAAATCGGTGCCGCAAATGCCAATGCGCCGGATGCGCAGCAGCGCTTGCCCCTCGGTCGGGGTAGGGGTGGGCCGGGTTTCGTAAGCAAAGTGGCCGGGCTCGGTGCAGACTAGGGTATTCAAGTCAATTATCAGTGAGCGGTTAGCGTAGTATCGATAACTGATAACTGAAAATCAGGCATTCGCCAGAGCGCGGTCGAGGTGCACGTAGCCGCCATCGACGTGCAGAATCTGGCCGGTGGTATGGCTGCTGCGGGCCGAGAGTAGGAAGGCCGTGGTGTTGGCGATTTCTTCGGCCGTGGTCATGCGGTTTTCCAGCGGAATCTTGCTGGTGATTTCGCGCAGCTTCTCCTCAGGGTTGGGCAGCGTGGCAATCCAAGTTTCGTAGGCGGGCGTCCAGCATTCGGCCACCACCACGGCATTCACCCGGATGCTGTACTTGAGCAATTCTACGGCCCACTCGCGGGTGAGGGCGTTGCGGCCGCCGTTGGCGGCGGCGTAGGCCGAAGTGTTGCCCTGGCCGGTTTCGGCGGTTTTAGACGAGATGTTGACAATGGCGCCCTTGCTCTTGATGAGCTCGGGCAGGGCGTAGTGGGCCATGAGGTAGTAGTGCACCACGTTGCGGTGCAGGCTCTGCATAAAGCCCTCATAATCGCCGTGTTCCAGCCCTACCCCGTCGTTGACGCCGGCATTGTTCACCAGCCCGTCGATGCGGCCAAACTGCGCCACTACGGCCGCCACGGCCTGGGCGCACTCGGCGGGCTCCGACAACTCGGCTACCACCTGCCCGGCACGGCCGCCCGCGGCCACGATGGCCGCCACGGCCTGCTCATTATCGGCCGCTTTGCGGCCCACGATTACTGGTACTGCGCCTTCGCGGGCCAGTACTTGGGCAATGCCTTCGCCGATGCCCTTGGCCCCGCCCGTAACGATGATGACTTTGTCCTGAAGCTGTAAATCCATTTTTCAGTGAGGAATTAACAATAAGCAATGACAATTGCGCATTAAAAACCGCTTTATATAGTAAGCCCGTAGAAACGCGCCGCGTTGCCGCCCCAAAATTGCGCCTGCTCGGCGGCCGACAGCCGGGCGACGTAATCGGCCACCAGCGTGTACATGCGGCCGTAGCCGCCCGCCACGTTGCACACCGGCCAGTCGGAGCCGTAGAGCACGCGTTGCGGCCCGAAGGCGGCAAACACCACGTCGAGGTAGGGCGCAAAATCCTGCGGTTGCCAGTGCTGCCAGTCGGCCTCCGTCACGAGGCCCGACACTTTGCAGCACACGTTGTCGTGCGCCGCCAGCTGCCGGATGTCCTGCCGCCAGTCGTCGATTTCCCGGGCTTTTATGGGTGGCTTGGCGATGTGGTCGACCACAAACGGCTGGTAGGGGAAGTCCCCGGCCAGCTCGGCCGCGTAGCCGAGCTGGTCGGGCAAAATCAGCAAATCGTACGTAAACCCGCGCGCCGCCAGCGCCCCGATGCCGCGCCGAAACGCCGGCTGTAGCATCAGGGCCCGGTCGGCCTCGCCTTGCAGCACGTGCCGGAAGCCTTTGAGCTTCGCAAACTGCTGGTAGTGACCTAGGCGCTCGGCCACGTCGGGGGCCTGCAAATCGACCCAGCCCACTACGCCTTTTATGAAGTCGTGGGTGGCGGCCAGCGCCAGCAGCCAGTCGGTTTCGGCCTCGCTTTGGCTGGCCTGCACCGCCACGCAGCCGTCGAGGCCGTGCTCCTGCAAAAGGGGCTGCAAATCGGCGGGCAAAAAGTCGCGCCGGATGGCCGCCATCTCGAGCGTTATCCAGGCGTCGCGCTCCGGGTCGAACTGCCAGAAGTGCTGGTGGGCATCAATGCGCGGCATACGCTTGCACGACTTGGCGCGAGGTACCTAGGCCGTCGATACCCAATTCCACCACGTCGCCGGGCTTGAGGTAGATGGGCGGCTTGAAGCCCAGGCCCACGCCGGCCGGCGTACCGGTCGAGATGATGTCGCCGGGCAGCAGCGTCATAAACTGGCTGAGGTAGGAAACTAGGAAGGGCACCTTAAAAATGAGGTTGGCCGTGGTGCCGTCCTGCATGATTTGGCCGTTCACGGTCAGCCACAGGCGCAGGTTGTCGAGGTCGCCCAGCTCGTCGGGCGTGGCCAGAAACGGGCCGACCGGTGCGAAGGTGTCGCAGCCCTTTCCCTTGTCCCAAGTGCCGCTGCGCTCGAGCTGAAACTCGCGCTCCGACACGTCGTTGTGCAGCACGTAGCCCGCGATGTAGCTGGCCGCGTCGGCCTCCTCCACGTAGGAAGCGCGCTTGCCAATGACCACCGCCAGCTCCACTTCCCAGTCGGTTTTCACCGAATTTTTGGGGATGATAATGTTATCGTTGGGCCCCACGTAGGCCGTGGTCGATTTCATAAACAGCACCGGCTCGGCCGGGGGCGTGGCGCCGGTTTCCTTGGCGTGGTCGGCGTAGTTGAGGCCGATGCACAGGATTTTGGAGGGGCGCGCCACGGGTGGCCCCAGGCGCTCGCTGTCGGCTACTTTGGGCAGCTGGCCCTCGTGGCTTTGCAAGAAATCGGCCAGCCGAGTTAGGCCGTCGGTGGCGAAAAACTCTTCGGTATAGTCTTGGCCGAATGCCGACACATCGTAGCGCTGGTCGTCAATGATAACGCCGGGTTTTTCCTGGCCGGGCTGGCCGAAACGGATGAGTTTCATTTTTAGAATAGGTAATTTGAGTAATGGGTAATGAGCGTAATCGGTAATGCGAGTAATCGGTAGCGGTTGAGTTTCCTCCTGAGAGCGATTACGCTCATTACCCATTACTCAAATTACGCATTGCGCATTAGGTGTTGAGCTTGATAAAACCGCCGTCGAGTGGGTAGTCGCAGCCCGTGACGAAGCCTGCCTCATCCGAGCAGAGGTAGAGCGCCAAGGCGGCCACCTCGTCGGGCTGGCCCATGCGGCCGATGGGCTGGCTTTTCGAGAGCTTGTCGAAGATTTCGGCCTCGCGGCCGGCGTAGTTTTTGGCGATAAAGCCATCGACGAAGGGCGTGTGCACCCGCGCCGGCGAGATGCTGTTGCAGCGAATGTTACTCCCTAGAAAGTCGCGGGCCACCGAGAGCGTCATGGCGAAGATGGCGCCCTTGCTCATGGAGTAGGCAAAGCGGTCGGTGAGGCCCACGTGCGCCGCGATGCTGGCCATGTTCACGATGGCCCCGCCGCCCTGCGCCTTCATCAGCGGCACGGCCGCAAACAGGCAGTTGTAGGCGCCCTTCACGTTGACCTGATACACGCGCTCGAAGTCGGCCTCGGCGGTCGTTTCCACGTTGCCGACGTGCGCGATGCCCGCGTTGTTGACCAGGATATCGACCCGGCCGATGGCCGCGAACGCAGCGACCACGGCGGCCTGCTGGCTGACATCGGCGGCGTGCACGTGGGCGGTGCCCCCGGCCTGCCGGATTTCGTCGGCCGCGGCCTGGCCGGCTTCGAGGCTGAGCTCAAGAATATGAACCTCGGCGCCCTGGCGGGCAAAAAGGAGGGCGATGGCGCGGCCGATGCCACTGCCGCCACCCGTGATGACGGCGCTTTTTCCGGTTAAACTGAACATAAGGCGAGGGTAAAAGCCGCCGCGCGCGCAAGGCGTTTGGCGCGGGCCGCGGCTACCTAGGAGGCGGAAAGCTACGCAACAGCCCGCGGCCCGCCCGCCTGCTGGCTATGCGCGAGCTAGCAGAAGCTACCGGCGGTGCGGGGGCTTTTGGCCGGGGCGGCCGCGCTACTAAGGGTCACCTAGGTGCCAGCGGGGGCACGGCGCCCCGTTCGCGCCCTACACCAGCCGCCCCTTCACCCGGTAGCCATACAGCCCAAACAGCAGCACCACCACGAAGCAGGCCAGCGGCACCACGTAGCCCGCCTGAATGGCATCGCCTTGTAAATCAATGACCGTGCCCATGAGGTAGGGCATCACGGCCCCGCCCACAATCGACATCACGAGCCACGACGAGCCGGGCTTGGTATCGTCGCCCAGGCCGGCCAGGCCCAGCGAGAAAATGGTGGGAAACATGATGGACATGAAGAAACCCAGCCCGCCCAGCGCGTAAATAACGGAGGCGCCGTTGCCGAGCATCGCCACCCCGCACAGCGCAATGGCCGCCACGGCATACAGCGAAAGCAGCCGCTGCGACGACACGTACTTCAGCAAAGCCGTGCCGATGAAGCGCCCCGCCGTGAACAGCAGCCCGTACAGCCCCAGGTAGTAGCCGGCCGTTTTTTCATCAAAGCCGCCGCCCTGCTTGGCCATCCGAATAAAAAAGCTGGTGACGCACACCTGCGCCCCCACGTAGAAAAACTGCGCCGCCACGGCCCAGGTCAGGTGCCGGTGCCGCAGCACGCTAAAGAAGCCGCCGCCCGCCGAAGGCTCGCTCTCCTCAGCCCGCACCTCGGGCAGCGCCACCAGGTAAAAGAGCAGCGCTACCAGCAGCAGCACCCCGCCCAGCACGATGTAGGGCAGCTTCACGGCCGCCGCCTCGTGTCCTAGGTAGGCCAGCCGCGTGGCGTCGGGCATGGCCGCGAGCTGCGCGGCGCTGTACTCCTGGCCCGATAATATCAGGCGCGTGCCCAGGATGGGGGCGATTATGGCCGAAAGTCCGTTGAAGGCCTGCGCCAAGTTGAGCCGGCCCGTGGCGCCCTCCGGCGCGCCCAGCACGGCGGCGTAGGGGTTGGCCGCCGTTTCGAGGGTGGTGAGGCCGCAGCCGATAATGAACAGGGCCGTCAGAAACAGCGTGTAGGAGCGAGCGCCCGCCGCCGGCACAAACAGAAACGCGCCCGCCGCAAACGCCACCAGCCCAATGATAATGCAGTTTTTGTACCCAAACCGCTTGAGCAGCATGCCGGCCGGAATCGCCATCAGAAAGTAGGCCAGAAACACGGCCGTATCCACCAGCGTCGACTGCCGGTTGTCGAGCTGGCAGGCTTTTTTGAGGTGCGGAATCAGGATGGAATCCAGGTTGTGCGCCATGCCCCAGAGGAAGAACACGCAGGTAACCAGAATGAACGGAAACAGAAGCCGGCTGCTAGTGCTGGGGTCCGCCGCCAGGGTGGCGGTGGGGGTAGTGCGCGGGGGCAATGCCATTGGGCGGGAGAGCTGAGGTTAGATGGTGGGGTAAAAGAACGTCATTTTGCGCATTAAGCAGCGCGAACGCCTTTTGCCCGCTTCGCCGCAATCGACAGTACTTACCCCGCCCCATTCGGCGGGGCCTGGGTACACCAGCTGGTTGTATCGGCCTTTGGCCTCTTCCTGTAGAATAGTAGCGGGGCCTGGCTACTCCTGTTTTGAGCCAAAAATGCGACCTAGGAGTACCGAGTCAGTGAGGCCCGGAAGCACCCGTGCCCCTCTATACCAGCAGCATAGAGGGGCACGGGTGCTTCCGGACTTGCCGCTGCCTACCTTGGAGAAGCAGCAGTCGTTTCCAGGTAATATACAACTTCATCTATAGTCAGCCGGCCCTGCACAAACTGGTTGAGCAGGTGGCGCTGGGCGGGCTCTGTTGTGTAAGCCGTGCCTTGCTTATACGAAATAACGGCTTTGATAAGGCGCTGGCGGCTTTGCTCCGTAACTAAGGAAGAAACGGGCAGCGATTGTTGGGCGGGGAAGGCATAGTTCATAGCATGAAGGTAGAGGATAAAACCAGAACGTCGATACTTATTTCGTACAATTATTTTAAATAAAAGCGAACGCTACCGGCGCTTCATTGAATTTTCACTATTTTCTTCTAATAATTCAATTACACGGTCAATCGTTAGCACGCCTTCAATGTACTGCTGAAGCAGGTTTTTTTCGTAGAGACTGGGGGTTATAGCCGTGGTTTTGGTCCAGGAGATGGCTGCTGCCACGATTCCTCGCCGTTCTTGCTCATTTTTCATGGAATAATTTTATAAGTAGTGAAGACTAGTAAAGTTATGGAAAAATGCTATTGCCACGCCTAAAAAAATGCTGGCTCTGCTTCCATTTTCAGGCCCTGCCATTTTTAGGAAAGAGCTAACCCGCTGCGTAGCGCACGAGCCAAGCAAAACCCGCTCGCTACGAAGACTTTCTACCGAAAACTGTACCAAAAAGCAGCTGCACCGGCTTTGCCTGAGTAGCTGGCTTTGCTAAATAGTTCTATAGCAGCTCTTTCCTTTTTGCGCGGGTTTCCGGGACCTAGTCCGCTGCTGGCCACGGCTTTCGCAACCCGGGAAAATCAGCTGCGGACTAGCGTTCTCGCGGGTCTTGGCCAGCGGCGCGGTGGGCGAGGGAACCTAGGCCGGCCGCGCGGCCAGCAGCGCGCGCGCTGCTTGCCGGCCACTCACGAGCGCCGCCTCAACGGTGCCACCCGCGGGGCCTTCGTAGAGGCCTTCGCCGGCCCAAAACAGGGTGTCGGCCACAGGGGCGGCGAGCGCGGCGCGGGCGGCGGGCGCGCCCACCGTGGGGTAGGAGTAGGCCCCGTAGGCGTGCGCTTCGGCGCCCCAGTTGCGCACGTAGCTGGCGCGGAGCTGGGCTTGCAGCGCGCTCATGGGCGTGTGCAGCAGCTGCGCCAGCGAGGTGAGGGCCAGGTGCAGCAGGGCATCGGCTGAGGCCGTGCGCAGGCGCTGGGCGGCGGGCCCGGCTACCCAGCCCGTGAGCAGGGGGCGGGGGTTGGGTAGCTGGCTCCACCAGGTGGGCACGGGCGCTTCGGACAGCAAAAACTCCAGCTCGGGCAGCTGCGCTTGCCAGAAGGGGGTTTCAAACTCGAGTACGAATTTGATGACTTCGCCAAACCCGAGCTGGGCGGCGGCCGCGCGGTGGGCGGGCAGGTCGGGGCTGAGGCCTAGGTAACCCGGCTGCCCGGCGCGCCGCTGCCACACGCCCAGCGGCACGGTGCACAGCACTTGCCGGGCGCGGTAGGCGGCGCCGGTGGTGGCTAGCACCTCCACTTGGCCCGGCTGCCAACGGATTTCCAGCACCGGCGTGGCGAGGTGCACTATGGCCCCGGCGGCCTGGGCCTGCGCGGCCAGCCAGGCCAGCAGCGGCCCGTAGCCACCCACCGGGCGGGGCGAGTCTTCGGCGCCGCCCGCCAGCCACTCGTCGCGCAGGGCCAGGGCGCTGACGAGCTGGGCATCGGCCGCGTCGTAGCCTTCGGCAAACTGCGTGGTAGTGGCCCGCAGCTCGGCGTGGGCGGGCCCCGCAAACTCGCGGGCCAGGAAGTCAGCCAGGGGCAGGTCTTCCGTCAGCTCGGCGAGCTTGGCCAGCACAAGCGGCAGCTGGGCAAAGAAGTCGGCGTCGGCCCGGGCCTCACCCTCTTGCACTACGTAGGTGCGGCCGGCGGTGTCCTGCCAGCCAATGCCCGCCTCGGCGAGCAGGGCGCGCGTGAGGGGCACTTCGCCGTGCATAAACTCGGCGCCCGCCTCAATGGCCTGCGTGAAGCCCGGCGGCTGCAGCGTGTGCGCGCGGCCCCCTAGGTAGTCGCGGGCCTCGACTAGCAGCACGCGCCGGCCGGCCGCGGCAATGTCGCGCGCCGCCAGCAGCCCGGCCGCGCCCGCCCCGATGATGAGCACGTCGGTATCGAAGGAAGCGGGGCTGGCGGACATAATAAGGGTAGGATTTATTACTGTAAAGAAAAGCCTGCGCAGACGGAGTGCGCCGGCGTCCTAGCCGCTATCACTGGGCCAGCAAGGCCTTGAGTGCTGCCAGTCAGAGGGGTTTCGACGTCAGTAGTTACTAGCGCAAACTTTGTAGTTCGCGTGCCCGCACCGCTCGGGTCCCGTCCAAAAACGTGAATTACAAAGTTTGCGCTACTACCCGGCCCTTCCCCTGACTCCGGCATTACCTGAGCAGCCTAGGTAGGTGGGAGGGCCCGCCGCAAACAGCGGTAGCGCCCCGCGACCGGGCCGCTTGCTGCGCCCGATGGCCCCGGCCTTTCATAACAATCGGGGCCGTTGGGGCGGCTGGGTGCGAGGCTTAGCGGCGGCGGCGGGGCCGGCCTTGCCGGTTGGGGCGTTCGCGGGCTGGTCCTTTCTTTTGTGCGGTATTGCTCTATCCTGCTACATGCGTTTTGCTACTCTTTGCGCCAAGCTGCGCCCCGCCGCCCCCTCCTGGGCGGCGCGTTACCTGTTAGGCAGCCTGGGGCTGGCCCTAGGTGCAGTGGCGGCTGCGCCCAGCCAGGCACAGGCACAGGCACAGGCGCCCGCCCGCCCCGTCGAGGTCATGGTGATGGGCTGCGACCATCTGCACCAGCTCTACACGGCCCAGGACCCCAGGTCGGACGTATTCAGCCCCAAAAAGCAGGCCGAGCTGGCCCAACTCCGCGCCCAGCTTCGGCGCTTCCGGCCCGAGTTTATTTTGCTGGAAGCCGAGCCCAAAGAGCAGCCGCAAATAGATAGCCTATATGCCGCCTACCAGCAAGGCCACCTGCAATTTACGGCCCTGCCCTACGGGCGCAGCGAGCGCTACCAAATCGGGTTTGCGCTGGCCAAGGAGCTGCACCTGGCCGCGCCCCAGAGCATCGATTACTACGCGGCTACGTCGCAAGGGCTGCTGAGCAACGGCCGCAACATTGCTTTTTTCCAGCAGGGACTGAAGGAGCTGCAAACGGCGGCCCGGCCCCTGCGGCGCCAGGTGCAGCACGACAGCTTATCGGTCTACGATTACCTGGCCCTCATCAATCAGCCCGCCCTCATTGCCCTGAGCCACCGAGCGCTGTTCAACACGCCGGCGCTGGTCACGGGCGGCACGTTCGCGGCCGGCGGCCTCAATACCAACGACCTAGGCCCGGTAGACACGGCCTACGTGGGGGCGCACTACATCACGCTGTTCTACAACCGCAATCTGAAAATCTATTCCAACCTGCTCCGCATTCAGCAAAAGACCCGCGCCCAGCGCCTGCTGGTAATCATGGGCCAAAACCACGTGGCCGTGCTGGAAGAGCTGCTGGGCGCCAACCCCACCTACCACGTGGTGCCCGCGCACACGTACCTGAAGGCGCCGGCCGGGCGCCGGCTCAACAAGCTTAAGAAGGGCTAGCTGGCGATGACTGGGTGGTAGACTTGTTTCTGGATTAAGAGTCTTTGTAAAAACGGGTCATGCTGAGCGTAGTGAAGCATCTCTACCGCCTCGTTGTACGGCTTGAACGAAGCGGTAGAGATGCTTCACTACGTTCAGCATGACCCGTTTTTATTTTGTTTTTATCTGATAACGAGACTATTAAAAAAAGCTAACCCAAACAACCTCCTAGGCCGCCAAGAACTCCGTAACCGCCCCGGTATGCGTCAGCGTGAGCTGGTGCATGGCGCGGGTGCAGGCCACGTAGAGCATTCCCTTATCCACCTCCGTTTGGTAAGTGGCGGCGGAGGCGAAAGGCACGACGACCTCGTCAAATTCGAGCCCCTTGGCCAGGTAGGCCGTGGTGATGATGACGCCTTCCTTAAAGGTCGAGGACTCGGCCGTGAGCAGCTGCACGCCGGGGCCTTGCAGCGCCTGGTGCACCTGCGTGGCCTGGCGCTGCGTTTTGCAGATGATACCTAGCGACTGCTGGCCGCCGCTCTGGAAGGCCGCGACCAACTGTTGCACAGCCCGCAATTCCTCGGCAGGGCTGTCGAAGCGCATTATAAAGGGCTCGCGGCCGTGTCTTTCCAGTGGGATGAGGTCGGGGTTGGGGGTGATGCGCTGCGCGAAAGTCGTGATTTCGAGAGTGGAGCGGTAGCTGCGGTGCAGCTTCACGATTTCGGCCTGCGGAAAAACGCGCTCGATGGTTTCGGCCGAGGACGCGCTGTAGGGGTTCACCGTCTGGTTGACATCGCCCAGGATGGTTTTGCGGCACGGAAACAGGCGGGCCAGTACGGCGTAGTGCACGGGCGTGTAGTCCTGCATTTCGTCGATTACCAAGTGCTTGACGTGCTCGTAGGCCGTGATGCCTTCCAGGCGCAGCCGCAGGTAGATGAGCGGGAACACATCGGCGTATTCCAGGCGCTGGCCGGGCTCGACGCGGCAGAGCTCGGGGCGGCCCAGCCAGCGGTAAAAATCGCGGTAGAAGTCCAGCACCTGCGTAAACTTGAACATGCGCGGAATGGCCTCGCCGATGATGGATTTCTCCTGCCCGGTCAGCTTGCGCTGGGTGGCGTCGCGCACGTAGGTGCGCACGTCCTGGGCCACCAGCGGAAACCGCTTCAGCAGCGGCACCCGGTGGTAGGCCTTGAAGCGCTCCTGGATGAACGGCAGCGGCACCAGCAGCCGGCCCAGCCGCAACTCGCTGCCCGTGACGTAATTGTTCTCCACGTGCAGCAGGTATTTATTGAGCTGGCTCAAAAAATCGCCCGCCGACTTAAACCGGATGCGCTCGACAAAGGCGGGGTCGGGGTTTTCGAGCAGCGTCGAAACCTGCTCGAAGAAGGTCTGGAACGGGTACCGGTTTTCGAGCAGGTCGGCCGCTAGCTCTTCCATGCCCAGCTCCGGAATGTGCTCCTCGCCCAGCTCGGGCAGCACGTTGGAGATGTAGTCGGCAAAGACTTTGTTGGGCGAGATGATGAGTACATCTTTAGCCGCAATCGTGTCGCGGTAGCGGTAGAGCAAAAACGCAATCCGGTGCAGGGCAATCGAGGTTTTACCCGAGCCGGCCACGCCCTGAATGACCATTACCGACGCCGTTTCGTTGCGAATCACCGCGTTTTGGTCGCGCTGAATGGTGGCCACGATGTTCTTCATCTTATCGTCGGACGACTTGGCCAGCTCGCGCTGCAACACGTCGTCGTGGATATTCACGTCGTTTTCGAGCACGAATTCCAGCTGGCCGTCCCGAATCTTGTACTGCCGCTTCAACTCGATGGTGCCCGCCACCGAGCCCGAGGGCGTGGGGTAGGCGGCCTCGCCCAGCTCGTAGTCGTAGAACAGCGACGAGATGGGCGCCCGCCAGTCGTAAATCAGGCTCTGGCGCTGCTGGTCGTCCAGGAAGGAGTGCACGCCGATGTACACCGGCGCCTTGGCCCGGCCCTGCGGCACGAAATCGATGCGCCCGAAGTAGGGTGATTGCAGCAGCTTGAGCAGCCGGCGCTTGCGGGCCACAGCGGCCTCGCCGGTGAAGGCCATGCGGTTGATGGACTGGTCGGCGGCCACCAGGTCCGCGTCGTCCAGGCTCGACTGGTGCTCGTGAAGATACTGCTTTTTCTCGCGCAGCTCTTCCGAAAACTGCTTCACGGCGTCGTCGCCGCGCCGGATGGCCAGCGCCAGCTTCTCCTTGATTTCTTCCAGGTATTCTCGTTCTGCTTGCTCCGTGGCGTTCATCCTGGGTAAGGCTTGGGTAATGGGGGTGCAAAGGTGACCGCAAATTTCGGTCAGCCGCCGCTCGCGGCGCACTGGCCCAGCCCGTTTTCTCCGCGTAGCTGCGCCAAACTCCCCCATCAAAAACGCCCCGCCCGGCGCGAGGCCGAAGCGGGGCGGTAGCCAACGTGGCTGGGCAAACTGTGGGTCAGGCTACCCCTAGGGTGCCGTTTGGAAACCGGGTATCATAAGAACCAACCGAGCCAGCATGTTGGATAAAGCTGATTAGCTAGGCTTTACCAGCCCGCGTTTTGCTTGATGTTGGGGTTGGTGTTCAGCTCGCCCTGCGGGATGGGGAAGTAGGCAAACTTGGGGGCGTAGAACTCGCGGCCCACCTTGTCGCTGTTCTTGATTTCCTGCTCCAGCAGGCCCCAGCGCTTGAGGTCGTAGAAGCGCTGGCCCTCGCGGAAAAATTCCAGCATGCGCTGGTGCCGAATCTCAGTCATAATCTGGGTAGCCGAGAGGCCGGCTGCCAGCGGGGCCAGCTTGGCCCGCGAGCGAATGCGGTTGAGCAGCGGAATGGCGTCGGCGGGGCGGCCCAGCATGGCTTCGGTTTCGGCGTAGAGCAGCAGGATGTCGGCGTAGCGCAGCACCTTTTCGTTGATGTCCGAAATCCAGATGCCCTCGTTGTTCTCGCGCCAGTTCTGGTACTTGCGGATGAGCGAGCTGTAGCCAAATACCAGCTTAAAGGCCGAGAAAGGCTTGTTGTAGTACATGGCGCCGGGGTAGTCCCAGACCAGCGTGGCGTACATGCGGGCGTCGTAGTCGCCGCCCACGGCGCGCTCCTGCTTGAACTCGTTGAACAGCTTGTCGGTGGGCGATACCTCAAACCAGCCGGCTACTTCAGTGGGGGCAAATTCCTGGGCGGTGGTCACCCCTAGGGCCTCGTTGGCGTTTTCGCCGGCCCAGGGCATCGAGCCGCCCACGTTCTGGTTCTGGATTTCGAACAGCGACTCGGCGTTGTTGTCGGTGGCCCGCGCGAAGTTGTCTTCGAAGTTGGCCATCAAATCGTAGGTGTAGGGGGCCTGGGCCTGGCCACTGGGCTGCGCCAGTTGCTTGAAGATTTTCTCGGCCTCGACCCAATTCTTCTGGTACACGTAGGCCTTGGCCAGCATACCTAGGGCGGCGCCCTTGGTGGCGCGTCCCACCCACGCGCTGGGGTAAGAGGTGGGCAAGCCCGCGGCGGCGGCCTGCAAGTCCTTCACGGCCTGCGCCCACACGTCGGCCTCGGGCGACTGCGCCACGAAGTAGTCGGTGCGCTGCACGGGCACTTTGGTGATGATGGGCACGGCCCCGAAATTGGTGGCCGCCAGCATGTAGTTGAGCCCGCGCAGGAACTGCGCCTCGGCCACGTACTGCTTCTGCGCATCGGTCGTGAGGCCGGTGGCCGCCTGCGCCTGCTCTATCACCTGGTTGGCCCGGAAAATACCGGTGTAGAAGCCCGTGAAGATGGAGCCCGGCGTGCCGGTGGTGGGGTTGTTGGTGAAGGTAGACAGCTGGTACAAGTCCTTCACATCGTTGCGGATGAAGAAGTCGTCGCCGCGGCCGTTGGTGGTTTCGATGCCGCGCACGCCGTAGTAGCCGTTGTTGACGTCGTGGAACGTCTTGTAGGTAGCCGCCAGGCCCGACAAGAAGTCGGCGTCGGTTTTCCAGAAATTGGTTTGGACAATGGAGTTGGGGCTGACCTGGTCGAGGTCCTTGGTGCAGGCGCCTAGGCCCAGCACGAGCAGCGAAGCGTAGAGAAAGCGTTTCATATCAGGGGTGGGAACTAGACGGTTAGAAGGAAACTTGCACCCCGAGCAGCGAGGTGCGCGCCAGCGGGTAGGCTACGTGCGGAAAATCGACGCCCCGGTCGAGGATGCCCCCGCCGGCGGCGCCCGCGTTGTAGCGCCCTAGGTCGGGGTTGAAGCCCGTGTACTTGGTGAAGGTGAGCAGGTTATCGAAGCTGAGGTAGAAGCGACAGCTGTTGATTTTGACGGCGCTCAGCAGGTTTTTGGGTAGGGTGTAGCCCAGCTGCAGGGTGCGCAGGCGCAGGTACGAGCCGCTCTCCAGAAACCGGTCCGAGGTCTGGCTATTCAGGTTGGGGTCGTTGATGACGGCGCGCGGGAAGTTAGTGTGGTTGTCGGGCGTCCAGGCGTTGAGCGTGGCCGGCGAGTAGTTGAATTCCAGGTTCATGCCTTCCAAATCTTCGCGCGTGCCGTTGTAGATTTTGTTGCCGTAGGTGCCCTGGAAGAAGAAGCTCACGTCGAAGTTGCGCCACGAGGCGTTGCTGCCGAAGCCGTAGGTGAACTTGGGCGTGGGGCTGCCGCAGTATTGGCGGTCGTCCTGGCTGATGGTGCCGTCGTTGTTGGCGTCCACGAACCGGACGTCGCCGGGCTTGGCACTCGGCTGAATCAGCTTGCCGTCGCGAGTGTAGGCGTTTATCTCATCCTGGGAGTTGAAAATGCCGTCCGTCTTTATCAAATAAAACGCCCCCACCGGCCCGCCGGCCTGCGTGATGGTGGCCGACGCGCCGTGGTGCGTGGGCTGCCCGCCCGAAATCTGCTGCGTGCCCGTACCTAGGAAATCAACGTTGTTGTCGATGGCCGTAAACGTGCTGGTGATTTGGTAGTTAAACTCGCCTACCTGGTTGTTGTAGGTCAGGGCGGTTTCGATGCCCTTGTTCGTGATTTGGCCGGCGTTGATGTAGGGGCTGGTGCCGCTGGCGCCGCTGCTCAGTGGAATGGGCACTTGCAGCAGAATGTCCGAATTGCGCCGCACGAAGTAGTCGGCCGTCAGGTTCAGCTTGTTTTGGAAGAAGCCTAAATCAGCGCCCACGTCGAAGGTTTTCGACGTTTCCCACTTGATGTCGGGCGTGGCAAACGCCGTCTGAATGGCGCCCGACCACAGCTGTTGCCCTTGGCCGATAACGTAGTTGGTGTTGGGCTGAATCAGCGGCACGTAGCGATAGTCCGGGATTTCCTGGTTGCCCAGGATGCCGTAGCTGGCCCGCACCTTCAGGTTGCTCACCACCTTTTGGGCGGGCTGGAAAAAGGGCTCGTTCACGACGTTCCAGGCCGCGGCGATGGACGGGAAGTTACCGTACTTATACGCCGGCCCGAAGCGTGACGAGCCGTCGCGGCGGAAGGTGCCCGTGAGCACGTAGCGGTCGTTGAAGGTGTACACCAGGCGCCCTAGGTAGGAGAGCAGCACGCTTTCGTAGGCGTAGCCGCCGCTGGCAATGTTGGTGGTGCCCGCGTCGAGCACCGCGATGCCGGTGGGCATGCCGCTCTTCGAGCCGCTCAGAATATTGTACTTGGTATCCTGGTAGGTGTAGCCCACCAGCGCCTGCAAGGTGTGCTTGCCAAACGCCCGGTCGTAGGCCACCGTGTGCTCCTGCAAGAAGTACGACCGCTCGCTCCGGTTCTGCGCCAGGTCGGCATCGGCGTTGTTAAATAGCGCCCCCACTTGGTAGGGGAAAATGTAGTCGTTGTACGAGCCAAACGTGGATGTATACCCTAGGTTGAGCCTATACTTCAAGCCCTTAAAGAGCGAAACCTCCGCGAAGCCGTTCAAGATGGCCGTGGTTGTTTTGGTTTCGGGCACTTCCAGGTTGAGCTGCGCCACGGGGTTGGCCACGTTCACGACCGGCCCCGAGGCGCCGCTGTAGCCGCCCACCGCCGTGGGGTCGTAGACCTGAAAGACGGGTATCATTTTCAGGGCCGAGCCCACGGGGTTGCCGCCCTGGCCGCCCCAGCCGCCGGCCATGTTGCGCCAGTATTCGCGGGTCAGAATCACGGTTTCGCCCAGCCGCACGCGGCCCTTGTTGAAGTCCGATTTCACGCGCAGGTTCCAGCGGTTGTAGTCGGTTTTCTTCACGATGCCCTGCTGGTCGAGGTAGCCGCCCGATAGGTTGTAGGTGAAGTTTTCGCCGCCGCCGCTCGTGCCCAGCGTGTAGTTCTGCATGGGCGCGGTGCGGTAGATTTCCTTCTGCCAGTCGGTGCCCGCGCCTAGGGTCTCCGGGTTCTTGGCAATGTCGAGGCGCGGCAGGCCCGCGTTGTCGTGGGCCGCGTTGCTGACGGTGGCCCACTGCGAGGCGTTCAGCACGTCTATCTTCTTGGCAATGGTTTGCACGCCGTAGTAGGCGTTGAAATCCATGCGGTTCTCGCCCTTCTTGCCGCCCTTCGTGGTGATGAGCACCACGCCATTAGCCGCCCGCGAGCCGTAGATGGCCGCCGCCGAGGCGTCCTTGAGCACGTTAAACGAGGCGATGTCCGTGGGTTGCAGATTGTTGATATCGTCCACCTGCACGCCGTCCACGATATAGAGCGGGTTGTTGTTGTTGAGCGAGCCCGCGCCCCGAATCACCACCCGCACGCCCGAGCCAGGGTTGCCGCCCGACGACTCTATCTGCACGCCCGCAATGCGGCCCTGCAGCGATTTCTGCACCGTGTTCGAGCCCTGCGTGCGAATGTCCTCCGCCTTCACCGAAGAGATGGCGCCCGTCACGTCCTCGCGCCGCTGGGTGCCGTAGCCCACCACCACCACTTCGCCGATGTCCTTGGCGTCGTCGGCTAGGCTGACTTTCAGCGTCGTAGTTGGGCCCGTTACGGCCACCTCTTGCCGGGCAAAGCCCACCGAGCTGAATATCAGCGTACTATTAGCCGGCACCCGCAGGCTAAACTCCCCGTTGGGGCCGGTGCTGGCCCCGATGGTCGTGCCCTTCACCAGCACCGTCACGCCGGGCAGGCCCTCGCCTTTGGCATCGACCACCCGCCCCGCCACCGTAAAGTCCTCCGCCGCGCTCGCGGCGCTGCTGGTGCCGGCCGGCATGATGACGTAGTTGTTGGTGCGCAGGCGCTTGAAGCTCAGCCCTAGCTCGCCTAGGGTGCGCGCCAGCTTTTCTTCCAGGGTGCCCGCCTCGCTGGGCAGCGCCACGCGCTTATCGCCCACCAGGTCGCTGTCGTAGGCAATGATGCTCTTGTGCTGCTTTTCCCACTGCCGCAGCACCTGCCGCAGCAAAATGGTGGGCGCCGCGGGGGTAGTTGGCCCCTGCACCGGCTGGGCCAGGGCCAGCACCTGCGCGAAGGCCGCCGAGCCGGGCGCTTGCAGCAGCAAGGCCCCGGCCGTGAGAAGGGCGAGGCGGGCAGCGTGCCCGCCTGGTTGGGTAGTCGTGTTTTTCATAAGAAGGGTGGGGAAAAGTGGTGAGTGAGTAGGTGGTGGCCGGAGGCAGCTGGGCGTAGCGTCAGCGGATTTCTAACCAATATTCTTGCGCGCAGCGCATTCTTGAAAGCTCAGTCAGACAAGGGTTTGCTGGATAAAATCAGGCGGTTTCGCTGGCGCTCGACGTGCAGATGAAACGCCTCGGCGAGGTCTTCGCAGAGCACGTCGAGGTTGCCCATCGGGAAGGTGCCGGTGAACTTGCGCTGGCGCAGCGCCGGGCTGGCCACCACCACTTCCACGCCGTAGGTGTCTTGCAGGCGGGTGGCCAGGTCGGCCAGCGGCGTGGCCTCAAATTGCAGCTCGTTGGCGGTCCAGCTCGTGTAGGCTGCCGCTTGCACTGCCTTGTGTACCAGCGCCCTAGGGTGCTTATCGGAGGTTTGTAGCAGCTCGCCCGGCTTCAGCACCACGGCGGGCCGGGTACTGTCGGCAAAGGCCACGCGCACTTTGCCCGACAGCAGCACGACCCGGGCCTGCGCGTGCCGCCGGTACACCGCAAACCGGGTACCTAGGACCTCCACCCGAAAGCCGGCCGTGGTGTGCACCACAAAACGCTGGTTAGTAGGCAAGTGCTTGACCGCAAAAAAGGCTTCGCCATCCAGCCACACCTCGCGCGGGGCCGAGGCCAGCGCCGGGGCCGCGTAGCGCACCGACGAGCGCGCATTGAGCGTGACCACCGAGCCATCGGGCAGCTGCACCACCCGCGTCTGGCCGTAAGTGGTGGCGTAGTGCGCCGTGGTTACGCTGCTGCGTGGCGCCGGCCGGGGCCAGAGCCAGGTGGCGCCCACGGTAGCGCCCGCCAGGGTGGCGGCCAGGGCCCAGCGGCGCCAGTGCGGAGCCTTCGGCTGCACCGGCGCAGGGCGAACATCCAGCCCTAGGCGAGCGTGGAGGTTCGCCCGTATCTGGGCATAATTATAGTCGTAAGAGTCAGTGGCGGCGGGTGCTGCTGCGGTCGCCTCCGCCACCGAGCGGCTCATCCACTCTTGAGCCTGCGCTTCATTGGCTGGGTCGGCCAGCCAGGCCCGCACGGCGCGCGCCTCAGCCAGCGGGGCTGCGCCGCGCAGGTAGCGTAAGCAGGCCTCATAAGTAATGGCTGGGGGCATACACGACGGTAAGTGAGTATTCACTCAGTAAAAGCCTCGAACCAGTGCCTACCCCAACGACCTAGGTGATTATTTTTGCTTAAACCTAAAAATATCTTTTGTATTTAAGATGAAAATATTGATAGACAGAAGTTAAGCTAAATTATTAGTTGTAATTTTTTTATAGCATCTTGTAAAAAACTCCTATATTTACCCGCTGCTTTTACCACCCTTCCTATTTCCCACCCCCTTTGAAAATCATCCGAGAATGCCCGGACCGGGTGTATTTAGCGCGCTTGCAGGCCGACGACTCCCAGGCTTTCGACCTGCTGTTTGACCAGTATGCGCCCGAGCTGTGTCGCTTTGCGCACAGCTACCTAAAGAGCCACGCCGACGCCGCCGACGCGGTGCAGGAATGCTTTTTGAAACTCTGGGAGCGGCGTCATTCCTTTGATGAAGGAATCATATTTAAAGCCTACTTATACAAGTCGGCTTACCACGCCGTGCTCAAGCAGCTGCGGCGGCAGCGCCACTGGGTGTTTGAGGAGTATGGTGGGGAAACCCTGATTGATGAAGCGAGCCCCAGCCGGGTGGTGGAGTATCAGGAGCTGGAGCAGTTTTACCAGGTGGCGATGGCCCAGCTACCGGCCCGGCGGCGGCAAATATTTGTTCTTAACCGCCAGGAAGGACTTTCCTACGCCCTCATTGCCGAGCAACTCAACATCTCGGTGAAGTGCGTGGAAAATCAAATGACGCAAGCGCTTAAATTCCTGAGAGCGCATTTTCAGGCACACGGTATGTCGCTGGCGCTCATCTTGCTGGCCGGGCAGGTGCTGTAGCCTCTTATCAGCGTTCGGTAGGCGATAACTGGTGACAGGTCTTCGGAGAAAACCTGCCTGCGGCCTCCCGCAGCTTCCCGAGTAGCTGGGCCGGCCTAGCAGCCAGATAGACGGCCGTTAATTGTTCGAGCCCCAAAGCGGCCCCTAGGCGCGGTCGCCCTGCCGGAACTGCCGGGGCGAAACGCCCATGACCTTCGTGAAAACGCGGGAGAAGTAGTACACATCGCCGAAGCCCAGCTGATGGGCTATTTCCTTGATGCGCAAGCTACTGTCGGTGAGCTGCTGGCAGGCGTGCTGCATTTTTAGAAAGTTGAAGAACACGATGGGCGGGCGCCCCACCTGCTCCCGAAACAGCGCGCCGTAGTGCGACGCCGACAACCCCGCCTGCGCCGCCAGCTCCGAAACCGTGAAGCTGGCGGCCAGGTGCTCGCGCATGAACTGAATCGACTGCGCAACGCCCCCGGCGGCCACCGAAGGCAGCGCGAGCGGGCTGGCCGCGGGCAGCAGCCCCAGCAAAAAGTGCCCTAGGCGAGCGCTGGCCTGCACTACGCCGGCCAGCGTGGCGGTAAGGGTAAGCTGCGAAAAAATGGCTTCGAATAGTTGAAGCCGCTCCTCGGTGGGCCGGATGGTAGCGGGCACATCCGGCACCTGCGCCTGCAGATAGTCGTACAGCGCGGCCGCCTGCGTGCCGGCAAAGTGCAGCCAGTAGATTGTCCAGGGCGTGGCCTCATCGGCCCCGTAGCGGTGGGGCACGTGCGCGGGTAGAATCACCCATTGGTTGGCCCGCAGCGGCTGTTTTTCGGCGTGGTTGAGCTGGTACCAGCCGGCGCCCTGCACGCAGTAGAGCAGCAGGTGCTGGGCGCTGCCGGCGCGGCGGTGGCGCTTGTGTGCCCGCGCCACGGGGTAAAAGCCAATATCCGTGACGTAGAGGCCCTGGCACAGGGGGTGGCCGGTGGTTTCGTGCAGCAGGGCCACTGGTAGGCTGTAGGCCCGTTGGCCCTGAAATCCTTCTTTCATCGGCCTTAAAGGTAACTGCCGCTGGGGCCGTAGTATCGTCCATCTTTTCGTTGGAAAAGCTATTTACAAGCGGGTGCCCAGGTGGTCATCTTTGCAATGAATTAGCGGTACCCCAGCGGCGGCTTGCCGCGCCGGAGCTACCCAGCCCTCTGCTCGTGCTACCAGCGGCCGGAAGCGCTTTTCTGGTCGGCCGACCTTTCATCCCACCCGTGCCCATGCCTACCTCCGTTTCCCCGCCCGCTGCTTCTGCGGTGGCGTACCACTCGCGCTACATTGTGGGCATTGCCTTTATCGCGGCCCTGGGCGGCTATTTGTTTGGCTTCGACTTTGCGGTGATTTCCGGGGCGCTGCCTTTTTTGCGGCCGCAGTTTGCGCTCACGGCTTGGTGGGAAGGCTTTTTGACGGGCTCGCTAGCGCTGGGCTGCATGGCCGGCAGCCTGGTGGCGGGCCAGCTGGCCGACCGCTACGGCCGGCGGCCCGGCCTGCAGCTGGCGGCGGGCATCTTCGCCGTATCGTCGGTGGCGATGGCCCTGGCCCCGGGCCTAGGGCTGTTTGTGGTGGCGCGCTTTGCGGCCGGCATCGGGGTGGGCATGGCCTCCATGCTGAGCCCGCTCTACATCGCCGAAGTGTCGCCGGCTGCCGTGCGCGGGCGCAATGTGGCCATCAATCAGCTCACCGTGGTAGTAGGCATCCTGGTCACGAACCTGGTCAACTACCTGCTGGCCGACCAGGGCCCCGACGCCTGGCGCTGGATGTTTGGGCTGGGCGCGGTGCCGGCGGTGCTGTTCCTGCTAGGCGTGCTGTGGCTGCCCGAAAGCCCGCGCTGGCTGGCCCAGGCCGGCCGGGTGGCGCAGGCCAAAGCCGTGCTGCGCCAAATCGGCAACGAGGCCTTCGTGGAAGCCACGCTGGCCGACTTGCAAGCCCGCGCTACTAGTGGTGAGCCCAAAGCCCGGTTTAAAGACGTGCTGGGCGCGGGCGTGCGGCCGGCCGTGGTGGTGGGCGTGACGCTGGCCATTTTCCAGCAGTTTTGCGGTATCAACGTGGTGTTCAACTACACAAGCACCATCTTCGCGGCGGTGGGCGCCGACCTCAACCGCCAGCTGCTCGAAACCATCGGCATCGGGGCGGTGAACCTGACTTTCACGCTGGTATCCATGTTTTTGGTCGATAAGCTGGGGCGGCGGCCGCTGCTGCTGTTCGGGGCGCTGGGGCTGGCCGTGAGCTACCTAGGGCTGGCCTTTTTGCTGCAAACCCACGCCGCGCCGGGCCTGGTGTCGGGGGTGGTGCTGGCGGCCATCGGCACCTACGGGCTATCGCTGGCGCCGGTGACGTGGGTCGTGATTTCCGAGATTTTTCCGACCCGCATCCGGGGCGTGGCCTCGTCGGTGGCTACAGTGGCGCTGTGGGGCTCCTACTTCGTGCTGGTGTTCACGTTTCCCATTCTGGCCCAGGCCATTGGCACCTACGGGCCATTTTACCTCTACGCCGGCATTTGCCTGCTGGGCTTCTTTTTCGTGCGGGCCAAGGTGAAGGAAACCAAGGGGCAGACCCTGGAGGAATTGGAGGGTGGCTTTACTGGGCATTAGCCCTGGCGGCTCGCCTTACGCCAACCTCACCCCCTAGCCCCCTCTCCTTGGGGAGAGGGGGGACTAGTTCTAATTCTAAAAAGCTAACAGCTAGGGATAAGGCTAAAATCTAGTCCCCCCTCTCCCCAAAGAGAGGGGGCTAGGGGGTGAGGTGACACGCCCGGCGAACTAGTACCCAAGTAATCAACATTATTACATGCTAACCAACCTCTTATGCAGCCTTCGTCAGTAGCCGTGTGGCAGGAAACGGTGACCATCCCGACCTACGGAGTAGGGGAGCCCGACAAGAACCCGATGTTCTTTGAGAAGCGGGTGTATCAGGGCAGCAGCGGCGTGGTGTACCCGCACCCGGTCATCGACAAGATTTACGACGAGAAGCACGACCAGGAGTACGTGGGCTTGTTTCTGGAAAACAAGTACTTGAAAATCATGATTCTGCCCGAGCTGGGCGGCCGGGTGCAAATGGCCTACGACAAGCTCAAGCAGCGCCATTTTGTGTATTACAACCAGGTGATTAAGCCCGCGCTGGTGGGCCTCACGGGCCCCTGGATTTCGGGCGGCATCGAGTTCAACTGGCCGCAGCACCACCGCCCCAGCACGTTTGAGCCGGTCGATTTTCGGCTGGAGCAGCACGCCGACGGCAGCGCCACGGTGTGGATAAACGAAGTCGAGCGCATGTTTCGGACCAAGGGCCTGACCGGCTTCACGCTGCACCCCGACCGCGCCTACCTCGAAATCAAGGCCCAGCTCTACAACCGGACCGCGCTGCCCCAGACGTTTTTGTGGTGGGCCAACCCGGCGGTGCGCGTCAACGACGATTACCAGTCGGTGTTTCCGCCCGATGTCAACGCCGTGTTCGACCACGGCAAGCGCGACGTTTCCACGTTTCCTATTGCCACGGGTACTTATTATAAGGTCGATTACGCGCCGGGCACCGACATTTCGCGCTACCGGAATATCCCGGTGCCCACGTCGTATATGGCCATCAACTCGGAGTACGATTTCGTGGGCGGCTACGAGCACGACACGCAGGCGGGGCTGCTGCACGTGGCCGACCACCACGTCTCGCCCGGCAAAAAGCAGTGGACCTGGGGCCACGGCGACTTCGGCCGGGCCTGGGACCGCAACCTCACTGATGAGGACGGCCCCTACATCGAGCTGATGACGGGGATGTTCACCGATAACCAGCCCGATTTCAGCTGGCTGATGCCCTACGAGGAGAAGTCGTTTACCCAATATTTCCTGCCCTACCAGGCCCTAGGGGTGGTCAAAAACGCCACCAAAGACGTGCTGGTGAACGTGGAGGCCGCCGGCCCCGGCGCGGCCGAGGTGCAGGTATTCGTGACCTCGGCCCAGCCCGGCTGCCGGGTGCGGCTGCTGGTGGCCGGCCAGCCGGTGCTCGACGAAACCCGCGACCTGGCGCCCGAACAAGGCTTTGCCCAGCGCGCGGCGCTGCCCGCCGGCACTACCGAACTCGACTGGCTGCTGCTCGTGCACGATGCCCAGGGCCGGGAGCTGCTGCGCTACGCGCCCGCCGCGAACAAGCAAAACGACGTGCCCCAGGCCGCCCGCCCAGCCCCGGAGCCTCAGGCCGTGGAAAACACCGAGCAGCTATTCCTCACCGGCCAGCACCTCGAGCAGTACCGCCACGCCACTTACAGCCCCGTGCCCTACTACGAGGAGGCCCTGCGCCGCGACCCGCAGGATGCGCGCAGCAACAACGCCCTGGGGGCGTGGTATTTGCGCCGGGGCCAGTTCGCCCGCAGCGAGCCGTATTTCCGGCGAGCCGTGGCCACCCTCACCCAGCGCAACCCCAATCCCTACGACGGCGAGCCCTACTACAACCTGGGGCTTAGTCTGAAGCACCAAAACCGGCCCGACGAGGCCTACGACGCCTTTTTTAAGGCGACCTGGAACAGCGGCTGGCAGGACAGCGCCTACTTCGCGGTGGCCCAGCTCGACGTGGCGCGGGGGCACTACGCGCTGGCCCTGGAGCACATCGGCTGGGCCCTGGACCGCAACGCCCGTAACGGCAAAGCCTACGTGGTGCAGGCCGCCGCCCAGCGCCTGCTGGGCCAGCCCGAGGCGGCCCTCGCCACCGCCGCCGAAGCCCTGCGCCGCGACGGCTTCAACCTAGGCGCGCTGTTTGAGCAGGCGCTGGCGCACCGCGCCGCTGGGCGGCCCGAAGCCGCCGCACTAAGCCTGACTCAGCTGCAAACGCTGGCCCGCGGTGAAGCCCACAACTACCTCGAATACGCCCTCGACTACGGCGCCATGGGCCGCTACGCCGAAGCCACCGAGCTGCTGACGCTGGCCCTAGGTGCCGCCGCGCCCGGCCCGCTGGTGGCCTACTACCTGGCGCATTTCAGCCGGCAGCTGGGCAACGAAACCCAGGCGCTGGCCTACGCCCGGCAGGGCGCGGCCACGCCGCTGGCCCCGTTTTTCCCCAATCGGCTCGAAGACATCGCGGCCTTGCAGCTGGCCGCTGACCTCAACCCGGTCGATGCCCAGGCGCACTATCTGCTCGGCAACCTCTGGTACGACAAGCGGCAGTACGATGAGGCGATTGCCGCCTGGGAGCTGGCCGCCGCCCGCGACCCCGCCTTTCCGACCGCGCTGCGCAACCTGGGCCTGGCCTACTTCAACAAGCGCCAGGCGCCCGACAAGGCGCTGGCCTGCTTTGAAAAAGCCTTCGCCCTCGACCCCACCGACGCCCGCGTGCTGCTGGAGCTCTCCCAGCTCTACCGCCGCCTGAACCAGCCGCTGGCCGACCAGCTGGCGCTGCTGGAAGCGCACCCGGCCCTGGTCGAGTTTCGCGACGACCTGTACCTCGAGCGCGTGGCTTTGCTTAACCAGCTCGGCCAGTCGGGGCGGGCCTACGCGCTGCTGTCAGCCCGGCAGTTTCACCCCTGGGAAGGCGGCGAAGGCAAGGTTTCGGGCGAGTACCTGCGCAGCCTCACCGAGCTGGCTAAAGCCGACCTGCACGCCGGCCAGCCGTCCGCCGCCGTGGCCCGCCTCACCCAGGCGCTGGCCCCCAGCTACCCGCCCAAGCTGGGCGAAGGCAAGCTGCCCGGCGCCCCCGAAAATGAGCTGCACTACTGGCTCGGCTGCGCCCACGCGGCCCTAGGGCAGCCCCAGGCGGCCCGCCAGGCCTGGCAGCGGGCCACGGCCGGCAACAGCGAGCCCACGGCGGCGCTCTTCTACAACGACGCTCCGCCCGACCAGATTTTCTACCAGGGCCTGGCCTGGGGCAAGCTCGGTTCGCCCGAGCAAAGCCAGGTCATCTTCACGCGCCTGCTGGAATACGGTCGGCAGCACCTACCCGACGAGGTGAAGCTCGATTACTTCGCCGTGTCGCTGCCTGATTTACTGATATTCGAGGACGACCTGAGTCGGCGCAACGCCCTGCACTGCCGCTACCTCATGGGGCTGGGCTACCTAGGGCTAGGCCAGCTGCCCGAAGCTGAAGCCGCCCTGGCGGCCGTGCTGCACGAGGATGGCCGCCACGCCGGGGCTCACACTCACTTGCGGCTGCTGCGGCAGCCCAGCGTCGCCGCGCTGCCGGCCTAGGTAGGTCGTCCGTCATGCAGAGCGCAGCGAAGCATCGCGCTTGCTACCGTTGCTTGCGCAAAGAGTTACTGCACCACGCGAGATGCTTCGCTGCGCTCTGCATGACCAACGCATTCCATTTCTCAGAATCCCACCCAGCTTCATCCTATGATACGCCGCTCTACTACCACTTCCGCCTTCCTCCGCACCGGCCGGGGCTTGCTTTTGCTACTCGTGTGGCTGGCGGCGGCCGGGGCCGTCCGTGCCCAGGCGGTGCATAGCCTGGGCGCGCCAAGCGAGCGCCTCGACCTGGCGGGTGAGTGGCGCTTTGCCATCGATTCGCTTGACCGAGGCGGCGCGCAGCGCTGGTTTGCGCGCGATTTGGCCGATAAAATCACCCTGCCGGGCTCGATGACGAGCAACGGCAAGGGCGACGAAATTCGGGTGAACACGCCCTGGACCGGGCAGATTGTGGATTCCTCCTGGTTTTTCAAGCCCGAGTACGCAGCGTACCGGCGGCCGGGCGACATCAAAATTCCCTTCTGGCTCCAGCCCGTGAAGTACTACAAGGGCGCGGCCTGGTACCAGAAAACCATCGACATTCCGGCCGCCTGGGCTGGGCGGCCCATTGAGCTGTACCTGGAGCGGGCGCACTGGGAAACCACCGTCTGGCTCGACGACCAGCCCCTAGGTACCCAAAACAGCCTGGGCACGGCCCACGTGGTCATGCTGGGCCGCGGGGCCACGCCCGGCCGGCACCGCCTCACGGTGCGGGTCGATAACCGGGTGAAGGACTTCAACGTGGGACAGAATTCGCACAGCATTTCCGACCACACCCAGGGCAACTGGAACGGCCTAGTGGGGCAGCTCTACCTGGCCGCCCGCCCGGTAGTGTACGTGGCCGATGCCCAGCTCTTTCCCAACATTCAGCGCAAGCAGGTGGTCGTGCGGCTGCGGCTGCGCAACACCACCGGCAAGGCCGTGGCAGCTACCCTAGGGCTGCAAGCCACCCTGCGCGCGCCGGGCGCCGCCGCGCTGCCCGCTCTCACCCAAAAAGTGCGCCTCAACCCCGACACCACCGCCCTGGAAATCACTTACCCGATGGGCGCCCAGCCGCAATTGTGGAGCGAGTTTACGCCCAACGTGTACCAGCTGGCCCTTACGCTAAGCGCCGGCAAAAGCCAGCCGGAAACCCAGCAGGTGGCCTTCGGGATGCGCGAATTTGGCGTGCGGGGCACCCAGTTTACCATCAACGGCCAGCCCACTTTTTTGCGGGGTACGCTGGAGTGCGCCAGCTTCCCTAAGACCGGCTACCCGCCGACCGACGTGGCCGCCTGGCAGCGCATTTTTGCCATCTGCAAATCGTATGGGCTTAACCACCTGCGCTTTCATTCCTGGTGCCCGCCCGAAGCGGCCTTTGCGGCCGCCGACCAGGCGGGGATGTATTTGCAGATTGAGTGCTCGTCGTGGGCCAACCAGGGCGCCACCGTGGGCGACGGCCTGCCGCTCGACGCCTACCTCTACGCCGAGAGCCGGCGCATGGTGCGCGCCTACGGCAACCACCCCTCGTTTTGTATGATGACCTACGGCAACGAGCCCGCCGGCAAGCAGCACATTCCTTACCTCACCAAGTTTCTCAACTACTGGAAGGCCACCGACGCGCGCCGGCTCTACACCGTGGCCTCGGGCTGGCCCATCGTGGCCGACGACAACTACAACGTCACGCCCGACCCGCGCATCCAGGCCTGGGGCCAGGGCCTCAAGAGCATCATAAACGGCCAGCCGCCCCGCTCGGACTACGACTGGCGCGCCACCACGGCCAAGTGGCAGCACCCCACCGTGAGCCACGAAATCGGCCAGTGGTGCGTGTACCCCGACTTCAAGGAAATCGCGAAGTACGACGGCGTGCTGAAGGCCAAGAACTTCGAGATTTTCCGTGACCGGCTGGCCGCCAGCCACCTCGCGGGTTTGGCCGATAGCTTTTTGCTGGCCTCGGGCAAGCTGCAAGTGCTCTGCTACAAGGCCGACATTGAGGCGGCGCTGCGTACGCCCGGCTTCGGCGGCTTTCAGTTGCTGGGCCTCTACGACTTTCCGGGCCAGGGCACGGCGCTGGTGGGCGTGCTGAGCCCGTTTTGGGAAGACAAAGGCTACGTAACCGGCCCCGAGTACCGGCGCTTTTGCAGCCCCACCGTGCCGCTGGCCCGCTTCCCCAAAATGGTGTACCTCAACTCGGAAACCCTGACGGTGCCCGTCGAAATCGCCCACTTCGGCGCCGCGCCTTTGGCTAGCGTAACCCCCACCTGGATTATCGAGGATGCGCAGGGGCAGCGCCTGTTCAGCGGCACGTTGCCGGCCCGCGCCATCGTGCTGGGCAACGGCCAGGTGCTGGGCGAAATCCGGCAATCCCTAGGTAGCGTGGCGCGGGCCCGTCAACTGCGGCTGCGCGTGGCCGTGGGTGCTTTCGAAAACTCCTGGGATTTCTTCGTGTACCCCAGCGCCCAGCCTGCCGCTAGTAAGCAGATTCTGGTGACGCAGCGGCTCGATAAGCAAGCCTTGGATAAGCTCGCAAGCGGCGGCAGCGTGCTGCTCACGGCTGCCAAGGGCAGCATCAGCGCCGCGGCGGGCGGTAACGTGGCCATGGGCTTTTCCAGCATTTTCTGGAACACCGCCTGGACCAGCGGGCAGGCCCCCACCACGCTCGGCATCCTCTGCAACCCCCGGCACCCCGCGCTGCAAGGCTTCCCCACCGCCTACCACAGCAACTGGCAGTGGTGGGATGCCATGAGTCACGCCAGCCCCATCCGGCTCGAGGCGGTGGCGCCCGGCCTGCAGCCCATCGTGCGCGTCATCGACGACTGGGTCACGGCCCAGTCCCTAGGGCTAATATTTGAGTGCCGGGTGGGCCGGGGCAAGCTCCTGTTCTCGGCCATCGACTTGGTCGGCGACGCCGCCACCCGGCCCGAGGCCCGGCAGCTGCGCACCAGCCTGGAGCAGTACATGGCCAGCCCCCGCTTTCAGCCAGCCACGCCCGTGGCGCCGCAGCGCATTGCGGGCTTGTTTAAGTAGCCATTACCCTAGGTTGTTTTTGGGAGAAAAAGCTTTCAGACAAGAAAACTGCCACACTACTGCTAGCCGGGTAGCTGATAAGTAAGGGAGGCTTGTAGCGATTGGCGGCGCTGAAAGCCGGTGTATGTTCGGCTAACCATCGAATAGTCCTCGTCGGCCGTGAGCTTGGTGAGGCCCCAGTAGGCGCGTAGCCCTACCTCCAGGCCGGCGGGCAGCTTGACGCCAACGCCTACGCAGGGCCCGGCGTCGAAGCGGCGGTAGCTGCTGGTAGCCGCTTGGTCAACGTGGATGGAGTTGTTAATGGTACCGTTTGCGTAAGGAATATCTTTGGCGCGGCCCCCCACTAGTAAGCTAACCTGCGGCCCGGCTTCGAGGTAAAATGCCCCTGCGCTGGCCCGTAGTAAGACGGGCAGGTTCAGATACGACAGCGACTGGTCGTACTCGCTGTGGGGCGGCCCTTCGAAGTAGATAATACCAGGAGGGGTGAACGGCGTGTAACTGACGGAGAAGCGCTCGCGGCTGAACTGGACTTCGGGAACGAGCGCTAGGTGCTTGGTAAGCGGCACCTGGTAGTAGAGCCCAACTTGGTAGCCCGCCAGCCGGCGCGTGGCTGGGTTTTCATCGCTCAGGCGCGTTCCCTTGGTGAAGGTGGCCGTGTTACCCCCCGCCCGCACGCCTAGCTGAGCGTGGGCGGAGCTGGCCAGTAGCAGGCCGCCGCCGAGTAAAAATAGTGCTCGTTGCATGATGAAAAGGGAAGATAGACAACCGGAAGAGCCACTACGCTTCGCAAGGGTTGCATAGCCGGCTACCCGGACCTGTCGCCGGCGGGCCGGGCCCTGGGCGTAGCTGGCCCGGTACCAGCTCTAGAACCGGCGCCACGTCACCTATCGGCGCCACATCACCTGCCGGGGCAGCGGATACTGCCGCGGCATGGCCACGCAGGGAAGCGGTGGCACCTAGGCCTCGGCCAGCGCGTGCGCCCCCGACCCTAGAATCACGATGAACAGCAGCAACAGGATTTTTAGATTCATCGGCTCGTATCTGCGAAGCTGCCGGGGCCAGACCGGGCGGGGCAGAGGCCTCGACAAGAGGCCCATCAGCTGCCCCCGAAGCAACGAATCAAAGGTGCCAGCCTCCCAAATCCCCGGAAGTGCAAAAGCTCATCCCCTGGGGATGAGCTTCGTAAACTGCCTGCCCAGGCGGCGAGCAGGGGGCCTACCTTGGTGGGCTACCAACGCGCCCGGCGCAATTTCTCGGGTGCCAGCACCCGAATGGTATTCGGAGCCAGCTCAACCAGGCCGTCCTGCTTAAACTCGTTGAGCGTGCGGCTCAGTGATTCGGGGGCGGTGCCCACCATGGCGGCCATGTCGTCGCGGGTGAGCTGAATGGTGGCCTCGGCCGTGCCGCCGGCCTGCGCGTGCAGCTGCACCAGCGTGTCGGCCACGCGCCGCCGGATGGAGTTGTAGGCCAGGGCCAGCAACTGCTCGGCCTGCCCGCTCACCTGGCCCGCCAGCAGGCGCACAAACTGCTGGCCCACGGCGGGGTTGCACAGCAGCAGCTCCGTAAAATCATCCTTCGGAATGTAGAGCAGCTCGGCTTCGTCCACGGCCATGGCCGAGTCGCGGTGGGGCGTGTTTTCGAGTAGCGGCAGGTAGCCAAAAAAGTCGCCGGGGCCGTGCAGGCCCACCAGCAGCTCCTTGCCGCCGTCGGTGGTTTTCACGGTTTTTACCCGCCCGCTCTGCACAAAGTATAGCCGCGTGGCCTCGTCGCCCTCCAGGTAAATATCCTGCTTTTTGCGAATCAGGTGAGCTTTGCGGTCGAGCGAGAGGCTGGCTAAGTCACCCGTTTTCTGCGCGTCGTCCAGAAAGTGGCCCAGGCCGCTGGGCGTGGGTTCGTAAGTAGGCTTGAGGTGCTGAAAGCGGCTGAGGCGACCCTGCACGGCGCTCAGCAACTCGGCCTTCACGAAGGGCTTGGTGAGGTAGTCGTCGGCCCCTAGGGCCATGCCCAGGCGCTGGTCGGTGCGCTCGGTTTTGGCAGTGAGGAAGATGAAAGGAATGCCCGTGAGCTGCGGGTGCTGGTTGAAAATCTGGAGCACGCCGTAGCCGTCGAGCACCGGCATCATGATGTCGCAGATAACGAGGTCGGGCCGGGTGGCCAGGGCTAGCTGCACGCCCAGCTCGCCATTTTCGGCCAGCAGCGTTGCGTAGCCGGCCAGCTCCAGCAGCTGGGCCGTGTTCTCGCGAATAATCTGGTGGTCTTCAATAAGCAGGATAGTGGGCATGGGGGGAGGGGAGTGGTTAGCCGTCATGCTCATCTGGCGTCCGCGCAGCGCAACCGTTCAACGAAGCAGCTCTACTGCTTCGTTGAACGGTTGCGGATGGGGCAGTAGAGCTGCTTCGACTGCGCTGCGCCCTGCGGACGTCAGATGAGCATGCCGATGCTTTACAGCGGTCGTTTTCTGGCTAGCCTACCCCTAATCGGGCGTAGTAAGAGGCAGCGCGATGGTGACGGTGGTGCCAGCGCCGGGAGCGCTTTGCAGGTCGATGGTGCCGCCCATCAGCTCCAGATATTTGGCGATGATGTAGAGCCCTAGGCCGGTGCCCGGCTCGGTGATGACGCTGGGTGCCCGGAAAAACTGCTCGAACAGGTGATTCTGGTCTTCCGGCGAAATACCGATGCCCTGGTCCTGCACCGTGATGGTCAGCTCCTCGGGTACGCAGCCGGCCCGCACGGTAATAACCGAGTGCTCGCCCGAGTATTTGAGGGCGTTGGAGAGCAGGTTCATCAGGATTTTGCGCAGCAGCGAAGCGTCCAGCCGCACCGGTACGGGGCACTCCACCTGCCAGTCGATAGTTTGGCCAGTTTTGAGCAAGCTCTGCACGTCGGCCACGGTGTCGCGCACCAGGTCATCGAGGTTGAGGTTGGCCGGGCGCGCCTCGATTTTGCCTTCCTCGATGCGGCCCACCGATAGAAACTCCTCCAGAATGGTGTTCAGGTGCTGCACCGAGGTGCGGATGTGGTTCACGTGCTTGAGGCGCTGGGGCTGCTGGTGCGCGCCAGGAAACTCCTCAATGAGGTCGGCCGAGGAGAGCATGGCCGTGAGCGGGGTGCGAAACTCGTGCGAGGCCATGCTCACGAAGCGCGACTTGAGCTCGCCTAGCTGCTGCTCGGCTTGCAGGGCCAGGGCCAGCTCATCGCCGCGCTTTTCAAGCTGCTCCAGGGTCAGCAGCAGGGCATTGGTGCGGTCTACTACCCGCTGCTCCAGCTCGGCGTTGAGGCGGGCCACGCGCTCGTGCTGGGCCAGCAGCTCCTGCTCGGCGGCCTGCTTGGCGCTCAGGTCCAGGATGTAAGCCACCCCGTAGAGCTCCTCATCGAGGTAGAAATAGCTCAGGCTAGCCTCCACCGGAAACACGGTGCCGTCGCGGCGCTGGCCGGCCAGCGGGCGGTCGCTATGGCCCATGCTACGCACCTGCGGGTCGGCGTTGTAGGCCGCGCGCTGCTGCACGTGCTGGCGGCCGGCGGCATCGGGCACCAGCAGTTCTATCGGCTGGCCCAGTAGCTCGGCCGGCGCGTAGCCAAAGAGCTGCCCGGCCTGCGCATTCACCGATACCATGCGCCCCGGCTCGTCGCAGACGACGATGCCTAGGGTAGCATTGGCAAACACGGCCTCGAAGCGGCGCACGCTGTGGGCCAGCGCGCGCTCTGCCTGCTGCAAGCGGTTGTGCTCGGTGATGTTGACCAGCAGCAGGGGCTTACCGGCCAGCTCGCAATACGTCAGCTTCACGTAGGCTCGAAACGGCTCGCCCACGTGGCGGCGCACGTCGGCCTTCAGCTCGTGGTGGCCCTCGCGGCGGGTGAGGTCGCACAGGTGCTGCCACTGGGCGGGCGTCCAGGGCGGCACGCGCAGCGAGTGGTTGGGGTCGGCCAGAAAAGCTTCTTTGGAAGGGTAGGCCAGCAGGCGCACCCCGGCCGGGTTCACGTGCGTGAACCACCCTAGGGCCAGGTCGTAGATGCCCAGCATTTCGCCCGAATGAGTGTACAGCAAGTCGGCCATCACGGCCGAATAGGCATCCGGGAGCAGGGGCATAGGCAGCGGACCAACCGCGCGGAGGCCCCGAGGGACAGCAGGCACGCGCGGCCCTTAGCAACTGGACTTGACAAACGTCAACCCGGCTTCCTGATATCTATCATACGGGCCGGCAGGGGCTGCCGGTAATTTTGCGGCTACTTATTTCTGGCTCGCCCCGGGCCGGCCGCGGTGTAAATCACCTTTCCCTCTAGCCCATGTTTCCTTCCGCCATAGTCCCGCTGCTGCCTGCTCATGCGGCCATGTTGCTCGTGCTGCTACCCACCGTGGGCCCCGGCCCCCAGCAGGAAACGCCGCAGGCGCGCACGGCTACCAATCTGCTGCTGCAAGACTTGCAGGCCGAGTTGGGCACCGCCATCCGGGTGCTAAGGGTAGACGAAGCCAGCCACCCCGCCGTGGTGCGCGCCTTCGACGGCCGGGGCGTGCCCGCCTTTGTGCTGCTGCGCGACGGTGCGGAACTGTATCGCCAGCAAGGCCTGCCCGATGGTGCCCTGCTGGCGTCGCTGCTGCTGAGCGAGCTGGCCAGTGCGCCCGCCGCCGGCCGGCCGACCGGCCGGCAACCAGGCCCCTAGGGCCAGGGCCGCGCGGCCCCGCAGGGCGGCTGGCGGCTGTTGCACCAGGCCGGGGCAAAAGCTTGGCGGCGGTAAAAATCTGACTATTTGAGCCTTGCGCGCGAGTGTAGAAATGCTTCCCCATCCGCCAGCGTATGGAAGAACACGCCAGTGCCAAGCAGGCTGCCTCATACAGGAAATAGCTCGTTACCTTTGCCCTATTATAATGGTATTTTGGTAAGATTTAAAGATGAAGTTGTACATAAAATACATGGTCAGCGTTCGCTGTAAAATGGCCGTGCAAGACAAGCTTGATAAGCTAGGCCTCTACCACGGCACAGTGGATTTGGGAGAGCTGGTATTCAAAAAGGGCATCACGCCGCAGCAGCAGGACCAACTCAAGGATGAGCTACAGCAGCTAGGCGTAGAGCTACTCGACCGAAGCCACGGCAAAGTGATAGAGCGGATAAAAGAAGTTATCCAAAAAATGGTGCATCAGGCTGATAGTCTGCCTAAAATGAAGAATTCTGAGTATATAAGTCAGCAGCTGAGCCGCGATTACAAGTACTTGTCTACGCTGTTTTCGGAGGCTACTGGCGTCACGATTGAGCAGTCAATCATCAATCATCGGGTTGAGCGCGTGAAGGAATTGCTGCTCTATGATGAGCTAAACCTGACGGAAATCGCGCATAAGCTCAACTATTGCAGTGTAGCGCACTTGTCGGGACAGTTCAAAAAAACGACGGGGCTGACGCCCACTTTCTTCAAGCAGCTGAAGCATAAAATGCGGCATTTGTAGAGGTAGAAATAATGCATTTTTTTTGGATAATCGCGTAAAATACATGCGTGGGAAAAGGCAGAGATTTGCAGGGTACATTTTATTCTGTCAACTATCTCTAATTCATGAAATTTTCCTTACTCTTTGTATCAACGGCCGCGGTGCTTCTGCACGGGCCCCAGGCCGCGTGGGGGCAAGCGCCGCCGCCGCTGGGCGCCGCCGCTAGCTTCGCGCTGTTTACGGCCGTGGGCGCGGTCAACAACGCCGGCCCTACCATCGTTAACGGAAATATTGGTACCAATGCGGGCGCCTTCAGCGGGTTTCCGCCGGGCGTAATCAACATTGGCAGCGCGCTGGTGGCCAGCACTTTTACCACGCAGGCGGCCACCGATGTGCAGACTGCCTACGGCTACTTTTCGGCCAACATCCCCTGCGTTACGTCGCTGGCCATCTACGGCGGCACGCCGGCCGTGACGCTGCTGCCGGGCTCCTACTGCGTAACCGGGGCAACTACGCTGGCCGGCACGCTGATACTGGATGCGGGCGGGGTAGCGAACGCAAAATTTTACTTGCGGGTAAGCGGGGGCGCGCTAACTACGGCTGCCAACTCGAAGGTGGTGCTGGCCGGCGGCGCAACCGCCGACAACGTGTATTGGCAGATTTCGGGCGGGGCCGTTAACCTAGGTCAGAACTCGACCATGCAGGGCACCTTGCTCGTGGATGGCGCCATTAGCATGGCCGAAGGCACGACGCTGATAGGCCGGGGGCTTTCGCGGGCGGGGTCCATTCTGCCGACTTCGACGCCCTCCTTCGTCAGCACCTTTAGCTTGCCAACCGTGACGTCGACCGCCTGGCTGGGTACTGCCAATGGCGGCCTCAACACGGACTGGTACACGGCCGCCAACTGGTCTAATGGCGTACCTACCAGCACCCTAGAAGCCATTGTGCCCACCGGCACTACTCCTTACCCCGTGATTGGCAGCGGCAGCGCGGTGGCCCAGAGCCTCACTATTGGCAGCACAGCCAGCCTCACGCAGGGCGGCGGCACGCTCAATGTGCTCAATGCCATCGACAACAGCGGCACCATCAGCGCCACGGGCGGCACGGTTGCCTTGAGCGGCACCGTGGCGCAGGGCGTGGGCGGCAGCGGCAGCACGCAGTTCTGGAACCTGAGCGTGGCCAACAGCGCCGGGGCCAGCCAGACCGGCGCCCTGAGCGTGCACGGCGTGCTGGGCCTAGCCAGCGGCGGCCTGCGCACCAACGGCCAGCCGCTGACGCTCCTATCTGACGGGCTGGGCACGGCCCTGGTGGTGCAGAGCGCCGGCAACGAAGTAACGGGCCCAGTGACGGTGCAGCGCTACCTCGATGCCAGCGGCAACACCGGCACCACGGGCTACCGCCACTACAGCGCGCCGGTTAGCAATGCCACAGTGGCCAGCCTGAGCACCACCGCCCGCGGCGGCAGCTTCAGCCCGGTGGTTAATCCGTTGTATAACACGGCCATTACAACCAACGGCGTGACGCCCTACCCCTCGGTATACAGCTACGACCAGAGCCGGCTGGCCAACGCTGCCACGGGCACCAACCTGACGGCGTTTGATAAGGGCTACGCGTCGCCCGCCGCGCTCACCGACCCGCTCGCCGTGGGGCAGGGCTATACCGTGCAGATTGGCAATGCCGAGAAAGTGCAGTTTACGGGCCTGCTCAACAACGGTGACCTCACTATTGGCGGGTTGCAGCGCGGTAGCCAAGCTGAAGCCGGCTGGCAGCTGGTGGGCAACCCTTACCCCGCCCCGCTCGATTGGAGCACCGTGGGGAGCAGCCAGCTGTCGGGCGTTGACGCGGCGGTGTACGTGTTTCAGAGCACCCAGGCTTACCAGGGCCGCTACACCTCTTTCACGAATAACGTAGGCGCCGGCAACGGCCTGATTGCGACCGGCCAGGCCTTTTTTGTGCGCACCAGCACGGCCGGCACCACCGGCAGCATCGCCCTCACCAATGCCAACCGCGCCACCACCTTCGATGGTGCCACCAAGTTTCAGCGCCAAATGGCCGAAACGCGCCCCGTACTGCGCCTGAGCCTGGGCCTGGGGGCCCAGGCCGCCACCGTGGCTACGGCCCAGGATGAGGCCTTCGTGTACTATGAGCAAGGCGCTACGGCTGGCTACGAAGGCCAGTTCGATGCCTATAAGCTGGCCAACCCCAGCGGCTACTACCTAGGCACGGCCGCCCAGGTAACCGCCGGCACCCCCGAGCTGGGCCTGAGCATCAGTGGCCGCGCGCCGCTGGCCACGGCCGGCGAGGTAGTGCCCGTATGGCTGAGCGTGCCGGCCGGCAGCTACAGCCTGACGGCTACTTCCCTGGTCAACTTTGCCACGATGGCGGGCGGCACCACAGTGCAGCTGCGCGATGCGCTCACGGGCACGCTCACCAACCTAGGCACCACGCCCAGCTACAGCTTCAGCGTAGCTGCCAATGCCCCGAGCACCGGGCGCTTCTCGCTGCTTTTTGGCACCGCCGCGCCCCTGGCTGCCGCGCCCAGCGCCGCGCTAAGCCAATCGCTGGCTACGCTCTACCCCAACCCCGCCGCGCCGGGCGAAGTCACGCTGGCCCTAACCGGCCTGCCGGCCGAGGTGCGCAGCGTGGAAGCCACGCTGGTTAATGCCCTAGGTCAAGTAATGGGCCGCTACACGCTGGCCGCAAGCCAGGGTGCGGCGCGCACCGGCTTGCCTACTACCGGCCTGGCCGGCGGGGTATACCTGGTGCGCCTGCGCGCCCAGAATGCCCAAGGCCAGCAAGTGGGCAGCCTAGCGGCCCAGCGCCTCAGCCTGCACTAAGCCAACGGGCCGGTTGGGCAGGCGGTTTGCCAGCCGCTCAACCGGCCCCCGCAGTCCCATCTCTTCGCCTTACTTATTGCTTGTTAAATGTTTACTTCTTTGTTATTTTCGTTGCGCCGCCCAGCCTTGCTGGTGGGCCTGCTACTGGCCGCCCTGGTCAGCCACGCCCAGGCCCCCGGCAACGGCGGCGCCACCGGCGGCCCACCCCAGCCCCAGGCCGACCCCACGGCCGTGCCCCTCGATGGGGGCGCCTCGCTGCTGCTGGTGAGCGGGGTGGCCTTCGGCCTAAAAAAACTCCGCGCCCGCCGCCGCGCCAATTAATCCGCCTTGTTCCTAGGTAAGCCACCAGCCGGCTCTTCCGGCTCGGAAGGGCCGGCTGGTGTGCGTTGGGCTCGCGGCCGTGGGCAGCAAGGCTACCCGTTGGCCCGTCACCCGTTTGCAGTTCCCAGGGCGGCACTCCTGGCTACTTTATTTCCTTGCCGCGTCTGCCGCCGCCATGCTCATCCCTTCCTCTGAATCTCCGTTGCCCACTTCCCTGGCCGATGCCGATGTTTTGCAGGCCCTGCTCAACGTCTCCCTCACAGCCCTTGCTCTGCTGCGCCCGCTCTACGGGCCCGGCCCCGACGAACTAACAGACTTTGCCTTCGACTACCTTAACCCCGCCGGCCAGCGGATGCTGGGCTTGCCCGAGCGGCCCGACACCAGCTTCCTCGCTAGTTTTCCTGCCGCCCACGACCCCGAAGTGCTGGCCTTCTGCCGCCGCGTGTATGCGACCGGCGAGGCCGGCACTTTTGAGGGCAACTACCCGCCCGACGGCTTGCATACTGGCTTCCGGGTGGCCGCCCGCCGCCAGGGCCCGCAGCTGGCCGTGAGCTTCACCGGCCCCACCGGCCCGGCGGGCGGCTCCCCGGCGCTGGCCCGGCGCGCAACCCAAGCCGCCGAAGCAACCACTCGTGCCGAAGAGGATGCCCCGCGCCAGTACCCTGACGAGGTGCTGCTGCTGGTGCCGGCCCAGGTTGCCACCTACCAGGGCCCCGACCACGTTTGTGCCTTCGCCAACCCGCGCTATCAGCGCTACTTTTCGGGTCCGGACTTGCTCGGCCGCCCCCTGCGCGAGGCGCCGCCCGAAACCGGCAAGCCAGACCTGTTGGCCCGGCTCGACCGGGTGTACAAAACCGGGGAGCCGTACCACGCCGAGGCCGTAGCGGTCAAGCTGGACTTCACCCGCACCGGGCAGCTGCAGCTAGTGTACCTAGACCTGTTCTACTACCCTTTGCGCGATGCCCAGGGCCGCATTTGCGGCGTCCTGGACTTTAGCTACGACGTGACCGAGCAGGTGGAGGTGCGCCAGCAGGCCCGCCAGCAAGTGCAGGTGCAGGCTGCGCAGTTGCGCCTGCTCATCCGGGAGATGGAGGAGCGCATTGAGGGCCGCACGCTGGCGCTGCGGGTGCACGCCCGCGATGCCCGCCGCGCCCGGGCCGCCGCCGAGCAGCAGCACGCCAGCCTGACGCGCTTCCTGAATAAGACCCACGCCGCCATTTGCGTGCTGCGCGATGCGGCCCAGGTGCTCGACTACTGCAACCCCGCCTTTGAGCGGCTCTTTTCGGGCCAGCCCCTACCGCCCGGCCGCCCCCTGGCCGAGGTGTTTGCCGGGGCCATCGCGCCGGAACTGGTTGCCGCGCTCGGCGAGGTGTACCGCACCGGCGTCTCCTTCATGGGGGTCGAGCAGGAATTGGCCCTGGCCCCGTCTGCCGAGCGGCCCGCCCACCCGCGCTATTTCACGTTCTCTTTCGACGCCTACCAGGAGCAGGGCCGCATCGTGGGGGTTTCCTTCTTCGCCTACGACGTTACGGACGCGGTGCTCGCCCGCCGCCAGAACGATACCTTGCAGGCCGAAGCGCTGGCCGCCGCCCAGCGCCAGGCCCAGGAGCGGGCTACGTTCCACCAGGTGTTCGAGCAAACCCCGGCCGCCATCTGCCTGCTGCGCGAGCCTAATCACCGCATCGAGTACGTAAACCCGGCCTACCAGCGGCTGTTTCCGGGCCGCGAGCTGCGCGGCCGCTCGCTGGTAGATGCCGTGCCCGAGGCCGCGGCCCAGGGGTACGTGGCCCTGCTCGACCAGGTGTACCGCACGGGCGAAACGTACTTTGGTGTGGAGATGCCGCTGGTGCTGGCGCCTTCGGGCGGCGGCCCGCCCACCACAACGTATCTCACTTTTACCTACCAGGCGTTTCAGGAAAACGGCCAGACGGCCGGTCTTTCCATCCTGGCCTACGACGTGACGGAACAGGTGCTGGCCCGCGGCCAGATGCAGGCGCTGCGCCTCGAAGGCGACCGCACCAGCCAGCAACTACTGCGCACGAGCACGGACCTCGACACGTTTATCTACGTGGCGTCTCACGACCTGCGCACGCCGATTGGCAACATCGAGGGCTTGCTGGCGGCGCTGCGGGAGGAACTGCCGGCCGAGGCCCTGCACGCCGGGGTGGTCGAGCCTTTGCTCGACCGGATGCAGCGGTCCGTGGAGCGCTTCCAGCTCACCATCGCCCAGCTCACCGACGTGGCCCTGCTGCAACGGGTTCATACCCAACCCGCTGAAAATGTGGACCTAGCCGCCCTAGTAGAAGACCTGCGCCTTGACCTAGCCCCCGACCTGGCCGCCACCGGGGCTGAGCTCACGGTTACGGTGGCGGCGTGCCCCCACGTGTCGTTTGCGCCGCAGAACCTGCGCAGCATCGTGTACAATTTGCTGAGCAACGCGCTCAAGTACCGGCACCCGGCCCGCCCGCCCATCGTGGAGCTGCGCTGCCGCAGCACCAGCGGTACCGTGGTGCTCGAAGTCCAGGACAACGGGCTGGGGCTAACGGAGGGCCAGCAAGGCCAGCTGTTTGGCCTGTTTCAGCGCCTGCACGACCACGTGGCCGGCACGGGCATCGGCCTCTACATGGTCAAGCGCCTGGTAGAAAACGCCGGGGGCACCATTGCCGTGCAGAGCCAAATTGGGGAAGGCACCACCTTTACCGTCTCGCTGCCCAGCCACGAAACAAGGAGCAAAGCTAAAGAATAGGACGACACTCCCATTTTTAGCCCTCCCTTTCGCCATCTCATGCAAAAGCTCTCCAGTGTTCTATTGGTCGACGACGATGAGTCCACCAACTACTTAAATACGCACCTGCTCAAGCAGCTAGGGGTTACGGACCACGTGCTGGTAGCCCACAACGGGCAGGAAGCGCTGGCGCTACTGGCCCACCACTGCGCCGCCGCGGGGGCGGCGTGTCCGGCGCTGGTGTTGCTTGACCTCCACATGCCCGTCATGGGCGGCATCGATTTTTTGGCGGCTTACCAGCCCCAGCCCCCGGCGCAAGCGATTTACGTGGTCATTCTCACTTCCTCCGCGCATCCCCACGACCTGGCACGCCTGCGGGGCCTGCGCCACATAGCCGTGCTGCAAAAGCCCCTGACGCGGGCCAAAATTGATGCCTTACTGCAAGAGCACTTTCAGCGCCAGCTGGCGGCCTAATAAGTTCAAGACAATGAAGTGTTTGCGTTGCGCTGGCTACCCTAGGTAGGGGGATGCAATTTCCAACGCATGCTTAGTCAAAAGGACTGGCTATTTATTCTAAAACCTCAACCGAATCAGAGAATTTAAAGCGTTAATGAAGAGACTAACGGGTTATTTGGAGTGTATGCACCGCGTCGAAACGGGCACGATGGTTTGCCGGTGGCTAGGCGAAGTCACCCCCGCCGAAATGCGGACGAGTTATCAATATTTATTTGCAGAGGCCCAGGTCCTTGGCTCCCGGCTCTGGCTGCTGGACATTCGGCGGCGCAACAACGAGGACCCGGAAACGGCGCAGTGGCTGCTAGATACCTTTATGCCCACGCTGGCGGCCCATTTTGGCGGCCCAACCTTTCTGTCTTACCTGCTGTCGCCCACTCACTTGGTGCGCGTTGATGACCACGCAATAGATATAGTGCACGTTGCGCAGCTGCAACGGTCCGTCCACGTTGCCCTTTTCAATGAAGAAGGCGCGGCCAACGAGTGGCTGGTGCAGCAAGCTGGTAAAATAAGGGTCGTTTAAAAAGCCTCGGCCCCTACCAGGGTGCCGGCTTCAAGCTGGTAGCTAGCTGCCTAAAAACCGGCAATGAGCGCACTGCTACCCTGCGCGAAACCAGCGTAAAGGGGTGGGTGAGCGACACAGTCACCAGTAGCAGAACGGGCGGTAAAGCGAGGAAGGAATGCACGGCCGGGAGCAGGGAAGCGAGCGGGTGTAAGGCCCGCACCTAATCTAAGGGAACAGGCACTGGGGCGTGAGCTAGGTTACCTAGGGCCATGACTAGTGAGCCGGTACCACCTCGGCGGCGGTGGGCACTACCAGCACCGGTACGGGCGAGCGCGCTAGTAGCTGGGCCGTGACGCTGTGGTGAAACAGCTCGCCTAGGTAGCTGCGCTGACGCGCAAATACCACCAGCAGGTCAGCCTCGGTGTCTTGGACGGCGTTCAGGACACCCTGCTCATAATTGTCGCACTCATAGCCCCTTAGCTCGGGGGAGGCAAGGCCTTTGAGTAGGCCACTGACTTGCACGGCGTGCAGGGCGGCCCCACAGTCGGCATCGTCGCGCACACCGTCCGATACGTGGGCCAAGAACAGCGTGGCTTCCGGCAGGGCCAGCAGCTGGTGCAGCGGCTTGGCGTGGCGGGCTAGTGCGAAGGCTTCGGCATCGGCGGCGATGAGGATGCGGCGTGGGAGCTGGTTAGCTGGGCCGTGGGCGGGTACCACCAGCAGCGGGTGGTGGCCGGCGCGCAGCAGCTCGGCGCAATCGCGGGCCAGGCCGGCGGCATCGGTGAAGTAGGGCTCGGGCCGGGGCAGCACGAAGAGCGCCGGCTGGTGCTGGTCGGCCTGGTCTTGGGCCACTATGGGCAGCAGGTCGAGGGCTATCTCCACGGTGGGGTGGGAGGGCAGCTCGTCGGCGAGCCGGTAGAGCGCGGCAGCGGTGTCGAGCTGGGTGCCTAGCTCGGCCTGGCGCAAGTCTTCGGACAGCACTTCGTAGGGGTCGAAAAGCGAGGCGCGCTTCACGTGCAGCAGCACTAGCTTGCCACCCACTGCCTGGGCCAGGGTATCGGCGTAGCGTACGGCGTGGCGGGCGGCGGCATAAAAGCCGGCGAATACTATCAGGGTGAGGGGCATGGTAGAGAATTTGAAGAAGAGAAGAGTGGGCAAGCGGCGCTAGTCAGTTTTAGACCATAGGTGCGCGGCCAGCAGCAGCACGGGCACCTGCGAGTAGCGCACCACGTCGGCGATGACGCTGCCGCTGAATACTTTGTGCGCCCAGCCGTGGCCCTGGTCGGGCAGCACCACCAGGTCAGCTTCTACCTCATCGGCGGCCTGCCAGATGCCCGCGGCTGGTTGCGCGTCCACTACCTGGCGCAGCTTGGCCTTGGTGAGGGCCGCGGCTAGGCCGCACTGCTGGGCCGCGCGCAGCCCGGCCTGGCCAGCCGGGGGCGCGTCGGGCGATACGACGGTAGCCACGAATGCCTGGCAGCCCAAAATGTCCAGCCGCGGCCCTAGTGACTGCGCCTCGGGCGAGAGCTGAAAAGCCCGGTCCTCCACGGCCAGCAGCAGGCGGCGGGGCGGGTGCTGCGCGGCCAGGGGTAGGTTTTCGGGCACCAATAGCAGGGGGTAGCCCGTCTGGTGAGCCAGCGGCAGCGGGCGGTTGCTCTGCCATTCGTCAAAGGGGCCATCAGTGGCGGTGAGGCCCGCGACCAGCAGCAACGGATGGTACTCGGCCACGACCTGCGCCACGGCGCCCGCCCAGTCTGCCTCGATTATTTGCGTGGTGGCCGGCAAGGGCAGCTCGCTAGCCTTTTGCTGAAGCAGCCAGCTGTCTTCCTGCACGTGCTCAGCGATGGCTTCGTGCATAGCCACCGCCATACGGGGACTGGTGAAGGGCATCGAAAACACGTGCACTAGGTGCAGCGCGGCCCCTAGCGGGGCGGCCAGCGCGGCGGCGTAGGCGCAGGCCCGGTCACCGGCAGGCGAGAAATCGGTGAGCACAACAAGGGCGGGCGGCATAAGTAACGGGGTAAGACAGCAGCAATAGCCTAGGTAGGCTATCGCTGCTTGGGTAATTAAATAATCAGCCTCTTTGCTTTTTGTCAGATACCTAGGCCGGCGCGAGCGCAGCAGATTTCGGCAGTAGCGAGGTAGCCGCTGCTGCCACTTGCGAAGCCATAGCCACCCCGCGCCGTCGGCTGATAAGCTTTTGCAGCTCAACTGCCCAAAACACTAGGCTGGACAAAGCCAGCGTGATGCCCAGTTCGGCCACCGTGAGGCGCTGGGTGCTGAAGAGGTGGTTGCCGAACGGCACGTAAATGATGAGCAGGTACAGCGCCACGGTCAAGGCCACGGCGCCTAGCATGGGCTTGTTGGAAAGCAGCCCGAGGCTAAAAATGGACTCGCGGCGCGAGCGGATGGCCAGCGCCAAGCCTAGCTGGCTGAAGCAGAGCACGGTAAAGGCCATTGTTTGCCAGTGGGGTAGGCCCTGTTGGATGGACCAGGCCTGCATCCCGATGGTGAGGCCGCCCACCAGCAGCCCCACGCCCATAATGAACCAGCCCAGGCCGTCGGCGAAAATGGTCTGGCGCGGGTCCACGGGCGGGCGCTGCATACTGTTCTTTTCGGAGGGCTCGTAGGCCAGCGCCAGGCCGGGTAGCCCGTCGGTGATGAGGTTAATCCACAGAATGTGAATGGCCAGCAGCGTGATGGGCAGGCCCAGCAGCGGCGCAAAAAAGAGGGTCGTGATTTCGCCCACGCTGCCCGCCAAAATGTAGCGGATAAACTTGAGGATGTTGTCGTAGATGCGGCGGCCGTGCTTCACGGCCTCCACGATGGTGGCGAAGTCGTCGTCAAGCAGAATCATGGCTGCCGCTTCCTTGGCCACCTCGGTGCCGTTGATGCCCATGGCGATGCCGATGTCGGCGTTTTTGAGGGCCGGCGCGTCGTTCACGCCGTCGCCAGTCATGGCCACGAACTGGTGCTTGGCCTGCAATGCGTTGATGATGCGCAGCTTTTGGGCCGGGTCTACGCGGGCGTACACGCGCACTTTTTCCACCACGGTGGCAAAGGCGGGCTCATCCAGCGCGGTCAGTTCGGGGCCGGTTAGCACCAGCTCTTCTTTGGAAGAAATAATGCCGAGCTTCTCGGCAATGGCCTGGGCGGTGAGCTTGTGGTCGCCGGTAATCATGACGGGGATGATGCCGGCGGCCTTGCACTCGGCCACGGCCTGGCGGGCTTCTTCCCTAGGTGGGTCAATCAGGCTGGCGAAGCCCAGAAAAGTGAGGTCGGTTTCGACAGTAGCCGGGGTGAGGTCGGCGGGTAGTTCGGGCAGTAGCTTGGCTCCGTAGGCCAGCACCCGGTAGCCCTGGGAGGCTTGCGCATCCACGCGTTGGGTGAGGTCGGCTAGGCTGCCTTGCTGACTGGCGGTGAGCTGCTTATACAACGAGCCGGCCGCTCCTTTGGTGAGTACCAGCACGCCCTGCGGGGTCTGGTGCAGGGTGGTCATGCACTTGCGCTCCGAGTCGAAGGGCAGCTCGGCCAGGCGCGGAAACTGCGCTTCCAGGGCGGGGCGGGCGTAGGCCTTTTCTTCCGCGTAGCGGGCCAGCGCCACCTCGGTCGAGTCGCCCAGCCAGTGGTTCTCTGGGTCGTGGCTGGCGTCGGTATTGAGGGCCATCGCCGTGAGGAGCCCGTTGCGGTCGGCCAGCCCGTCGAGCTGCACCGCAGGCACTTCGTAGAGAGCCTCCACCGTCATCTGGTTGAGGGTGAGCGTGCCCGTTTTGTCGGTGCAGATATAGGTAACCGACCCTAGGGTTTCCACGGCGGGCAGCTTGCGCATCAGAGCGTGGCTTTTCATGAGCCGGCCGGCCCCTAGGGCTAACGAGATGGTAACCAATGCTGGCAGCGCCTCGGGCAGCGCCGCGATGGCCAGCGAGATGGCGACCAGCAGCAGGTTTTCCCAGGGCTCGCCCCGCAGGCAGCCAATCCCGAAAAACAGGGCTCCCACTACCAGCGCCACCACCGAGAGACGCTTGCCCAGGGTGCCCAGCCGCTTTTGCAGCGGCGTCACCACCTCCGCCGTTTGGATGAGGGTCGCAATTTTGCCTAACTCGGTGCCCATGCCGGTGGCCACCACGTAGGCCGTGGCCCGGCCATTAGTGACGGACGTGCCCTTGTAGCCCAAGTTGAGCCGGTCACCGAGCGGGTACTCGCCGGGCGGCAGCGCGGCCACGGTTTTTTCCACGTTGCTGGATTCGCCGGTCAGCGACGACTCGTCCACCTTCAGGGCGTGGGTTTCCAGAAAGCGCACGTCGGCCGGAATGACGTTGCCGGCTTCGAGCAGCACCACGTCGCCGGGCACTAGCTCGGCCGTGGGCACCTGCTGGGTCTGGCCGTCGCGCAGTACCTGGGCGTGGCTGGCGGCCATCTTTTGCAAGGCCTCCATGGCCTTATCGGCCCGGTACTCCTGCACAAAGCCGATGATGGCATTAAGTACCACGATAGCCAGAATGACGTAGGCCGACTTGGCCTCCCCAATGAGCACCGACATCCCGGCGGCGGCCAGCAGCACCAGTATCATCACGTCGGAGAGCTGGTGCAGTACCAACTGCCAGATGGTTTTCTGGTGCGAATTGGTCAGCTGGTTAGGGCCGTGCTCGGCCAGCCGCTGCCCGGCCGTGGCCACGTCGAGGCCGGCCGGCGAGGTCGCCAGCTCGGCGGCTACGTCGGCCACGGGGGTGAGGTAATAGTCCATAAATCAACTAAGTGTGTTTTTGGCTAGGGTCCGAAATCGTCGTGCTGAGCGCAGCGCAGCGGAGTCGAAGCATCTTGCCCGCTTCGTTGCTAGCGTCTGGGAGTTAGTAACCCAGCCAAGATGCTTCGACTCCGCTGCGCTGCGCTCAGCATGACCGCCTTCTTGCTTACTTATTCCTCATCATTTCTCCCCTTTACCCCACCCACTTCCAGTCCTGAATCTCCGGCATGTCCTGGCCGTGGCGGTAGATATACTGCTTGTGCTCCACGAGCTTATCCTTGAGCAGCTGCTTGAGGTGCGCGCCGCGGTTGCCGAGCTGGGGCACGCGGTCGAGCACGTCCATTACCAGGTGAAAGCGGTCTAGCTCGTTGAGCACCGTCATGTCGAAGGCCGTCGTGATGGTGCCTTCTTCCTTATAGCCGCGCACGTGCAAGTGGGTGTTGTTGGGGCGGTTGTAGGTGAGGCGGTGCACCAGCCAGGGGTAGCCGTGGAAGGCGAAAATCACCGGCTTGTCGCGGGTGAACAGCGCGTCGTAGTCGGCATCGCTCAGGCCGTGCGGGTGGTCGATACTGCGCTGGAGACGCAGCAAATCCACCACGTTCACGACCCGGATTTTCAGCTCTGGCAGGTGCTCGCGCAGGATGGAGACGGCGGCCAGGGTTTCGAGGGTGGGCACGTCGCCGCAGCAGGCCATGATGGCGTCGGGCTCCTGGCCGGCGTCGGAGCTGGCCCAGGGCCAGATGCCGATGCCCTGGGTGCAGTGCTTGATAGCGGCGTCCATGCTCAGCCACTGCGGAGCGGGGTGCTTGGCGGCCACGATGACGTTCACGTAGTGGCGGCTGCGCAGGCAGTGGTCCATTACCGAGAGCAGGCAGTTGGCATCGGGTGGCAGGTACACCCGCACGATGCTAGCTTTTTTGTTCACCACGTGGTCCATAAAGCCGGGGTCCTGGTGCGTGAAGCCGTTGTGGTCCTGCCGCCACACGGTGCTGGTGAGCAGGTAGTTGAGCGAGGCGATGTTGCGGCGCCACGGAATCTCGGCGGTCGATTTCAGCCACTTGGCGTGCTGGTTGAACATCGAATCGACGATGTGAATGAACGCCTCGTAGCTGTTGAACAGTCCGTGCCGGCCGGTCAGTAAGTAGCCTTCCAGCCAGCCTTCGCACTGGTGTTCGCTTAGCATTTCCACCACGCTGCCCGCGGGGGCCAGAAACTCGTCGTGCGCGGCCGTGTCGGCGTCCCACTGCCGGTTCGTCACCTCAAACACCGACCCTAGCTTGTTGGAAAGTGTCTCGTCGGGGCCGAAGATGCGGAAGTTGCGCGGCGCGGAATTGCGCTGCACGATGTCGCGCAGAAATTTGCCTACCGTGCCCGTATCGCTGGCTTCTACCGTGCCCGGTGCGGGCACGGCCACGGCATAGTCGGCAAAATCGGGTAGGTGCAGCGGTTGCAGCAGCAAGCCGCCGTTGGCGTGGGGGTTGGCGCCCATGCGGCGGGCACCTAGGGGGGCCAGCTCGGCTAGCTCGGGCAGCAGGCGGCCGGCTTCGTCAAATAGCTCTTCGGGCCGGTAGCTTCTCAGCCAGGCTTCTAGCTGCGCCAGGTGCGCGGGCGGCGTATCGGCCGACACGGCCAGCGGCACCTGGTGGGCGCGGAAAGAGCCTTCGTTGGGCTGGCCATCCACTTCCTTGGGGCCGGTCCAGCCCTTGGGCGAGCGCAGCACGATGAGCGGCCAGCGCGGCCGGGTAGGCTCGGTCTGCGACTGGGCGTTGTGCTGAATGGCCAGGATATTTTCCACGGCCTCGTCGAGCGCCAGGGCCATGGCCTGGTGCATCAGCTCGGGCTCGTGGCCCTCCACGTAGTAGGGCGTCCAGCCGTAGCCGCGCAGCAGCTGGTCCAGTTCCTCGTGGGTGATGCGGGCCAGCACCGTGGGGTTGGAAATCTTGTAGCCGTTGAGGTGCAGAATGGGCAGTACCGCGCCGTCGCTGATGGGGTTCAGGAACTTGTTGCCGTGCCAGGCGGTGGCCAGCGGGCCGGTTTCGGCTTCGCCGTCGCCAATCACGCAGGCCACGATGAGTTCGGGGTTATCGAACACCGCCCCGAAGGCGTGGCTCAGCGAGTAGCCCAGCTCGCCGCCCTCGTGGATGGAGCCCGGCGTCTGGGGCCCCGCGTGGCTCGAAATGCCGCCCGGAAACGAGAACTGCCGAAACAGCTTTCGCAGCCCCGCCTCGTCCTGACTGATGTGGGGGTACACCTCGCTGTACGTGCCCTCCAGGTAGGTGCCCGCCACCACCGCCGGCCCGCCGTGGCCGGGGCCACAGACGTAAATCATGTCCAGGTCGTACCGGCTAATTACCCGGTTGAGGTGGGTGTAAATGAAGTTCTGGCCCGGCGTAGTGCCCCAATGCCCCAGCAGCAGCGGCTTGATGTGGGCCAGCGTCAGCGGCTCGCGCAGCAAGGGATTGTCGTACAAATACATCTGGCCCACCGATAGGTAGTTGGCCGCCCGCCAGTAGGCATCGATAAGCCGGAGGGTATCGGGCGCGAGCGGGGTAGCAAAAGCCAGGGCCGGGGCCGGCGCGAGGAGGGTAGTTTCCATAGAGGCTGGGAGGGTTTTGGATGGGTTCTTCGTTGACGCTAATGGGTCGACCGGCGTAGTTTCCGCGGTGGTTCCGGTCCGCTGGCGTGAGCCGGCCGACCGGGGCCACCGCGCTGCTTTTGCAGTAGGGTACCCTAGGCGGCCAGGGCGCCGGGGTGGCTTGCCCGGTGCGCCTGCACCACCGAGCCAACAAAGACTTCGTGGACCTGTAATACCAGGGTTTGCACCGCGGCCTTGGCGACTTCGCGCTGCTGCCGGGCGCGGGCGCGCTGCTCTTTGGCCAGCAGGCGCTCAAATTTTTTGGCTAGCTTCTTCGCGGAGCCAGCCAGCAGCTTCCGCATTTGCCGGGCGTGCTTCTTGGTCAACTCATCCAGTTCGGCAGATAGGTTTTGAGATAGCTCGAACTTTGGGGTGGGGGTTGTTGCGGCGAGTTTCATTGAAATTTGATAGGAAAGCGATAATAGCTTAAGCACTTGACTAGGTGCTATTTGGCGAGGTAAGCGCCGTCGACCGGGTAGTAGGCGCCGGTCACGAACGAGGCCCGCTCGGAGCTGAGCCAGATGACCAGCTCGGCCACCTCTTCGGGCCGGCCCAGCCGGCCGATGGGGTGCAGCGCCACCAGCCCGGCCTTGGTTTCGGGGCTGAAACCCTGGAGCAGCGGCGTGTCGATGTAGGCGGGGCCCACGGCGTTGATGCGGATACCCTGGGCGGCGTATTCCATGGCCGCCGTTTTGGTGAGGCCCACCACGCCGTGCTTGGCCGTGACGTAGCCCGCCAGCGTGGGCGTGCCCACCTGCCCCAGGATGGAGGACATGTTGATAATCGCGCCGTGGCCCTGCTTTAGCATCACTTCCAGCTCGTACTTGAGGCAGAAGAAGACGCTGTTCAGGTTCACATTAATGATGCGCTGCCAGCCTTCGAGCGACATGTCGGCCGTCAGGCTCATCTCGCCCGTGATGCCGGCGTTGTTGCAGGCCACGTCGAGGCTACCGAAAGCGGCCACCGTTTCCTGCACCAACTGCCGGCACTGGGCGGGGTCGCCCACGTCGGCCCGAAAAAACCGGGCTTTGCCGCCGGCGGCCTCAATCTCGGCCGCCACCTGCTGGCCCTGGGTTTCGTCGATGTCCGACACCATAACGTTGGCGCCGTACTGCCCATAGAGCTGGGCTACGGCCTTGCCAATGCCCGAAGCGCCCCCGGTAACGAGGGCGGTTTTACCTTGCAAATCGTTGTTTATCAGTTTCATAAAAAATGCGTGATGGTGGGCTGGTAACGGCCCGCTCGGTTGTTAAAGCGATGCCCGGCTGCATGCCGGGCCCTGGGGCGGCTAGGCCTCGGTGGGTAGTACCAGCACCGGGATGGTGCTGTGCTTCAGCACCTGCGCCGTGACGCTGTGGTGGAATAATTCGCCCCAAAAGCTGCGGGGCCGCGCTAGCACCACCACCAAATCGTAGTCTTCGGGCTGGGCCACTGCCAGAATGCCCTCGGCCGGCGCGGTGGCCGTGGAGTGGCGGAAGCGCACGGGCGTGGGCAGGTCGATAGCCAGCCCCGTCCACCGCACCGATTCCAACACCTCGGCCGCCCGGTCCGCGGGGCCGGGGTGGGCGGCCACGTGCACCACGGTCAGCTTCGCCCCTAGGGTATTGAGCAGGTGGCGAGCCATGCCGGCATAGTCACCCAGCGTGAAAGCCTCGCGGTCGAGGGCCAGCAGCACGCGCTGGGGTGGGGCCGTGGTGGCCACAGCGGCCGGCACCACCAGCAGGGGGTAGGGCGCCGTGCGCAGAATGTCGAGCGCCGTGGTGTGCACTAGCTCGTCGGGGATGTCGGCGTAGTCGGCCCGGCCCAGCACCACCAGCAGCGGATGGTGCCGGCTCACGGCGTCGGCCACGGCCACCGCCACGCGGCCGTGGCCAATCTCCACCACTACCGGCACGGCCAGGTCGCTGGCTACCCGGCTCAGGGCCAGATTAGTCGCCTCCTGGCTCAGGTTCGAAAATGTACCGGTGAGTATCTCCGGGTCGAGAATAGAATCGCGGCGCACGTGCAGCAGCACCAGCCGCGCGCCGAGCGGCGCGGCCAGGTTGGTAGCGTAGTCGAGCGCCCGGTCGGCGGCCTGGAAGAAGTCGGTGAGAATGAGCAGCGAAGGCGTCATGGGGCGGTGATTAACACAGGGGTAAAATCACTGGCAAAGGACCGGCGGGCGGGCTGCCATCGGCATGCGGAAAGTCAAGCCCACCGCATGATTTTCATCAAGTTGCCGGCCTAGGCGGGGGCGTAATCTTGTGCCATCGCCCGCCGGCCGCCGGCCTCGGGCACCTTTTTTCCAGCTGCTGGCTGCCCCTCCACCACCGCCCATGACCATTACCGTTTTCAGCGCCTATCCCTTCGAGCGTCCCTACCTCACCGCCGCCGCGCAGGGCCACTCCGCCCTGGCTTTTTTGGACGCGGCCCTGACTCTGGACACCGCTGCGCAGGCCGCCGGCAGCACCGCCGTGGCCGTTTTTGTGAATGACGACGCCTCTGAGCCGGTGCTCGAAAAGCTCGCGGCGCTGGGTGTGCGCTACCTGCTAGTGCGCGCCGCTGGCCACGATAACGTGGACCTGCCCGCCGCCCACCGCCTGGGTTTGCGCGTGGCCACCGTGCCCCACTATTCGCCCTTCGCCATTGCCGAGCACGCCCTGGCCCTGATGCTGGCCCTCAACCGCCACCTGCGCCAGGCCGATGCCCAGGTGCGCCGCGCCGACTTCCGGCTCGACAATCTCGTGGGCTTCGACCTGCACGGCAAAACGGTGGGCATCGTGGGCTGCGGCACCATTGGCGGCACGCTGGCGGGCCTGCTGCACGGCTTCGGCTGCCGCCTGCTGGGCACCGACGTGCAACCCGATGCCACCCTCACCCAGCGCTACGGCCTCACCTACGTGCCGCTGGACGAGCTCTGTGCCCAGTCCGACGTCATCTCGCTGCACGCGCCGCTCACCTCCGCTACCCGCCACCTCTTCGACGCCGCCCGGCTGGCCCGCCTCAAGCGCGGGGCCATGCTTATCAACACGGGTCGGGGCGCGCTGCTCGATACTGCGGCGGCCCTCGTGGCCCTCGAATCGGGCCAGCTGGGCTACCTAGGGCTGGATGTGTACGAGCACGAGAAAGGCCTATTTTTCAATGACCACTCGCAGCACCCCCTGCAAGATGAGCTGCTGGGGCGGCTGCTGGCCCTTCCCAATGCGCTCGTAACCGGCCATCAGGGCTTCCTGACCCACGACGCGCTCACCAACATCGCCGCCACTACCCTCGAAACGCTGGGCTGCTGGCTGGCCGGGCAGCTTACCGCCAATGAGATACTGCCCGCCCCAGCAGTAACCGCCTTGGCTTAGGTGCTTGTTGTAAAGAAAGCTACTTGCTCTACTACCCAGCCTGCGTCATTGCCCAGGAGACTTGTTCCGCTTTCATTTCTTAGCCCAGCCACTCGGCATTCAGCGGTTGTGTTGCCGGAGCTGGCCCCGGCCGCTGGTGTGCCGACCGAGGCCTTGGCAACATCCTAGGTGTATCAATAAGCTGATGCTCTTACGGGCCGGCCAATTGTCTTTATACCCGACCGCGCCGGTCCCAAATACGCGGTGCCTGTCGGCGTGGTCGAGCGTGGCCTTAACCCTTTTAGGGTGGTGTACCCGGCGGCGCGGTGGGCTTGCTAGCCATGCTCTTCGGCGCAATGCCGTGCCTAGGTAGGCTCGGCGGCTTAGTGCTGTGTCCGGCAGCAGGGCCGCTGCTGGCGCCTACCTCGGGCATGGCTGTAACTCCGTAATTCCTTGGTAAGGAGGCGAACATCGACCAGGTGAGAGGCCGCACTATTGAAATTGGAAACTTGCTCGCTCCCAAAAGAGCAGTGCTTCAATAAGAAGCGATTGCACTTCTTCGGCCGGGACAGTCCTATGCGCAAGTGGTACTCCTAAGACGCAAAAAAGCCTCTCAGAGGCTCTGAGAGGCTTTTGTTTTGCGCTTTTCAGCGACTTGGTGTAGTCCGTAGGGGAATCGAACCCCTGTTGGTAGAATGAAAATCTACTGTCCTAACCCCTAGACGAACGGACCGGGTTATGGTGATATAGCAAGTGTAACTACTCGGTGAGGGGATAGCCTCGAAGTAGTCCGTAGGGGAATCGAACCCCTGTTGGTAGAATGAAAATCTACTGTCCTAACCCCTAGACGAACGGACCGTTTTTGTTTCGGTGGTGCAAAGGTACGAAAACATAGCTTCAAAGCAAATACTGGCCTTGATAAAAATGTCTGGGCATTAAAACTGCGCTGATTTTCAGCCGGAAAAAAACTGCGCAGGGGCATTATTTGTTGAAGCGGGCAGGAGACACAAGGACGGATAGGCGGTAAACTCGCCCTACCCCTTACCTTCGCCCCGTATTTCATTGGTGCCGCTTGGGCGGCCCGCCCTACTTCCATTTTTCCCAACAACAATGGCAAAAATTAAAGTCGCCATCAACGGCTTCGGCCGCATTGGCCGCCTCACCTTCAAGTCGCTGCTTGGGCGCGACAACGTGGAGATTGTGGCTATCAACGACCTGACGGACAACAAGACGCTGGCTCACCTGCTCAAGTATGACTCCATCCACGGCCGTTTCGACGGCACGGTGAGCTACGACGACAATAGCCTGACCGTAAATGGCCAGCACATCGCGGCCCTGGCCGAGCGCGACCCCAAGCTGCTGCCCTGGAAAGACATGGGCGTCGACATTGTGCTCGAAAGCACGGGCCGCTTTGTGGATGAAGCCGGCGCTGGTCAGCACATTACGGCGGGTGCCAAAAAGGTAGTTATCTCGGCCCCGGCAACCGGCAACATTCCCACGGTAGTACTCGGCGTGAACGAGGACACCCTAAAGGGTGACGAAACCATCATCTCGAACGCAAGCTGCACCACCAACTGCCTGGCCCCGATGGCCAAGGTGCTAGACGATGTTTTTGGCATCGAGAAAGGCTACATCACCACGGTGCACGCTTACACCTCGGACCAGAACCTGCAAGACGCGCCTCACAAAGACCTGCGCCGCGCCCGCGCCGCTGCCTACAGCATCATCCCGACCTCGACCGGGGCTGCCAAGGCCGTGGGCCTGGTGCTGCCTACCCTGAAAGGTAAGCTCGATGGTATCGCCATGCGCGTGCCCGTGCCGGACGGCTCGCTGACTGACCTGACCGTGATTCTGAAGAAAGAAGCCACCAAGCAGGAAATCAACGACGCCATCAAAGCGGCCGCTGACGGCGCCATGAAAGGTATTCTGGAGTACACCACCGACCCGATTGTGAGCATCGACATCGTGGGCAACCCGCATTCGTGCATCTTCGACTCGGAGCTGACTTCGACCAATGGCACGCTGGCCAAAGTAGTGGGCTGGTACGACAACGAAACCGGCTACTCGACCCGCACCGCCGACCTCATCCAGAAGCTGGGTGAGAAAATGGTAGGGTAATTAGTAGTGATTAACGAGTAGTGGGTAGTGATTAGCTGCTGATAATTAATCACTACCCACTAATCACTAAAAAAAGGCCTGCCTGCTAGGCAGGCCTTTTTATTTTCTGGCCTGATGGGTTGCCCTTGGTAGCCTTGCGTGTTTTATGCCGCGTACCTGTTTTATTTTTAATCCGATGGCCGGTACTGGCCGCCGGGCCGAGTTTCCGGCGCTGCTGGCGCGATACTTTGGCTCGGAAGCCAGCGGCGACTACTTGCTACGCCCCACCGAAGGGCCCGGCCACGCTACCGAACTGGCCCGCGCGGCGGCCCAGGCCGGCTGTCGGGTGGTAGTGGCCGTGGGCGGCGATGGCACCGTGAATGAGGTAGGGCAAGGGCTTCTGCATCAGGAAAATACCGCTATGGGCATCGTGCCCCGCGGCTCGGGCAATGGCCTGGCCCGCCACCTGAAGGTGCCGCTGAACCTAGGGGCCGCCCTGCGGCGGCTGAGGCAGCCCGCCTTCAGCCGCATGGATGTGGGATGCATAAATGACCGGCCATTCTTTTGCACGGCGGGGTTAGGCTTCGACGCGCGGGTGAGCCAGCAATTTGCGCAGGCTGGCTCGCGGGGCCTCAGCACCTACCTGCGCGTGACGTTGCAGGAATATAAAACGTTTGAGCCCGTGCCGATAGCGGTTGATACCAACGGCCAGACGCTGCGCACCGATTGCTACGTGCTGGCCTTTGCCAACGCCTCGCAGTATGGCAACGACGTGTACATCGCCCCCAATGCCAGCCTCCAGGATGGCCTGCTCGATATGTGCCTCATCAATGCGCTGCCGCCCTGGCGGGCGGTGCAGGTGGCCATGGGTATGGCCCTGGGCACGCTGCCGCGCACGGGCGGCGCGGCCTACAGCCACACCAGCCACGCCACGGTGCGGGCCGCCGCGCCCATCGGCTACCACGCCGATGGCGACTACCTAGGGCACGCCACCGAGTTCGTTATCGACTTGCTGCCGCTGGCGCTGGAGGTGGCCATGTGAGGCCCGCCGGCAACGTAGGGCGGTTTTGATGGCATAAATGTGGACGCGGCCGCCATTTTTTCGGGAAAAAACTGGACAAAAAGAGCCGTTAAATGGTTATCAGGCCGTTCTGTCTTCGCTAAGTTTTACTAACCCAATGTCTCAGGATTTTATTCAGGAGCTGCAAACGCAGTTGCGGCCCGCCCGCCAGCGCATGGTCGACCACCCGCTCTACCGCCGCATTCAGTCGCTCGACGACCTGCGGGTGTTCATGAGCCACCACGTATTCGCGGTTTGGGATTTTATGTCGCTGCTCAAAGCCTTGCAGCGCGACCTCACCTGCGTGACGCTGCCGTGGGTGCCCACCGGCAATTCCGCCACGCGCCGCCTCATCAACGACATCGTGCTGGAAGAAGAAACTGACCTCGACCCCGAGGGCCGGCCCACCAGCCACTTCGAGCTGTACCTACGCGCCATGCGCGAAGCCGGGGCCGACACCGCCCCCGCCGAGCGCCTGCTGGCGGCCCTGGCCCAAGGGGCCAGCGTCACGGAAGCCCTAGGTGCCGCTGAAGCTCCGGCCAACGTGCAAGCCTTTGTAAAGCACACGTTTGAGGTCATTGCCAGCGGGCACACGCACGCCGTGGCCGCCGCCTTCACTTTCGGGCGGGAGGATGTGATACCCGACATGTTTCGCAACTTGGTAGCTGACCTAGGGCAGCGTTTTCCGGGCCAACTCGACACGTTTATTTATTACCTCAACCGCCACATCGAGCTCGATGAGGACCACCACGCGCCGCTGGCTCACCAAATGGTGCGCGAGCTCTGCGGCACCGATGCCACCCGCTGGCGCGAGGCCGCCGACGTGGCCGCCCAAGGCATGGCCGCCCGCGTGGCCCTCTGGGATGGCATAGCGGCGGCGCTGGCCAAAGAGCCGGCCGCCGCATAGACCTTTGCCACTATGAAAAAAGACCAGCCGCAGCGCCAGGGAGTAGTTTATTCAACCAACTCCGACTTTAGCTACCAAACCAACGAGCCCACCGAGGCCACCACCCTGCCGCCCCAGCAGCAGCAGCTGCGCGTGCAGCTTGATAAGAAGCAGCGCGGCGGCAAGCAGGTCACGCTCATCACGGGCTTCGTGGGCCGGGAGGAAGATTTACAGACCCTAGGTAAACTCCTCAAAACCAAGTGCGGCGTGGGCGGCAGCGCCAAAGATGGCGAAGTAGTAATCCAAGGCGACTTCCGCGCCAAAGTGCTGGAGATTCTTCTGAAAGAAGGCTACAAAGCCAAGCAGATAGGGGGGTAGGGTGCTATAGGTAATGGGGTAATTGGCGT
>NZ_JBHUFD010000018.1:674860-1053586 GCF_042681145.1 Hymenobacter bucti
AGTAATGGGGGTAATTGGCGTAATGGGTAATAAAAAAGCTCGTCTAAACACATTAGACGAGCTTTTTTATTACCCATTACGCCAATTACCCCATTACCTATAGCACCCTACAGGGCTTCCAGCGAGCTGCCGCTGTTGAGGTCTTTGTCGATGCGGGCGGGGCGGCCGGCGTATTTTACTTGGCTGCCGCTGCTGAGGTCTACTTTCAGCTCGTCGGTGGCGTGCACTTTGGCTTCGGAGCCGCTGCTCAGGTCGATGGCAGCTTTGGTGGCGCGCAGGCCCAGGGCTTCGAGCGAGCTGGCGCTGGAGCCGTCGACTGACAGCTCATTGGCCGTGCCCTTGAGCTCGGCGTGGGCGGCGCTGCTGAGGTCTATTTCGAGGCGGGGCACGTTGACATCGAGGCGGGCCGAGGCGGCGCTGGAGGCATTAAAGGTCAGGTCTTCGTCGCGGAAGCCGCTCACGTCGGCCTGGGCAGCGGCGCTCAGTTCGAGGCGGCGCAAGCGGGGCAGCGTCACGGTTATAAGTATCGGGTTGCGATTTTTGCCAAAGGCCGAAAACAGCCCGTTGCCGCCCCGGTTGCGCACCACCAGCCGGTCGCCGCGCACTTCAAAGCGCACCTCGTCGAGGTCGCTGGCGCGGCCCGCGGCCTCGGCTTTGTAGCCGTCGCCCTGGCGCACCAGCACCCGAAAGGCGCCGCCTACCTCAATTTCACTAAACTCGCTGCCGCTGCTAATGGTCTTGCGGCCGGTGCCGTAGTGGCCGGGGTCGGTGTTGAAGTTGGGCGAGCTGGTGCTAATGCTTACCGTGGGCTCGTCGCCATCGGTGTTCACGCGCACCTGGGTTTTGGCGCCGTCTACGTCCACGTCCACTACCTCATCATTGTCGCTGTCGTCATTGTCATCATCGCCATCCGATACCGGGCAGTCGAGGCAGGCGAACTTGCCCTCGCGGGTGAAGCGGGCGCGGTACGAGCGGTCGCCGTCGGTATCGGGGCGGCGGCCGCTGGTGAAGTCGTCGTCGTCGAGGTGCTCGATAAAGCGGGGCGTGAGGCGGTACACCTTACCTAGGGGCAGGTACAAGGTCAGGCTTAGCTTTTGGTTGCGAAAGGGGGCGCTGTCTTTGAGGCGAAAGCCCTGGTCGAAGGTGATGGTCGAGTCGCGCTGGTCGATGCTGTACACTACCGTTTGCTGGGCCGTGAGGCGGGCGGCCTCCTCGGTGCGGCCATTGGCCCGAAATTCTTGCTCCACATAGGGCGCCTTGCCGCTGTCGGCCGGAGCCACGCGCAGCTTCACCCACTCAAAATCATCCTCCACATTGCGCGAGTCGAGCACAATGCCCCGGCCCGCCATGTTAGTGAGGCGCATGGTCGTGTTGTAAGTGCCTTTGGCCTGAAAGTCGCGGGCAACCTGCAAGCCAGCGGCCACCGAGCCCACTATTCCCAGCAGCCACAGGCCCAGCAGCACCGACCCGGTGGTGCGGCCCAATACCGAACGGCGCAAAATCAGCCGCAGGCCCAGCAGTATCAGCCCTAGGGCCGGAATACCCAGCAGTAAGGCGCCCGCGATGGCGCCCCAGGGCGGTAGGTTGCGCACCAGCGCCCCAAAGCTGTCATCGAACATAAAGCCATTGCTGGTGTGCTCCACGGCCGTGAAGGGAATAATGCTCAGGGCGGCGCCCAGCATCATGAGCACGCCAAACAGCCCGGAGCCGCCCCAAAAAATCAGCAGTCCGCCCACCAGCCAGCGAATAATTGTACCTAGAAAGCTAGCGGCGGGCCGGGCGCTGCGCGCCGCGCCCTCCAAAAAAGTGCCTACCGAGCGGCTGCCGACTGGCGTGGTGGTATCGCCGTCAAACGCGTTGCTGCGCAAGTTGTTATCAATGCCCGAGAGCGTGACGGCATCGCCGCGCATCTGCATTTTTTCCGATACCGTGCGGGCCTCGGGCACCACTACCCACAGAATGAGGTAAATGATGAAGCCCGAGCCACCCAGGAACAAGCTAATGAGGAACAGCACGCGTACCAGCACCACATCGGTGCGGAAGTAGGCGGCCAGGCCGGCCGATACACCGCCGACCTTACCGCTGTCGACATCGCGGAACAGCTTGCGGCCAGTCAATGAGCCGCCAAAATCGAGGGTGTCGATGGGGGCGGGGGCATCGTCACGCTTGGGCAGGGCTATCCAGAGCACGATGTAGGCAATAAGGGCCAAGCCGCCAAAATCGAAGCGGTGGCGAAACATGCCCGTGCCGGGAAAGTGGTCGTAGACACCAAAAACGTTGGGCAGCAGCACTAAAGCCAGAAAAATCAGTCGCACCACCAGCGGATTCACCGCGAAGTACTGGGCCAGGCCAGCGCACACGCCCGCTATTTTGCGGTGGGCCAGGTCGCGGTAGAGGCGGCGGGGCTGGCCATCGGCCGTGCCCGTCGTGCCGAAGGGCGGCGTGGCGCCGCCCGTGTAGCCACGGCCAAACCCGGCCGACTGGCTGGTGGCCGTGGGCTCGGCGTAGGCGGGTTCATCATCGTCGTCGGGCGAGGTGTTGAAGTCGCTGACGCGGCCCATTTTGGCGGTCATCTCCTCCACGTCGGTGAGGGTGATGACTTGTTTAACGGCCGAGAGGCGCGCCGAAAACAGCTCGGCGATGCGGCCCTCAATGTCGGCCACTATCTCCTCGTGGCCCTGGTAGCTGGCAAAGTGCGCCTTTACCTCGTGGAGGTAGCGGCTAAGCACTTCGTAGCCATCATCCTCGATGTGGAAGATGATACCCTGCAAGTTGATACTGATGTTCTTTTTCATGAGAAAGGCCGCAGGCGGCGAAGCGCGGCGTTTTTAATGGGTAATGGGCAATGGGCAATGAGAGTAATTTGGCTGAAAGGAAGTAAGGGTGCTGATGATTAAGTCATTACCCATTACTCAAATTACCTATTACCCATTAAGAAGCGCGAGGCTGGCGAATGATGCCCACCGAAAGGGCCATGTCTTCCCAGGTCTGGCGCAGCTCCTCCAAAAACTGGCGGCCGGCCTCGGTGAGCGTGTAGTATTTGCGGGGCGGGCCGGAGGTCGATTCCTTCCAGACATAGTCGAGCAGGGCGGCATTCTTGAGGCGCGTGAGCAGCGGGTAGAGCGTGCCCTCCACCACTATCATGCGGGCTTGGGTGAGCTCCTCCAGCATGTCGCTGGCGTAGGCCTCCCCGCGGCCGATAATCTCCAAGATGCAGAATTCGAGGATGCCTTTGCGCATCTGCACCTGGGTGTTCTCTAGTTTCATGGGCGGTATGGGCTAGTAGTAGGTGAGGAACGGTACAAAAGTAATGCAGGTACTTTGTATTGCATAATACTTGCAGAAAAATATTTTGTTTCATTTTGCGCGCCCCGCAAAAAGAATATTTCCCAAGTCGGCAACTACTAGCGGCTGCTTGCGCGAATAACCAGAAATAAAAATTTGATAATTAACATTTTGAAGCCTCAGCCAATGCTTCCAGGTATGCTATCTGGCGGCTCAAAGCCAATGCTAGCTAGCCCCATAATCAGAAAAAGCCAATAAAATACTGGTACGCTACTGCTCTGCTTGCCCGCTGGGGGCGGGCCGGTGAGCTAGTGCGCGGATAACTAGTGGCTTGTGCGCGGCGCAGCCCGGCGCTCCGCCATAGTGAAAGCAGGTACAGGCGCTATCCGGCAGTAACTTGCGTTGGCGTGACAATTTTTCTTCGTCTTTATATCTGCTATGCTAAAATTTATCCTCGCTAGTCGGTCTTGGCGCGTGAAGTGGAGCCTAAGCTTGAGCTTGGGGCTGGCGGCCACCCTGGGCGCGCACGCCCAAACCAGCACGCCCAAGTACAGCAATGAATTTTTGAACCTGGGTGCCGGCGCGCGCTCCCTAGGTATGGGTAAAGTGCAAGCAAGCCTGGCCACCGATGCCACGGCCGGCTACTGGAACCCCGCCGCCCTCACCAACCTGCAAGCCCGCTACGACGGCGCCCTGATGCACTCCGAGCTCTTTTCGGGGGTGGTGAAAAACGACTACGCCGCCTTTGCCATGCCGCTCGATGACAAGAGCGTGGTAGGGGCCACGCTGCTGCGCTCGGGCGTCGACAACATCGCCGACACCCGGGCGCTCGTCAATGAATATGGCCAGATTCAGTACGATAGAATCACCTACTTCTCGGTGGCGGACTATGCACTGCTGTTATCCTACGCTCGCAAGCTGGGCCCGGAGGGCCTAAGCGTTGGGGCCAATGCGAAGCTGATATACCGCAATATTGGCTCATACGCCAATGCCTACGGCTTTGGCATCGATGCCGGCGTGCAGTACAACCATAAGGGGTGGCGCCTGGGCCTGACGGCCCGCGACATCACAACAACTTTCAACGCCTGGAGCATCGACGCCGAGAAGTTTAAGGCTACTACTACTCCTAACGAAGTTATTCCGACCAACTCGACTGAGTTGACGCTGCCTAGGTTAATAATAGGCATCGGGTATCAGTTTAAGCTGCCGGCCCAGTTTACGGCGCTGGTGGCCACCGACCTGGAGGCTACCACCGATGGACAGCGCAATACGCTCATCTCGGCCAAGCCCGTGAGCGTGGACCCGCGCGTGGGCGTCGAAGTGGGCTACCGCAGCCTGGTTTTCTTGCGAGGCGGGGTCGGCAACTACCAGAAAATCAGAAATTTTGACCAGCAGCAGCAGTGGAAAGGTCAGTATAGTCTAGGGGCTGGCGTGGCGTTTAGCGGCCTGCGCGTCGATTTAGCGCTGTCGCGGCTGGCGCTCGACCAGTCGGCCAGCGTCAACTCTTTAATTGTGAGCCTAGGCTACGGCTTTGGGAGCCGCGCCGGCGGCCTGCGCAGCACCAACTAACCAGTGGGCACCTAGGCCGGAAAATCGGCCAACTCTTTAGCTACAGCTACCTATTTCTATACCGCTGGCGCAGGCCGGCATATCTAATCTAATAAGCGATGACACAACAGTACACCGCTGGTTGGCACCCTACTACCGCACGGCAAAGCCTGAGCAAAACCCTGCTCGTGCTGCTGGCCCTGCTGCTGAGCGTGGGCGCGCACGCGCAGTCGGGCGCCTACGGCAACGAATGGATAGTGGCGGGCCAGCCCTACTACAAGCTAAAAGTGTGGCGCGATGGTATCTATCGCCTCGACTACAACTACTTGCGCAGCCTCAACGCCGCGGGCGTGGCCCCCACGCAATTCCAGCTGTGGCGGCGGGGCAAGGAAGTGGCGCTCTACCAGGGCGGCAACGCCACGGCGCTCGATGCCACGAGCTACCTAGAGTTTTACGGCCAGCGCAACGACGGCAAGCTCGACCGCGAATTTTACAAGAACGCGGCCGACCAGGCGCACCAATACTACAGCTTTTATACCGATACGGCCGCCTACTTCATCACCTGGGGCAGCCGCGCCGGCAAACGCGTGGAACAGCCCACCGCGGCCGGGGGCACGCCCCACGCCTGGCGCCTCCAAACGTCGTTGAAGCTGGTCGTAAACGGCTACGTGCAAGGACCTACCGAAGGCACCGCCCACATGCCGTGGCTGGAGAGTAGCGAAGGCTTTTTCTCTGGCACGACGGGCGACTACTCGGTGCGAACCGATAGCCTGCTGCGGGCAATAGCCACGCAGGCGGGGGCGCCGGCCATCCGGGCCGAAGTGTGCCTGGTGGGAGGGAGCGTACCTAGCAACAACGGCGGCACCGCCGGCCTGCACACCGCCAGCGTGCGCGTAGTGCCGCCGGGCGGAGCGCCGCGTGAGCTGGGCGTGCTCAGATTTCAAAATTATAATCCTGTGCGCGGGGGGTATGCTATCCAGTCCAGCGAAGTCAATAATGGCATGGTAGAAGTGCGCTGCACAGCTCTTGGCCAGCGTACGGGCTCGCCCTACGATGTGTGGCGCTATGCCTACCTGCGGGTAACGGCGCCGCAGCAGAGCGTGTGGCTGAGCGACCGGCGCCAGTTGTGGTTTCAGAACGACTCGCTGCTGACTGGGGCCGCCACTTACGAGCTAGACAATGTGCCCGCCACGGTAGTGGGCTACGACATCCAGGACCCTTGGAATGTGCAGCGCGTTGCGCCGGTGGCCGCCCAAACGATGGGTAGCACGGCGCGTCGCTTCGTATTTCCAAACGCCTCGGCGCAAAGCACGCATCGCCTGCTGCTGGCCGATGCCAACGCGTGGCTGGTGCCGGCGGCCGCGGCGCGCGTCACTTTTAGAACGTTCGACCCAGCTAAGCCCAACTTTGTCATCATTACCCACCCCCAGCTGATGCGAGCGGCTGGCGACGTGCCCAATGTTGCCCGGGCCTATGCCGACTACCGCGCCTCGGTGGCCGGGGGCCGCTACGATACCTTGATGGTCACCGCGCCGCAGCTCTACGACCAGTTTCACTACGGCGAGCGCTCAGTGATGGCGCTGCGCCATTTTGCCCTCTGGTTAGTGGGCTCGTCACCGGCCACGCAAGTCAAATACCTGTTGCTGCTAGGCAAGGGCCTAGGGCCGGGTACGCAGCCTGGCCAGACTTACGTGCTGAATGGGGGCGGTATTGTGGCCGCTAACACCAGCCGCATTTTGGGCGAGCAGGGCCTAGACCTGGTGCCGACTTCGACGGCCTCGACCTCGGACAACTTCCTGTCCAGCGACTGGCCCAACAATAATTTTGCGGCCCGCATGCCCACTGGCCGCGTGCCCGCCACCACGCCGCAGGAGGCAGCCAACTACTTGGCCAAGCTGAAGCAGCACGAAGAAAGGCTGCTGACCTACAACGCCGCCGACCCCCAGCTCTGGCGCAAAAATGTACTGCACCTGGCCGGGGGCGCCACTGACGACGAGTTTAAGGAGTTCAGGGGTTACCTCGACGGCTATGCCCGCCGGGTGCCGCGCCCCTTGCTAGGGGGCAAGGTTACTACCTATCAGAAAAATACGACCAATCAGTTTATAGTACCGCTCAATATTTCGACGGAGCTCAACACCGGGTTAGCCGCCATTACCTACTTTGGCCACGGGGCGCTCGACTACTTTAACCTGGACATTGGCAACATCGACGATGCTTCCAACGGCTACCAAAACGTGGGGCGCTACCCCGTTATGATGTACAACGGCTGCATCGCGGGCGACTTCGCTTTCAATACGCACATTTTTGGCGTTAGCTGGTTGCTGGCCCCGCAGAAGGGTTCGATTGGGATGCTGTCCCAAGCCTGCGAGTCGTACGCCTACCTCATCGACCCCGTGCAGGATAAGCTTTACGAGCTGCTGTTCAACAACCCCACCTGGTTTGGCCAGCCCGTGGCGCAGGTATACAACGAGATGGTGCGCCAGATGCAAGGCCGGTCCGCCTACCAATCGGCCGTTGGCCAGGAGCAACTCCTAAGCACGACCTGGCAGGGCGACCCAGCGCTGCGCCTGTACGCGCCCGCTAAGCCTGATTTCATCGCCAGCAACGCCACCCTATCGCTGGCGCCGGCGGCCGGGGTCTCAGTTATTACGCCCACTACTCCCTTCGTATTAAAGGTCGGCGTGAGCAACCCAGCCCGCATCACTACGGACCCCGTTGAAATCAGGGTAACGCGGACGTATCGACCCGGTGGCGGCCGGACAGCCGAGGTGCTGACCCAAACCTTTCGGCAGGCCTGGGCGCGCGATACCACCTACACTTTTGCCCTCAGCAACGTCGGTGATGTATATGGCGACAACACCTTTAAGGTAGAGCTGGACTACGCCAACAAAGTGGCGGAGCTCGATGAAACTAACAACACGGCAACCATCACCTACTCCTTCCTGAAGGGTGGTATCACGCTGGTCACGCCCACCGAATTTGCCATCGTGAGCACCAACCGGCCCTTGCTGGTGGCCCAGAACAACGACGCGGCCGCCGCCGCGCGTGGCTACGACTTCCAAGTTGACACGGTGGCTACCTTTAATAGCGGCGCGCTCCGGCAGGCGATTAATCTGTCGGGCCCGGCCGTGGTGAGCTGGCAGCCGCCGGCCCTGGTGGGCGCGCGGCCCGACTCGGTGGTGTGGTACTGGCGCGTGCGCTTCAACCAAGCCGCGGCGGGCGAAGATGCCAGCTGGCAGCAGTCGTCGTTCCGCGTGATTGCGGGCGCGGTGGCGGGCGGCTGGTCGCAGAGCCACCACGCGCAGTTTCAGCGCGACCAGCTGCAAACCGTGGCGGTAGCGGCCCCGGCGGGCCGCTGGAATTTTGCTGACCAGCAGCAGGCCATCACCCTCCTCACCGTGGGGGGCGGGGGCGTGGGGGCCGGCAGCACCTTCAATATCGGCAATGGCTACGGCATTCGGACCAATGCGACGGTGCCGCCTTACCTAGGCGATTGCGGTACCGACTCGCCCAACCTGCTGCTCGTGGCCCTGGATGGCCGCACGCTCAAGCGCGTAGCGGTGCCCGGCGGGCCCTACACTACCTGCGGTCTGGGCGACCAGTTGTTCTACCACTTCGGCAGTACCAGCAGCGATACCCTCGACAACCTGAACAACAGCGCGGCCCGCCAGCAGCAGCTGGTGACGTTCCTCACCAACGTGCCTGAGGGTGCCTACGTGGCCCTTATTAGCATGAACCGCCTGCGCTACGCGGCCTTCCCGGCGGCCGTGCGCACGGCGCTTACCAGGCTGCTGGGTAGCCAGCTAGCCGCCAGCGGGCAGCTGCGCAATGGTGAGCCCTGGGCGCTGCTGGCCAAGAAATTCGCCGCCGGCGGCACGCTGGTGCGCGAGCAAGGCCCCGACCGCACCCTAGGCCAGGCGAGCTACAGCCAGCTGGTGAGTTTCGTGGAAACGGTGAGTGCCCCCGGCCAGGCCGGCACGGTGCTGAGCACCCGCATCGGCCCGGCCACGGAGTGGCAGGCGCTCTTCAACGTTATCAAGCGCGAAACTGCAACCTCGGCCTACACCCTGCGCGTGCTGGGCGTGGACGCGGCCAACGTGACCACCGAGTTGGCGCCCGACGTGAAAACCAAGTCCTACAGCCTGGCCTCGGTACCGGCCGCCAAGTACCCCTACCTGCAGCTCGAAGTAACGTTGCGCGACTCGGTGAACCGGGTGCCACCGCAGCTGCGGCAGTGGCTGGTGGCCTACCGGGGCTTGCCCGAGGGCACCGTGCGGCGCGACCTGGTGGCCAGCTCCAATTACGACCCGGCTACCTTGGCTGCGCAGGCGGCTAACAACGGCACCATCAAGTTTCCGGTGGTGTTCCAGAATATCGGCGGCATCGACTTTGGGGCGCCGCTCGTTACGCGCATCGACCTGCTGAATGCCAGCGGCGTTTCGGTGAAATCGGCCACCTTCACGGCACCTAGCACGCTGAAAGCCGGTGAAAGCATGACGGTGCAAGTCAGCCTCGATGTGGTAGGCATCTTCGGCACCCTGACGCCGGTGGTGACGGTGAACCCGGTGACCAACCGCCAGCCCGAGCTGTACTTCTTCAACAACACGCTCACGCTCGCGCCCTACACCGTCGGCGATACGAACGTGCCGCCGACCCTCGACGTAGCCGTGGACGGCCGGCACCTGCTCAGCGGCGACCTCGTATCGCCGACGCCGGTCATTAGCATTCAGCTTAAGGATGAGGACAAGCTGCGGCATATCAAGGACGCCTCGGCCTTCACGGTGCTGCTCCAGAAGCCCGGCCAGGCCACGGCCACGCTGGTGAACACCACCGGCAACCCGGAAATCCAGTTCACGACCGACTCGACCTCGCAGGCTGGTACTGTGGCCCGCCTCGACTACCAGCCCGGCAAAGGCACGCCGCTCGCCAAAGGCATTTACACGCTGCAAGTGCAGGGCCGCGACCGGGCCAGCAACTCTGCCGGTACCCAAACCTACCAAATCAAGTTTGAGGTGGTGACGGAATCGACCATTACCAACGTCTTTCCGTACCCTAACCCTGTTACGAGCAAAGCCCGCTTCGTATTCACCGTTACGGGTCAGGAGCTGCCGCGCGACATGAAAATTCAGATTATGACGCTCACCGGTAAGGTGGTGCGTGAGATTTTCATGAGTGAGCTTGGGCCGCTGCACATCGGCAACAACATCACCGACTACGCCTGGGACGGCACCGACCAGTACGGCGACCACCTCGCCAACGGCACCTACCTCTACCGCGTCTCGCTCAACGACCCGAGCGGCAAGTTCACCCAGCGCTCCACCGCCGGCGACCAAGCTTTCAAGAAAGATTGGGGCAAGCTCGTGCTGCTGCGTTAATGGGTAATGGGGTAATTAGCGTAATAGGTAATAAAAAAGCTCGTCTAATGTGTTTAGACGAGCTTTTTTATTACCCATTACGCCAATTACCCCCATTACTCATTACCTGCGTCTCAGCGTCACGAAGCTGTAAGCCACGGCGTGGCGGTCGTCGGCGGGGTGGCGCTGGCGGATTTCCTCGCGCCACTCGGAGGGCGAGAGGGTCGGGAAAAAAGTGTCGCCATCGGGCACGGTGGTGTGCACTTCGGTGAGGTGCACTACGGCCGCGCCGGGCAGCGCCTGGCGGTAGATTTCGCCCCCGCCGATGACGCATACTTCATCGCCGCCCGGCTGGGTGGCGGCCAGCGCCAGGGCCTCGGGCAGCGAGTGGGCCACCAGCACGCCCGCGGGCGCCGCCCAGCCAGGGTGGCCCGTAAGCACGATATTAGTACGGCCCGGCAGTGCCCGCCCGATGCTGTCGAACGTGCGCCGTCCCATCACTACGGGGTGCCCTAGGGTGAGTTCTTTGAAGTGCTTGAGGTCAGCGGGTAGCTGCCACGGCAGCTGGCCCTGGCGGCCGATAACGCCGTTTTCGGCCGCCGCTACGATAAGAGAAACCATGGAGAATGAGGAGAAAAATGTAGCTTGGACTATGCGAGTCCGAGCGCACGCGCAGCGCGTATTTACAGTTAGGATAGTCCGAACGCAAGGTGCGCGCTGCGCGCGCGCTCGGACTCGCAGAGTCCAAGCTACTGCACTTCCACCTTGGTGCCGCGCAAAAACTCGCCTATGCTCATCCGCTTCTTGCCTTCCAGCTGCACTTCCAGCAGGTCGAGCCAGCCGGCGCTGGTAGCCACGCGCAGGTGCTGGCGGCCATCGGTGGCCCAGGTGCCGGGCGCCGTGGCCGCCTCCATGGGTAGGGCCTGGGCCCGGAATACCTTCAGCCCGCGGCCATCGGGCAGGGCAGTATAGGCGGCAGGCGCCGGGCTGAGGCCGCGCACCTGGTTGACCAGCTCAGCGGCTGGGCGCTCAAAGTTAAGCCGGCCGGTTTCCTTGGTTAGCTTGGGGGCCGGGCGCAGGCCATCGGGCGCGGTGGGCTGGGGCGTGCTGGGCGCCGTGCCCGCCGCAATGGCCGCCACCGTGCGGGCTGCCAGCCGGGCACCTAGGACTTTGAGCTTATCATAGACCGACCCAAAATCATCGTCGGGGGTGATGGCCAGCTTGTCCTGCAAAATGAGGTCGCCGGTATCAATTTCGTGGCGCAGGAAGAAGCTCGTGACGCCCGTTTCCTGGTCGCCGTGCATCAGGGCCCAGTTGATGGGGGCCGCGCCGCGGTACTGCGGCAGCAGCGAGCCGTGGATGTTGACCGAGCCCAGGCGGGGCATGTTCCACACCGCCTCGGGCAGCATCCGGAAGGCCACCACCACCTGCAAGTCGGCCGCGCAGCTCTTTAATTCCTGCTGAAAAGCAGGGTCTTTTAGATTGGTAGGTTGCAGCACCGGCAGGCCGTGGGCGAGGGCCGCCTGCTTCACGGCCGAGGCTTGCAACTGCCGCCCGCGCCCGGCGGGCCGGTCGGGCCCCGTGACCACGGCCACCACCTGCGCCTCGGGCAGCGCCAGCAGGGTTTCGAGGGTGGGCACGGCAAAATCGGGCGTGCCCATGAAAATGAGGCGAAGCGGAGTAGGCATAGGGAGCAAGAAGCGCCCAGCAGCCACCTAGGCCGCCCGAGCGCGGCGTGAAATTAACTTGTCTACTTCCAACCAGCCCAGTGTGCAGTTACCTAGGGCCGATTAGCAACTCATAGTTTGACCCATATTAGGAGATGCACCCTAGGGCTAACCGGTGGTAAAAAAGGCTTCCAGTACTTGACCCTCTACCGCTCCGGATACAGCAGATACTTCTTGCGTAGCACCTTATAGCGACCTAGGGCCGGCTGCCAGCTCGCCCGGATGCTGGCCTCCGAGCGGCCCGCGATGACCTGCGCCCGCAACGAGTCGGTGCCGGTCAGCTGCTCGAAGTACTTGGTGAAAAAGTGCTCCTTGTCGGTGCTCTGCTGGTAGAAATCGAGCAGGTACTTCAGCGTGAAAAACTCGGCCGGCTCGCCGGCGGCGGGCTGGTGCAGGTCGAGGCCGTAGCAGAGCTGGCCGTTGAGGGGTGGGGTAGGGGAGCCTGCGTTGGGGCGGGGCGTGAACTGGTAGGGCCGGCTAGCGGGCTGCGTGGGCCCGCCTACGACCTCAAACGGCCGGTCGGTGCCGCGGCCCACGCTCACATTGGTGCCTTCGAAGAGGCAGATGCTGGGGTACAGCGCTACGGCCCGCGCGGTGGGCAGGTTGGGCGAGGGGCGCACGGGCAGGGCGTAGGGCTGGGCGTGGGTGTAGCCGCCCGTCATGGGCACCACTTTCAGCGCGCACTGGCGGCCGCCGGCCAGCCACTTTTCGCTGTTCAGCATCTTGGCTAGCTCGGCCACCGTGAGGCCGTGGCAGATGGGCAGCGGGTCGAGCCCCACAAACGAGCGGTGCTTAGCTTCGAGCACCGGGCCATCGACCACCGCGCCGTTGGGGTTGGGGCGGTCGAGCACCACCACGATTTTGCCCTGCTCGGCGGCGGCTTCCATTATATAGTGCAGCGTGCTGATAAAGGTGTAGAAGCGCGTGCCCACGTCCTGAATATCGAACACCAGCACATCTACGTCGGCCAGCATTTCGGGCGTAGGCTTCTTGGTTTTGCCGTAGAGCGAGCGCACCAGCACGCCGCTGCGCCCGTCGCGCCCGTCGGTGATGGTGGCCCCGTCGGCCGCCTCGCCCCGAAAGCCGTGCTCGGGGGCGAAGATGGCCGTTAGGTGCACGCCCCGGCTTTTGAGCGTATCGACCAGGTGCGTGCGCCCCACCAGCGAGGTTTGGTTCACGACCAGGCCCACGCGCTTGCCTTGCAGCAGCGGCAGGTAGGCCGGCAACTGCTCGGCACCCAGCCGGGTGCGGGGTAGGCCCTCGCCCGGCGCCAGCGTGGTATCGCTTGGCGTTAGCAAAGCTGCGCCTGACGCGGCCCCGGCGTGTGGGCGGGGGCAAGCCCCGCACCCTATAAATATCCCAATCCCAGCTAAAATGCGCGCTATCATGGCCCAAAAATACACCGGCTGGCCGCCCGGCCGCCGCCCAACGCCAGCCCGGCCGTAGCTTTACGCCCGCTAGTGAACATTGCCCGTTACATATCAAGTAAAATGGACGGGGCCGACGTCGGCTCCTTCACCCATTCCGTCACCCGCATTGCCACGGTGAGCATTGCCCTGGGCATTGCCGTGATGCTGGTTTCGTTCTCCATCCTGCAAGGCTTTCGCGAGCAGATTCAGGGCAAGATATTCTCGTTTGGCGCCCACATTCAGCTTTCGCGCTACGACAATACCAACTCGCTCGAAGTGGCCCCGCTCTCCGAGCCCGACCTGCGCCAGCGCCTAGGTGCCTACCGCCAGGTAGCGTCGGTGCAGCCCTTCGCCCGCAAAACGGCCATCATCAAAACCACCGACGAGGTGCTCGGCGTGGTGCTCAAGGGCATCAACGAAAAGCACGGCCCCAACTCGATGCGCCAGAATATGGTGGCCGGTAAGTTTATCACCTTCGCTGACTCGGCCGCCAGCCCCGACATTGTGGTGTCGCGCAAGGTGGCCGATAAGCTGCGGCTGAAAGTGGGTAGTGAGGCGCTGTTTTACTTCATTCAGCAGCCGCCTAGGGTGCGCAAGTTCCGGGTTTCGGGCATATACCAAACGGGCCTCGACGAGTTTGACGAGGTGTACGTGCTCGGCGACCTGCGCCAAGTGCAGGAGCTTAACGCCTGGCCCGACTCGCTGGTGGGCGGGCTGGAGGTGCGCCTGCGCGACTTCAAGCAGCTCGACCCCACCTTCGACCAGTTTATGGAGCAGCTGCCTTATGATGTGCGCGTGGAGAAGGTGACCGACCAGTACGCCCAGCTCTTCGACTGGCTGCAGCTGCTGAACCGCAACGTTATCATCTTCTTGGTGCTCATCATCTTCGTGGCTACCTTTAACATGGTGGCCACCATCTTCATCATGATTTTGGAGCGCACCAAGATGATAGGGATTTTGAAGGCCCTAGGGGCAAGCGACAACCAGATTCGAGAAATGTTTTTTTTCCGGGGCGTGTCTATCACGCTGCGCGGCCTGCTAATTGGCAACGCCGTGGCGCTGGGCTTTTGCGCGGCGCAGTACTACTTCCACCTCATTCCGCTCGACCCCGATAACTATTATATGAATCGCGTGCCCATTGCCTGGGACCCCACCATGATGATACTGCTTAACGTGGCTACGTTGGGCGCTTCGGGCCTGGCCGTGCTCATTCCTACCTACCTCATTGCCCGCATCAAGCCCATGGTGGCTATTCGATTTGACTAGCCGGGAGCAAGAAAAACGCTCGGTGGGCGTTGGGTCAGCTCCGGCGCTGGTTGGCCCCCTGGTTGGGCTTGTTGCTCGGTAAAATGCCCGCGTTAGCCGATAGAAATTGGGGCAAAAGCGGGTTGCGCCGTACCTTGCAGGGCTTTAGGTCAGCACAAACTTTACATTTTAACTACAGCTCACGCAACCACTTTGCCAGCTGGCTTACTCTTAAGCGCAATCCATTTCTCTTTTTACATGAAAAACTTCTCGTTGCGGGCAGGCCGTTTCCTGACCCTGGCGCTACTATTCACCGGCCTAGGGCTGAGCAGCTGCAAAAAGGATGAAACTACCACGGTGACCGGCAACTGGGTGGGGGCCACCTCGTTCAGCACCTTCCCCGGCGTAACCCGCACCGGAGCAGTAAGCTTTGTAATCAACAACGTCGCCTACGTAGGCACGGGCCTCGATGGGAGCAATGGCAACACTACCCCGCGCCTCAATGACTTCTACGCGTTTGACCCTTCGAAAGGTACCCAGGGCAGCTGGACGCGCGTAACGCCCATGCCCGCCGCCGCCGGCGTGCGCTACCTGGCCGCCGCTTTTGCCGCTGGTGGCAAGGGCTACGTAGGCACCGGTTACGATGATAAAGGCAACTACCTCAGCGACATGTGGCAGTTTGACCCCGCTGGTACCACCGGCACGGGCACCACGGCTACCGTGGGTGTTTGGACCAGAAAGAGCGACTTTCCGCTCACTACCACGGGCACCGGCCGCCGGGGCGCGGTAGCGGGCAGCGTGGGCAACTTTGGCTACATGGGCTGCGGCTTCGGTGGCAACTGGGAAAACGACATGTACAAGTACGACCCCACGCTCGATACCTGGACCAGCACTGGTTTTACCGGTAACAAGCGCGTGAACGCCTCCACCTTCACCATCGGCAATACCCTGTACATGGGTTTTGGCACGAACAACAACACGGTGAACACCCAGTTCTGGGCCTATGATGCTACGGCCGGTACCTGGTCGCAGAAGCGCAGCCTGGCTAACATCAGCACCTCGACCAATACCTACGACTACAGCGGCGTGGCCCGCACCCAGGCCGTGGCCTTTGCGGTGGGTAGCTACGGCTACGTAACGGTAGGCAACAACGGCAGCAACTTGCTCACGTGCTACGTGTACGACCCGATAGCTGATACCTGGACGTTGAAAAACCCCTTCCTGGGCCAAGGTCGTTCTACTGCCGTATCGTTTAGCATTGGCAATTTTGGGTACGTTGGGCTAGGCAATACCGGCAGCTCATACTTCGACGATTTCTGGAAATTTGCCCCCGATGCTTCGCAAGACTAAGCTAGCTACGGCAGCGTGGGCTGCTGGGTGGCAACGGCTACTGCTGGGGCTGAGCCTGCTGCTGGTAGCAGCGGCTTGCTCCAGCACGCCCGGCAATATTGGCGTCGGCCTGCCCAGCGCCGACGCCAATACCGGCGCCTACTTGGTAGATACGCTCACTATTCGCGCCTCCACCGTCCTGCGCGATTCCATCATTACGTCGTCGTCGAACCTGCTGTTGGTGGGGCGCTACCGCGACGCGCAGCTGGGTACCATCACGGCTAAAAGCTACGTAACCTTTGCCTTGTCGGGCACCTTTGCCCCCGATCAGGCACTGGTGTACGACTCGCTGGTGCTCGTGCTGAAGCCCAACACCTACCGCTACGGCGACACGACCAAGACGCAGACGCTGGTTGATGTGCATCGCCTAAACTCCTTCGTACCCACAACGCAGTATGGCTACGCCTCTCCCAAGCTGACGCCGATGAGTAGCCGAGTGCAGCCCGCTTCAGTCAATGACCCGGCCCAGGTCATTGTTCGGCGTGCCACTCGTAGACTGACCACCTTGCGTTTGCGCCTTTCCAGTGCCCTAGGGCAGGAAATGCTGAATGCTGGCAAAGCACGGTTGTTGGATACTCAGGAGCAGTTGGATGCCCGCTACCCAGGCCTGGCCCTGTTGCCGGGGGCGGCTGATGAGGCCGCGCTCGTGCAATTTGCGGCCAATAACACCGAGTCAGCGCTTATTCTCTACTATCACAACCCAGCCGATGCCAGCACGGTGCTCAGTTACTCATTTAGCCTGAGCACGGGCCGGCATTTCTACCAAGCGGAGGCCGACCGCTCGGCCATCGCGGGCCTGAGTACTCTGACTACCTCGTTGCAGCAAATTAATTCTGCCCTCACCACGCAGCAAACGTACATTCAGGGACTGCTGGGTCTCCAAACCAAGATTGAGATTCCCTATCTGGTTAATCTACGTAGCCTAGGGCAAAATATCATCATTACGAGTGCCGTGATGACGGCACAAGTTCCTGATAACGTAAGGCTTACTAGCTCGTTGCTACCGCCGCCAGCTGTACTCAATCTGTATACCACTGACCAAGCTAATCATCCGGTTAATTTGATACAGTCAGCTAATGTGTTGAGTGGAGCTAACACCATCGATTACAATGCGGCGGTGGCCAATTTGGCCGGCATAAGCCAAGCCGGCTATGAGTGGTCGGTCCTCTCGTACTGCCAAGGCGTTATAAGCGGCCAGATAACTAACAATGGCCTTTTGCTCAACACGACTGCGCCAGCCTCACCGGAGCGCGTGGTGCTTGGCGGCCCTAACCGGAACAATAACCGGCTGCGGCTGCGACTATATCTCATTAGTAATAATTGAGGTTAGCTAAGCTGTTCGTAGGTCGCTACCAACTGCCCCAGGCGCTTTGCCCGGGGCAGTTTTGCGTTTAAGCTCAGGCCAATAGGCCGCGGCGGCAAAAAAATCTGCCTAAAGCCATTAGTAGGCGGTACTTTCGGCGGGCTTTTCTTGTTAAGCTATCGTGTCTGATTTGCTCCCTACCCCCGCCCACCGCCCCGACCTGCTGCGCGTATCCTACGACGACTACCGGGCCCTGCCCGCCATTGCCAATTCCGATTTGTCGCGCCTGCGCGATGCCCTCGATGGGCGCCCCCCGCGCACCGACTCGGGCTCGGGCGCGCTGAGCTTTGGCACGGCCTTTCACACGGCGCTGCTTGAGCCCGATGACTACCAAGCCGGCCAGCCTGGCCTTAACGATACGCTTATCTGGTGGCTGGTGGAGGGCGTGAAGCTCAATACGGAGCTTAATCGGCTGCTCACCCACGGCCTCACCGAGCGCAGCGCCCTCTTTACGGAGCCTACCACCGGCACGCTCAGCAAGCTGCGCGCAGACCTCGTGCTCGACCAGCCCGGCGAGCCCTACACGGTAGTCGATTTTAAAACAACCCTGGCCCGCGACGCCGACCACTTCCGGCTGCAGTGCAGCCACTACGACTACGACCGCCAGGCAGCCTTTTACCTCGATGCCCTGCACGCCGAGCGCTTTTTGCTGGTGGGCGTGCAAAAGGTCGAGCCCTTCGGCGTATTCCCGCTTGAAGTACCCGCCGAAATGCTGGCCGAAGGCCGCCGCAAGTACATACACCTACTGAAGCTGCTGCAAGCCCCAGCTACGGCGCCCGCCTACCGCGCCGCCGCCGTGCAAGCTGCCGTCACGGCCCTAGGGCTGTAGCAGCAGGCGCGTGGGCGGGTAGCCCCCGTTACAGCGTTCGTTGCCCTAAGCTGGCCAGTTCGCGGAGTAGGCCTCTTAGCGTCGCTGGCTCGCTTAGCTGCGGCACGAGGTAGCCTAGGTATTCGGTTTCGGCTCGCAGGCTGCGCTTGATTTCGCGTAGGCGGGTGCGTTGTTGCTTCTCCGTGCCACTCCAGGGTGCATCGGCCTCGGGGCGCTGGGCGGCGGCCAGTTGCTGGCTTAATTGGGCCTGCTGCCGTGCCAGGGCCTGCGTGTATTGCCGAAGCAGCGCCTCGGTTTCGGCGGTGGGCGGGGTGGTGACGGGTGCCTCGGCTAGCAGGGCGAGGAGCGCCGCTAGGTCGCCGGCTGCGTAAGCTGCCGTAATGCGCTGCATTAGTTCCGTTTGGGTTTGCTGGGTGGCCGCGTCGGCCTGGGCAGCGCGGTCGGGGTGGTGTAGGCGGGCCAGCTGCCGGTAGGCGGCCTTCGTATTTTGTAGTAAGGCCTGGCCCTCCGTATCAGCAGCGCGGGCCTTGGCTTCGCGGGCGGCCTGGGCGCGTTGCTGGCGCCGCTCGCGGGCCGTGGCGGCCGCTTGCTCGTGCAGGGGTGCTTCAGGCTCGGCGGGCGGGCGGGCAGCGGGCGGCGCAAACTCCGCTGGGCCAGATGCTGGCGCGTAGCGCGCCACAATAGCCGATTCGTCTTCCCCAAACCGCTCTTGCAGGCTCTGCGCATTGTGCAGCAGCAGCTCCGTTACCTGCTGCTCCTCGGCGCGGCTGAGGTAGCCACCGAGCAAAGCGGCCTCCAGCGGTTGGTAAAGCGTGCGGCGAGCGGCCACGGTATCGGCCGCCAGCGGCCCTACCTGCCGCCAGTAGGCCTGGCGGGTAGCCGCCTGCGCAGTGCGCAGCGCGTGCAGTTGCTCGCGCAGTGTTTCCACCGCCCGAATAGCCTGGCGAAACGCCTGTTGGGCTGGGCTAGTGGCTGGCTCATCGGCCGGCTGGCGCTCGGGTAGCGGGCGGCGTAGGGGAAAGGAAGCATCAGCCATTACTACAAAAGTACTTACTAAGAAGGACGGGGTTAACCTTTTTTATAATCGATAGTATAAGCTGCCAAAATTGCTAAGGGTATAGTAAGGAAGTGCAAATGCCAGCTAATTCATTTAAATAAATAACTATTAAAAAATAATTTATAAATTAGTTGTAGTTATAAAAAATATTCGCCTACCTTTGTCACACTAAAACACCACCGCCATGTATCACTTCACACTCAGCCGCCGGAATTCGGATAAGATGCAGCCAGAACGGCTGCCCCTGCTCGGTACATGTGCCTGCCTCTAGCCCTAGGTTAGAACTGCCACTGCCCGAGCCCATAAGCTCGGGTTTTTTTGTGTTTAGCCGGTTCGTCAACCGCTTAGCCTTTTCCCTCGATGCCCTTTATCCGCCCCAATTACCCGTTGCAGCAGCTCCAGAGCCAGCCCACTAGCGGTTGGGGTAAGCGGCACGGCCATGCTTTTTTCTTGCGAATTAAATACTGGTAATTACCAGTAGTATCGCGCATCGAAAAAGCCCGGCCATTACAAGCTGGGCTTTTTTGTGTAATTACTAAATGAATAAAAATACGTTTTTATTCACTAGAAAAGTATTGCCTTTGCAATTCAAAATTAATTATCTGCGGAATTAATTTTTTGCCTATTCATCACCTTTACTTCCACTTGTCATGCGCTTCAATTTCAACTTTCGCAAAGCGCCGCCTCCCCCCGTTCGCAACCACGAAGGCGCACCGGCCTACGTGCTCACTCCGGCCCTAGAACTGTATGCTACCGTAGCCACGGCCGCCCTCAGCGACCAGTTCTACGAAAAGGCCGACGCCCGCCTGGTCCGCTTGCGCGAGCTGGTGGCGAAAAATGAGCCGCAGTTCGTAGCTCGCTTGGCGGTGTATGCCCGCGAGCAGCTCTACCTGCGCTCGGTGCCGCTGGTGCTGGCCGTGGAGCTGGCCCGCATCCACCGCGGCGACAACCTGGTGAGCCGCTTGGTGGCGCGGGTGGTGCAGCGGGCCGACGAAATCCCGGAATTGCTGGCCTTCTATGCCCAGGCCAACGGCCGCACGGGTACCAAAACTCTAGGTCGCCTCTCCAAGCAAATGCAGCACGGCTTGGCGCTGGCCTTCAACAAGTTTGATGCTTACCAGCTGGCTAAGTACAACCGCGACGGAGCCGTGCGCCTGCGCGATGCCCTGTTCCTCATTCACCCCAAGCCGCGCGATGCGAGCCAGCAAGCCGTATTCGACCAGTTGGTGGCCGGTACCCTGCCCACGCCCTACACCTGGGAAACCGAGTTGTCGGCTGCCGGTCAAGTGACCTACGCCTCGCCCGCCGAGCGCCAGGCTGCCGTAGCCCGCACCTGGGAAACCCTCGTGACTAGCGGCCGCCTAGGTTACATGGCCTTGCTGCGCAACCTGCGCAATTTGCTGGAAGCCAACGTGAGCGCCGACGTACTAGCCTACGCCTGCGCTACCCTAGCCGACCCGGCTCAGGTGGCCCGCGCCAAGCAATTGCCCTTCCGCTTTTTGGCCGCCTACCGCGAGGTGCTGGCCCTAAACAACGGCGCGGCGGCCCCGGTGCTGGCAGCGCTCGAAGCGGCCATCTCGGCCAGCGTGGCCAACCTACGCGGCTTCGACGGCACCACCCGCGTGGTGGTAGCCTGCGACGTGTCGGGCTCGATGCAACAACCCATTTCACCGCGTAGCAAAGTGCTGCTCTACGACGTAGGCCTGGTGCTGGGTATGTTGCTGCAAAACCGCTGCCAGCACGTGGTCACCGGCATGTTCGGGGCTACCTGGAAGCGCGTGGCCCTGCCCCAGGGCCAGGTGCTGCGCAACGTGCAGGAGCTGTACCGCCGCGAGGGTGAGGTAGGCTACTCCACCAATGGCTACCTCGTGATTCAGGACTTGCGTCAGCGCCGCGAGGTAGTTGATAAAGTCATGATTTTCACCGACTGCCAGCTGTGGAGCGACCGCGGGGTGGACCTAGCCCAGGAATGGGCGGCCTACCGCGCCAACGTGGCCCCGCAGGCTCGCCTGTACCTTTTCGACCTGGCCGGCCTCGGCCCCACCCCACTCGATGTGCGCGCCGAGCACGGCGTGGCCCTCATCGCCGGCTGGTCCGACAAAGTATTTGACGTGCTGGCGGCCCTCGACAACGGCGGCGACGCCCTCACCGAAATCCAAAAAATAGAGCTGTAACCCAAGCGGCCCGGCCGGGCAATCAAGCGAAACCCCCGGCCACCCTGATTATCCAATGGCTAATTGCGATTTTATAAATAATGAAATAGATTTTTAGCTGTAAACCCCCTCACTAAGACGTGTTTGGCAACATAATTGCAACTCATTCTAAACGCACATACTTATGCTGCACCACCTAGGCAAACGGCTGACCCCTTAATGGCAGCCGCTGGCCGGAACGGACTACTGCTGGGGCCTCGATGCCCCGGCGGCCCGTTCCATACCTAGTGTTAACTCCTTCTCTTACAGGTGCCGTAGGCTGGCGCTACTTCGTGGTAAAGTTTTCGGGCGTGGCTTTGGGCACGTCTTGTGGGTTCGAATCCCATAGTTGGCTTCGGCCGATGGACGAAAACAGTGCGCTGGCCGCCCGTTGCCCTGTATCCTTTCTTGCTGCCGGGTGTCGTAGCCAGGCGTTCCTTCGGGTTATAAGTTCGATTCTTATCACCCGCTCTAGTAAGTACTTAAAGCGGGTGTAGCTCAACGGTAGAGCAGCAGTCGCAGGCGACTTATTAGCCCGGCAGCTTGCGGAGGAGTCAACCCAAAAAACCTTTCTGATATGAAAACAACTTTTTTGCCCTAGGGTCTGAAAACCAGTATATCGGGTGCCGTAGTGCCGCCTTACTTCGCTCCCCTGGGGCCGGTGGCGGGTTCGACTCCCGAAGTGGCTGCTGGCAACAGCGGCCGCGTTGCGATGCGGTTTAAGCCGGCCCGGTGGCGGCGCGCCCGTTGCCCCGATACATTGGTTTTTAATACTGAATACGGAACTACAACGAGTGCCGTAGGCGAGTCATACTTCGGGAATTGCGCCCTTACGGGTGTGCAGGTTCGAGCCCTGCCCTAGGGCGTGCCCTAGGTGGCGAAAGTGGTAGACGCACAATTAAAAGGCTCGCCGTCTGTCGCCTCGTTACGCTTACTAGTTTGGGTGCCGTAGCCCGGCCATACTTCGCACTTTTAATGCCCAGGTCGCAGGTTCGAGTCCCGCCTTTGGCTACCTAGGTAGCTTTTGTAGCTCAGTTGGTTAGAGCAGGATATTGGAGGCCGGGCGCTTGTTGCCCCAAACTATACTTGAAAAATCCAGTGCCGTAGGAAGGCGCTACTTCGTCTGGTGAAAGCTGGCCCCATGGGACAGTTGGGTTCGATTCCCGCTCCGAAGCTTCGGCTTTGGAAATGCCGCCGACCGCTTGTTGCCTGGGTTGATTTTTTGATTATCTATTAAAAACTGGTGCCGTAGCGAGGCCATACTTCGCTAGGATTAAGGAGGTCGCGGGTTCGAATCCCGCCTGCTGGCCCAGCCAGTGGTGGCGTAGTGGTTAGCGCACCTTAAAGAGAAGGCTTCGTGCTTGTTGCCCAGTTTTTAGAGGATTACTAGTGAGCTACTGCTTGCCCTACGCGGCTGAAATTGGGTGTCGTAGAGGAGCGCTACTTCTTGTACTCCTAAGGGTGCCGCAGGTTCGAATCCTGCCCGCGTGGGCGCTGGCCCGCGTGCGTGGCTGAGTGGCCGAAAGCGAGAACCCGTGCCTATCGCTCTTCGCTTGTTGCCCCAATTTTTACTCGTTTCTCATTCTAAACCAGACACTCTCATGCAAAGAGCTATTCCCGTCAACCCGACCGCAAACATGACTATTCCACTCCTAAGCTCGGCGGGCCACTGTGGCCGCGTCGGTTGTGTATGGCCAATCGCAACAAACCCATTCCGGCCCAAGTGCGCACCGCGCAGCGGGCCGACGCCGCCCTCGCGCGGCACCTAAACTGGCAAAAGTGGCCCCTGGCCCGCCAGTTAGCCTACCTGTTTTCGGCGGAGGCCGCCACCGGTATTGCCACCCGCGTCGAGCCACACTCGGTGCTGGCCAAGCTGTATCGGCACTGCGTGGCCACGCGCTCAAGCAACGAGCAGTGGCGCATCCGGCACTTTCTGAGCCAGTTGGTGCAGTGCCGCACGGCCCTGCTGCACCGGCCCGAGCTAGTGCCGGCCCTGGCGCACATCGGCCTGCATTATGCGCAGCGGGTGCGCGAGCTGAGTGCCTGGCAGCCGCCTTCCAAAAATGCTTTTTACCAGCTCGATAGCCTGCTGCGGCACCTCTTCGACCAGTACGGCGACGTGCCGGCCTGGGTGCTGGGTGGCTGGGGCAGCAGTCCCGACCGCCACGCGGGCCTCGACCTCACGCAGCTGGCGCTGCACATAGGGCGGGGGCAGGCGCTACGCCGCTTTGCGGGCCTGCCCGTGGCCATCAGCAAGCGCCAGGAGCACGCTCTGCGGCAGGCGCCGGCGGGCTGCACGTTTCAGGAAGCTTACCGCTACGCCCAACTGGCCGAGCGTGACGCTACTGAATGGCTGGGCGTGGCGCTCGACTCGCGCCTGGGCCGCGAGCCCATCGGCCTCGACGATGCGCTGTGGCTGGCGGTGCTCGACCTTTTCCGGGCCGAGCCCGACCTGGACCCCTGGCAGTTTGGCCCCGTGTGCGACTGGATTTACTTCCGGCGCTGCGTGGGCAGTCCCGCTGAGTCGGCCCAGCCGGGCTTTTCGCTTCGGGGCCGTAGCCTGGCTTCGCTGCTGGCGCACACGGCCCGCTGGCACCGTACGCTGGGCCACCTCGGCCGCAACCCGCACTACATGAAGCTACTCGAAAGCACGTGGCCCGGCCTGTCGGTACCCGACTTTGCGGGTGGCGAGGGCGGCTGGGTGCAGGTGCGCCAACTGCGTGATTACCCTGCCCTGCTCGAAGAAGGCCAGCGCATGCACCACTGCGTGGCCAACTACCAGCGCAGCTGCCAGCTGGGCCGCAACGGTATCTTCTCGCTCACCTTCAACGGCGCGCGGATGCTGACGTTACAGCTCACCGCCGCCCGCCAGCTAGTGCAGGTGCGCGGCAGGTACAACCGCCTGGCCTCGGCCGAGGAGCAGCGCTGGGTGAACCAGTGGCTAGCCGTAGCGCGCCTGACGGTGGCCGACTACGCGTGGGAAGACTGAGGTATACGCAGGTCAAAATACATTTCGCCCTGCCGGACAACGATAAAGGTCAACCCAAAACGGTGCCGTAGCCCTGGCTTACTTCGCCTGAAACTCGAACTACCCCAAGCCAGCGCGTTTGTCGCCCGTTTTTTTCCTGGAAGCTGCCGGATGCCGTAGGCCCGCGCTACTCCGACCTGTCACGTCGGGCCCGCCGTGGCCCGTTGCGCAGGCCGCTTATCGCTCCGGCAGCTTCTTTTTTCTGCGTTTAAATCGGCTGTCCTTGCGAGCGCAGCGAAGTAATCGCACCCGAACGGCTCGTCTTGATGCGATTGCTTCGCTGCGCTCGCAAGGACAGCCGATTAAGTGTCAAATACAATTCATTAACAACTAAAGCTATGGCCTCACAACTACGTGGCAATGACTTGCGGCAGCTCGGGTTTCCTGAGGGCCGCGCTATCGGGCTGGCGCTGGCGCAATTGCAGCGCAAAGAACACAAGCGCCTACCCCAAACCGAGCAGCTGGCGCTGCTCAAAACCATTCTGACCAGCCCCACCGACTACCTCACCGACCTGGCCTGGAGCCACACGGCCGCCGCGCTGCTGCCGCCCCCGTCGCGCCACGTTGAGTTGGTGGCGCGCAAGGAGTACGCCACCTTCGGGGCCGAGCACATCGAGCAGGGCGCCATTCACCAGATGGAAGTAGCCATGAAGCTGCCCGTGACGGTGGCCGGCGCCCTCATGCCCGACGCGCACTACGGCTACGGCCTGCCCATCGGCGGCGTGCTGGCCACCGATAATGCGGTGATTCCCTACGCCGTGGGCATGGATATCGGCTGCCGCATGGCCTTGTCGGTGTTCGACCTGCCGGTCAAGTACCTAGGGCAGCGCACCCAGGAGCTGCGCAACCTGCTGCTCGCCAACACCCGCTTTGGCGGCGGGCGCGGCTGGGAGCGGGGCCAGCGCCTAGGGCACGACGTGCTGGAGCGCGACGAGTTTGCCACGGTGCCGTTCCTCAAAAACAAGCACGTCAGCGCCGTGGAGCAGCTTGGTACGTCGGGCTCGGGCAACCACTTCGTGGAGTTTGGGCTGGTCGAAATTACCGACCCGACCAACGACCTAGGGCTGCCGCTGGGCCAGTACGTGGGCGTGCTCTCGCACTCGGGCTCGCGGGGGCTGGGCGCGAGCGTGGCGCAGCACTACACAGGCCTGGCCCGCGACGTGTGCAAGCTGCCCGCCGAAGCCGCCTACCTCGCCTGGCTGGGCCTCGACACCGAGGCCGGCCAGGAGTACTGGGCCGCCATGACCCTGGCCGGCGACTACGCTTCGGCCTGCCACGAGCAAATCCACCGCCGCCTGGCTAAAACGCTAGGGGAGAAGCCACTGGCGAAAGTGGAAAACCACCACAACTTCGCCTGGAAGGAGCGCCTGGCCGATGGCCGCGAGGTCATCACGCACCGCAAGGGCGCCACGCCGGCCAGCGCGGGCGTGCTCGGCGTCATCCCCGGCTCCATGACGGCGCCCGGCTTCATTGTGCGGGGCAAGGGCGCGGCGGCGTCGCTGGCCTCGGCCTCGCACGGGGCCGGCCGGCTCCTGTCGCGCACCCGCGCCAAGGCCGAGCTCGGCGAAGCCGAGGTGCGCCGCCATCTCGCCGACCACGGCGTGGAGCTCATTGGCGGCGGCCTCGACGAGGCGCCGATGGCTTACAAGGACATCCACTCCGTGATGGCGAGCCAGCGCGAGTTGGTGGATGTCCTAGGGTCGTTCACGCCCAAAATCGTGCGCATGGACGGGGCATAAAATTGCGGCGAGCCAAAATCCGACCCCACCATTGGCTGCGTAGGTGGGGTAGGCTCTTTGGAGTCGTGTTTTCATAAGCAAATAGAGAGCACCCTTTGGGTGCTCTCTATTTTTTTGTGCTAATCAACAGGTTATGATAGATAAATCAGGCCTTGTTTCGGCGGCAGGCGGGGGCGCAGCTAGCTAGGCAAAATCGCCGCCAGGCGCCTTCCTGGCCGGCGCCCGTTTAGCGCAGCAGCTTGCTAAAAAAGGGCTCCAGCTCCTTGGCCAGGATGGCGTGGTCCTCCACGTTGGGGTGGCCCGAGCAGCCGCGCGCCTGCATGGGCTGGAAAAAATACGTGGCCACGGGCTTACTGGCGGGGTAAGCGGCGTTGGTTTGCTGCTGCACGGCCGTGAGGCAGCGCTGGAGCAGGGCCCGGTTTTGGCCAGAAGCCATGGGGCTGCTCAGCAGAGCCAGCTGGGCTTGCGGATACTTCGATTTTACGAGCTTAATAAATTGCAGGTAGCTGCTCACGTAGCGGGTGCTGTCGAAGGGTAGGCGCGAGGTTTTGCCATCGCCGGCGCTCAGGTCGTTGGTGCCGAGGGCAATGCTCACTACCTGGGGCGAGTAGGTCTTAAAATCCCACTGCCGCGTGCCTTTCTCTTGGAAATCAAGCTTCTCATACACCTGCGGCATGTTGGGGCCCTCGCTGTTCCAGTTGCGGTAGATGCCGATGCCGCTGACGCTGCTCAGCACAAAGTTGGTGTGGAGCGCCCGCGCCACCCTAGGGCCGTAGGCCAGGTAGGCATTGTGCTGGTCGTGGTACACGCCGGTGCCGCAGGGCACCTCCGAGGGGTCGGCCGCCGCGCCGCACGTGATGCTGTTGCCGATAAACTCGATGAGCGGCAGCCGGGGGTTGGGCAGGGCTCTTACGTTTTGACCGGTTATTTTGTCGAGGACAATGGCCCCGGTGTGGGCCTCGGTGGCCTTGTAGAGCCATACTGTGTGCTTGCCCGGGCCGGGCGCCGTGATAACCAGCGGCGCCGCCCCTCCCGCCACCCGGAGGCGCTTTTGGTACACGCCATCCAGCTCGTACTGTAAATAGTTGTGGTCCTGGCCGGCCGGCAGCGTTGCAAAAACCCGGCACTCCGTGCCTTCGAAACTAAAGCCTAGGTGCGCCGCCGAGCTAATCAGTTCCAGTTGCTTCTGCTGGTTTAGTAAAGTGCGGCCGTAGGGCTGCAAGGCCGTGGCGGGGAGCGTGGTAACCGGTTTGGCCGTAGGGTGGGGGGCTGCGCCGCTCAGAGCCAGGCTGCTAGCTGCTACTAATGCGTAATGTGCTAAGAATTTCATATGCAGTGTTTCATCTTCAGAATAAGGGCGCCGAGCAGGCCGCTACGGCTTACTTGCTCAGCACTACCACTACCACGTCGTGGCTGGGTACAGTGGCCACGAAGGGCTTTTTGGTGGTGCCCACTTCCTTTTGGGCCCACGGGTTGCGCAGGCGGTAGGTGGTTTTGGCGGCGTTCAGCTCGACTTTGGCTACCTCGTCGGCGATGGGCGTGGCCTGCCAGTCGAAGCGCACGGGCTGGGGGCGCTTGCTGCGGTTGAGGAAAGCCACGGCCCACTTGTCTCCAGCCAGCGGCTTGAGCCAGGTTTCGAGGCTGTCCTTGGCCGCGTAGCGGAAGCCCTGCACCCCTAGGGGGTCTTGGTCGATGGCCAGCACCTCACGGTTGGTGAGCGTGGCTTTGGTTTGGGGGCTCATCGTGCGCAGGTCGTTGCCGGTGATGAGCGGGGCGGCCATCATGGCCCACATTGTGAAGTGGGCGCGGTCTTCGTTGGCGGGCATGCCGTTGCCGACTTCCAGCATGTCGGGGTCGTTCCAGTGGCCGGGGCCGGCGTACTGGCGTAGGTGCTCCTGCTTGTCCATAATCTGCATCACGCCCCACGCTTTCCAGGTGCCGTTGTCCTTGATGCAGTCGAAGCAGTTGTAGATGTCGCCGGTGGTGCGCCAGAGGTGGCCCACGGTGGGGCCCCACTCCCAGGGCTTGTCGTTGCCCCACTCACAAATACTGAGCACCATTGGCCGGCCCGCCTTGCGCAGCGCCGCCGTGATGGTTTTGTAGGCGCCCTCGGCCTTGAGGCCCTCGGTGTTGCACCAGTCGTATTTGAGGTAATCGACGCCCCAGGCGGCGTACTGCTGGGCATCCTGAAACTCGTAGCCCCGGCTGCCGGGGCGGCCGCCGCAGGTTTGCGAGCCCGCATCGGAGTAGATGCCCATTTTCAGGCCCTTGCTGTGGATGTAGTCGGCCAGCGCCTTCATGCCCGACGGAAAGCGCTTGGCATCGGGCTGAATGAAGCCCTGCGCATCGCGCTCGCCGTGCCAGCAGTCGTCGATATTGATGTAGGTGTAGCCCGCATCTTTCATGCCGGTACTTACCATGGCATCAGCCACTTCCTTGATTAATCTCTCGTCAACGTTGCAGGCAAACTTGTTCCAACTGTTCCAGCCCATGGGCGGCGTCAGGGCCAGGTTATCAAATTTCTTGTAATTCTGGGCGTAGTTGTTGCCCTGACCTAGGGCGGGTAGCGCGCCGAGCAGCCCGAGTACGAAGAGCGGTAAATGCTTCACAATAAAAATAGGGTGGGTGAGAAACAGCTCTGGTAAAGCAGTTTGTAAAAAAGCAAAGTGGAGTAGTTAATCAAACTTAACTAAAAGGTTTTAGCAAAAATGCACTAGAAATTCTGTTGGCAGAAGGAAGCTGTACAAAAAAAACTATCCGCCGCAGTTTTCACGCTAGGTGGTGTTCTGCAGCGCCAGCAGTTGCTGGCTGTCTGGGTAAGCAAAGCGGGACTATCGCGCCTGTTCAATAGCCGCCCAAATGCGCTGGATTCACCTTACTCGCTAGGGTAAGGAATGCAAGGCAAAACCCCACCTAGGGTACTACTGGCTCACGAGCGTGAGGTAGCTGCCCGCGTCGAGGGTGAAGCGGGCCTGGCCGCCGGCCACCTTCACGGGGGCCAGCTCCTGGTGCGAGCGGGTGGGGTCCGTCACGTAGCAGCGCAGGCGCTTGACCCCGGCGGGCAGCCCGCCGAGCGTGATTTGGCGCGTGGCCCCGTTGTTGACGACGTGCACGGCGTACACATTTTTGGCCGGGTTGCCGAGAGCCGCGCAGGCAATGTCGGGGCGGTTGGCGGTGAGGGGTAGGTAGGCTACGTCAAGGGGCGTGGCGGCCAGCTGCTGCAAGTTAAAAAAGCGCTGGGTGGGGTGCAGCGGGGCGTTATTGCCGAAGATGCCGCCGCCCGCCAGCGGCGAGTAATCAGAGGTGAGCTGCCACTGCAAGATGCTGAGCGGCTGGCAAACAGCGAGTAGGCGCAGGTAGAGGCTGATTTCCTGCTGCGCGTAGGTAGGCTCCTCAAAAATGGCGGGGTAGCCCCAGGCCTGGGCGTCGATACTGCCCTCGCCCACCAGCAGCGGCAGCTGGAGCTGGGTGGCCGCGTCGGCCCATTTTTGCAGGGTGGGCGTGTCCCAGCCGCGCCACGAGTGAAACGACACCGCCCCGATGTAGGGCCGCGCCGCCGCGTCTTGCAGGGCCGGCCCAATGAAACCGAACGAGTTGGAATCGGAGTTGTCGCCGAGCAATAGCTTGGTTTTCAGCCCGCGCGAGGCAAAGTAGGCCCCTAGGTTCTTGATAAGGTCGGCGTGCTCCTGCCCGGTCTGCCGGATGTTGATGCCCAGGTCCGACTCATTGAAGGAAAACAGCGTGGCCTCGGTGCCATACTGCTCCTTGAGGTAGACCAGGTAGTCGGCAATCGACTTGTAGCTGGCGGGCAGGTTAGCTTGGTTGAGGGGCGCGCCCCACTGGCCGTTGGCGCCCGGCCCGGTGCCGTTGCCCTGGTCGCCCACCACGGCCCACTGCGGCGCCGACCACGCCGAGACAATAATCGGCATCCCGAGCTTACCTAGGCGCTGCGCCATTTCCATCGACTCGCGCACGTGCGGGGCCAGCTGCCCCTGCCGGGCGGCGGCCGTGGGGTCGGCACCTAGGGCGGGCTGCCAGAGCTGCCACGGCATCTCGACGCGGCCGTAGGCCACGCGCGTATTATTCAGGCAGTAGTCGATTACCTGCGGGTCGTGCTTGGGGTTTTGCAGCCGAAAGTTGCCGCCGAAGCCCGCCCACGGCCGGCCCGGCTGCGCCGGGTTCAGGGCCAGCTGCACGGGGGCGCGGTCCACGGTGCCGGTCGCCGTGATGGTGAACGTCTGCTGCGCCTTCTGGCTCTTGGCCAGATTGCCGGCCCAGATGGGCAGGTACACCAGCAGCGGCTGGCCCGCTTTGGCCGGGCGCAGCAGCACCTTGCCGGGGGTGGCCAGCACGATGTCGAGCCGGCGCGTGGCAGCCACGAGGCGCAGGCGGCTGGCCACGGGGCTTTCGCCGGGTGCGCCGCTCAGGGCCTGCTGGGTTAGCACCTTGCCCTGGGTGTCCAGAAACTGCACTTTGGCTTGGGCATATTCCTCCCTAGGTAGCTCCAGGGCCATAAAGGCGCCGAGCATGGGCGTGGTGGCCCGGGCCGTGGCTTGCACCGCCACCGAGGCCCGGCCGGGACCTAGGTCGGTCACGGTTTCGCGCAGGTCCAGGCTGTCGAGGCGGGTCGTGACCAACTGCGCCGGGCCCTGGCGTGTGTAGTGGGGGCGCTGCGCTTCGTGCCGGGTGGCGGCTTCGCTGGCCCCGCCGGGGCGCAGCAGCCGCAGGCTGGCGTTGGTTTCCAGCAGCTGGCCCTGCACGCGTAGGCCCTGGAGGTTGCCCCAGGGCGCCAGCTCGGCCTGGCCGAAAGCGGGGTGCCAGCTTCCCAGCGTGAGAAGCCCGAGCAGGGCCAGCGTGGGGGGAGCGGAGCGGAATGGAACGGGCAGCTTCTTCATACTAAACGGGCAACTAAACTGAGTAAAACTAGGGGGTAATTCCAGCCGCTAGGCAGCCCCCAGGGTCCTCATTTAACGCAGAAGCGCCACCGACCCTAGGGCCAGCGGCGCTTGCGTGTGCTCATGAATAGTCAACTTGCTGATGGGCAGCCGACCGGCTTAGCCCTTGGGCACGATGCGGAAGTTGTCGAACGAGATGTCAGCATCCAAGGCGCCGTCGCCGAGGAAAACGAACTTGCACTCGTGCAGTGGTTTGTCGAGGTCGGCTTTCTTATTGATGAAGCCGCTCAGCGGAACCGTCATCGTGCTCCACTGCCCGCGCGTGTTAAAGGGACTGGTGGGCGTCCAGGTATAGGTATTATTAGCGGCCACATCGCCATCGATAGAGAATCGGATAGCATTGGTATTAAATGCCTTGAGCGTATTCACCTCGAAGCGCATCACGTAGTTGCCGGGGTTGGCGATGACGTCGGCGGGCAGCGCGATGTTGTTGTTGGTCGAGAACTCCGTCCAGGTCCAGGCGCCAATGCTCTGGCTCACGCGCACGTAAGGGCCGTTGACGGGCGCCGGCATGGGGCCTGTGGTGATGAACGTGTTACCGCCCCATACGCTGCCGTTGGTGTCGTAGCCGAAGAGGATGTTGCGGTTGTCTTTGTAGCGGCCGGGCACGGCGGTTTCCTTGCCGTTGGCGTCCACTACTTTCAGCGTGGCGCCGGGTGTGGCGTTGGCGGGCACCACAAAGTATACCGAGTCGGCGGTGGTTTTAGTAACGGCCAGCGCCGTACCGTTCCACAGCACCTTACCCTTGGTGGGCGTCACCTCGTAGAGGTCAAAGTTGCTGCCCACGATGGCGGCTTTCTGGCCGGGCGCGGCATATTCATTGGCCATGCTCGTCACCGACATAGCCGGCACGCTGAGCGTGTACGCCGTTTGGGCGGTGCCGCCGGCCGTGGTCACGGTGATGGTGTTGGTTACCTTTTTAGGCACCACGCGCGGTATCTGCACCGTGATTTCGGTGGCGGTGATGTAGGCATCGGCCAGCGACACATCCACGTCGTTAAACGACAGTTGGCTGACGTTGCAGAGGTTGGTGCCCTTCACGATAATCCAGTCGGCCAGGTTGCCCGAGGTGCTCACCTGGGTGCGGTCGGTGGTCGAGGTTACACTCGTGAGGGCGGGCGTGCCGCCGCACACTTCGGTGTCGTCTTTTTTGCAGCCCGTCAGGGCCAGCGTGCCGGCCAGAGCTAGACCTAGGGCGGCTTTAGGTAGTACTGAATATAAGTTCATGGATAGTTGAGTTGCGAAGAGTGAGTAACTACCGGGCGGCGCGCTGGGTGGCGCCGCCCGATACCCCCTAGGGGACTACCAGCCGGGGTTATTGCCCGAGATTTCGTGGTTAATGTTGAGTTCCGTCACCGGAATCGGCATCAGCAGGTGCTTGCTGCTGCGGCGCTTCAGCACGTTGTTTTCGTCGCTGTCGAGCGCGTTCATCACGGGCAGGTAGATGCCCCAGCGCAGCAGGTCCCAGCGGCGGTCGCCCTCGTGAGCCAGCTCGCGGCGGCGCTCCTCCAGCACGAACGAGCGGAAGGCCTGCTGGCTCATGGTTGTCACCAGGGAGGCGCCGTTGCGGCGGCGAATCTTGTTCACTGCTTCCAAAGCCTCCGCCGTGGGGCCACTGCTGGCTTCGTTGGCGGCTTCGGCGTAAATGAGCAGGATATCGGGGTAACGCAGCAGCGGGTAATTAAAATTGCCACGCGTGACGGTGCGGTCGCTCACGGCCTCAAACTTGCGCAGCCGGGCCACGTGCGAGTCGTCGACGCCCGACACGTCGGTGGGCAGGTAGCCGTAGCGGGCCCGCTTGGCGATGGCGGCGGCGCTCTGGTCCGTGCCCTTCACCACCGAGCTGTCGGAGAGGGGATAGTAGTTGAAGTTGCCGTACAGCTTCCAGCGGTGCAGCACGCCATCGGTGATGCGCTGGTCATTGTCCTCAAACAGGTGGTACCAGTGGTTGGACGAGGCAATCCAGCCGCCCTCAATCTCGCTGTTGGCGGGGTTAATGCGGCCGATGTGAAACATCGACACTTCGTTGCCAAAATTCGGGTCGTTCGAGATGGTTTGCAGCGACCAGATGTGCTCGCCCTTGTTCTGGTTGCCCACCGTCCAAACCTCGGCGTGCGTGGGGAAGAGCGTGTACACGCCGCTGGTCATCACCTCCTGGGCCTTGTCGCGGGCCAGTTTGAAGTAGTCAGTTGAGTTCAGCCCTTCGAGGCCACCGACCACGGTCTTAGTGTGGGTCAGGGCCATCGGGGATAGCAACACGCGCTTGCCCGCCACCAGCCGGTAGGTAGGCCCGCCCATTACCGTTACCTGCCCGCTAGCCAGCGAACCCGAGGCCATCGTCACGTATACCTTAGCCAGCAGGCTCTTGGCTATCGTCTGGTTGGGGTGGCCTACTACGGCGTTGGCGGCCGGGTACAGGTCAGCTTCCGCCGCCTTTAGGTCTTCAATAATAAAGGCATACACATCCTTCACCGGCGAGCGGGGCAGCTGGGGCGTTTCGCCGTCGGCCACCGCTTTCTTGAGCAGCGGCACCGGCCCGTAGGCCCGCACCAGCAGGTAGTAGCCCCAGGCTCGCAAGAATCGTAGCTGCGCGATGGCGTCCTTCTGGGCCGCGGCGTCCATCGGCAGGGCCTGAATCCGGGCCATGGCAAAGCTGCAGTGGTTAATCAGGATGTAGGGGCCGTTCCAGCCGTTGTCGATGCCCCAGTAGTTCTGGAAGTTGCCGGCCCCAATGTCGCCGAAGGCCCAGGTGGCCCCGGTCGCGTCGTCGTTGTCGTAGTCCCACAGGTTGGGGAAGGGCCCGTAGCGGAACATGGTTTCCCCAATTATTGTGTTGAGGGCACCGTTGATGTACAGGTCCGCGGAGGTAATCTGGGCGGGGGCAACCCCGGAAACCGGCTTCTCGGTCAGGAAGTCTTTGCACGAGGTGGCCCCCAGCAGCGTGGCCGCGAGGAGGGCCGAAGTAACTAGCTTTTTCATATAGCAGGCAGGGTGGGATAAATACGGTTAGAAGCCCAGGCGTAGCCCCAGCGTATAGGTGCGGCTGGTGGGGTAGGAGTTCATGTCCACGCCCCGGCGGGTAGCATCACCGGCGAAGGCGCTCACGTCCGCATCGTACCAGCTGTACTTGCTAATGGTAAACACGTTACCGACAGCCCCGTACAGGTTGATGCTATCGATGAAGGGCAGGGGCTTGTTGAAAACGTAGCCGAAGTTGATATTTTTGAGGCGCACGTAGGAGCCATCTTCCACGAGGCGGTTCGAGAGGCGCGCCTGGCGCGTGTCGGCGGTCAGGGGCTTGGGCCAGGTAGCGGTGGCGGCGGTTTCGGGCGTCCAGCGGCCGTCGTACACAAACTGCGGAATGTTGGCCACTTGGCCCATCCGAATCTGGTAGAGGTTGCTGTTGATGATATCGTTACCCTCCACGCCCTGCACAAATACGCTCAGGTTGAAGTTGCGGTACGAGAAGTTGTTCGTTACCCCATAAGAGTACTTGGGGTTGGTGTTGCCGATGATAGTGCGGTCGGACGCGCTGATGCTGGTGGGGTCGCTGTCGAGGTTTTTGTACTTAATCTCTCCAATCTGCTGGCGCTGGGTGGCTTCCGACTGGTTGGCAAACTGCGGGTCGGCCTTCACCTCGGCCAGGTTGTCGTAGAAGCCATCCTCCACGTAGCCGAGTATTGCCCCGATGGGCTGGCCGTTGCGCTGCAGAAAGAACTGGTCGGCGCCGAAGTACAGGCGCGGGGCGTACTGGTCGCCGGGCAGGTCCTGCAGCTTATTGCGGTTGAAGGAGATATTGGCGTTGACGCTCCACTTAAATTGCTGCGTAGAGAGCACCGTGCCGACGCCCGAGAGCTCCAGGCCCTTGTTCTCAACCGAGCCGAAGTTGGTTTGCTGGTAAAACGAGCCGCTGCTCGGGTTCAGCGAAATGCGCTGGAGCAGGTCGCGGGTGAGCTTGCGGTACACATCCACCGTGAAGGTGAAGCGGTTCTGCATAAAGCCCAGGTCCAGGCCGATGTTAGTCTGGCCGGTGGTTTCCCAGCGTAGGTTCGGGTCGGCCGGGCCGATGTAGGGGTTGTCGGAGTAGCCCGGCTGCAGGCTGCCGCCCGCTACGTAAGGCGTGTAGTAGAGCAGCGCTAGCGTGCCATAGGCGCCGATGGCCTGGCTGCCGGTTTGGCCGTAGCCGCCGCGCAGTTTCAGGGTGCTAAACACCTGCATGCCCTGCATGAAGCGCTCCTCATTCACATTCCAGCCCACCGAGAACGAGGGGAAGCTGGCGTACTTATTGGTCTCGCTGAAGCGGCTCGACCCGTCGCGGCGAAACGACACCGTCGCCATGTAGCGCCCTTTATAGCTGTAGTTGATGCGGCCCAGCAGCGACATAATCGCGCCGTCCGACTTGCTGCTGTTCAGCTGCCGCTGGTTGGCGCCGTTGCCAATGCTATTATCCTGGAGCAAGTCGTCGGGAAAGCCCGTGGCCGACATGTTGCGCATGTAGTAGCTATTGTTTTCGCGCGTGGCCCCCACCACCGCGTTCACCGAGTGGTCTTTGCCGAAGGTCTTATTAAAGCTCAGCAAGGACTCTAGGGTGAGCGCCCGCCAGGTATCGTCCGACACGAACGCCGAGCCGTTCACGGTGCGGCCTTCCTGCAGGCGGCGGCCGTAGTACACCTCCCGGTTGTTACCACTGAAGTTTACCCCGATGTTCTGCCGGAAGCTTAGCGAGGGCGTAAACTGCACCTGTAGGTAGTTAGCCGAGTAAATGCTGGTCGAGGCCGTCTGGTCTTTAGCCTGCTGCAGGTATGTGAGCGGGTTGGCGGCGGCGTACCACGACACGTTATTCTCGCGGGCCAGCGCGGCGGCATCCACTACCGTGGGGAACGTGGGCGGAAATACCAGCGCCGAGCTGATGAGGCTGGCCTCGTTGCCGTTGGAGTTCGACTTGGCCAGGTTGTAGTTGCTGAACGACACGTTGTTGCTCGTGCCAAACTCAAGCCACTTAAACAGCTTGCGGTTGACGTTGACCTGCAGGCCGTAGCGCGTGAAGCTCGAGTTCTTCACGATGCCCTGCTGGTCGAGCACGTTGCCCGAGATGGAGTAGCCTCCCTTGTCGCTACCGCCCGACATGCGCACCGTGTAGTCCTTGGTAACGGCCGTGCGGAGAATCTGGTCCTGCCAGTTGGTGCCCGTAAAGCCGTCGGGGTAGGAAGTGCCCTGCAGGCCGGTGAGGTAGTCCTCAGGGGCGGGCAGGCGTACTACCTTACCCGTGAGGGGGTCGGGGGCCGTTATGCCCGGAAACGGCGCCTGCGTAGGGGCCGCCCCGTTGTAGGTAATGCTGTTCTGGTACGCCTCATTTTGAAAGAGGGCGTACTGGTAGGCGTCGAGCACCTTAATGCGCTTCGCTATCTGCGAGATGGTCGTGTTGGCAATTACTTCCACCTTGTCGGTACCAGCCTGGCCCTTCTTGGTTTGGATAAGTACCACGCCGTTGGCCCCGCGGGCGCCGTAGATGGCCGTAGCCGAGGCGTCCTTAAGAATTTCCATGCTGGCAATGTCCTGGGGGTTCAGGAACGAGAGCGCATTGGTGCTTTGCTGCGAGGCAATACCCGTGCCCGCCGATGCCGCTGAGGCCGCGGGTGCGATGTAAGGAATACCATCGATAACGTAGAGAGGCTCGGTGTTGCCGGAAAGCGAGTTGGCCCCCCGAATGGTGAGGCTGATGCCCCCGCCGGGGGCTCCGTCGCTGCGGTTCACCGCTACGCCGGCCACCTGGCCCTGTAAGCCTTGATTGATGCTGGTCGGAATGGTTTTGAGTAGGTCTTCGGTCTTCACCGTCGCTACCGAGCCGGTGAGGTCGCTACGCTTCACGCTACCGTAGCCCACTACCACTACTTCGTCCAGCGCTTTTTGCTCGGCCAGCCCCACGTCGAGGGTATTTTGGCCATTCACTTTGCGCTCAACGGTTTGGTAACCCACAAAGGAAAAAATCAGCGTGGCGTCGGGCGTGGGGAGGGCCAGGGCGTAGGAGCCATCCGAGTTGGAGGTGGTGCCGCGGGTGGTGCCCTTCACCACGATGCTCACGCCAGGTAGGCGGTCGCCCTTGGCCCCGTCGGTCACGGTGCCTTTTATCGTAGTCTGGGCCACCGCGCACAGCGGCCCCGCCGCGAGAGCAGTGGCTACTATTAGGGGGGTAAAATTCTTCATACAGAGCGAGTATTAGTTTGGAAACAGAGGTTAAGAGCCGGCCGCTGGGGCGGGTATCCGGCGGGGCCGGCGCGGGGCGGAAAGGGGCCATGCGCAGTGCCGGGACGAGGGGCATGGGCAAGCAGTTACGCCGATGAGAATCGCTGTTTCATTTGGGTGGGACTTAGATGGGTGAGGCGGTATGAAGAAGCCCTGGCAGTAGTGGTTGAACCAGTGGCTAACAATAGCAATCGTTTGCGGTAGTTTTTATTAGATTTTCGCTGCAATCGTTTGCGTTAAAGTTATAGACTAGAAATAGCCTGGCAATTTTTTATACCCCCTCAGAATCAGTTTTTTGGTGCTAGTAAAGAGGTCACCAGAGTCCTCATCGCGGGGCTGACTGGCCAGTGGTGGCAGATGAACAAATCATTAATTTTTCATGCTCAGCATTTTACAGTTACCCAGGACGAGGTATAATTAAAAAAATATTTCTTAAAAATATTTTTTGCTTTCTCCCAAAATATTTCTCGCAAAATCATTTCGCATAAGCCGTTCAGTAGCAACGGGGTGCCGCTACAACAATTCGACAGATTTGCCTTGAGCCAAGCTTATTTCACGCCCTGCCTAGGTGTCGGCAGATAGCTTACCTGGGGTTGCAGCGCCTCCAGGGCAGCGGCCAGGTACACCAGCGGGGCCTGCCAGTTGATGGCAATCTCGTTGGAGGCGTAGGAGCACACCGTATCGCTGTAAGCCAGCGGGGGTAGGGACGAGGGGTAGGCGCATTTATCCTGGCGGCCGGGGTTGGGGCCGCCCACCAGCAGGCCGGGCACGGGGGCAGCTATGCCATCGGCCTCGGAGGGGCGGTGGTGCGGGTGCTGGGGGGCGCAGCTGCCGCTACCCGTCACGAAAGAGTAGCCGGTGGCATTGCGGCCGAGCAGGTAGTCGAGATTGGTGAGCGCGGCCAGCAGGTAGGGCCGCTCGCCACTGAGGCGGTAGGCCTGAATGAGGGCGATGCCCTGGTTGGCAGCTTCGGCACTGCTGCCCCAGTTGTAGTCGCGGGCGCGGTGACCCATTACGGTGCCGTAGGCGCGGGTGGCGTGGCCGGCTTGCAGGCTATCGGCCAGGGCCTGCACGCGCTGCTGCACCTGCGGCAGGGCCCGGCGGCCGGCCGGCGTGAGCGTGCTGCTAAAGCGCAGCAGCGTGTAGTAGGCCAGTGGGCGCACTTGGCCCCAGTTGGCCACTGGTAGGGTAGTGGTAGCTAGTAGCTGGCCGGCTTCCCAATACTGCTCGTCTTTGGTGGTCACGTATAGTTCGGTGGCGGCCCACGCCCACTCGTCGCGCACGTCCTCGTCGCCGTAGGCCCCGGTCTGGATGGCTGGTTGAAACTGCTTGTTCAGCTCATCTTGCTGGTAGTAGGTGGCCGGGTGCTGGCGCGCCCAGCCCCAGGCTTGGGTCGAGGCGCGCAGGCACGAGTCGGCCAGGCCCGGCAGCGCCCGGCCAAAAGGGCGAAGCACGCGGCTGGCCTGCGCCAGCACGGCCGCGAAGTCGAGGGCGGCGGCTGTGCTTTTTTGTACCACGTAGCGCGGGGTGGCGCAGGCGTCGGGCATCACCATGCCGTCGAAGCTGGCGTTGGTGAGCTTGTGGTACACGCCTCCATCAGTAGGGTCTTGCATGGTGAGTAGCCAGCGCAGGTTCCAGAGCGACTCGTCGAGCACGTCGGGCAGGGCGTTGGTGCTCTCCGGAATGTTTGACTTGAGCTGCCCGCAGTAGGCCGGAAAGTCTTCGTAGAGCGAAAACAGCGTACCTAGGGTGATGCCCGAGTTCACGACGTACTTGTTGTAGTCGCCCGCATCGTACCAGCCGCGGGGGCTGGCCAGCACCGTGCCGGCGGGCCGCTGGGCCGTGGCCGCCGAGGCGTGCACGAGCACCCGCGTATCGGGGTGGCCAGCGGGGCGGGCCCAGGCGCCGGCGTAGGCGGGCGGCAGTGCCGTGGAGGCGCGCTGGTAATAGAAGCCCTTGAGGGCGGCCTGGGCCACGGCTTCGTGCACCCTAGGCTTAATCTGGAAAGGGTAGGAGCTGCCCACGCTTGGCACCGCCAACACGAACGTGCCTACCGTCTGGCACGCCGAAAAGTCGGCTAGCCGCACCGTTTGCTGCGCCAGGCTGTCGTAGCGGGCCGCGCCCAGGTCGCCCGTGAAAATGGGCTTGGTACTGCCGGGAGCCATTAGCGAAAAGCGGCCGCCGGCCGCGCCCACTACCACGGCCACCTTGGGGGCGGCCGGGTAAAAGCCCACCTGGTTAAGGTGAATGGTTGCGGCGGGCTGCTGTGCCTGCGCGAGCGGCGCGGCGGCACCTAGGAGGATGCCGGCCGCTAGTGCGCTGCGTAAAGCATTGGTGAGCATAGGAGTAGGGTGGGAAAAGGGGTTGACGCAAGGCGGCGGCGAAAACTCAAGAAAGCAGAAGCGGCAGCCGGCAAGCTAAGGCTTATGAAAGACCTAGATAGTTGCTCTACTGCCTACTTGCCGCCGGCCGGCCGCGCCGCCTGCGCCGTGGCCCCGGCGTAGCGGAAGCGCTGCTGCTGGTCGCCCACGCGCAGCACAAAAAAGCCATCTTCGAGCAGCCGCTGGCCGCTGGCGGCCGGGTAGCTGAGGTCCTTCATTGGCTGAATGGTGAACGTCAGCTCGCGGCTTTCGCCAGGCTTGAAGTCCTGCTTCTCAAAGTGCTTGAGCAGGCGCACGGGCCGCGTGATGCGGCCTATCTCGTCGGTCATAAACCAGAGCACGGCTTCCTTGCCGGGCCGGGCGCCGGTGTTGGTCACGCGCACGGTGGCGCGCACCGAACCCGCACCGCTCAGCACCGAATCGGAAAGCTGCAAGTTGCTATAGCGGAAGGTGGTGTAGCTCAGGCCGGTGCCGTACTCAGTGAGCATGGTGGCCTTAGCCTTGTTGGCGTGCTGCTCAAAGCCCACCCCAAAGTCGCTCAGCTCCAGGCTGTTTTCGTTGTTGTCGTGGTGGTAGTTGGCGATGTGGCCGGCGGCTTGCGGATAGGTAAAGGGCAGCTTGCCGCTGGGGTTGGTCTTGCCGCTGATGATTTCGGCCAGCGCCTGCCCGCCGCCGAAGCCCGGCAGCCCCGCCCAGATGATGGCCGGCGAGCCCTCGGCCACCGGCCGAATGATGTTGGGCCGCCCGCCAATCATGACCATAATCGTGGGCTTGCCGCTGCGCTGGGCGGTGCGCACCAGCTGCTGCTGGTCGTCGGGCAGCGTCAGGTCGTTGATGTTGCCCAGGCCTTCGGCATACGGGCGCTCACCTAGGGCCAGCACCACGGCATCGGCGCGGCGGGCGGCGGTCAGCACGTTGGCGGCCTGGGGCTGGCCGGCGGCATCCTGGTAAGGCACGGTTTCGACCACGGCGCCGGGGTACTCGCGCCGGAGGGCGGTGAGCAGCGAGGGCACGTCGGCCGGATACTGGTTTTCGGCGCGGCCCTGCCAGGCCAGCGTCCAGCCGCCCGAGAGGTTGGCGCGCGAGTCGGCCGAGGGGCCCACTACCAGCAGGCGCTTCACGCGGGCCGGGACCAGCGGGAGAGTGTTCTGCTCATTCTTGAGCAGCACAATAGATTCGCGGGCGGCCTCCAGGGCGTGCTGCTTGTGCTCGGGCGCACCCACCCGGCTCAGGCGGTCGGCGCGGGGCAGCGGGTTGTCAAACAAGCCTAGCTCGTCCTTCATTTGCAGCACGCGGCCCGCCGAAAGGTCGATGCGCTCCTTGGTCAGGCGGCCTTCCTGCACCAGCTCCTTCACGATGCGGCAGAAGTTGGTATTGTAGGGCGTCATGGCCATGTCGATGCCCGCGTCGATGCACCGAAACGTGGCTTCCTTCTCGTTGGGCGCCGTTTTTTGCACCGTCACGAGGCGTAGAATATCCTGCCAGTCGGTCACGGCCACGCCCTTGAAGCCCATTTGGGTGCGCAGCAAGTCGGTCAGAATCGCCCTGGAGGAGTGCACCGGCTCGCCGTTAATTTCGCCGCTGTTCACCATTACCGACTTCAGGCCCGCATCAATAGCCGCCTGAAACGAGGGCCGAAAAAACTCCTGAATGCGCTGCTCCGGAATGAGTGCGTTGGTGCGGTCCCAGCCGTTGCGCGGGTCGGAGTACCCCAGGAAGTGCTTGCCGCAGCCGGCCACTTTGTAGGGCAGAATGTCCTTGTTATTCTGTAATTCGGTGACGTAGGCCGCGCCCAGCTCGGCGGCCACCAGCGGGTCTTCGCCGTAGGTTTCGTAGAAGCGGGGCCAGTACACGTTTAGCCCTAGGTCGAGCACCGGGGCAAACACCCAGAGGTGCCCTAGGTCGGCCGATTCCATCACCGTGGCGCGCGCCTCCTGGCGGGCAAACTCGGTATTAAAAGTGGCGCCTAGGTTGATGTTGTGCGGAAAAATGGCCGCCCCGCTCACGTAGCTCGCCCCATGCATGTGGTCGACGCCGTAGATGATGGGGATGTGCAGCCGCGACTCGCGCAGCGCGATGCGCTGCAAGGGCGCCAGATACTTGAGCCACTGCGCGGGCGGCACCGCCTCCCCGTTCAGAAACGACCCTACCCCGTACTCGCGAATGAACGGCACCAGCTTGGCCGAGTCGAGGCTCACGTCCTTCTGCTCGCCGGTGTGGTTGATGGCCGCGTTGGTAATCTGCGTCATCTGCCCGATTTTCTCCTCCAGCGTCATGTCGCGCAGCAGCTTGGCCACGCGCGGGCTCCACTGCGGCGCGGCGGGCGTGGCCGAGGTAGGCGTGGCAGTAGCGAGGGGGGTAGGGGCGGCAGTAGTCGGCGTGGCCGGGCGCTGGCAGGCACCTAGGAAAGTAGCCGCGCCAAATAGGGCGGCCACGGTACGGCGGCTAAAGCTGGGGCGTGTTGAGCGCAAGGAAGTAGAGCGGGGGATAATCATTTAAATAACTAATTTTCAGTAATCTGTGGGCTGGCTCGTTGGGCGCGTAACCCCACCCCCGGCCCCTCCCCTTCGGGAGAGGGGAGCCGACCGTCAGCCAACGTTAGGCTCTCCTCTCCCGAAGGGGAGGGGCCGGGGGTGGGGTGAGGCGTCCGAGCAATTAATTAAAACGCATCCGGCAACGTGCGCACGACCATCTGCTTGCGCAGCTCGGCCACCGAAATGGCGCCTTCGCTCTTGAACGTCAGTACCTTGGTTTCGCCGGGTAGCAGGTCGAAGTAGTTGTCGCCGAAGAAGCCGTCGCCCTGGGCCAGCGAGAGCCATACCTCGCGGGCTAGCGTCTTGCTCTTCAGCGTCACCTGATAGGTGCTGTCGGTGGCGGGCTGCCAGGTGGCGGTAATGTTGGCCTTGGGCAGCGCCATCTCCTTGGGCAGCGCGAAATAGTGGGTGTTGGTCGAGAGCGTGGTGCCGCCGGCTTGCAGCTCGCAGCTTAGCACTACTTTCTTGCTGTCCTGGCCTTTGAGCAGCTTGGCCTTCGGAATGTCAAGGTACACTTTGCTGGTCAGGGGCTCTACTTGCAACGCAGCCGATTGCTTATACAGCACCTTGCCATTGAAATCGAGCAGGCGCACGTTCAGCGTGGCCGGGGTAGCGGCCTGCTGGTCCGATACCACGTAAATGCGCACGTTCTCGCCTTCCTCGTGGGGGCTCACCAGCACCGGCGAGTAGAAGCGCTTGGCGTAGTACTGCAAGGCTTTCCAGCGGCCGTAATAGTCGATGCTCGACCACGAGGCCACGCCCCAGCAGTCGTCGAGCTGCCAGTACATCGAGCCCATCGTGCGCGGGCGGTTGCGGCGCAGGTGCTCGGCCGCCAGCTTAATGGCCTGGGCTTGCAGCACCTGGCTCACGTACAGAAACGAGGCAAAGTCCTTGGGCGCCTTGTAGTCGCGCAGCAGGTATTCTTGCAGGCGCGGGTTGCCCACGGCGCTGCGCTGGTGCTCTTTCATCACGGGCGAGGCAATGTCGTGGTCGGCGGGCACCGTGAACTGCTGCACCGATTTCAGCTCGGGGAACGACTGAAAACCGTACTCGCTCATGAAGCGCGGCGTCTGCTTTTCGTAGTCCGAGAGCGGGGCCGTGCCGCCCCATACGTCCCAGTAGTGCATGTCGCCGGTGGTCTGCGAGCCAGCCATATCCTCAAAATCCGAGGACGGGCTCGACGACACGTAGGGCCGGCTAGGGTCCTCCGTTTTGAGAATGGTCGGAATGAGGTCGCGGTAAAGCTTGAGGTAGTTGCTCCACACGTCAAGCTTGTGGCTGCCCATCTTTTCGGGCACGCCCCACTGCTGCCAGGCCACCTCGTTCTCGTTGTTGCCCACCCAAATGGCGATGCTGGGGTGGTCGCGCAGGCGGCGCACCTGGTAGGTCAGCTCGGCGCGCACGTTGTTGTTGAACGCCTCGTCGCCGGGGTAGAACGAGCAGGCAAACAGGAAGTCCTGCCACACGAGCAGGCCCATCTCGTCGCAGGTGTCGTAGAAATACTGGTTTTCGTAGATGCCGCCGCCCCACACGCGCACCATGTTCATGTTGCAGTCCTTAGCGGCTTGCAGCAGCTTGTGGTAGCGCGGGTTCGTTACGCGGGTCTGAAAAATGTCGGCCGGAATCCAGTTCACGCCCTTGGCAAAAATCGGGATGCCGTTGACGATAAACTCAAACGACTTGCCGTAGGTGTCTTTCTCGCGGTGCAGCTCGATGGTGCGCAGGCCGATGCGGGTGCGGGCCTCATCTACCGCCTTGCCACCTTGCACCAGGCGCGCCTTAAACGAGTAGAGCGGCTGCCCGCCGTAGCCCACCGGAAACCAGCGCTGCGGATTATCCAGGCGCAGCTCGGCGGTCACTTCGTGGCGGTTGGGCTGCAAGGTCACGGCCTGCTCTAGGCGGGGCCCGGCCTGGCCGGTGGGGCCGGTGGTTTCGAGCACCAGGGTGGCTGGGCCGCTGGCGGCAGCCGCGCCTTCATACTCCACCACCAGGCTCAGCTGGGCGGCCTGCGCGCTCAGCTGGCGCTGCACCACGTGAAAATCTGTGATTTTGGCGGCGTCCCAGCCTTCGAGCTGCACCGGCTGCCAAATGCCCGCGCCCACGAACCTAGGGCCCCAGTCCCAGCCGTAGTGGTAGGGTGCCTTACGGGTGTAAGGGCTCAGCACCGGGCCCTTGTCGCCCACAATGCCCATGGCCTGCTCGTCGTTGATAGCGAACAAGTTATAACCGTATTTCTTCGGTAAGTCAGCCACCTCGTTCAGGGGCGAGCGGAAGTGAATGAGCAGGCGGTTGCTGGTGGCTTTGAGCCGCGGCTTTACCTCGGCGCGCCACTCCCGAAACATGTTGTCGGTGTGCAGGATAGCCTGGCCGTTGAGCGTCACGTCAGCGTAAGTGTCCAGGCCCTTAAATACTAGCTCCAGGTGCTGGCGCTGTAAAGTGGCGGGCGCCACGTCGAACGTGGTTTCGTAGTCCCAATCAGCCTTGCCAATCCACTGCTGCTTCATTTCATTGTCGCGGTACAGCGGGTCCTCTATTTGCTTGGTGGCCAGTAAGTCGGTGTGCACGCAGCCGGGCACGGTAGCGGGTGCCCAGTTATCTTTGCCCGCCTGGTGAAAGCGCCAGCCCGTGAGGATGGGCTGGGTGGTTTTGCCGCCGTCGGAGCGGGTAGCAAGGTTGGTTTGCTGAGCGGCAGCGGGTAGCTGGCTGGTCAGCACAGCGAAACTAGCCAGGCTGGCTAGGCGCCGCGCCGAAATAGAAAAAAAACGCACAAAGAAGAGCGAGGGGAAGTGTAGGTGAGAAAGAAGGCACCGGCTGACCGAATCAGCAAACCATTGCGAACCAGTAATTTGGCCGTAAACTCATAGCCAAACCAGCGTATTGCGGCACGCTTACACTGGCTAGCGGCCACGCAGGGAGCCTATGCTATTATGGGGTACTGCAAAGGTCTATTGATTCTTTGCCCACGAGTAATAGTTTACCAGCATTTACTTGTACTGATTTAACACTCACTCCGCGCAGTTGCGTAAAGCCCGCCAACCAAAGCAGTGCCTAGGAATGCCAGTAGCTATTTTATGGCAAACTGGGGGCGCAAATACACTAATAGTATTTTGCTAATAACTACCACCTACGCGGACGCACCAAGCCGGCTAAAGTGATTTTGAGGTAGCTGAGCGCCTACCACCCGGACTACTGGTTTCTGCCCCTACGCAAGTAGATTGCGTGCCCAGCCTAACGCACCGGATAAATCCGGGCCGCCCAGCCGCCGCCACTACCTAGGTGCAACGTTAGCTTGTCGTTGGCCGTGACGCGCCGCACTTCGCGCTGGTAGTCAGTGGCATCGCGGTCGGCGTTGGGGCCATCGCGGAAAATCACGGCCTCGTAGGTGCCAGTGCCCAGGAAGGAACAGTCCAGCGTCAGGTCGCGGGCGGTCCAGTTGCTGAGCGCGCCTACGTACCAGGTGTCGCCCTTGCGGCGGGCCAGGGCCGCGTACTCGCCTACCTGGCCGGCCAGGGCGGTGGTTTGGTCGAAGGTGGTGGGTACGGCGGCGATGAAAGCCGTGCTCTCGGGCTCTTTCTGGTAGGCGCTGGGGCTGTCGGCCAGCATCTGGAGCGGGGCCTCAAACACCACGTACATAGCTAGTTGGTGGCAGCGCGTGCCCTGGCTCATGGGCAGCGAGTGGCTGGGCCGAAACTCGGCTTTGGTGGCGTTGCGCAGGGCGCCGGGCGTGTAGTCGAGGGGCCCGGCCAGCATCCGCACGAAGGGCAGGGTCGCGTCGTAGCGCGGCACATCGTCGTGGGGCGTCCACTTGCTGTTTTCCAGGCCTTTCACGCCTTCGTAGTTCAGCACGTTGGGGTAGGTGCGTTGCAAGCCGTCGGGCTTGTGCATGCCGTGAAAATCGACGAGTAGGTGGTGCTCGGCCGCTTTTTGGGCCAGGTTGTACGACGAAATCACCATCTTCTGGTCGTCGCGGTCCAGGAAGTCAATCTTGAAGCCTTTCACCCCCATTTTGGCGTACTGGGCATAGGCGGCGTCCATCTTCTCACTGATGGCGTGCCAGTTAGCCCACAAAATAATCCCTACCCCCCGCTGTTGGGCGTAGGCCAGCAGCTCGGCCAAGTCGATGGCCGGCGACGGCTGAAGAATGTCGGTTTCCTGCGACCATCCTTCGTCCAGAATCACGTACTCCAGCTTGTTGGCCGCCGCAAAATCGATGTACTTCTTATAGGTAGGGGTGTTGATGCCGGCCTTGAAATCGACGTGTGTCAGGTTCCAGTCGTTCCACCAGTCCCAGGCCACCTTGCCCGGCTTTATCCACGACGGGTCCTTTACCCGCGACGGGGCCGCGAGCTTATACACCATATCGTTGTTGAGCAACTCCTTATCCTCCGAACTCACGACCACGGCCCGCCACGGAAACGTGCGGGTACCGCTGGTTTTGGCTAAGAAATCTTCGCGCCGGGGCACTACTAGCTGCATATTATGAAAGCCACCGGCCGCCTCAGTGGCCGGGTAGCGGGCAAAATCGCCGTGCAGGCCCGGGGTGGCCGCCCCGTTGGCCCGCACAAACATGCCGGGGTAGTCCTCTACGTCCGACTCCAGCACCACGGCCTTCTTGGTGCTGCCCACCGCCACCAGGGCGGGCAGGAAAGCGAGCGAATCAGGCTTTATCTGCGACAGCTTGTACGGAGAATATAGGGCCTCAAACGACGACATGTACGGGTCGGTCGGCACCCGTAAGTCGCGCACGAAGGGAATTAAGGTCGCGTAATCCTGGGCAAAATTGAAGGTCGCCTCCTCATGCGCAATGGTGAGGCGGCCCTTGCGCCGGGTAAAGAAGCGGTACGCCACGCCGTCGTTGTAGGCGCGCAGCACCAGGCCGTAATTGCCTCTTAAATTCAGCGTCAGCTGGTTGTACTGGTCGATTACCTCACGCTTCTTATAAACCGGGGCCAGGATGGCCGTATTCACGGCCGCGGTTTTAGCGCTCGTCACTACGGCGTGGTGCCCCAGCACCTCGCCCCCGGCCAGCGTCAGTGACAGGGTCGAGGGCGTGAGGATGGGCGTGCCCGCGTGCTGCACCGCCCAGCTGAGCGTGGCGCCAGTCTGCACGGTAAGGTCGAGCTGGCCGTCCGGCGACTTTACGTGGAAAACGGCGCCGCGCTGAGCCCAGCCAGCCGGGCCCGCTACCAGCAACGCGCCCAGAATGAAGTATTTGACGACCATAGTAGGAAAGAAAATGAGAGATTGTCTAGTTGCTTCGCCGGGCGAACGGTGGCTGTCAGCAAAAAGACTATCCTATGCAGCGTAACAAACCGAAAAAAGGCCGATATTTGCTCACTAATAGGTTTTAGCAGCTCACAAAGTAAGGAATAGTTTAGCGAAGTTGCCACCGGAATAGAAAAGCTAATCAGCTGAAAATGCTAGTCAAACAGCCACAGCTATGGTAGCAGCGCATTGTTTAGAAAAAGTAGCCGCTGAATGAGGCCAGGGCTAGGGCCTAGGTAGCCGGTTGCGCGGTCCGAAACACGCGATACATTTGGCTTTGTCCGCCTCGCGGGGCTAGTTTGAAGTAGTACCCATTATCAAGTTTTTCAATTGAACGAGCTTAAAAACAAGCGATTAGTCGCGTTAGTAGTGCTAGGGTGGGGGAGCAGCCTCGGGGCTAGGGCCACCGTGCGGCTGCCGGCCCTGGTGGGCGACCACATGGTGGTGCAGCGCGATGTGCCCGTGCCCGTCTGGGGCTGGGCCGCCGCCAGCGAGCAAGTGACGGTAACGTTCCTAGGTCGAACCTATTCGGCTACGCCCGGTGCCGATGGCAAGTGGCAGGTGGCGCTGCCCGCCACGCCGGCCGGCGGGCCCTACACGCTGGTAGTCAAAGGCCAGAATACGATTACGCTCGAAGACGTGCTGGTGGGCGACGTGTGGCTCGCCTCCGGGCAGTCGAACATGGAGCTGCCGCTGCGCGACCGCAACGCGCCCGCGCCCGGCGCTTACCCCCTGATTGTGAACGCCGAGCAGGAAGTGGCGATGGCCGATTTTTCACAGATTCGGCAGTTCACGGTGAAAAAAGTGGTGGCCTACCAGCCCCAAACCGAGAACGAAGGCTATGACTGGAAGGTGTGCAGCCCCGGCACGGCCGGCAGCTTTTCGGCCGTGGGCTACTTCTTTGCCCGCGACCTCTACCAGCGCTACCACGTGCCCATTGGCCTGATTAGCAGCCCCTGGGGCGGCACCCCGGCCGAAGCCTGGGTGAGCCCGGAGGCCCTGAAGCAGCTACCCGACTTCCAGGACAAAGTAACGGCGCTGGCCCAGCGCCCTACGCGCCCCGAGCCGCTGGAAAAGGACGCCCAAAACACCCCCACGGTGCTCTACAACGGCATTATAGCGCCTCTGCTACCCTACGCGCTCAAGGGCATCATCTGGTACCAGGGCGAGAGCAACGTGGGCCGCGCGGCCCAGTACCGCACGCTGTTTCCGGCGCTCATCCGCGACTGGCGCGCCCGCTGGGGGGCCGAGGTGCCGTTCCTGTTTGTGCAGCTGGCCAATTTCACGCCGGTGCTGCCCTTCCCGGCCGAGTCGGACTGGGCCGAACTGCGTGAAGCCCAGGCCCAGGCGCTGGCCCTGCCGCGCACCGGCATGGTGGTGGCCATCGACATCGGCGACGGCGCGGATATTCATCCTGCTAACAAGCAGGATGTTGGCCACCGGCTGACCCTGGTGGCGCGCCAGGTAGCCTATGGCGACAAGCAGGTGGTGGCCGCCGGCCCCACCTTTCAGCGCCTGAGCGTGCGCGGCAACCAGGCGCGCCTCACGTTTACGAACCTAGGCGCCGGCCTGACCCTGAAAACGGGCAACTCCACCCTCAGCGGCTTCGCCGTGGCCGGGGCCGACCAGCAGTTTCACTGGGCCGCCGCCACATTGGTTGGCTCAGAAGTAGTGCTGACGTGCGCCGCCGTGCCCGTGCCGGTAGCCGTGCGCTACGATTGGGCCAATAACCCCCTGGGTAACCTCTACAACAAGGATGGCCTACCGGCCGCGCCGTTTCGCACCGACCAGTGGCCCCGCCCGGCCGCGGCCAAGCCGTGAGTATCGGCGCATTACTCTACCACTAAACCGCGGCCCGGCGGGCGCGCCTAGGTCGCATTCATCATTACCACGCACTACGTGAATAGCTTTAACCAACACGAGAATATCTGGGGTATCGACCTAGGCGGCACCAAAATAGAAGGCGTTATTTTGCGGTCGGCGCAGGAGCCGGAGGTGCTGTTTCGGCACCGCGTGCCCACCGGCGCCGACCTAGGCTACGCGCACATCTTGGGCCAGCTTGCGCAACTGGTGCAGCACATGGCGGCCGCCGCGGGCTACCGCCCGGCCCGGCTAGGCATCGGCACGCCCGGCACCACCGTGCCCAAAACGGGCCTGATAAAAAACTGCAATGCCACCGTGCTCAACGGCCAGCCCCTGCGCGCCGACCTAGAGCAGCTGCTTGCTATGCAAGTTGTTATTGCCAACGACGCCAACTGCTTTGCCCTGGCCGAGGCCCGGCTGGGGGTGGTGAAGCAGCAGTTTCCGGCGGCTAAAGTGGTGTTTGGCATCATCCTAGGTACGGGGGTGGGCGGCGGGCTGGTCGTGAACAATCAGGTTATCGAGGGCTTTCACGGCATTGCCGGCGAGTGGGGCCACAACTACCTCAGCGAAGTCGAGGGCTACCCCTGCTTTTGCGGCAAAACGGGCTGCAACGAGAGCATTCTGGCGGGCCCCGCCCTGGAGCGCTACTACGCCCAGCAGAGCGGGCAGGCGCGCCGGCTCCCCGACATCGCGAGCCGGGCCGCCGCCGGCTCCGACGCGGCGGCCACCCAAACCATGGACCGACTCACTAGCTTCTTCGGCTTGGCCCTGAGCGGGTTAATCAATGTGCTGGACCCGGATGTAATCGTAATTGGGGGCGGCGTAGGTAATATTGACTGCCTCTACCAGGCAGGAGTGGCCAGCGTGAACGCGCACGTGTTCGACCACCAGTTTGAAGCCCCGGTCGTCAAGCCCTTGCTTGGTGATAGTGCCGGCGTATTTGGCGCCGCCTACTTGGTGGCGTAGCACTCTCCCAGCGCAGTTGATTTGAAAAAGCGAACTCTCATTCACGACATTGCCAGGCATTTAGAGGTGTCTATCACCACGGTGTCGCTTGTCTTGAACGGTAAGGCCAAGGAATACCGCATCAGCGACGCCCTGGCCGAGCGCGTGATGCAGTACGTAGCGCAGGTGGGCTACCGGCCCAACCAGCTGGCCAAGAGCCTGCGCACTGGCAAAACGCACGTTATCGGGCTGATAATCGAGGACATCTCCAATCCGTTCTTCGCCACCGTGGCCCGGCTCGTGGAGCGGCACGCTTCGGCGCGTGGCTACCGCGTGCTCTATAGCAGCACCGATGATAGTGCGGCCAAGGCCAAAGACCTGATTGCCCTATTTCAGGAGCAACACCTTGATGGCTACATTATTGCGCCGCCCGCCGGCGTGGAAGCGGAGCTGGAGCAGCTGCTGAAAAGCGGCGTGCCAACCGTGTTTTTTGACCGCTATCTACCCGGCCTAGCCACCGACTACGTCGGGGTGGATAATGCCGCTGGCGTGTACCAGGCCACGCAACTGCTGCTCGACCAAGGCGTTGCCCGCATCGCCTTTCTTACCACCGAGTCAACCCAGACCCAGATGGCGGCCCGCCAGCAAGGCTATACCCGTGCGATGCAGGAGGCCGGCCAGCCGGCTCAGGTGCAGCACGTGCCGTTGAACTTCGATGATGATAGCGTTAGGGAGCAAAGTATCGCGGCCATCCACCAGTTCTTGCAGGATAATCCTGCCTGCGAGGCGGTTATTTTTGCCAACAACTCTTTGGCTACCCTAGGGTTAGAGGCAATTGCGCAGCTAGGGCGCCGCATCCCGCAGGAGCTGGCCGTTATCTCCTTCGATGACAACGACCTGTTTCGACTGCATTCGCCCACCATCACCGCCATTGCGCAGCCCGTGGAAGCCCTCGCCGAGGCCCTCATCAACGTGCTGCTCGCCAAGCTGAGCGACGAGCGCCCGGCGGCGGCCCAGCCGCAAACGGTAGAGCTACCGGTGTCGTTAGTAGTCCGCGGGTCGTCTGCGCGGCAGTAGCAGTAGCTTGGACTACAAAGCCCAAGCTACTGGCTATTAGATGAATATCCGGCTGCCCGAGAAGTTGCTGCGAAACTCCTTGGGGGTGCAGCCTTTGCGCTGCTTGAAAGTGCGGTTGAAGTTGGAAATGTTATTGAAGCCGCACTTGTAGGCCACTTCCGTCACGTTGTGGGTGGTGTCGATGAGCAGGCGCGTGGCGTGGCCCAGCCGAATCTCGTTGAGGCTATCGATGAAGGTGTTGCCGATGCGCTTTTTGATGAAGCGGCTAAACGAGGTTTCGGGCATGTTGGCCACTTTGGCTACTTCGGCCAGCGTAATGGGCCGGCTGTAGTTGGCGTTCATGTACTCAAATACCTTCTCGATGCGGCGGCTGTGGTGGTTGAGCTGCTCGTTGTCGGAGGAGGTGCCGGACAGCATGCGCATGTTGCGCGACGTGGAGAGGTCGTGCAAGATGGAAAACAGCTCCAGCACCGAGTCGAAGCCGTGCTTCTGCTCCAGGCCCAGCAGGCGCGGCAGCAAGCGCTCGGTGGTGTCGGGGGCAAACAAAACGCCCCGCTGCGCCATGTCGAACATGGTCTTAATAAAGCTGAGCTGATTGCGCCGCAGCAGCCGGTCCTCAAACAGGTCCTTGTGAAACTGAATGGTAATTTCCCGAATCTGCTTGCCCTGGCATTTGTGCGTAAACCAGGCGTGGTAGAGGTTGGGCCCCACGAGCACCAGCTCCACATCGGTGATTTCCTCCACGTGGTCGCCCACGATGCGCTTGGCCCCCCCGGCGTTGAGAATCAGGTTCAGCTCATACTCCTCGTGGTAATGGAGCGGAAAGTCAAACTCCTCCTTCACCCGCGAGAACAAAGTGAAGCAATCACTCTGCGTGAGCGGCGTGATTTCGCGCATGATTTCCTGTCTCATGGGGCAAATAGATAGGTGGCCAGCAATAAAATTACGCTGTAATAACAAAATGCTATCAGTGTAAAATCAGAATCTGACTGAGCTAATAAGGTCTATTTAGCTTAATAGTAGCTTATAGGGAGATTTGAGCGGGTGCGGCGAAAGAAGTTTCTGTTAATTCGCTACAATTAATTGCTATAAAAGCATTAGTTAACGAGTGCTTCTGAATAGACCTTTGTAGCCCGTTGTTTTCCCGCCTAGCCTGCTGGCCTAGAGCCTCTTTTACCACGAGTGGCCCGCTACAAAATTGGCAACCTAGGCGTGGCTACTCTCCCTGTTAACCTAGCGGCTCGCCCCGCGCCGCCGGCTGGCAGTTCCCACCCACTTTGCTGCATGAAGCTTCAGCTAATCGATTTTCTTATCATCGCGGCCTACCTGCTGGCGACGGTATTTATTGGCTTCTACTACCGCAAAAAATCGAGCCAGGACAAGGACAGCTACATGCTGGGCGGGCGCACGCTGCCCTGGTACAAGCTGGGGCTGAGCGACGCCTCCGACATGTTCGACATCAGCGGCACCATGTGGATGGTGAGCTTGTGCTTCGTGTACGGCATGAAAAGCATCTGGATACCCTGGCTCTGGCCGGTGTTCAACCAGGTGTTTTTGATGATGTACCTCTCGCGCTGGCTGCGCCGCTCCAATGCCTCCACGGGGGCCGAGTGGCTGGCCACCCGCTTCGGGCAGCGCGGGCCGGGCGTGCGGGCCTCGCACCAAGTGGTTATCGCGTTTGCGCTGCTCAGCTGCCTGGGCTTTCTGGCCTACGGTTTTGTGGGCCTAGGCAAGTTTGTCGAGATTTTTATCCCTTGGGAGCTGGTGCGCGGCTATGTGCCCTTCGCGGTGGCGCCGCAGTACGTGCCGCACGTGTACGGCATCGTGTTCACGCTGTTTGCCATGTTTTACTCCATTGTGGGGGGCATGCATAGCATCGTGCTGGGCGATATTATCAAGTACGCCGTCATGACGGTGGCCTGCGTGGCCATTGCCGGCATCGCCTACGTCAAGCTGCAAGGCCACGAGCTGGCCGTGCCGGCGGGCTGGTTCAACCCGTTTTTTGGGTGGCGGCTGGGGCTCGACTGGTCGCGGATTATCCCGGAGGTTAACAGCAAAATCTCCAGCGACGGCTACTCGCTGTTCGGAGTTTTCTTCATGATGATGGCCTTCAAGGGCGTGTTTGCGTCGCTGGCGGGCCCGGCGCCCAACTACGACATGCAGAAAATCCTGAGCACCCGCTCGCCCGAGGACGCTAGCAAAATGAGCGGGTTCGTGTCCATCATTCTGCTGCCCATTCGCTACGCGCTCATCGTGGGCCTCACCGTATTGGGGCTGCTCTACTACCGCCAAATGAACTTGCAGGCGCCCGATGGCACCATCGACTTCGAGCGCATTCTGCCGCAGACTATCAACAACTTCTTGCCCACCGGGCTGGTGGGGCTGGTGCTCACGGGCTTGCTGGGGGCCTTCATGGGCACGTTTAGCGGCACCGTGAATGCGGCACAGGCCTACGTGGTGAACGATATCTACCTCAAGTACATCAACCCGCAGGCCAGCACCCGGCGCATCATTTCGACCAATTACTTGGTGGGGGTGTTGGTAGTGGCGGCCGGCGTGGCCCTGGGCTTCTTGGCCAAGGATGTAAACACGGTGCTTCAGTTCATCGTGTCGGCGCTCTACGGCGGCTACATCGCCGCCAACGTGCTCAAGTGGCATTGGTGGCGCTTCAACGCCACGGGCTTTTTCACGGGAATGCTCGCGGGCATCGTGGCGGCGATGGTCTTCGGGCTGTTCATCCCGTCCGGCAACCTGCTCTATTGGTTTCCGGTGCTGTTTGGCATCTCGCTGGCGGGCTCCATCGGGGGCACCTACCTGGCGCCACCCACCGAGGCGGCGGTGCTCCAGCACTTCTACCGTACGGTGCGGCCCTGGGGTTTTTGGGGGCCGGTGCTGGCCGAGGTGCGGGCGCAGGAGCCGGGCTTTCAGCCCAACCGCAACTTCGGGCGCAATATGCTTAATGTCGTGCTCGGCATCGTGGCGCAGCTGGGCCTCACCATTCTGCCTATGTACCTGCTACTGCGGCAGCACGGGCCGCTGGCCATCACGGTGGCCCTGTTGGCAGTCATCGGCTTCATCCTGAAGAAGACCTGGTGGAACCGCCTAGGCGACGACTAGTTTTTGATTGATACTCATTTTATGTAATGACTGCTAATATTTTAGCAACTGCATTCTATCCTTTCTCTACCTCAAACGGCAAGCCAGCAGCTAGTAGCTAACGGCTCAACAACTGCTGGAAACATGGCCCCTATTTTTACCTCCCGCCTGCACCTGCTGCAAACCGCCCACCACGAGTTGCTGCACCGGCCTAACCACCCCGAAGCCCTCGGCAACGGCGTATACACCCGCTACGCGCACCCCGTGCTCACGGCCGCCCACGCGCCGCTGGCCTGGCGCTACGACCTCAACCCCAGTACCAACCCCTTCCTGATGGAGCGCATCGGGGTGAATGGCGTGTTCAACGCGGGCGCCATCAAGTGGCAGGGGCGCTACCTGGTGGTGGCGCGGGTGGAGGGCGCCGACCGCAAGTCGTTTTTTGCGGTGGCCGAAAGCCCGAACGGCATCGACAACTTCCGCTTCTGGGACCACCCCGTGACGATGCCCGAAACCGACGAGCCCGACACCAACGTGTACGACATACGCCTAGTGGCCCACGAGGATGGTTGGGTGTACGGCCTGTTTTGCACCGAGCGCCGCGACCCCAGCGCTCCGGAAGCCGACCAGTCGGCCGCGCTGGCCAAATGCGGCATCGCCCGCACCAAGGACCTCGTGCACTGGGAACGCCTGCCCGACCTGACTACCACCTCGGCCCAGCAGCGCAACGTGGTGCTGCACCCCGAGCTGGTGCAGGGCCAGTATGCCTTCTACACCCGCCCGCAGGATGGCTTTATCGAAGCCGGCTCGGGCGGCGGCATCGGCTTTGGCCTGTCGGCCACCATCGAGACGGCCCGGGTGATGGAGGAAGTTATCATCGACAAGAAGCAGTACCACACCATTTCGGAGCTGAAAAACGGCCTAGGTCCCGCGCCGCTCAAAACCGACCTAGGGTGGCTGCACCTAGCCCACGGCGTGCGCAATACGGCCGCCGGCTTGCGCTACGTGCTGTACGTGTTCATGACGGCGCTCGACGATTTGACCCGCATTATTCACAAGCCGGCCGGTTACTTCCTGGCCCCCGAGGGCGAGGAGCGCGTGGGCGATGTGTCGAACGTGGCCTTCGGCAACGGCTGGATTCTGGACGACGACGGCCGGGTGTTCATCTACTACGCCTCGTCCGACACCCGGCTGCACGTGGCCACCTCGACCCTGGCCCAACTGCTCGACTACGTGGTGCACACACCCGAAGACGGGCTGCGCTCGGCGGCCTCGGTGCAGCGCATTAATGAGCTGATTGATAAGAATCAAACCATCCCAACGCCTACGCTGGCTGAGCGCGTGGCCAACGCGGCGCACGCCCACACCTTGTAACTACGCCAGGGGAGGGTAGGGGAGGCGGCGCATCCCCTAGGCTCACTTGCCTCGTTCTTTTCGCATTCCATGCTGCAAGCTGCTGACTTTCAACAAGAGCTGGACAACATTCTGGGCTACTGGATGACCTGCGTGCCCGACCATGAGCACGGTGGTTTCTACGGCCAAGTGAGTGCTGACAACCAGCCCAACCCGCGCGCGCCCAAGGGTTCGGTGCTGAATGCCCGCATCCTGTGGACGTTTGCGGCGGCCTACGGCCGCAGCCAAGACCCGGCGCACCTAGCGGTGGCTCGCCGGGCGTATGAATACCTCACTATCCATTTTCTCGACCCCGACCACGGCGGCGTGTACTGGACGGTGGACTACCTAGGGCAGCCGCTCGATACCAAAAAGCAGCTATACGCCCTGGCCTTCAGCCTCTACGGGTTGGCCGAGTACTGCCGCGCCAGCGGCGACGAAACGGCGCTGGCCCACGCCCAGACGCTGTTTTACAGCATCGAGCTGGGTGGCTTCGACCGGCTGCGGGGCGGCTACTACGAGGCCTTTGCCCGCGACTGGCAGTCCATCGACGACCTGCGCCTAAGCGACAAGGACGCCAACGCGCAGAAAACCACGAACACCCACCTCCACATCCTGGAGGCGTACACCACGCTCTACCAGGTGTGGCCCGACCCGCAACTGCGGCAACAGCTCAACGCGCTGCTGCTCAACTTCACAGACCATATTATCGACCCCAGGACGCAGCACCTCACGCTGTTTTTTGATGAGGACTGGCAGCCGCAGCCCGATGCGATTTCCTTCGGCCACGACGTAGAAGCGGCCTGGCTGCTGCTCGAAGCCGCGCAAACCCTAGGTGAGCCCTGCTTAGTTATCCACTTTCAAGAAGTAGCCGTGCAAATGGCGCAGGCCGCTGCCGAGGGGCTGGCCCCCGATGGCAGCCTGCGCTACGAGCTGGCGCCCGGCGGCCACTGGGCCGACGACCGCCACTGGTGGGTGCAGGCCGAGGCGGTAGTGGGCTTCTACAACGCGTTTGAGGTGAGCGGCGATGCGCAGTTTCAAGCCCGCAGCGAAGACGCCTGGCGCTTTATCCAAGCGCACATCCTGGACCGCAGCCAGGGGGAATGGCACTGGGGCGTGCGCGCCGACTACTCCCCGATGCCCGGCGAAGACAAGGTGGGCCCCTGGAAGTGCCCTTATCACAACAGCCGCGCCTGCCTCGAAATGCTGCGCCGGTTGGGGAGCATCGGAGTGACCGATACCCTGCAAACTATACCTGGCTGACCCTAGGTACGTCCCACAAATCTTAGGTGCTAAGTAGGACATCTAGTGGATGGCGATAGGGGTTGCTTAGTGGGCATTTTCCAGCGTAGCGCTATAAAACGCCTAGCCACATCAAATGTGAAGCTAATCTGTTTTGATAGTTAAAATATTAATAAATAATATTTTACGCATAAAGTATCATGACATTTCGCGCATTTTAATACAAAAAAACGATAAAATATCATTACTAAAAATAGTCAGTTAACCGTCACCTTTGATTCCCTGATTCTCACCTAATTCTTACTTTACTTAATGAGGACTTTTTTACAGACTGCGGCGGTGCTGGCGTGCAGCACTACCCTAGCCTTTGCGCAGCAGCGCACCGTGCAGGGCGTTGTAACCGATACCAAGGGCGAAGCCATTCCCGGCGCTACCATCCTGGTAAAGGGCACCACTACTGGCGTTACGGCGGGCGTTGACGGCAAATTTCAGCTGGGGTTGCCGGCCGGAGCTACTACCTTGGTTATTAGCTCGGTAGGCGCTAAAACGCAGGAGGTGCCCATCGGCACTAAAACCGACTTTCGCGTTACGCTCGACGCGGATGCGCAGAGCCTCAACGACGTAGTGGTAGTGGGCTACGGCACGGCCCGTAAGAGCGACCTCACGGGCGCCGTGGCCAGCGTGAGCAACGCCCAGCTAACCCAGGTAGCCACCGCCGACCCGGTGCAGGCCCTGCAAGGACGGGTAGCCGGCGTGGACATTACCGCCAATAGCGGCCAGCCGGGTGCGGGCACCCGCATCCGGGTGCGGGGCGTGGGTACCATCAACAACAGCGACCCGCTGTACGTGGTAGACGGCGTGCAAACGGGGGATATTAGCTTCCTGCTGCCGACTGATATTGAATCGACCGAAATCCTGAAGGACGCTTCGGCTACTGCCATCTACGGCTCGCGCGGCGCCAACGGCGTGGTTATTATCACCACCAAGCACGGCAAGGCGGGCAAAACGCAGTTCAACCTGTTTGGCTACACGGGCTTCCAGGAGATTCGGCGCCAGTTGCCCCTCACCAATGCCCAGCAGTACGCCACGCTGGTATCGGAGGCCTACACCAACGATAACGTGGTGGTGCCGGCTGACTTGACCCCCCTCCTGACTAGCGCCCTGACTGGCGGTGCCACCGGCACCGACTACCAGAAGCTGGTGTTGCAGAAAGGCTTGATTACCAACTACAGCCTGTCGGCCTCGGGCGGCACTGAGCAGAACCGCTACCTCATCAGCGGCAGCTATTTCCAGCAGAATGGCATCATTCAGCAGTCGGGCTACCGCAAGTATGTGGTGCGCTTGAACGACGACGCCACGCTGACCAAGTTTCTGAAAGCGGGCGTATCGGCCACTTTCACCAACTCGAACCAAACCGGCGGCCTGGACGCCAACGGCAACACGGGCTACAGCACGGTGCTGCAAAATGCCATTCAGGCCAACCCCATCAGCTCGCCCTACAATGCGGATGGTAGCTACGCGTACAACAACGTGACGAGCTTCACGCCCAACCTGGCGCGCTACCTTACCGAGCAGCAGTACAACAAAACGGCAAATACCTCGCTCTTCACCAGCTCCTACCTCGACGTAGCGCTGCTCAAGAACCTGACGTTCCGCTCCACGTTCGGCATCAACTACAACAACTTTCACCCCAAGGTGTACTTGCCGCAGTACTACCTAGGGCCCAATGACCGGCGCACGCAAAGCACCCTCATCGAGACGCGCAACGAGAACATTTCGTGGGTGTGGTCGAACTACTTCAACTACAACAAGACCTTCGCGGATAACAGCAACCTCTCCTTTACCCTAGGGCAGGAAGCGCAGCGCGGCTACGGCAACGGCATCTCGGTGACCGGCTACGACGTGCCCGCCGATGCAACTTTGCAATACATCTCGGCCGCCCGCGCGGCCAACTCTACCATCCGCAGCTCGCAGTATGATGGCTCGCTGCTCTCGTACTTCGGCCGCGCCAACTACAATTTCCGCGACCGCTACCTCGTGACGGGTACCCTGCGCTTCGACCAAACGTCGCGCTTCCTAGGTTCCAACCGCACGGGCGTGTTCCCATCGGTGGGTGCCGCCTGGAACGTTTCTAACGAGAATTTCCTGAAGGATGTAGCTGCCGTATCGCAGGTGAAGCTGCGCGCCAGCTGGGGCCGCGTGGGCAACCAGAACGCCGCGCCTAACTACGGCTACGCTTCGACGGCCGTCAACAACCAGAACTACGTGTTTGGCGCCGACCAGTCGCGCGCCCCGGGCCTGGCCATCGCCACGCTCAGCAACCCGGCCCTGAAGTGGGAAACGGCTGAGACGGGCAACATCGGTATCGATGCCTCTTTCCTGGATAGCAAGCTGACCTTCACCGGCGACTACTTCCAGCGCACGACCAAGGACATGATTGCCCTGCTGCCCGTGCCGGATTACTTGGGCCAGGCACCCGCCAGCGCCAACGTGGGCACGCTGCGCAACCGCGGCCTGGAGCTAGCCCTGAGCTACCGCAATGAAATCGGCAAGCTCGGGTATAACGTGGGGGTGAATTTCACCAAAATCAACAACGTTATCACGAGCCTGGGTGGGGCTAACCCCATCGCCAGCGGCAACACCCAAATCGGCTTCACGACCCGCACCGACGTGGGCCACGAAATTGCTTACTTCTACGGCTTGCAGGCGCTGGGCGTCTTCCACACCCAGGACGAGGCTACTAGCTACGTGAGTGCCGGTGGTACCCCCATCCAGCCCACTGCGAAAGCTGGCGACGTGAAGTACCAGGACACCAACGGCGACGGTAAAATCGACGCCACCGATAACACCTACCTGGGCAGCGCCACGCCGAGCTTCACCTACGGCGCTTCGCTAAATCTGAACTACAGCAACTTCGACTTCAAAATCCTCCTCTACGGGGTGCAGGGTGCCGAGGCGCTCAACGCCGCGGCCATCAACCTGGACAAGTCGAGCGCCATTGCCAACATCTGGACCAACTTCTATGCCGACCGCATGGACCGCTGGACCCCCAGCAACCCCAACAGCAACCAGCCCCGCATGACGTCGGCGGCCACCACCAACGACGCCTTGAGCAGCCGCTTTGTGGAGAATGCCAGCTACCTGCGCGCCCGCAACATGGAGCTGGGCTACTCGCTGCCCCAGACCGTGCTTGAAAAATTCAAAATCAACGGCTTCCGGGTGTTTGCTTCGGTCGACAACGTGTTCACCGTTACGAAGTACCGGGGCCTGGACCCCGAGATTTCGTCGAGCGGCTACTACGGCAACCCACTGGCCTACGGTGTAGACTACGGCAACTACCCCCAGCCCCGTACTTACCGCTTGGGCTTCAACGTACAGTTTTAAGACTATTCCCACCCGCTATAACAGATGAAAACCTATTCTACCGCCCGTATGCTGGCCTTCGCGGCCCTACTGGGTATGGCCCCCGGCTGCAAAAGCTTTCTTGATAAAGACCCCCTAGGTACCGTTACCCAAGTCAACCTCTTCAACGACGCTACCAACGCCGTGCAGGCCGTGAACGCGGTGTATGACGTGGCCGGCTGGGACCAAGGCCCCAAGTTCGGGGTGGGTGACTTCGTGACGGTTCACTTCGAGTGGATGTTTGGCGACATCCTGAGCGACGACGCCGAGAAGGGCAGCAGCCCCACCGACTTCGGGGCAGTAGCCGAAATCAAGAACTGGTCGGTGCCGACCACCAACCTAATTGTTGCCAGCTTGTGGACGCACAGTTTCACGGGCATCGCACGGGCTAATACCGTGATTAACAACATCGACGCGGGTACCATCGATGCCACGTTGAAGTCGCGCCTCAAGGGCGAGGCGCTATTTTTGCGGGCTTACTTCTACTTCAACCTGGTGAAGACCTTCGGCGGCGTGCCGCTGTTTGAGCAGGCCGTGCTGCCTACTGATGCGGGCAACGTGAAGCGGAGCACTATCGCCGAAACCTACGCCTTCATCGAGAAAGACCTGAAAGCCGCTGCCGCGCTGCTGCCCGAGAAGGGCGCACTGGCCTCGAGTGACCTAGGCCGCGCTACCAAGGGGGCGGCCAACGGCTACCTGGCCCGCGTTATCATGTACCAGCTCGGTACTGATAACACCAACAACCACACCTGGCAGGAAGTGTACGACCTGACGAACACCGTTATCACGTCGGCCCAGTACAGCTTGTACCCCAACTACGCCGCCATCCACCAGGATATTGGCGAGAACAGCAGCGAGTCGGTATTTGAAATTCAGTTCGCGGCCTCCAACGATAGCTACGGCCCCATCTCGACGGGTACGGCTAACAACGTGTTCCAGAACAACCGCGCCACCTTCGGCTACGGCTTCAACAACCCGACGCAGAGCCTGTACAGCGAGTTTGAGGCCAACGACCCGCGCCGCGAAGTCACTTTCATTAAGAACGGTGACGTGGTGCTAGGGGTGACCAATACCGTAGACCCTGGCTTTAACGCGACGGGCTACCTCAGCCGCAAAGTGGCGATTGCGGCACCCCCCGCGCCCCAGTCGGCCTCCCAAAACGTGCGCAAGATGCGCTACGCCGACATTCTGCTGATGAAGGCCGAGGCCGCCGCCCAGCTCGGCCGCAACAGCGAAGCCATCACGCTCGTCAACCAAGTGCGCGCCCGCGCCCGCCTCTCGACCCGCCCGCCCGGCACCACCGTGGGCTCGACGGCCTACGCCCCCGCCAACGTGCCGGCCGGCACCCTGCCCGACATTACGGGCCTCTCGGGCTCGGCGCTGCTCACCGCCATCTGGCACGAGCGCCGCGTCGAGTTTGGCGAGGAGTCGCTGCGCTACTGGGACCTCGTGCGCACGGGCCGCTACTTTAGCTCCCTGCCCGCCGACGTAGCCACCCGCGCCCGCACCCACAGCATCACGACCGGGGTAGTGAACCCCATTCCGCTGTTGCCCATCGAGTTGCAGGATGTGCAGACTTGGGGTATCGCCCAGAACCCTGGCTATTAAGCTGCGCATAGTTTGCTGAAAAAAGACCGGAGTAGCCAGTAGCTATTCTGGTCTTTTTTGCTTTGTAGCCCGCCCGCTAGGTTCGGCCTTCGTGCCTGTGCTGAGACTTTCAGCCAGGGCTCGGCCTGGTAATCAAACTTTACTTCAGTCACCCCCTATGTCTTCCCGCCCATTACTCACCCTACTCGTGTTCCTACTGGCTGGAGCGGCCGGGCCCTTACGCAGCCAGGCCGCGCCGACAACTGGCCGCGAGCATTTGCTGATGGACTTCGACTGGCGCTTCGCCTACGGCCATCCGTTTGACCCCCAGCGCGATTTCAACAATGGCCTCGGCTACTTCTCCTACCTGGCCAAAACCGGCTACGGCGACGGGGCCGCCGCCGCCAACTTCGATGACCGCGCCTGGCGCCAGCTCGACCTGCCCCACGACTGGGCCGTGGAGCAGCCTTTCTCGGAGAAAGCTAGCTTTAGCCACGGCTTCAAGGCCATCGGCCGGCCGTTCCCAGATGCCAGCGTGGGCTGGTACCGCAAGTCGTTTGCGGTGCCCGCCACCGACCTAGGGCGCCGCATCAGTCTAGAATTTGATGGGGTGTTTCGCAATTCCATCGTGTGGGTGAATGGGCATTACCTAGGCACCGAGGCCAGCGGCTACAACGGCTTCCAGTACGACATTTCCGACTACCTCAACTACGACGGCAAGCCCAACGTGATAGCCGTGCGCGTGGATGCCACGATGGAAGAAGGCTGGTTTTACGAGGGCGCCGGCATCTATCGCCACGTGTGGCTAACCAAAACCGCCCCCGTGCACGTGGCCCCGAACGGCACATTCGTGACGACGCAGGTGGCGGGCAGCGCGGCCACGGTCACGGCTCAGGCCACGCTGGCCAACGGCAGCACCACGGCCCAGCTAGTAGAAGTGACCCAGACGGTACTAGATGCTGAAGGTAAAACGGTGGCCACTAGCCCCGCTACCCAAGTGCGGGTGGCCGGGGCCGGGCAGCAGGACCTAGGTAGCCGCATCGCGGTGGCCGGGGCGCACCTGTGGTCGCTCGAAACGCCCTACCTCTACACCCTCGTGACGCGCGTGCGGCAGGGTGGGCAGGTGGTGGATGAGTACCAGACGAAATTTGGCATCCGCACCATTCGCTTTGATGCCAACGAGGGCTTTTTCCTCAACGGCAAGCACGTGAAGCTGACCGGCACCAATAACCACCAGGACCACGCGGGCGTGGGCTCGGCCATCCCCGACGCGCTCCAGGAATGGCGCATCCGGCAGCTCAAGTCCTTCGGCTGCAATGCGTACCGCACCTCGCACAACCCGCCCACGCCCGAGCTGCTCGACATCTGCGACCGCCTCGGGATGCTCGTCATTGACGAGAACCGCCTGATGGGCATCACCCAGAATAACCTAGGTGAGCTGAAGCGCCTGATGGTGCGCGACCGCAACCACCCGAGTGTTATCAGCTGGTCGATTGGCAACGAGGAGTGGGCCATTGAAGGCAATATTTTGGGTGCCCGCATCGGGGCCACCATGCAGGCGTTTGCCAAAACCGTGGACTCGACGCGGGCCATTACGGTGGCCATCAGCGGGGGCTGGGGCCAGGGCACGTCCACAGTTATCGATCTGATGGGCTACAACTACATCGGGCAGGGCGACACCGACGCGCAGCACGCCAAGTTTCCGAAGCAGGCCGGCTGGGGCACCGAGGAGGGCTCGACCCACGCCACGCGCGGCATCTACGTGCGCGATGAGGCGCGGCACTACGCGGCGGCCTACGACCAGAAACCGAACCCCAAGTTTTACAGCATCGAGGGCGGCTGGCAGCACTACGCCGCCCGGCCGTACCTGGCCGGTATGTTCATCTGGACCGGCTTCGACTACCGGGGCGAGCCCACGCCGTTTGCCTGGCCCTCGATTACCTCGTATTTCGGGATGCTGGACCTATGCGGCTTCCCCAAGGATAACGTGTGGTACCTGCGCTCGTGGTGGACCAACCAGACCGTGCTGCACCTGCTGCCCCACTGGAACTGGCCCGGCCGCGAAGGCCAACCCATCGACGTGTGGGCCTACAGCAATTGCGACGAGGTAGAGCTGTTTCTGAACAAGAAAAGCCTGGGCCGCAAGCCCATGCCCCGCAACTCGCACCTGCAATGGCAGGTGCCCTACGCGCCCGGTACCCTAGTAGCCGTGGGCTACCGCCAGGGCAAGCGCATCGCCACCGACGAGGTGCGCACCACCGGCCCGGCGGCCGCCCTAGGTCTGCTAGCCGATAAGCCAGCGGTGCAAGCCAACCGCGAAGACATAGCGGTCGTGACGGTGCAAGTCACTGACCAGCGCAAGCTGCTCATGCCGACCGCCAACCCGGAAATAACCTTCAGCCTGAGCGGTCCCGGCCGCATTATCGGCGTCGGCAACGGCGACCCGACTTCCCTCGAACCCGACCGCTACGTGGACACGGTGCGCGTCATTCCCATCGAAAATCTGCGCGAGCGGGCGGCCGACAGCTTCACCACCGGTCCCGAGCTGACGCCCACTTTCGACGATGCGAGTTGGGTAACGGCCTTCACTACGCGCCAGTACGATGCCGCGCAGCTGGCGCCCACGGCCAAGATGTACGTGACGCGGGGCAGCTTCGAGCTGCCGCGTCATGCCCTAGGTGGCTCGCGGGTCACGCTTTTCTACCAACCCATTGGGCGCGAGCAATCCATCTACGTGAATGGCCGCGCCCTCACCCAGGGCCTCAAGGCCGAGCAATCGCCCGCGGCGGGGTTTGTGCTGGATGCAGCGCTGCTGAAACCGGGCAAAAACAGTATTGTATTCGTGGCGACGCCCTTGGTGAAAAACCGCCCGTGGGACGTGACTAACACCCTGCCTGGCACGATACAAGTGCGCACGCCGGCCCCGGCCTGGAAGCGCAAAGCCTTCAACGGCCTGGCGCAGGTGCTGGTGCAATCGACCCAGGCGGCGGGCGAGATTACGCTCACGGCCCAGGCGCCGGGACTCAAGGCCAGCGTGCTGAAAATAAAGTCGGTAGCCGCCCCGGCGCGCGCGGCCAACTAGCAGCGGGGCGAGCAGTGCTATCCAGTTGCGGTAGCACTGCCCCGCTGCGGCGGTGGCCTAATGCAAACCGCGTCTAAGCCACCGCCGCTTACTTGAGGTTGGTAAGCACATAATTGACCCCTAGGGGACTGTGCGCCATCTGGCAGATGACCGGGAAGGCGGCGTTACGCAGTATCCAGAGCTCGGTGAGGTCACCCTGAGCCACCACGTGTAGCACGTCGAGCGGCTGGCCGCCGAGCAGCAGTGGGTGCGCGCCTGGGTCGTCACGCAGCTCGTACACGGTGTTGTTATACGTAAAGCGGCGCTGGGCGAGCAGCGTGGCGTAGGCGCTTTTCGAGAGCATCATAAACGTCTGGCTATCGGGTAGGCGCACCGGCGGGCCGGGCAGCGGCTGAGCCACGTGCAGCGCGGTGCCCCGCTGCCAGGCCGCGGGCGACACGGCATAAACGCCGCCCGCTAGGTTGCGGATGCGCCACTTAAGCTTCAGCGTGTCGGTGGCGTTGGCGATAGTCAGCTCGAAGGGCGCGTGCTGGCCGTGCAGTTCAAAGTTGTAGCTGAACGTGGTGCCCACGCCCACGGCGGGCGTTAGGGCTTGGGCGCGGGCCGAAGCGCTACCTAGGGCGGCGAGCGATAGTAGCAGGATATTTCTGAGCATAATAGTATATACCAGTTTCGGGAATAGAGCGCGTTTGTCCTTGCGAGCGCAGCGAAGCAATAGCATCAAGACGCGCTGCGTGAGTGCGATTGCTTCGCTGCGCTCGCAAGGACAAACGTACCCTAATCAATTCGCTGTAGATTAAGCTTATTCCGCCGCGGGCGGCAATACCTGCGTGCCCCAGCTACCGGGCTGCGCAGCCATTTCAAACACCAACTCGCCGCCTTGCATCAGCGCCTGGTGCGAGAGCCAAGCCTGCCGTAGGGGGCGGCCGTTGAGGCGGGCCGACTTGACGTAGCAGTTGGTAGCCGACAGATTGCGGGCGGTGATTTTGAAGTCTTTGCCGTCCGCCAAACGCAGGGTGGTTTGGTGCACCAGCGGGGCATTGAGTAGGTAGTAGGGCTGGCCGGCATTGGGGTAGAGGCCCATCATCTGGAAGGCCAGCCACGATGACATGGCGCCCGAGTCGTCGTTGCCGGGCAGGCCGGTGGGCGTGGTATTGTAGCTCTGGGAGATAATCTGGCGGATGCGTTGGCTGCTCAAATCGGGCCGCCCCAGCCAGTGGTAGAGGCTGGGCGTGAGGAACGACGGCTCGTTGGCCACATTGTAAAATTTCTTCTCAAACAGCGTATCGAGCCGCGCCCGGAAGGCCGCCGGCCCGCCCGACTTGGCAATGAGCGCCGGCACCTGGTGCGGCACGCTCAGCGAGTATTCCCAGGACGTGGCCTCGTAGAAATAGGCGCACCAATGGCACACGTACCACGGGTTTTCGCGGGTGAGCGGCGTGTACACGAACGTCGGGTGCTGCCGCACCGAATTGCCAAACGGAATGGTATCGAGCCACTGGCCGGCCGCATCGCGCGGCATGATAAAGCCGGTGGCGCCGTGGTTTTTATAATCGGCGCGCCACAGGTTTTGCCAGTTGTTGGCCTGGCGGCGGTACTGCTCATACAGGGGCTGCTGCCCCAGGCCCTTGGCCACCACGGAGATGCAATAGTCGTCGTAGGCGTAGTCGAGCGTGCGGTTGCCGGCGCGGTCCACGCCGTAGGGCACGTAGCCCAGCTTGTTATAAGCCAGCAAGCCGCCGCGGCCTTCCTGCTCCTCGTTGCCGCCGGGCGGCACGGTGGCGTCCTTCAGCATGGCTTCCAGGCCCAGGCGGTAGTCGATGCCGGGCAGGTTTTTGACGTAGGCATCGGCGATGAGCACCTCGGCGTTAGAGCCGCCCTGGGTGCGGCCGTTGGCGTTGCCGCTGCGGGCCTCGGGCAGGTAGCCATCGTGCTTGTAGATGTCGAGCAGGGCATTGACGATGGCCACCTCACGCTGGGGCGCCAGCAGCGTAATGAGCGGATTAGACGTGCGGTACGTGTCCCAGATGGCGTAAAAATCGTCGTAGTACGGCATGGGGCCGTTCCAGAGCGGGTTCTCCCCGGTGCGGTCCACAGGCATGAGCATGGTGTGGTAGAGGCCGGTGTAGAACAGCTTTTGCTGGGCGAGCGGCGTATCGGCGCCCAGCTCAGCGCGGCTCAGTAGGGCGTTCCAGCGCTCGCGCAGCTGGCCTAGTACCTGGGCAAAATTCCAGCCCGGTATTTCGGCCCGCACGTTTTCGCTGGCGCGGGCGGCGCTCAGGAAGGAGATGCCGACCTTCACTTTTAGCGTATCGCCGGCGCCATTGGCGAAGCGCAGTAAGGCCCCAGTTTTTTCGCCCGAGTCGGCTTGTAGCTTCTGGCCTAGGTGCAGCTGCTTGCCCTTCCAGGTGGCAAACTCGGCCATTGGTGCGTCGAACACGGCCGCAAAATACACGGTGTAGGCGCGGCCGTTGTTCCAGCCGCCGCGGATGCGGCTGTAGCCCCGCACCTCGGTCGGCGACACTACTTCGACCTCCGAGCCCACGAACTGCTGGGCCTCGCGGCCGTCGGGTTCGGGCTGCTCACCTAGGAAAAAACCAGCGTCAATTTGCAGCGCTTTGGGCTGGCCCTGGGGGTAGGCCAGGCGGTAGAAGCTCACCTTCGGCGACGCCGTAATCTCTACTTTAATAGTCGGTTGGGCGAGCTGGGCGCGGTAGTAGCCTAGCTCGACGTGCTCGGCTTGGCGGTGCGCCGACTTATCACCTAGGGCCAGCGGGCCGCTGAAGGGCATGAGCAGGATGTTGCCGTATTTGGGGCCGCCGCCGGTGCCGCTCACGTGCACCTGCGCAAAGCCGGTGACGGGCGTGGGCTCGGGCAGCCAGCCGCTGTTGGGGCTGCTGGTGCAGTCGGGGCTGGGCTTCACCATCCCGAAGGGCGCGGTGGGGCCCACGAACACCCGCCCCAGCCCCTGCGAGCCGATGAGCGGGTCCACGAACCGGGTGTAGTCCTGCGCAGCGGCCGGAAGCCGGCTAGTTAGGAGGCTAGCGGCCAGCAAAATAAATTTAGCAACTCTCATTTAATCAATTTCTTACTAGCAGGCCGGCGGGTGGCCGGGCTGCTCACCCAAATGGGGTTGGTGAGGGCTAGCATGGCGCCCTGCGGCGTGCGCACCTCCACCCGTAGGTAGCGGGGATGGGCATTTGGCAGCGGCCAGCGCACTACCGTGGGGCCACTGGCGGCTACCGGGTTGGTGGCCAGCACGCCTAGGTCACTGCGCAGCGTGATGGTGCCGGCCGGCGCGCCCCGTAGCTCAAATGCCACCCGAATAACCTGCACGGCGACCACCGCCAGCGTATCGCCTAGGCCGGCTGTGGCCGCACCGGCTTGGGCCGTGAGCGTCAGGCTGATGAGGCGGTCGGCCACTAGGTAGGCCCGGCCCCGGCGCAGGCCCTGCATGATGCCCGTCCGCGACAAGCCGCCGGCTTGCACCACGGTGCGCGGCCGGCCAAGCTGGTTGGGCGAGGGGGCGGCGGTGTGAGTGTCGCTGGCGGCCACGGCCAGGGTAGGGCGGCCCTGGCGCAGCAGGGCGTCCCACCAGGCCAGGGCGCGCTCGTTGCGGGCGTCCCAGCGGCCGTTCCAGACCTCGATGCCATCGAAGTGCCGCACCCCAAACCGGAAACGGTTGACCGTATCGGGGAAGAACGGGTGGTTGATGATGGCCAGCCCGCCCAGGGCCCGCACCTGGGCCGTGGCGCTGGCAATGGCGCTGTCGGCGGGCGCGTAGCGCCAGTCGAGCAGCGTGGTGGCGTCTAGTCCTAGGGCGTTCCAGTGGCCAAAGGCGGTGGTGGTTACTTCTTCGCCGTTGATGATGAGTAGCTTGGGGCTAGCATACTGGCCCCAGCTTAGGTTGGCGCTGTTGGTGTTGTGCTCGGTTGAGATGAGGAAATCCAGCCCCTGGGCGCTAGCCTCATCCACTAGCTCCTGCTGGGTGCGCTTGCCATCGGAGTGCAGCGTGTGCAGGTGCAAATCGCCCTGGTACCAGCCGGGCCTATCATTGGCCACGGCCGGCGCGGGCGTGGGCTGAAAGGCCGGCCCGGCCGCGCCTGGCACCAGCGTCACGCGTAGCTGCCAGTCGAGCCCCGCCGGCTCGATGGTGGAGGGGTAGAGCAGCACGTGCCAGGTGCCGGCTCCTACGGGGCCGGGCACGTAGCCCGTCGAGGCCGCCTGGGCGTTGATAAAGAACTCGTTCTTAGCCCCGCCCGACCAGCCTCGGAAGCCCCGCGGGTGGCCTGCCTGGTGGCCCCTAGGGTCGTAAATACCCATGTTCAGCACGTTCTTGCCCTGATGCGGGTACGACTCCTGCACCCGGATTTCGCGCGTGCCGGCCGGCACTTCGATGGGCACGTAAAGCAACTTATACAGGCTGTCGGCCGGTACGTGGCCGGTGCGGATTAGCTCGACTGGCGCTTGGGCCAGGGCTGGCGCCGGGGCGGCTAGCCCTAGGTAGCTGCCCACGGCAAGCAGATAGCTGCACTGCCTTTTTCCCGGCCTCATCTGGCTGCCCCAGGGGCTGGCAGCTGTAGCCACGCGTTGCCTTGCTTGGCCGATTTTTTCCTAGGTGGCACGAAGTACTGCTTTTGCATAAGCACGAAGGCTGTTTGGCCCAGGCTGTTTCTGAGCACTGCAAAGCACCGGCGCACCTATTACCAGAATATAATTGCATTGTTACGCTTTGCACTAAGCATATAATCCATGCTACTTATCTTATAAATTACTGGGCACTGGCCGGTGTGCTGCGGCTCGCCCCGGCTGGGCTTCGAGCTGCTTTGGTTTAGTAAACGGCCGCTGGGCTGGCGAACACTGGCCGCACGGGCAGGTGCGCCCGAAAAGTGGTGCCGCCGCCCGGCTGGCTGTCTACTTGCATGTGGCCGCCGGTGCTTTCGACCAGGCGGTTGACCAGAAACAGCCCGACCCCCGTGCCTTCAGCCGCTTCGGGGTGGAAGCGCCGGAACAAGTGAAACAGCTCCTTGCCGCACCGGGGCAGGTCGATGCCCAGGCCGTTGTCCTGCACTTCGAGCACGGCGCAGCCACCCTGCTCGTAGGTGCGCACGTGCACCCGCAGGGGGCGGCTGGGCTGGCGGTACTTGAGGGCGTTGCTGAGCAGGTTGAGCACTATCGTGTGCAGGCTGCTGCGCACGCCGTGCAGCGTGGGCAGGGCCGCAAAATCGGCCGTGAGCTGGCCCTGGGTGGCGAGCCAGGCGGGGCGCAGGGCCAGCTGCACATCGGCCAGTACCTCGGCCAGGGCCACGGGCTCGGCGGCCAGGGCGCTGGGTGGGCGCTGCTCCTGCACCACGGCCGCTAGGTCGTGAATGGTGGTCGACAAGTCGCGCAGCGACTCCTCGACCATCTGCAACACTATGCCTTCCTCGGCATCGTGAAAGGTGGCCGTGCGCTGCAGCTCGCCGAAGAGGCCCACTAGGTTGTTGATGGGCTGTTTGAGGTCGTGGCTGGCGGCGTACACGAAGTTGTCGAGGTTCTGGTTGGAGTGGATGAGCTGTTGGTTGGCGGTGTGCAGGCACAGGTTTTGGGCCTGCACCTGCTGCTGGCTGGCCGTGAGGTCGAGCAAAGAGGCGCGCAGCTGCTGGTTGATGGTGTGCAGCTGCCCGTGGAAATGGGCGGCGTGCTGGCGGGCCTCGTTGCGCTCGATGGCGTGCCACACCGTTTTGCGCAGCATAAACGGGTCGAACTGCTGCTTGACCAGGTAGTCGAGGGCGCCGTTGAGCAACGCCCGCACGGCCAGCTGCTCGTTGCCGCGGCCGGTCACCATCACCACGCACAGCGTGTGGGCCGGGCACAGGCCCTGCAGCTGGGCCAGCAGCACCAAGCCATCGGTATCGGGCAGCTGGTAGTCGAGCAGCACGCAGTCGGGCGGGCGCGCCGCAAACAAGGCCAGGCCTTCCTCCCCCGACGACGCCTCCTCCAGTTCCAACTCCAGCGGCTCAGCCCCCGACGGCGCCAGGTAGCGCCGGTAGAGGCAGCGGTCGGCTTCGTTGTCTTCGATAATTAGAATGCGTTTCATAAAATCAAGAGTAGTAGCACGCGGAGGGCAGCTTGCGCCACGCCGTGTAAGCGATGCGAACGGGGCAGCCACGCTGGCTGCCCTTCCAAACTAAGCGCGCAAGGTCCCGGCGGGCCCTCAGCAGCTAGCCTAGGGCCGGGCGCGCAAAAAGCTGCGGGTAGTCGCTGCCGCATGTGGTGCTGCGCCAGCCATCGGCTCGCAAACCCATCCTGAAAAGAATAAATGACCACCCGCCGAGGTATACCCCTGGGAGATGGCTGACCGCCTGCTCTGGCCCGCAGGCTGGGGGCCCGGCGGTGGGCACCTAGGGCCCGGTTTGGGGCCCGGCGGGCGGGGGGCTAGCTCAGGGCCGGGCCGGTGGGCCCATCAGGCACCAGCACGCGGCCGGCTGGCCCCAGTCGATTGGCATGAGCGCCCGGCGAGCTACTCGCTGCGCGGAAAAGGAGGAATGCAGCATGGGCACGAAGCGGTGAAAACGAACTCGGTTCCGTTCCTCACCAGGAAAGCTTGCCGCAAAAAAACCTTGATTTTCATGAAAGGTACCTGCTGCGTGCCAGACGGCAACCTGGCTCCGGTAGTTATTTCGGCCCTAGGCCCGGGGCGCCGCCAAGCTGCTCTCTGGCCCGGCCCGCGGAATCTGCTAGCCCTGGCCGCGCCCTTCTCCTAGGGCTGTTTGAGTTAGCGCCGCTAGTGCGGGGCTCGGCCCGTGCTGGCTAGGGGCCTGCTCGCGAAAGCCTGGGTTGGCCGGCTAAAGCAAGGTGGGGGAGGCGCGCCGGCAGTCCTCAGCCTGCGGTAGCGAAGCGGTGTACCTTCGCTACCGCTACTTTCCCGACTACCCCCGATGCCTGCCGCTCCCGAATCAGTCGCGCTCTTCAATGCCCTGCCCACGCCCCATCTGCTGCTCTCGCCAGCGTTTGTGATTGAAGCCGTAAGCGACGCCTACCTCCACGCCACGCTGACCCAGCGCGCGCAGCTGGTGGGGCAGTACATGTTTGATGCTTTTCCGGATAATCCGCAGACGCCCGAGGCCAACGGCGGGCACAACGTGCGCGCCTCGCTGGCGCAGGTGCTTGCCACCGGGCAGCCGCACCAGATAGCCCACCAGCACTTCGACGTGCCTGACCCCGACCGCCCCGGCCAGTTTGTGGAGCGCTACTGGCGAGCGCTCAATGCGCCCGTGCTGGATGCGCAGGGCAACGTCACGCACATTATCCACGCCGCCGTGGATGTTACGGCCGAGGTGCAGGCCGCCCAGCAGGCCGCCCTGCTGGCCACCGCCCAGCACCAGGCGCAAGCCCGCGAAACGTTTTACCAGGTATTTGAGCAAACGCCGGCCGCCATCTGCCTGCAGCGGGGACCCGCGCACCGCTACGAATACGTGAACGCGGCCTACCAGCAGTTTTTCCCCGACCGCCCGCTCGTGGGCCGAGGCGTGGCCGAGGCCATTCCGGAGGTGATAGACAATGGGCTGCTGGCGCAGCTCGACCGCGTGTACCAGACGGGCGAGACGTTTCAGGCCAGTGAGGTTTCCCTGCTGCTGGACCAGCCCAGCGGGCCGCCCGCCTGGGTCCACGTCTCCTTCACCTACCAGGCCATGCGGGAGCACGGGGAGATTGTGGGCATTTCCACCTTTGTCTACGACGTAACCGCGCAGATAATGGCCCGGCGCCAGCGGGAGGAGGAGCAGCGGCAACTTGAGCAGCTGTTTATGCAGGCCCCGGCGCCCATCGTCATTCTTGATGGACCCGACTTGGTGTTTCAGCTGGTGAACCCGGCCTACCAGCGCATTTTTCCGGGGCGCGCGTTGGCGGGCAAGTCCTTGCTGGAAGCGTTGCCCGAACTGGTGGGCACCCCCATTCCCGCTTTGTTTCAGCGCGTGTACCAAACCGGCAAGCCCATAACGGTGCAGGAAATGCCCCTGATGATGGCGCGCCACGAGGGGCGCGCGCCCGAAGAAATCTACTGGACCTTCACGTATCAGGCGCGCCGCGCGGCCGACGGCAGCATCAACGGCGTGCGGGTCTTTGCCAACGACGTAACGGAGCAGGTGCGCACCCGCCAGCAGATAGAAAGCCTCAACCAGAGGCTGGCCGCCAGCAACGAGAAGTTGCAGGCCAGCAACCAGGAGCTGGGCGAGAGCAACCGCCAGCTCACGCGCACCAACGTGGACCTGGACACGTTCGTGTACACGGCCTCGCACGATTTGAAGGCGCCCATCACCAACATCGAGAGCATCGTGCTGGCCCTGCGCGAGACGCTCGCGGCGGCGGCGCCACCCGACCCACTGGTGCCCCACCTGCTCGATTTGCTTGACCAGACGGTGGCCCGCTTTCAGTTCACCATCAATCAGCTCACCGATATTTCGCGGCTGCAACTGGCCCATACTGGGCCCGCCGAGCCCGTGAACCTGGCCGCGGTGGTCGAGCACGTGCGCCTAGACCTGCTGCCCGCCGTTGCCACGGCGGGTACGCAGCTCACGGTGGCGGTGCCGGCCGGGCTGGTGGTGTCCTTCTCGCCCGCCAACCTGCGCAGCATTGTGTACAACCTGCTCAGCAACGCCATCAAGTACCGCGCCCCCGGCCGGCCGGCGTGGGTGCAAGTGCGCGCTGCACAAACGCCGCAGGCCGTGGTGCTCACAGTGCAGGATAATGGCCTAGGGATGACCGAGGTGCAGCAGCGCCAGCTCTTTGGCTTGTTTCAGCGCCTGCACACCCACGTAGAGGGCACGGGTGTGGGCCTCTACATTACCAAGCGCCTCGTGGAAAATGCGGGCGGTAACATCCAGGTGCAGAGCCAGCCCAACGTGGGTACCACTTTCACCGTCTCCATCCCTGTTTGAGTCCGTTGCCTCTGCTGGATGCTTCCCTTAGCCAGCGTGCGGCTCGTCGATGCCTAGGCTGGCGCCGCCGCTTCAGGAGGAGCCGGAGCCACTACGCGCACGGCATCGCCCACCCGAATCGTGCCGCCCTGCGCAATGTGGGCCGTGAGGCCGCCGTGCCCGCGCATGGCGTTGTAGCCGCCGGGGCCCAGCTCCTCCTCCATGCGCGAGCAGGGGTGGCACTCGCCCGTGATGTCGAGCAGCACCTCGTCGCCAATCTGAATTTGCCGGCCTTTGAGGGCCAGCAGGTTGAGGCCGCTCACCACCAGGTTGCGCCGGAGGCGGCCCGGCGCCACTGGCTCGGGCAGGCCCAAAAAGCCCGCCACGGCCCCTAGGTGCTCGTACTGAATGAGGGTGAGCTGGCGCTTGCCGCTGGGCTTGGGGCTGGCGTGGTCGCCGGCCAGGCGCTGGTCGGTGAGCACCTCGGCCTCGGGCACGGCCAGCAGCGCAGTGCGGCGGGCCGGGCGCAGGCCTATCCACTCCAGCCGCCCTTGCTGGGGCAGGGTGGCCAGCAGGCCCGCAATGGTTGATTTGTTGTCGCCAAAAAAAGGAAAAGCCATGGGATAAGTAAGGACGATAAGCAGCAGAACACCGAAGGAGGAGGATAACAGTAAAAGTGGCTTACCGGGCGAAAGAAACCAAAATAAAGCGGGCTGCTACCTCAACTTAGCCGCCTGCCTTGCGTAAAATAACCAGCCGCCGGTTACCGCGCTCAGTCGAGTGCAGCACTGGCGCTAGACCCGCTTTCTTACTAAAAATTCTGTTTTTATGGCTACGCAAGCCCCCAGCAAAACCAAAAAAGAAGCTACCAAAGGCCTGACTTCGACGAAGGGCGCTGGTGAGCCGCAGACAAATTCGGCAGTGAATATTCAGCCGATTCTCAACCAGCAAGTGCAGGCCCCCAACCCTACGCAGCGCTTTGGCACCGTAAGCCAGCGCCTGCCCATCGGCCTCGACGACCATGTGCGCCTAGAAAGCGTGCAAATGCTGAATCAACTGCTGGCCGACACCATCAGCCTGCGCGACCTCTACAAAAAGCACCATTGGCAGGTAGTAGGTCCTACGTTCTACCAGCTGCACCTGCTGTTCGACAAGCACTATGAGGAGCAGTCGGAGTTGGTTGATACCATTGCCGAGCGCATCCAGATTCTAGGTGGTGTAGCGGTGGCTATGGCCTTCGACGTGGCCGAAATCACCAGCATTCCGCGCCCCCCGCGCGACCGTGAGGAAGCCCCCGTGCAGATTTCGCGTCTGTTAGAAGCTCACCAGATTATTCTGAAAAACTGCCACGAGTACGCCAAAAAAGCCGACGAGTCGGGCGATGATGGCACCAATGACCTGGTGGTAAGCCAGGTAATGCGTACCAACGAACTGCAAGTGTGGTTTGTATCGGAGCACGTAGTAGAGTCGCCGCTGACGAAGGCGGAGTAGTCATTCGCTAGCTAGCCCTCGGCTAATAGTAAGCCCGGTCCCGCAAGGCCGGGCTTTTGCGTGGGCGGCTAGCTGGTTTGGCAGCCCGCCGCGGGGGTAGGCTAGTATCTTTGGGCCCCTTTCTTGTGTGCGCCATGTTTTCTGCCCGCCCCAACCCTGACCCCACGGCCCCCGCCGGGCCGCTGCTCCGGGCGCTGCCGGGGCTGGTGCGCTGGCCCAACCTAGCTATTATGCTGCTGAGCCTAGTGCTGGTGCGGGGGCCGCTGCTGCAGCCCGGCCGGCCGTTTTGGCAAGCGCTGCTGGCGCCTAGCTTCGGGCTGCTGGTGCTGGCGGCGCTGCTGGTAGCGGCGGCCGGCTATATCATCAACGACTACTACGACGTTAAAATCGACGCCATCAACCGGCCCGACCGGCTGGTGGTAGGGCGGGTGGTGCGCCGCCGGCACGCCATGCTGGCGCACGTGGTGCTGAGCGGGGTGGGGGTGCTGCTGGCCGCGGCCCTGTCGGGGCGGCTGGGGCTCGTGACCCTAGGGGCGGCGCTGCTGCTGTGGGGCTACTCGGCCCGCTTCAAGCGGGTGGCCCTGGTGGGCAACGTCAGCATTGGCGCCCTCACGGCGGCGCTGGTGCTGCTGCCCGAGCTGCAGCTACTAACGGGCCAAAAAGCCGTGTGGCTGTATGCGCTCGCGGCTTTTTTGCTCACGGTGGTGCGCGAAATCGCCAAGGATATCGAAGACATGCGCGGCGATGCGCAGCACGACTGCCACACCCTGCCGCTTGTGTGGGGCGTGGCGCGCAGCAAGTGGGTAGCCGGGGGCTTTTTAGCTTGCCTGGGCATGCTGGTAATCGGGGTAATCTACCACCTGCTGGCCTTCGAGCGCTGGGCCCTGGGGGCTTGGCTGCTGCTATTGGTGCTGCTGCCGCTGGGCGGGCTGGCGCGCTTGCTCTGGCGGGCCGACCGCCGCCGGCATTTTCGGCAGCTTAGCAGCTGGTGCAAAGGCATTATGCTGGCGGGCGTGCTGAGCATGCTGCTGGCGTAGTGAGGCAGGGGGTGAAGGAGTGAATGAGTGAGTTGGTGAAGAAGAGAGTGGGCGCTTGACTATGCCCTGGCAGTAAACTCACTCCTTTAATCCCTCGCTCATTCGCTCATTCACTCCTTCACCCCTGCCCATTTCGCGTGGTATCTCAACCGTTGAGGCCCGAATTCCGTTGAGACCCTTACTTCTTCTTCTTTTCTTCATTTCATATGCGCATTTTTCCGCTGCTGTTAGCAGGGTTAGTGAGTGGTTCGCTCGTAAGCCAGGGGCAGGGGCTACCCGCCGGCCAGCCCGATACGACCCGCACGACTACTGCCACTACTACCGTTGCCCCGGTTAAGACCGCCAAGCCGCCCAAGCGAATCACGATTCTCCCCATTCCGGTGCTGTTTTACCAGCAGGAAACGGGGGTCGGCTACGGCCTGGGTGGCCTGCTCAGCGGGCGCCTAGGTACCGATACCATCACGCGCTCGTCTAATGCCCGCGTGCAGTACTGGACCACTCAGCAGAGCCAGAACCTGTTGCAGTTTGTGCACACTATCTACTCGCCGGGCGAGAAGTTTTACCTCAACGGTGAGATTAGCGCTTACAAAAACCGCCTGTACTACTTCGGTATCGGCAATGAGGTATCGGACGACAACCGGTCGTTTCTGGACTTCAACTTGTTCATCATCAACCAGCGCATCCAGAAAAGCATTGCCAAAAACCAGTTTCTGGGCTTGCAGTACCGCTTGTCGCGGGTCTACAATATTGCGCCGCAGACTGGCCTAGTGAATAAGGACGGCGACCAGATTAGCGGCACCAACTACTTCCTGCGCGACCCGCGCATCTTGCAGGACCCTAGTCAGACGCGCAATTTCAACACCTCGGGCATTGGGCCGGTCTACACCCTCGACTCGCGCGATGTGGCCCTAGGGGCTACGAAAGGCGATTTGCTCGACTTGCAGGTGATGTTCAACGGCAAGTTTATTGGCTCCAACTACAACTTTGTGCGGTATCAGATTGATGCGCGGCACTTTCAGCCCATTTTCAGCAACAAAACCATCCTGGCGCTGCAGTTTCTGGGGCAGTTTCACTCCGGCAATGTGCCCTGGCACGCGCTGGCGGGCCTCGGGGCCAACCTAGGCGGCACGCTCTACGACAATGCCAACCTGATGCGCGGCATCTACGAGCAGCGCTACCGCGACCGCCAGATGGTGACGGCCCAGGCCGAGCTGCGCCAGCACCTGTTCTGGCGCCTCGATGGCGCCGCCTTCCTGGGGGTGGGCCAGGTGCGTAATAACCTCAGCGACTACACGTTTGGCGGCCTCCACACGGCGGGCGGCGTGGGTGCACGCTTCAACTTCATCCGGCGCGACCGCGTGAACCTGCGCTTCGACTACGCCTTCGGCAAAGACCCCGGCTTCTACTTCGCCATTGGCGAGGCGTTTTAGCCTACCTAGAGCCCGGCCTCGTGCCGACAATTGCTAAAAAGCCGCGTTGCCTACCTAGGCAACGCGGCTTTTTAGCAATTGTCGGCCACCGGTGCGCCAGCGCGCTGGCCCTGGGCTGACTAATAATACTAGTTTTTCATTGGTAAAGTATGATTTTGATAAGCTATTGTATAATAATAGTATAAGCAGGATTTATAAGCTTTATTGAGCTTATTCCGGTTGCTGTTTTGGATAAATTATAGCTGTGAGTTTATCCTGAAGAGCCAAGGGGGCGTACACGCGCTACCCTATGAGCAATTTTGCTACGCCTGCCCGCTTTCACGCAGCCCGCGAGGCTATGGCCACCGCTACCCTGCTGCCCTGGCCAGTTCAACTGCCGCGGCCTCTCACTACGCCCGCCCAGCTGGCGCGGGCGCTCTGGCGGCAGTTGCCACCGCCGGCCGCCGGCCTACAGGCCTGCGTTATTATTCCGGCTAAGGATGAGGCCCACAACCTGCCCGCTACCCTGGCAGCGTTGGCCGCCCAAACCGAGCTCAATGGCACGCCCCTACCGGCCGGCTGCCTAGAGGTTATCGTGCTGGCCAATAATTGCCAGGACAGCACGGCCGCCGTGGTGCGCCAGTTGGCGCACTGCTACCCCAGCCTTGCGCTGCACGTGGCCGAGCTGCAGTTGCCCGGCGAGCTGGCCCACGTGGGCCAGGCCCGGCGCCTGCTCATGGATGCCGCCGCCACGCGCCTCGAGGACACTGCCGGGCCCGGCGGCCTTATTCTCAGCACCGACGCCGACACGCTGGTGGCCCCCGACTGGCTGGCCGCGTGCCGCGCCGAAGTAGCTGCCGGGGCGGCGGCCGTGGGCGGGCGCATCCTCACGCGCCCCGGCGCTCCCGAGCCCGAAGAGCTGGTGGCCGTGAACCCGTGCAGCGAGCCCCTGGTGAGCCAGGCGCTGGCAGTGCGCCGCACCCAGCTCCGCGATGCTACCTACCACCTGCTGCGCAACCAACTCGAGTGCCTGCTCGACCCCTGCCAGCACGACCCCTGGCCCCGCCACCATCAGCACTTCGGCGCCAGCCTGGCGCTCACGGTGGCGGCCTACCGCCAAGTGGGGGGCTTGCCCGTGGTGCGCTACCTCGAAGACGAAGCCCTGTGGCGCGCCCTGTGCCGCCACGACCTGCCCGTGCGCCACAGCCCCCGCGTGCGCGTGAGTACCTCGGCCCGGCAGCAAGGCCGCGTAGAAGTGGGGCTGTCGTGGCAGCTGCGCGAGTGGGCCACCAACGCCCAGGAGCAGCGCGAGCCCGAAGTGGAGTGCCCGCGCCAGCTAGCCGCCGTGTGGCAGGCCCGGTGCGAGTTGCGCGCCTACTGGCAGGGCCGCTGCCAGCCCACGCCCGCCGGCTTCCGCGAGTGGGCCCTGATACTGCGCGTGCAGGCCGGCTTGCTCTACGAAAAGCTGCACGCTGCCAAGTCGTTCGGCGCCTTTTGGGAGTGGGTGCTCGGCACCCGCGCCAGCGGCGTATCCGTGCATTCGCCCATTACCTGCGTTCCGCTCAGCGAGGCGGTGGCTTGGCTGCGCCAAGCCGTGCGCCAGGGAGTAGCGGTCAGTAGTTCAATCTAAGAAGCCGGCGCCCGGCGCATCGTATATGGCTCGTAACTATAAGGGCACTGGGGCTGCGCGATACGCGCAGCCCCAGTGCCCTTACTCGTATTCAAGAATCTCCTTAGGTTAGTTTTTCTCCAATAAATCGAGCCGGTACTTGTCGTGGCGCTGGCCGGCGAGGTGGCGCAGGGCGCCGCCGGGCTGAGCTTTAGCCAGAAAAAAATCGTGAACCTCGTCGCCGGTCTGTGGGTAGTCGGGCACCACCGGCGTCCAATGCACCAGCAGCAACTGGCCGCCGGTGGGCAGGGCGGCCAGCATCTGGTCGGCGGCGCGGGCCAGGTCGGCGGGCGAGAGGTAGTAGCCGACCTCCGACACTAAAATCAAGTCAAATTCGCCCGCCGGAAACTCGTTGGGCACCTGCATTTTCTTAAGCTCGACCTGCGGCAGAGCGGCGCACCTTTGTCGCGCCTGGGCTAGGGCAGCCTCACTCACGTCCACGCTCAGTAAGTAGCCGCAGCGCGTTGCCAGCTGGGCCGTCATCACCCCAATAGAGCTGCCAATCTCGAAGGCCCGGGCGTAATTCGGGCGGGAAAGGGCACCTAGAGTAGCCACGTATTTTTCGCGTTCGTAAGGGCTGCTGGCAAACTGCCAGGGGTCGGTGTTGGCCCGGTACACGTCGTCAAAATAGCCAGGCGCGAGGGAGTTGGGCTGGTCTTGGTTCATGCGGTGGGGGCTTCTAAAAACACTTCGGTGGGCTGGGCAAAATGCGCCAGCATACTATCAGACAGCAAAAAACCGCTGGGGTCATCGGTGATAATGCCCGGCGCCAACTGCGAGCGGTGCGCCCGGATGGCGCGCTGCTTCTGCGCCAGCACGGGCGCAATATCGAGCTGAAAACTAACGGCTTCCTCCGGCCTAGGTAGGTCGTCGGGAGCGGCGCGCTCCCAGGCCCACACCACGTACTCGAGGCGGCGCGGGGGTTGCGGCAGCTGCGCCAGCGCGGCGGCTACCAGCTGGCTGGTGGCGCGGTGGTCGGGGTGGGGGTCGCGGCGCCAGGGCACCAGCACGGTGGCCGGCTGCTTCTCACGCAAAAAGCCGGCGAGCTGCGCCGCGGCTTCTGCGAAGCCGGGCTGGCCCTCGGTGGGCAGCGCGCCATCGGGCAGGTGCAGATAGCGCACGTTGTCATCGCTTTCCTCTACCCCTAGTATGCTGAGGGCATGGCGCAGTTCGGCGTAGCGTAGCTCGCGCCGGGCCACGGCCGAGAATTCCTGCGAGTGCGGATGCGACTGGCTGCCATCGCTGGTGAGCACGGCCGCCACCGGCTGGCCCGCTTGGCGCAGCAGCGCCAGTAGGCCGCCGCAGCCCAGGGCCTCATCGTCGGGGTGCGGAATGACGACGACGGTAGCCCCTAGGGTAGCCGCAAAGCTGGCGGGGCGCTGGGGGTAAGCCAGAAACGGGGAATCGAGAGGAGCCAACGGGATAGATAATAGAGAGTGTGAGAAAGCAGCTTGGCCTCTGCGAGCCCGAGCGCTCGTATAGCGAGCACTCACGTCAGAACAGCCCGACCGCAGATGCGAGCTGCGCTCGCGCTCGGACTCGCAGAGGCCCAGCTACAGGGGTTGCCACAGCTCGTAGCTGGGCTTGTCTGAGTCAAGGGCGAAGCGGCCGGCATCGGCCAAGATGGCGTCGGGAGCGGGCTGGCGCAGGTAGTGCGTGAGGTCGCGGTGCAGGCGCTCGAAAGGCTCGGGCTGGAGCAGGCCCCGCGCGCCTACCGAGCGCTCGGCCAGCTGCAAGGTGCGCAGGCAGATTTCTTCGGTGGCGGTGCGCATCAGGTTGGCGTAGGCGATGGCGGCGCTGGTGGCAGCCGGCAACGCCGCCACGCCGGGCTGCACCGGTAGCGGCACGTGGGTAGCCGCGCCGCGCAGCCAGCCCTGGCCGGCTTCGTGCATAGTCAGCATCTCGCCCAGGCGCTGGCGTTGGTAGGGGTCGTCGATGCGACCTAGGCCGCGTAGAAAGCGCCGAGTTTCGTCGAGCACCGCCGCCGCGCCGCCCAGCTGCACAGCCGCAAAGCGCACCGCGCCGCCCCCAAACCAGGGCTGCTGGTAGTAGTCGTTGGGCTGGCCCAGCAGGCAATTGGCGGTGATTTCCAGGCGCTCAAAATCAGCAATAAAGCTGGCCGTGGCCCGCATGCCCAGGGGGCGCCAGAAGCTGCGGTCTAGCCTGGGGCGCTGCTCATCGGCGGGCAGCACCAGCATTTGCCAGCCCTGCTGGCCCGGCAGCGCCCCCGTGAGCAGCGGCCGCGTGATGTGGCCCGCGCCCGAGGCGAAGGTTTTGGCGCCGTGCAGGCGGTAGTAGCCATCGGCCAGCAGCTCTAGGCGCACGCCGTGGGCGGGGTTTTCGGTGTTCCAAACCCCGAATACGTGGCCCGCCCGGGCGTCGGCCGCGTAGCGCGCCACCTGCGCCGCCGTGCCGAAGCGCTGCACTAGTAATAACGCATTAACGTGGCCTTCAAACAGCCGCCCCACGGCCAGGTTACCGCGCCCCACGTGGTAGAGCACTTGCAGCAGCGCCAGCGCGGCGGCGGGCTCGCCCAGGCCCACGCCCCCCAGGGTCGGCGACAGCGCCGCCGTTAGCAGGCCCGCCTCGCGCAGCCAGGCAAACTCCTGGGTTGGGAAGCCGCCCACCTGGTCCGTCTCGGCGGCGCGGGCCAGCAGGTGGGGGGCCAGGCGGGCGGCCGTGGCCACGGCCAGCGCGGGGGTGGGCGGGCAGGTAGCACAGGCCACGCCCAGCGGTAGTAAGGGCAACAGCGGCTGCGAGACAAGGGCCGATGGTAAGTCCTTTAGCATAAAATGAGGCGGCGAGGTAGGCAAAATGAAGGCCTTATGGACTAATCTTAACTGTGAAAGGGCCTGGTTAGTTACCGCTGCGGGGCTAAACGAGGCCCCGTGCGGCGTGCGCACGGCTTGGGGGCGCGCTAGTGAGGGGCGTACCTTCGCGGCGCTAAGTCGCCTGCCGTGCCCGGTGGGCGGGCCCGGCCGCCCCGTATAGTCTCTCCGTTTTAGCGTTTCACGCCCCGTAGTTTATGTCCGACCAACCCATTCGCGCCGCCCTGCTTTCCGTGTACCACAAAGACCGGCTGGCCCCGCTGGTAGCCACGCTGCGCCGCCTCGGCGTGCAGCTCTACTCCACCGGCGGCACCCAGCAGTTTCTGGAAGAGCAAGGCGCCGAAGTCACGGCCGTGGAGGACCTCACCGGCTTTCCCGAGGTATTCGGCGGCCGCGTCAAAACGCTGCACCCCAAGGTATTCGGTGGTATTCTGCACCGCCGCCATGAGCCCGGCGACCTCGCCCAGGCCGCGCAGCACGGTATTCCGCCCATCGACCTGGTGGTGGTCGATTTGTATCCGTTTGAAGAAACCGTGGCCAGCGGCGCGCCCGAGGCCGACGTGATTGAGAAAATCGATATCGGCGGCATTGCCCTGCTGCGCGCCGCCGCCAAAAACTACCGCGACGTGCTAGTAGTGAGCTCGCGCGACCAGTACGAGGCCGTGACTCAGCTGCTGGAAGCCACTAATGGTCAGCCTACTCTGGAAGACCGCCGCCAGTACGCTGCTGCGGCCTTCGCCGCCACCAGCCACTACGACACCGAGATTTTCAAGTACGTAAGCCAGGGTACTACTTTGGATGGTGGGCAGGCCCTAGGTACTACGCCCCAGGCACCCAGCACCAGCCTGCGTTACGGCGAGAACCCGCACCAGGCCGGCGCTTTCCACGGCGACCTAGGTGCCCTGTTCGACCAGCTACACGGCAAGCAGCTGAGCTACAACAACCTGGTGGACGTGGACGCGGCCGTGCAGCTCATGCGCGAGTTTGCCGAAGGCCAGCCCGCCGTGGCCATCCTCAAGCACACCAACGCCTGCGGCGTGGCTCAGGCCGAAACCCTGCACACGGCCTACGTTAATGCCCTGGCCTGCGACCCGGTGTCGGCCTTCGGCGGCGTCATCATCGTGAATAAGGAAGTGGACCTGGCCACCGCCCAGGAGCTGAATAAACTGTTCTTCGAAGTGCTCATCGCGCCGAGCTTCGCCGCCGACGCGCTACCCATACTGCAAAGCAAGAAAAACCGCATTCTGCTGCTTCAGAAGCCGGTAGAATTCCCGAAGAAGCAGATTAAAACCTTGCTCAACGGCATCATCGAGCAAGATGCTGACTTGCAGAGCGAAACGGCCGCGGACTTCCGCACAGTAACCAAATCGGCCCCCACCGACGATGAGACAGCGGCGCTGGTTTTTGCCGGCAAAATCTGCAAGCATACCAAGAGCAACACCATCGTGCTGGCCCGCGCGGGCCAGCTGCTGGCCTCGGGCGTGGGCCAGACCTCGCGGGTCGATGCCCTGCGCCAGGCCATCGAGAAGGCCGCCAGCTTTGGCTTCGACCTGCACGGCGCCGTGATGGCCTCCGACGCGTTTTTCCCCTTCCCCGACTGCGTCGAAATAGCGGCGGCGGCGGGCGTGCGCGCCGTAGTGCAGCCCGGCGGCTCCATCAAGGACCAGGACAGCATCGACGCCTGCGACCGCCTAGGGCTGGCGATGGTGCTGACCGGCGTGCGGCACTTTAAGCACTAAAAGTTGGACGTAAGGGCGGCCGTTTCGGCCGTACCTTTGTCCGCTTAATTCCTCCTGCTTTTCGCCGCCTTTCTATAATGGGCTTCTTTAATTTCCTGACCAGCGACATCGCCATTGACCTGGGCACGGCCAATACGCTCATCATTCATAACGATAAAATCGTGGTGGATGAGCCGAGCATCATCGCCAAAGACCGCACAACCAACAAAGTCATCGCCGTGGGCAGCAAAGCCCAGCAGATGCATGAAAAGACGCACGATAATATCAAGACTATCAGGCCGCTGAAGGACGGTGTTATTGCCGATTTCCACGCCGCCGAGGAGATGATAAAGGGCCTCATCAAGCTCATCGACACCCGCCGGCGCTTGTTTCAGCCCTCGCACCGCATGGTTATCTGCATTCCGAGCGGCATCACGGAGGTAGAGAAGCGCGCCGTGCGTGACTCGGCCGAGCATGCTGGGGCCAAGGAAGTCTGGATGATTCAAGAGCCCATGGCCGCCGCCATCGGCATCGGCATCGACGTGGAGCAGCCCGTGGGCTCGATGATAATCGACATCGGGGGCGGCACTACCGAGATTGCGGTTATCGCCCTCTCGGGCATTGTCTGCGACCAGTCCATCAAGACGGCTGGCGACGTGTTCAACCAGGACATCCTAGATTATATGCGCCGCCAGCACAACCTGCTGATTGGCGAGCGCTCGGCCGAGCGCATCAAAATCGAGGTGGGCGCGGCCCTCACCGAGCTCGAAAACACCCCGCCCGACTACGAGGTGCGCGGCCGCGACCTGATGACGGGCATCCCGAAGGTCATTAAAGTAACGTCTTCCGAAATCGCGATTGCACTCGACAAGTCGGTAGCTAAAATCGAGGAAGCCGTGCTGAAGGCGCTGGAAATCAGCCCGCCCGAGCTATCAGCCGACATCTATGAGAACGGCATTCATCTCACTGGCGGCGGGGCCCTGCTGCGCGGCCTCGACAAGCGCCTGGCCGCCAAAACCAAGCTGCCCATCCACATCGCCGAAGACCCACTGCGCGCCGTAGTGCGCGGCACCGGCAAGGCCATCAAGGACATTCAGGCCTTCCGTGGCGTACTGCTTACCTAAGTTAAGAGTTGAGAGTTAAGAGTTAAGAGTTATGAAGCCGAGAGCGGAAACGCCGCGGCTTTGCAGCCCTTAACTCTTAACTCTCAACTCTTAACTCTTAACTGAGTTATGCGTAACCTTATTGCTTTTCTGCTGCGCTATCAAGGAGTTATGCTCTTTGTGCTGCTGGAGGTAGTGAGCTTGTATTTCTTCTTGACGAACAGCTCGTACCAGCGGGCGGCGTTTTTTAACTCGGCCAACGCTTACATGGGCGTGGTGCTGGCCCGCCGCACCCAGGTTACGGACTATTTCCGGCTGGCCGAGCTCAACCAGCAGCTCGTGGCCGACAATGCCCAGCTGCGGCGCCAGCTCTTTCCGCCCGATTTTGCGCACCGCGAAGCCGACTCGCTGCCCGTGGGCCGCGACACCCTAGGGCGCGTGGTGTACCGGCACCTGCGCCCGGCCGCGCCGCAGCTGCCAACTACAACTGCGTCAACTCTTAACTCGCAGCGCCGGCCCGACACTTTGCTACTGGGTAGTAGCAGGCAGGCCACGCTGCCGCTGGTGCCGGCGCGAGTCATCAACAACTCGCTGCGCGAAGTAGACAACTACTTGACTCTGAACGTAGGCAGTGCCGACGGTGTGCAGCCTGACCGCGGCGTTATCAGCGCGGCCGGGGTGGTGGGCAAGGTGCAGGCCGTGAGCGCGCACTACGCCCGCGTGGCCTCGGTGCTGCACTCCAAGCTGCAAGTGGCGGCCCAAATCAAGCGCGATGGCACCATCGGCAGCGTGGGCTGGCCCGAGGGCAGCGACTTTTCGCACGCCATGCTCGACTACATTCCGCGCCAAAATAAGCTCGTGGTGGGCGACTCGGTCGTGACCTCGGGCTACAACTCGGTGTTTCCGGCGGGCGTATTTATCGGCACTGTCGAGTCGTTCACGACCGAGCCTAATAAGAATTTCTCGACGGTAAAATTGCGCCTAGGGGTCGATTTTAGCCGCCTCAACTACGTGTACGTGGTGCCCACGCCGCCCCGCGCCGAGCGCGATTCCCTGGAGCAGCACACCGGTGAGCTGCCAGCCCCGGTAAAAGCGGCCCAGGCCCAAGCCGCAAAAGCAAAACAGCCATGAGCATCGTCGCAAGCATTGGCGGGCAATTGCTGCGCTTCGCCCTCTACGTGGGCCTGTACGTGTTGCTGCTCGACAACAGCAGCGTGGTGCTCTTCGGCCTGGGCTGGAATTTTTTCTACCTAGGCTTCCTGCTGTTTTTGCCCATCAACACGCCCATTGCCTTGCAGCTGCTGCTGGGGTTTGCCATGGGCTTTACCGTTGATATTGCGCACGATACGGGCGGGCTGCACGCCGCCGCGGCCGTGCTGCTGGCCTACCTGCGCCCGTGGGTGCTGCGCCTGCTCACCCCGCGCGACGGCTACGATGCCCAGGACACCGTGAACATCCACCAGATGGGCTGGCAGTGGTTTCTGGTGTACCTGTCCTTGCTCGTGACGGTCCACCACGTTGCCTTCTTTTTTCTGGAGCTTGGCTCGCTGCAACACCCGCTGGTGACCCTAGGCCGGGTAGGCGTAAGCATCCTCTACACCAGCGTGGTGATGCTGATAGTACAGTTGCTGTTCTTCCCGGTGCGGCGGGGGAGGGGATGATTTCAATGAGCAATTAACAAGGAGCAAGGAGCAGGCTGTTTATTCAGTCGGCTCATTGCTCCTTATTAATTGCTCATTGGAAAAGTGTGCATTTGGCGTGGTTCTGGCATCTTTGGGGCAGTTCCTCCCGTTCTGCTCATGCGCTACCTGCTGCTGTTTGGCCTGTTTGGCTCCCTTTTGATGACTGCTTTTCTGGCTGATTCGGCTGCGCCCGGCCCCCGCCCGCCGCTGCCCGCGCAGTGGAAGAAAATCGATGCTCTGCTCAAAAAAGACCAGACGGCCACCGCCGCGCCGCTGGTGGAGCAGCTATATCAGCAGGCCAAGCGCGACAACAACGCCCCGGCCTACGTGCGGGCGCTGCTCTACAAAATCAGGCTGCTCAATAATAAGGAAAACGACGCCGACGAAAAGGCCATCGCCCTGCTCGAAGCCGACCTGAAAACGGCGCAGTTTCCGGCCCGCCCCATCCTGCACTCGCTGCTGGCGGGCCTCTACGCCAGCTACTACAACGGGCACCGCTACCAGCTCTACGAGCGCACCCGGGGCGCCGCGCCCACCGCCGACCAGGCCACGCCCGGCGCCGCCGACGGCGGCACCACCCTCGCCACCTGGGATGCCGGCCGCCTGGGCGGCGCCATCGTGCGGCACTACTACCAGTCGGTGGAGGATGAGCCGCAGCGCCAGCTGAAAACCACCCTGGCCGCCCTAGGTGACCTGGCCACCGGCGGCGACGCCGAAGGCCGGGCCCTGCGCCCCACGCTCTACGACCTGCTGGCCCAGCGCGCCATTGCGGGTCTGCAAAACCAGGAGCTCTACATTACGCGGCCCGAGCAGCAGTTCCAAGTAACGGACCCTAAGCTATTCGGTAGTGCTCAGGAGTTTGCAGCGCTGAAACTCGACGCCCCGGCTGCTGACTCGCTCAATGGCCAGCTGCACGCGCTGCGGCTGTTGCAGCGCCTCACTGCCGCTCGCCTAGGTGCCAATAACCCGGCCGCGCTGGCTGATGTGGACTTGCAACGCCTCGACTACCTGCACGGCCTAACCCAAAACACCGACCTCGCCGATGAGTACGTGCGCGCCTTGGCCCGCTTGGCCGACGCTTATAAAGCTCTGCCCCTCAGTGCCGAGTTCATGGCCCGCCAGGCCGAGGCCCGGCGCGAAGCCGACCCCGTGGCCGCCGTGGCCCTGGCGCGGGCGGCCGAAGCGCGCTATCCTAAGTCGCGCGGCGCGGCGCGGGCGCGGGCCCTGCGCGCCGAGATTGAGCGGCCGGAAGTAGCCTTTACGGCGGCCGATATCGTGGTGCCCGGCCAGCCCTGGCGCCTCGACGTAACGGCCCGCAACGTGACCGAACTGCACGCTTGGGCCTACCGAATCACGCTGAGAGAGTGGGAGCAGGGTGCCAATTACGACCCGCAAAACCGCCCGTTGGCGCAGCGCTATGCCCGGGCCCTCAAAGCTGCCCCGGCCGCCACCTGGGCCGTGCCGGTTCCCGCGCATTCGGTTGGTTACAAAGAGCAAAAGCTGGCGGCGGCGGGCGCGGCGTTGCCAGCCGGCTACTACCTCATCTTGCTCAGCAACAAGGCTGTGCTCTCGACTGACCCAGCCGCGAGCAAGGCGCCAGTTGGCACCGTAACGGCCTACGCCCGACTAGGCGCTAGCCAGCTGAGCCTCGTGCATCGCCCCACAGCGGCCAGCGGCAACACCACCCTGCTGCTGCTCGACCGGGCCACCGGCGCCCCGCTGGCCGGGGTAAAAGCCCAAGCAACCTTCAACGTTTACAACCGCACCAAGCAGCGCGATGACCGCCGCCTGGGCGACGTGCGACCCACCAGCGCCAGCGGCGAGGTAGAGCTGCCGGGGCCCAACAAAGCCAGCGATGCCCTAGGGCGCGAGCAGCTGAGCGCCGTGCGCTCGTGGCTGGGCCGCGACACGCTGCTGACGCCCCTGAACGCCTACTATTCTGCTGGCGGCATTCCTAATGCCGCGCAACCCCAGCGCCGCATCTTCCTCTTCACTGACCGTGCCATCTACCGGCCGGGCCAAACGCTTTATTTCAAAGGCATTCTGACCGAGAGCCTAGGTGCCAAAAGCAACCTGCTAACCAGCCAGCCGATGAGCGTGCGCCTCGTGGATGTGAATGGCCAAACCGCCCAAACGCTGACCTTCACCACCTCCGACTACGGCAGCTTCAACGGCTCGCTGGTGCTGCCCACCGGTTTGCTCAACGGCGAGATGAGCCTGCAAACCGACCACGGCAGCCTCAGCTTCGCGGTCGAAGACTACAAGCGGCCCACGTTTTTGGTAACGCTCGACTCGGTGCCCGGCCGGCCGCAGCTGAGCCAGCCACTGACCCTGAACGGCCGTGCCCGTGCCTACGCTGGGCAGGCTACCGACGGAGCCACCGTGAAGTATCGTATTACGCGCCGCGAACTGTGGGTACTCGATTATGGCCTGCGGGGGCGCGGCATCGGCGGCCAGCGCGGCACCCAAGAAATTGCTCACGGCACCACCGCTACCGATGCCGAAGGCCACTTCTCACTCACTTTCACGCCGCCCGCCGTGCCCGCTGCCAAGCCGGGCCGCCGGGGTTGGGAACCGGGCTATCTATTTGAAATAACCGCCGACGTGACCGACGCGGCCGGCGAAACCCGCACCGGCACCCGCAGCGTGGTCATCGGCCGCAATCCGCTCCAATTACAACTCGCCGGCCCCGAGCGGGTGGACCGCCAGCACCCGCCCACCGTCACGCTGCTCGGCACCAATGCCACCGGCGAGCCGCTGCCCGCCGCCGGCACGCTGCGCCTGCTGGCCCGCCGCTACCGCCCCAACCTGCCCGGCGTGCCCGGCCCCGCCCCCGAAACCGAGGACAACGAAGCCCCCACCGAGCTGGTCAGGACGCTGCCCTTCGATACCAAAACCAGCCCCGCCCTCGACCTAGGTGCCCTGCTGGCCGGCGTGCCCACCGGCCGCTACCGCCTCGAAGCCCAGGCCGCCGCGCCCGACACGGCCGCCCACGCCCACCTCGATTTTGTGCTCTACGATGCGCAGGCCAGTACCGTGCCCTACGCCACGCCCGATTGGTTTACGGTGCCCGCCGACACGGTGGCTCCTGGCGGGCGCACGCTGGCGTTACTGGGTAGCAGTGAAGCCGACACCCGCATCCTGCTCGAAGTAGAGCGCGGCGGCCAGCTCCTGCGCCAGGAGTGGCTGACGCTGCGCGCCGGCGAGCAGCGCCGCCTGGAAGTAGCGAGTGGCCCCGCCACCGCCCTAGGGCCGCTCTACATCCACACCACGCAGGTGCGCGACGGCCACCTCTACCGCCACGATGCCACCGTGCAGGTGGCCGAGCAGCCCCAGCCGCTGCGCCTCAGCATCGCCACCTTCCGCGACCGGCTCCAGCCCGGCCAGAAGGAAACCTGGCGCGTGACCATCCACCAAGCCAACGGCCGGCCCGCCGAGGCCGAGCTGCTAGCCACGCTCTACGACCAGAGTTTGGACGTGTTTCGCAAGCACAGCTTTATTGGGCTGGACTTTGGTGGAGAGTATTACCCGGCGCGGTTTGCCTGGCAGGGATATTTTAGGCAAACTAATTCGGAGTTACTTGGCATTGCTTACGCGAGTGCACAACTCGCTGAAGTGCGCTACCCTATGCTCAATGGCTATGAGTTGAACCTTTCCGCACCAGTGGCAGAGGTAATAGAGAATAAAGTCTATACTAACGTCCCAATACGTATTCGTGGGGCGGTTTCCCGAATGGCAATGACGGCTGCGCCAGCGCCCATGGCTTCGGCCGCAATGGCCGATGGCGCAGCGTTGAATGAGACTGTGACTGTTGGTTACGGCACACCTAAAAAGCCTACTATTCCCGACCTCACCACCGTCCCCACCCGCACTGACTTCCGCGAAACGGCCTTCTGGCAGCCCGCCCTGCACACCGACAAAAACGGCGACGTGGTCCTCGAATTTCAGATGCCCGAGGCCGTGACGCGCTGGCAGTTGCTGGCCCTAGCCCACGACAAGAGCTTGCACACCGGCCAGCTGGCCCGCCAACTCGTGACGCAGAAGGAAATCCAGATTACGCCCAACGCGCCGCGCTTCTTGCGGCCGGGCGACGCGTTTACTTTTCCCGCCCGGTTCTCGAACCTCACCGACCACGCTCTAGGTGGCACGGCCCAGCTATTCTTGCTCGATGCTGCTACCGGCCAGGACATTACCAGCCAGCTAGTGAAAGGCAGCGCCCAGCAAACGGTGTCGGCCGCTGCCCACCAGAGCGTGGCCCTAGGGTGGCAACTGAGCCTGCCCGCCGACTTTGCGCCCGTGGCCGTGACTTACCGCGTGGTAACCCAGGCTGGGGGAGAAGTGGTAAAAAGCAAGCGTAGCAAAAAGCAAGCAGCCCCAAGCGCCGCTTACTCTGACGGCGAGGAAAACACCTTGCCCGTGCTGCCCAACAAGATTCTCATCACCGAAAGCCTGCCGCTGCCCCTGGTGGGCGCCGGCACCCGCACCTTCGAACTGAAGAAACTCACCGGCCCCGGCAGCCCCACCCGCCGCAACCAAAGCCTGACGCTGGAGCTAACCGCTAACCCCGCCTGGTACGCCGTGCAGAGCCTGCCCTACCTCATGGAGTATCCCTACGAGTGCTCCGAGCAGGTATTCAGCCGCCTCTACGCCAACCTGCTGGCCGCTCAGATTCTGAAAGCCAATCCGTGCTTCAAAACCGTGCTGGCCGAGTGGCAACGCCAGGCCCAAAGTGGCACCTCCGCGCAGCGTGAGCAGCTCAGCAGCAAGCTCGCTCAAAACCAGGACCTCAAAAACCTGCTGCTGCAAGAAACCCCCTGGGTGCGCGACGCCCAAAGCGAAACCGAGCGCCTGGCCCGCCTAGCTACCCTCTTCGATGAGCCGCGCCTGCAAGCCGAAACCGCCCGCGCCCTGGCCAAGCTGCAAGCCATGCAGCTGCCCGATGGCTCGTTTCCGTGGTTCGAGAAAATGCCCGCCGACCGCTACCTCACCCAGCTCATTGTGGCGGGCTTCGGCAAGCTCAAAAAGCTAGGTGCCTTCGATGCCACCCAAAACGATGCCGCCCGCCCGCTGCTGCAAAACTCCCTGCGCTACCTCGACGCCGCCACTGCCCGCGACTACGCCGAGCTGCGCCAGCAGAAGGGCGTGCCGCTCGCCGCCGACCACCTAGGCGACCTCGCCGTGCAGGCCCTCTACGCCCGCAGCTTCTGGCCTCAGCCCGTGCCCCCGGCCGCCGCGCAGGCCGCCTACGCCTACTACCGCGGCCAGGCCGCTACCCACTGGCCTGCCCAAACGCGCTACCTGCAAGCGCAGCTGGCGCTGGCTCTGTACCGCGAAAACAAAGCCGCCCCGGCCGTCCAAACCATCCTGCGGGCGCTTACCGAAAACGCCCTGCACTCGCCCGACCTAGGCATGTACTGGAAAGACGTGCGCGGCGGCTACTACTGGCGCGAGGCCCCCACCGAAACCCAGGCCACGCTCATCGAGGCCTTCGATGAAGTGAAAAACGACCAAAAGTCGGTGGACGAGCTGAAGCTGTGGCTGCTCACCCAAAAGCAAACCCAGAACTGGGAGAGCACCCGCGCCACTGCCGACGCCTGCTACGCCCTGCTGCTGCGCGGCACCGACTGGGCGGCCGCCGCGCCGCCCCTGCAAGCCACCGTGGGCGGCGAAGCCGTGCCAATTACGGGCGTCCAGGCCGGCACCGGCTACCTTAAAACCACTTGGCCCGCCGCCGCCATCCAGCCGGCCCTAGGTAAGGTCACGGTGACCAAACCCAGCGCGGGCGTGGCCTGGGGCGCGCTCTACTGGCAGTACTTCGAGGACCTCGACAAGGTGACGCCCGCCGCCACCCCGCTAAGCCTCGAGCGCCAGCTCTACCGCGAAACTCGCACCGCCAGCGGCCCCCAATTAGAGCCCCTCACTGCCGCCACGCCGCTGCGCGTGGGCGACGCGCTGGTGGTGCGCCTGGTGCTGCGCACCGACCGCGCCCTCGAATACGTACACCTCAAAGACCAACGCGCCGCCGGCCTCGAGCCCATCAGCCAGCTCAGCGGCTACCAATACCAAAACGGCCTGGGCTACTACGAAAGCCCCCGCGACGCGGCCACCAACTTCTTCCTAAGCGCCGTGCCGCGGGGCACCCACGTCTTTGAATACCGGCTGCGCGCCAGCCAGGCCGGCGACTTCTCAGGCGGCCTCAGCCAGGTGCAATGCCTGTACGCACCCGAGTTTAGGGCGCAGTCGGCGGGGCAGCGGCTGCGCATCGGCGCAGCTACTAAATAGGATAAATCCCAATTCAAGCCCTGCTTGCGCTGGCTGGCGTTAGAGGCACTGATACAGCGTTAGTTGGCCCCGGCTAACGCGAGTAGGGCTTGAAAAAACACCGTTGCTAGAGGTACCCTAGGCTTGCTTGGTCAGGGTCAACGGCTTATTTTTGTTTTTATAACCAACTCCTAAGTTATTGATGCGGAAGTTAATTGCTATTTGTGCCTTGCTGCTGAGCGCCTCGGCGGCCCAGGCCCAAGCCGACAAAAACCCAGCCGTAACCAAGCTGCCTGGTGAAGAAAAACTGAGTATCCGGGAGCGGGCCGAACGCGATTTCCTGATGCCAATCCGCCACAAAAAGATGGCCGAAGCGACGAAGGCCACCGCCTCGTCGGCTGAGCTGGAGAGCACCGCCGCCCCCGAGCTAGACGCCACCGCCCACTACGCCGAAGCCGCCGAAGCCCGGCCCGAAGACATTGCCTTCGTTGCCCGCACCGAGCGCCACACCTCCCTGCGCCACCACAGCCGCACCCGCAGCGCGCGCCACCACAGTGCCGCCACCAAGGCGAAAGCCACCAAGCGCAGCAGTAAGGCCAAGAAAACTACCGCTCACCGCAGCACTAAAAAGGTAGCCGCCCGCAAAACCAAGACGAAAACCAAAAAGGCCACCGTGCACCACACCGCCAAGAAGGTCACTAAAACAAAAGCCAAGCGCCACCGCCGCTAGGTTTTATCCAAGCAACAAAAAGGCCCGGTCAGTACTGACCGGGCCTTTTTGGTTTAAAGTTAAATCGTGCCCGAAGCTAATCGCGGTGGGCCGCCAGCTTTTCGTGGTGGTTGTCCTCTGCTTCTTCTACCGAGTGGGTTTCGCCTAGGTCGTTATCCTCCTTGGCTTTTTCAGCCAGTAGGCAGTAAAACTGGTGGATGAGCCGGATTTCTTCCTCCGAGAAGTCCTGGGCGTTGATGAGGCGGTTGCTGGCGCCCTTGGTAGCCGCCAGCAGCTCGTTAAGCTTGAGGTGCAGCACCAGCGAGTCTTTGTTCTGGGCCCGCTGAATCAGAAAGACCATCAGGAATGTGATGATGGTAGTGCTCGTGTTGATGACCAACTGCCAGGTTTCAGAATATTGAAAAAAGGGCCCGGTAGCGGCCCATAGCAGCACCAGGCCCACCGCGCTTACGAATACGGAGGTAGTGCCCGAGTACTGGGTCGTTTTCTCGGCAAAGTGGCCAAAAAAGGATTGCTTAACGTGGGCCATGCGCGAAAATGAAAAAAAAAGATGAGCAGGCAAAGCTGAGCTAAGACCTTGCCAAAGAACTAACAGGCTTCATGAAGGACAATTGAAGCGCTTAGTTTTTCAAGCAAATTCGGGCCAATAGTTGCGCAGAAGCGGATTGAGGGCGTACATTTGCACCCGCTTTACCACCTCAGTAAAGCCGGCCCCTGGGTCGCTCCAAATTACCGATTGCCCTTTGCGCACGTGGTGAAACTGGTAGACACGCCATCTTGAGGGGGTGGTGCCTTCGGGTGTGGGAGTTCGAATCTCCCCGCGCGCACGCAAAACAAAAAGCCCGCTGCAAAGCGGGCTTTTTTGTGTCCGGCCGTAGCCCAAAGCGCCGCTTCGCGCAGCGCCAAGGTCAGCCCGTTGCAATTCCCACACGCTGCGCGAAGCGGCGCTTCACGCTACTAAGCGGTGTGCTCAAACGGATTGCCGGGCACCACTAACACCACGCGCTCGCGCTCGACTACTACCTGTCCCGGCAGCGCGCCCTTGGGCTTGCGCACAAACTTCTTGGGCGTGACCGTGACCGGGCACAGCGAGTCGTGCTGGCGGCGCGAGTACCAGCCCGCCAGCTGCGCGGCGCGCTCCACCACGGGCTCGGGCACCGGGTGCCCGGCGCGGTGCCGGATAACGACGTGCGAGCCCGTCACGTCCTTAGCGTGCAGCCAGAGGTCGTCCTTGTGCGCATACTTTTGGGTGAGTAGGTCGTTGTTGGCCGCGTTGCGCCCCACCAGGATAGTGAAGCCGTGGTCCTCAAACACCTTGAAGGGTAGCTCCGGGCCAGCGGCCTTGGCTGCGGCCACTGGGTCGAGGCCGTGCTGCTTGCGCCAGGTGCGCAGGCCGCGCAGTTCCAGCAGGCCAGGCTGGGTGTCGAGCTCTTCGAGCAGCTCCAGCGTTTGCAGCGCCTCATCCTCGCGCCGGGCGATGCGCTCGCTGAGCTGGCGCTCTTCTATCTGCTGGTTCTTGGCCTTGCGATAGAGGTTTTCGGCGGTGCGCTGGGGCTTTTCGAGGGGCTTGAGCTTGAGCACTACCGGTTCGTTGGTGTAGAAGTCGATGACCTCGAGCTGCGCGGCGCCGGGCTTGATTTCGTGCAGGTGCGCCATCAGCAGGTCGGCGCGGTGGCGGTAGCCGGCCTCGTGGGCCAGCGCGTGCAGGCGTTGCCGCGCTAGGTGGGCGCTGGTGCTGGCTTCGTCGGCTCGGCGCGTTAGCAGCTGGTGCAGCTGGCGGCGCTCAGTTTCGAGGGCCCGCCGCCCCAGCGCGAGCGGCACAAAGCGCCGCAGCGCCCCCACGGGGTCATTGCCCGGCAGGGTTTGTAAAATGGTACCTAGGGGCACCAGGCTCAGCCGGGTGCGCCCGTCGAGCTGCACGAGGTAGTAGTGCGCCGGCTTCTCCAGCTCGGTCAATAATTCCTGGGCCAGCTGCTGCTTGACTTCGGGCGGGGCGGGGTCATAGCCGCGCTGCTCGCGCAGGAAGCGGGCCGGTAGGTCAGTTAGCGCGGGCGGTAGCTTGCCAGTTGCGCCAATGGGCGGGACGTCTGCTGTCGCGGCCGGCTGCAAGTCAGCGTCGGCGGCGTAGCGCTGGTGAAACAGCTGGGCCGGCGCGCCAACCCCAGGCCGGAAGATGGCATTAGGACGCGGCCCGTAAAGTTTGAAATCCAGCGTGGCGCCCTCTTCGGCAAAAGCGAACCGGAGCACCCGGTCCTGGGGCCAGGCGCTGACTGCGGCCACCGTGCGGCCTAGGAGCTCGGGCAGCAAGTCCACTGAGTTTTGGCGCGCCCGCTGGAAAGTTTCGGGCAGGGCCAGCGCCGGAAAAGCCGCGCCCAGCTGGGCTTTCAGCCAGAACTCCGCGCCGGTTTCGCTCAACAGCCCAATGACCAGTTCGTCCTTTTCCTGCGAAAAGCAGCTGGCTACGCGGTAGCCCCGCAGCTGCTCGGTAAGGGCCGGAGCCAGCTGGCGCAGGAAATAATAGTTGGTGTGCATGTTGAGAAGAGGACTGGCTTAGCTTACGTCTTGGTCAGTAAAAGCGCTTGCCCAAAATAGCGTTCAGCGCGGCGAATATCCAGCCAAAAAAGGCCAGTCCAAAACAAGGCCATAACGCCCGGTAGCAGCAGCGGTATCAGTACATCGGCCGGGCGCGATAGCCGAATACCCCCGGCAGCGATGGCCAGGAAACAGAAGCTGGCTAGCAGCTCCGATACAGTAGCACGAACGGTTAATTGCACAACCGTGCCAGCCAAAGGCACGCTGGTAGGGGCTGCCAGCCAGCGCCCTCGCACGACTACGCCGCTGGAGCGACCCCAGCGCATCCGAGCCCGGAAAGATTGATTGGAAGGCACTACCTCGCCCCAGCAGGGCAGGTAGCGGATACCTAGCCACCAGAAGAAGCCCGCCGGGCGCGGCGGTACCGTGTGCTCAAGCCGCCGTAGCAGGGCCGTTGGGGGCAGCGGCGAGCTGTACTGACGCCTCAGATAAACCAGTAGGTGCATACCGCAATCATATCGCCCCAATGTGCGACGAATTACACCTCAATCTTCAGCCCGTCATACGCCAGCCGAATCCATGGCGGCAACTCTGCCTCGACCTCGCGGTGGCGGCCTAGCTGGTGGCTGATGTGGGTGAGGTAGGCCCGCCGGGGCCCTAGGTCCTCCAAAACCTCGACGGCCTGCGCTAGGCTAAAGTGTGAGATGTGCGGCTCGCGGCGCAGCGCATTCAGCACAATGGTATCGGCCCCGCGCAGCTGCTCCATCGTTTCGGGCCCGATGAAGTTGGCGTCGGTGAGGTAGGCGAAGCCGCCAATGCGGAAGCCCAGCACCGGCAACCGGTAGTGCAGGGCCCGCAGAGGCTGCACGGCCACGCCCGCCACGTCAAAGGGCTGGTCGTCGCGCTCGATAGGGTGGAGGCTCACCTGGGGCACGCCAGGGTATTTCTGCTCGGCAAAAATGTAGGCAAACTCCTGCTTAAGCTGCCGGATAACGCGCGGCTCGGCGTGCACGGGCATCTCCTGCTGCTGCCGAAAGTTAAACGCCCGAATGTCATCAAGGCCCGCCGTGTGGTCCTTGTGCTCGTGGGTAAAGAGCACCGCATCGAGGTGGCTGACGCGAGCCCGCAGCATTTGCTGCCGAAAGTCGGGGCCGGTGTCAATAACGAGGCTGCGGTCGCCCACGGCCACGTGCACCGACACCCGCAGGCGCTGGTCGCGCGGGTCGAGCGAGCGGCACACGGGGCAGTCGCAGCCTATCATCGGCACGCCCGAAGAGGTGCCCGTACCGAGAAACGTGATAGTCACTTTGAAGTTAAGAGTTAAAAGTTAAGAGTTAAGAGTTTGCGGGTAAGCGTTAGCAATTGGGTATCTGGCCACCCTTTACAAGTGAAGACCAGGCCAGTTGCTAACGCTTAACTCTCAACTCTTAACTCTTAACTCACACACTACCCTACGTACTGCCGTACCATGCGCACCAGTTCGTCAAAGTTGAGAGGCTTGGGCAAGTATGCTGTGACGCCGGCGGCCTGAAAGTCGGCCATGGTATAGTCATTGGCGTTGCCGCTGATGGCGATAACCGGCAGCGAGCGGATGCGCTCGTCGGCATGGGCCCGAATGTCGCGGGTGCACTGCATGCCATCCTTCACCGGAATGTTGATGTCCATCAGGATGCCATCAACGGTATTCTTCTCGAGTTGCGGCAGCACATCGCCCCCGTTCTTCGCCAGTAGGATTTTGTATTTCTGCTGCTCCAGAATTTTACGCGTAAGGTTCAGAATAACGGAGCTATCCTCAGCAATGAGGATAGTCTTGGGGGTGTTTTCAGCAGGCATTGAGTAGGGCAGGTAGCGAGTGGAACAACGAGAGAACGAACTAGATAAGAGAGAATTAGGACAGGCTGTCGGCCGTAGCGGGTAGCGACTCGGGGGCGGCTACTACGCTAGGGTATACAGCTTTGAATTGAGCAAAGTAATGTTGTAGAAGTTTAAATTCGATGGGCAGGGCTGCAATGGTCGAGCTTTTGAGCAGTTGCTCGATGCGCAGGGCCTGTCCCGCCAGGGCTACAAGCCCTAGGGTAGCCGCTGTGCCTTTGAGCTGGTGCATAAGCGGATGCAGGCCTTCCCAACTGGCGGCGCTCACGCACGCGGCAGCCTGGGCGAGCAGCTCGCCGGCCTCCTGCTCGAAGTCAGAATAAAGGTCAGCCGTGAACTCGTGGCCCCCGAGCTGCCGAAGCTGACTAAGCACTTCGGTATCGAGCGTGACGGGAGCCGGCGTGGCCGCGATGACGTTGGTGGGCGCGGGGGCAGTTAGCGGCTCGGGCAACCAGCGGGCCAGCATATCGGAGAGCTGCTGGTGCTTGACGGGCTTGGCAAGGTAGTCGTCGAGGCCAGCTTGCACGAAGCGCGTGGCGTCGTCAGGCATCGAGTAGGCCGTCATGGCGATAATGGGCGGGCACTGGTCACCTAGGCGGGCTTTTATCTCGCTGGTGGCCGCGATGCCATCGAGGCCAGGCATCTGGATGTCCATCAGGATGAGCTGGTACCCGGCATCCAGGGCCGTAGCCCGCGCAATGGCCTCGTAGCCATCGCTCGCAATCTCGACCTCGCAGCCCAGCTTATCGAGCAGGCGGGCTGCTACTTTTTGGTTGATGGCGTTGTCGTCGACCAGCAGAATGCGCGGAGCGGGGCCCGAGGTGGGCAGCAGCAGCGCGGGCGGTAGCGCCACCTTCACGGCCGGCGCCGCATCGTCGCCGAGGGCAATCAGCGGGGCTGTGGCCACCCGGCAGCGGATGGTAAACCAGAAGACGCTGCCTTCGCCGACGCCGGAGAAAACTCCGATTTCGCCCCCTAAGAGCTCGGCCAGCTCCTTGCTGATGGCCAGGCCCAGGCCCGTGCCGCCAAAGGCCTTGCTGGGCGTGGTATCGAGCTGCGTAAAGCTGGTGAAGAGCCGCACGGCATCGTCGGGTGAGATGCCGATGCCCGAGTCCTGCACCGCGAAGCGCAGCGTGTGAAACTCGCCTTCCATGGCTACCGACGACACTACCACGCTCACCGTGCCGTGGGCCGTGAACTTGAGCGCGTTGGCTACCAAGTTTGATAGAATCTGGAGCAGGCGCATCTCATCGGTGATGATGAGCGGCGGTGTGTGCGAGGTGATGTGGTAGGTAAAGCGCAGGTTTTTCTGGCTGGCGCGGTACGCAAACAGCGAGTGTAGCCGCTCGAGCAGCCCGCGCAGGGCCAGGGGTGCTTCTTGCAGGCGCAGCTTACCGGCCTGGATTTTGGACAAGTCCAGAATGTCGTTCAGGATGGTCAGTAGCGCATCCGAGCTTTTGCGCAGCGTGTCCACGTAGTCGGCCTGCTCGGCACTGAGACCGGTTTGGTGCAGCAGGTCAATCATGCCGATGATGCCGTTCATAGGCGTGCGCAGCTCGTGGCTCATGTTGGCCAAAAACTGCGTTTTGGCGGCCAGCGCGGCTTCGGCTTCTTCTTTGGCTAGGCGCAAATCGTCCTGAATCTGCCGCATTTCAGTTACGTCGCGGGCAATGCCTTCGGTGCCGCTCGGCGTGATGCGCGAGTTGATGAGCACCGTTACGGGGCGGCCATCCTGGTGGCGGAGCTGAATTTCGCGGTTGCGCAGCTCGCCGCCGAGCCGCAGCTCGCTGGTCAGGGTGAGGGGTTCTTCTGGATGGTAGTAAAAGTCCTGCACCAGCTTGCCCAGCACCTCGCTCGGCTCGTAGCCTAGGATATCGCGCACTGAGGGGCTCACGATGGTGAAGAAGCCCTCGTCGTCGGTGCGGTAGTAAATATCCTGGAACGACTCAAAAATTGAGCGAAATTTCTCTTCCTGCGCCGCCAGCGCCAGCTGCGAGTTCTTGCTTTCCGTGATGTCCTGGGCGCGGGCCGATACTTCCTCAAACGACCCGTCGGGCAGGTAGATGGGGTTGAGGCTGACGCTGCTCCACAGGGGATTGCCTGACGAGTCGGGCGTATTCACCTCAAACTGCTGCGGCTGGCCTTGCAGCGCCAGATTGTAGTAAGTCGCGATAACATCGTGCGTGTCGGGAGCCGTGGTAACGCGCTCCGTCTCAAACAGATTCATGCCCGGCGTGGGTATCACGCCATTGCGGCGGAAGTAGTTATCGGCGTAGTTGCGGTTGAACGATACGAGGTCGCCGCGCCGCGTCACGCTCCACAGCAGGTGGGTGCCGCTCTCGAAGATGGCGTTGAGGCGGGCATTCTGCCGGGCTAGGTGCTCTTCCTGGCTTTTGCGGTCGATGGCCAGCGCCACTTGGCTCGAGATAAAGTGCAGAATGTCCAGGTCGCTGGGCGCATAGGTATCGGCGCGGTCGTAGTCCTGCACGGCGAGCACCCCAATGGTGCGCTCGCCCACGCTGAGCGGGGCCACGAGCATTACCTCGGGCAGGCGCCCGAAGGCCGTGATGGTACCATCGTGCAGCAGCGCCAGTAAGTCGGCCCGGCTGAAGTAGCGCGGCTGGCCCTGCTGAATCACGTACTCCGACACGCCCGACGAGAACGGCCGCGACGCGCCCGAATTGAGCTGCGGGTACTGGTCGATGTGGTAGGCAAAGCGGAGCTGGGTGCGCTGGTCGTCGCAGAGCGCGATATACAGGTTGTTGGTTTCCAGTATCTTGCTTAGCTCGCGGTGAATGGCACCATAGAGCGCCGGCAGGTCGCGGGCCGAGATGGCAAGGTTGGCAATGCTGTAGTAAACCTTCTGCAGGCGCTCGGCCTTGATGCGGTCGGTGATGTCATGCAGCACCACGCGGGCGCTCAGCGGCTGGCCCGGCGTGCGCACGCAGCTCACTGAGCCGATGAGGTGCACCGGCCGGCCGGTGCGCGTCATGAGCACCGTTTCGAGCTTGTTGAGGGCCTGGCCCTCGTAGAGCCGGCGCAGCTGGTGCAGCAGCTTGGCGCGGTAGTAGGGGTGCACGATGTCGGCCAGCGACCGGCTGGTGAGCTCGTTGGCCTGGTAGCCCAGGGTTTCCTCGCCCGCTTTGTTGATGAACAAGAACGAGTTATCGGCCTTCAGGTGCAGAATAAGGTCGTGCGAGTCGTTGAAAAACTCCTGCAAGTACACCGGCGCCTCGGGGCTGGTGATAACGGGCATCTCCCGCACGGTGCTCAGCTGGTGGCCCGCCGCCCACAGGCCCGATACCTGCCCGTCGGCATCGCGCAGCAGCTGCTGCTGCCAGTGCAGGTGCACGAGCTGCCCGTCGCGGGCCAGCAGGTCGTGCTCGTAGTAGGGCTCAGCCGACTGCTCGCGCAGCACTTGCAGCAGCTCCTGCTGCCGCTGCTCGCGGTAGCTGAGCGGCGAAAACAGCTCGTGGTACGACTGGCCGAGGACCTCGGCGCTGGTGTAGCCGGTTAGTTTCAGCAGCGTCTCGTTAACCTCTACCAGCAAGCCCTGACGGTCGAGCAGAATATAAGCCAGTTGGAGCTGGTCGAGCAGGGCCGCGGCAGGGGGTAGAGTAGGGGAAGGGGGCGCTAAGAAACCTCGCATAATAGCCTATCGGCATCAAGATATAACTACCAATATAAACACGTAGCAGCTTACTGAAGCCTAAATTTGGGGCACAAATTCTGTTCCCACAATTAAATCTAGTATTCCGCCTGCTGTGGTTGCCTCTGTTGCCCGGGCTCGGCGCCTGGTTTTTGCCGTGACCACCGACCTGAACTACGACCAGCGCATGCAGCGGGTGTGCGGCAGCCTAGCCGCGGCCGGCTACGAAGTAGAGTTAATAGGCTGGCAACGAAATGCTTCGCGGACATTAATAGCTCAGCCTTACCGGCAGCACCGGCTGCGCGGATGGTGTCAGAAGGGAAAATTATTTTATTTAGAATATACTATACGTTTGTTCTGGTATCTGCTGCGGCGGCGGGCCGACGTGTGGTGCTGCATCGACCTGGATACCGCGCTGCCGATATGGGCGCGTGCAAAGCTTAGTAACCAATTGTTTGTGTACGATGCGCACGAGCTTTTTCCGGAGGTGCCGGAGGTGGTGGGCCGCCCTAGGGTGCAGCGCATCTGGCAGTGGGTCGAAGACTTTATTGTGCCCCGCACCCAGCTGCGCTACACGGTCGGGCCGTCGCTGGCCCGGCTGTTTGAGCAACGCCACGCGGGGTATCCTTTCGAGGTAGTGCGCAACGTACCGGTGAGGGCGGCGGCCAGCGCGCAGGACCTAGGGGCGGCGCAAAATGGGCAGCCGGTGGCCGCACCTGGTATTGCTTTCGCGCTGAATACCAAGCCACAAGCGGTGGCCACGGCGCCGGTGCTCCTCTACCAGGGCGTGCTGAACGTGGGCCGCGGCCTGGCGCAGCTGCTGGCTGCTATGCCGCTGGTGCCGGCCCGGCTCGTCATTTGCGGGGAGGGCGACTGCTCGGCCGAGCTGCGCCAGCAAGCCGAGCGCCTGGGCCTGCTGGCGACGGGGCAGGTCGAGTTTCGGGGCTACGTGCTGCCCGCCGAACTGCGCCAGTTCACGGCCCAGGCCACGGTGGGCATCATGCTGCTCGAAAACACGGGCCTTAGCTACTATTATTCCCTGGCCAACAAGTTCTTCGATTACGTGCAGGCCGGCGTGCCGCAGCTGTGCATTGACTTCCCTGAGTACCGCGCCCTCAATGCGCAGCACGAGGTAGCCGCCCTGGTACCCGACTTGGCCCCCGCTACGCTGGTGGCCGCGCTGGCCCGCCTGCTCCCCGGCGGGCAGCCCGGCGCCTACCACCAGCAGCTGGCCGCCAACTGCCGCCGCGCCCGCCCCGAATGGAGCTGGCAGGAGGAGGAAAAGGTGTTGGTCGGTTTGTACCAGAAGCTGCTGGCGCGCTAGAAAAGCCTAGCGCGCGAACTTTGTAGTTCGCGTTTGTCCACACGCCGCCAATACTGAACGCGAACTATATAGTTCGCGCTACCCCTATGCTTTCCCCCGAATTACTAGCTCAGCTAGCGTCTACTGCCGCCGACCCGCGCCCCGTGCTGCTCGCCCTGGCGGGCCCTACGGCCGTGGGCAAAACTGCCCTGAGCGTAGCCTTGGCCCAGCACCTGGGCACCGAGATTCTGTCGGCCGACTCGCGCCAGTTTTTCCGCGAGCTTAGCATTGGCACGGCCAAGCCCACGGCGGAAGAGATGCAGGGCGTGCCGCACCATTTTATTGATTCACACAGCATTACGCAAGAGTATAGCGCTGGGCGCTTCGCTGCCGATGCCCTAGGGGTGCTGGGCGAGCTGTTTAAGCGCCTACCCGTAGTCATCCTCACCGGCGGCTCGGGCCTCTACCTGCAAGCCCTTACCGATGGCCTCGACGAACTGCCCGCCGTGGACCCCGCCGTGCGCCTAAGCCTCCAGCACGAGTTGCAGACCCTAGGGCTGCCCGCCCTCGTGGCGGAGCTTGCGGCCACCGACCCCGTGGCCCACGGGCGCATAGACCTGCAAAACCACCAGCGCGTGCTGCGCGCCCTCGAAATCACGCGCGGCACGGGGCGGCCATTTTCCAGCTTTCACACGGGGCCGGCCGCGGCGGCCGCTACGGCCGCGGCCAGGCCGTTTCGGGTGGTGAAAGTGGCGTTGAGCCGCTCGCGCGAGGTCTTGTACGACCGCATCAATCAACGCGTCGACGCGATGCTGGCGGCTGGGCTGCTGGCCGAGGTCGAAGGCCTGGTGCCGTATCGCCACCACCAAGCCCTGCAAACTGTGGGCTACCAGGAGATTTTTGGCTACCTCGACGGTGCCTACGACTACGCCGAAGCCGTGCGCCTGCTTCAGCGCAATACCCGCCACTACGCCAAGCGCCAGCTCACCTGGCTGCGCCGCGACCCAAACTACGTTTGGAGTAATTTGAGTAATGGGTAATGGGTAATGGGCGTAATGCGTTTGCTACTTCCTTGCAGCAAACGCATTACGCCCATTACCCATTACTCAAATTACCTATTTTCTACACGCTCAGTATCTCTACCATGCGCATAAAGCTCTGGTTGATGACCTTGCGCTTGTGGATGGTGTCGTCGAAGGGCGTGTACATGAGCTTGCGGTCCACGATGCCGGCCATCACGTTTTTCATGCCGTTCATCAGGCCCTCCACGGCCGCGATGCCAAGCTGCGAGGCCAGCAGGCGGTCGGAGGCCGTGGGCGAGCCGCCGCGCTGAATGTGCCCCACGATGGTGACGCGGGTGTCAAGCTGAGGTAGGGCCGCCTTCACGCGGCGGGCCACGTTGTGCACGTTTCCCTCCTCCTCGCCCTCGGCCACAATAACAATAAATGAGGTTTTGTGCCGGCTGTAGCTGTTTTGCAGCGTCTCAATCACGGCTTCCACACTCATGGCCGTTTCGGGTACCATCACGATTTCGGCGCCGCCGCCAATGGCGCACGGAATGGCGATGTAGCCCGAGTCGCGGCCCATTACCTCCACAAAAAAGCAGCGGTCGTGCGAATCGGCCGTGTCTCGGATTTTGTCGATGGCCTCCAGTGCCGTGTTCACGGCCGTGTCGTAGCCAATGGTGTAGTCGGTGCCGTAGAGGTCATTGTCGATGGTGCCCGGCGCGCCCACGGTCGGGATGCCGAATTCCTGCTCAAAAATGGAAGCGCCCGTGAAGGTGCCATTGCCCCCGATGGCCACCAAGCCCTCGATGCCAGCGTGCGAGAGCTGGTCAAAGGCCTGCTGGCGGCCTTCCTTGGTCATGAATTTCTGGGAGCGGGCCGACTTCAGGATTGTGCCGCCGCGTTGCACGGTGTTGGCCACCGAGGCCGAGTCCATCCGCACAAACTCGCCCTTAATCATGCCGCTATAGCCCCGCATAATACCGTACACTTCCAGCCCGTGGTACACGGCCGCCCGCACCACGGCGCGCACGCAGGCATTCATGCCGGGGGCATCGCCACCGCTGGTAAAAACTCCAATTCGCTTCATAAAACCGGTTTCTTAAGTAGCGCCAGCTGGCCTCTAGCCAGCGCTGGCAGCCGTTAAGTCCGCAAAGGTCGTACGTGAGCGGCAGTTATTGGGTAAGGCCAGGGTTTTTCGCCGGACATTTTTACGACGCTTGCGTATTAGGCTCACCGTCTTTAGAAAAAACACTAGTTTATCACGCTTTTTCTCCTTATTTTTCGGTCACTTCCCACCCGGCCCGCAGCCGAACATTCTCCACCCTCTTTTCTACCGCTCTATGTTTGGTTTTTTCGAAAATGAGCAGGCCAAAAAAATAAAAGGCCACTTATGCAACCTAGCTTCTTTAGCCAAAGCCGATGGCCACATTGACGACCGTGAGATGAATTTCATTATCACGGTCGGCAAAAAAAATGGTATGTCGGCCCCCAACGTGCGCAAGCTCGTGCTGGGCCAAACTAGCGGTGAGTCGGATATTCCGAGCAACGACTCGGAGCGCTTCGACCAGATTTTTGACCTAGTCGATATGATGCTGGCCGACGGTATCGTGGACGAAACCGAAATGGACTTCTGCATCATGATGGCCGAGAAGCTCGGCTTCCGCAAAGCCATTGTGGGCGTGCTGGTACGCAAAATCTCGCAGGGCGTGAAGGACGCCCTACCGCGCGAGCGCATCAAGGAAGAAAGCCTGGCCTTTCTGAATTACAACAACATACCGCAGCACTAACTCGTCTGAATCGCGGATTCGGCGGATTTTTCGGATTACTCGGATTTTGTAGACGCAAAAAAGGCCATCCGCAAGGATGGCCTTTTTCGTTTTGAAAGGCAGTCGGCTACAAAATCCGAGTAATCCGAAAAATCCGCCGAATCCGCGATTCAGACAGTGGCCTCGATGGCCTGCAGCAGGCCGGCCAGCGCCTGGTCAATCTCGGCCTCGGTGATGGTGAGGGGCGGGGCGATGCGCAGAGAATTATCGCAGAACAAAAACCAGTCGGTGAGGATGTTCTCGTGCGCTAGGGCCTGGTCGATAATGGGCTTGAGCACCTCGAACGACGCAAATTCTACCGCCATCAGCAGGCCGCAGTTGCGCACTTCCCGGATGGCCGGGTGTTGTAGGCCCGCCCGCAGGCGAGCGGCCTTGGCCGCCACGCCGGCCAGTAGGTTCTCCTCCTGAATGACCTGGAGCGTGGCCAAAGCCGCCGCGCAGCTCACCGGGTGCCCCCCAAACGTGGTGCAATGCCCCAGGATGGGATTGGTCTGGAAGCCAACCATGATTTCGGGCGACGAGATGAAGGCGCCGATGGGCATGCCGCCGCCCATGCCCTTGGCGCACACCAAGATATCGGGCACGATGCCGAACTGCTCAAAAGCCCACTGCGTGCCCGTGCGCCCAAAGCCGCACTGGATTTCATCGAGGATGAGCAGGGCGCCGACCTCGGTGCAGCGTTGCCGCACGGCGCCTAGGTAGCCAGGCGCGGGCACCCGCACGCCGGCCTCGCCCTGCACGGTTTCGAGGATGACGGCGGCCGTGTGCGCGGTTATCAGCGCTAGGTCGGCCAGCTCGTTGTAGCGCAGGTGCGCCACGTCGGGCAGCAGCGGGCGGTAGCTGTTCTTGAAGTTCTCGGAGCCGGTGATGGACAGCGCGCCGTGGGTGGAGCCGTGGTACGAATTATAGGCCGAAACCAAGCCCGTGCGGCCGGTGTGGCGTTTGGCTAGCTTGAGGGCGCCCTCGATGGCCTCGGCGCCCGAGTTGGTGAAGTACACCGTGTCGAGGGGCGCGGGCAGGGTGGCGGCCAGGGCGTGGGCGAGGCGGGCGGGCGGAGCCTGTACCAGCTCGCCGTACACCATCAGGTGCAGGTATTTATCAAGCTGGTCGTGAATGGCTTGCAGTACCCTAGGGTGGCGGTGGCCCACGTTGCTGACGCCGATGCCGGAAATCAAATCAAGAATCGGCCGGCCTTCGGGCGTGTACATGTACACGCCTTCGGCCCGCTCGATTTCTACTAGCAGCGGAAACCCGGAGGTTTGGGCCTGGTGGCGAAGAAAAAGCTGGCGGGAGGTAAGCATAAGTATCCAACAAAGATACCGCCCCCTAGGGTGCCTCCCGGCGGCTAGTCCTCGCCGGGTGCCGCCGCGGCCGCGCCGCCCACGCGCCGCAGCACCTCCTTCGTGAAGTCGCGCTCGGCCTGGTAGAGCTGCGCGAGCTGGCGCAGGCTCAGTACTTTTTGGGCGCGCTCAAAGTAGTCTTTCTCCAGATTGAGCTGCTGCTGGCGCACGGCAAAATCCTGCGTGAAGTTCTCGCGCAGCTGCGCATCGCCCAGGTTTGGGTTTTCGGTTTCGCGCCGCAGTAGGCGGGCCGAGCGGTTGAGGTCGCGGCGCTTGGCAATAAACTCGTGATACGCGGGCCAGAAGCGCTGGGCTTGGTCCTGCGTGAGCACCACGCGGCCCGTAATAAAGGCGATGCGCGCATTATCGAGCTGATTCAGACGCCCGCCCGCGGGTTGGTTTAGCCGGCCGTGGGGGCGCACCTGCGCCTGCGCCGGCTGGCTAGCGGCCAGCAGCAGCAGGCAAAGTCCGCTAAAAATAGAAGAGCGTAACGTGTTCATAAATAGCAAGAAAATGGGGGCTAGAGCAGCGCGGCCTCGTCGATGGGCTGGGCGTCGAGGGCGTCGGTGAGCTCGGGGGCCGAAGGGTGCAGGTAGTGGGTGGTGATACCTAGGGGGCGGGCGGGCAGCTCGGCTAGGTCAGTCATATCGAGGCGGGCATCGCTGGCCAGGTAGTCCAGCAGTTCTTCCTGCGGCACGCCGTCGAGGCTAGCCGCCGTAGCGGCGCGCGGCGCGGCCCCGCCGCCCAGCCAGAGCGATGCCGCAAACGTGCCCAGCAAGAGTGCAGAAGCCAAGCCCGTGCGCACGTAGGCCGGCGCTTGACGCAGCCAATCTGGCAGCAGCGGCCGGCGGGCGGGCGCGGCCACCTGCGCCATTACGCGGGTGGGTAGCTGCTCGAAGTAGCCCGCGGGGGGCACGCTCAGCGGCTGCGACCCGCGACGCGGGTGCTGGTCAAGACGGAACGGGGTCATATAAACATATGATGAAAAAGCTAACCTAGGGTTTAATCAGCGTCAGAAGAATAACCCAGCGTGTCGGCGGCCGTCACATAGTCTTCGATTTTGCGCACCGCGTGGTGGTAGCTCGCCTTGAGGGCGCCCACGCTAGTGCCGGTGACCTCCGCCATCTGCTCGTAGGGCATCTCGTCGTAGTAGCGCAGGTTGAATACCAGGCGCTGCTTGTCGGGCAGGCGCAGGATGGCCTGCTGCAGCTTGAGCTCGATTTCATCGCCGGCCACGGCCGGGTCGGCCTCCAGCTTGGCTGCCAACTCGGCGCCTACGTCGTTGAGGGGCAGGAAAAACTTGCGCCGCTTGCTTTGTAAAAAGCCCAGGCACTCGTTGGTGGCGATGCGGTAAATCCAGGTGAAGAGGGCCGCATCCTGCCGAAAATTCTCTAGGTGCTTCCAGACTTTCACAAACACGTCCTGCGTGAGGTCGTCGGCATCGGCGTGGTCGATTACCATCTTGCGCACGTGCCAGTACACCCGCTGCTGGTACTTGCGCACGAGCTGGTTAAACGCCAGGTTGCGGCTGGCGGGGTCCTGAAATTTGAGGAGGATTTCGTGGTCTTCCAAGCGCGGAGTGGGGCAAGCGGGCTGGTTGGACGACGGAAACGGGCGCGGGTTTAATGCTGCCCTGACACTTTTCCAGCCGCTGCCTACCGCCCAAAAATCGCCAGCGAAGTCGTCTGGGCCGAGCGGATGGTGAAGTTGCGCACGTCGGTAAACTTGCTGCCGGTGCTGGTGGCGGTGCGAAACACCAGCCGGTAGGTGCCCGGCTGCAAAGCCAGGTTCACCTTGCTGCTGGTTTCGGGCAGGCTGGCCACCCAGGTTTGGGTATCGTCCGAATCGACCTGGTAAATGCTGCCGTGGCCCTTCAGGTCGCTGGTAATGTTGAGGGTGCCGGGGGCGGGGTAGGTGAGCGTGCTGGTCAGGCCCTGCCGCACGCTGATGCGCTGCACCGTGCGCGGCAGGGTCAGCAGCTCCACCTCGTAGTTGCCGGCCAGTAGCTTTTGCTTGGTGCCGAAGGGCAGGGCCACCACCGTGGCGCCCGCCGGGGTGCGCACCACCGCCTGCACCGGCCCGCCGTAGGGGTTGGGGCTAACGCCGGGGCCCTGCAGGGCCAGCGTGCCCTGCGGCGTCTTGTAGGTCAAGACGTTGGCCTTGCCGGGCTTGATGACGAGGTTGGCCTGGCGCACGGGCGGCAGGGTATTGATAACCAAATCGTAGCTCTGCAGGGCGTCGATGTCGAGCACGTCGGCCTTGCCCTGGCCGTCGCGGTAGTGCACGTAGTTGTACTCGGGCTGGTTTGTGACGTTGTTGGTAAACGTCATGTTCACGTTCGATTCCACGGCGCGGCCCGCTTCGTCGGTCAGGTTCACGGCCACCGTAGTTTTGGCCAAGGTTTGGGCGATTACGTCGTTGAGCACCGTTTTGAAGGTCTTGACTTCGGCCGCGTTGTAGTACCGACCTAGGCAGTCGAGCGCCTTGCCAAAGTCCTTCTGCGCCCCAATGCCAATGACGAAGGGCTTCAGAAAAATGCGCTTGCGCTGCAAAGCCAGCGACGTGGCGCAGGGGTCGCCCGCGCACGATTCCACCCCGTCGGTGATGAGCAGCAGCACGTTGCGCGACGTTTTGTCAATCGGAAAGTCATTGGCCGACTGCCCCAGCGAGTACGTGATGGGCGTATTGCCCTGGGCCTTTAGGGTCTTGAGCTTGGCCTTGATGGCGGCCGCGTTTTTGGGGGCGAAGGGCACTTCCAGGCGCGAGTCCTCGCAGTTTTGCTCGGAGTTGAGGCTCTGGTGGCCGTACACGCGCAGGCCCAGCTCCAGGTTGGGGTAGGCGTTGAGCGAGTCGGCCATTTTGGCCAGCAGGCGCTTGGCCACTTCCCAGCGCGGCTGGCCCTCCCAGGGCGCCATCATCGAGCCCGAGGCATCGAGCAGGAAAAGCAGGCGCGTGACCCTTGGCCGCTCGGGCGGCGCGTTCTGCGCCCGGGCGGCCGAGGCCGACAGTAGCAGCGCCAACGCACTGATGAATAACCAGAAGAAGCCGCGGGAGAGAAAGGTGGGGCGAGCGCGCGGCGCGGTGCAGAAAGCCAGGTGCATGGGCGCAAGGTAAGCAAAAACCCGGCTTGGCGCCGCGCTTATTTCAGCAATTGCGCAGCGTGCTCCTTGGTGTCGGGGCGCTTGATAACGCGGGTAATCACGCCGTTTTCGTCCAGCAAAAACGTGGTGCGCACGGTGCCCCAGTAGGTTTTGCCATAGTTTTTCTTTTCCTGCCACACGCCGTAGGCCTGCACGATGGCCTTGTCGGCATCGGCCACCAGCGGAAACCCTAGGTCGTACTTCTGGGCAAATTTGCCGTGTGAGGCCGCGTCGTCGGTGCTCACGCCCACCACCTTGATACCCTGAGCAGCTAGTTGGGCATCGTTGTCGCGCAGGTTGCAGGCCTGGGCGGTGCAGCCGGGCGTGTCGTCCTTGGGGTAGAAGTAGAGCGCTACTTTCTGGCCGCGCAGGCTACTCAGCGTGAATGGATTGCCGTGCTGGTCGGGAGCAGTGAAGTCGGGAGCGAGGGTGCCGGGTTCGGGAAGCATGTTGGGAGGGAATTAGAGGATTTATGGTCTGTCATGCTGAGCTTGTCGAAGCATCTCTGCCGCTTCGTCTAGATAGCCTAGTAACGAAGCGGCAGAGATGCTTCGACAAGCTCAGCATGACAGACGTCATTAGATGAAGTATTCAGTAGGATTACAACGTCAGCGGAATGACGCGCTCATTCCCCGCCTCGTCGGTTAGGCGCAGCTCGGCGGCGCCGTGCAGCGCCGGGGCATTGGGGTCGTTCGCAACCGTGAACAGCGTGCTGTTCTTGTGCTCGTAGCGCAGCAGCCGGAAGCGCCCGCCAATGAAAAGCCGGTACGACGCTAGCCCCGATAAGTCGTCGCCGACCTTGAACAGCAGCTGGCCGCCCGGCTTACCTAGGAGGCGGGCTTCGGGCGCCTTCGTGTCGGTGTAGAGGCGGTATTGGCCAAATACTTTGGTGTTGAACGACACCTGCTGGCCACTCTCGTCCCACTTGCCGCCCACGTAGGCCCGGCCGCCCTTGGCCGTGACGCTGTACACGGCCGTGCGCTCGCGGTCGGCGGGCGGGGTGGTGGTTTTGAGGGTGATGCGCAGCGGCAGGTAGAGCGGCGTAATGGCCGAGCCCACCACCCAGGTTTCGGGCGCGGCGGCCGTGGCGGGGCGGTAGGCGGTGCTCAGGTAGAGCGGCGCAAACAGCGTTTGCGGCCCAAAAATCAGGTTGAGGTGCGGTGTGGTGTAGCTGGTTTCCTGTCCGGCCGGAATCATCACCTGCCGGTCAAACCGCTTCGACACCTCCTCTAGGACCAGCGAATCGGGCAGGCCGGCGCGCAGGTCGTAGAGGTAGGTGGTTTCGCGGCCTTTGCGGTAGCTGGGGCGCAAAGCCAGCTCGCGGCCGCTGCGGCGCAGCACGAGGTTGGCCGGCACGTCGGCGGTGTCGAGCGGGGCGTTGGTGACCACGGCGCGCAGCAGGTTGCGCGTGATGTCGTAGCGCAGCAGCGGCTTGGCGGTGGTAGCAGTGGCTGGCGGGGGCGTTAGGGCGGCGTAGTCGGCTAGCGGCTCGCCGCGCAGCACCAGCCGCGCCGTGGCCTTGTTATCGTAGGCATCGGCCAGCTCGTACTCCACGGTGTAAACCTTACCCGGCTCCACGGTCAGCTTGCCCTGCCCTAGGCCGGGCGGCGTGTAGAACGGCAGGTCGTTGCCCTCATCCACCCACAGCTTTTGCAGCATGCGGCCCGCCTGAAAGTGGTAGGCGTAGTCCACGAAATTGTTGACCTGCCGCGAGCCGTTCGGAAACGGCACCGCGTCGATAACGTGCTGGTAGTGGGGCTGCCCGTTCACGCGCACCGTCACGCGCTGGATGCCGTTCTTGTTCCAGGCCTGGTCAAATCTATCGAAGCCTTGCAGCAATAGCCCCACCTGGCCCACGCAGGCCACGGTGTCGGGAAATACGGTGTTGGCGCCCGGCGCGGGCTGCGTCTTGGGCACCAGCAGCGCCCGCTCAAACTGCCCCCGCACCCGCGCCGTGATGGCCAGCGGCTCGACTGAAAGAGCTTGCAAAATGGGCCCTAGGTGGTCCTGAATCTCGGGGAAGCCGCCCCACTGCAGGGGGTTCAGCTGGCGGTCCTGGCCGTCGCGCACTTCCCAGTGCAGGTGCGGGCCGGCCGAGCCGCCGGTATTGCCCGACTTGGCCACAATGTCGCCGCGCTTGACCGGGAAGCGGCTCTTGTCAAAAAACAGCTCCAGCTCGTAGGTCTGCTTCTCGTACTGGCGCTGGCGCAGCTCCGTCAGCACGGGGTCCAGAAACTCGTTGAGGTGGCCATACACCGTCGTTAGTCCGTTGGAGTGCGTGATGTACAGCACGTTACCGTAGCCGAACGACGACTGCTTCAGCCGCGAGATGTAGCCATCGGCCGCCGCGTACACGGGCTTGTTGATGACGCTCGCCGTCTTGATGTCCAGCCCGCCGTGGAAGTGGTTGGGCCGCAGCTCGCCCATGCTGGCGGCCAGAAAATTTTGCTGGCCCGGCATGATGGGCAGCAAAAAGTAGCCCGGCGCTACCGCCACAGCCGAGGCCGCCGCCGTTGGCCTGATGGGGCCGCTCACCTTGCGGCTGGTGGTGTCGTCGCTGCCGTCGTCCTGGCCGTGTAGGGCGGTAGTAAGCAATAATAAGCCGCCTGCGGCCGACAGCGCAAGTCGGCGCATTAGTTTGGTAGTCAGCAAAATAAATAGTTGGTTTGGCAGGCCTGGGCTTGCCGTATTCCTGCTTAATTAATTAACCTAGGGCGCCGGGCGGGGGCAAGCCCCGCACCCTACCGCACGGCCACGTCCAGAATTTTCTCGTCTTCCAGGAAGCCCGCGAGCTGGTCGCCGGGTTGCACGGGGCCCACGCCGGCGGGCGTGCCCGTGAAGAGCAAGTCGCCCTGCTTGAGGGTGATGTAGCGCGAAACAAAACTGATAATCTTGGCAAACGGGTGCAGCATCAGGCCCGAATTGCCCTGCTGGCGCACCTCGCCGTTCACTTCGAGCCGGAAGTTGATGTTGCTAAAATCGGCAAACTCGGTGGCGGGCTTGAAGGTGGGCGAGAGCGGCGCCGAGCCGTCGAAGGCCTTGGCCAGCTCCCAGGGCAGGCCTTTTTTCTTGAGCTCGCTTTGCAGGTCGCGGGCCGTGAAATCGATACCTAGGCTGATGGCGTCGAAGTAGGTGTGGGCAAACTGCTCCTCGATGTGGCGGCCGTTTTTGCTGATGCGCAGCACCAGCTCCAGCTCGTAGTGCACATCAGTAGAGAAGTCGGGGTAGAAGAACGGCTGGCCGCGCTGGAGCAGCGCCGTTTCGGGCTTGAGGAAGATGACGGGCGCGGTGGGCGTTTCGTTTTGAAGCTCGGCAATGTGGTCGGCGTAGTTGCGGCCGATGCAAATGATTTTCATAAGGCGGGGCGAGTAGGGGTGGGGCGAAAGCAGAGAACGACGAAAAAGTTGGATAGTACGCAGAAAAGGCGGTTTTTTTCAAAAGGTGGCCGTTTCTTCGTACCAGTCGCTCGTTCGGGCGGGCTTCGTACCCAAAGCACAAAGTAAACATTCTCCCCGTCTGGTTGCGTATAGCTGCCAGCCGCGCCTTCGTAAAACTGGCCCTAAACTGGCTACCTAGGCGGCGCGCGGCACGCTATTCTGTCTTTTCCAAAACCTGACCCAGTATGTTGTTTAAAAAAGTTGCTACTGCCACGAGCTTACTCCTGTTAGCCGCCTGCACCACGGTGCCCATCACGGGCCGCCGCACGCTTAATTTGGTGTCGGACAGTGAGATGAATTCGCTGGCCGTAACGCAGTACAAAGAGACGCTCACTACGGCGAAGCTCTCGACCAACTCGGCCGATGTGGCGATGGTGCGGCGCGTGGGGCAGCGCATTCAGGCGGCCGTCGAAAAATATTTTCGCGACCAGGGCCAGAGCGACCAGCTAGCCGGCTACCAGTGGGAGTTTAACCTCATTCAGGACGATAAGATGGTGAACGCCTGGTGCATGCCCGGCGGCAAAGTGGCCGTGTACACGGGCATCCTGCCCATCACGCGCGACGAAACCGGGCTGGCTGTGGTAATGGGCCACGAAATAGCGCACGCCGTAGCCAAGCACGGCTCGGAGCGCATGAGCGACCAGATGCTGGCGCAGCTCGGCACCTCGGCCGTCTCGACGGCGCTCACCAAGAACCCGGCCGCTACCCAAAGCATTTTTGCCAGCGCCGTGGGCACCGGCACCCAGTTGGGCGGGCAGGTGCTGCTGCTCAAGTTCAGCCGCAACCAAGAAAGCGAGGCCGACCACCTAGGGCTCATTTTCATGGCCATGGCCGGCTACAACCCCGCGCAGGCCATCCCATTCTGGCAGCGCATGGCGGCCCAGAGTCAGGGTGGCACCCCCGAGTTCTTGTCGAGCCACCCCGCCGATGCCACCCGCATCGCCGATATAGAGCGCCTGCTGCCCGAAGCCCAGAAGTATTATAAGGCGCGGTAAGTGAGCCGGTTAGGCAGTTAAGTTATTAAAATATATAGTAAGCAGAATAATAACCCTTAGTAATCGTCCGTTCTTATCTCACTAAAGTCTATTTATCAGTATGTTACTTATGCGTGTTTTACCTCGTTTACTGGGCTTCGGGCTGCTGGGCCTGCTGGCGAGCCTGCTGATGCTAACCTCGTGCGAGGCCACGCGCACCCGCGAGCGCAGCGACCCCACCCGCGAGGCCCAGCGCCTCACCGATGAAGCCGCCGCCCGGGCCGCCCGCAGCCGCCAGATAGCCCAGGTAAACGAGGCCGGCCCGCCTACCTTCAAGATGGGGCAGGCGGTGCTGGCCGCCGCCTTCATCCGGCAGTTTGGCGATGGCACGGTGGTCGATAAGGTGCTGGTGCGCCCCTCGCCGAGCGCACCCAAGGAAAAAGCTACGTACTACCTCATTGGCCTAGGTCTGCGCGACGGTCACTACCGGGCCATGGCCCTGCCCCTGCGCGACACCGGCAACGGCGCCCTGCTGCTAACACCCGATGCCGAGCGCTACGTGCTGACGGGCAGCGGCTGCCCTACTTGCTTTTTCGATTTTGAGGGCAGCCGCATCATTGGGTCGTCATGCGGCGACAACTCGGGCGGCAACAGCTGCTCGTTTCAGATATTGAACGAGAACAATTTATTTCCCCTCCGATGAAACCCGCTACTAAATGGCTGCTGCGCCTCTCTCTCGCCGCCTTGGCCGTGCTGCTCGCCAACGACAGCGGCCGTCCCAAAGGCAAAAAGCCCGCTAGCTAGTGGGCTTTTTTAATGCGTTTCAGATTCAAAGGCGAAGCAAACCCGACCTAGGAACTAGGCTAGGCTCCGGGCTGGGTGGTGGCCCAGTGCACCGTAAACGTTGTGCCTTCGCCGAGAGTGCTGGCCACCTCTAGGTGCCCGCCACGGCTGGTTAAGATGCGCTGTACCAGGTACATGCCTACGCCGGCCCCCGGCACATGGGTGTGCTGCCGCGTAAAGGGGCGGAAGTCGGGGCTGTGCGACTGCGGCACGTCCATGCCCAGGCCATTGTCCTGCACCGACAGCACGGGCTGGCCATCGAGCAGGTAGCTGCGCACCCGAATGCGGGCGGGCCGCTCGGGGTGCGCAAACTTGAGCGCGTTGCTGATTAGGTTGTGCAGGATGGAGCGCAGGTTGGCGCGGCCGTAGTGCAGGGTGGGCGCCCCGTCCAGGTCAAACTCCAGCGTGGCGCCGGTTTGCTCGAACTGCGTGCGTAAACCCAGCAAAATCTCGTCGGTGATGCTGCGCAGGTCGAGGCGCTCGGCGGGGGCCGACAGGCCGCGCTGGTCCTGCACGGTGGCGGCCAGGTCCTTAATGGTAAGCTCGAGCTGGGCCAGCGCATCCTCCACCATGCGCAGCATGGGGCTGGCCTGCGGGTCATCGAAGGTGGCCACGCGGGAGAGCTCATCAAACAAGCCGCGCAGGTTCACGAGCGGCTGCCGCAGATCGTGCGAGGCGGTGTACACGAAGGTGTCGAGGTCGTGGTTGGTGCGGGCCAGCTCGTTGTACTGGGTTTGCAGCACTTCGCGCAGGCGGTGCTGGTCGTCGATGTCGGTGCAGGCCCCGAACCAGCGCAGGCCCTGCCCATCGGCCAGCTGCTGCGCCCGAATGATGTGCCAGCGGTACTGCCCATCGTGCCGCCGCATCCGAAATACACCTTCGAAGGGCTCGCCCGTGGCCATGCTGTGCACCCACTGGCGGGCGGCTTCGGCCTGCTCCCTGGGGGCCAGCAGGTTGACCCAGCCCGTGGGTCCCAGCTCGTCCTGGGTCAGGCCGGTGTACTCGCCGGTGTGGCGGTTGTAGTAGTCGATAAGCCCCTCGGCCGTGGCCGTCCAGATGAGCTCCGGAATGCTGTCGGCCAAGAAGCGCAGCTCGGCCTCGCCCCGGCGCAGGGCCTCGGTGAGCTCGCGCTGGTCGTGGATTTCGGTGAGCGCGCCGTGCCAGAACACGGGCTCGCCGGGCGTGTGCAGCTGCTCGGGCAGGGCGCGGCTCAGCAGCCAGCGGTACTGGCCATCGTGGCGGCGCAGGCGGTACTCGTAGCTCCAGCCGGTGCCGGCCGCGCGGGCCGCTTCCGACTGGTAGAGCACCCGCAGCCGGTCGTCGGGGTGGATGAGCAGCGGCCAGATGGCATCCACGGCGGCCGTGGGCGGCTGCCCCGTGTAGTAGTGCCACTGCGGGCTCACGTATTCGTAGTGCCCCTTGGCATCGAGCGTGAAGGTGATTTGGGGCACGGTTTCGGTGAGCACCCGCAGGCGGGTATCGAGGCGGCGGGTTTCAACGGCCAGCCGGTGCGCCTGCTGGCGGGCCTCTTCTTGGGCCGTGACATCGACCGCAAACAGCAGCAGGCCGGTAATGGCGTCGTCGGTTTCGTGGAAAGGCTCCAGGGTCAGGTCGTAGTAGCGGTTGGGCGAGCCGGCGCCCGGCAGCGCCAGGCAGTAGGCTTTGGCCGTAAACGGGCGCCCCGAGGCGTACACGCGCCGCATTACGTCGAGCAGGTCGGGGGCCAGAAAGCCGGGGTGCTGAGCCACGGGCGTGCCTTCCGGCGCCGGGCCGCCGAGCACCGTTTCCATGGCTTCGTTTACAAAGCCGTAGCGTAACTCGGGGCCTTGCAGCGTAGCCACGCCCGCCGGCATGTGGCGCAGAATAGTTTGTTCGGGGTGCTGGCGCATGAAGAAGATAAGGAAGTCCGGCCGCCAAGAGCATCCGTTGTGCGGAGGTATTGGCGGCCGGCGGGTGGCCCTAGGCCACCCTTAGGTCCGCCGTGGGCGCCGGGGCCTGCGGCGGGGTGGCGCCCCCAAAGGCAGCCAGGCGCACCAGGTCCAGGAGCATGGCGTCGGCAATGGTAAGCGAATTGGGGGGGGCGGGCACGTGGTGAGGCAGCAAAAAGCCCTGCAAGGTTTCGAACGCGGCGGGTTCGAGCGGGTGAAAAGCCATGGACCACTCGCTAAAGCTGCGCGCCGCAATGGGCTTGTCGATAAGCTTTTGCACGTGCGAGTGGCGGCCATCGCGTGAAATGCGCGCAAAGAGTGGCTCTACTACCTTAGACTCGCCCTCGAAAAGCTGCGCAATCCGGCCGTGGCTATAAAATAAAATACCCGTGATATTGTGCCGCGCATTATCGCGCCGGCACTGCGCTAGCAATTCCTGTAAGTCCTTATCGGTGAGCGGCCGCACCGCCCGGCTCATGTAAACAATATGATGCATAGGATATTAATAGAAAAGCAGCTACCCGGCCGTCAGATAAACTGAACCGGTTAGCTGCCCATCTACGCAAAAGTAACCTCCACGGTGCAACGCGAAGGTTATTTTTATTCCTAGTTAAATCTCAATTAGGAACCAGTGACCTCGGCGGCAAGGGCGCCTAGGTCCAGGCCATCGAAGGTGCCCGAGGTCATGAGTAGCAGGTTGGTCGAGGCCCACAGCTGCGCGTGCAGAAACGCGGCCAGCGCCTGGCTGTCGGTAAACACGCGCAGGTCGGGCCGCTGGAAGGCCTGCTGCACGGCCTCAGGGGCCAGCGGCGGCAGGCGCTTGTGTTCCAATACGTGCGGGTTGAAGTAGACCACCGCCACGTCGGGCGCGTCGAAGCAGTGCGCGTACTGCGGCAAAAAGTCGGGGTTGAGCGAGCTGAAGGTGTGCAGCTCGAGGCAGGCCACCAGCCGCCGCTCGGGAAACTGCTTTTTGAGCGCCTGGGCCGTGGCGCGCAGCTTGCTGGGCGCGTGGGCAAAGTCCTTGTACACCACCGACGTAGCGCCGGCCTGCACCAGCTCGAGGCGCCGCGCCGCGCCCTTAAAGCTGGCAATGGCCTGGTAGAAGTCCTTGCCCTTGATGCCCAGCTGCTTGCACACTTCCTTGGCCGCCGAGATGTTGCGCAGGTTGTGCTCGCCAAACACCTGGATGGGCACTTCTTCGTCCTTCTTGGTAATCAAAAACGTGCGCCCGTCGCGGATGACGTGCTCGTGCGGGCCATAGCCCACATAGGCCACGTCGGGGCTGGTGGGCACAGCCACGAGCTGGGTTTGCTCGTCGTCGCGGTCGTAGATGAGCACGCCAGCCTTGGGCGTTTGGCGGGCAAAAATCTCGAACTGCTGGCGGTAGATTTCCTCGGTCGGAAAGACGTTGATGTGGTCCCAGCTGATGCCCGAAATCACCCCGATGTGGTGCTGGTAGAGGTGAAACTTGGGCCGCCTATCCACTGGCGACGACAGGTACTCGTCGCCCTCGATAATGATAATTGGCGCGTCGTCGGTGAGCTGCACCATCAAATCGAAGCCCGCCAGTTGGGCGCCCACGGCGTAGTCGAACTTGCGATTGTGGAAGCGCAACACGTGGAGAATCAGCGCTGTAATGCTCGTTTTGCCGTGCGAGCCGCCGATAACCACGCGCTGCTTGTCCTTGCTGGCCTCGTAGATATACTCGGGGAAGGAGTAGATTTTGAGACCTAGGGCCTGCGCCCGCGCCAGCTCGGGGTTGTCGGGCCGGGCGTGCATACCCACAATCACGGCCGAGAGGCCCGCGTGAATTTTTTCGGGGAACCAGCCTTCGGCTTCGGGCAGCACGCCGGCGGCCCCTAGGCGGGTGCGGGCGGGCTCAAAAATCTCGTCGTCGGAGCCCGTGACGTGGGCGCCGCGCTGGTGCAGGGCCAGCGCCAGGTTGTGCATGATGCTGCCGCCGACGGCAATCAGGTGAATACTTTCCAAGGGAGGGGAAGGGCTATTTGCGGGGGGCGAAAGTACGGCCCGCCGCCGGTTGGGCCCGCGGCCCGGTAGCAGGATATACCACGAAAAAACTGAAAAAACCAGCTTTATTTTTCTGAGCTTGGCCGTTAAGTAGTTGCTCGTAAGTGTTGCAAGTATTGGATAGATTATAAGCAACCTGGGCATTGTAAGCTTTTCCCGAATGGGTTAGCTTTGTTAGTTCCGGCCCCTAGGTGCCGGGCTGCTGCTCAATATTTCTAAACTTCTATTGGGTGGAATTGAAACTGGCCATCCTGAACCATTAATGGCCGGCCGCCGCTCTGTTACCTTCCGCTTCCCGCTTCTCTCCACCAGCTATAATGAACGACCGTATGGACGACCGCCTCAAGCAATCCGCGGCCCGCGCCGCCGCCGCCTTCCAGGGCGTGCGCGGCACCCGCGTGCCCGTGCCCACGTCGCCCACCGGCAAGCTGCCCCCGCAGCGCCTCGAAATGGAGGCCGCCGTGCTCGGCGCGCTCATGCTGGAGAAAGATGCCCTCACTACGGTCGTGGATATTCTGAAGCCGGTGAGCTTCTACAAGGATGGCCACCAGCGCATCTACAAGGCCATCAGCAACTTGTTTGATAAGTCGGAGCCCATCGACCAGCTCACCGTGGTGCAGGAGTTGCGCGAGATGGGCGAGCTCGAAGCCGCCGGTGGCGTGGGCTACGTGGCCGGCCTGACCATGCACATCAACTCGGCGGCCAACATCGAGGCCCACGCCCGCGTGATTTTGGAGGCGGCCATTAAGCGCGAGCTCATTCGCACCGCCACCGACATCCTGCGCGACGCCTACGAGGAAACCACCGACGTATTTGAGCTGCTCGACGCCACCGAGAAAAACATCTTCCAGGTGTCGGAAGACAACATGCGCAAGGGTGTGGACTCGATGCAGGACCTGATGGTGAAGGCCATCAAGGAGCTCGAAGAAAAGAAACACCAGAAGGACGGCCTTACCGGCGTACCCACCGGGTTCACGGCCCTGGACCGCGTCACGAGCGGCTGGCAACCCTCTGACCTAGTGATTGTTGCGGCTCGGCCGGGCATGGGTAAAACTGCTTTCGTAGTGTCGGCCATGCGCAATGCGGCAGTCGATTTTAAGAAGCCGGTTGCCATTTTCTCGTTGGAAATGTCGTCGCTCCAGCTCGTCAATCGTCTGATTTCGGCCGAGGCGGAGCTGGATTCGGAGAAAATCAAGAAGGGCAATCTGGCTGATTACGAGTGGTCGCAGCTCAACCACAAGATTGCGTCGCTTTCCACGGCCCCGATTTTTATTGATGATACCCCGGCGCTCAGTATTCGGGAGCTGCGGGCCAAGTGCCGGCGCCTCAAGTCGCAGCACGATATTCAGCTCATTATCATCGACTACTTGCAGCTGATGAGTGGCAACGATGGGGGCAAGGGCGGCAACCGAGAGCAGGAAATCGCCAGCATCTCGCGGGCGCTCAAGGGTATAGCCAAGGAGCTCAACATCCCGGTTATTGCGCTTTCGCAGCTCTCGCGCTCGGTAGAGACGCGGGGTGGCGACAAGAAGCCCCAGCTGAGTGACCTGCGCGAATCGGGCTCTATCGAGCAGGATGCCGACATGGTTATCTTCCTGTACCGTCCTGAATACTACAAGATTACGGAAGACGAGATGGGTAACCCGACCCAGGGCATGGGCGAGGTCATTATTGCCAAGCACCGCAACGGCTCGCTCGAAACGGTGCAGCTCAAGTTTATCGGTAAGTTCACCAAGTTTGCTGACCTCGACGGCTTCGATGGGGGTGGGGATGGCGGCTTCGGCGGCGGGGGCTACACGCCCAACGCGCTGCCGGGCAGCAGCTTCGACAGCGAAGGGCCAGCGAACGGGGGCGGTGATGCCGCAGGCTTCGGCCAGCCGCAAACCATCCGCCTGGGTAGCCGCATGAACGATGCGCCGCCCTCGCCGGTGCCGTTTCCCAAGAGCAACAGCTTTGGCGAAGAGCCACCCTTCTAGGGCGGCCAGGCCGTTGCGCCGCGCGCTTGCCGTAGCTTTTGCCGGGTAGCGCACTTAGGTGAAAGGCGGTGGCGGCCGGAGGCTAGCCGTACTTTTGCGGACACTATGCCCGCTGCTGCCGTACTGCCCCTGCTTTGTTTTTTCGCTTTCTTAGCTGGCCTCATCGACGGCATGGTGGGCGGGGGCGGGCTCATTCAGCTGCCCGCGCTGCTATTGCTGCTGCCCGAGGTGCCGGTGCCCACGGTGCTGGGCACTGGCAAGGTGGCTAGCCTGGCGGGCACGCTGGCCTCGCTGGCGCGCTACCTGCGCGGCGCGGGCGCGGTGCCCATGCGCTGGCGCACGGTGGGCGTGGCAGCGGCGGTGGCGGGCTGCTTTGCGCTACTCGGCGCCCGCGCCGTGAGCGGCCTCGACAAAGACCTGGTGCGGCCGCTGGTGCTGGCCCTGCTAGTGCTAATGGCCGCCTACACCTTCTGGCGCAAAGACTTCGGGAGCCTGCACGCACCGCGGCTGCACGGCCGCCGCGAGCTGCTGACGGGCGTGGCCCTGGGGGCCGCCCTAGGGTTCTACGACGGGTTTTTTGGGCCGGGCACGGGCAGCCTGCTGCTGTTTGCGTTCGTGGGGCTGTTCGGCTACGACTTTCTGGCCGCCTCGGCCTCGGCCAAGGTGGTGAACGTGGCTACCAACCTCGCCGGGCTGGCGTACTTCATCTCGACGGGGCAGGTGCTCTACCACATTGCCTTGCCCATGGCGGCCTGCAATATGGTAGGCTCGAGCCTGGGCGCCCGGCTGGCGCTGCGGCGCGGCACAAGCTTCGTGCGGGTGTTGTTTCTGGTGGTAGTCAGCGGGTTTATCCTCAAGCTCGGCTGGGATATGTACCGGGGTTAGGTACGTGCTTGGAATCCCAATCTCCAGCTCATGCTCATCTGGCAGACGCATTTTTTGTAGGAGCACGCAGAAGTACTCCTAGGGTGGCTTTTGCAGGAAGATAGTGCAAAGAGGCCGGGCCCGAAGCTCAGCTTCAGACCCGGCCTCTTTGGGTACCTAGGGTGCGCTACAACGCCGGGCGGGGGCCAGCCCCATAACCTACGCCAGCGCAACGCGCGGCTGCCCTTTTTTCTTCGATTTGCGGGTGCGATTTAGCCACATGAGGGTGCCCGTGATGGGGAACGTGGCGCCCAGCAGCACGAAAACAAATGCCAGCACCTTGGTGGGCCAGCCGAAGATGGCGCCAGTATGAATGGGCTTGAAGAGCCCGCGAATGCGCTGGCCCACTGGCTTCTGGGCATAGGTCTGCTGGCGCAGCACTTGGCCCGAGTACTGGTCGAGGTACACGTCGTCGGTGGCGCGGTCGGTGATGGCGCCGGGGCGCAGCAGGCCCACCTGGATGCTGCCATCGGGCGCCTTGGGCAGCTGGAGCGAGTAGCTCGTGGCCTCGGGCGCCTGCTGGCGGGCTAGTGCCAGGGCGGCGTCGGCCCCGAAGGGGGCGGTGGGCCCGGTGGCGGGCAGCGTGGAGGTCGGCGGCTCGGGCCGCTGCTGGGGCGAATGGGTGAGCGTATTGATGCCCTTGCCCACCCAGTCGAAGGCCATGCCCATGCCCGTGAGCGTCATAATGAGCAAAAATACGGCACTGTAGAAGCCCAGCGCCGTGTGCCAATCGTAGTTGACGCGCTTCCAGCTGGCGTCCCACTTGATGCGCAGGCGCGAGCTTAGGGTCTGGCGCGCCGCCGGCCACCACAGCACCAGGCCGGTACCTAGGATGAAGACGAAGATGATGGAATTGATGCCCATCACCAGCTTGCCCACGCGGCCGGCCACCAGGCCCCGGTGAATTTCTTCGATGAAGTGGAAAAATGACTTGTGCGAATCGTACTCGTCGAGCACCGCCCCAGTGTAGGGGTTCAGGTACAGCGTGGGGCCGCGGTCGCCGCCCTTGCCGCCTTTGCCGGGGCCGGCTTGCGGGCCTTGGCGGCCAGTCTGGCCACGCTCGGCCCGGCCGGCGCCGCCGCGGTTTTCCGGGCTGCCTTGGCCGCGCTCGCCACGGCCCTCGCTACCTCGCTCGCTCTGGCCTTCGCCGCGATTTTCCCGGCCACCGGCTTGCTCACCGCGGCCTTCACCGCGGCCACCTAGGGCTTCGCCGCGCTGCTCACCTTGGGGGCCGCCGGGCCGGCCGGCGCCGGCCAGGTTCACTTCCACGGTGCGGGTGGGGTCGGCGTAGACCTTGAAGCCGGTGATTTTGGCCTTGGGCCGGGTGGCGCGCACGGCCTCGGTGAGCTGGGCCAGCGAGAGGCGCGGCGTGGTGGCGGCCGCCACAAAATAGCGCTCGCGGTGGAAGGCGTGCGTGAGCTCTTCCTCAAAAACTAGGATGCTGCCCGTGAGGCACACCACGACCAGAAACAGCCCCGAAACCAGCCCGAGGTACAAGTGTATGCGGCGGAAAAACAGCTTCATAGAGGTGCGGATAATTTTTAGCAAATAACCCACCGGGAAGCCCGGTGGGTCAAGAACCTAACGACAAACAAGTGAAATGTAGCGCCCGAGCGCCCCATCTGCCGCCCTAGAAGCGGTAGCCGACCGTGGTCAGGAACTGGCGGGGCGGGATGGGGTTAATGCTGTAGCGGTCGTGCACCAGGTAGTTGAGCGCGTTGGTGATGTTCGACACCTTGGCCAGAATCGAGAAGCGCTGGTAGGTGTAGCCCGCACTCAGGTCGAGGGTGGTGAAGCCGCTCAGCGAGATGAGGCGGCTGTAGTTGCCGGCCTGGCCCACGGTGTTGTTGTTGCCGCCCAGGCGCTGGCCGGTGTAGAAGGCCGAGGCGCCCACCTTGAGGCCGCGCAGGCCGGGCCGGTCGAAGGTGTAAAAAATCGAGGCGTTAGCCGTGTGGGCGGGATTGTTGATGAGGCGCTCGCCCTCGACCTGGCCACCCACCACGCCCGAGGTGTTGGTGTAGCGCATGAAGTTGTAGGCGTAGCCGGCGTTGAAGTAGAAGTTGGAGGAGAAGCTGCCGCTGAAGTCCACGTCCACGCCATCGCTGGTGGTTTCGCCGGTTAGCTCGCGGAAGTTGCTCGTGGTGCCGTTCACCAGCACGGGCTGGGCAAAGTTGCTGTTGCGGTAGCGGTACACGGCGGCGTTGGCGAAGATGCCGCTGTGCAGCAGCTCGCTCTTGATGCCGGCCTCGTACTGGTCTACGTGCGACGGGGCCAGCGGCGTGCCGCTCACATCAACCGAGCCCGCGTTGGTAATGAAGTTGTTAGCGTAGCTGGTGTAGATAGAAACGGTGGGAAGCGGCTGAAAAATCAGCGCGCCCTTGGGCGACCAAGCGCGGTCGGCCTTGTCGGCGGCGGTGCCCCGCGTTTCTACGCCGGTTTGGGTGTTCAGAATATTGGTTTGCAGTACGTTCTGGTACGAATAGCGCACGCCACCCAGCACCTTCAGCATGGGCACAATGGTAATCAAATCCTGCGCGTAGCCCCCGAAGCGGTAGGAGGACGCCGCCGTGTTCATCCCTGTGTTGTAGAAAATGCCGTCGGTGCGCTCCGCGTACTTCGCGCGGTCGATGATGTTGATTACGTCGTAGCGGTAGGCGCCGCCGGCCAGCGCCACGGCCGTGCCGTCGAGCTGCTGGTAGGTAAAGCCGGCCCCGGTGTTGGTCGTGATGCGCAGTGCGTCGCCGCCCACCAGCAGTTGGTGCGTGAGGGGGCCGGTTTCAAACTTGCCGTTCAGGTTTAGCTGGGCGTTGTAGTCGCGCTCGCTCGTGCGCACGGCGGCCAGGTTGCGCACCCAGTCACCGTTGGCGGCTATGGTGCCGTTGGGCACGGCCACGCCGAGGCCCCGCACGCGGGTGTCGGTGATGCCAGCGATGGCATTCACACGCCACTGGTCCGAAAAGCGGTGGTTGAGTACGGCCGAGGCGCTGGCCTGGTCGGTCACGTTGTAGGCCCACTTCGCGTTGATGAAGTTCGAGCGCGAAATGCCTTCGGGCAGGCGGGCTTCCTGGTTCTGATTAATGATGCCGATGCCGGCATCGGGCGTGATGTCGGAGCGCAGGTAGTCGCCCTGCACTAGCAAATCGGTTTTGTCGCTAAACTTGTAGAGCAGCGAGGGGTTCACGTACAGGCGCTTCGAGCGCACCACGTCGCGGAAGCTTTTGCTGTCTTCGTACGTGCCCACCACCCGGAACGCCAGGTTTTTGGTGATGGGCCCGTACAGGTCAACAATCGGCTTGTAGAAGCCGTAGCTGCCCGCCCGCATCTCGACCGAGCCGCCCCGCTCGAAGCGCGGCTTTTTAGTGACTGTGTTGATAATGAGGCCGCCCGATACGTTGCCGTAGAGCAGGGCCGAGGCTCCCTTCAGTACCTCCACCGACTCTAGGGTGCTGGCATCGGGAAAGCCCTGCGTATTAGCGAGCAGGCCATTTTTGAAGATGCTGCCGCCCGAGCCCGCAATGCCGATGCTGTAGCCGCGGGCCGAAAACGTCTCGGCCACCCCGCCGCGCTGCTGCGTCAAGGATACGCCGCTTACGTTGCGCAGGGCGTCGCCGAGGCGGTTTATTTGCTGGTCGGCAATCACGGTGCTCGTCACCACGCCGATGCTCTGGGGCAGGTCGAGGGGCGCGATATCGCTCTTGCTGGCCGTGGCCGGGCGGTTGATAACGTTGGAGCCTTTCACCTCAACCTCCTTCAGCTGCGCCGAGCTTTCGGTGAGCGCAAAGTCGGCGGTGGCCGTTTCGCCCGCGGCCAGCGTCACGGTTTGGCGCTGCGGCGGCACGCCCACCAGCGCCACTTGCAGCACGTGCGTGCCCGCCTCCACGCCCGTAATGGTGAAGGAGCCGTCCTCGGCCGTGGTGGTGCCCTTACCCAGCTTGGGTAGGCCCACGCTCACAAAAGCGGCCGGCTTGCCGTCGCTGGTGCGGATGATGCCGCGAATAGTGCCGTGGTGCCGCTGCGCGTGGCTAGGCGCTGCTTGTGCGGCGGGCGCCTGGGCCTGGGCAATGACGGGTAAAGCAGTGGCCGCTAGAAAAACCGGGAGTACAAGTTGGCGCATGCGCTTATTTAGAATCGTTCAACACAGACGCAAAGGTGCGCGCTGTTTAGAAGAATTCAAAATAGGTTTCGGCCCGCTTGAGCCGGCTACCACTGCCTAGGTATCGTTTTAGTTAATAAAATCAGTTTGTGAATAACTGAAATTCAAGAACTTGTTAAAAGGCAGAGCCAAGAGTAGTACCTTATTCCCCCTCTTTAAATAAATTCTAAATAGCATTTGAATTCGTAACTGCTTAGGTCGGTTTCCGGGCCAGAGCGAGGTAGGGGCGGGGCCAGCTCCGCACCCTACGCTACCGTGGCGTCTAGCTTGGCAAGTGGTCGTATTGGGCACCAAAAGCAGGAAAACTGGCACCTAGGCAGGTCGTACCCCAAAACAACCTCCTCCGCAGCCCTGTTGCTGGCAGCACTTTCCTATCTCATTTTTCGCTTACCATGAGCTCCCCCAATTCTCTCGTGCTGACCGCCGCCGACGGCACCCAGCTGCACGCCTACGTAGCCCGCCCCCAAGCCAGTGGCCCCGCGCCCGGCATCATTCTGTTTCAGGAAGCTTTCGGCGTGAACGGCCACATCCGCAACGTGGCCGACCGCCTGGCCGCGGCCGGCTACGTGGTAGTGGCCCCCGAGCTGTTTCACCGCTCGGCCGAGCCGGGCCTCGAAATTCCCTACGCCGAGTTTGCCACCCTGGCCATGCCGCACTACCAGGCCATCACGCCCGAGGGCCTGAACCAGGACATTCAGGCGGCCTACGACTGGCTGCAAGGCCAGGCCGACGTGCAAAAGGATAAAATCGGTAGCATCGGTTTCTGCCTAGGGGGCCAGGTATCGTTCCGGGCCAATGCGGTGCTGCCGCTGGCGGCGGCCGTGTCGTACTACGGCGGCGGCACCCACACCATTACCGACCTGGCCAAGGACCTGCACGCGCCGCACCTCTTCTTCTGGGGCGGCCTCGACGAGCACATCTCGAAGGACCAGGTAAAGCAGGTGGTAGACGCGGTAGATGCGGCCGGCAAGCCCTACATCAACACCGTGATTTCGTACGCCGACCACGGCTTCAACTGCGACGAGCGCCCCAGCTACAACAAAGACGCCGCGGCGGAAGCCTGGGCCCTCACGCTGGCTTTCTTTAAGGAGAAGCTCGGCGCGTAAAGCGCATTTCGCTCTGGTTTTAAAAACAGATAACGTGCTCGCCAGCAGCTTAGCCCAGGCCTAGCTGCTGGCGAGTTTGCGTTAGGTAGGCCGCCAGCCCGGGCGGCGCGGTGCCCAGGCGCTGCGCCCGCTCAAATAGCGGCAGCGCGGCCTGGTAGTCGCCCTGGTCAAAATGATAGATGCCTAGGTTGCGGTAGGCGTAGGCATTCTGATTGTCCAGCCGCAGGCTGTGCTCCATGTCAGCCCGGCCTTCGGCGCCCATCCCCAAGCGATGCAGGGCGAGCCCGCGGTTGTTGTAGGCATACGCCATGCTGGGCTGAAGCGCAATGGCCCGATTGAAATCTTGGAGGGCCAGCAGGTACTCGGCCAGCATGTTGTAGGCGTAGCCCCGGTTGTTGTAGATGGTGGCCGACGCAATGCCGTTTTCCAGTAAGTGCGTGTGCACCGTTACCGCGTGCTGGGGCTGGCCAAGGCAGAGGTGCAAATGGCCCCGCAGAAGCAGGTCGTCCATCCCAAATTCAGCAGAAAGCGTGTGCTGAAACCGCTGGCTGGCCGCAAGCGCCGCCTCGTAGGCTTGTTCCCGGTAGTGCGTCATCACCAGCAGCCGAAAGCTGGGGGCATTGGCCCGCCGCGCCAATTCCTGCTCGCAAAGTAGTACCAAATTGCCGGGGGATTTGGGATAAACGGGCACTTTAAAAAGCCACCACGCTAGCAGCCCAACGAACAAGGCCGCACCTGGATAAACCAAAATAGCCACGACGGGAAAGAAAAACGAATGACACTACCCACAAAGGTGCGGCTGGCCCGCCGGTCTACGCAACCTTTCGGGGCTAATTGCCATACAGCATAGCATGAAACCCACTCCTCGCACTTCTTCCTGGCTCTGGGCCGCCGGCTTCGGCCTGGCCGCCCTCGCTACTACTGTTTGGCGCAATCGCCGGGGCTCGTACGAGCTCGCGGGCCGCACCGTACTCATCACCGGGGGCTCGCGGGGACTGGGCCTGGTGTTGGCGCGCCGCGCTGCCGCCGAGGGCGCCCGCGTGGCTATCTGCGCCCGCGATGAGCAGGAGCTCGCCCGCGCCCGCCAGGACTTGCTCGCGTGCGGCGGCACCGAAGCTACGGTGCTCGCCCTCTCGCGCGACCTCACCGATGCCAACGACGTGCGCACGCTGGTGGAGGAGGTCGAAAGCCGCCTAGGTCCCATTGATGTGCTCGTCAACAACGCGGGCATCATCATCGGCGGCCCGCTCGAAAACATGGATACCCGCGATTTTGAGGACGCCATGAACACGCACTTCTGGGCGCCGTTTCACGCCATGCAGGCCGTGCTGCCCGGCATGCGGCAGCGCGGCGAGGGGCGCATCATCAATATTTCGTCCCTAGGTGGCAAGGTGGCCATTCCGCACCTCACGGCGTACAGCGCCAGCAAGTTTGCCCTGGTGGGGCTGTCCGAAGGCTTCCGGGCCGAGCTGAGCCAGTACGGCATCTACGTGACTACGGTGTGCCCCGGCTTGCTGCGCACGGGCAGCCCCGGCCACGCCGAAATAAAGGGTCAGCACGAAAAAGAATACGCCTGGTTTAGCATCGCCGACGCGCTGCCGGGCTTCACCATGAGCGCCGAGCAGGCCGCTCGCCGCATCTGGAACGCCACCCGCCGCGGCGATGGCGAGCTCATTCTGTCGCTGCCAGCCAAGCTGCTGGCCGCCTTCCACGGCGTGCTGCCCGGCACCACCGTCGATGTGCTGGCCTGGGTCAACCGCGCCCTGCCCGCCACCGGCGAAAGCCCGGCCGCCAACGAGCGCCGCGCCGGCTACGACAGCGAATCGCCGCTCACGCGCTCCTTCCTGACTACCCTCAACAAGCAGGAAGCCCGTCGCAACAACGAGTAGCTGTACCGTGGGCTCGCCGGGTCCGCGGCACGGTTAAAAAGCAAAAGCCCCGCGCACAACCGTGCGCGGGGCTTTTAGCTTATAAGGCGGCTACTCGCTGTCGGGGCGCCCTAGGCCGGGCGGGGGAGTGCCCTGCGCCCCCTGGCTTGTCGGAATACCCATTTTCTCCTCGCGCTTGCGCTGGTAGCGGGTAAACTGGGCCGGCGTCAACACATCCTTCAACTGCTCGAGGCGCGCCAGGCCGATGTCTTCGATGTAGCCGCGCAGCTTGCCGGGGTCTTGGCGAAAGCGCTGGCGGGCGGCCTCCACATTGCGCACCGAGTTGGTATTGATAGCGCGGACCTTTTCCACCTGGGCGGGCGTCAGGCCCAGGGCCGGGGTCATGTTGGCGGTGAGGGCGTTGGCACGGTCTTCCACGGTAGTAGTAACAGCACCAGCAGCGGGCTGCGGCTTGCGGGCCGCCGAGGCTACCTGAGCACTCGCCAGCGAGGCGCCAGCCAGCAAAGGCAATACGAAAAGAATAAAACGCTTGGAAAGCATAGGGGTAGAGGTAGGAAAAACAAGAAGCGGCATGCGGGCCGATAATTTCAGGTGAAGCAACGCCAGGTATTGCCATTTTGGTGCCGAAACGGGTGGGGTAGCCACCATAAAAAAAAGGCCGCTGACGAGCAGCGGCCTTTTTTGGAAGCAACAAGCAGCGTGGGCTACTTGATGGTAAACGTGCTGCCGCTTGATACCGTGCCGTCGGCGGCGAGCGAAGCGGGCTTCAGCGTAATGGTGTACGTGCCAGCGGTGGTTATTTTGAGGTTGTCACCGGCTTGCTTCAGGGCGCCAGCCGAGCCAGCGCTACCTAGGTTAGCAGCCCAGGCGCCGCCGTAACGAAATTTATACTCATCCGCGACGAAGGGGCCGGTGTAAGTGTAGGCATTCTGGGCGCAGTCGTAAGTCATTACCACATCGGTGTTCCAGCCCTTGGCCGCGGCGCCGATGATGGACCAGGCTTGGTTGGCCGCTGGCTGCGCGCAGTAGACCGTGGCTGTGAGGGGCAGCGTAGCCGAATACAGTGGTGAATTGGTAGCGTAAACCGCCTTCACGCGAATATCGAGCGGCGTGGCCGTGCCCACGGGCAGGCCCCCAGCCAGTAGCGCCGAGTTGAGGTCACTCACGGTCATGGTCTTGGTCGGACCAGACCCTAGGTCAATGGACGAAACAACACTGGCGAAGTTGGTTCCCTGCTTGGCGGCTTGCAGCGTGTAGGTGGTAGCCGGGTTGTAGGGCTTGTCCACGTTGGCCCAGGCATAGGTGAGCGGGGTAAATGTGAACGTGGCCGCCGTATTGCTGGCGTTGGCCTGCGTCAGCACCACGTTGGTGGTCGAGGCCGTGAGGGCCACCGAGTTGGTAGGGGTGAGGGTGGCTTGCACCTCGTCTTTTTTGCAAGCCGACAAGCTAATGGCGGCTAGCGCCACAAAGCCGGCAGCCGTTTGGGTAATCCAGGTTTTCATGGAAGTATAAATGCGGGTGGGGAAAAAGGGATTAATGACGCAGCTTTTTGCTGAGGCCGAAACTCCGTAGCAAGCTAAAGAATTCCGGCGCTCAACAAAATACTAGGTCGCTTAATAGCCAGGGTTTTGCTTGCCTTGCAGGTTGGGGTTAGCCACGATGTCCGTGTTCGGAATCGGGAACAGGGCCCGGGTAGCATCCACGTCGCGGCCGCTGTTCACACCGCCCTTCAAAGCCCAGTTGTAGCCGCTGGTGTAGCGGCCAAAGCGGATGAGGTCGGTGCGGCGGTGGCCTTCCCAGTACAGCTCGCGGGCGCGCTCGTCGAGGATGTCATTCAGCCCCACGGCCGACAAGTTGGCCGAACCCGAGCGGCGGCGCACTTCGTTGACTTGGTCGAGGGCCGAGCCGGCAGTGCCGCCCGTGCCGCCACGCAGCACTGCTTCGGCATACATCAGCTTCACGTCGGCGAGGCGGAACATGGGGAAGTCGGTGTCGGGGAAGTCACCGGCAGCGTCCGAGCCCTTCACGCCGGCCGAGGTCACGTTCTTGTACTTCGGCAGCAGGTAGCCGTTGCTCACAGCCGTGAGCGTATCCACGTTCAGGCGCTGGCCCGAGGTGTAGAGAATGCTGCGGCGCGCATCGGTGGTGCTGGTAGTAGGGCTGGTGAGCAGCGCCGTGAACTGCTGGCGGGCCCGGAAGCCGCCCCAGCCCGAATTGATGCCGCTGGCGGCCGGCGAGAGCGTGCCGCCCACGGCGGCGTGTACTAGGTACGTCATGCCGCCGTAGCCCCGCGTGCGGGTGCCGTCAAAAGCAATCGGGAAAATGATTTCGTTGCGGGCGTCGCTTGTGTTGTTATCAGCCAAGAACAGCTTCTGGTAAGCTGAGTAAGTGGCCGAAGGCGTGGTGCAGAGCTGGTAGTTGGCCGCCAGCACTTTGTTGGCATACGTCACGGCGTCGTTGTAGCGGGCCGTGCCTGTGTACACTTGCGCGTTCAGGTACAGCTTGGCGAGCAGCGTCCAGCACACCGCCTGGTCGGCGCGAGCATACACGCCCTTGGGGGCAAGCAGGCCGCCGTTGGTAGCGTCGGTGCCATCGAGGGCTTTCAGCTCCGACTCCACGTAGGCAAATATTTCGGCGCGGGTCTTGTACTGGGGTAGGGTGCCCAGCACGTCGGTTTCGGTGGCAAACGGGCCGCCGCCGAACAGGTCCACGATGTGCCAGTAGCTCATGGCGCGCAGCAAGCGAGCTTCCGAGCGGTACTGCTTCACGGTGGTGGCGGTAGCGCCCGTGATGCCGCGGCTGGCCAGGTTACCATCGGTGGTCTGGCGAATGAACTCGTTGCAGAGGCCGATTTGGTAATAGATACGGTCGTAGGCGCCGCGCACAAACTCGTTGTCCGCATTCCAGGTCATGGTGTTGATGGCGGGCAGGTTACCGTCGTTCCAGCCGAGCACGGCCTCATCGGTCGTGACCTCTTGCAGCTGCCAGTACACCCGGATGTAGTTGGAGAAGCCTTCGTCGATGCCCGAAATATCGGGTGCGCCGGCCGGGCCGGTCTGACCGCTCACCGCGTAAGTGGCGTAGAGGCGGGCCAGCACCTGCTGAATCTGGGCGGGGTCGCTGTACACTACCTCGGCATTGGCCGAGTAGCTAGGTACCTGGTCGAGGTCCTTGGTGCAGCCCGAGGACAGGGCAGTTAACCCAGCGGCCAACGCCAGCATCCCGAGCGTGCGAGTGAATTTAGTTTGCATATTACGATGGGTGGGAAATTAAAAGCCGAGGTTAAGACCAACCGTGAACGTGCGTGGGCGGGGGTAAATCGTCTGGTCGATGCCAACCGTGGGCTGCGCAACCCCAGTGTTCGACGAGGCCGGAACGCTCACTATTTCAGGGTCAATACCCTTGTAATTGGTGATTACGAATACGTTCTGAACTGCAAACGAAAGACCTAAGTTCGTGCCCTTCTTAACGAGCTCGCCGAAGTTGTAGCCGATGGTAGCATTCTGCATGCGTAGGAACGAAGCGTTCTCCACAAAGTAGTCGGAGAAGTACTGGGCCGAGGTAAAGCCGGAGCTCAACACTTCGCGGTTGCGGTTAACCAGAAAGTTGTTGGTGCTGGCGTCATAAAAAGAGCTGGCCCGCACGTTGTTGTATACGTAGTTGCCTAGGTTAGCGCGCAGCGTAAAGGCCATGTTAAAGCCTTTGTAAGTAGCATTGGCACCACCGCCCAATATCCAGTTGGGGCGGGCCGACTTGTAGCGGTAACGGTCCAGGCTATTGATAGACCCGTCGCCGTTGCGGTCTACGTACACGCCTTCGAGTGGCTTGCCGTTGGTGTCGTAGGCCTGCTGGTACACGTAGAACGTCTGAGCCGCGGAGCCCACCGAATTCACTTGAATCGTGTTGCCCACGCCACCCGAAATGCCACCAACCTGCTGGCCTACGTCGTTGGGCGAGTCGGTATTAGTGAGCTTAGTAATGCGGTTCTGGTTGTAAGTAGCGTTCGCATTTACGGTGATGCTTAGCTCATCGGTTTTTACTACGTCCAGGTTGGCCACCAACTCTACCCCTTTGTTGGTGAGCGAGCCCACGTTGGAGTTGACATAGTTGGAAAGATTCTGAAGCGCGCCCAATTGAACAAAGTTGATTAGGTCCTTGGTATCGCGCTGGTAGGCGTCAATCGAGCCGTACAGACGGCCGCCGAAGAAGCCGTAGTCCAGGCCCACGTTGTAAGTCGTCGTCGTTTCCCAGGTGATGTTGGGGTTGTAGGCGTCGGAGCGCAGCGTGCGGTAAAAGGTGTCGCCCAACTGATACTGCGCCTGCTGGTTGCTAAGCGACAGGTTAGCCAGGAAGGGATAGAAGTTGCCGCCCAGGTCCTGCTGGCCGGTCTGGCCGTAGCCAACGCGTATTTTTAGGTCAGAAATAGCCGAGGAATTTTTCAGGAATTCCTCGCCTTTCAGGCGCCAGGCAAAGGCACCCGATGGAAAGTAGCCAAACTGACGGCCAGAGGGGAAGCGGGAAGTAGCATCGGCGCGAAACGTCCCCGTAAACAGGTACTTATCGGCAATATTGTAATTGAGGCGCGAGTAGAAGCCGATGAGCACGTTCGTGTTGAGGTACGTGTTCTGGCCGCTGTAGCTCAGCGATACGGGGGCGTAGATGCTGCCATCGGCCCGGCGGTCGTCAAACACGTAGGTGCGGTTCTCAAACTTCTGGTACGAGTAGCCGGCCAGGAACTCGAGGCGGCCCGGCCCTAGGGTGCGCTCATACTTGCCGTAGGCTTCGAGCAGGTAGTTGTTGAGGTCCTGCGTATAGTTGTTGTTCTCGCCGTTGCGCACGTAGCTGTCGGCGGCGTTGGCGGGCACGTAGGTAGTGCCACGGCCGCGCTGCACGTCGTAGCCCACGTTCAGGTTGGCGCTCAGGCCCGGCACAAACGGAATCTTGTAATCAAGCGTCAGGTTGCCGAGGCTGCGCTTCACGGTGCTGCGGTCGCGGCGCAGGTCATAGAGCGCTACCGGGTTGCGGGTGGCCAGCGTGTTAAGGGTGCCGTCGGGGTTCAGCGACTCATAGTAGCCGCCAAACGCCGAATACCGCGTGCCATCGGCGCGCACGGGCTGGGTGGGGTCAAACGAGGTGGCGGCGCCCACGGCGTCCTGGTTCGAGAAGTTATTGTCAATCCACGAGCCTTTCAGGTTCAGGGCCACCCGCAGGCTGCCTTTGAAGAGCACGGGCGTCAGGCTCAGCGAACCGGTGTAGCGGGTCAGGTCGTTGCGCTTCAGTAGGCCCTGCTGCGAGAGGTAACCCACCGAGGCGCGGTAGGGGAGGTTGCCGGCGGCGCCGCTCACGCTCACGTTGTTGTCGGCCGAGTAGGCGGGGCGGTAGATTTCGCGCTGCCAGTCTGTGTTGGCGGTGCCCAGCACGGCGCGCTGGCCGCTAGTGCCGTTGGTGTTCACCAACGAGCGAAACTCGGCGGCGCTCAGCACATCGGCGTATTTGGACACGGTAGCCACCGACTGCAGGGTCGAGGCCGTTACGTGTACCTCTTCGCCCACCACGCCGCGCTTGGTCGTCACCAGAATCACGCCGTTGGAGGCACGCACCCCGTAGATGGCCGTCGAAGAGGCATCTTTCAGTACCGTAATGCTCTCAATGTCATTAGGGTTAATCTGGCTCAGCGGGTTGCTGGCGCCCGAAATCGTCGTGTTGTCAACCGGCACGCCATCGATAATGATGAGCGGCTGATTGGAAGCCGACAGCGACGAGCCGCCGCGAATCAAAATCTGGCTAGCCGCGCCGGGGGCGCCGCCGCCGTCCGTGATTTGTACGCCGGCCACCTTACCCTGCACGAGCTGCTCGGGGTTGGTTACCTGACCTTTCACGAAGGACTTCGACGAAATCTGCTCCACGGCGCCGGTCAGGTCCTGGCGGCGCTGGGTGCCGTAGCCCACTACCACGGCCTCACCGAGCTGGGTGGCGCTTTCGCTCAGGGCCTGGGCGGGCACCGTGAGGGTTTTGCCGGCGCCCACCGCAATCTGTTGGCGCACCGTGGTGTAGCCCACGAAGGAAATAATGAGTACCCGGCCGCCGGCCGGTACGTTCGGAATCGTGTAGTTGCCCTCTATGTCGGTGGTGCTGCCAAGCTGCGTGCCTTCAATGACGACCGTTACGCCCGGAATGCCCTCGTTTTTAGTGTCCGTGATGCGGCCCGTTACCGTGCCGCCGGTGCCTTGCGCCCAGGCTGCCCCTAGGGGGCCTGCTAAGCTGAGCAGTAAGAAAAGCAGAAACCGGAGTTTCGCCAGGTAGGGTTGTTTCATAAACAACGAATAGGGTGGGGAAAAAGTGGAAAAAAATAATCCGGAAGGAAAGGGGAGCGGTAAACAGCTAGCAGCCCGGAGAAGGTTTTTAAAAACGGTGGCTTTTCCGAAAATATCCGGCCTGCTGGCTCCTCAATTTAGGTGGCCCAGCACTTGACGCCCAGGTTAACGAAATCGATTCCGCAAAATTAAGTATGCCGGCGCCGAAATGGTGCATTGGCCAGTAGGCAGCCGAAATATTCATACTTTAAGTATGCTAACTCCTAGGTGTATTGCGGCTGGCCAGCCGGCGTGGCGGCGTGGCTCCACCCTACCTAGGGCGCTAGTCGGCTGGCTGCCAAGAGGGCAGCGGCGGCCCACCCGGCTGGTGAGCCAAACCCAGAAAACCCCCGCCCCCCAAGCCCCCGTTACTGGTGGGTGGGCTGCCTGCCCGCCCGCGCTGGCTAAGGAAGCCGGGCGCGGGTGGGGCGGCATCCGGCTTCTGGCAGTAGCTTTGGCTTTGGGTGGTGGCAAAGAGCCAGTTCGTTGCGCAAACTCACACCAGTTTTGTACTTTTGACCGATTCTGCGCTGCTATGAAGTTTCCTCTTTTCTCCTTTCTCGTGGCTTTGGCCCTGCTAGGTACCGCCGCAGGCACGGCCAAGGCCCAAGCCCGGAAGCCAGTGCCCGGCAAGGCACCGGTCAAAGGCAAGCCTGGGGTGAAAGCCCCGCCGCCCCCGCCGCCCCCCGTGGAGACGGCCCGGCGCGTAGTAGAAGCAGAAGCTAAGCCGCCGCTCGTCATCAACAAAATAAAAATAAAAGACCCCGTCCTGGTTTTTTACCAACAGGCGGCCCCCGGCACGGCCGTGCAGCAGCTGCTGATGGAAGAAAAAAACCTGGCCCTGCTCAAAACCACCTCGCTCGAAGAGCTGGTGGCCCGCCGCGAAGTGTTTGTGGATGGCCTGGGCAACTACTCGCCGCCCGGCCAGGCGCCCGATGATGAGCGCTTCCGCCTCACGGGGGTGAGCCTGCTGGCCAACAGCGAGAAGCGCTACTCTGCCCCCGATGGCCGCAGCACCTACGTGCGCCTGAAAGTGCCCAGCCCCGGCGAGCTGTACGTGGTGCGCGAGTCGGCCGAAGAGTACCGCCACTTTGTGAGTGGCCCGCAGAAGCGGGGCTCGCGCATTGACTTTGAAATCAATGGCCTGCCAGGTGTTGACTCGGTGCGGGCGGCGTACACGCTGCGCAAGATAGACCTGTCGGAGCGCGGCGCCGGCGGTGGCGAGGTTATCCGCTAAAATGATGAGGCAGCTGACCGATGCCATTGCGCAGCACGTGCTCGATGTGCACGAGGGCAACAACTGGACGGAAGTAGCCATCGGGCCCACGCTGCAAGACGTGACCTGGCGCGAGGCCACGACCCAAACGCCGGCCTCGCCTAATACCATCGCTAGCCTTTTGCACCACCTCACGTTCTGGAACCGGGTGATGGTGCGGCGCGCTCAAGGAGTAGGTACGGAAGTAGGCGCGGCCAACGGCTTTGATATCCCGGCTATTCAAAATGAGGCCGACTGGCAAGCTTTGCAGGCCGACAACCGGCAGTCGGCCCAAGAACTGGCGGCCGCCATTCGCGCCTTTGATGAGGCCAAGCTGCCGGCCCCCATTTTGCCAACCTACGCCTCTGCCTACAAGAACTTGCAGGGCGCCGTGGAGCACCTGCACTACCACCTAGGACAACTGGTGCTACTAAAAAACCTAGTGCGTAGCACCCATGAGCCAGCTTAGCTCCCGGAAAGCGCTACTGGTGGCGAGCTTAGCCGCCGGCCTAGGGTGCCAGCTGGCTAGCGCCCAGGCCACGCTGCGGCTGGTGCCCGGCCCGGCGGTAGTGGTGGGCCAGCAGCTATACGTGGCGGGCTCTTTCAACGAGTGGAACCCCGCCGCGCCCGGCTTTGCCATGCGGCCCCAGCCCGATGGCTCGTATCAGCTCACGTTGCCCGCCGCCGTTCAGGGGCCCCAGGAGTTCAAGTTTACGCGCGGCTCGTGGCTTACCAGCGAGGCCGATAGCAGCTTCCGGCCCCGGCCCAATCGCCGGGCCGATTTTGGGACCGGGCCCCGCACGCTTACCTTTCTGGTAGCCGCCTGGCAAGACCAGCGCCCCGGTGGCCCCGTTGCCGTGCCCCCCAAGCCCCACACTGCCGCGCCTAACGTGCGCATCTTGGCCGACTCGTTTCGGCTGCCGCAGCTAGGTGGGCGGTCGCGCCGCGTTTGGCTCTACCTGCCGCCCGGCTACGCCACTTCCAAGCGCCGCTACCCGGTGCTGTACTTGCACGACGGCCAGAATATCTTTGACGAAGCCACGGCCTACGCCGGCGAGTGGGCCGTAGATAAAACACTTAACCAGCTGGCGACCAGTGGACAGGACCCCGCGGGCTGCGTGGTAGTGGCCATTGACAATGGCGGCGAGCGCCGCCTCGACGAATATTCGCCCTGGGTAAACGAGCGCCTCAAGAAAGGGGGCGAGGGCAGCCAGTACGTCGAGTTTCTGGTGCGCACCCTCAAGCCTTATATCGACCAGCACTACCGCACCCGCCCCGACCCGGCGCACACCGCCATTATGGGCTCTAGTATGGGCGGGCTCATTTCGCTGTACGCAGGCGTGAAATACCCCGCCGTGTTTGGGCGGGTGGGGGTTTTTTCGCCGGCTTTCTGGTTTGCCAAAGACTCGGTGCTGGCTTTTGTGCGGCGGCGGCCCGCCCCCAGCAAAAGCCGGTTCTACTTTCTAGCGGGCCCGGCCGAAGGCCCCAGCATGGTGCCGCAGATGGCCGAAGTGCGCGATGCCCTGCTGGCGCGCGGCCTCAGCCCCGCCCGCATCGCCTTCCAGACCCCCGCCGATGGCCAGCACGCCGAATGGTTTTGGCGGCGCGAGTTTGGGCCCGCCTACCAGTGGCTATTGCTAAAATAGGATAATTAATAAAGTTTCCCCGAAATAAAGCTCAACTAATTGCACAATTTAGTAAGCCGCGTATATTTGCCCTCGATATGACCGGCCTCTCCACCATGTATTGCCTAGTGATTAAGCGACCCAATCCGGGTCTCGGAATCGCGCGGCATAGCCGGCCACCAGGGAAATAACCAGATGCTTTCCCTTCTAGCCTCAAACTAAGCTTTAGCCCGATTCCTTCGACAGGAATCGGGCTTTTTTTTTACTTTTTACTTCGCGACGCACCATGACCCTCCACTTGCTCGCCCGCCCCCACCACCCCACCACGCCCGCCTCGGGCATGGTCTGGAAAATGCTCTTCGACCGCCAGCACGCGCTGCTGCACCGGCGGGCGTGCCCGGCCTTTGCGGCCGGGGTGGCGGCCCTAGGGCTACGCCGCGAGGAAGTGCCCCAGGTGGGCCGCCTGAGCCAGCTGGTGCAGCAGCGCACCGGCTGGACGCTGCGCCCCGTGGGCGGCCCGCTGTCCGAGGCTGCCTACTACGCGGCCTTGGCCCAGCGCGAGCTGCCCCTGGTGACGCGCCTGCGCACGTTTGCCGAGTTTGACCGCCCGGCCCACGGGGTTGACTTGTTTTCGGAGGTGATGGGCCGGCTGCCTTTGCTACTGGAGCCCGGCTACGCCCAAGCGCTGGAAGCCCTGGGCCAGGCCTGGGCGCTGGCCACCACCCCAGCTGCCACGGCCCTGCTGCGACGCTTCACCCAGGCCACCTTCGAGCGCGGGCTGCTGGCCCCCGCCGGCGAGCGCCCCCAGCTCTACGGCGCCACGCTGCTGACGTCGGCCCACCACCTGCACGCGGCCGCGGCGGCCGAGCCCGCGAGCTTGCAGCCCCTGGCTGGCGCGGTGCGCCAGCTGCGGCTCCTAGGTGCCCCCGCCACCGAGCTGGCGGCCGGGGCCACTGAGGCGCAGCCCTACTTTGTGGCCCGCGACTGGGCGCAGCTGCTCGCCGAGGTGCAGCAGCTGGTGGCCGAGCTGGCCCCGGCTCCCCGCCCGGCCCTAGGGCTGCACACGCTGCCCCATGCCGCGATAGAAGCGGGCAGCCGGGCCAGCAGCTTTGCCCACCGCCCAGCCGAGCTGCGGCAGGCTAGCTAAAGCCTACAAGGCTATTCTGTAGTTAATAACCATCAAAAAGCCTGCCTCCTAATCTTAGGAGACGGGCTTTTCTACGGCCGCAAGGTAGAAAATCGACTACGCCTTGAGCCGGGCCTTGAGGTAGGCCAGGGCGCGCTGGTGGGCGTTGGCAGCCAAGGCCTGGTCGTATTTGGGGTTGGAGGGGTTGGCGAAGGCGTGCACGGCGGGGTATTCCTTCACGGTTACCTTCTTGCCGGCCGCGGCCATGTCCTTCTCAAACTGCGCCACAATGGCGGGGCTGATGCCCTTGTCCTGGTCAGCAAAGAGCCCTAGGACGTCCGAGTTCAGCGTTTTGAGCTTGGCCACGTCCTTCTCGGGCATGCCGTAGTACATGACGCAGCCCACCGTTTGCTTGCCACCCAGCAGGGCGCTTTGCAGGCTCCAGCCGCCGCCAAAGCACCAGCCCACCGAGGCAAACTGCGCCTTGGGGCCGGCATACAGCTGCGCGCCCTTGATGATGGCTACCGCGTGGTCAGTCTTAATGCTTTGCATCAGCTTGCCGGCTTCTTCGGGGGTGGTGGCTACCTGGCCATCGTAGAGGTCCACGGCCAGCACGTTCACGCCGGGCATTTCCTCGGCAAAGCGGGCGGCCTCCTTTTTGATGTAATCATTCAGGCCCCACCATTCCTGGTACACAAACAGGTACTTGTTGCTGGGCTTGGCGCTCTTGATTTCGAAGGCGTGGCCGGTCTGGCCGTCGGCGGTTTTGAACTCTATCATCTGGCCTTCACCCGCGTAGGAGTAGGGCAGGGGCGCGTCGTGGCCGCCCACAAAGTCTTGGTCGCTAGCCAGCATGGCGAAGGCTTCGGTGGCGCTGGCCGTGGCTGGCCGGGCGCAGCAGCTCAGCACGGGGGCAGCGGGGCCCTGGGCGAAGGCGTTGCCAGCGGCGAAAACGGCCGCAATGAGGAGCAGAATTTCTTTCATATAAGAGGAGGGAAAGTTGGGAAGACGGTGCCATAACAGTTGACAGGGCGAATGTTACCGGGCCTTAGGTTGCCGTTTTGCCGCCGCGGCCCGGCATCAGCAAGGAGCTAGGCCGCATTTCAAAACCTGCGCAAACCAAGAAAAAGCACTTTCTTCGTAGCCGGAATCGCCTGAGCTGTATTTCCTCTTTACTAGCCCCACCCCCCTATGTCCCTCCTTCAAAGCTGGCGCTGGTTTGGCCCTAACGACCCCGTCAGCCTCGCCGACATTCGCCAGGCCGGCGCCACCGACGTGGTATCCGCCCTGCATCATATTCCGAACGGGCAGGTGTGGCCGGTGGCCGAAATCCGGGCGCGCCAGGCCCTGGTAGCGGCGGCCGGCCTCACGTGGAGCGTGGTGGAGAGCGTGCCCGTGCACGAAAACATCAAAACGCGTACCGCTGATTTTCAGCGCTATATAGCCAATTACCAAGCCTCTATTCGCAACCTGGCGGCCTGTGGCATCCGCACGCTCACCTACAACTTCATGCCCGTGCTCGACTGGACGCGCACTGACTTGGCCTATGAAGTAGCTGATGGCTCTAAGGCGCTGCGCTTTGAGAAAGCTGCGTTTGTGGCCTTCGACACCCTGCTGCTGCGCCGCCAGGGGGCAGAGGGCAACTACTCGGCTGGCGAGCTGGCCGCGGCGCGCCAGCGCTTTCAGCACATGAGCGTGGCCGACCGCCAGCTGCTGCAGCGCAACATTATTGCCGGGCTGCCGGGCAGCGAAGAAAGCTTCACGCTGGCGCAGTTTCAGCAGGCGTTGGATGCGTACGCGGGCATTGATGCTGCGAAGCTGCGGCAGCATCTCATCCTGTTTTTAGAGGAAATAATTCCGGTGTGCGAGGAGGTGGGCGTTAACCTGGCTATCCACCCCGATGACCCGCCGTTCCCCATCTTAGGGCTGCCGCGGGTGGTGAGCACCGCCGCCGATGTGCAGGCGCTCTTCTACGCCGTGCCCTCGCCGCGCAATGGCTTGTGCTTCTGCACCGGCTCGTTTGGGGTGCGCGCCGATAACGACCTGCCGGCCATGGTGCGCCAGTTTGCCGACCGTATTCACTTCATTCATTTGCGCAGCACGCAGCGCGATGCGCAAGGCAACTTTTACGAAGCCAACCACCTAGAAGGCGACGTGGACATGTACGGCGTAATACGCGAGCTGGTGCTGCTGCTGCGCCAGCGCCAAGTGCGCCTACCCATGCGCCCCGACCACGGCCACCAGATGCTCGATGACCTAGGTAAAAAAACCAACCCCGGCTACTCAGCCATCGGCCGCCTGCGCGGCCTGGCCGAGCTGCGCGGGCTGGAGCTAGCCATCAGCCGCAGCATAGGGTAGCATTAGGGCAGGTAAAATGATAAGTGTAGGGTAAAAAGGAGTAGTCTCTCCTTCTTACCCTACACTTATCATTTTACCTCACACTGGTTGCGAAGTACGCTGGCGCCAGAGGTAACACGGCGGGTAGTGCAGACCTAGGGCAGCCGCGAAGCCGATAGCTGCACCGAAGAGTACAGGAGAGTTTGCGTAGGGCAGGGCGCCTTCTTGCGGTCCTTCTGCCTCCCCACCCAACCTACTCTTCCCATGAGAAACTACCTGACTGCGGCGCTGCTGGGCGCGGCAGTAGCGTTGCCCACCCTAGGCGCCCGCGCCCAGGCCCACCTCGAAACCGGCGGCCAGCAGCCCATGCCCACCGCCGAGTGGGTAGACCAGGCCACGGGCCACAAAGTGCAGCGCCTCACCCCGCTGGATGGCACCAACGCCGGGTTTTATTTCCACAATAACCCGTTTCTGAAAACCGCCGCCGGCCAGGACGAGATGGTGTTTTACCACACCGATGCCCAGGGCCAGCAGCTGCGCCTGCTGAATCTGCAAACCCGGCAGGTGCGGCCGCTCACGGGCTACTACAAGCGCATCGTGGGCGAAATAGTGGCCCCGCGCAGCCACGACGTGTACTACCAGGTCGAAAACCAAGTGTACGCCGTGAATGCCGACACGCGCAAAAACCGCAAAGTCTACACCTTTCCGAGCGATTTTCCGGGGAGTATCTCGACGCTGAATGCCGACGAAACGCTGCTGGCGGGCTCCCTAGGGGGCGCCGAGGCGCGCGAAATTTTCAAGCAGTACCCGGCCAAAAGCGACTTCTTCGACCGCATCTACAATGCCAAGGTGCAGCATATTCTGTTCACCATCAACACGAAGACCGGCAAGCGCGCGGAAATTTACCAGGAGAACACCTGGCTGGGTCACGTGCAGTTTTCGCCCACCGACCCCGACCTGCTCATGTACTGCCACGAGGGGCCCTGGGGCAAGGTCGACCGCATCTGGCACATCAGCATCAAAACCCGCCAAACCAAGCTGATGCACCAGCGCACGGTAGACGGCGAAATCGCGGGCCACGAGTTCTTCAGCCCCGATGGCAAAACCATCTGGTTTGACTTGCAGCAGCCGCGCAGCGTCACGTTTTACCTGGCGGGCGCGCCCGTGGCGGGCGGCCCCGAGCAGCGCTACCAGCTGCAGCGCAACGAGTGGTCGATTCACTACAACATCTCGCCCGACCAGACGCTCTTCGCCGGCGACGGCGGCGACCCCGGCCAGGTAGCCAAAGCGCCCGATGCCCAGTGGATATACCTGTTTCGGCCCGCGGGCGACCAGTTTCGGGCCGAGAAGCTGGTGAGCATGGCCCACCACGGATACAAGCTGGAGCCCAACGTGCACTTCTCGCCCGATGGCAAATGGGTGATTTTCAGAGCCAATTTCGAAGGCAAAGAGCAAGTGTACGCCGTAGAAATCGCCAAGGCCGCTTCGTGACTCAGTGTAGCTTGGACTTTATAGTCAGAGCGCAGCGAGCATCCCGCGCTTAGGTCAAGATTGTGCCAACGCTCTCAAGCGCAGATGCGAGCTGCGCTCGCGCTCGGACTCGCAGAGTCCAAGCTACAGGCTGAATTGAACTAGCTACGATGCCCGCTAGGCCAGCAAAATATTACTATAACTAAGCCACCTCCCCACCGTGAACCGCTGGATAACGTTCTGCCTAGCCCTTCTCCTCGCCGCCCCGGCCACCGCGCAGCAGCTACCTAAGAAGAAGGAAGTCCTGAAGAAAATGACGCGGGCCAACGCCTACTTCATGCAGCAGTGGCCCGACCCGGGCAAGGAGATTATGACCAATAAGCTGCGGCCCAGCCATATCTGGACGCGCGGCGTGTACTACGAAGGCCTGATGGCGCTCTACGGCCTTGATAAAAAGAAGCAGTACTACAACTACGCCGTCGACTGGGGCCAGAAGCACCAGTGGGGCCTGCGCAACGGCGCCACCGGCCGCAACGCCGACGACCACTGCGCCGGCCAAACCTACCTCGACCTCTACCAAATCGACCCCCAGCCCGAGCGCATCCGGGAGCTGAAAGCCGCCGTCGACAACATGGTGCACAGCGACAAAAACGACGATTGGTGGTGGATAGACGCCCTGCAAATGGCCATGCCCGTGTTTGCCAAGCTCGGCGTAATAACCAAAGACACTGCCTATTACGGTAAGATGTATCGCCTATACAGCTACGCCAAGCTCCAGCAGGGCGGCCACGGCCTCTACAATGCGCAAGACAGCCTGTGGTGGCGCGATAAAGATTTTGTGCCGCCCTATCAGGAGCCCAACGGCCAGGACTGCTACTGGAGCCGTGGCAACGGCTGGGTCGTGGCCGCCCTGGTGCGCGTGCTCGACATCATGCCTAAAGATGCGCCCTACCGCGCCGAGTATGAGCAAACCTACCTAGCCATGATGAAGGCCCTGCCGCGCCTCCAGCGCCCCGACGGCTACTGGAACGTGAGCCTGCACGACCCCACGCACTTTGGCGGTAAAGAGCTGTCGGGCACGGCGTTGTTTGTCTACGGCATGGCCTGGGGCGTGCGCCAGGGCCTGCTCGATAAGGCCAAGTATCAGCCCCTTATCGTGAAAGCCTGGAACGCAATGGCCACCGAATGCATGCACCCCGACGGCGCCCTAGGGTACGTGCAGGGCACCGGCAAGGAGCCTAAGGACGGCCAGCCGGTGAGCTACACCAGCAAGCCCGACTTTGAAGACTACGGCCTAGGTTGCTTCCTGCTGGCCGGCAGCGAAGTGTATAAGTTGAAGTAAAAGAGCAAAAACGCCAGATTAGCATGACGGCATAGTATTCTATGAAAAAACCACTCGCCTTTGCCCTTGCCCTAGGTGCGGCCGTTCCCCAATTGGCGGCCCACGCGCAGGCGCCCGCCTGGCCCGCCATCACGCAGCAAAACCGCCCCTGGACGCGCTGGTGGTGGCAGGGCAGCGCCGTGAATGCGCCCGACCTGACGCACCTGCTGACGCAGTACGAGCAAGCTGGCCTGGGTGGTGTCGAGATAACGGCCATTTATGGCGTGAAAGGCGCGGAGAGTCAGTTTATTGACTTCATCTCGCCAAAGTGGCTGGATATGCTGAGTCACACCCTCGCGGAGGGCAAAAAACTGAACCTAGGCGTCGATGTTGCGCAGGCGTCGGGCTGGCCCTTCGGCGGGCCCTGGGTGACGCCCGCCGACGCCTGCAAGTACGTGGCCTACCAGACGTATTCGGTGAAAGGCGGCGAGCAGCTGCCCGAAAAAATCAGCTTTATGCAGAAGCCGATTGCCACCGCCGTCGGCCACAAGGTGGATATCAAGCAGCTGAAGGACCCCGTAGCCACCAACGCCAACCTGCAAGCGCTGGCCCTAGAACAAGTGCGTTTTGAGAAGCCGCTGCCGCTACAAGCCCTCATGGCCTACCCTGAAAAAGGCGCGGCTATCGACCTGACTGCCAAAGTAGACGCTGCCGGCAAGCTCACCTGGACGGCCCCGGCCGGCACCTGGACGCTCTATGCCATCTTCCAGGGCTGGCACGGCAAGCAGGTAGAGCGTGCCGGCCCCGGCGGCGAGGGCGACGTGGTAGACCACTTCTCCAAAATGGCTACCCAGCATTATTTGCAGCGCTTCGACCAGGCGCTTAAAGGACGCGAGGTCAAAGGTATCCGGGCCTTTTTTAACGATTCGTACGAGGTAGATGACGCGCAGGGCGAAGCCAACTGGACGCCGCTCATGTTCAGCGAGTTTCAGCGGCGGCGGGGCTACGATTTGCGCCAGCACCTGCCCGCCTTATTTGCCAAAGCCAGCGCCGACGAAAACGCCCGCGTGCTTACCGACTACCGCGAAACCATTTCGGAGCTGCTGCTCGAAAACTACACCCAAACCTGGGCCAACTGGGCCCACGGCTACGGCACTAAAATCCGCAATCAGGCCCACGGCTCGCCGGCCAACATTCTGGACCTCTACGCCGCCACCGACATCCCGGAGACTGAGGGCGAAGACCTCACCCGCATCAAGTTTGCCTCGTCGGCCGCCCACGTCACGGGCAAGCCGCTTACTTCGGCCGAAACCGCGACCTGGGAAAACGACCACTTTCTCTCGAAGCTGAGCGACGTGAAAAAGGCCGTGGACCGCATGCTGCTCGGCGGCGTCAACCACGTGTTTTACCACGGCACGGCTTATTCGCCGCAGGCCGCCGCCTGGCCCGGCTGGCTGTTTTACGCCGCCGTCGAATTCAATCCGCAAAACCCGTTCTGGCAGGACTTCAGCCAGCTAAACCGCTACGCAGCGCGCTGCCAAAGCTTCTTGCAAGCCGGCCAGCCCGCCAACGACGTGCTACTCTACCTGCCGCAGTATGATGCCTACCAGCGGCCAGGCAAGGTGCTCTTGCAGCATTTCGACGGCATCGAGCATGGCTTCAAAGGCTTGCCCATCGACGCCACCAGCGAGCTACTGCTCAAGCAGGGCTTCGGCTACGACTTCATTTCGGATAAGCAGGTGCAGCAGGTGCAGGCCAGCGGCACCGGCCTGCGCACCAGCGGCGGCGCGCAGTACCGTACCATCTTGGTGCCGGCGGCGCGGGCCATGCCGCTGGCCACCTGGCAGCATTTGGTATCGCTGGCGCAGGCGGGCGCCACCGTGGTAGTGCAGGGCCAACTGCCGACCGACGTACCCGGCCTAGGTGACCTCACGCAGCGCCAAGTCGCTTTTAAGAAGCTGACGGCCCAATTGCAGTTCAAACCCGCTGCGGGTGGGCAGCGCGCTACCGTAGGTAAGGGCGCTTTCCTCCTGGGTGCTGATGTGGCGCAGCTGCTGGCTCAAGCCGGCGTGCAGCGCGAAGCGCTCGTAGACAGTGGCTTGCAGGTTGAGCGCCGCCTCACGGCGGGCGGCCACACCTACTTCCTGGCCAACTGGAGCGACCAGCCCGTGCATGCCTGGGTGCCGCTCGCCACTGCCGCCAAAGCCGCCAATCTCTACGACCCCATGACCGGGCAGCTGGGCGTAGCCGCCCTGCGGCAGTCGGCCCAGGGCCGGCCCGAAGTGTACGTGCAGCTAGCCCCCGGCGGCTCGTGCCTGCTCGATACGAAAGCCGCCGCTGCTACTGGTCCCGCCTATGCGTACTACCGCCCCAGCAGTGCGCCGCAGCCCCTGGCTGGACCCTGGGAGGTGCGCTTTGTGTCGGGCGGGCCGGTGCTGCCCGCGCCGCTCCAGCTCACGCAGCTCGGCTCCTGGACCAAGCTGGCGGGGGAGGCCGGGCAGAAGTTCGCTGGCACGGCCTCCTACACTACCACGTTTGCCATGCCAGCGAGCGGCGCCGAGGGCTATCTACTCGACCTAGGCCGCGTGGGGCAGAGTGCCCGCGTGCAGCTCAACGGCCAGGACCTAGGTACCCTGATTGGGCCGGCGTACCAGGTATACGTGCCTAAAAATCAACTGAAAGCCACGAATGCGTTGGCCGTGAGCGTCAGCAACGGCATGGCCAACCGCATTGCCGATATGGACCGCACCGGCCAGGAATGGAAGAAGTTTTACAATGTAAACATGGCCGCCAAGCTCAAGGAAAACCGCGGCACCGACGGCCTTTTCACAGCCGCGCCGTGGTCGCCCATCGAGTCGGGCCTGCTGGGTCCGGTGACGCTGACGCCAGTAGCCGCGGGCGGCCCGCCCCTCTAGTAGCTTGGACTTTGTAGTCGGAGCTACTGCGTTGGTCCCTGAACAATAAATAATCTTACTGTTTAAAAATGGAAGAACTAGCCTTCACCATGCAGCTCAAGCCTGGCGTAGTGGCCGAGTACCAGCGCCGCCACGATGAAATCTGGCCCGAGCTAACGGCCGCCCTGCATGAAGCGGGCATCCGCGACTACTCCATCTTTCTGGATGCGGCCAGCGGGCGGCTCTTTGGGGTGCAAAAACGGCTGCCGGGCCACACGGCCGACGCGCTGCCCGGCCTGCCCGTGATGCAGCGTTGGTGGGCGTACATGGCTGACCTGATGGACACGAATGCCGACAACTCGCCGGTGGTAACGACCCTGACGCGGGTGTTCCATCAGGAGTAGGCGGGTTGGTCTATCGCTCCATTTTGTCCGCTGGCAGGTGAGTGCGGGTAGGTGGCCTGGCCCGCTGGCCGCACCTTTGAAACTACTACCGGCCCGCTGGCTAGCGCGGTCGATTCTCTGCTCTGATGAAACTCTTTCCCACCCGCGTACTCCCCGTATTGCTATTGGCGCTGAGTGCCTTTGTGCACCCCGTCGCCCCGGCCGCCGATGCCGACCCCGCCTGGGTGAAGCAAGTGGGAGCCAAGACGATACCCACGGCCAAAGCCACTTTCGCCGCCGCCAAGTACGGCGCCGTGGGCGATGCTAAAACCCTGAATACCCAGGCGCTGCAAAAGGCCATTGATGCCGCGGCTAAGAAGGGCGGCGTAGTCACCCTGGCCCCCGGCCAGTACCTCACGGGCTCGCTGTTTTTGAAAAAAGGCGTGGAACTGCACCTTGATAAAGGCGTGACGCTACTCGGCAGCCAGGAGCTCAAGGACTATCCCGAACTGAAAACCCGCGTGGCCGGCATCGAGATGGTGTGGCCCGCCGCGCTCCTCAATATCCTTGACCAAGATAACGTGGCCATCACGGGCGAAGGCACCGTGGATGGCCAGGGTAAAGTATTCTGGGACAGCTACTGGGCCATGCGCAAGGACTACGACAAGAAGGGCCTGCGCTGGATAGTGGACTACGACGCCAAGCGCCCGCGCCTGCTGGTAATGGCTAATTCGAGCAACATCACCATCAAGGGCGTGACGCTCCAGCGCTCGGGCTTCTGGACGGTGCACGTGCTGTACTCGAAGAACGTAACGGTCGACGGTATCACCGTCCGCAACAACCTAGGTGGCCACGGCCCCAGCACCGATGGCATCGACATTGACTCCAGCTCCTACGTGCTGGTGCAGAACTCCGATATCGACTGCAACGACGACAACTTTTGCCTGAAAGCCGGCCGCGACGCCGACGGCCTGCGCGTGAACCGCCCCGCCGAGTACATTCTGATTCAGAACTGCGTGGCCGGCGCTGGCGACGGCCTTTTCACCTGCGGCTCCGAAACGTCGGGCGGCATTCGCCACGTCATTGCCCGTAACCTCAAAGCCAAGGGCACGAAGGTGGGCATCCGCATTAAGTCGGCCCTCAACCGAGGTGGCACGGTGGAAGATATCCGGGTCGATAACATCGAAATGGACGGCGTGGGTACGGCCATCCTGCTCACTATGAACTGGAACCCTGCCTACAGCTATTCCACGCTGCCCGAAGGCTACACCGAGGCCACGCTGCCCGCCCACTGGAAAGCCATGCTGACCAAAGTGGACCCCGAGAAAGGCCTGCCGCATTTCCGCGACGTGGTTATCAGCAACGTGAAGGTGCAGAACGCCAAAATCGCCATCTCGGCCGAAGGCCAGCCCAACTCGCTGCTCGAAGGCATGACCCTCGACAACGTGACCATGACCGCCGCTACCGCCGGCGGCCTCAGCTACGCCAAAGATTGGATTATCAAAAACGTCAATATCACGGCCCAGGACGACGAACCTATCGCCGTGCAGAATAGCTCAAAAATCAAGTTTTGAGCCCTAGGTACTTGAAAAGTGGATAAATTGTGAGAAGCCGCTCCCGATGGAAGCGGCCTCTTTTTTGTATCCCCTTTAGATAGCCCGCGCCGCCGTGGGCCCGCCGCAAACTTTTCTATTTGACAGCAGCCAGACTTTTTTTGGCGAATGCGGCAGCGGCTTCATTAAGCTGCTGAGTTGAGAGGGTTTTGTCGCCTTCGTCAATCAGAATCCGGTAGCGGAATGTCACCGACTCGCCTTTTTTGAGCTGGAGATTTTTGGCTGACTTTCCATCAGTAAATACCTTCTCGCCGAGTGGGTTGGCAGCAAATAAGCCGTAGCCGCGCGCGTGCCAAAAGGTTGGGTAGTTTGGGTTTTGGGGATAGTCTAGAATGGCTACCGTGACGGAGTCGGCGCCCATTTTGCCGTATACTTTGCACCAGGCACCGCGGGTACTCCAGGCGTCGTTGCCGCGCTTGCCGGCGCTGGTGAGGTAGTTGCCGTTGGCCACGTGGTCGGTGCCGGCTTTTACCGTCGTCACGATGCCTTTGCTATCGGTAAATTGCTGGTCCTGAGTGCTGGGGATTTGCAGCTCGTGGGCCAGGCGCAGGCCCAGCAGGCCATCTTTGGCATCGGTGAAGGTGACGTCGCGGTCGGCTTTGAGGGTGGTGACGCGGTCGATGGTGCGCGCTCGGCCGGTGCCGCTAAACTCGAAGCGGGTGGTTTCCTGCAGCAGCACCTCGTTTTGCTGGTTGGTCCAATTGGCGTGGTAGGCCAGCGTGCCGGTGGGCCCGCTGCTGGTGCTCACAATCCGGTCGGTTTTAATCCAGCCGTAATTGGCTTTTTTCTCTTTCGGAATGGCGTAGGAGTTGTTCCAGAAGTCCAGCCCGTTCACGTTCTCGAAGTTGAACCAGGTACCGATGTGGTGCGGGTGGTCGGTAGGGTCGCCGGGCCGGGGGGCGAGCGGAAAGCTGCGAGTTACGACGGTGCCGTTGGCGGCGCGCAGGGGGTAGAGCACCGGCTTCTCCAGCGAGTCGGGATACAGGAAGCTGGTGAACAGCTGCTCGCCTACAAATACGTCAATCTTTTGGGCCTTGGCGTCTTTGGTCACGCGCACTGGCTCGGCTTGCTGGGCCGCGGCTTCCAAAAAGCAAGTTGCTAGCAGCAGCAGGGTGCCGCCGGAAAAGATAGGTCTGGTCATCGGGTGGGGAATAGGAGAGAGGGTGATAGTTGGACACGTTGCCGCCGCTTAGCGCATGTAGCGTGGCAATGTAGCCTAGAATTTACGGCACTTGCTAGGTGCGAGTGGCGCTAGTGGGTTGTGAGCACCACAGTACATTATTCACCAAGACTGGTCGCTCACTACCTAGGGAGAGTACTAGTGCAATTCTAAGCAAATATTCGGTTTTGGCTCTCCTGCGCCGTACTGGCTGGCGGCGATAGGCTAGGAGAATACCTGCCGCAACTTGCTTTTTACCAAGGAGCGTAACTTGTCCGCTCGCTAGGTGGCTGAGGCAGAAGCTAGGTAATCTAGGAAGTCAATTCGGCACTTATTTTACCATTTCTAGTAGCGTGTTTAGGAATTGCCATAACCCTCGTTTCTGTCAGGTGAGCATGACTCGAAATTAAACGTGTCCTAGGTCTACTGCCTCGTACGGCATCTCGCAGACCGGTAAATATTAGCCTTCTTAACTCGTCGTGTTGCACTGTCTCTTCCTTGCGTTTGGCCTGTGGTTGCTACCCCCTAGGGAGGCTGCGTTGCGGGCATTTCAGCTCACTGGTTACGCGCAGGGCACCACGTATGCCATTACCTATTACGCCGCCGATAGCGCCGTTACGAGCGCCGATGTGGCCCACCAACTGGCGGAGATTGACGCCTCGCTGTCGCTCTATCAGCCTGGTTCGCTGATTAATAAGTTCAATGCAGCGGCCAGGGGCGTAGTAGCCGACCGGCACCTCAAGCTGGTCGTGGGCAAGGCGCTGCGGGTGTACCAAGACACTGATGGGCTGTTCGATGCTACCGTTGAGCCCCTGGTGCGCGCCTGGGGTTTCGGCACCCAGCACACTGATGCGCCGCCGTCGCCGGCTACCATCCAGGCCATACTGAAGGGGGTAGGGTCCGATAAGCTGCACCTGCGCGGCGACTCGCTGGTGAAGGACCAGTCCGCCGTGCACCTCGACCTCAACGGCATTGCCCAGGGCTATACCGTGGATGTGCTGGCGGCCTTGCTCGAGGGCCGACACATTCGCAACTACTTAGTGGAGCTAGGCGGCGAAATTCGGGTGCGGGGGCGAAAGTTTCCGAGCCGTGAACTCATGCGCATCGGTATTGAGCGGCCCGATACTAGCGACGTGCCGGCCACGGGCATGCAGCAAGTTATTCGGCTAGCAGCGGGCGGCGTGACTACCTCGGGCAATTACCGTAAATTCAAGCGCTGGGGCGCCGTGAAAAGCGCGCATCTTATCGACCCTAAAACAGGTTACCCCTTTCAGAACGAGTTAATCAGCGTAACGGTTGTGGCCCCCGACGCGCTCACCGCCGACGCCTACGACAACGCGCTGATGGGCATGGGCCTGGCTAACGCGCTGGCTTTTTTGCAGCGCCACGCCAGCCTGCAAGCTTACTTGATTTATCAGCGCCCCGATGGGGCCGTGGCCACTGCGGCCACGCCTGGGTTTCAACGCTTACTAGTGCACGAGTAATGGACTTTCCAAGACGAGATTTCCTCAAAAAAACGGGCTTGCTGACCAGCGGGCTGCTGCTGCACCAAGAGCTGGCGGCTGCCTTCGTGGCCCCAGTGGCGGCTGGCAAGCTCAAAATCGGCATCATCGGCTGCGGCGACCGCGGTAAGGGCCTGCTCAAGGTATTGCAGGAACTACCTGATAAGTTTGAGGTAGTGGCCCTGTGCGACGACCTGCCCTTTCGGCTAGCCGAGGCGCAGAAAATGGGCTCGGGCAACAAGGCGAAAACCTACGCTGACTACCACGCCCTGCTGGACGCGCGCACCGTGGAAGCCGTGATAATTGCTGTGCCGCTGAATCTGCATTTTCAGGTGGCCAAGGATGCGCTGGCCGCCGGCAAGCAGGTGTACCTGGAGAAGACCATGACCTACGACATTCCGCAGGCCCTGGAGCTCGTGCGGCTGGCGCAGTTGCGGCCCAATCAAACCTTGCAGGTGGGCCACCAGTACCGCTATTCGCCGCTGTACTACCGCGTGAAGCAGATGATTAAGCAAGGCTACCTCGGCAAGGTGACGCAGATTGACTGCCGCTGGGACCGCAATGGTAGCTGGCGGCGGCCGGTGCCCGAGCCCAACCTAGAGCGCAAAATCAACTGGCGCATGTACCGCGAGTATTCGGGCGGCCTAGCGGCCGAGCTGCTCTCGCACCAAATGGATTTTATCAACTGGGCCTTCGACACCCACGCCGACGAAGTATTTGGCACGGGCGGCATCGACTACTACAAAGACGGCCGCGAAACCTACGACAACGTGCAGGTGATGGCCCGCTACGCCCAGGAAGGCATTGTGGGCAACTTCGGGGCCACCTGCGGCAATGCCCGCGACGGCTACCTCTTTAAGCTCAAAGGCACGAAGGGCACCATTTCGCTGCTCGTCGATGAAGGCGTGTACTATCCCGAGAAGGATACGCTGAAGCAGTACGGCACCGTGGACGGCGTAACGGGCGCCACCAAAATTACCTGGAACAAGGACGGCGGCATCCCGATTACGACCGGTGTCGAACCCCTGCGAGACGGCTCCTGGTACGCGCTGAATGATTTTTACCGCGCCGTGCACGAGAAAAAACTACCCGACTCCAACGTCTTCACTGGCGCCCGGGCGGCGTGCACCGTGCACCTGGCCAACCACGCCATCTACAACCACACCATCGAGAAGTGGCGAACTGAGTATAACCTTACCTAGGCGCGTTTTGGGAGTCCAAGAAACCCGGCTGTCAGACGAGTCTGACAGCTGGGATGCTTAGGTTTTTGCTTACTGACAGCTGGGATGCTTAGGCGCTAATAAACAAGCACTACCAGGCTGCGCGCCCCGTGCGCGCCAATCACCAGCGATTGCTCGATATCAGCCGTTTTGGAGGGGCCGGCGACGAACATGCCGTAGCCACCCGGCCCGGCCGGGAGCCGGGCGTAGGCTTGGTGCATGGTGGCCACAAGGTGGCGGTGGTCGAGCACCAGGGCTAGGTGCTGCGTCACGGTGGGCAAGGCGCGGTGCAGCATATTGGCCTCGGGTAGCCACACAGCGCCGTTTTCGGCCACGCCAAACTCGACAGATAATACCGCCAGGTCGACATCGGCCAGCACGTCGGTGGGCGTGTGCTGGTCAATAGTGAGCGTGGACGGGAAGAGGGGCGAGGCGATGAGCCGCGCCTCGGGCCAGAGCTTGTGCACCGTAGCCGGTAAATCGGCCAGCGAAGCCAGCCGCACCACCTCGCCGCCTATGCTGGCCAGCACCGTGCCGAAGCGCTCCAGCGAGTCGTCGCCCCAAAAATCGGGTACGGTGGGCAGGGGCATTTCGGCGGGTTTGTTGGCGCGCACGGCGGCCAGTATGCGGTCGCGGGCGCTGCTCATGCGTTGGACTGGGGCTGGTTTTGGGCGAACCACTCGCGGAAGCTCTGCTGGGGCGGCTCGGGCAGCTCGCGGGCAATGGCCCAGGCATTCACGGTCTGGTTGTGAGTGAGGCCGTAGGGCAGTAGGCGCAGCGCCCGGCGGCCCAGCGAGCCGCTGAGCTTGAAGGCAGTAGGGCTAGCCAGCAGCCGACCCATAAACTTGAGGCCCAGCTTTTTGGCCGTGGGCAGGTGGTTGGCCTCCGACACGATTTGCCGCCACTTGTAGAGCTGCACGTGAATATCAATTTTGACGGGGCACACGTCGGTGCACGAGCCGCAGAGCGTGCTGGCGAAGGGCAGCGTGCTATGCTTTTTGAGGTTGATGTTGGGCGAAAGGATGGAGCCAATCGGCCCCGGCACTGTGAAATCGTAGCTGTGGCCGCCGCTGCGCCGGTACACCGGGCAGGTATTCATGCAGGCCCCGCACCGAATGCACTTGAGTGAGGCCCGAAAATCGGGCCGGCCCAGCTGTTGCGTGCGCCCATTGTCCACGATGATAACGTGCATCTCGCGGCCGGGCATCGGCTTGGTATAGTGCGAGGTGTACGTCGTAACCGGCTGACCGGTAGCGCTCCGCGCCAGCAGCCGCGTAAACACTCCTAGGTCGCTCAGGCGCGGAATCAGCTTCTCGATGCCCATGCTGGCCACGTGTACCGGCGCCAGGCTCACGCCTAGGTCGGCGTTGCCCTCGTTGGTGCACACCACCACCGAGCCCGTTTCGGCAATGGCAAAGTTGACGCCCGTGAGCGCCACCTCGCCGGCCAGGAACTTGGCGCGTAGGTGCTGCCGGGCGGCTTCCGTGAGTTGCTGCGGGTCGGTGAGACCTTCGGCGGTACCTAGGTGCTTGAAAAACGTAGCGCCCACGTCTTCCTTCTTCAAATGAATGGCGGGCAGCACGATATGGCTCGGCGGCTCGTCGCGCATCTGGATAATGCGCTCGCCTAAGTCGGTGTCAATTACCTCGATACCTTCCTTAATTAGGTACGGGTTGAGGTGGCATTCCTCGGTCAGCATCGACTTGCTCTTGACTACCCGAGTGGCGCCCCGCGCCCGAATGATGTCGAGCACGATGGCGTTGTGTTCTGCCGCGTCGGCGGCCCAATGCACGCGCACGCCGTTGGCCTGCGCAGCGGCCTCAAACTGCGTTAGGTACTCATCGAGCCGGCTCAAGGTGTGGTCTTTAATGGCCGAGGCCAGGTTACGCAGCTCCTGAAACTCGGGCACGGCGTACACGGCCTTGTCGCGTTTCTGACGCACAAACCACAGCGTTTCGTCGTGCCAGCTGGTGCGCTCGTGGTCGAGGTTGAAGGCCTCGGCGCGGCTGGCGTGGGTGAGGTAGGACATGGGCTAGGAGGTCAGGCCGTTAAGAATTTCGACCGCGTGCAGCACTTGTATAGGCAGCTTTTGACGGCGCACGATGCCTTGCAGGTGCATCAGGCACGACATGTCGCCGCCCGTAAGCACCTGGGTGCCATTGCGCAGGTGGTCCTGCACGCGGTCGTGACCCATGCGGCCCGAAATAGCGGCCTCGCTCACGCAAAACGTGCCCCCGAAACCGCAGCACTCGTCGTTGCGGTCGAGCTCGGTGAGCTCGATGCCATCGAGGCCAGCTAGCAGGCGGCGCAGCTGGCCATCGCGCACGGGCGTCATTTCCGATTCGTTGGCCTGATGCAGGCCGCGTTGGCCGTGGCAACTCAGGTGCAGGCCCACTTTGTGGGGGTAGGAGCCGGGTAGCTCCTTGATTTCTAGTACTTGTGTGATGAAATCAATCAGGTCAATGGTTGTGGCGCGCACGTGCTGCACGGCGGGCGTCTGCTCTAGCTTATCAAAGTGCTTCTGCACGTGGTACACGCAGCTACCCGAGGGTACCACCGTATAATCGTAGTCCTGAAACGTCTCTACGAAGTGCTTGTAAATAGGCAGCGCCTCGCGCTCGCAGCCGCTATTGGCTAGGGGCTGGCCACAGCAAGTCTGGGCGGCTGGGAAAGCCGCCTGCACGCCTAGTTTCCTGAGCAGCTGGTAGGTGGCAATGCCGACTTGCGGATAAAACTGGTCAACGTAGCACGGAACGAATAGGGCAACTTTCATAAGGATACATTCAACCTAAAGCGGTGTAGCTGAAAAGCTACTTGAATGACTTTAAAAACCGTTTGTCATTGCGAGCGCAGCGAAGCAATCGTTCCTTCACGCCTAGCCGACGTTCGCTTACGCACAAGGAAAGATTGCTTCGCTGCGCTCGCAATGACAAGTGTTTTAGGGCGTGCGAATAATCAAAATTAGCTAAATAACAACTGCGTCTTCTTCCACGCTTCACCCTGCTCAAGGTGAACTAGAGCACCTAGGGCCGTAGCCTGCGGCACCTCCAGCGTGCGGATTTCCGCTTTTGGGAAGTTCCAGCTCAAGGTTTGCATAAACAGCGGGTTACGGGCGAAGCCGCCATCGACGTAGATGATTTTTTCGCCCTGCCACACCAGCTTCATCGACGCCAGCAAGATGTTAACCAGCCCGTGAATGAGATGTTGGTAGGCATCGTTGGCGGTGCGGAAGCCCGTGATGTTCCACTCGCCGGCCGGGGCGTCGGGTAGGGGGCCGCCGCCGGCCAGGCAGGCGGGCACGAAGCAGGCCGAGGCCTCGTCGTAGGGCCGGGCCAGCACCAGCGAGCGGTAGAAATCAGGCTTTACGTGGAAGTACTGCGCGATGCGCTCGACCTGGTAGTCGTGCTCGCGACCTAGGAAAGCCCGGCCGGCTCGCATGGGCTGGCCGCGCGGCGTGAGGAAGCTCACCACGTCGTGGCGCAGCAGGTCGGGCGTGAGCGGCTGGCTGTTGAAGGGGTTGATAGTCACCCACCACGTGCCCGTGCTCACCAGCATAAACGGCTCATCCACCTCGAGCAAATACGGCATCACGGCTGCCGAACTATCGTGCAAACCGACGCCCACCATAATGCCATCGACCACCGAGGCAATCGAGTCTTTGGTGAGGGGCGCTAGCTTTTCGTCGATGCCCTCGCGCTGCACCCAGTCGTGGTATTGGCCCCGCTCGAAGTCCCAGAGCGCCGTGTGGCAGCCCACGCTGGTATAGTCGCTAAACTTCTCGCCCGTAAGTAAATACGATAAGTATTGCGGTAGGTGCAGCGAGGTGTGCACCTTAGCGTATTGCTCGGGCTTGGCGTGCTTGAGCCAGTAGAGCTGCAAGCCCGAATTGAGCATGCCCAGCTGCGGCGAGCAGGTCGTGGCCGTGAAGTCGGCCGGCGACTCGGCCAGCTCGGCGTAGAAGCGGGCCGCTAGGTCTTCCGGAATGGGCTTCAAGTAGTTATACAGCGGCAGCACGGGCTCGCCATCGGCCCCTAGGTGCACAAAACTGGCGCCGTAGGCCGTGAAGTTGACGCCCTTCACGGTGTAGTGGGGGTGGTGGCGCAGGCGGTGCCAATGGTCCTGCATCCATTGCGTGAGGCGCGGCAGGTGGTCGCAGGGGAAGCCGTCGTCGTCGAGCACGTCGGTACAGACGTGCAGCATCTCGTCAATAATTTGCCGCTCTTCATCGAAGAGTATCAGCTTCTTATTGGTCTTGCCGATGTCAAAAACGGCGTACACAGATTTCTTGGTCGCCATCGCTTACAGGCCGGTAGACAAGCTGAATTTGCCACGCTGCGCGATGAGCTGCGCCCGCACGCCGGCCTCGCGGTAGGCCTTCACCGGGTGCAGGGCGCCGCCGGCCTGGCGGTAGGCCTCGGCCACGAGCGGACGCACGTCGGTGAGGAAGGCGTCGCGCAGAATCTCCTCGGCGCGCACTGTGTCATTGGCTTCCTGGGCTTCTTGCAGGGCAGCGCGGTCTACGAGCAGCGCTTTGGCGTAGGCGCCCAGGATGTTATCGACTGATTGGAGCAAATCTTCGAGCGGGTCCTTGGTGTTGTGGCTGGCGTCTATCATGTAGGCTACGGTGCTGGCGGTCAGGCTCGTATCCTGGTTGGCGTCTACTAGCTCGTTAAAAATCAGGAAGAGCTGGAAGGGCTTGGCGCTGCCGGTCGTCAGGTCGTCGTCGCCGTAGCCCGAGCCGTTGAAGTGGAAGCCCCCTAGGCGGCCCAGCTGACGCAGGCGGCCCACTATCTGCTCGATGTTGGTATTAGGCAAGTGGTGCCCTAGGTCCACGAGCACCTGCGCCTGCTTGCCCAGGCTCTGGCACAGCGTGTACGACGTGCCCCAGTCGGGAATAACCATCGAGTAGAAGTTCGGCTCGTAGGGCTTGTACTCAATGAGCATCGTCCAGTCGGAGGGCAGCGCCTCGTAGACAGTAGCCAGGCTCTCTTGGGTACGCAGGTAGGCGCGGCGCAAGTGACTCTGACCCGGAAAGTTAGAGCCGTCGGCTAGCCATACGGTGTGCACTTTGGCCCCTAGGTCGGTGCCGTAGCGGATGCAGTCAATGTTGTGCTGAATGGCCTGCTCGCGCACGGCGCGGTCGGTGGCGCTCAGCGAGCCAAACTTATAGGTGTGCGCTTGTTCCTTCTGGTCCTGAAAGGTATTCGAGTTCATCGAATCAATCGACAAGCCCTGCTCTTTCAAGAGCTGGTGCAGCCCGGCAATGTCCTGCGGAATATCCCAGGGAATGTGCAGCGAAATGGAGTTCGACGAGCCGTTGAGCTGGTTGAGCAAGCCCACATCACCGATTTTCTCCTCCAGCGAGCGCGGCTCGCCCCCGGCCGGGAAGCGCCCAAAGCGCGTGCCGCCCGTGCCCAGTGCCCAACTCGGAATGGCGACCTGAAACTCAACTAGCTGTAAAATAAGCTGATGCGCATCCTGGCCCCGGCGGGCCAGCAGGTCGGCTAGGTAGTCAAACTGCAAGTGGTGCTCGGCCAGCAGCGGCTGGTTCAGGTCGTGGAGTTGGTCTTCGGTGAGCATGGCGCTAGGGTGGGGAATAAGCTGGTTTTAGAGGATAGCAAATTACCCCGCCCGCCGCGCCCGAACTGTTCTGAACTCTCCTGTATGCGATGGTATACTGAGAATAGCCCGCTTGGTAGAGCTACTGCTAAAGCCCGTTTGTCATTGCGAGCGCAGCGAAGCAATCTTTCCTTTTCGCATGGCAGACGTTCGTCAACGGTGTAAGGAAAGATTGCTTCGCTACGCTCGCAATGACAAACGCCTCTTTGCTGATTCAAACGGCTTCTTCGCAGTACCTAGCTCTGCGCCGTGGGGCGAACTACCAGCTCGCCCACGTCCACATCGGCGGGCTGCTCGATAGCGAAGGCGATGGCCCGCGCAATGGCATCGGGCGAGATGGCCATTTTGTCGCGCGCGGCGATGGTTTGGGCCTTGACTTCGGGGTTAGTCATGCTGTCGGCAAAGTCGGTGTGCACGAAGCCCGGTGAGATAATGGTCACGCGCAGCTTGTCGCCGGCCTCCTGGCGCAGCCCTTCCGAGATGGCGCGCACCGCATTCTTGGTGCCGGCATACACCGATTGCAGCGGTACGATTCGGAGGCCCGAGGTAGAAAGCACGTTTACAAAATGCCCGAATTCCTGCCGCCGAAAAACGGGCAGCGCTGCGGCAATACCGTACAGCACGCCCTTGATGTTGACGTCAATCATGGCTTCCCAATCCTCAACTCGCAACTCGTCAAGAGGGGAAATCAGGCCGATGCCCGCGTTGTTGATGAGCACATCAAGCTTGCCGTAGCGCTCGCAGGCCAGCTGAATGAGCGCCGCGACATCGGTGCGCTTGCTCACATCGGTGCGGGCGTAGACTGCCTCGCCCCCGGCCGCCGTGATGGCGCTGGCGAGCGCTTCCAGGCGGTCGAGCCGCCGTGCTCCGAGCACCACTTTTGCGCCGCGCGCCGCGAGCAGGCGCGCTGTGGCGGCCCCGATGCCGCTGCTGGCCCCCGTGATTACAATGACTTTGCCTTGCACATTCTCCATCTGTTTCTGCCGTTGAGTGAATCAAAAATTGATGTCACAAAGGTCTTGGCAGCAGATGAGGCAGAATTATGCGAATCAAGTAAAAACTTATGAAAGTAACTCCGGCTGCCGGCGGTATTGATGAGGGGGCTGCCCGGTGTTCTTCTTGAAGAAGATGTTGAAATTAGAAGCGTGCTCGAAGCCCAGGCCATAGCCGATTTCGGCGACGCTCCAGTTGCTATGGCGCAGCAACGCCTTGGCTTCTTCCACCAGCTTGCCGGCGATGTGCCCGGTGGTAGTGAGTCCGGTAGTTTCCTTCAGCGCTTTATTTAGATGGTTAGGATGCACTGCCAGCTGCCGAGCAAATTCCTGCGCCGTCTTAAGCGCAAGAGGCTGGTGCGGCGACAGGAGTGGAAATTGCCGTTCGAGCAGCTCTAGAAACAGCGCGCTAATCCGGGCCGCCGAAGTGCCTAGCTGGTGTATCGGCGGCTCCGGCGTTAGCTTGAGCGACTCGTGCAGGATAAGCTGTAAGTAGTTGCGTAGCAAGTCATACTTGTGCACGTATGACGACTGCATCTCGGTCAGGCAGAGCTCAAAGAGGCTGCTTAGTCGGCTCACGACTTCGGGCGGTGGAAACAACACCGGATTGCCGCCCACCCGGAATAGCGGCGAGCCCGCCACGCTGGCCGTTTTAAGTTGCTGCGTGATAAACTCCTCCGTGAATAAGCAGGCGTACCCGGTTTCGGCGCCCGCCGTTCGCTTCCAAGAATACGGAATCAGGGGGTTCACAAAAACCAGGGCGCAGGACTGCACGACTACCCGCTGGTTGCCGTAGGATAAGATGCCTTGCGCGTTGCACAGCAGCTTTATCTTATAGAAATCTCGCCGTACATGCGGAAACGAAACCGGCTGCGCCACCTCCCCAATCCGGTAAATCGCGACTTGCCCCGTGTCGGGGTGCCCGTGCCCATATTGGCGATAATACTCCGCAATAGCTTCGCTTGATTTCATGTAGTAAAGTTATGAAATTCAAGCGAGCGCCTAGGTGGCAATTACAGCGAGCCGCGCCGGATGGTGTAGAACGGGTTGTTCACCTTTACGCGCTTGTTTTCCAGCAGCAGCTGGGCGGCGGTGCGGCCCATTGCCACGAAGTCGGTGGTAATCACCGTCATGTTGAGCAGTTCTTTGAGGGGCGTCTCGTTGAAGGAAATGATGCCGATTTCGCGACCTAGGAGAAAGCTCGTTTGGCGGATTTTCTTGACTAGCTCCACTAGGTCGGTTTCGCGGATGACAACGTAGGCTGTGCCTTCGCTTAGTACCTCGTTCTTAGCGTTTTCGACTACCGAAAACTCCTTGTTGCGGCTGAGGCAGAAGGAGCGGAAGCCCCAGGGCAGCTCCTCGGGGTGGTTGGCGTCGGAGGGCAAGATGAGCACCAGCCGCGAGTACTTGGCCAGCAGGTCCTGGGTGTTGACGAGGGCGTTGAAAATGTCCTTGTCGAAGTCTTGGAATACGCGCAGGCATTCCTGCGGCAACTCGGGCAGGTCTTTGTCGAGCAGTACCAATTCGTGCGCCGGAATGGTATTGATGATGCTGCGGTACAGTGCTTTATCGGTGTCGAGCGTGAAGTGCGGCATGATAACGTAGTAGTTATACTTGCCCAAGCTCTTCTCAATAATCTCCTGAAACAGGTTGACGTTGTAGTGATGAATCTGTAAGTCGACGGTGGCGCGGTCGCCCAGGGCTTCCAGAAAGGCGTAATAGATTTCCTTTTTATAGGAGCTTAACTTATTGAAAATCATGAGGATTTTCAGCTTGTCCGAGTCGCGGGCCTGCACGTAGTAGCCCTTGCCCTGCACCGACGTGATGAAGCCGCGCTCGCGCAGCTCGCGGTAGGCTTTTTCGACGGTGTCGCGGGCCAGGTAGTGCTCGATGCTGAGCTCGCTGATGCTCGGCAGCTGGTCACCGTTTTTGAGCACGCTCCGTTCGATATCCATAATCACCGACTGCACAATCTGCTTGTACTTGGGCGTTTTATCGAGCGGCTTAAGCTGCAAAGTGTACATAGCGCAGAAGAAGAAGGTGGGAAGAGTAGGACATCAAAGCTACTGCAAACCGCCAAAAGGGCCATTTTTACCCAGAAAAATCACACAAACAAAGGCCAGCCGGCCAGCCCAACGCACGAACGTCAGGCCGAGCGCGCTCGGCCTGACGTTCTATAGCTGCTTGGTACCTAGGTGGGCTAGCGCTAGCGCACGAAGGCCATAGCCACGCCACCGTCCACGTTGAGCACGTTGCCGGTGCTCTTGGCCAGTGAGCCATCCACGAACACGAGCACGGCCTTGGCGATGTCCTCGGCCAGTACTTCCTCACCCAGCAGCGTGCGCTTGGCGTAGTGCTGGGGCAGGTCCTCGACCGAGATGCCGTAGGCCTTGGCGCGGCCGGCGGCCCAGTCGCCCTCCCAGATTTTGGAGCCGCGCAGCACGGCGTCGGGGTTCACGGTGTTGACCCGGATTTTGTCGGCGCCGAGCTCGGCGGCGAGCAGGCGGCTCATGTGCAGCTGAGCGGCTTTGGCGGTGCCGTAGGCCACGTTGTTGGGGCCGGCCACGAGGCCGTTCTTGCTGGCAATGTTGATGATATCGCCCCCTAAGCCCTGCTGGCGCTGGATGGCCACGGCCTGCTGGCTCACCAGAAACTGGCCCTTCACGAGCACGTCGTTGAGGATGTCCCAATCGGCCTGGGTGGTCTCGCTCAGCGGCTTGCTGATGCTGAGGCCGGCGCAGTTGACAATGATATCGACGCCGCCGAACTGGAGTACCGTTTGGCGTAGCGACTCGGCGATGGCCTCGGCGTCGAGCACGTCGATGGGTGCGGTGAGGGCGCTGTCCTTGCCGAACTTCTGGCGCAAAGTGGTTTGGGTTTCGTCGAGGCGGTCGCGGTCGGTGGCAACTACGCAGGCGCCGTTTTGGAGCAGTAACTCGCAGATGGCCAGGCCGATGCCGCCGGTGCCGCCCGTGACGTAGGCGATTTTACCCGACAGGCTTTTGGGCTTAGGCATGCGCTGGAGCTTGGCTTCTTCGAGCAGCCAGTACTCGATGTTGAAGGCTTCCTGCTCGGCCAGGCCCTGGTACTCGCTCACGGCCTCAGCGCCGCGCATCACGTTGATGGCGTTGGTGTAAAACTCGGCGGCCACGCGGGCGGTCTGCTTGTCTTTCGAGAAGGAGAACAAGCCCACGCCGGGCCACAGGATAATGACGGGGTTGGCGTCGCGCACGGCGGGCGAGTTGTCGTGCTTGCTGCGCTCGTAGTAGGCCACGTAGGCTTCGCGGTAGGCCGCGAACTCGCCTTCGAGGTAGGTTTTGACGCTGGCCGCGTCGCCTTTCATCGTCTCGGGGTCGAGCACGAGCGGGCGGATTTTGGTGCGCAGAAAGTGGTCGGGGCAGCTGGTGCCTTTGGCGGCGAGGCGCCCTAGGTCGTTGGAATTGACGAATTCCAGTACGCGGGCGTCATCGGTGTAGTGGCCCAGCATGCGGCGCTGGCTGCTGGCTAGGCCCCGCAACACCGGCATGGTGGCGGCGGCCAGGCGGCGGCGCTCGGTGGCGTCGGGGCCATCAGTGAGCTTCACGCCGCCGAAGACGGGGCTTTTTTTGCCGTAATTGGCTTCTAGGTACGCGGCCGCCATCTCAATGACTTCCAGTGTATTGATGTACGAGTCGTAGCTGGTTTCGCCCCAGGTGAACAGCCCGTGGCCACCTAGGATGACGCCGCGCAGATTCGGGTTGTCCTGCACGGTTTTCTCTAGTTGCAAGCCTAGGTCGAAGCCCGGCTTCTGCCACGGCAGCCAGCCCATGGTGTCGCCCCAGATGTCGTGCATAATCTTCTCGCCGTCCTTGCTGGCCGCGATGGCGATGAGCGCATCGGGATGCAGGTGGTCGATGTGCTTGAAGGGCAGCAGGCCGTGCAGCGGGGTGTCGATGCTGGGCGTGGCGCACTTGGGGTCGAAGAGGCAGTACTCAAACAGGCCCACCATTTCGTCTTCGTGGGCCAGGCCGCGGTAGCGCTTCTTGAGCTGGTGCAGCTTCTCGACGTAGAGGTTGGCGCAGCCGGCCTTGGTGAGCGTGCCGATGTCGCCGCCCGAGCCCTTCACCCACATCACCTCGGCGGGCTGGCCGCTCACGGGGTCCGTTTCCTGGATTTTGACCGACGTGTTGCCGCCCGCGTAATTGGTCAGGCGCAGGTCGGCGCCGAGCAAGTTGGAGCGGTACAGGAACAGGGCCACTTCGTCGCCGGCCAGCTCGGCGGCTTTGGCCTCATCCCACAAGTAACTGACGTGCTGGAAAGTGAGCGTAGGGTGCATAGGGAATTCGAAATAAGTGGCCGGACCTCGGCCAGCGCTAATTTGCTACAAAACTGCGCGGCCCCGGCGGCGCCAACCTCCTGCACTCTCCTGCTTGCCAGCAAAAAAGATACGGCTCCTGGTTTCCGGCCAGCAGTCTATTTTTTCTCAGGAGAGCACAGGAGAGTTCGGCCCTAGGTGGCGCGCAGCTTTGTCCACATTCTTACCCATATTCCCACCCACCCATGGCCATTATCTTGGGCGTCATTTTGCACGCGCTTGGGGGCTTCGCTTCCGGCAGTTTCTATTTGCCTTACAAGAAAATTAAAGGCTGGTCTTGGGAAAGCTACTGGCTGGTGGGCGGCCTGGTCTCGTGGCTGGTGGCGCCGTGGATGCTGGGCTACCTCACGGTGCCGCACCTGCTCGAGGTGCTGCATCAGGCGCCGAGCTCCACCATTGCCTGGGCGTATTTCTGGGGTATTTTGTGGGGCACGGGCGGGCTCACGTTTGGCTTGGCCATGCGCTACCTAGGGCTGAGTTTGGGCATGGCAGTCACGCTGGGGCTGTGCGCGGTGTTTGGCACGCTGGTGCCCCCCATCTATGAGGGTAAGATGGGCGAGCTGATGGCCACCTCGTCGGGCCGGTTCATCTTGCTGGGGTTGGGCGTATGCGTGCTGGGTATCCTTATTTGCGGCCGGGCGGGCCTGCTGAAAGAGAAAACGCTGACCACCGCGCAAAAGCAGGCTACCGTCGCGGAATTCGACCTTCGTAAGGGCCTGATGGTCGCCGTGTTTTCGGGTATTATGAGCGCCTGCTTCTCGTTTGGACTCACGGCTGGGCAGCCCATCGCTAAGCTGGCCGAGGCCAACGGCACCAACCCGCTGTTTGTGAACAACGCCATTCTGGTGGTCATCCTGGCCGGCGGCCTCACCACCAATGCGCTGTGGTGCATCTACTTGAACATTAAGAACAAGACCTACACCGACTACCTCAACCCCACGATGCCGGCGCTGCGCAACGTCATTTTCTGCGCGTTGGCGGGCACCACTTGGTATTTCCAGTTCTTCTTCTACGGCATGGGCGACAGCCAAATGGGCGCCTACCGCTTCTCGGGCTGGACGCTGCACATGGCCTTCATCATCGCCTTTAGCAGCATGTGGGGCCTGCTGCTGCACGAGTGGCGCGGGGCTAATAAGCTGACCATGCGCACGGTACAATTCGGTATTCTGGCCGTAGTGCTCTCTACAGTAGTCGTGGGCTACGGCAACTACCTAGGGTCGGAAAAGCCCGCAGCAGCTAAAACCGAGCAGCCGGCGAAAACGGTGGCGGCTGAGTAATTCTACTCGCCGGGCGTGGGACCTCACCCCCTAGCCCCCTCTCCTTGGGAGAGGGGGGACTAGCCCTAGCTCTAGTCTCTTAATCTGAGAACTAAGGCTAAAAACTAATTCCCCCTCTCCCTAAGGAGAGGGGGCTAGGGGGTGAGGTTCACGCTCGGCGAGTCAAACAACTCTTATGAATAAACTCCGCCTCCTGCTAGCGCTCGGCATGCTGCTAAGCCTCAGCGCCTTCCTATCCAAGTCGGCGCCTGCCCCCACACTCTACCTCATCGGCGACTCGACGGTGCGCAATACCGGCACGGGCCAGCAGGGCTGGGGCACGGCGCTGCCCGCTTACTTCGACACCACGCGGCTGCATATTGTAAATAATGCGATGGCCGGGCGCAGCACGCGCACGTTCATCTCGGAGGGGCGCTGGGAGAAGACTATTGCGGCCATCAAGCCGGGCGACTTCCTGCTGATGCAGTTTGGGCACAACGAGGGCAGTGCGCCCGACACCACCAAGGCCGGTCGCCGGGGCGTGCTGCGCGGTACCGGTCCCGAAACCAAAGCCCTCGTGTGGCCCGACGGCCACCCCGAGACGGTGAACACCTACGGCTGGTACCTGCGCAAATTCATCCGCGAGGCCAAGGCCAAAGGTGCCACGCCGGTGGTCTGCTCCATGATTCCGCGCAACGAGTGGAAGGACGGCAAAGTGCAGCGCGCCGACCAGGACTTCGGTAAGTGGGCCGCCGAAGTGGCCCAGCAGGAAGGCGTCGCCTTCATCGACCTCAACGACCGCACGGCCCGCAAATACGAAAAGCTAGGCCCCGACGAGGTCAAGAAATTCTTCCCCGGCGACCACACCCACACCAACCCGGCCGGGGCGCAGCTCAACGCCGAGTCGGTAGCCGATGGCATCCGGGCCGATAAGAAGCTGGCGCTGCGCAAGTACCTGCGGCCGGCCAGCTAGTAGGTCTTTATATCTTACTCACGCCAAAGTCGTCTGTCCTTGCGAGCGTAGCGGAGCAACCACATCTGAACGGCTCGTTGTGGTGCGATTGCTTCGCTGCGCTCGCAAGGGCAAACGACTTTGGTCTGCAGCTTACAGTATGAGTATAAAAAACGAGCTTTTGCTAGGTGCAGCCCTGCTGGGCTGGGCGGCTAGTGCGGCTGCCCAGCCGGGCGAGCCGACATTTAAATTCGACTTCGGGCCCGGCCGGGCGGCGGCGGGCTACCGGCCCGTGCTGCCCACGGCGAGCTACACTAAGGAAGCGGGCTATGGCTTCGATTTCGGCACCACCGCAACGGGCGTGGACCGTGGCGGCAAAGACGCGCTACGCGGCGACTTCGTGACCAGCGCGCAGCCCTTCTACTTCTCGGTAGCTGTGCCCGAGGGCAACTACAACGTGACCCTGACCCTAGGTGACCTGAAGGGCACATCGACCAACTTTATCAAGGCCGAGTCGCGCCGGCTGCTGCTCGAAACCACGGCCACGCGGCCGGGCCAGTTCATCACGCAGACCTGGACCATCAACGTCAAAAACCGCCATATTGCCGGCGGGGGCGAGGTCAGCCTCAAGCCCCGCGAGCTGTCCAAGCTGGACTGGGACGATAAGCTGACGCTGGAGTTTGACGGCGCGCCCACGGCGCTGGTAGCGCTCGAAATAACGCCGGCCCCGCAGGCCGCTACCGTTTTTCTGGCCGGCAACTCGACCGTGGTAAACCAGGACGACGAGCCCTGGGCAGCCTGGGGCCAGATGCTGCCGCGCTTCTTCGGGCCCGGCGTGGCAGTGGCCAACCACGCCGAATCGGGTCTGAGCTTGGCCAGCTTCCTAGGGTCGCACCGGCTGGAAAAGGTGCTCAGCGTGATGAAGCCCGGCGACTACCTTTTCATCGAATTTGGGCACAACGACCAGAAGGAGAAAGGGCCGAATGACGGCCCGTTTCTGGCGTACACCGAGCGGCTGAAGCTGTACGTGGCGGAGGCGCGCAAGCGGGGCAGCATTCCCGTTTTGGTGACGTCGACTAGCCGGCGCTCGTTTGGGGCCGGGGGCAAGATTGAGAACAGCCTAGGGGACTTTCCGGCCGCCGTGCGCCAGGTAGCCCAGCAGGAAAATGTGCCCCTCATCGACCTCAACGCCATGACTACCAAGCTCTACGAGGCGATGGGGGAGGAGGAATCGAAAAAAGCATTTGTGCACTACCCCGCCAATAGCTACCCCGGCCAGCCCGCGCCGCTGGCCGACAACACTCACTTCAACCCCTACGGCGCCTACGAGATAGCCCGCTGCGTAGTGGAAGGGATGAAAACGGCCAAGCTGGACCTAGTGAAATACTTGCGTTCCGGCCCGCCGCCCTTCGACCCGGCCCACCCCGACCCGCTAGCGGCGTGGCGCTGGCCCGCAAGCCCCCGCAGCGCCGTGACGAAGCCGGATGGCAATTGAGTGTAAAGCTGACTTGACCTAGGCAGGAGAGTGCGGGAAGCCCCCGAGAGTAGCCCGTTCGTACTTGCCGGCGCAAGTCGCTTTTGTAAGCTCTTGCCCGCTACTCTGCTTTCCAAACCGCACTCTGCCTGGCTCATGCCCACCCAGCAAACCTCATTTCGTTCTTGGCCGCTCTTAGCTGCTTTAGTAGTGCTCAGCGGCTGGCTGCTGAGCAGCGCCCCGGCCCCCCGGCCCACGCTCTACCTCATCGGCGACTCGACGGTGAAGAACGGCCAGGGCCGGGGCGACGGCGGCCTCTGGGGCTGGGGCAATTACCTGCCCGCGGCCTTCGACACGGTGCGCCTGCGGGTGGAGAACGATGCCCGCGGTGGCACCAGCACCCGCACCTTCCGCACCCAGGGTTTATGGGAGAAAGTGCGCGTTAAAATCCGGCCCGGCGACTACGTGCTGATGCAGTTTGGGCATAACGACAGCAGTCCGCTCACCGACTCGACGCGGGCGCGCGGCACTATCCGCAGCAATGGCGACGAAAGCCAGGAGGTGTACAATTACCTCACCAAGCAAAAGGAAGTGGTGCACAGCTACGGCTGGTACCTGCGTCAGTACATCGGCGAGGCGCAGCACCTAGGCGCTACCGTCATCGTGTGCTCGCCCATTCCGCGCAACGAGTGGGCCGGCGGCAAAGTCAAGCGCAACCGCGCCGACTACGGCCAGTGGGCCGCCGAAGCCGCCCGCCAGGGCCACGCCACCTTTATCGACCTCAACCAGCTTATCGCCGACCGCTACGACCAGGCCGGCGAAGCCACCGTGCGCAGCACGTATTTCAACGCCACCGACCACACCCACACCATCGAGGCCGGCGCCCGCCTCAATGCCGAGCTGGTGGCCCAGGGCATTCGCCAGGCAAAAGGTCTGAATCTGAAGAAGTACCTGCGAGGGCTGGCAAGTAACTAGTGCACGGCCAATGACCTAGGTGGGCCTTGGGGTTGCCCAGGCCACCTAGGTCATTGCCGGGGCTCACCACGGGCAGGTGGCCGGGGCCGGAAAGTATTCTTCGCTGAAATACTTGCCCGTGGGGCCATCCGGGCCCAGCAGCGCGTACTTCACGAGGCGCCGGCCGGCCTCTTCGGTCGTGCTGGTGCCCTGGTGGCCCGTAAAGTCAGTTTTGGTATAGCCTGGGCATACCGCATTCACTTTAAAAGGTGTGTTGCGCAGCTCGTAAGCCAGGTTGACGGTGTACATATTCAGGGCCGTTTTGGAGGCTTGGTACACCGGAAACCGGTAGGCCAAATTCTCGTTGTCGAGGTCGGCGTACAGCGTCAGGGAGGCCATGGCCGTGCTGACGTTGACGATGCGCGGCTGCGGCGATTTCTCCAGCAGGTCGAGAAAGGCCTGCGTGACGCTGGCCACGCCGAATACGTTGGTTTCGAACACGGCCCGGAACTGCTCTGGGGTGGCGTGCCGGGCCGATTGAGACATGCCGCCCGAAATGCCGGCGTTGTTGACCAGCACGTCCAAGGCCGGCGTTTTCTCACCAATCGCCGCCCGGGCCGCCCGAACGGAAGCGGGCTGGGTAACGTCTAGCAGCACGGCTTCGAGGTTCGTGAGCCCGGCGGCGTTGAGCTGCGCCACGGCGGCTTGCCCGTTTTCGAGGGTGCGGCTGCCCATGTACACATAGAACCCGTGCTGGGCGAGTAGTTTGGCGACTTCCAGGCCGATGCCCTTATTCGCACCGGTGACCAAGGCTGATTTCATCAGTGAAATTAGTTGTATTTGAGTGGTAAACTAACTGGCATAGCTACGCCGGCCGGCCAATTAGGCCGGGAAAATATTATTGGTAATGAACTGGTTATGGGTAGCCTAGGCGGCTGGCTGGGGCCCCCGCACTTGCCCGGCCAGGGCAGTCGGAGGGTAGCCAAACTGCTTTTTGAAGGCGTAGGAGAAATGCGCCAGGTTCTCGAAGCCTACCTCCAGGTACAGGTCCACGGGTTTTCGTCGTTTCTCGGCCAGCTGGTAGTGCGCCAGCGCCAGTCGGCGCTGCGTGAGCCAGCGCTGGGGGCTCAGCTGAAAGGCTTTTTTAAAATCTCGCTTGAAGGTGGTAAGGCTGCGGCCGGTGAGGTAGCTAAAGGTGGCCAAGGGCACGTTGACCATGTAGTTGGCTTCCATAAACTCGACCAGGTTCAGCTTTCCCGGCTCAGCAAAGTCGGCCAGTACCCCATCGCTGCGCGGGTCGAGGCTACGCAGCACCTCCATAACCTCCGTAATCTTCACCGCCACGAGGCTTTCCGGCAAGCGGTGTTCAAGCTCCAGGTAGGGCACCAGGGAGGCGAAGAGGCTCTGCAACAGCGGGCTTTTCGGAAACAGCAGCAGGCCGCGGCCCGCCGGCTGAGTTGGCGCCGGGGTATGCTTGCTGTAATATGCCCGCACGAGGGCCGTGGGTAGACTCAGGAGCACGGCCCGGTACGCGAGGCCGTCTTTTGGGTACTTGAGCAGGGTTGCGGGTTGGTTGTGGGGCAGCAGTACCGTATCGCCCGCGCCGCAGTAGTGCGTGCGGTTGGCTTGCACCACTTTCAGCTCGCCGGCGAGCACGCTCACGAGCACGCTGTCGGCGAATGTTTTCTCGTTTCCGTAGCGCTGGTCGCCGCTGCAAACGGCTACTAGGTCCGCGTGGCGGTTTAGCTGCTTAACGTTCATGGCAGATTGCGGGTAGTTGCTTGCTAGGTAGTTGGCGGCAGCGGGCAGCGCTTATCGACAGCACAAAAGTAGGCCGCCTCACCCTGGGGCACTTTGCTCAAAAGGCCGAAGTTGCTTTGCTTAGCGGGCCACCTAGGCTAGCGACGCCACCCCGCCCACCCGCACAGTGCAGGAGAGTAGCGGGCAGGAGCAGGGCCACCTTAGGGCTGCTTTCCATCTGCCCTATGCCCACCCGCCGCACCTTCCTCACTACCCTAGCCCTGGCGCCGCTGGCCCGCGCCTGGGCCGGCTTTGCCGCCGCGCCGCCCAGTGCCTACCCGCGGCGCGACTTTGCCAAAATCAGCCGGCACCTGCGGCCGGTGGGGCGGGTGCTGGAGCTGCCCGGCTACTACGTGTGGTGCAGCTCGCCCATATACGGGCCCGATGGCCGGGTGCACGTCTTTTTCTCGCGCTGGGATGCCAAAAAGGGGATGGGCGGCTGGCTGAATGGCTCCGAAATAGTGCGCGCCGTGGCCGACCGCCCCGAGGGCCCTTACGCCGTGCAGGAGACCGTATTGGCACCTAGGGGCCCCGGCTACTGGGACGCCACCACCTGCCACAACCCCAGCATTCAGCTGGTAGATGGCCAGTACTGCCTGTTTTTCATGGGCAACTCCAACGGCAAAACCGACACCAAGCGCATTGGCCTGGCCACCGCGCCCGCCCTCGAAGGCCCCTGGACGCGCCCCGACCAGCCCCTGCTATTGCCCGGCCCCGCCGGCGCCTGGGACGACCACTGCACCACCAACCCCGCCTTTGTCAAGCACCCCAGCGGCCAGTACTGGCTTTACTACAAGTCGTGGAACACCGCCGAGTACGAAGCCGCTAAGGGCCAGCCCATCCGGGGCAACCGCAAGTACGGCCTGGCCGTGGCCGAGCACCTAGGTGGGCCCTATCTGAAATACGCCGGTAACCCGGTCATCGACTTCTCGGGCCAGGGCCAGAACCGGCAGTTTGAAGACGCCTATGTGTGGCGGCAGCACGGCCGGTTCAAACTGCTGGCCCGCGACATGGGCGTGTACAGCCAGGACGTGGGCCTCTACCTAGAGTCGGTTGATGGCAAAACCTGGACCTTTCCCAAAATCGCTTTCCTGCCGCTGGCCGACTACGGCGTGGTGCAGCCACCCGCCCCGAGCAATCTCAAGCGCTACGGCCGGCTGGAGCGGCCCCAACTGCTGCTGCGCAACGGCCAGCCCGCGTACTTGTTCGGCGCCTCGCAGGGTGGGGCGGCGGGCACGGCCTCGGCGTTTGTGCTGCGCATCAGCTAGCGCGGAGTCCTAGGGTACTGGCAGGGCTCAAAAATTAGCCCGGCCAGTACTCTACAGGAGAGTAGCGGCGAAACAAGCGGGTAATATTGGTCACTAAAAGGTGAGTTTTTCATCACTCACTCGCCCATTCTGTCTTTATAAACCCACCCTCTACCCATGATACAACGATACACTTGGCCCCGTCGTCGGCTGCTAGTGTGCTGCCTGCCGGCGCTGCTGGCGGGCGTGGCGCCGGTGGCCGCGTTGGCCCACTCCACCTTCCCCCGCGCCGTGGCCGAATGGCCGATAACCGGCCGCATCACCTCGGCCAACGGCGAAGGCCTGCCCGGCGTGACGGTAGTGCTCAAGGGCACCACTCGCGGCACCACCTCGGGCCCCGATGGCAGCTTCTCGCTGAACGCGCCCGACAAGGCGGGCACGCTGATATTTAGCTTCGTGGGCTACAGCACCCAGGAACACAACTTCACGGGGCCGGGCGCCATCAACGTGAAGCTGAACGAGGACTCGAAGAGCCTCGACGACGTGGTGGTGGTGGGCTACGGCACCCAAAAGCGCGGCGACATCACCGGCGCCATCGCCACCTTCAACGCGGAAAAGCTGGAGGAGCGCCCCATCACCCGCGTTGACCAGGCGCTGGTGGGCCAGTTGGCGGGCGTGCAGGTGCAGCAGACGTCGGGTATTCCGGGCCGCGCCTTCTCGGTGCGGGTGCGGGGCGCGGGCTCCATCACGGCGGGCAGCGAGCCGTTGTACGTGATTGACGGCTTCCCGCTCGACCAGGCCGCGCCCAACGGCGGCGGGCGCTACAGCACCGGCAATCCGCTCGACAACATCAACCCCAATGATATTGAGAACATTGAGGTGCTGAAAGACGCCGCCGCCGCCGCCATCTACGGCTCGCGGGCGGCCAACGGCGTGGTGCTCATCACCACCAAGCGCGGCAAGAGCGGCAAGGCCCAAATCAGCGTCAATGCCTTCGCGGGCATTTCGCGGGCCGCTAAAAAGCTCGACCTGCTGAGCGGCGACGAGTGGGCCTCGCGGGCCACCGAGATTATCAACGGCAACTGGGTGCGCTCGGCGGCCGGCCGCACGGCCAGCCAAACCACCGCGCAGCGCCGCGCCATCCTGGGCCTCACCGGCAATAACGTGAACCCCGACCTGATGCTCGACGACCGCTGGGCGCAGGAGGGCCACCCCGGCTTGCAGTACATCGACTGGCAGGACCAGCTGTACCGCACCGGGGGCACCCAGAACTACCAGGTGAGCGCGGCCGGCTCGACGCCCAACGTCAACTACTACGTATCGGGCAACTACAACCGGCAGCAGGGCTTCGCCATCGGCACCGACTACCGGCGCTACTCGGCCCGTGCCAACGTGGAAGTGAAGGCCAACGACAAGTTTAAGTTTGGCCTGAATCTGACGCCGACCTACTCCATCTCCGTGGACCCCGGCATCGAGGGCAAGGACAACCGCTTTCACCAGTTGCTTTCCGAAACGCCCATCGTGGAAGATACGGCCGGCGTGAACACGTCCTACGGCAAAAACGAGCCCTACCGCTGGGGCGTGTCCACGAACAGCCCCATCTCCGTTATCAAGGCGTATCAGGGCGATAGCCGCACGTTTCGGACCCTAGGCACGGCCTACGCCGAGTACGAGCCCGTGACCGGCCTGCGCCTGCGCTCGACGCTGAACCTCGACAACAGCGACGTGACCTCCAAGTCGTTTGCGCCGCCCCCCCGCACCCTCACCACCTCGCTGGCCACGGGCTCCTACAGCGCCTACCACCGCCGCACCTTCACCAACGAAAACACCGCTACCTACAGCAAAGTGGTGGGCAAGAGCGACTTTACGGTGCTGCTGGGCCAGTCGTACAACTTCTCGAAGCTCGAAAATGACGCGAGCCTGTCCTCCTCGGGCGGCTACATCAACAACAACGTCACCACCCTGAACGGGGCCGCGGCCATCATCGTGTCGTCGGCCAATACGGAGGCGCAAAACGTGCTGCTCTCGTACTTCGGCCGCTTGCAGTACTCGTTCGATGGCAAGTACTTGCTCTCGGCCAGCATCCGGCGCGACGGCTCGTCGCGCTTCGGGGCCGAGAACCGCTCGGGCATCTTCCCGGCCGTGTCGGCGGGCTGGCGCATCTCGCAAGAGAAGTTTATGGAGCCCATCAACAACACGCTCAGCGACTTGAAGCTGCGGGCCAGCCTCGGCTACTCGGGCAACAACAACATCGGCGACTACAGCAGCATTGCCACGCTGGGCTTTTACAACTACACCTTCGGCGGCAACGCCGGCGTGCAATCGACTGGCCAGGCGCCCAACCGCGCCGCCAACGAGCTGCTGAAGTGGGAGCGCAACCGCACCGTGGACGTGGGCCTGGATTTTGGCTTGTTCCAGAACCGCATTACGGCCTCGGCCGATTACTACACCAAAACCAGCCAGGACCTGCTGCTAAACGTGCCGGTGCCTTCGGGCTCGGGCTACACCAACTACCTCACCAACATCGGCGAGGTGCAGAACAAGGGCTGGGAATTGGAAGTATCGTCGCGCAACCTGCAAGGCGCTTTCTCCTGGACTACTTCGCTCAACCTGAGCCACAACGAGAATAAAGTAGTGCACCTAGGGCCCGGCGATGCCACCATCGAAGTGCCCAACGGCCTCGACACGCCCAGCAACATTCTGCAAGTGGGCCTGCCCATCTACAGCTTCTTCGTGGTAAAGCAGATTGGTATTCTCAGCCAGTCTGACATCGACGGTAGGGTGGCCCGCTTCGGCGCCCAAACCGCCGGCGACCCCCGCTACGAAGACTACAACGGCGACGGCGTAATCGACAGCAAAGACCGCCAGGTAGTAGGCCAGCCCAACCCTAAGTACACCTGGGGCATCACCAACACCATGCGCTACAAAGGCTTCGACCTCAGCTTCTTGGTGCAGGGCCAGAACGGCGGCAAAATCTACTCGACCCTAGGCCGCGCCATCGACCGCACCAGCGTGGGCTACAAGGAAAACGCCCTAGGGCGCGTGCGCGACCGCTGGTTCTCGGCCGAAGACCCCGGCGACGGCGTGAAGGGCAAAGCCACCGGCAGCTTCGGCTTCATCCGCAACACCGACTGGCTGTACTCGTCCGATTATTTCCGGGTGCGCACCATCACGCTGGGCTACGACCTAGGGCGCGTCATTAACAAGCGCGTGGCGCAAGGCGCCCGCCTCTACGTGACGGCCGAAAACTTCTTCGGCCACGACAAGTACTACGGCGGCCTGAACCCCGACGCCGTGAACACCAGCAACACCGGCAACTTCGTGTCGGGCTCCGACTACGGCGGGCTGCCGCTGGCTAAGTCGCTGGTGCTGGGCCTCAACCTCTCTTTCTAGAATTCCCCATGAAGCGTTTATTCTTACTCATCACGGCCGCGTGCAGCCTCGCGCTGGGCGGCTGCGAAAAGGACCTCGACCAGGTGCCCATCTCCAACGGGTCGGTAGACACGTTTTACAGAACCGCGACCGACTTCGACCAGGCCATGTCGGCCGTGTACAACACCCTGCGCGGCTACCCCGACCGGGAAGTGATTTTGTCGGAAGCGCGCTCGGATAACATGTATGCCATCAGCGCTATCGGCTCGCGCGATTGGGACCCCATTAACAACTTCTCGGCCTCGCTGCTGGTCATTAACCCCTACGTCGCCGACGCCTGGACTTCGGACTACCTGACCATTTTCCGGGCCAATACCCTGCTCGACCAGCTGGCCGCCAATGGCGCCGTCACGGGCTCGCTGCGCACTCGCTACGAGGGCGAGGCGAAGTTTCTACGGGCCTTCATGTATCTCGACCTGGTGCGGAAGTTTGGCAAGGTGCCGCTGCTTGACAAAGCCCTTAGCCCGCAGGAAGTGGCCGCCACGCCGCGCAGCGAAGTAACCAAGGTGTACGAGCTCATCCTGAGTGACTTGCAAACGGCCGTGGCCAACCTGCCCGCCACCTACACGGCCGCCAACCTGGGCCGGCCCACCAAGTACGCCGCCGAAGGCCTGCTGGCGCTCACCTACCTCACCCGCTCGGGCCCCACCTACGGTATCAACGGCCCCGGCCTGGCCAGCAACGAGTACGACAAGGCGCTGCCGCTGCTCAACGACATCATCGGCAGCGGGCGTTTCTCGGTGCTGCCGAATTATAACAACGTGTTCGCGTACAACAACGAGAACAACGCCGAAGTAGTGTTTGATATTCAGTACGTTTCGAACGTGTCGCTGGGCCTGGGCGGCTCGTTCCCCAACGTCGTAATTCCGGATACCTACTACACTCTGAATGGCCTGACGTTCACGGCCGGCTCGGTCGAAATTAAGCCCTGCTCCAACGACCTGGTCAACACCTCCTACGCGGCCACCGACACCCGGAAGGCGTTCAACATCCAGACGGGCTACACCTACATGGGCATCACCGAAACCCGCTCGTTTTACAAGAAGTATTTCAGCGCCACCGGCCGCGGTACGGGCCGGGGCGACTGGCCCATCAACTTCATCGTGATGCGCTACGCCGACATTCTGATGATGAAGGCCGAATGCCAGGTGCGCGGCATCGGCGGCTCGGCCACCGACGCGGCCGCTCTGCTCACGCCCATCCGCACGCGCGCCGCCCAGCCCGCCTTCACCACCCTCACCCTACCCACCCTCATGGAGGAGCGCCGCCGCGAGTTTGCCGGCGAAAACCTGCGCTGGAACGACCTCGTGCGCTCGGGCCTGGCCCTGGACGTGATGAACGCCTGGGTGCCCAAAGACGACGTGAGCAACAAAATCACCCGCCCCATCACGGCCAACCTGCTGCTCTACCCCGTGCCCCAAAACGAACTCAGCGCCGCCCCCGGCCTCTACGACCAGAACGCGGGCTACTAGTCTGGCACCTCAGCCTATAACAAAAGCGGCCGCCCTACCTAGGGCGGCCGCTTTTGTTTATCCTCGTCAGGCAGTGGGGTGCGGGGCTTGCCCCCGCCCGGCGTTGTTGCGCTAGTCGACTACTTAGCAACGCCGGGCGGGGCAAGCCCCGCACCCTACCCCTTTTTGCACAAAGCGTCTGTTACCCCACGTGCAGCACCAGCCACACCACGCCCATGCACTTGAGTGTGAGGCGCAAATGCCGCAGCGCCGTAGTGAGCTGGTTCTCCACTGAGCGGCGCGAGATGTGCAGGCGCTCGGCAATCTCATCGTTGGAAAAGTGCTGCATGCGGCTGAGCAGGAAGATTTCCTGGCAGCGCTGGGGCAGCTGGCCGAGGGCGGTGGCCAGGCGCTGCTCCAGGTCGAGGCCCAGCAGCTGGGTTTCGCCGTGGTTGTAGTCAGCAGCGGTGCTCAGGGTGTCGAGGGCGTCGGCGTAGCGCAGCGGGCTGGTGCTAAGGGCCCGCTGGTGGCGCGCCGCCTGGTAGCGCACGGCCGCCCCTAGGTAGGCCGGGAAGGCCTGAATCTGCAAGCGCGCCCGCTCGGTCCAGAGCGTCAGGAAGATGTCGTGCACGATTTCCTCGCAGGCCTCGCGGTCGGGCAGGCGGTCGTAGGCGGCCGTGAACAGGCGCCGCCAGTATCGCTCGTAGAGCGTCGCGAAGGCCGACGTATCATCGGCCTGAATGGCTTCCCACAAAGCAGCATCCGGAATGGGCATGACGGGCGAGGGCGGGGGTGAGCCGGAAACCGAGCCTGGCCGCTAAAAAACGAACAACTCGGTTCTCTAAATATAAAGCTGACAAGTAAAAATTAGACGCTGCAAATTACTGAGTTAGGGGCTTGTGAAAAAATAATTACCTTTTCTTTACCTCAAGTGTGTGTGTTGGGGGCCGAAAACTACTCTTTCTAGGTAGACGCGCCGCCCCATGACCGAGGAAGCCTACCTAGACCTGTACGAAAAGCACCAAGCCGGCACGGCCACGCCCGCCGAGCGGGCCCGCTTTGAAGCGTACCTAGGGGCCGCCGACCTGCCCGACCTGCCTTGGCAGGAGGTCGAGCACGGTGACGAAGCGGCTACGCAAGCCGCTATCTTCCAGCGCCTGCGCCGGAGTGGCGTGCCCGCACCCGCCCGCCGGCGGCGCCCGTCGTGGGCCGCGCTACTGGCTTTTGTGGTGTTGCTGGTGGCTGGGGTAGGGGGGTATTGGAACTGGCAGCACCGCGCGGCGCCCGCTGTGGTGCGGCGGCCCGCCGCCCGCCCGGCCGCGCCGGTGGCCCTGCGCCCCGGCCGCAACCAGGCCGTGCTTACGCTGGCCGATGGCTCGACCGTGCTGCTCGACCAAGCCCACCTAGGTATGCTGGCCCGGCAGGGCGGCAGCCAGGTGCAAAAAACGGCTGATGGCCAGCTGAGTTACGCGGCTGGCACCCTCGCCGCTAACCAGCCCCTGCTCTATAACACGGTGGCCACCCCGCGCGGTGGCCAGTACCAGCTCACCCTGCCCGATGGCAGCCAGGTGTGGCTGAATGCGGCCTCGTCGCTGCGTTTCCCAGTAGCCTTTACTGGGGCCGAGCGGCGCGTGGAGCTGACCGGAGAAGCGTATTTTGAAGTGGCCAAGGATGCCCGGCATCCTTTTAAAGTAGCCGCCCGCGGCACCGAGATTACGGTCCTAGGTACCCATTTCAACGTGCAGGCCTACGACGACGAGCCCGCCCTGGCCGCCACGCTGCTCGAAGGCGCCGTGCGCCTGAACCTGGGCGCGCAGCAGGCGCTGCTGCGGCCGGGCCAGCAGGCGCGGCCCCGGCCCGATGGCACCATCCAGGTGCGGGAGGTGGATGTGCAGCACGCCGTGGCCTGGAAAAACGGCTACTTCGTGTTCAACGACGAGCCCATCGAGGCCATTATGCGCCAAGTGAGCCGTTGGTACGATGTGGACGTGCGATGTCCAAGCACGCTGACCAACAAGGATTTTAACGGGAAAATATCCCGCTACAAAGACGCGGCCGACGTGCTGCGCGTGCTCGAGCTAACCGGCGCCGTGCACTTTATCACCGAGGGCCGCCGCATCACGGTGCAGCCCTAGGTAGCGCTCTACCTACCCCTTTCCCACCCTCGTTTGCCCGCCGCCCTACCTAGGGCCGGGTTGCGCCTGGTTTCCGCCAGGGCGCAGCTGATTCTTGCTATCCTTTCTGCTTTTTTCACCAAACCGTTGACGATGAGGAATTCTACCCTTTTGCTTTCTCAGTTGGGCCTGGGCGCCGGGCGGCCCCTGGGGCGCCTGTCGAAGGCCACTGCCGTGGGCCTGCTGCTCGGCGCCGGGCAGCTACACACCGCCTCGTATGCCCAGGCGGCCACGCCCGCCCAAACCATCACGCTCGTGGAGCGCAACGTGCCGCTGAGCCAAGCGCTGCGCAAAATAGAGCAGCAGAGCGGCTACACCTTTCTATATAATACCCAGATGGTGCAGGCCGCCCGGCCCGTGACGCTCAACTTGCAGCACGCTACCCTTACCGAGGCGCTGAACCAGATTTTTGCCGGCCAGGCGCTCACGTACACTATTGAGGATAAGTCGATTATTGTCAAGCAGAAGCCGGCCAGCCGGGCGGCGGTACTGGCGCCCATTCAGATTACGGGCATCGTGCGCGACGAAAACGACGAGCCTATTCCGGGCGTGACGGTGCGCGTGAAATCGGCCAGCGCGCTGACGCCCTCCACCGCCACCGACGCCAACGGCCACTACAACCTGACGGTGGCCAGCCCCGACGTGGTGCTAATATTCAGCTACGTGGGTTACGAGGCCCAGGAAGTACCCCTGAATGGCCAAACGAGCATTGCCGTGCAGCTCCGGCGCGGCGTGAGCAAGCTCGACGACGTGGTGGTAGTGGCCTACGGTACCACCACCCAGCGCGAAAACACCGGCTCGGTGGCTACCATTGACGCTAAAACTATTGCCCAGCAGCCGGTTAGCAACCCCATCGAGGCCTTGCAGGGCCGCCTGGCGGGCGTGCTCGTGACGCCCTCCACCGGCTTCGGCGGCTCCACGATGAACGTGCAGATTCGGGGCCAAAACTCGCTCCTAGGGGGTAACCAGCCGCTGTACGTGGTCGATGGCGTGCCCTATGCGGCCAGCGGGCTCAACAGCTTCGCCGCCTTTGGCGCATTCGCCCAGAATGGCAGCTACGACAGCCCGCTCAACAGCATTAACCCCGCCGACATTGCCAGCATCGACGTGCTGAAGGACGCCGACGCCACCGCCATCTACGGCTCGCGCGGAGCCAACGGCGTGGTGCTCATCACGACCAAAAAGGCCAAAACCGGCCAGGGCAAGCTCGACGTGAACGTGTACACCGGCGCCGGCCGGGCCACCCGCCTCGTCGATTTTCTCAACACCGACCAGTACCTAGCTCTGCGCCGCGAAGCCTTTGCTAATGATGGCATTACGCCCACGGCCAGCAACGCGCCCGACCTCGTTTCCTTCGACCAAACTCGCTACACCGACTGGCAGAAAACGCTGATTGGCGGCACGGCGGCCGTGACTGATGCGCAGGCCAGCTACACGGCCGGCACGCCGCTCACACGCATCGCCCTCACCGGCGGCTACCGCCACCAGGGTAGCATCTACTTGGGCGACTACGCCAGCAACCGCTACAACGGCCGCGTGGCCATCAACCAGGCGTCGGCCAACGGGCGCCTGCACCTCGATGCCTCCATGGGCTACGTGCAAACCAGCAACCGGCAGGCGGCGCAGGACTTCACGACGCTTATTACGCTGCCGCCCAACTATAACCCCTATAAGGACGACGGCACGTTCAACTTCGTATCGGGCCTCACCAACCCCTACGCCCTGGCCCTGCGCGGCATCACTAACACGAGCCGCAACCTGCTCGGCGACCTGGCCGTGAGCTACACCATCTTGCCGGGCCTGGCGGCCAAGGTGAGCGCCGGCCTCAACCGGCTGACTATGGACCAGTTCAGCCCTAGGCCCGCCGCGGCCGTCAGCCCATTCGATGGGGCGGTGAAGGCCTCGGCCGAGTTTGCCAACGCCGCCACCACCACCTACATCGCTGAGCCGCAGCTGACCTACAACCGCAAAATCGGGGAGGGCGAACTGCAAGCGCTGGCCGGCGGCACGTTTCAGGAAACGGCCACCGACCAGCTCTACGTGGCGGCCACCGACTACATCAGCGATGCGGTACTCCAAAACCTGACCGCCGCCAGCACCAAAACCTACTACACCGACAACGCCTTCCGCTACCGCTACGAGTCGGTTTTTGGGCGCCTCAACTACAACTACAAGGGTAAGTACATTCTTAACGGCACGTTCCGGCGCGATGGGTCGTCCAAGTTTGGTCCTAATAACCGCTGGGGCAACTTCGGCGCGGGCGGCGCGGCCTGGGTGTTTTCGGAGGAGGAGTTTATCAAGAATACGCTGCCGGCGCTCAGCTTCGGCAAACTGCGGGCTAGCTACGGCATCACGGGCAACGACCTGGGTACCGCCGGCTACTACGACTACCTCTCCACGCTGCAATCGACGGGCCGCCAAGCCTACGGCGCGCTGCTGGGCCTGGTGCCGACCCGGCTGGGTAACACTGATTTCCGCTGGGAAAATGTGAAAAAGCTCGACCTCGCCATCGAGCTGGGCTTTCTCAAAAACCGAATTTTGCTCACGGCCGATTACTACCGTAGCATCTCGGATAATCAGCTGGTGGGCTTCGCCATTCCGAGCCAAACGGGCTTTTCGAGCATCACCGCCAACTTCCCGGCCGTGGTCCTGAACCGGGGCTTCGAGTTTAGCCTGAACACGACCAACGTGCAAACCGGTACCTTCACCTGGACCTCGGCCGCCACGCTCACCGTGCCCCGCAACGAGCTGCTGGAGTTCCCGAACCTCGCGGCCTCGGCCTACGCGGGCCAGTTCCTGCTGGGCGAGTCCACGACCCTGACCCGCTTCTACAACTACACCGGCATCGACCCGGGCACTGGCCAGGCCAGCGGCGCCTACGTGAGCCCCACCGGCCTGTTCACCTCCAACCCCGCGCTCTCGACGCAGGTGCGCACCAACGGCTACCCCAAGTACTACGGCGGCCTGCAAAACAGCTTCTCCTACAAAGGTTTCAGCCTCGATTTCTTCCTCCAGTTCACCAAGCAAACGGCCAAGAGCTACGTGCCTCAGGGGCCTCCCGGCCAGGGCTTGAGCAACTGGACGACCGACGCGCTGCGCCGCTGGCAAAAGCCCGGCGACGTGACCGACATTCCGAAGGCTACCTCGTCGTTCGGCACCGCCTACAGCACGTATTTCAACTACACCAACTCGCCCACGGTGTTCGGCGACGCCTCGTTTATCCGCCTCAAAACGCTGTCGCTGAGCTACTCGCTGCCCGGCGCCACCGTGCAGGGGCTGCACCTGCAGGGCGTGCGCTTCTACGTGCAGGGCCAGAACCTGTTCACCATCACCCGCTACAACGGCTTCGACCCCGAGGTGCCGCTCTTCGCGCTGCCGCCCATGCGCTTGCTCACGGGCGGCCTCCAGGTGTCTATCTAATTGTTGGCTAAGATTTTACTTATCTCATGCAATCCCTTACCCGTTTTTCGCGCCGGCTGGTAGTGCCGGCCCTGCTGAGCTTGGCTTCGTGCAATTTCCTGGACGTGGGCCCGCCGCCGACCCAGGTCGTGGACACCAACGTGTACGCGGCCGATGCCTCGGCTACGGCGGCCGTGCTTGGCATTTACATCGGCCTCACCTCGCGGGGCACCAATATTCCGGGCATCGCTAACGACGCGGCCCTTTCGACCTTCCTAGGGCTGGCCGCCGATGAGCTGCTCTACGCTAGCACCACCTTCGACGAGTACCGCCTGAACCAGGTAAACCCGGCCGGCAACGGCCCCAGCCTGCTCTGGAGCCAGGCCTACACCAACATCTACCAGTGCAACACGGCGGTGGCCGGCCTCACGGGCAGCACCACGCTCACGGCCAGCCTGCGGACCCAGCTGCTGGGCGAAGCCAAGTTTTTGCGGGCCTTCAACTACTTCTATCTCACCAATATATTTGGTGATGTGCCGCTGGTGCTCAACCCTGACTACACGGTGAGCGGCGCGCTGCCCCGCGCCCCCAAGGCCGACGTGTACGCCCAGGTGGTGCTCGACCTGCTTGATGCCCAAAAGCTGCTGCCCGCTGCCTATCCCGTGGCTAACGAGCGCACCCGCGCCAACCAGGCCGCCGCCACGGCGCTGCTGGCCCGCGTGTACCTCTACCAGCAAAACTGGGCCGCCGCCGAAACCCAGGCCACCGCCGTGCTGGCCCAGACGGGCATCTACACCTTGCCGGCGCTGAACCTAGCGTTTTTGGCCAGCAGCCTGGAAGCCATCTGGCAGGTGCGCCGCGCGGGCACCATCTCGACCAATACCTACGAGGCCGGCTACTTTGTGCCGGCTTCGCTGACGGTGGCCCCCACTGCTACCTACCAGCTGACCAATACGTTGTACAACGCCTTCGGCACGCCCGACAACCGCCGCACCACCTGGGCCAGCTCCTACACCGTGGCCGGCACCACCTACCGCTACCCCCTTAAATACCAGCAGCGCGTGGCCACGCCCAATGCCGGCGCCACCACCGAATATAGCGTGGCGCTGCGCCTGGCCGAGCAGTACCTCATCCGGGCAGAGGCGCGCATCCGGCAGGGCAACATCGCCAGCGGCATCGCTGACCTGAATGCAGTGCGCGCCCGCGCCGGCGCCACCGCCCTCGCTACTACCCTAGGTTCGGCCGATGCCTTGCTGGCCGTGGAAAACGAGCGCCGGCTGGAACTCTTCACCGAGTACGGCCACCGCTGGTTTGACCTCATCCGCACGGGCCGCGTGGCTGCGGTCCTAAGTCCCTACAAAGGCACCACCTGGGATGCCAACGACAACGTGTGGCCCATCCCGGCTACGCAATTACTCGCCAACCCGGTCCTGACGCAGAACCTTGGTTATTAGCTATGTTAGGTATTGTTTAGAAAGCGGCTGTCATTGCGAGCATAGCGAAGCAATCGCACCTGCGCGGCTCGTTATGATGCGATTGCTTCGCTGCGCTCGCAAGGACAGTCGCTTTTCGCGAGAGTCCTGAATGCGAAACAGCGTGATACTTCGGCTTCCATTTACCCTACGCCACCCGGCCCTTTTATCTCCCCAACCATGACCTATTCCCGTAACCTAACCGGTTTGCTACTGAGCACAGCCCTGCTCGCCGCCGGCCCGGCCGCTGCCCAGAAAAAAACGCCCGCCGCCCGCCCCAAGCCGGCCGCCCCCGGCTACGCCCTGCAAGGTGAGGTAGCCGCCCCCGACGGCACCAAGGTGTACCTGAACCGCCAAGATGACAAGACGAGCTACAAAGACTCCACCACCGTGCAGGGTGGCCACTTCGCCTTCCGGGGCCGGCTGGTCGAGCCTAGCTGGGTAGCGGTGCAGGTGCCGGCCGCCAAGCGCTACGCCGGTTTCTTCCTCGAAAACCGCCCCGTAGCCGTGCAGCTGCCCGCCGATGCCAAGGCCCCGGCCGTGATTAAGGGCTCGGCCACGCAGGACGAGTACGCCAGCTACGACGCGCAGTGGCGGGCCATCACCCAGAAGGCCGGCCCCATCTACGAGATGCTGGCCAAGGCCACGCCCGCCGGCGCCAAAGAAGCCACGCCCGAAGCCCGCAAGGAGGCCGACGAGCGCTTTGCGGCCCTAGGTACCGAGTCGAAGCAAGTGGCCGAAGCCTACGTGCAGGCGCACCCCAATTCGCTGGTGGCGGCCTCGGTAATTCAGTGGCGCTTCGTCGATTTCCCCGACTATGACGAAGCCAGCAAGCTCTATAAGCAGCTGGGCCCCGCGGCCAAAGCCTCGGCGCCGGGCCGCAGCGTCAGCAAGTTTATGACTACCTGGGACAAAACGGCCATCGGTACCAAGCCCGAGTTTGCCCAGGCCGATGCCACTGGCAAGCAAGTGAAGCTGAGTGATTTCCGCGGCAAATACGTGCTGGTGGACTTCTGGGCTAGCTGGTGCGGCCCCTGCCGCAAGGAAAATCCCAACGTAGTAGCCATGTACAGCAAGTACCACGGCCAAGGCTTTGAGGTAGTGGGCGTGTCGCTCGACGCCAAAAAAGAACCTTGGCTGAAAGCAATCGAAACCGACGGCCTAGCCTGGACTCAACTCTCCGACCTGCAAGGTTGGAAGAACGCCGTGGCCCTGCAATACGGCATTGCGGCCGTGCCCCAGAATTTTTTGGTGGACCCGCAGGGCAAAGTAATTGCGAAGAATCTGCGCGGGGAGGAGCTGCAAGCCAAATTAGCTCAGTTATTTGCAGCCAAATAGCAGCGCTTACCTAGGGAGTCGTTGCATACGGTTGCGAACGACCGTAAGCAACGACTCCCTAGGTAGCTCCTCATTTTAATCTATACCATGTATCAAGACGTTGTAGCTGGTGCGCCCTTGCCCTCGGCCGTTACCAATAAGTTTGCCCATCTCTGGCACCTCGTGGGCAATACGCCCATGCTGGCGCTGCATTACACTTACAAAGGCCAGCCGGGCCGCATTTTCGTCAAGTGCGAGCACTACAACCTCACCGGCAGCCTCAAGGACCGGATGGCGCTCTACATCTTGCAGCAGGCCTACGAGCAGGGCAAAATTCAGCCCGGCGATACCATTGTGGAGGCTACCAGCGGCAACACGGGCATTGCGTTTGCGGCCATCGGCAAGGCCCTAGGGCACCCCGTGCGCATCCTGATGCCCGACTGGCTCAGCCGCGAGCGCATTGACATCATCCGCTCGCTCGGGGCCGAGGTCACGCTCATCAGCAAGGCGCAGGGCGGCTTCCTCGGTAGCATCAAGCTCTCGGAGGAAATGGCCGCCGCCGATGGCCGCGTCTTCCTGACCCAGCAGTTTGAGAATTGCTACAACGCCGAGGCGCACGCCCGCACCACGGGCCCCGAAATCGCGGCCCAGCTGGCCAGCGTGGGCCGGCGCCCCGATGCGTTTGTGGCGGGCGTGGGCACGGGCGGCACCGTTATGGGCACCGGGCACTACCTTAAGGCGCAGTTTCCGGGCGTGCGCATTCACCCCCTGGAGCCGGCCGAGTCGCCGACTCTCACCACCGGTCACAAGGTGGGCTCGCACCGCATCCAGGGCATTTCGGATGAGTTTATCCCCGCCATCGTGAAGCTTGACGAGCTCGACGCCGTGGTGCAGGCTTCGGATGGCGACGCTATCTTGGTGGCCCAAAAGCTGGCCACCCAACTGGGGCTGGCGGTGGGCATCTCGTCGGGCGCCAACGTCATCGGGGCCATCCGCCTGGCCGCCGAGCTGGGCCCCGACGCCACCGTGGTGACGCTGCTCTGCGACAGCAACAAGAAGTATCTCAGCACCGACCTGCTGCGCGAGGAGCCCGTGCGCGCCGGCTACCTGTCGCCCGACATAGACTTCACCGACTACCAGCCCATCAGTCGCATGGCTTCGCCCTACGTGCACGTGGGCGAGTAGCGAGCCGCTAAAATTTGGCGTAGCCGCCAGGCCACAGGCCGGTTTTCAACGAGAGCACCTCGTCGGAAGCCGGCCTGTGGCTTGGTGACTGGGCCACCCGCACAGTACAGGAGAGTGGCCGCCGCCGAGGGCGCGTTCTTCGCCTACCCCTTCCCACCCTGCTGCGTATGAGTTCGTCCCTTCTTTGCCGCTGGCGCAGCCTAGGTTGGCTGCTGTGGCTGGGTAGCCTGGCCCCGGTGGCGGCGGCCCCGGCTCCGGCCCGAGCGCAGTACAATTTCAACCCTGGCTGGCGCGTGCTGGTCGGCGACCCGGCCGGCGCCGCCGCCCCCGGCTTCGCGGATAAAAGCTGGCGCGCCGTGACGCTGCCCCAAGCTTGGAACGAGGACGAGGCCTTTAGCAAGGACATTAAAGACCTGAGCACCGGCGTGGCCTGGTACCGCAAGCACTTCCGGCTGCCGGCCGGCGCGGCGGGCCAAAAGGTATTTGTGGAGTTTGAGGGCGTGCGGCTGGCGGGCGAGTTTTACCTGAACGGCCACGCCCTGGGCCGCCACGAAAACGGCGTGATGGCCGTGGGCTACGACCTCACGCCGTTTCTGAATCCCGCAGGTCAGGACAACGTGCTGGCCGTGCGCACCGACAGCGACTGGGACTACAAGGAGAAGGCCACCGGCCAGGCCTACCAGTGGAGTAACCGCAACTTCAACGCCAACTACGGCGGCATCCCCAAAAACGTGTACCTGCACGTAATGAGCCCGTTGCACCAGACGCTGCCGCTGTTTGCGGCCCTAGGTACGACCGGCGTGTACGTGTATGCGCAGGACTTCGATGTGGCCCACGGCCAGGCCACGGTGGTGGCCGAGGCGCAGGTCAAGAACGAGGGGGCAGCGGCCCGCACCTTCACCTACGCGGCCACCGTGGCCGATGGCGCGGGCAAAACCGTGGGCACGCTGCCGGGCGAAACAACGACCTTGCAGCCCGGCGAAACCCGCACCGTGCGCGCCCAGGGCCGCCTCACTGACGCACACTTTTGGAGCTGGGGCTACGGCTACCTGTACACCGTTTCGACTAGGTTGTTGATTGATAACAAAGTAGTGGACGAAGTGCAAACCCGCACCGGCTTCCGCAAAACGGAGTTTGCGGGCGGCCTCATCAAGCTCAATGACCGCGCGCTGCAAGTGCACGGCTACGCCCAGCGCACTAGCAACGAGTGGCCCGCCGTGGGCCTAGGGGTGCCCGCCTGGCTCTCGGACTACAGCAACGGTCTGATGGTGAGCGGTAACGCCAACCTGGTGCGCTGGATGCACGTGACGCCCTGGAAGCAGGATATCGAGAGCTGCGATAGGGTGGGGCTGCCCCAGGCCATGCCCGCCGGCGACGCCGAAAAGGACGTGAGCGACCGCCGCTGGGGCCAGCGCTTGGAGCTGATGCGCGACGCCATCATCTACAACCGCAACAACCCGAGCATCCTGTTTTATGAGGGCGGCAACGAGAGCATCAGCGCTGCCCACATGCAGGAATTGAAGGCTATTCGGGACCAGTACGACCCGCACGGCGGCCGGGCCATCGGCTCGCGCGAGATGCTCGACATCGCGCAGGCCGAGTACGGCGGCGAGATGCTCTACATCAATAAAAGCGCCGGCAAACCGCTGTGGGCCATGGAGTACTCGCGCGACGAAGCCCTGCGCAAGTACTGGGACGAACTCTCGCCGCCCTACCACAAGGACGGCGCCGGCCCGCCCTACAAAGGCGCCAACGCCGCCGAATACAACCGCAACCAGGACTCGCAAGCCCGCGAAGACGTCATCCGCTGGTACGATTACTGGCGCGAGCGGCCCGGCACCGGCACCCGCAGCAGCGCGGGCGGCGTCAACATCGTGTTTTCGGATACCAACACCCACTACCGGGGCGAAGAAAACTACCGCCGTAGCGGCGAGGTCGATGCCCTGCGCATCGCCAAAGACGGCTACTACGCTCACCAGGTGATGTGGGATGGCTGGGTCGAGCCCGAGCACGCCCGCACCCACCTCATCGGCCACTGGAACTACGCGGCGGGGGTAGTGAAGAACGTGGAAGTGGTGTCGAACGGCGAAAAGGTCGAGCTGTTTCTTAATGGGAAGTCGCTGGGATTTGGGCAGCAGAATTACCGTTTCCTATTTACCTTCAAAGACATAGCCTGGCAGCCCGGTACGCTGCGCGCTGTGAGCTACGACGCGGCGGGCCACAAGCTCAGCGAAGCCGAGCACCAAACTGCCGGCCCCGCCGTGGCCCTGCGCCTCACGCCGACTACTAGCCCTAGCGGCCTGCGCGCCGACGGCGCCGACCTCGCCCTGGTGCAAGTCGAGGCCGTGGATGCGCAGGGCCGCCGTTGTCCCACGGCCCTAAATATGGTCAGCTTCGCGCTCAGCGGCCCGGCCGAGTGGCGCGGCGGCTTGGCCCAGGGGCCGGGCAACTACATATTGGCGAAGAGTTTGCCCGTGGAAGGCGGCGTGAACCGCGTGCTCGTGCGCAGCACCATGCAGGCCGGCAAAATCACCCTTACCGCCACCGCCGAGGGGCTTAAGTCAGCCGCCATTAGCCTCAAATCGCAGCCGATAGCGGTGCGCGATGGCCTCGCTACCCAGCTGCCGGGCCACGACCTGCCGGTGAGCTTGCAGCGTGGGCCCACGCCGGCGGGGCCGTCGTTCATAGCGTCGCGGGTGGCGGTACCGGTCAAAAGCGTGACGACCAGCTCTAACGCGGCCAACGCCGCGTTCAGTTTTGACGACAACGAGCTATCCGAATGGATAAGCGCAAAGCAGGAAGCCAAGCCCTGGATTGAGTACGCGCTGGCGCGCCCCGCACCCATCAGCGAAGTGGCCCTCAAGCTAACGGGCTGGCGCACCAGCACCTACCCCCTCCGCATTTTGGTGGATGGGCAGGAGGTGTTTCGAGGTACCACCGCGCGCAGCCTAGGGTATTTCACGGCCGTTTTTCCGCCGCGCACCGGGCAGGTACTGCGCATCGAATTAGTAGGGGCCACCCAGGCTAAAGACGCCTTCAACATCACGGAGCTAGAAACGCCGAAGGTGCCCACCGCCGCCACCGACCAGCCCGGCCCAGCCGGCACGCTGGGGCTGGTGGAAGTGGAGATTTATGAAAAAGCAGCGGTAGCGCCCACGCCTTAATCCTACCTCATGCGTCTAAATAAATTGTTGATTTATAGAATAATGCTTGTTGGCTGGCTAGCATTGGCTGGTCAGTGGGCCTACGCGCAAGGCCCCCTCACGGCTCCGCTAACAACTGCCTTTACCACCCAAAACTTCCCGCTGGTGCACGCGCACTGGGCCGCGCCGCTCTGCATTGACCCCCGCGATGCGGCCGTGGTGCGCGTGGCTGCTGAGGCCTTTGCCGGCGACGTAGCCCTGGTGACGGGCGTGCGCCCGGCCCTGCGCGAGGGGGTAGGGGTGCCGGCCGGCCCGGCCGTGCTTATTGGTACGTTGGGCCAGTCGGCGCTCATTGATAGGCTCGTGGCGAGCGGCAAGCTCAAAACGGACCACCTGCGCGGGCAGTGGGAAAGCTTTGTGATAGAAGTAGTTGAGCAGCCTTTGCCGGGCGTGCCGCGGGCCCTGGTGATTGCGGGCAGCGACCGGCGCGGCACGGCTTTCGGGGTGTTTGAGGTGGCGCGGCGCATGGGCGTGTCGCCCTGGGTGTGGTGGGCCGACGTGGCCCCGGCGCACCACGCGGCCCTGTACGTGGCGCCCGGCCGGCTGGCGCCGGGCCCGCCGGCGGTGCAGTACCGCGGCATTTTTCTCAATGATGAGGACTGGGGCCTGCGCCCCTGGGCCGCCCGCCACCTCGATAAGGACGTGCAGGACATTGGCCCGAACACCTACGCGCATATCTTTGAGCTGCTCTTGCGACTGAAGGCCAACTACATCTGGCCCGCCATGCACCCCGGCACCAAGGCCTTCTACCACTACCCCGCCGACCCCGTGCAGGCCGACCGCTACGCCATTGTAGTGGGCAGCAGCCACTGCGAGCCCATGCTGCGTAACAACGTGTTTGAGTGGGCCGAAAACTACGCGGCCGAGTACGGCCAAAAGCCCGGTCCCTGGCGCTATGACCTCAACGGCCCCCAGATGTATAGCTACTGGGAAGACCGGGTGAAGGCCGCCGCCACCTACGAATCGGTGTACACGGTGGGCATGCGCGGCATCCACGATGGCAGCATGCCCGGCCCGCCCAGCCGCCCCGCCAAAGTCCACTTGCTCGATAGCATTATCACCGACCAGCGCCGCCTGCTTGGGGCCTACCACCAGCAGCCCGTGCCCCAGATTTTTTGTCCTTATAAAGAGGTGCTGACCTTGTACCAGGCTGGCCTGAAACTGCCCGACGACGTGACCATTGTGTGGGCCGACGACAACCACGGCTACATCCGGCAACTGTCTGATAAAGAAGATCAAAAGCGCAGCGGCGGCAGCGGCGTCTACTACCACCTCTCGTACTGGGGCGCCCCGCAAGACTACCTCTGGCTGTCGAGTATTTCGCCGGCCCTGGTGAGCTACGAGCTCAGCAAAGCCTACGCCCTTGGGGCCCGGCGCCTGTGGGTGGTGAACGTGGGCGACATCAAGCCCGCCGAGCTGGAAACCCAGTTTGCCCTCGACCTGGCCTGGAATGTGGACCGCTGGACGCCCGCCACCGCCGCCGACTACCCTAGGCGCTGGGCCGCGGCCACGTTTGGCCCGCAGCTGGCCCCGGCCATCGCCGGCCTCAAGCAGGAGTACTACCGCCTGGCGCAGGCCGCCAAGCCCGAGCACCTGCTCGGCGTCGCCTTCACGGAAGCCGAGCAAGACCAGCGACTAGCTCATTATCAGAAGATTGCCGCCGCCGCCGAGGCCCTGCAAAAGCGGGTGCCGACCGCGTTGCAAGCCGCTTATTTTGAGCTGGTACTGTACCCCATCCAAGGCGCGCGGCTGCTGAACGAAAAGGTATTCTATGCCGCCCGCAGCCTCTCGCTGGCCCAGCGCGGCCAGGACGAAGCCCTAGGGTATGCTCAAAAAGCCCAGGCCGCCCACGACCAAATCCAAGCCCTAACGCGCCGCTACAACGACGACTTAGCCGGCGGCAAATGGGCCGGTATGATGAGCGCCCACCCCCGCGACCAGAAAATATTTGAGCTGCCGCCCGTGGCCACGCCCGTCCTACTAGCCGCGGGCAAAGCCGCGCCCGTGGCCCAACGGGCCGCGCCCGAACCGCGCCGCATCGCCGCGGCGGCCTTTACCAACAAGCAGGAAATTGCTGGCGAGAAGCTAGCCTTGCTGCCCGGCCTAGGTATTGAGGACCAGAGCTTAACGCGGCTGCCCTACGACGTGCCTTCTTTCACCGTGGCCAACTTAGCCCGCGCGCCTTACCTGGAGTATAAGGCTGAATTGTCGGCCGGGGCGCACAGTATTGCGGTGCGCTGTCTGCCCACTTTTGGGCTGTACGCCGGCCGGGGCCTGCACTACGCGCTCACCGTCAACGACGGTCCGCCGCAAGTGGTGGATGTGAACGTGCCCGCCGACTCGCCGCAGTGGAAGGAAAACGTGCTGCGCGGCTTTTCGCAGGGCCAAACCCGGCACCAGGTGGCGGCCGGTGGGCCGGCCATCATCCGGGTGTATCTGCTCGACCCCGGCCTGGTACTAACCCAATTACAGCTCGATTGATGACGCTAAAATGCACGTGGTTTTTGGTGCTCCTGGGGTTGTTAGGTAGGGTAGGGCAGGCGCAGCCCACGCCGCCGCTCTGGCACAACCAGCCGCGCACCCTGCGCTACCACCCCGAGGGCCAAGATTTTGTCATTACCAACGGCACGCATCGCTTCAACCGGGCGCTCTATGGCACCAATACGGCCTTCCGCGTCGAGGCCGGCGACCTGCCCGAATTCGCCCTCTACCTACCCGGCATGGGTGGAAACCTGAAGTTTGGTCTGCTGGCTAATGGCCAGAGCAAATGGCTGATACAAGCCGCAAATATCACCGCCCGCTACCGGCCGGGCACGATGCTGTACGACATCACCGACCCGCTGCTGGGCGCCGGCCGGCTGCACCTCGAAGTGCTGGCCTCGGCCACTGGTGAGGGCGTGCTGGTGAAGGCGCAGTTCGAAAATCTGCCCAAAAATGCGCCAGCCCAAAATGTGCAGCTGCTGTGGGCCTTCGGCGGGGCCACCGGCAAGAAATTCAGCCGCGATGGCGACCTAGGCGCCGACCCCGAATCGAGTTTTTACCTCAAGCCGGAGTATTGCCAAGGCAACGTGTTTACGCTGACTGGCAGCGCGTTCAGCCTTTTGTATGGGGTAGGGGACAAGCCGCCCAAGGTGGCGCCGGCCACCCCGCCCGCGCCCAAGGTTTTGGTCGGGGTAGGGCCGCCCGCGGCGAAGCTTCGCCTGGCAAATGCGGCGCAGCAAGAGTCGCCGGCGCAGCTGCTGGCCTCATCGGGGGCGGCGGTCGCGGCGGTGGTGGTGGGCGTGCTGCCAGTGCGTGCTGGCCAGCCGTTGTACTTCGCGGTGCAAAAGCCGGAATCTGATAAAGTATTGGATTATAAAGCTTTGCCCGTGGCCTTTGCCCGCGCCGCCGCGGCCCGCGTGGTGCTGGCTAACCGGGTGGTAGTCAGCACGCCTGATCCGTATCTTAATACCCTAGGGGGCGCCCTGGCGTTGGCCGCCGATGCTATTTGGGAGGCGCCTTCCTACCTGCACGGCGCGGTGGCCTGGCGCATCCGGCTCAACGGCTGGCGCGGGCCCTACGCCGCCGACCCGCTGGGCTGGGCCGACCGCGCCGCGCAGCACTTTCGGGCCTACGCGCAGTCGCAGTTGACTAGTCCGGCCACCGGCCCGGTAACGCCCGATACGGCCCTGCACCGAGCCCGGCAGCTCGAAAAGCTGGGCACGGCCGTGTTCAGCAGCGGCTACATCGCCCGCAACCCCGGCGGCGAGTTTCGGCCCCACCACTACGACATGAACCTGGTATTTATCGACGCGCTGCTGCGCCACCTGCGCTGGACTGGCGACCTAGGGCTGGCCCGCGAGCTGTGGCCCACCCTGCAACGCCACCTGGCCTGGGAAAAGCGCAACTTCGACCCCGACGGCGACGGCCTCTACGACGCCTACGCTGCCATTTGGGCCAGCGATGCCTTGCAGTACAGCGGCGGCGCCGTGACCCACACCTCTGCCTACAACTACTTCGCCAACCAGCGGGCCGCCGAGCTGGCCACGCTGCTACGCGAAGACCCCGAGCCCTACCGCCAGGAGGCCGCCCGCATCCGCGCCGCGCTGGGTCAGCGCCTCTGGCTGCCAGCCCTAGGGTGGTACGCCGAATATCAGGATGCTCTAGGGCTGAAGGCGTTGCACCCCAGCGCCGGCCTCTGGACCATCTACCACGCCCTCGATTCGGAAGTGCCCGACGCCTTCCAGGCCTACCAGGCGCTGCGCTACGTGGACGCTGAAATTCCGCACATTCCGGTGCGCGCCGTTGGCTTGCCCGATGCCGGTTACTACCTGCTTTCCACCACCAACTGGCAGCCCTACGACTGGTCCTTAAACAACGTGGTGCTGGCCGAAAACCTGCACACTAGCCTGGCCCGCTGGCAGGGCGGCCAGCCCGAGGAAGCCTTTCTGCTCTGGAAAAGCGCCTTGCTCGAAAGTATGTACCTAGGCAGCAGCCCCGGCAATTTCCAGCAGATTTCTTTCTATGACGCCAACCGCAGCGAGCTGTACCGCGACTTCGCCGACCCCATCGGGGTGGCCGCTCGCTCGCTGGTCGAGGGCCTGTTTGGTATCCGCCCCGACGCCCTGCACGATACCTTGCGCGTGCGCCCCGGCCTGCCTGCCGCCTGGGATTCGGCCGCCCTCACTGTGCCCGACGTGCGCTTCGCATTTCATCGCCGGGGCCAGCGCGAAACGTACGACCTCACCCCAAATTTTGCCAAACCGCTGGCTCTGCAATTGCAGGTGCCTGCTCGTGCCGACCATATCAAGTCTTTGACGGTGAACGGTACGCCGGCCACCTGGCATAACCTAGCCAGCGCCGTGGGTCGGCCGCTGCTGGAAATCAGCAGTGCGCCCGCCGCCCGCTACGTGGTCGAAATTGAGTGGCAGGGCGACGCACCCGACGCCACCCCGGCCGAGCAAACGGTGGCGCCCGGCGCGGCTTTCGCCGCGCAGTTTGCCCACGCCACCTTGGGCCCACTCACCGACCCGCAGCGTACGTTGCAGCACTCGCAGCTAGCGCTTCACACCCTCACTGCGCAGGCCGCTGGCCCGCCCGGCCACCGCACCGCCTTTGCGCAAGTGACCCAGGGCGAGCTGACGTGGTGGGTGCCGCTGTGCCTGCACATAGCCGGGCCACCGCCCGCCTCGCCTACCCCCGCTTCCCCCGCCTGCTGGGAAACGGTGGATTTGACCAAAGTCTTTAACGACCAGGTAACGCAGATTTTTCAGCAGAAATACCTGAGTCCGCGCGCCACTACGGCTACTTTGGAGCTGCCTACCCAGGGCATCGGTAATTGGTGCTACCCGCTCACGCAAGCCGATATCGACGACAGTGGCCTACGTCGGGCGGCTGGGGCCCAAAATGAAATCCGCCTGCCCACGGGCGCGCCGCTGCGCACGCCGGGCGCGGCGGGCGCTAAGAATATCCTGTTCGTGTCGCAATGGGATAATTACCCGCATGAGGCCACGCTACCGATGCGCGGCCGGGCCGCCCGCGCCGTGCTGCTGCTGGCCGGCAGCACCAGCGCTATGCAGAGCCAGTTTGTTAACGGTGAAGTAGTAGTAACCTATGCCGATGGCACTACCGCCACGCTGCCCCTGCGTAACCCCGATACCTGGTGGCCCATCGAGCAGGACTACGTGGAGGATGGCTTCGCCTTTCGCCTGGGCGCGCCCAAGCCCTACCGCGTGCACCTCAAAACCGGCCTCATTACCAACGACTTTAAGGATTACATCAGCATCAAAGGCTTTAGCACGAAGGCGATAGCGGGCGGCGCGGCCACCGTGCTGGAGCTACCGCTCGATCCTAGGAAAAAGCTCAAAAGCCTAACCGTGCGAGCGTTGGCGAATGATGTGGTAATTGGCCTGATGAGTGTGACGCTGGCTCGTGATTGACTTGAAGAAGCTGCTTTTCATAGGTCGGTTGTCATTGCGAGCTCAGCGAAGCAATCGCATCAAAACGAGTGATGTACGCGTGCCGTTCGGTTGCGATTGCTTCATCTTTGCTTGATGCGCAATATGCTCGCAATGACAACTGTGTTTTGCTAACTCAAAATTTTATGAATAATACTAGTGCTGCCTTCGTCAGCGGGCTATTGCTTATTGCCACGCTGCCCCTGGCCGCGCAGCAAACGCCTATTGACCGCCAGGCGCTCGTGGAGCGTCACAAGGTCATTATTACCAATACCGACTCGCTCAATTCACTGTCCGTGGGCAACGGCAAGTTTGCCTTTACGGCCGATGTGACGGGCTTGCAAACTTTCCCGCTGCACTATGAGAAGGGCCTGCCGCTAGGCACCGAATCGGAGTGGGGATGGCACCGCTTCTCCAATACTCAGGGCTATAAATTTGACCAAAGCCTGCGTACCTACACCTTCAACGGCCAGCCCGTGAGCTACTCAGTGCAGGTAAAAACGCCCGGCAACAAGGAGGCCGTGGACTACCTACGGGCCAACCCGCACCGCTTGCAGCTGGGCAACCTAGGGTTTCTTATCCTGAAGAAAAACGGCCAGCCCGCCACCGTGCCGGATATCAAGAACATCCGCCAGGAACTGAACCCGTGGACGGGCGAAATTCGCAGCCACTTCACGGTCGAAGGCACGGCCGTGGACGTGGTCACGGTGGGCCATCAAACGCAGGATGCGGTGGCGGTCAGAGTCACCTCAGAGCTGCTGAAAGCCGGGCGGCTGCGAGTGGCGTTGCGCTTCCCCTTTCCCACGGCCGGCTGGGCCGATATGGCCACCGATTATTCGCATAAGGAAGCTCATAATTCGGTCATTGCGGAGCAAAAAGTCGGCCGCGCCCTGCTCACGCATCAGCTCGATACCACGCGCTATTTTGTGGCCCTAGGGTGGGCGGGCGCGGCCACGCTGGCGCCCGGCCGGCCGCACGAGTTTGTGCTCACGCCGAGCCGCCAAAGTACTTCGCTGGAAATAAGCGCGCTTTTTACGCTTAGGAAGCCGGCCAGCGCGCCCACTTTTGCCGCCACTCGTGCCAACAGCCAGCAGCAGTGGCAGGCGTTTTGGCGCAGCGGCGGCGCCGTCGATTTTGGCGGTACCCCCGACCCTAGGGCCGCCGAGCTGGAGCGGCGCATTGTGCTCTCGCAGTACCTCACCAAGGTGCACAATGCCGGCTCGCAGCCGCCGCAAGAAACTGGCCTGCTACTCAATAGCTGGTACGGCCGCCCGCACCTCGAAATGCACTGGTGGCACGCCGCTCACTTCGCGCTCTGGGGCCGCCCCGAAATATTGGAGCGCAGCCTGACTTGGTACGCCCGCCCCGACGTGCAGGCTGAGGCCCGCGCCATCGCGCAGCGCCAGGGCTACGCCGGCTGGCGCTGGCAAAAAATGACCGACCCCTGGGGCGCCGAAGGGCCGTCGTCGGTGGGTGCGTTTTTGCTGTGGCAGCAGCCGCACACTATCTACTTTGCTGAAGAGGCCTACCGCGCCCACCCGAATGCGGCCACGCTGAAGCTGTATCAGGAGCGCGTGACCCAGACGGCGGAGTTCATGGCGTCGTACCCGTTTTTTGAAAAGGACAAGGGCCGTTACATCCTGGGCAAAGGCGTGATTCCGGCCCAGGAGCGGTTCAAGGCCGAGGATACTTTTAACCCCACTTTCGAGCTAGTGTACTGGCACTGGGCCCTGGAAACGGCGCAGAAGTGGCGTGAGCGCCTAGGTCAGCCGCGCAACCCGAAGTGGGATGATGTGCTGGCCAAGCTCGCCCAGTTGCCCCAGGCGGGCGGCGTGTACCTGGCCGCCGAAAGCGCCCCTGACTCCTACACCAACCCCGAGTATAAAACCGACCACCCCGCCGTGCTGGGCGCCTTGGGCTTCATGCCCGCCACCGGCCAGCAAGATGCGGCCACCATGCGCCGCACCTTCGACCTCGTGTGGCAAGACTGGAGCTGGGACAAAACCTGGGGCTGGGATTTTCCCCTCACCGCCATGACCGCCACCCGCCTAGGGCTGCCCGACCGCGCCGTGGACGCGCTGCTAATGCCGGTGCGAACCAATACCTACCTGCCCAACGGCCACAACTACCAGGAAGGCCGCCTACCCCTCTACCTGCCCGGCAACGGTGGCCTGCTCGCCGCCGTGGCCCTCATGTGCGCTGGCTACGACGGCTGCCAAGAAGCTAATCCCGGCATTCCGAAAGGTTGGCAAGTGCGCTGGGAAGGCCTGCAAAAGATGCCGTAACTCAGCCAGTAGCTTGGGCTTTGTAGTCCGAGCGCGAGCGAAACTCGCATCTGCGGTTGGATAGATTTGAACGCAAGATGCCCGTTGCGCTCGCCCCCAGACTCATAGCGTCCAAACTACTTTGATTATGCTCTTTAGACTTCTTAGTTGCCTGCTAATCAGCACCGCTGCTCTGGCCCAGCCCACTGCGCCTAAGCCCTGGTCGCAGCGCATGGCCGACTCCTTCATGGGCTGGTACCCCGATTCGCTGGGGTTAGCCCAAAACAAAGCGGCCCGCTGGGGCTACGAGCAGGGCCTGCTGCTGCTGGCCATCGAGCGGGTAGCCCAGCGTACGGGCCTGCCGCACTACCACAACTACGTGGTGCGCACCCTCGACTATTCATTGCCCGGCGACGGTACCATCCTGGGGTATAAGGTGGCGGATTATAACCTTGATAACATCAACACCGGGCGGGTGCTGCTGGCCCTGGGGCGGGCGCCGGGCCCGCGCCAGGCCGTGTATCGGCAGGCGACGCAACTGCTGCACCAGCAGCTAGCGACTCAGCCCCGCACCAGCGAAGGCGGCTACTGGCACAAGAAAAAATATGCCAGCCAAGTGTGGCTTGATGGCCTTTACATGGCCGAGCCCTTCGCCGCCGAGTACAGCCAGGTATTTCAAGAGCCAGCCGAGTTCGACCACGTAGCCCAGCAGTTTGCCTTGGTCGAAAAACACCTCGTAGACCCCAAAACCGGCCTGCTCTACCACGGCTGGGACGAAAGCCGCACCGAGAAATGGGCCGATAAAACCACCGGCCAATCGCCCAATTTCTGGAGCCGCGGCATGGGCTGGTACGCGATGGCGCTGGTCGATGTGCTCGATTATTTTCCCCGAGACCACCCGCAGCGCGCCCAGCTAATCAAGGACTTGCAGCGGCTGGCACCGGTGCTGGCGCGCTACCAGGATGCCAAAACTGGCGGCTGGTTTCAAGTCACAGACCAGGGCGCGCGCGCCGGCAACTATGTGGAGGCGTCGGGCTCGTGCATGTTCGTCTACGCTCTGGCTAAAGGCGTCCGCCTAGGGTACCTCAATAAGAAATACGCCGTGGTAGCGCACCGGGGCTACGCCGGCATCCTGCGCCAGTTTGTGCAAACCGAGCCCGACGGTACGGTGGCCCTCACCGGCACCGTGAGCGTGGGCGGCCTCGGCGGCTCGCCCTACCGCGATGGCTCCTACGCCTACTATTTGAGCGAGCCGCTCAAGAAAAACGATTTTAAGGGCGTGGGGCCCTTTATTATGGCTAGCCTGGAGCTGGAAGCCGCCCGCTAGGCCCCGGCCGGCAGCGCCGTGCGTACCACAGCGCCTAGGTCGGTGAGCAGTGAAAACAGGCCAACGTACGTGCGGTTGAGGTACACGAAGTGGGCCGAGCCGCGGGGCTCGCGCTGCTGGCGCAGGTCTTTGTCCTGCATCAGGTCGTCGCCGAGGGCGTAGAGGCTCTGCATGTAGCTCGGGTCGCCGAAGTCGAAAGTGTCCTCGCGGAAGGGGCGGCCCACCAGCCCGAGCGATTGGGTGAGGGTGCGCAGGTACATCTCGCGCAGGGCCGGCGCGTCGCCGGGGCGCAGGATGCCGGCTTCGGTGAGCAGGGCTTCGAGGCGGGCCGGGTTAGTGAGGGTAGCGGGGTCGAGCAGGGCCAGGAACTGTTGTTGCTCTAGCGCCGGTACGTCCTTTACGCAGCCAAAGTCGAGCACGCCCACGGTGCCGCCGTTGGTGAGGCTGAAGAGGAAGTTGCCGGGGTGCGGGTCGGCGTGCAGCTGCCGCAGCTCGCGCAGCTGGTACTGGTAAAAATCCCAGAGGGCTTGGCCGAGCTGATTGCGTACTTCCTGGCTGGGGTTGTCGGCCAAAAACTCCTTCATGTGCTGGCCGGGCAGCCAGTCCATCGTAAGGATGCGGGCCCCCGACAGGGCTGGGTAGTAGGTGGGAAACTGCAAGTGTGGCAGGTGGCCGCACTTGGCCGCCACCGACTGGCCGCGGCTCAGTTCGAGCTTATAATCAGTCTCTTCCAGCAAGCGTGCCTCGACCTCGGCGATGTAGGGCCGCAGCGTCTCTTCCTTCAACCCCATGATGCGCAGCGCCACCGGCTTCACCATCGCAATGTCGGACCGGATACTCGCGCCCACGCCGGGGTATTGCACTTTCACGGCCAAATCTTTGCCCAGCTTGCGGGCGAAATGCACCTGCCCGATGCTGGCCGCTTGCCGCGCCTGCGGGTCAAACTCGTCGAATACTTCGCTCGGCGAATGCCCAAACGCATCGCGAAAGGCCTTCACTACCAGCGGCCCCGATAGCGGCGGCGTCTGGTACTGCGCCTGCCGAAACTGCTCGGCGTAGGCGGGGGGCAACAGGTTTTTTTCCATCGCCAGCATCTGGGCCACCTTCAGCACCGAGCCCTTCATCTCGCTGAGCGTGCCGTAGAGCTCCTCCGCGTTGGCCTGGTGCAGGTCGGCCATGGCCGAGTCGGCGCCCACCGCTTTTTTGGCGTAGTGCTGCACGTAGTTGGCGCCTACCTTAAAGCCGGTTTTGGCGAAGCGGGCGGCGCGGGCCACTTTAGAGGTCGGCAGCGATTCCTGGGGTTGGTCAGACATGGTAGTGCTAGTTAGTAACGATAAAAACGTCCGTCATGCTGAGCTTGTCGAAGCATCTCTACCGCACCGTTGCAATGCCGTTCAACGGTGCGGTAGCGATGCTTCGACAAGCTCAGCACGACGGACGTTTATCTATAATGCGTAATCAAAAGTGTTGCCCTAGGCGCGCTTGTGCAGCAAAAACCGCCCGAAGTCCAGGGCCGAATCAAACGTGTTGCGGCCCACGAGGTCGAAGCTCAGCGTCACGGCTTTCTCTACGGCAGCGTCGGTGCGCTCGAAGTTGACCGATTCATCGCGCACGAAGTAGAGCAGGATGAATTGGAGCTGGCGCATGAAAATGCGGCCGTAGCCATCCTGCAAAAACGGCCGGCTGGCTACCTCGCCCGTGGTGCGGCCGCTGTGCAACAGCTCCTCAATAAAGAACTTGAAATCAGCCTCAAACTGACCCAGCACCTTGGGCACAATGGCCGGCTGCCGCTTCTGCGAGCGACCTAGGGTGAGCAGTACGAAGCTGCGGTTGTTCTTCAGAATTTCGAGCAGCGTGTAGTAAAACGCCAGCAGGCGCTCGCGGCTGCTGTAGCCCTCCCAAGCAGGCTCCTGGGCGGCTTGCTCACGGGCGTCGCGGCCAAAATCGACCCAGGTTTCGCGGTCGATGGCGGCGAAAGACGCGAACGAGCGGTAGAATTCGCCCTCCGAAATCCCCTGCGCATCGGCGAAGGCAAACACGGTTTTGGGCGCGTGGCCGTGGCGGCGCAGGTAGTCGAGATAAGCGGCTTTGAGAGCAGTAGTTTCCATGCCCGTATAACCACTGGCTCGGCCCTGCGGTTCAGCTACTAGCGCTTATTGTACCGTGGAACCTGCGGGTCCGCGCGTGGGTAGTTAAGCAGTGAGCTACTCACGCGCGGACCCGCAGGTTCCACGGTACAATAAGCGCTACTTACGGCCCTTGCGGATGGCGTCGATGGCGCGCTCGCGGCCGAACTTGTGGTCTACTATTGGGGCGGGATATTTGTCGGTGCCAAACTCGGGCACCCACTGCTTCACGTACTTATAGTCGGGGTCGTACTGCTTCTGCTGGCTGTCGGGGCTGTACACCCGAAACCAGGGCGCGGCTACGGCGCCGGTGCCGGCCATCCACTGCCAGTTGCCGACGTTGTTGCTCATGTCGTAGTCGATGAGCTTTTCGGAGAAGTAATGCTCGCCGAGCTTCCAGTCCATGAAGAGCTGCTTGACCAAGAAGCCCGCCGCCGCGATGCGGGCGCGGTTGTGCATGTAACCCGTTTGGTTGAGCTGGCGCATGCCCGCATCCACGAGCGGGTAGCCGGTGCGGCCTTCCGTCCAGGCCTTGTACTGCTCGGGGTCGTCGCGGTAGGGAAGGTCGCGCATCTTGGGGTCGTAGGCCTCCTCCGCCGTGTTAGGGTAGTGCCAGAGCAGCATCATGAAGAAGTCGCGCCATATCATCTCATTTAAGAGCTTGATATTTACCTCTTGGGCCTGGTGCATGAGCTGGCGCACGCTCACGGTGCCGAAGCGCAGGTGCACCGACATGTGCGTGGTGCCCTTGTTATCAGCCGGAAAATCGCGCTTTTTATCGTAGTTCTTCACCACGTCGGCCGCGGGCAGCTTGGCGGGCGGTGTGGGCTGCTCGTGCCGCTCAAAGCCCAGGTCTGCTAGGGTAGGGCGCTTCTTATCGGCAGCTTTAAGCGCCGCCAGGTTCTCTCTCTTAAAGAGCCGTTGCGACGGGTGCGGCTCGAAGTCCTCTGGCTTCGCCTTGGCCTGCCAGGCCTTGGAGTAGGCGCCGAATACCTTGGACGGCTTGCCGTTCTTAGTCAGCACCTCGTCCTTGGCAAAAATTACTTGGTCCTTGAAGGCTTTGAACTCGGCGCCGGCCTGCTCGGCGAGCTTAGCGATGGCGGTGTCGCGCTCGGTGGCGTAGGGCTCGTAGTCCTCGTTGGTGTAGATGGCGGCTACGTCGTAGTCCTTGAGCAGTTGCTCGAAGATTTCTGGCACCTTGCCAAAGCGGGCTACAAAGCCGCCACCCGCGTCGTACGCCTCCTGGCCCAGGCGCTCTACCTGGTCGAAGATGAAGGTGAGGCGCGCGTCGTCCCTAGGTAGCTTTTCGAGAATGGTTTGGTCGTAGATGAACAGCGGCAGCACCGGGTGCCCGCTTTGCAGCGCGGCGGCCAGACCCGCATTGTCCTGGAAGCGCAAGTCGCGCCGGTGCCAGAAAAGGGTGATTTTCATAGAGACGTAAGAAAGATGTAGCTTGGCCTTTATATGCCGAGCGCGAGCGTAGCGAGCATCCCACGTTTGGACCGTATTCCTAACGCGGATGCGAGCTGCGCTCGCGCTCGGCCTACAAAGGCCAAGCTACTTTCTGTGGTTATTTCAGTTTGCCCATGCCGCCGTCCACGGCCAATACTTGGCCGGTGATGAAGGTGGCTTGGTCGGAAAGCAGGAAGGCGGCCATGCCGGCTAGGTCGGTGGCCCGGCCCACGCGCTGCAAGGGGTGGCGCTTGGCGCCGGCCTCGGCTTTTTCGGGCGTGTTGAGCAGGGCGGCGGCCAGGGGCGTATCGGTGAGACTGGGCGCCAGGCAATTGACGCGCAAGCCGCTGGCGGCGTACTCGGCGGCCAGGGCGCGGGTGAGGCCTTCCACGGCGGCTTTGGCGGTGGCGATGCTGGTGTGGAAGCTCATGCCAACGGCCGCCGCTACCGTGCTGAATAGCACGACCGAGGCGCCGCCCTCGGCTTTTTTGAGGCGCTTGGCGGTGGCTTGCAGCGCTTGCACCGCACCGAGCACATTGAGCTCAAAATCAGCGCGAAAGTCGTCCAGCGGCACGCGCTCGAAGGGCCGCAGCTTGATGGAGCCGGGGCAGTACACGAGGCCGTGCAGCACGTCGGGCAGCGCATCGAACGCCGCGCCTACAGGCTGGGTAGCATCGTAGGCCAGATGCGTGGCACCTAGGGCCGCCAGCTCGGGCGAAAGGTGGCGCGAGGCGGTGAACAGGGTGGCGCCGCCGTCGTGCAGTAGCTGGGCCGTAGCCAGGCCGATGCCCGAAGAGGCACCAACGATGAGGATGTTTTTCCCGGTAAAATTCATGAGGTAATTAGCCAGCTTAAAACTAGTTTAGACTAACGGCCAAGCCGAAGCAAAGTTTGCCGTTAGCATATTCTACGGCTGGCTTATGCTCTAATTACGGGTTGAGTAGGGACTGAGCGAAGTAGAGACGTACTAGTTGGAGTCTGGTGTTGCTGAGTGGTGCACTCTGCCGCCAGACTCCAACTAGTACGTCTCTATGCCTTTTACATTAACCCAAAAGCGACTTATACCCGCGTCAGCACCAGCTCGGGCCGCTCGGGGACGAGCAGCGGGATATTCTCGAACGTGACTGACGAGTTATCGAGCCCGAAGCTTTCCTGCTGCGTGACGCCCAGCCAGCGCAGGCTGCCAGCCAGCCGCGCCACCAGCCGCTGCCAGGCGCTCAGCGACTGCGCATAGGGCAGGGTGCGGTTGAGGAGCACGAACTGAAAATCGCCCACCACGTCTTTCTCCCGCAGCGAATTGTAGCGCGAAGTGATGTCGATTTCCTTGGCCTTTACCAGGTCCGTCACCACCTGCCGAAACATGTAGTTGATGGCGTGGTCCACCCGAAAACCGAGCTTAAACTCGATGCGCACGAGGTCGTCGGGCAGTACCATATCGACGTGATATTCTTTGGTATAAGGCTCGTCGGTCGTGATGACGTGGATGAGGTAGTACACGTCGGCCCGCTTGGGGCTTTTCTGAAAAATAGAGTGCACTACGCCCCGCTCCACCTGGGCCGGGTCGGCCGAATCGGTAAGGTACACGAGGTGGGTGGCGTATTTGGCCACCGACTCGTCGGCGCTCAGCTTCTTGAGCAGGGGCAGCCAGTCGGCCAGCGGCACGTACTTGATGAAGCTGTCGCGCAGGCGGGCGCCCTGTATCCAGCTCACCATCACGGCCAGTAGCAGCAGGCTCATGAGCACGCTCACGTAGCCTCCCTCGGGAAACTTGCGCAGGTTGGCCGCCAAAAACGACCCTTCAATGGCGAAATAGACCAGTACCAGCAGCGCTATCCAGATGAAGCTCACCTGGCGCAGGTGCAGGTAGAAGGCCAATAACACCGTGGTCATGAGCATGGTAAACGTGATGGCTAGCCCGTAGGCCGCCTCCATATTCGAGCTCTCGCGGAAATACAGCACCACCCCCACGCAGCCCGCGCACAGCAGCCAGTTGAGCGACGGCACGTAGGCCTGCCCGCGCAAGTCGGTGGGATATAGTATCTTAACCTTGGGCCAAAAGTTGAGCCGCAGAGCCTCGATGATGAGCGTGAACGAGCCCGAAATGAGCGCCTGCGAGGCGATAATGGTCGCCAGCGTGCACAGCCCGATGGCCGGCAGCAGGCCCCAGGCCGGAATCATGGCGAAGAACGGATTGCGGTCGCCGAGCGGCTGCCCTAGGTGCTGCAATAGCCACGCGCCCTGCCCTAGGTAGTTGAGCACTAAGCATATTTTCACGAAGCCCCACGACACGTAGATGTTGGGCCGCCCCACGTGGCCCATGTCGGCGTACAGGGCCTCGGCCCCGGTGCTGCACAAAAAGATGGAGCCCAGCAGCCAGAAGCCGCCCGGCTCACTGGCTAGCATGTGCAGGGCGTAGTAGGGGTTGAAGGCCCGCAAAATGCTAAAGTCTTTCACCAGAAACTGCACGCCTAGCACCGCCAGCATCGTGAAAAACACCAGCATAACCGGCCCAAACAGCTTGCCGATAATGGCCGTGCCGAACTGCTGAATGGTGAACAGCCCCAGCAGAATAACTATCACAATGGGCACCGTTTCGAGCTCGGGCCGCAAGATGCGCAGCCCCTCAATGGCCGACGACACCGAGATGGGCGGCGTAATGACGCCATCGGCCAGCAGGGCGGCGGCCCCCACGATGGCTGGCAGGTACAGGTACTTGTAATTGAGGCGTTGGAGCAGCGCGTAGAGCGACAGGATGCCGCCCTCGCCGTTGTTGTCGGCCCGCATCGCGATGAGCACGTACTTGATGGTAGTGAGCAGCGTGAGCGTCCAGATAACGGCCGACACGGTGCCGAGTACCACGGCCTCGCTCACGGCCCGGCCCTCAAATACGCCCCGCACGGTGTAGAGCGGTGAGGTGCCAATATCGCCGTACACGATACCTAGGGCGATGAGCGTGCCGGCCGCCGTGGCCCGGGGATTAGAAGTTTCGGTCATCTTAAGATGAAGGAATAATGAAGCTTAGCGGGCGTAAAAAAGCCTCGCTGCGTACTCAACGAGGCTTTTTGAACTTGGTTAACCAGCACCATTGGGCCGCGGGCGCTACGGTTCAGCTTGCGACTGGGCTGGGGGCGGGCACCGCCGCCGCCTTCGGCTTGCGACCTACCAGCCACACGCCCACGAAGATGAGCGCCGCCTGCCAGGCTTTATCCCAAGTAAGCGAGTCCTTGCCCAGGCTCACGGCGATGAGCACCGCCAGCACTGGCTGCAAGTAGATGTACACGCCCAGCAGGGCCGGCGTAGCGTACTTCAAGGCCCAGTTATTCAAGAGGTAAGCCAGGATGGTGAGGAAGAAAATCATGTAGCCCAGCTCGCCCCAGATAAAGAGCGGGAAGTGCGCGTAGTCGGCCGCAATGGCCTGCGGCAGACCTAGGGGCACCACCACGATGGCGCCTACTAAAAAGATGCGCGCCAGCACCGTAAAGGCGTGGTAGGTGCGCATGAGCGGCGCCACCAGCACCAGGTACAGCCCAAATACGGCCGCATTTACCAATAAATACGTGTTGCCGAGCAGCGCATCGGCGGGCATTTTGCCGGTACTGGGCCGGCTGAGAATGAGGGCCGCTGCGCCGGCCGCGCCCAGCACGATGCCCAGTATGCGGGTGGGCGTGATTTTTTCGCTCAGCAGTACCGCCGAGGCCAGCACCACCACGATGGGCGAGATGGTTTGGAGCAGCGAGGCGTTGATGGGCGTGGTGAGGTTGAGGCCCGCAAAGAAGGAAATCTGGTTGAGCGCGATACCTAGGAGGCCGCAGGCCACGGCCCGTACATTGTCGGCCCGGCCCATGATTTTATCGTTGGGCGCCACTACGCTCTTGATTATCGCAAAAAACAGCGCCGCTCCGGCAATGCGTAGCGTCACGATGCCCAGCGGCTGCATGTAGTGCGGCATGATGTCCTTGGCCAAGCTATAGGTGCCAGCGTAGATGAGCGAAACCAGGAACAGCGCCGTGTGCAGGCGAAACTTAGAAACCATAGGAGCGGAGCGGTAGCGCGTAGTTGCGCGGACTTCGTAATCCGCGTCCGCTAACGGGAATCCGGACGAACGCGAACTACAAAGTTCGCGCTACTACGCGCTAGTTACCTGCCCATGGCCTCGCTTTTCGATAACCCCACCACCGCCCCGCTGGCCGAGCGCCGCCGCCCGCGCCGCCTGGCCGACTACGCCGGCCAAACCCACCTGCTGGGCGAAAACGGCGTGCTGCGCCGCTACCTGGCCGCCGGGCGCCTGCCCTCGCTCATCCTCTACGGGCCGCCCGGCGTGGGCAAAACCACCCTGGCCCTGCTGCTGGCCGAGGCTTTGCAGCGCCCCTTCGCCATGCTCTCGGCCATCAACGCGGGCGTGAAGGACGTGCGTGAAGTCATTGACCGGGCCAAGAAACAGGCCGGCACGGTACTATTTATTGATGAGATTCACCGCTTTAGCAAGGCCCAGCAGGATGCACTGCTGGGAGCGGTCGAAAACGGCACTGTCACGCTCATCGGCGCCACTACTGAGAATCCGTCGTTTGAGGTGATTCCGGCCTTGCTCTCGCGCTGCCAGGTGTACACGCTGGAGGCGCTGAGCGCTGACACGTTGCGCGAAATCATCCGCCGGGCGCTGACCGAAGACGAGGTACTAAGCAAAATTCCCGTCGATGTCGTCGAAGACCATGCCCTGCTGGCCTTCAGCGGCGGCGACGCCCGCAAGCTCCTAGGTCTGCTGGAACTGGTGGTGCAAAGCACGCCGCCCGACCCCGCCACTGGCCGCGTGCAGCTCACCGATGCCGCCGTGCAGCAGACGGCTCAGCGCCCCATCGCGCGCTACGACAAGGGCGGCGAGATGCACTACGACGTCATTTCGGCGTTTATTAAAAGCATCCGCGGCTCCGACCCCAACGCCGCGCTCTACTACCTGGCCGTGATGCTGGAGGGCGGTGAAGACGTCAAATTCATCGCCCGCCGCCTGCTTATTCTGAGCTCCGAAGACATCGGCAACGCCAATCCCAACGCCCTGCTGCTGGCCCAGAGCTGCTTCCAGGCGTGCACCGTCATCGGCCTGCCCGAGTCCGATTTGATTCTGAGCCAAACCGTTATCTACCTCGCTACCTCGCCCAAGAGCAACGCCGCCTACACGGCCATCCGAGCGGCGCAGGCCCAGGTGCGGGCGCAGGGCGTGCACCCCGTGCCGGTGCCGCTGCGCAACGCGCCCACCAAGCTCATGAAGGAGCTAGGCTACGGCGATACGTACCAGTACTCGCACAACGGCGCGGGCAACTTCACCTACCAGGAATTCATGCCCGACGCCCTCAGCGGCACTCGCTTCTACGACCCCGGCGACAACCCGCTGGAAGCCAAAATACGAGAGCGCCTGCGCAGCTGGTGGCAAGAAAAATACACCTACTAAATCGCAGATTTAACTGATTTAACGGATTTCACAGATACGCCCGCCTGCGGCGGGCTGACTACCATTGGGCGAGTAAGGGCGGTGTAATGTAGCGGCGCACGCCGCGATAGAGGTAGCAGAAACCGGCGGCCGTATCTTGCCACCCAAGTTAGTCAGCCCGCCGCAGGCGGGCGTATCTGCGAAATCCGTTAAATCAGTTAAATCTGCGGTCTTGTGAGGCAATTTTTTAAGTTTGTACTGGCCACCGTGGTGGGACTGGTGCTGTTTTCGGTGCTCAGCGTATTGCTGCTCGTGGGGCTGGGCGCAATCATTGGCCGCAGCAGCTCTGATAAGTCGGTGGCGGCCAATTCGGTGCTGGAGCTGAAGCTTGATAAGCCGATTTCGGAGCGGGCGCAAAGCGCTGATTTTAATCCCCTAGGGGGCGCCCAGGCCACTACTGGGCTGGTGAATCTGAAAGAAGCCATCGGCCGGGCCAAAACCGATGACGATATTAAGGGCATCCTGCTCGACCTGCAACTGGTGCAGGGCGGCATGGCCTCGTTGGAAGAGGTGCGCAACGCGCTACTCGACTTTAAAAAAAGCGGCAAATTCATCGTGGCCTACCACGAAATCGCCTCCGAAAAAAGCTATTATCTGTCCTCGGTGGCCGACCAGATTTATCTGCATCCGCAGGGCACGCTGGAGTTTAATGGCCTGAGCTCAGAGGTGATGTTTTATAAGCGGCTGTTCGATAAGGCTGGCATTGAGCCGTATATCTTCCGGGTAGGCTCGTTTAAGAGCGCCGTGGAGCCGTTCTTCCGCGAAAACTTCTCCGACTCGGCCCGCTACCAAACGGTGTCGTACCTCAACTCGCTCAACGGCCACATGCTCGGTCAGGTGGCCGCCAGCCGCCAGATACCCGAGCCGCGTCTGAAGGTGATTTCGGACTCGATGCTGGTGCACAATGCCAAGGACGCGCTACGCCTGAAGCTGGTGACCAAGCTCGGCTACTTCGATGAGGTGCAGGACTACCTGCGCGGCAAGCTGGGCCTGGCCAAAGACAAAAAGCCCGGCCTCGTGTCCCTAAGCGAATATCAGGACGCTGACAAAGCCGACGAGAAAGAAGGCAACACAAGCGGCAACCGCATCGCCGTTATCTACGCCGAGGGCGATATCGTAACCGGCAAAGGGTCAGATGATAACATCGGCAGCGACAAGTTTGCCGAAGCCATCCGCAAGGCCCGCCTCGATGATAAAGTGAAGGCCGTGGTGCTGCGCATCAACTCGCCGGGCGGCTCGTCGCTGGCTTCCGACATCATTTACCGCGAGGTGTTGCTGACCAAGAAAGTCAAGCCCATTATCGCCAGCATGAGCGACGTGGCGGCCTCGGGCGGCTACTACATTGCCATGGCCTGCGATACCATCGTGGCCCACCCCAACAGCATCACGGGCAGCATCGGCGTGTTCGGCGTGTTGCCCAATATTCAGCCGCTACTGGCTGATAAACTGGGTATTACCGTGGACCGCGTGACGACGGGCAAGTTCTCCGACCTGCCCACCATTACCCGCGCCCTCTCGCCCTACGAAAAGCAGCAGATGCAGCTGGAAGTGAACGAGATATACGCCGACTTCACCAGCAAAGCCGCCCTAGGTCGGCACATGCCCGTCGAGCGCCTGCGCCGCATCGCCTCGGGCCGCGTGTGGAGCGGCAGCGAGGGCAAGCAAATCGGCTTGGTCGATGTGCTGGGTTCGTATGAGGACGCGCTAAAAATCGCCGCTAACCGCGCCCACCTCAAGGCTGACGACTACAAAGTGCAGCGCCTACCGCGCCAGAAGTCATCGACCGAGAAGCTTTTCAGCCGCTTCTTCGGGGGTGATGACGAAGACCAAGCTGCCGCTGAAGCGCGCCTGTTGCAAGCCAAGCTCGGCCCGCTTTACCCCGCCGTGCGCCAGTACCAGCAGCTCATGCAGATGCGCGGCGTGCAAGCGCGGCTGCCGTATGAGCTGGAGATTAAGTAGTTATTCTTGAGTAATTTGTTCGTTACCAACTCGTCTGTCATGCTCATCTGGCGGCCCGAAGGAAGCATCTCATCAGGTAAGGTTCTGACTTGATGAGATGCTTCCTTCGGGCCGCCAGATGAGCATGACAGACGATTTTTGATTTTTAGCTTACCCATGCGTCGAATACTTCTTGGCACCGTCGTGCTGGCCGGCCTCGCCCACGCCGCCACCGCCCAAACCACCCCCACGCTCTACCAGCCCCGCGACATCAAGCGGGCCTTTGACAAAGGCACCCGCGCTGCCGATGGCCGCCCCGGCCCCAAGTACTGGCAAAACCGGGCGCGCTACGACATCACGGTGCAGGCCGCGCCGCCGTCCCGCGACATTCGAGGGCGCGAGACGATTACGTACTTCAACAACAGCCCCGATACGCTCAAGAGCCTGGTTATTCGGCTCATTCAGAATATCCACCAGCCCGGCGTGGCCCGCGAGAGCGACGCTGGCGCCGACTACATTACGAGCGGCGTGGCCATCGACTCGTTTGCCGTGGGCGGGCGGGCACGGCCCTACGACGGCCGCGGTAGCGCTACCGCCCAAACCATCGCGCTGCCCCGCGGCCTGGCGCCGCACGACTCGGTGCGGCTGGCTTTTAGTTGGCACTTCCCGATTTCGGTGCAGAGTGGGCGCGAGGGCATGATTGACAAAACCACGTACTTCCTGGCTTATTTCTACCCTAGGGTGGCTGTGTACGACGACTACGCGGGCTGGGACCGGCTGCCCTTCCTGGACAGCAAGGAGTTTTACAACGACTTCAACGACTATACTTTGCGCGTGCAAGCGCCGGCCAACTACATCGTGTGGGCCACCGGCGCGCTGCAAAATCCCAAGCAGGTGCTCCAGCCTGCCGCGGCCAAGCGCCTCGAAAAATCGATGACCAGCGACGCGCTGATTCACGTGGCCACCGCCGCCGACTTGGCCAAAAAGAGCATCACCGCCCAGCAGTCGTTGAACACCTGGGTGTGGAAGGCCACCGATATTTCGGACATGACGGTGGGCCTCAGCGACCACTACGTTTGGGATGCGGCCAGCGTAATCGTGGACCCCGCCACCAAGCGCCGGGCCAGCGTGCAGGCCGCCTTTGCCGACTCGACCAAGGACTTTCACTCTTCCGTGAAGTTCAGCCAGAACGCCCTAGGGTGGTTTTCGCGTAACTGGCCGGGCGTGCCGTACCCGTTTCCGAAGATGACGGCCTTCCAGGGTTTTGCCGACATGGAGTACCCCATGATGGTGAACGACAGCCCCGCCGACGATATGAAATTCGCGCAGCTGGTACAGGACCACGAGATTGCCCACACGTACTTCCCGTTCTACATGGGCATCAACGAGAGCCGCTACGCCTTCATGGACGAGGGCTGGGCCACTACGTTCGAACTACTCATCGGAAGGGCCGAAAACGGCACCGCGGCGGCCGACGAGTTCTACCGTAAGTTTCGGGTGAATAGCTGGATAAACAACCCCAGCACGGCCCAGGACCTGCCCGTCATCACGCCCAGCAGCGAGCTAAAGGCCGGCTACGGTAATAACTCCTACGGCAAGGCGTCGCTCAGCTACCTGGCCCTCAAGGATATGCTTGGCGACGAGCTCTTCAAGAAGTGCCTGCACACCTACATGGACCGCTGGCACAGCAAGCACCCTATTCCGTGGGATTATTTCAACTCGATGAGCAACGCCTCGGGTCAGGACCTGACCTGGTTTTTCCAGAACTGGTTTTTCACCAATAACTACATCGACCTGGCCCTCACCAAAGCCGATAAAACGGCCCAGGGCACGACCATCACGCTCCGAAACGTGGGTGGTTTCGCCGTGCCGGTTGACCTAAAAGTGGACTACGCCGACGGTAGCACCGAAACCCTGCACCGCACGCCCGACCTCTGGCGCGCCAACCAGCAGCAGGCCAGCATCACGGTGCCGGCCGGCAAAGCCGTGCGCGCCGTCTCATTCGACCACGGCCTGTACATGGACGCTGATACGAAGAACGACCGGCTGACGGTGCAGTAGGTATCCGCTTAAATAAGTCTTAAAACACGTTTGTCATGCTGAGCGCAGCGAAGCATCTCTACCGCTTCGTCAAAGTAGTCCAATGAAGCGGTAGAGATGCTTCGCTGCGCTCAGCATGACAAACGTTCTTAACTGTCAATAATAATGCAACACCTTCAGGAAGCCGTCGCCTTCATCCAAAGCCAAACCCAGCACTTTCAGCCCAGCACCGGCATTATCCTCGGCACCGGGCTAGGGGCGCTGGCGAAAGAAGTTGCTATTCAACACGAAATCAGCTACGCAGATATTCCGCATTTCCCGGTGAGTACGGTGGAAAGCCACGCCGGGCGCCTGCTCCTAGGTACGCTGAGCGGCCAGAACGTGGTGGTGATGCAAGGCCGCTTCCACTACTACGAGGGCTACTCGCTGGAGCAGGTGGTGTTTCCGGTGCGGGTAATGAAGCTACTTGGTATCAAGCAATTATTTGTGAGTAACGCGGCCGGTGGGCTCAATCCCGAGTTTCAAATCTCGGATTTGATGCTGCTCGACGACCACATCAACCTGCTGCCCGGCAACCCGCTCATCGGGCCCAACAAAGCGGAGCTCGGCCCGCGCTTCCCGGATATGTACGCCGCCTACGACCCGGCGCTGCTGGAGCGCGCCCGCGCGGCCGCCGTGGCCCTAGGCCAAAATAATACGACCCAGCGCGGCGTGTACGCGGCCGTGCCCGGCCCCATGCTCGAAACGCCGGCCGAGTACCGCTACCTGCGCACCATCGGGGCCGATGCCGTGGGCATGAGCACCGTGCCCGAAGTCATCGCGGCGCGCCACCTGGGGCTACCCGTGCTGGCGGTGTCGGTCATTACCGACCTCTGCTATCCTGGCCAGCTCAAGCCGGTGGTAATTGCCGATATTTTGGCCGCCGCGGCCGCGGCCGAGCCCCGCCTCACGGCGCTTATGAAGGCCGTGCTGGCGGCCGAATAAGCGCTTAGGGGCATATTTCGTAGGAAGCGGGGCTAGCCCCCGCCCGGCGTTGTTAAGAATACGCTTGCTTAACAACGCCGGGCGGGGGCCAGCCCGCTCCCTACAAAACAGGTGGTATGCTACTTTAAAATCAGCGTTTTCTGGTCTTTTACGAGTACCGTAAAAACGCCGATGCCGCCTTGCACCGTACTGCGGATGCCTGAGGGCTGCCCAAACGGGTTGCCGTTGGCGTTGCGGGCATCGCGGGTCGATTGGCGGAAGCTATAATAGAGCGAGTCGACGTGGTAGAGCGTGGCCGTGACGGTGTCGTTGGGGTCGAAGTTGTAGCGCGTGACCTGGGCATACGACTGGCCGTTGAAGAGGCGGTCGGTGATGTCGTTATCGCGCTCCGAGTTGTTGGCCGGCCGGCCCTTGTGCAGCATCAGGCGGTAGTAGTCAGTGGCGGCGGCGGGGTCGGTCCACTTGGTGAGGAAGTAGGCCTTGCGCTCAGCGCCGCTCAGGGTATTAAACTTGTACTTAACCGAGTCGATGGGGATGAACGTGGGCACCACGGCCGTGCCCGTGACGTGCCGCCCGCGTTGGTCCTGCACATCCAGCGCAAACTGCTGGCCCGCCCGCGCCGTAATTGGCGCCGTGCCGATGTGGGTAAAATACTTGCCCGTGGTCGGGTCCAGGCCCGGCAAAAAAATGAGGTTCATAGTGCGGCCATCGGGCAGCACTAGCTTGGCGCTCACGTCGGTAGGCAGCTGGATGCTCTGGCCGCCGGGCAGCTTCAGGATGAAAGAGCCGGCCGCGGCCGCCTGGCCATTATCCAGATAGGGCACCGACTCCGTGACGGTGAGGCGCGGCACCATTCCGTTCTCCAGGTAGCACTCGGTTACGAGCTGGTTGGCATAGTAGGGCAGCGGCACGTTAATGTCCTTCTGCAAGCTGCCACAAGCCGCTAGTCCACCTACCAAGCCAGTGGCCAAAATCGCAAAACCTACCCTCTTACTAACAAGCCTATTCATACCTAAAAATCAAAGCCAAAGCCAAAAACTAAAACCAAAACAGCCAATTCTCCCAAGAAAGAAAGAAAAAAAGCCCGCCCGCCGCAGGCGGGCGTATCCGCGCAATCAGTTAAATCCGTTAAATCTGCGGTCTAGAAGCGGAAATTGTACGTCACCGACGGAATGAACGGGAACAGCGACACCTGACGCGCCGCGTAGCCGGTTATCTGGTCGGTGGCCCGGTTGCGGAGCTGGTCGAAGTAGATGAAGTAGGCATTGCGCCGGTTGTAGGCGTTGTAGATGCTGAAGGTCAGGTCGCGGTCGCCGCCGATGCGCGAGGGGCGCAGCTTATACACCATGCCTAGGTCGAGGCGGTGGTAGGGGATGAGGCGGTACGAATTGCGGTCGGGATACACGGGCACGGCCTGGATGCCGCCCTGGTAAATATCCTGCAACGCAAACCGACCTAGGGGCAGCGTAGTGGGCGCGCCGCTCGTGTACACAAAGCTAGCGGTGAGGTTGATGCGCGCGCTGAGCTGGTGCAGCACCACGATGTTGAGGTTGTGGCGGCGGTCGTAGTTGGGGTAAAAATCCTGGCCGTTGTTGATGCCCGTGGTGCCGAGCTGGGGCGGGAAGTTGCGCTTGGTCCAGGCCAGGGTGTAGCCAATCCAGCCGGTGGTTTTACCGGTTTTCTTCTCCAAGTACAGCTCATTGCCGTAGGCCCAGCCGCGGCCGAAGAGGAACTGCGAGTCGAGGTCGTTGTTGGCAAAAATCTGGGCGCCATCCTTGAAATCAATTACGTTTTTAGCCCATTTATAATACACCTCGTTGGTGAGCAGGTACTTGCCGCCGCCGAGCAAAAAGCTCGCGCCGGTGCTCACCTGCTGCGAGCGCTCGGGCTTGACGGACAGCCGCGAGGGGTACCAGATGTCGGTGGGCAGCGAGGCGCCCGAGTTCGATACCAGGTGCGTGTACTGGTACATGAGGGCGTAGCTACCCTTGAGGGCCACCTTGTCGGAGAGCGAGTAGCGGGCCGAAGCGCGGGGCTCGAGGCCGCCGTAGGTGTTGGTGCCGCTGCTAAAGCCCGAAAGCCGCAGCCCGCCCTCTAGTTGCAGCTTGTCGCTGGCCTTGAAATTATCGGAGGCGTAGAGGCCCACTTCCTGGCCGGTGTAGTTGACGTCAGACCCGTAGTTGACGGTGTTGTCCTGCGAGCTGCGCTGCAAGCGGCCCACCCCAAACTGGTGCTCGGTGAGCAGCGCGCCCACCTTTATAGTGTGGCGCTCGTTGGGCACGTAATCGAGGTCGGCGCGCTGGGTGTAGTCCAGAATAGTGGAGCCCAGGCTGAAGCTAAACTGGTCGATGCTGTTGTTGAGGTCGTACTTGTACGACGTGACGGCGGCCGACGTATTCAGCGTGAGCCTCGGCGAAAACACGTGCTGCCAGCGCAGCACGCCGAGGGTGTTGCCCCAGGTAAAATTCGATTTAAAGCCGTTGGGCGAGGTAAAACCGAAGATATCGCGCCCGAGGTAGCCCGTCAAAAACAGCTGGTCCTTCTCGCCCAAGCTGTAGTTGGCCTTGGCATTGAAGTCATAGAAGTAGTAGTCCGGGATGGGGCTGTAGTCCTCCTTGTTTGCGTTGGCCCGGTTGAGGGCGCGGGTGAAAATGTCGAAGTACGTGCGCCGCCCGCTCACCAAAAACGAGCCTTTGCCCTTGTTAATCGGCCCCTCGAAGCTGAGGCGCGACGAAATGAGCCCGATACCGCCCGAGGTGGTGAATTTCTGGCGGTCGCCCTCGCGCAGCTTCACATCGACCACCGACGAGAGCCGCCCGCCGAACTGCGCCGGAAAGCCCGCCTTATACAAGTCCACGCTCTGCACGGCGTCGGAGTTGAACACCGAAAACAACCCGAACAAGTGGTTGGGGTTGTAGACCAGCACGTTGTCGAGCAGAATCAGGTTTTGGTCGGAGGAACCGCCGCGCACAAACAGGCCGCTGGTGCCTTCGCCGCCGCTTTGCACGCCGGGCTTGAGCTGCAAGGTTTTCAGAATGTCAACCTCGCCAAACAGCGCCGGCAGCAGCTTGGCTTCGCGCACGCTAAGGTGCTCAACGCCCATTTGGGTGCTCGTGAGCTTGTCTTTCAGCGACTGCTGGCCCTGCACCACCACTTCGCCCAGCTCGCTCTGGCTGGTGGCCAGCGTGAAGTTATAGCGCTGGTTCCGGGTCAGCTTCACGTCGGCCGTTTGGGTGGTGTAGCCCACAAACGACACCACTACTTGCTGCGGCCCGGCGGGCAGGCTCAGCTGGTAGGTGCCGTCGGTTTCGGTGGCGGTGCCCAGCCCTAGGGCCGGCACCGCCACCGTGGCGCCGGGCAGGGCCGTGCCATCGGCGGCCCGCACGATACCGCTAAGAATATGGCGTGCTTGCCCCAGGCTCAAGCCCGGTAATAACACAAGTAATAAGCTAATTAATACTCTATTGCGTAGCAAAAACTGACTCATACCGCAAAGTAACTACCGCCGGAGCGCGGTTTGTCGCCAACGCCCCGGCGTTGCGTTTAGTTTACTTGCTGGGCCGCGGTGGCTTACAAATAGGCGCCCACGCTTTGGTTGAGCTGCGCGGCGGGCACCACGCCCGCCTGCCGCCACACGGGCTGGCCTTTGTGAAACAGAATGAGCGTGGGAATGCTCTGCACCCGGAATTGCTGGGCCACGGCGGGGTTCTTATCCACGTCGATTTTGATGATGCGCAGCTTGCCTTCGTGCTGGGCCGCCACTTGTTCCAGAATGGGCGCCATCGTTTTGCAGGGGCCGCACCAGTCGGCGTAGAAATCCACGAGCACGGGCATGCCGGGGCTGTTGATGAGTTCGGAAAAAGACTTGCGAGGCATGGCGGGGGAGGAGGGAATTATGAATTAAAAATTATGAATTATGAGTTGGGCTGCGGTGGCTGGAAAGGCTGGCTTTTGCCGCGGGCACTTACTTTCGCAGTGCCCGGTGTACGTTCGCTAATAACGATAAAAGGTTGTCGTAACGTGGTGCCCGCTTCAGGTAGTAAGTGCCAGGGGGGGCTAATTCATAATTTTTAATTCATACTTCATAATTAATTCCCCCCTCACCCGTCCGCCCGCCTGGCTGCGCCCCATTTTTTCGGGCAGCGAGTGGCGGGGTGCGCCCACCGGCCCCACGGGCCGCCCGCGGCTCTACCTCACCTTCGACGATGGCCCCATCCCCGACGAAACGCCCTGGGTGCTGGAGCAGCTGGCGGCCCACCAGGCGCGGGCCACGTTTTTTTGCGTGGGCGATAACCTAGGGCGCCACCCCGCTATTGCCCGCGCCGCGCTAGCCGCCGGCCATCGCCTCGGCAACCACACCCAGCACCACCGCAGCGCCTGGAACACGCCCCGCGCCGCCTACTTGGCTGACGTAGCCGCGTGCCAGCGGGTTTTAAGTAAGGAGGTTATGGGGTTAGCAGGTAACGAGGTTAGCAGGTTATCAGGCGAAGAGGCAACTGCCGTAGTCACTCCCCCACACCCTACCAATCTCTTCCGCCCGCCCTACGGCCGCCTCACGTGGCCGGTGCTGCGGCAGCTGCGGGCCGAGTACCGCGTCATTATGTGGTCGCTGCTCACCCGCGACTACGACCGCGACCTCTCGCCCGAGCGCGCCCTGCGCCTGACCCTGGCCGCCACCCGCCCCGGCGACATCGTGGTGCTGCACGACTCGCAAAAGGCCAGTCGCTCGCTGCGCTTCTTGCTGCCCCGGCTGCTGGCGCACTACGGCGACCTAGGGTACGAATTTGCGGCGCTTTAAACTGATGATGAGTGTATTAGTATACGGCTGCACCATTTACTGCGCCCTGTGGCTGGCCTGGCTGGGGTACATCATGCGGCGGCTGGCCACGCGGGCGGGCGCCCCGGCGCCCGGGCCGCTGCCCGCCCCGCTGCCCCGCGTCAGCATCCTCATCGCGGCCCGCAACGAGGAGGCCGCCCTGCCGCGCTGCCTGGCCAGTGTGCGCGCCCTTGACTACCCCGCTCACCTGCTCGAAGTATTGGTGGGCGACGATGCCAGCACCGACCGCACCCGCGCCGTGGCCGAGGCCGCGCTGCAAGGCTTTGGGGGTACTTATCAGGTCGTTACCATCACCGCCACCCTAGGGCAGGCGCGGGGCAAGGCCAACGTGCTGGCCCACCTGGCCCACCTCGCTACCACCGACTATTTTTTGCTCACCGATGCCGACATTGCCGTGCCCGCTACCTGGGTGCCAGGCCTGCTGGCGCACGCGGCCCCGCGGGTGGGCACCGTCACGGGCCTCACGGTGGTGCAGGGCCCCGGCTTACTGGCTAAGCTGCAAGGCGTTGATTGGCTGCTGTCGCTGGCCGCCATCCAGGTCGCTACCGACAGCGGTCAGCCCATGACGGCGATGGGTAACAACATGCTCGTGACCCGCGCCGCCTACCAGGCCACCGGCGGCTACGAGGCCCTGCCCGCCACCATTGTGGAGGACTTCGCGCTGTTTGAGGCCGTGAATGCGCAGGGCTACGGCTTCCGGCAGCTGTTCGAGCCGGCCGTGCGGGCCGCGTCGCTGCCGGCCGGCGCGTGGGCGGCCTTGCTGCGGCAGCGCCTGCGCTGGCTGCGCGGGGTGGCCGCGCTGCCCGGCCGGGTGCAGGCGGGGCTGGTGCTGTTTAGCGGCTACTGGCTGGCGGCGGTGGGCCTGCTGCTGGCCGGCCGACCGAGCTGGGCCCTAGGGGTCATGGTTTTGAAAATTGGGGCCCAAGCCCTTATGTTGCGGGTGGCTACGCGCCGGGCGGGCTTGCCCATGCCGGCTGTGCCCGTGGTGGTGGGGTACGAGTTTTTTTCGGTGGCGCTTACTACGCACCTCGCGCTGCGCCGGCTATTCGGCCGCCGGGGGGTAGCGTGGAAAGGCCGTCATTATCACTAATTCAAGAGCCTTTTGCGGCCTTCTTGCGTAATCTGATTTGCTACGTCCTCTTCCATGAAAACATGACTATTCAATCCATAACCCCCGCCCAAACCTACGCGCTGCGCCACGCCGTGCTGTGGCCCGCCAAGCCGCTGGAGTACATAAAGCTGCCCGACGACAACCTAGGCCAACACTTCGGCGCCTTCGAAGGCGACCAGCTGGTGGCGGTGCTTTCGCTGTTCGTGGATGCCGACGGGGTGGCGCGCTTCCGCAAATTTGCCACCGCTGCGGCGTGGCAGGGGCAGGGCATTGGCTCGGCGCTGCTGCGGCACGCCATTGAGGCTGCCCGGGCCCAGGGCGTTCATTCGCTGTGGTGCGATGCCCGCCACAATACGCTGGCTTTTTACGCGCGCTTTGGGCTGGAGCCCGAGGGCGATATTTTCTACAAAGGCCCAATTCCCTACATGCGGGTGCGGCGCTACTTGCCCTAAGCTGGTTGTTCGGTTTTGTTATTCGCTGTTTGCTGGGCACTCGTTGCGCGCCAAATAACCGACGAATAACAAAAAGCGAACAACGCCTAACGACTATGAAGTTAATCGAAACCCACGCCCACCTCTACTCCGAGCAGTTCAAACCCGACCGCGCTGAGGCGCTGCACCGGGCCGTGGCGGCCGGCGTCGAAACTATTTTGCTGCCCAACATCGACCACACCAGTATCGACGCCATGCTGGAGCTGGAAGCGGCCTTCCCCCAAACCTGCCACGCCATGATGGGCCTGCACCCGTGCTCGGTGGGCCCCACGTTTGAGAAAGAATTGCAGCGGCTCGAAGACTGGCTCGCCCAGCGCCCCTTTGTGGCAGTGGGCGAGTGCGGCATCGATTTGTACTGGGATAAAACCTTTCTGCCGCAGCAGCAGGAAGCCCTGCGCGTGCAGCTGCGCCTAGCCAAGCAGTACGACCTGCCCATCGTGCTGCACACCCGTAGCGCCTTCGAAGAAGCCTTTGCGCTGGTGGCCGAAGCCCAGGACGGCACGCTGCGCGGCGTGTTTCACTGCTTCTCCGACGGGGTGGCCGAGGCCGAGCGCATCATTGCCCTGGGGGGATTCAAGCTGGGTATCGGCGGCGTGGCTACCTTCAAAAACGGCGGCCTCGACAAGGTGCTGCCCCACGTGGCGGTCGAGCACCTGGTACTCGAAACCGATTGCCCCTACCTCGCGCCGGTGCCCTACCGGGGCAAGCGCAACGAGCCCGCCTACCTGCCGCTGGTGCTGCACCGCTTGGCTACTTTGCTGGGGCAAGACCCCGAGGCCGTGGCCGCTGCTACCACGCGCAACGCGCAAGAACTCTTTCGCCTAGCATAGCTCAAGGCAACTGAAATAGCTGAATTTCAAGGTATTGATAATTGATTTAAGCGATTTCTTAAAATATTATAACATTGTTGCATTTATTAACTCTGTCACACTTCGCTAAGACTGCAAATAAATGAAACATAGTTGCATTTTGTATTAATGCATTGATAATTAGGTGTTTGATTTTTGGATAGGTAGCGCAGTAAGCTCTCATAGGCAAGCTGAGGTTAGTAGGCTCTTGCGACGGCTGCGCGGGTAGGAGCAGGTCGGGTAGTGGATTACCTCGGCGCTGCTCCCTTTCTTTGTGCCCATGCCCGCAACCCTTGCCGACCTGCCCCTGCTAGCCATTCCTACTGCCGCCGAGGCCACCGATGCTATGGCCCCGCGCCTGCTCATCATCTACACGGGCGGCACGGTGGGCATGGTCATCAACGAACGGCGCGAGCTGGTGCCCATGCATTTTGACAAGCTCGACCGCAAGGTGCCCGAGCTGCACCAATTGCCCTACCGGCTCGAACTGCTGGCCCTGCCGCAGCTCATCGACAGCAGCAACGTGACGCCCACCGACTGGCTGCGGCTGGCCCAACTCATTGGGCAGTACTACGCCGAGTTCGATGGCTTTGTGGTGCTGCACGGCACCGATACCATGGCCTACTCGGCGGCGGCGCTCAGCTTCCTGCTCGAGCACCTAGGCAAGCCGGTGGTGTTCACGGGGGCCCAGGTGCCGGTGGGCCGCACGCGCTCCGATGCGGCCCGCAACCTGCTCACCGCTTTGGAGATAGTCGCCGCCCGCCACCCGCGGGCCCACACCGTGCAGGTACCCGAGGTAGGGTTGTTTTTCAACGATATCCTCATCCGGGGCACGCGGGCCAAAAAGGTTGAGAGCCAGCAGTTTGCTGCGTTCAAAAGTGAAAACTACCCCCCGCTAGTCCGCGCCGGTATCAGTCTCACGTTTGCCGACAACGACATTCGCTTGCTGCCCGGCGCGCCCCTGCGGGTGCACCAGCGGCTCGAGGAAAACGTGGCAGTGCTACGCCTGTTTCCGGGCATCACGGCGGCCGTAGTAGAGGCCGTGCTGGGAGTGCCGGGCCTGCGCGGCTGCGTGCTCGAAACCTACGGCGCGGGCAACGCCCCCACGGCCCCGTGGTTTTTGGCGTGCCTGGCGCGGGCCCGCCAGCGCGGCGTTTATATTCTGAATGTCAGCCAGTGCGAGGAGGGCCGCGTGGTGCAGGGGCATTACGAAACCAGCGCCCACCTCACCGACCTAGGCGTGATTGGCGGCGATGACATCACGAGCGAAGCCGCGATTACCAAGCTCATGTTTGTGCTGGGCCTGGGGGTGAGTGAGGCCGCAACCCGCTTGCTGCTCAGCCAGGACCTGCGCGGCGAAATCACGCCGTAGTAGGGGTGGGTGAGAGGGGGAGATGGGGAGGAAGAAAAAAGAAAAACGACTTCTTTTCGACCCCACTGCTTCCTTCCCTTCTTACCTCCTCACTTTTTTGCCTATCTTTGCAGCCCCATTCAGAGAGGTGTCCGAGTGGTCGAAGGAGCACGCCTGGAAAGTGTGTATGGGCCAAAAGCTCATCGTGGGTTCGAATCCCATCCTCTCTGCTGTTAACTAAATGGCCTGCCCACAAACACTTGGTTTGCGGGCAGGCCATTTAGTTTAGCTACCAGGTAATAAAGAGGAATTGACGTGGGCAAGGCCGGATAACGGCGAGGCCCTGCGGCCGCCAAATGGGTTTTGCACGGCTGACGTGGCCAGGCGCGTGGCGAGTAGTTAGTTTGGGGCAGTTATTCTCAGTGGTCCTGCGGGGCGCTGACCCAGCGTGGTGATGCGCCGCTTTACGCGGGATGCGCCGGACCCGATGGCCTGGCGCCTATCAAACAGCACCAGATACAAGGTCGCCAGAAAGGGTACCAGGGATAAGGAAAATAGCAAGCGCAAATGCACGTATTGCGCGGCGGTTAAGTGCCAATGCTGGGCGAGTACTTTGAGAACATGGTCCATGGCTAGTGGGTGGGATACGTGAGTACTCACTCACCAACAGAAAGCGCTGAAAAAAGTTGCACTGAAGCTATACTAGCTGTCTTTTAGCTGCCAATTCTACTGGCGTCCTGAACGGACTCGTCGGGGTTCCCCCACGGCTTCTGTTAGCCATTTGCCACCCGCGCTTTTGCAATCGTGCCTTATTCTGCCCGCTGGCTATCAAAGCCCGGTCTACTGCACTATTTCCGCTGGCCGCGTGGCCAGGTGAGTACCTGTTTTATGCCCGCGCGGCGGCTATGCAGAACATGATTGGTCTATTCGGCCGGGTAAAACCCACGCCGCAAGGTTAGCCAGGTTGCCAGGTAAAGCATCGACAGGAAACCATAAGCCACTAACGTCCAAACCGGAAGCAAATGGTAAACCGCGAGCCCGCCGCCTAGCCAAAGCAAGGCCAATAAAAAAACGATTTTCATGGTAATCACTTAGGGTGGGAATTGAGAGAAGCTCCTGCCTCGCGGCGGGAATGTGCTCAAAGGACGCCCCCTAGGTGTGGTTTAAAAAGGACAATTAACCCAATTTCAGGACATGCATTTATGCCGGGTATTGCTTACTCTACTTTACCAATCATATTTATAAGTAGCTGTTAAAAAGCAGTATAGTATATGAAAACTAGCTAGCTTACGCTGGTAAAAAGATAAAATAAAATTGATTTTATGACAGTGAATAAGTAACGTTCCGGGCTCTCTGCAGCAAAATTTAGCGTGGGCGCTTGCGGAAAAAGGCGGTGGCCAACCAGACTAAGCACGGGCACCGGCGCTCGGATGCGAGGCCGCGACGCCCGCTTTTGCCCGCGCTAACGCAGCGCATTCGCTGGCCGCAAACGCGGGTACAGCACCTCTAGGCGCTTCCCCTTACTCTGGGTTGGCAGCCACCTTCCTAGTCGCCTTGGACTTACCTACTCGGGTAAGGGGCCGCTAGGGCTTGCTTTTAAGCTAGCAAATTACTTAGGTAGCGTGCGTGCAGGGCCTGCGCCAGTACCTGGTGAGGGGGGTGCTCGCTGGTCAAAAGGTCGGCGTACACAAGTAGGGGCGGTACGCAGCGCGGGTCGGTGGGGGCAAAGCAAGTGGCCGGCGCGAAGGCATTCAGAATCTCGATGGCCCCCTTGGGGCTGGGCACTAGGTCGAGCTGCTGCACCAGCTGCGGGCGGGGCAGCTGGCTGTAGAGCGTGAGGCTGGTGGGCGGCGCGGGGCAGCCGAGCAGCAGGTGCGCCGCGGCCTCGCCGCTCCAGAGGCACTCGGCGGGCAGGCCGCGCTGCGCCCAATCGGCCACCGGGGTAGGGCAGCGCGAGCGGTAGCGCTGGCCATTGAGCCGGCGGCGCAGCGTGCTGGCATAGTGGGCTAGCCAGTACCGGGCCGGCGCTGGCAGCAGCAGCGGACTGACGCCTAGGGGCGCCTCGGGGTGCCAAAAACCCTGCGCGGCCAGGCTGCGCAGCAGCTGGCGCACCACCGCCACCGGCAGCTGCGTGCTGGCCGCCAGCCTCGGGATGGCGGAAGCTGCCAGGGCCGGCGTAAGCACCAGCTGAAACAACAAGCGCAGCAATTGCACGTGCCAGGCCGGGCTCGATACCGCCAGGGCGGGCTCGCTGGCGGGCGCGCCCGCCAGCAGCTCCAGGTGCTGGAGCCAGGCATTGCCCGCCGCATCGGCGTAGCTGGTGCCCCGAGCCCGCAGCTGCGCCCCCAGGGCCTGCGGCACGTGGTCGTACACCAGCAACGGGGGGTAGTCGGCGGCGGGTGGGCTGGGCGGCACTGGTCCAGGCCCCGCCGGCGTGGCCAGCAGGCGCACGGCGGCCCCAATCTGCCACACCTGGGCCTCGGGCTGGCTGGCCGCCCACGCCCGCACCGGCAGCGCCAGGCGGCGCTGCAAGCACTGGCGCACCTGCTCCAGCAAGCCGTGGGTAGAAGAAAAAGGTAACGTAGCCAACAGGATAGAGGAAAATGATAACAGCTTAGTATCCGGGTTTGCGTTGCCTAGGGCGGCTGGCGGCGGGGCCGCCAGCCGCTAGCGACCTCGCCGAATACAAAAAGCCAGGGCCGCACGGCAGCCCTGGCTTTGGTACCGCATGGGGGCTAGGCAGCCCGCTGAGGTCAGAAAGAGAAACCTAGTAGTCCGTGTTCTGCGGGTCGAAATTGGTCCAGCCGGCCAGCCAATTGCTGGCGGTGGTGTTAGCAGGGTCGAAGGCCCCGATGTAGGTCACGGGCGTGAAGAAGCTGTCGGTGAGCTTGCTGTCGGCGAAGCTGGCGGGGGCAGCGCTCACGATAGGCGACGCCGTGCGGGGCACGAAGCTCGGCGACGTGAGGCTGAAGGGGTTCAGCAGCTGCACGTTGTCGGCGGTGGCGTAGCGGCGGTTGGCGTTGGCGCTAGCCTTAAACCAGGTGAGCGGACCCACCGCGGTGCCCCAGGCGGCCGAGTCGCTGCTCATTGTGTTGTTAGGGGTTAGGTTACTGGTGCCCAGGCCGGGGCCAATGTATAGAATATTGCGCTGCCCGGCCGTCGCGTTTGAGTTGGTGAGGGCGCCGGCGATGATGTTATTCTTAAACCGCGTGTCGCCAGCAGCAATGGTGGCCGCCGTAACGCCGCCATCGATGAGAATGTTGGTAGGGTAGCCGATTACCACCGAGTTCATTAGACTCTGGGCCGAGTTAGCGCGCAGGTGTACGCCAGCAGTGTATTGTGGACTGTAAACCGCCGCGCTAGGGTTTAGGATGGGGCCAATGGCCGTGACGTTGGAAAATACGGCCGAGGTCCGGGGAGCGTTGGTCGAGCCACCGCTGTCGTTGTTCGACTCAAACGCCTTGGAGCCTGATTGGTCGGCTTGCAAGGGGTCGCGCAGCGACACCGCAAACTGCACCTTACCCGAGAACCCTAGGTCGGTATCAAAGTCATCGTCGAAGGTGCGGTGGGTTACTAAGTACTTGGCATTCACAGTGCCGCCAAACCATTCGATGGCATCGTCGCCCGAGTACGATACTTGCACGTGGTCAATGGTGGTGCCGCTGCCCACACCGGATAGGGTCAGGCCGTTTACCTCATTATTAGGGGAGAACGCTACGCCCCCAAACTCGATGCGCACGTACTGAAATACCCCCGAATTATCGGTTGCATTGGTGCCACCGTATTTAGTGGATGGGCCACCCTCAATCTGGGGTAGCACCCCATTTACAATAGAGTTGACCGGTGCGCTACCGGCAATAATCACGCCGCCCCAATCGCCGTAGTTGCGCGAGCCCTTGGGCTGGCTGGAGGTGAAGATAATAGGCCGGGTTGCCGTGCCCATCGCCATAATTTTGGCGCCAGGCTCGATGATGAGGGCGCCCTTCGTGTCCTTATCGCCAAAGATGACGGTACCCGCCTCGATGGTGAGCGTGGCGCCGCTGCGCACGTACACGTAGCTCTTAAGCAGGTACTTGTTGCTGGCCGTCCAGGTGGTATTGGTGGTAATGCCCGAAGTGGCATCGTTGCCGCCCTGTACCGTCACGGTCGGGGCCGTGGTAGTCGGGTTGGTGGGCGTCGTAGGGTTGCCGCTGCCCACTACGTTGGGCGCCGGGGTGATGTCTTTCGTTTCGCAAGCGGCCAAGCCGAGCAGCGTGGCCAGCATGGCGACGGAAAGGGTGTTCTTTTTCATACTGAAAAAAGAAAAATTCGGTTGATAAAGTAGAGGGGAAGGAGGTAGTAGGGTGGGTGAGGACGGGCGGTGAGGAACGTAGCGGCGGCTAGCCAGGAGCGGTTAGCGCCGCGGTTTCTGGCGGCCTTCCGTTCCGGCTTGCACCGGCGCCAGAGCACCTAGGGTACCGGGGTGGCCGGGCGGGGCGCCAGGCTAAAGCGCAGGCCCACTGTGTAGTAGGTGCCGCGGCGGTAGCCCGCCAGCGAGGGGTCGCCGGCCGTGTACTTGCCATCGCGGGCGTAGTCCTGCACCAGGTTCACGCGCTGGTTCAGCAGGTCCTGCACGCCAGCGTTCAGCGAGAGGTTGTGCGAAATCGTCTTGGTCAGCGACAGGTCGATGGTGTGGCGCGGCATCTCCACCACGTCGGGGTACTGGTCGGAGCCTGCGAACAGAATGCGTGGCCCAAACACGTTGTAGAGCGCCGTTACCTGCCACGCGTTGTCGGGGGTGTTGAAGTACAGGCCACCGTTGAACACGTAGGGCGACTGGCCCTGCAGGGCGCGCTTGCTGTTCCAGGCCACGATGCCGTCACCTAGGGTTACCTGGCTCTTGATGAGCGAGGCGTTGAACACCAGCGACAGGTTTTTGAAGGCCTCGCCGGCAAAGCCCAGGTTCTTCTTGAGGTCCAGCTCCACCCCGTAGGCGTAGGCACTCGGCGCGTTGGCGAAGGTGTAGGCCAGGTTGGTGGTCAGCACCACCACGTTCTCGATGGGGTTCGTGAAGTTTTTATAGAACGCCCCCACATGCACCAGGTCGCCGGGCGTGGGGTACCATTCGTAGCGCAGGTCGAAGTTATCGATGGTGGCGACCTTCAGCGGGTTAGTGGGGTTGAGGTACAACGAGCCGTAGTTCAGCACGTTGAAGTCAAAGTCGTAGTAGAAGAACGGCGCCGCCTCGCGAAACTCGGGCCGGTTGAGGCTGCGGCCGTAAGAAGCGCGCAGTAGGCTGGTGGCGTTGAAGTTGTAGCTCAGGTTGGCCGAGGGCAGCACGAAGTTGGTCGGCGTATTCTGGCTCACCGGCTGGCCATTGAGGCCGGTTTCGATGAATTGCAGGTTGTGCTCGTAGCGGGCGCCGGTCACTAGCTTCAGCTTGTCGGTGAAGGGAATATTCAGCGACAGGTAGAAAGCACCCAGCTCGTTGCGCGCCCCGTAGCGGTAGGTCGAGTTCAGGTCCTCATCGACCCGGAAGCCGTCGGAGCCGATATTTTGGGGCGAGAAGATGTTGCCCACGTTCTCGTTGCGCAGCCCGGCCAGCCCGCCGGCGTTCAGCGAGTAGCCAAAGGCGCGGGCAGCAAAGGCGCGGCGGCGGTACTCTAGGTAGGTGCCGGCCCCGATTTCGACCTTGCGGTCGGCCACGTCCACGGTGCGCTTCAGGTTGGCGTTCAGCGTGAAGCTGTGCTCGCTCAGCTTCTGGTACAGGCGCCCGGCGTTGTTGACATCGACCTGGCCGGTGGCGGGCGTCAGCACGGTCTGGGTTTCGGGCACGTTGTCGGTGCCGGGCGTAATCTGGTACGACACGCGCCGCAAATCGGGCTCGTTACGAGCCGAGTAGCCGTAGCCACCCACCCAGTCGAAGCTGGTTTTCTCGTCGGCTGCCTTGTGCGAGCCGGCCAGCTGGCCGGTGTAGGTGGTGCGGCCTTGGTAGCCTTGCAGGTAGCTGCGGCGGTTGATGACGCCGTTGTCGTCGGCGCCGTCGCGGGTCACCTGCTGGTTGCGGGCCTGCTGGCTAAAGAGGTTGCGGAACTCCAGGCGCCCGCCGTGGGGCAGCACCAGGCTAAAATTCTGGATGGCCCCTAGGCGAATATTCTGCGTCGATTGGTCGTCGCGGAACTGGTCGGTGCGCGCGCCCGTCACGTCAAACTGGTTGCGGTTGACGTTGAAGTGCGTGTACGTGTTGGTATAGTTCACCGACGACACGCTACCAATTTCTAGTCCGGCCAGCTTTATCTGGGTCAGATACGCCGCGTTGAAGCGCATATCCGGCATGGCCTTGGTCTTGAAAATTCCGAAGTTGTTGTCGAGCTGCTTGGCGTAGAAATCGCGCTCGTACTGCTGGTAGGCGGTGCTCAGGGGCGGCATGCCATTGGGCAGGTCGCGCTTGGTGGCCCCGAAGCCGAGGGCGTCGCCCGTCTGGGGCCGGTCGGTGTAGAAATCGCGCCCCGTGGTACCCTGCCGGTAGCCCGACGAGTAGTTGACCGTGAACTGCTTTTCGTTGAAAACCGGCTTGCGCAGGTACACTTTTACCAGGCCGCCGGCAAAGTCGCCGGGCAGCTCGGGCGAGGGGTCTTTGAATACTAGCACCCGGTCGATGAGCGAGCTCGGCACGATGTCGAACGAAAACGACTTGCGGTCCGTCTCCGAGCTAGGCGCCGTCACGTCGTTGAGCCACACCGTATTATAGCGGTCGCTCAGGCCCCGCACCTGGATAAAGCGGTTGTCCACAATCGTGACGCCCGGAATGCGGCGCACTACCTCGGCCGCGTCGCGGTCCTGGGTTTTCACAATCTGCTCCGACGAAATGCCGCTGACCACCACGTTGGCCTGCCGGATTTCGTTAATCACCGACACCTCCGTGTTGGTGCGGCGCACGCCGCTCACGGTTACTTCGCCGAGCTGGGTGTTGTCGGGGGCAAGCTGGCCGTTGAGCACTGTCGTTTTGCCGGCCGTCACCACCACCTTGGGCAGGGTCAGCGACTTGTACGACACCGACGAGATGATGACCGTGTAGGTGCCGGCCGGCACGTTGGTCAGCAGGTAGTGGCCCTTTTCGTCGGTGGGCGCTGCCAGGGTGGTGTTTTCTAGGCGCACCGTGCCGCCGATGATGGCCTCCTGGTTTTTGGCGTCCTTATAGGTGCCTTCGAGGCGGCCCGTGGTTTGCGCCAGCACGAGGCCGGCGGGCGTCACGCAGAGGAACACAAACAGGATTTTGGTAGCAGTATTTTGCATAACGGGTACAAAATTCCCCGTTTCCTGTTACCCCAATGTGACGCCCGTATTACAAAATGAATTTCAGATGAATATTCTGTAAGCAGTTGACTTTAAGTCAGTGCTTTGCGCTTTGTAGCTGGCGATTAGCCGTTAACTACGGCGTAACGTAGCCACAGCAAACCCTCGGGCAGCTGCTCTACGTGCTGCAAGCGCAGTTGCGCCGCCGGCCCTGGCTGCTGGCCCTGCTCGAAGATGGTGGGCGAGCTAGCCGCCCCGTCGATAACCGGGTAGTGGAGCAGACTGAGCTCATCGATTAGTCCCGCCTTGAGCAGTGAGCCGTTGACGTGCCCGCCGCCTTCGAGCAAAATGGTTTTGATGGGAAACAGCCGCCCGAGCTTGTCGAGCACCAGCGCAAAATCCAGCTCCTGCGCGCCGCCAAACAGGTAGGACACGCCCTGCCGCCGCAGGTAGGCCAGGTACTCGTCGCTGACCTGCTCGGTCAGTACGCTGATAACGTGGTCGTTGTCGATGGTGCTCGCCTCCCAGCCCAGCTTGCCGTGCGCATCAATGGCGATGGCAAACGACTCAGCGTTGGCATCGGCCACAAAGTCGTGGCGGTCGGGCGGCGCGCTGCCCGGCTGCAAGTCGGGCGGCAGGCCGTCGGTGAAGTCCTGCTCCATCGTCACGCGCCCGCACAGCCAGGCTTGTGCGTCGAAGTGGGCGGCCGTGGTTTCGTAGGCTTTGGTGCTGGTGTTGGCACCCCAGCGCTTGGTGATGATGCGGCCATCGAGCGAGGCCATCATGTGGCAGATTACGTGCGGTTTCATAAGGGAAGGGCGTGCTAAACGCGAATGCCTCCCTACGCACCGGCCCGCTGCCCCGTTGCGCCCCGTTGCGCCCGCGGCACGGGCCGCCTAGTCGGCTGGCCGGCGCCGTGGGCGACCTAGGGCCGGCCCGGCCGGCGGCGGCATTGTACTAAACGCAGGCTGGGCCCAGGGCCATCACTTGCTGCGCTGGGCCACCTAGGGCAGGAGCCCGGCGCGCACCCACTAGGACATCTGGATTTTGATGGCCGGGATAAAAAGTGATAACTATGCACTAACTACTTATTCAAAAGTTGTTTAAGGAGGTTTAGATAAGGTCAGCTTTTGCCAGAATAAACTCGTGAAAAGACAAGTTTTTCTAAACCCCGTCTGCCGGGCGTATCTTTGTTGCCTCCCAAACTTCGGCCCCTGCCTAGCTTTTATTTATGAAATTCATCGTTTCGTCCTCGGCCCTGCTCAAGCAGCTCCAGAGCATCAACGGCGTGGTAACGAACAATCCCGTGGTGCCCATTCTGGAGAATTTTCTCTTCGAGATTGAGCCCGGTAAGCTGACGATTACGGCCTCGGACCTCGAAACGAGCATGATTACGGAGCTGCCCATCGAGGCCCAGGAGGCCGGGCGCATTGCCGCGCCCGCCCGCATTCTGCTCGATACGCTCAAGAACCTGCCCGACCAGCCTGTGACTTTCACCCTGGACGAGGAGACCTATAACATCGAAATCAGCTCCTCGAACGGGCGCTATAAGCTGGCCGGCGAAAACGCCGCTGACTTCCCCCGCGTGCCGGTGGTGAAGGGCTCGGCCCCGGTCGAAATTCCGTCGTCGTCGCTGGCGCGGGCCATCAACAAGACCATCTTCGCGGTGAGCACCGACGAGCTGCGCCCCGCCATGACGGGCATTTTGGTGCAGCTGGGCGAGGCCCAGGTCACCTTCGTGGCCACCGATGGCCACCGCCTGCTGCGCTACCGCCGCCAGGACGTGGGCGCCGGCCAAACGGCCAACCTCATCATCCCGCGCAAGGCTTTCAATCTGCTCAAAAGCTCCTTGCCCAGCGAGGCTACGCCGGTCCGCATCGAGTTCAACCAGAGCAACGCGTTCTTCTCGTTCAACCAGATGCGCCTGGTCTGCCGCCTCATCGACGAGCGCTACCCCGACTACGAGAATGTGATTCCGGTTAGCAACCCCAACAAGCTGACCATCAACCGCGCCGAGATACTTAATTCGGTGCGTCGCATCAGCATCTATTCCAACAAAACCACCCACCAGGTGCGCCTGCGCCTCACGGGCTCGGAGCTGGTGATTTCGGCCGAAGACCTCGACTTCAGCAACGAAGCCAAGGAAACGCTGGCCTGCCAGTACGATGGCGAGGACATGGAAATCGGTTTCAACGCCCGCTTCCTACTCGAAATGCTGTCCAACATCGACTCCGAAGATATCACCCTGGAGCTAAGCACGCCCAACCGCGCCGGCCTGCTGATGCCCGCCCAGGCTGACGAAAACGAGAGCATCCTGATGCTGGTGATGCCCGTGATGCTCAACAACTACGTCTAATCGCAGATTTAACGGATTTAACGGATTTCGCGGATACGCCTGCTGCGCAGGCTGGCTCCTGAATTTGGTTGGTCTGTTTTGTGCTGCGAAGTACTGCCAGCTGTGGTTAGGTTATTCGATGCCTCATCCCAGCTGTCATCCACCTAGGTTAGTCAGCCCGCCGTAGGCGGGCGTATCTGCGAAATCCGTTAAATCCGCTAAATCTGCGGTCTTGTTTGAATTTGTGATGAAGAAGTCTGAAATTCGTTTTAGCATCGCGCTGGACGACCAAAAAGTACCAGAAGCTATTAGCTGGCAGGCCACCGATGCGGGGCAGGACATTCACTTTGCCAAAGCCATCAACATCTCCATCTGGGACCGTAACTCTGACGGCACGATGAAGATAGACCTGTGGACCAAGGACATGCCCACGGATGCGATGAAGTATTTTGTGGTGGATACCATTGGCTCGATGGCCGAAACCATCGTGACCGCCACCAGCGACCAGAAAATGGCCGCCAAAATGCGCGCCCTCTGCCAGGAGCTGACCGACTATCTGGAAGAACAAGGCCAGGACGACCGACCGAACCTGTAAGCTGCGCGCGCTGCTCGCCTCATGCTGCCCACTGAAAAGAGGCTTCTCACCGCGGTGAGAAGCCTCTTTTCAGTGGGCAGCATGACCCCGAAAGCACCCTGGCCAGGGCGTGCTCCGCCTAGGGTGCCACGTTAAAGAAATGACCCACGGCGGCCGTGAGACCCATGGCCAGCGCGCCCCAGAAGGTGACGCGGGCGGCAGCGCGCAGCATGCCCGAGCCGCCCACGTAGGCGGCCAGCGCCCCTAGGGCCGCTAAAAAAAATAAGGTCGTGACCGAAACCGTCCAGGCCAACCCGGTGGCGGGCGCCAGCAAAATGATAGCCAGCGGCAAGGCCGCCCCCACCGTGAAAGAAGCCGCCGAGGCCAGCGCCGCCTCAATGGGGTTGGCCGTAATGGCTTCGGAGATGCCCAGCTCCTCGCGGGCGTGGGTGCCCAGCGCATCGTGGGCCATGAGCTGCTGCGCCACTTGCAGGGCCAGCGCCGGTGCCAGGCCGCGCCCCACGTAGATGTCGGCCAGTTCCTGCTGCTCGGCAATGGGGTCGGTGCGCAGCTCCTCCCGCTCGCGGGCCAGGTCGGCCCGCTCCGAATCGGCCTGCGAGCTGACGGACACGTACTCGCCGGTGGCCATCGACATGGCCCCGGCCACCAGGCCCGCCACGCCCGTCAGCAGCACGTTGTGCGGCGTGGCATTGGCCGCGGCCACGCCCACCACCAGGCTAGCCGTAGAAATAATGCCATCGTTGGCACCCAGCACGGCCGCCCGGAGCCAGCCGAGGCGGTGCGTGTGGTGCCGCTCCACGTGTTGCATAAGTCACTAGAATTAAATTGCGATAAAACCGCCCGGTGCCGCGCCTAGGGCATGGTAAACGCCAGGTTGGCGCTGATGATGTTGGCCGTGAGGCCAGTGCTCTGGCGGTAGTAGCCGTAGCGCACATCCAGCGACTTGAACTTGGTAATCTTGCCGCCGCCAAAAGGCGTTTTGAACCGGCCCAGCCCGTAGAGCGGCGCGTAGCGAAACCCTAGGCCCAGCTTATTGGCCGAGAAGGCCGACAGGTCGTAGTCAGAGGTGAAATACTCGTCCTTGACCGAATGCTGAAGGTAGGGCGCGAAGTAGTCGGCCGCCGTTTGGGTGTGGTAGCGGTAGAAGGGGTAGAGCGTGAAAAAGGGCGTCACTTTCACCGGCACTTCCAGCTCGAAGGTGTGGGCCCGGATGCCGAAGTTGTCGTTATAGAAGCGGTAGAAACCGCGCAGCTGCACCAGGTCGGTGGCGTAGTAGGTAAGGCGCACGCTGGCGGGGTACTTGTAGCGCAGGCGCGGCAGCACTTCGGCCAAGGCCGTGCCCAGCGCGCCGGGTGCACCTAGGGCGGGGTTGCTATCGAAGAAATAGACCCGCTGAAACGGCGTGCTCAACAGCCCGCGCTGCACCACCGGCTCGATGCTGATGGACGCTTGCAGGCGCTTGCTGAGCACCTGCGCGTACACCACCGACAGTGTGAAGCTCTGGCGCTTGTCGGAGCCGTAGTTTTTGTTGCGGGTGCCGCCCACCCGCAGCTCGGCGGGCGTGATGAGCGTGATTTTATCAATAAAGGCCTGCCCGCTCACGCTCAGCTGGCGGTTGCCATCCTGGGAGGCGCGGGCCCAGCTGGCCAGCAGGTTAAACGACAGGTAGTCATACTCCTTCGATACGCCCGCGCCCAGGCCCACCGTGGTGAGCTTGTCGGCCAGCACGCGCGCCAGGCCAAAATCGGCGTGGATACGCGCATCGGCCGCCGAGGGCGACGACATTACCTGGTCGATTTTATCCGACGAGGCCGAGGTGTAGTAGTCGATGCCCACGTTGGCGGCCAGGCGGGTGGTCGAGTCGAGCGGCACGTTGAGCAGGATGGTCGGCGCCGTGTCGGTCAGGTGCTGGCTGCCGATGCCGCCCTCCACGGCCGAGTGGTTGCCGCTTTGCTGGTAGTAGCTGCCTAGGATGTCGACTTCCGTTTCGCCGTAGCGGCCGGGCGTGGGCAGCTGCGCCGCATTGGGCGAGAGGCCCGAGCCATCGAGGCGGTTGGGCGTGGGCGTGGCCTGCGCGAAAGCGGCCAGGGGCGCGGCAAGCAGGCAGAAGAGTAGTACGTTTTTCACAAAAAATAGTCAGTGTAGCTTGGACTTTGTAGTCCGAGCGCGAGCGCAGCGAGCATCTGCGTCAAAACGGCCCTAGGTGTGGGATGAGAGCGGCGCTCACGCTCGGACTACAAAGTCCTACTGGTTAATTGCAGCCGCAGCCGCCGCCTACTTTGCCGCCGTTGGCGCCGCCGGCGCCTTCGCGGTAGCTTTCGAAGTTGACCTCGGGGGTTTCCACTTTCTTAGTGGCCAGCTTCATATCCTCGTCGTTGAGGTAGGCTTTTTGGTAGGCGGCTACCGACACGCAGCCGGGCAAGGTGGCCGCGCCGGCCAGCAGCAAGCCCAGCAGGGCCGGGCGCAAGCGTACAGAATAAGTCATGGCTTGGGAGTAGAATGGGCCGCGGCCGCCGGGGCCGCGCTGTGGTAGGAGTGGAGCTGCATGCCCTTGGAAACCAAGGTCTGGCCGCTGTCATCGATGAGTGTGCAGCTGACGCCTTTGAGTCGGTTTATCAGGGCCAGCCCCTGCTCGGGGCCGAGCACGAACACGGCATCGTCGAGCGCGTCGGCCAGCTCCACGTCGGGGCAAATGATGGTGACCGAGCGCAGGCCCGTGGCCGGGTAGCCGGTGTGGGGGTTGATGATGTGGCCGTAGTAGCGGCCGCCCACCGTGAAATACTGCTCGTAGTTGCCGGCCGTAACTACAGCTAGGTCGCTCACCGTGAGCCACGACGATACGCTTTGCGGGCGGGCGGGGTCGCCGATGGCGATGCGCCAGCCGCTGCCGTCGGGCTGCTGGCCCCAGCAGTACACGTCGCCCGAGCCGTTGATGAGGCCGCCCGCGATGCCCATTTTCTTCATCAGCTCCTGGGCGCGGCGCACCCCGTAGCCTTGCAAAATGCCCGCTAGGTTGATGCGCATGCCTTTTTCGGGTAGAAAAACTGTGCGCGTGGCCGGGTCGAGTTTCACCTTCTGCCACCCGATGCGGCGCACCGAATTGCGCACCGTGGCCGAGTCGGGCAGGCTGGCGTGCGCCTGCTTGTCGAACTTGTAAATCTTGTCGCCGCTGGCAAACGTGATGTCGAACGCGCCGTCGCTCAGCGCCGAGATTTTCAGCGTGCGCTCAATCAGGTCAAACACCTCCTGGTCGACCACCACCGGCCGGACGCCGGCCAGGCGGTTGATTTTGGTTATCTGCGAAGTCGAATCCCAATAGGAGCACAGGCGGTCGATGCGCTGGGTTTCGCGCAGGCCGGCGCGCAGGGCCCGCCAGGCCAGTGAATCGTCGGGTGACACGGCCGTGAACGTGAAGTGCGACCCCATGAGGTGGGCGCTGCGGGTGTAGGCCCGGGCGCGGGGCGCCGGGGCGGCCTGCGTGCCTTGCGCCTCAGCGGGGCCGCTGCGCAGCAACCCCACTAGCGTAGTAGCTACCACAAGCGTAAACCAACGGACTGCTAACCAAGAGTGTAGCATAGACCGTTATTTTTTAGCGAGCAGCTGCGTCAGGTACGCATCGTAGGCCGCGGCCCCGCCGGGGCGGTAGCCGGTGCGGCCCAGGATGCGGCCCTCGGGCGAGAGCAGCACCACGGCCGGAAAGGCGCCCTCCTTATTGAGCTGGGCCGCGGCCTCCTCGCTGAGCTTGGTCTGGGCCGGGGCGAGACGGTTTTTCTTGTTGCGCGGAAAGTCGAAGCGCGCCAGCACAAACCGGTCCTGGGCGAAGCTGGCAAACTCGGGCTGGTCAAATACTTCCTGCTTGAGCTGCATGCAGGGCTTGCACCAGTCGGAGCCCGAAAACACGGCCAGTACCGGCTTCTGGCTGGCTTTGGCCTGCGCCAGGGCCTCGGGCAGCGAGGTGTTCCAGGCCGGGGCTGGTGCAGTTTGGCCCCAGCTGACCTGAACCCCGACAGAGGCCGTAATAAAAAGACTGATGGTGAACGAATTCAGCAGCGCACGCATGGCGAAGAGGCTTGATAAAAGTAACGTAACGAATGCCTTTGGCGCGGTGGCAATAAAGCCGGCTCTGGGCTTATATGCCCCCAAACCAGCAAGCATGGGCTGGTGGGGAAAAGCTTAACAAAAACAAGCCTAAAATACGGCGGTAGGCAGCTGTTTTTCATGAAGTAGCCACAGCCCTGCCCTTGCTTGCCGGTCGGCGCCCTTGCTCAGCCCTAGGTGCGCTGATGAGCACTCGGCGGCCGTCAGTAGTTGACCATCTCATAGAGCACGGACTCGAAAGCACTCGCATCTACGCTGAAAGCACCCCGGAAGGGATTGTCCATGGCCGCCGTCAGAAAAAGCAGGGCCCCTAGCAGCAGGGCAACCAAGCACGTGAGGGCTACCTGGTGGGTGGCATCGGCGGCGACAAAAAACCAGGAGATAGCCACGTTAATGGCGGCGCCCAGAATGAGCACCCACCACAGCAAGCTGGGTAAATTGGCTTGGTCGCCCCGCAGCCGCAGCCGATGCGCCAGTAGTAGCTCATTGACTTGGTTAATGGCCTGTTGGTGCACTATCTGCAGCCTTGGAGTGGGCGGCTCAAAGGCGAGAAAGTCGTTTTTGAAGGCGCGCAGCAACGTGCTGCTTGCCTGCGGTATCCGGCCCTGGTGGTGCGCGGGCCAGTCCTGGTGAATAACGGCCCTGACATAGGTCCGGAGCTCCTGCTCATAAAGCCGGCGCGCCGCCGGCGGGTACGTTGCCATGTCCTGGTACAGGGCCGCCGTGATGGTGGCTTCATTATCGACCTGGCCCGAGAGGGTCTGCGAATTGCTCCACACGCCCGCGGCCACCAGGCCCAGTAAGATGCCATAAATGACGCCCGAAACCCCCAGGAAATAGCTTACCAGGTCGTTGTGCTCGGCCGTGTCCTGCACGTGGGCCCGCACCCAGGGCCGCAGCAGCACCAGGCCCACCAGCGAAAAAACCAACGTAGCGCCGCAGCAAAAAGCAAAGAGCAACCAGTTGGGTACGGCGTAAATCCAGTCCACGGTAAAGTTGGGAGAACCTCGCAGGCGCAAGGTGCCGCACGAAGGTAGGGTAGTAAGCCGCTTTAGCTGAGCTAATCAGGCCGCGGTACCCAGCTTAACAAAGGCCAATTGCGCCGCTCAGCATGTCTAGGGCTGAGCGGCGCAATTGACGCATTCGCAAGCCACCTAGGGCTACTGCATGTGCACCCGGAACTGCCACACGTGTTTGTCGAGCTCGTAGCTCAGCTCCTGCAACTGGTTAGAGGTCACCTCATCTACTTTGCTGAGGTGGTCGATGCGCTGGCGCACGCGCTTGGCCACGGTCGTGATGCGCTCGGTCATGAGGATGAGCACCTGCTTATCGGAGAGGTAGCCGCCGAGAAACTCGCCTAGGTTGGCCGTGGCGGCCACCACGCCGGTGCGACCGTCGATGGGGTTGCCCACTTGCAGCACGCGCTCGGCCAGCAGGTCGGCGTATTTGAGGTAGGCATCGGCATTGTCCTGGAGCTGCTCGTGCAGGGGCAGGTAGAGCGGGCCGCGCAGGTTCCAGTGGCTCTGCTTCGAGTCGTGGTAGAGCTCCAGCAGCTCTACTACCGTGGCTTGTAGGTCGTCGGTGATGGGCTTGCGCTTGTCGGCCTCCACCGGAATGAGCTGGTCGGCGGCCGGGTTGCGGTAGTCGAGCTTGCCGTTGGGGTCGGCTGGGGGGGTAGGGGTATTTACCGGCGCCGTGGCGCTGCCGGGCGGCAGGACCTGGGCCGGGCCGGCGGCTGGCGCGGCGGCATTGCGGGCGGCGCGGCGGGTTTGGGCGTGGGCGTGGGGGGCGGCGGCCGTGAGCAGGGCCACTACGGCCGCCAAAAGGTAGGCTTTCATAAAAAGGGAAAATATGCGCCGCTATAGCGGGGCGATTGGTTTGGTGGGGCTAAAACGCCCAGCAGCCTTAGCGCTACCTTAGCAGAAGCTTAAAATCAGCTTAAAATGCAGGCGGCCTGGCGCGGCCCCGCGCCCAAGCGGGGCTTATTGCCGTTTAGCATATCATGCGCTTACTAGTAATCGAAGACGAGCCGGGCATTGCCCGGTTCCTGAAGCAGGGCCTGGAGGAAGAAGCCTTTCTGGTCGACGTGGTGGGCAGCGGCACCGAGGGGCTCGCCCAGGCCCAGGCGCAGCCCTACGACCTGCTGCTGGTAGACTGGATGCTGCCCGGCCTCACCGGCCTGGAGGTGTGCCGCCAGCTGCGCAGCGGCCACAACCAGACGCCCATCATCTTCCTGACGGCCAAGGACACGGTGGCCGACACCGTGGCGGGCTTGCAGGCCGGGGCCAACGACTATATTAAGAAGCCGTTTCATTTTGAGGAATTATTGGAGCGCGTGCGGGTGCAGCTGCGGCCGGCCGGGCAGCCGCCCGAGCGGTTTGCAGTGGGGCCCATTGTGCTCGACGTGGGCACCCACCAGGTGTACAAGCACGACGAGGAAATCAGCCTGACCCAGAAGGAGTTTGCGCTGCTCGAATACCTGCTGCGCCACAAGGGCAAGGTGTGCCGCCGCCGCCAGCTCATCGAGAACGTGTGGGACATTCACTTCGAGTACAACACGGGCGTAATCGACGTGTACATGAACGCCTTGCGTAAGAAGCTGGGCCTGAGCAAGGACGACGATTATTTACAGACCATTCGCGGCATTGGGTATGTCGCCCGCGACTAAGAGCAAGATGACGACGCTTCGCTTTAAAGACCGCATTGCCCTGTACTACGTGCTGGCCACCGCCGCGCTGGTGGCGGCGGCCTACCTAGTGGTGTTTGGAGTGGTGCACCACCGCGTGTACCTCGACCTCGACGCCGACCTGCGCTACGAGGTGGCCAAGCACCGGCAGGAAGTGAGCCTAGCGGGCCGCACCATCCGCTTTGCGCACAAAGATGAGTGGGAGGAGCGCGAGCACCGCGAGGTGCAGGTAGACCCCGTGTTTATTCAGATAACCGACCCGCGGGGCCAGTTGCTCGACCGCTCGCCCAACCTCAAGGGCGAGCAGCTCACCTTCGATGCCACGCCGGCCGGCCGGGTGCCCTTCAACTCGCAGCTGCGGGGCACGGCCATCCGGCAGGTGCAGGTGCGCCTGGCGGCGGCGGGCGGCGGGCCGGCGGGCTACCTGCTGGCGGCCATCTCGTCGGAGGCCGCGCAGCACGTGCTGGCCAGCCTGCGCCTGGTGCTGCTGGGCTCGTACCCGGTGGTGCTGCTGGCGCTGTTTGGCGGCGCGCGGCTGCTGGCGGGGCGCAGCATTGCGCCCATTACCCAGATTACGGCGGCGACCAACCGCATCACGCGCAGCAACTTAGCCGAGCGCATTGCCCTACCGCCGCGCCCCGACGAGCTGCACACGCTGGCCAGCGCCATCAACGGGCTGCTGCACCGCGTGGAGCAGGCCGTGGCCCGCGAAAAGCAGTTCACGGCCGATGCCTCGCACGAGCTGCGCACGCCGCTGGCCGTGCTGCGGGGCACGCTCGAAGTGCTCATCCGCAAGCCCCGCAGCGCGGCCGAGTACGTCGAAAGCATCACGCTGGGCATGCACGAAATTGACCGCCTCACGCACCTAGTCGAGCAATTGCTGCTGCTGGCCCGCTTCGAAAACCACGCCAAGAGCCTGCGCCGCCAGGAGCTGAGCGTGCTCAGCTGCGTGCACGAGGTGCTGCACCGCCGCCGGGCTGACCTCAGCGCCAAGCGCATCCGGGTGGACGTGGAGGACGGGGTGAGCGCGACCATCGTTTCGGACCCCTTTCTGGTCGATTTGATTCTGGACAACGTGCTGGCTAACGCCATCAAGTACTCGCCGGCCGGCTCGACCATCGGCGTGGCCTTGGCCCTAGGTACTTCGCACCTGAGCTGCGCCATCACCGACCAGGGCATCGGTATCCGGCCCGATGACCTGGCGCGCATCTTCGACCCGCTCTACCGCTCCGAGGCGCTGGCCCACAAGCACATCGATGGCACCGGCCTGGGGCTTTCCATCGTGGCCAAGGCCTGCGAGCTGCTGGCCATCGAGCGCACCGTGGCCAGCACGCTGGGGCAGGGCACCGCCTTCACCCTGGTCTTTCCGATGGGTGGGGCCGCGGTGCCGGACGGCCCGCAAGGGAGCTAGCGGGCCGGTGGCTAGAGCGGCGCCCAGCTTCTACCTTCGCCGTGGCGCACCTAGGTCTGGCTGAGGTGCATTTCTAACCACTGATGAAACATTTTTTACGCGTTGTTCTGCTCGTAGCAGTAGCAGCAGGCTGTTCTAAAAGCAAGTCTGGCGACCAATCTGCTGGCCCGGCTACCGCCCACGCGGCCATCGCGCAGCTTATTCAAAAGACTGCGGGTGAAGACTATACCTATAAGCCGCTGAAGTGGACCGACGCCACGCCTTTGCGCGCCGAGGACATGGGCGAGCTGGCCGTGCAGCGGCAGCTAGCGCTTTGGGCAGTAGACAAGCAGCGCGCTACCGCTTTTTATGATACTATTATCAATGCCCAGGACCTGATTCGGAAGGGCTACAGCCAGGCGGCCTTGATGCAGGCGGCGGCGGTGGCCGACGTGGTGGACCACCGCGCCCAAAAGCGCGCCCTCACTGTCAGTAGACTGCTCGACAGCGTGCAGCACGCCAATCCCAAAGCCGCAACCGTTACGACGACTGGTTGGCGGGTCTGGCACACGTTTCAGATGACGAGCAAAAAGGGGAAAGTCGAGCGGGATAGCATGGCGTTCATCGTTTTGCCTACGGGCACCGTGCTGCAATGCTATCCGCTAACGCCGCGATTTTGGGAGCCCGACAGGAGTGACCCATTCTAAATTCAGTTGGCCTGCGGCTATCTACATTGGTTTGCACCGCGCATTATTGCAGCGCCTAGGGGGGTGCCGAGCCGACCGGCTGGTGATGAAAGGCCGGAAAACTGCGCGCCGTCTACGGGCATAAGGGCCGCGTAGGGCATTGCCGCCCGCGGTGAGTAGCCTGGTGCGTAAGTACTTGACCAACGGGGTTTTTGCCCGCAAGGCATTGCCACGCTTGTCGGCGGGCAGGATTGGCGTGGCGGCGGTGCAGATAGTAGCCGGCTATGGTGGGGCGGGCAGCGTTTGCAGGGCCGGCCGTAGCTTGCCGCTCTGGTTGTTCAAGTTAAAAAGCGCTCGCATGAATCCTGCCCTTCCTGCTGCTTCGCACGTACTGGTCTTTGCCCGCGAGCCCGTGCTGGGGCGCGTGAAAACGCGCCTGGCGGCGGGCATCGGGGCCGAAGCGGCGCTGGCCGTGTACCGCGAGCTGTTGGCCCTGACCGCCGCCGCAGTAGCCGCGGCTCAGGTGCCGGCCACGGTGTGGCTAGCCGAGGCGCCCGCCGGCGCCGACCCGCACAAGCCCCGGCCCGAGTGGCCCGGCCTGCCCTGGCGCGTGCAGCCCGCCGCCGACTCGCTGGGCACGCGCATGGCGCAGGCCTTCGCCGAGGCCTTTGGCGCGGGCGCAGGCCGGGTGGTTATTATCGGTACCGACTGCCCCGACCTGAGCGCCGAGCTGCTGCGCCAGGCTTTCGACCAGCTGCTGCGCCACGACTTGGTGGTGGGCCCGGCCGATGATGGCGGTTATTACCTGCTGGGAATGAACCAGCTACATGCCGAGCTATTCGACAATAAGAATTGGAGCACCGCCACCGTGCTGCCCGATACCCTAGCCGATGCGGCCCGCTTGGGCCTGCGCGTGGCCCAGCTGCCCACGCTGCACGACGTAGACTCGGCCCAGGACCTGGCTACCTGGCGCGGGCGCTAGCCGCGGGTTTGGCCTGCTGCGCCCGAGGCCTGCGACCTAGGTAATATTCCCCGGCCGCCCAGGCCAGCACGCCACCGTATTCAAGTAGCAGCAGCGCAGGGCTTTCGGTGTAAGCCGGGGTGCGGTAAGCCGCGTAGGAGAGCACCGCCAGGCCCGCCCACACCCGAGCGTAGCGCAGGGGCGAAAAGCAGCTCAGCGCCACCAGCGGCACCAGGTACCAAGGGTGCACGGTGGTGGCCAGGGCCAAGTAGCCGCTGAGTGTGAGCAGCAGCCAATGCGGCAGCGCCGCCAGCGGGGGCCGCTCCGCCCGCCGCGCCAGCCACAGCGTGAGGCCGGCCGCGCTCAGCCCCAGCAGTGGCCCTAGGCCGCCCACCAGGTCGTAGCCCACCAGCCAGTTGCCGAGCGCCCGCAGCACGTAGAACACACTGGCATTAAACTCAAAACTGTGAAAATACAGGCCTAGGCTACGGCCGAGGTGCCCCAGCAACTGCCCCGACAAAAACGGCAGAAACAGTAGGAATAAGCTGCCCGCCAGCACCAGCCCGAAGCGCCACATTGGGGGCCAACCTAGGCGCCGGGCCAGCAGCGGCACCGCCAGCAGGGGCAACAGCTTGGTGGCCACGGCTAGGGCCAGCGCGCCCGCCGCCAGGGCCAGCCGGCGGCGGGCCAGCAGGGCGCCCGTTAGCAGCAAAAAGCATACGACTACGCCTTCCATGTGCACGTTGCCCGCTACCTCTACCACTACCAGCGGATGCAGCAAGTAGCCCAGGGCGCGGCGGGCGGGCCAGCCGGCCAGCGGCAGCAGCCAGAGCAGCAGCGCCGCCGCGCCCGCATCGGCCAGCAGTAGGGCCAGGCGCACTACCACCAAAAAGCCGGTTTGGGAGGTGGGAAAAGCCCGCGCCGCCGCGCCGTACAGCGCCTGGCACACGGGCGGGTACACCGAAAAATAGGTCTGCGAATTAAGCTGCGGTAGCAGGCGGCGTAGCTCGGTTATGGGCAGCGCAGCCGAGTCGGCGGGCGGGTGCGCGAGCAGCTGGCGAGGTGTTTCGGCGAAGGGGTTGTGGCCGTGGCTCACCAGTAGGCCATCCCAGCGGAAGCGGTAAAAATCGTCGCTCAGCGCCGGGGTGGCCGGCAGCCAGAGCAACCGAAATACCAGTGCCGCCCCCAGCCCCCAGCGCAGCGGCAGCCGCGTGTGCAGCAACCAAGCGTAGGCCGCGCCAGCCACCGCGAATAGCCCCAGCAACTGCCCAAAATGCGGGCGCGGGGTGGCGTAGGCCAGCGCCCAGTAGGCGGTCCCCGTCAGCAGCAGGGCTAGCAGCTGGGTGGTGCGGAGACGGGAGAAGGGGATAAAAAAATCAGGCACTATTTGCCGCACACTGAAACCGGGGATAGCGTAAGAGTACGCCCAAAATTTCAGGTAACGCCACCGCAGCTACCTGGGAAGCGGCTTGGCTGGTTAACTCAAGCGGCGGCTTGTTGCGTCGCGCCCCCACATTTGGGGTGGGCAACCCTGCCAATTCTTATCAGCTTGTTTTCGACTGAAAACCAATTTATTGGCTTACTCAGCGGCCGCTGAGCTGCCGGCGCACCTCGGCGGGCAGGTGAGGTAGCGCCAGCGCTTCGGCTAGCTGGCTGGCTTCGACGGTGCGCGCCAGCAGCTGCGAGATATCCTGAATGGTGATGGTAGTAGCCGCCGCTTCGAGCAGGGTGAGCGCGTCGCCGGCTTGGACCAGGCCCGGCGTCTCAACCCGAAAATAAATGCCGGGGCGGCCGACCTGGGCAAAGCGCGCCGCCATGCCCGCGTCGTCGAAGCGCACGTTGAGCTTGTGGCAGGGCTGCCGGGGCTGCACGGCCCGCAGCCGGGCCGTGCCTAGGCCAAATACGTCGCCCACGCGCACCGCCGTTTCGAGCAGGCCGTCCGTGGTCAGGTTCTCCCCAAACAAGCCGGGCGCCCAGTCAGCCCAGGCGGGCAGCAGCGCGCGCCAGGCGGCGTAGTGGGTGGCGTCGTAGGCGTACACGGCCTTGTCGGGGCCACCGTGCACGCGCAGGTCGGCCTGCGCATCGCCGACCAGGTTGAGCGCGGCCAGCGCCACCGGCCCGGCCACGGGCTGCTTGAAGATGGCCGTCGTAATGGCACGGTCGTGCCAGTTCAGTGTTTGAGGCCGGCCAACGTTTACGGAGAGCAGTTGCATAAAGACAAGAGAATTAGCAAATTAGAAACAAGTACTAGCTGACGTCCACCGTCCGCCCTACCCCAGCACGGGCGCCAGAAAAGTACGGATGAGGCCGGCGATTTCGACCACGTGCGTCTCCAAGGCAAAATGCCCAGTGGGTAGCAAGTGCACCTGGGCGGCGGGGTTGTCGCGGCGGTAGGCCAGCGCCCCGGCGGGCAAAAAGTAGGGGTCGTTTTCGCCCCATACAGCCAGCGTGGGCGGGCGATGGGTGCGAAAATATTCCTGAAAGCGCGGGTACAGCGCCACGTTGGTGCGATAGTCCAGGATGAGGTCGAGCTGCATCTCGTCGTGGCCGGGACGGGCCAGGCCCCAGAGGTCCAGCGCCGGGCCTTCGGGCGCCACCTGCGCGGGGTCGGGCGTGCCGTGGCGGTACTGCAACTGGACGAACTCCGGGGTGTGCATGGCGCGCAGGGCGGCGCGGTTTTCGGGCGTGGGATGCTGCCAGTAGGTGCGGGCCGAGGCCCACTCGTCGCTCAGGCCCTCCTCGTAGGCGTTGCCATTTTGGGTGATGAGGGCCGTGATGCGCTCGGGGTGCGCCATCGCCAGCCGCAGGCCCACCGGCGCGCCATAGTCAAAAATGTAGAGCGCATACCGGGCTAGTCCTATCGCCTGGGTGAAGCGGTCGAGCACTTCGGCCAAGTGGCCGAAGGTGTAGGCAAACTCCGTGGCTGGCAGCGAGGTGGTGAAGCCAAAGCCCGGCAGGTCGGGCGCAATCACGTGGTAGCGGTCGGCCAGTAGCGGCAACAGCTGCCGAAACATGTGCGACGAGGTGGGGAAGCCGTGCAGCAGCAGCAGCACCGGCGCCTCGGCCGGGCCCGCCTCGCGGTAAAACAGGTCGAGGCCATCCACGGCCAGCGTGCGGTAGTAAACGGGAGGTTGAGGAGTCATCAGCAAAAGAAACTGGGGTGAGTGAAATAAAAACAAGCCAAGCAATTATTGTGTACTAATCGGTACACAATTGAGCAAAAAAAACATTAAGTCAACACAGATAATTGCAAATCAATTAGTTCGCTTAGCTGCGCATTATCCTGGTAAAGGCGGCGGGTAATGCTCAGGCCGTTCCAGAGCGTGAGCAGATGCCGGGCCAGCAGCCGCGCATCGGTAGGGTTGGTGAGCTGGCCGCTGGCCTGGGCCTGCCGAATAACCGTGCAGAACAGCGCCTCTAGCTGCTGGAGCATCTGGCCGGCGGCCTGCTGCAGCTGCGGGTCGAGCGAGGCCATCTCCATCACCGTGTTGCCCAGGTAGCAGCCCTTTTCGTGGGCGTCGGGCGCGGCGGTGGCGATGCGGCGAAAGTAGTCTTTCACCACCTCTACCGGCTGCGCGCTCGCCGCCACGCGCTGCGCCAGCTGGTGCAGGCTATCGCGGTGAAACTGCTGCATTGTTCTTTCAAACAACTCCCGCTTCCCGCCCGGAAAGGCCAGGTAGAAGCTGCCTTTGCCAATGCCCATGGCGGCCAGCAGCTCCTCCGTAGAGGCCGCCGAGTAGCCCCGCTGCCAGAACACGCGCTGCGCCCGCTCGATTACCTCGTGCTCATCAAACGTTTTGGGTCGGCCAGTCATGGCTAGCGGTGGGTGGAAATAAAATTGTACTAATTGGTACAAATGTAATGCATAAACCGAGATTGCGTCGGGCCGAGGCAAAAAACTACGCGGAGCAGCAGCTTGCGTTAGCCAAGAATTCTTCTGAAACGAAACGGTCGGGCGTAGTTGGCGTCCGCCTACCAATACTTAAAAATCGTCCACAGAATCTTGTAGCCCGCGCCCAGCGTGCCGCGCACGGTACCCGATATTTTGGAGGTGCCGATGCGACGGCGGTAGCGCACGGGTACTTCAGCCACGCGTAGGCCCAGGCGGGCGGCTTTTATTTGCATTTCCACCGTCCAGCCGTAGTTGGTATCAACCATGCCTAGGCGAGCCAGCGCATCGGCCCGGATGGCGCGAAACGGCCCTAGGTCGGTGTGGGTGCCGCCGTAGCGTAGGCGCAATAGTCTTGTCGCCAGCCAGTTGCCGAAGCGCTGCTGCGGCAGCAGTGCCCCGCGCTCGCGCTGGCCCAGCGCCCGCGAGCCAATTACCAGCTCGGCCGCGCCGCTCAGGATAGGAGCTAATAGGGCGGGCATCTCCTCGGGAAAATCGGAGTGGTCACCGTCGAGAAACACGAGGATGTCCGGCGTGCGGCTGGCGGGCTGGGCCGCGTAGTAGGCCAGCCCGGCCAGGCACGCCTGGCCGTAGCCGGGGCGGGGCTCGGCCAGCACGGTGGCCCCGGCGGCGCGGGCGGCGGCGGCCGTGGCATCGGTCGAGGCGTTATCGACCACCACCACTTCCTGCGCCAGGCCGGCCGGAATTTCGCCCAGCACTAGCGCAATGGATAGGGCCTCATTGTGGGCCGGAATGAGCACGCCAATGCGCGGGGAAGGAGTCAGCAAAAGCAGCGAAACGGATTGAAAATGTAAAATAACAGCCGGGGCCGTGCAATCGGCGGGCCGGGGTAGCTACGTAAGTGCCGGGGCCGTGGGGCTACTTCGCGCCGCGTTTGGGCGTTCATTTGCAGCTTATGCACCTCGTTATTATTGGCAACGGCATTGCGGGCGTCACGGCGGCCATTACGGCGCGGCGGCTGGCGGCCGAGGCCCGCATCACGCTGGTTTCGGCCGAGAGCGCCCACCACTACTCGCGCCCGGCCCTGATGTACCTCTACCTGGGCCACTTGCGCTACGCCGACGTGAAGCCCTACGAAGACTGGTTCTGGGTTGAAAACCGCCTGGAGCTGGTGCACGCCGAGGCCACCGGCGTGGACACTGCCGCCCGCACCGTGCAGCTGGCCACCGGCCAGACTTTGGTCTACGACCGCCTGCTACTGGCCACCGGCTCACTAGCGCGCCCCGCCGCCTGGCCGGGCCGGGAGCTGCGCGGCGTGCAAAGCTTCGTCGGCCTGCCCGATGTCGAAAAGATGGCCCGCGATACCCACGGCATCCGCCACGCCGTGGTGGTGGGCGGGGGCCTCATTGGCGTGGAACTGGCCGAAATGCTGCACTCGCGGGGCATCCGGCTGACGTGGCTGGTGCGCGAAAGCCGCTACTGGCAGTCGGTGCTGCCCCCCGAAGAATCGGCGCTACTCGAAGCGCATATTCGCCGACAAAATATTGACTTGCAACTGACTAACGAAGTGCGCGAGCTGCGCGGCGACGCCCAGGGCCGCGTGCAAACCGTAGTCACGACCACCGGCCAGGCGCTGCCCGCCGAGTGGGTGGGCCTGGCCATCGGCGTGCAGCCCAATCTCGCGCTGGCCCAGGCTGCCGGCCTGGCTACCGACCGTGGCATCCTGGTCAATGAGCTGCTCGAAACCAGCGCGCCCGGCGTGTACGCGGCCGGCGACTGCGCCCAGCACCGCCAGCCCGCCCCCGGCGAGGTGGCCGTAGAGCAGCTCTGGTACACAGGCCGCATGCAGGGCGAAACCGTAGCCCACACCCTCTGCGGCCAGCCCACGCCCTACCGGCGCGGGCAGTGGTTCAACTCGGCCAAATTCTTCAACCTCGAATACCACACCTACGGCCGGGTACCTGCCCAGCCCGCCGCCGATACCACCAGCTTTTGCTGGCAGCACCCCAACGGTAGGCACCTACTACGCCTTAATTTTCAGCGCAAAAGCTACGCCGTAACGGGCGTAAATACCCTAGGTCTGCGCCAGCGCCAGGACGTGTGGGAACGCTGGCTGCGCGAAAAAACGCCCATCGGTACCGTGGTGGCCCAACTGGCCGCAGCCAATTTCGACGCCGAGTTTTCGCGCCAGCACGAGCCGGCCATCCGGCGCGAGTTTGCCCGGCAGTTTCCGGATATCGCCGTGGGCCAGCCGCGCCGCAAGGGGCTATTCGGGCGGTTGTAGCTTGGACTCTGCGAGTCCGAGCGCGAGCGCAGCGAGCAGGCGGGGCCGCACGATTATTAAGCTTGTTATCGAGTTGCCTAGACTAAAAAACATCTGTCATGCTGAGCGCAGCGCAGCGAAGTCGAAGCATCTCTACCGCTTTGTTGAGCGGCCCGGATGAAGCGGTAGATATGTTTCGACTTCGCTACGCTGCGGTCAGCATGACGACCAAATTTTATCAGTTTCTGATTTAAGAAGAAGCTTTCCTTGTCACCATCCTATGCCTAATTTCCCACCTTTCACCCTCACCCCGCCGCCGCCCGCTGCCGCGCCGCCCGGCGAAAAACTACCCCTAGCGGCCGTAGCCCTAGGCCTGCTGGCGCTGCTAGTGGCCACCGCCGATGCCGACGCCAGCCGCGCCCGGCTCAGCCTGGGCCTGGCGCTGGTGCTGCTGAGCGGCGGCGCGCTGGCCTGGGCCTGGCTGGCTTTCGGGCGCACCGAGGCCGGCTGGCACCCGCACGATTTGTGGCGGCGGGCCAGCACGAGCCGGGGCGCCGTGGCCTGGGTTACGGGTATCGCGTTCACGGGCTTCTACGTGGTGCTGTACTGGTTTCCGTGGCTGCTCGAAAACCTGATTCGGGCGCTGGACCCGTTCAGCCAAAACCTGCGCCACCGGGCGGCCGACCAGTGGTTTCTATACGGCACTTTTTACACGCTTGCGGTGCTGGTGCTGGGCGGCCGGGCGCTGTGGAAATACCGCTTTTCGCGCTACCACCTGGCGCGCACGGCCTCGGTCATGTTCTTCCAGCTGGGCATCAGCTTCCTGCTGCCGGGGTTGCTGCTGGCCCTGCAGCAGCCTGAATACTACTTCAATTACTTCTGGCCGCTGAAGTACGATTACCTCTTTCCCGGCACGGTGGCGCAGCTGCTGCACGGCGGCGGGCTAGGGGTGTTTATGGTGTTTTGGGGCGTGGTAATGTCGTTTCTGGCCACGCCGGTGCTCACTTATTTCTACGGTAAGCGCTGGTACTGCGCCTGGGTGTGCGGCTGCGGCGGCCTGGCCGAAACCGCCGGCGACGCCTACCGCCATCTCGCCGACAAAAGCCGTGCGGCCTGGCGCTGGGAGGTGCGCCTGGTGTACCCCATTCTGGGGCTGATTGTGCTGCTCACGGCGCTGCTGTGGGTGGGCGCCTCGGGGGCGGTGCCGGCGCTGGGCGTGGTTACGGGGCCGCTGGGGCAGTTCTATGGCTTTGCGATTGGTAGCGTGTTTTCGGGCGTGGTGGGAGTAGGGTTTTACCCGTTGCTGGGTTCGCGGGTCTGGTGCCGCTTTGGTTGCCCCATGGCCGCCTATCTAGGGCTCTTGCAAAAGCACTTCTCGCGCTTCCGCATCAGCACCAACGGCGGGCAGTGCATCTCGTGCGGCAACTGCTCCAACGTCTGCGAAATGGGTATCGACGTGAAGCAGTACGCCCAGCGCGGCGAGCCCATCGTGCGGGCGGCCTGCGTGGGCTGCGGCCTCTGCGCCACCGCCTGCCCCCGCGGCGTGCTCAACCTGGAGAATGGCCCGCACGAGGGCCGGCTGGCCGCATCGGCCTTCATTCACGCCGATTCCTTGCGAATTTTGTAGGCCATTATAACGGCCTTTTTACTTGGAACGAGGGCTTGCTTCTGCATTGCATACATCAAAGAACGTCTGTCATGCTGAGCGAAGCATCTCTACCGCACCGTTGGATGAAGCGGTAGAGATGCTTCGGCTTCGCTCAGCATGACAGACGTTTTATCGTCTCTAGCTCTCCACCCACAATGCTTTTTCTCGAAACCGGGCTGGTCGTTATTTACGGCTTGTGCCTGGTATTTATGCTCGGGTTCAGCCTCGCGCAGTGGCAGCTTACTCGATTGGCGCGCCGGGCTAGCCCGCTGCCCCCGCCGCCCATGCCCGCCGCGTGGCCCCTCGTGACGGTGCAGCTACCCATCTACAACGAGCTGAATGTAGTCGAGCGCCTTATCGATGCCGCCGCCGCCCTCGACTACCCGCGCGAGCGCCTGCGCATTCAGGTGCTCGACGACTCGACCGATGAAACCGTGGCTCTGGCCGCTGCCCGCGTGGCGCACCACCGGGCCCTAGGGTGCGCTATCACCCACGTGCGCCGCCCCAGTCGCCAGGGCTACAAGGCCGGCGCGCTGGCCCACGGCCTGGCCGAAACGGACAGCGAATTCATTGCCATTTTCGATGCCGACTTCATTCCGGAGCCCGATTTTCTGCGGCGCGTCGTCCCGTATTTCACCAGCCCCGCCATCGGGATGGTGCAAACCCGCTGGGGCCACCTGAATGAAAACGCCTCGCTGCTGACGCGCCTGCAAGCCTTTGGGCTGAACGCGCACTTTCTGGTGGAGCAGGTGGGCCGGCAGGCGGGCGGCCACTTCCTCAATTTCAACGGTACGGGCGGCGTGTGGCGGCGCACCTGCATCGCGGATGCCGGTGGCTGGCACGCCGACACCCTCACCGAAGACCTTGACCTGAGCTACCGTGCCCAGCTGCGCGGCTGGCGCTTTTGCTACCTGCCGCAGGTGGTGGCGCCCGCCGAGCTGCCGGCCCACCTCGACGCCCTGCAATCGCAGCAGCACCGCTGGAACAAGGGCGCCGCCGAGACCGCCCGCAAGCACCTAGGCCACGTGTGGCGCGCCCCGGCCCTGCCGGTGGCGACCAAGCTGCACGCGACGTTTCACCTGCTCAATAGCACCGTGTTTGCCGTTATCCTGCTGATGGCGTTGCTGAGCGTGCCGCTGGTAGCGGTGCGGGCCCACCGGGCGGCTTTTGAGCCCGCTTTTCGGCTGGCGGCGAGCTTTGTGCTCACGCTGCTGCCCCTAGGCTATTATTACTATACGGCCTGGCAGCGGACGGGGCCGCGCGCCGGCCGCTGGTTTGGGCCCATGTTCGGGCTGTTTTTGGCTTTGTCGATGGGCCTGGCGTTGCGTAATGCTCAGGCAGTTTCGCAAGGCTTCCTAGGCCGGGCCTCGCCCTTCGTGCGCACGCCCAAGCTGGGGGCCAGCCACTCGCCCACGCTGCCCGCCCGCCGCTACCGCCTGCGCGAAACCGGCCAGCTCCCCCTGGCCGAGGGCCTGCTCACGCTTTATTTTCTGGCGGGACTGGCGGCGGGGCTTTACTATGGCAGCTACGGCCTGCTGCCGTTTCACGGGCTGCTGGTGGTAGGCTTTGGTACCCTCACCGGCTACGCCCTGCGGCAGCGGCTAGCCGGGAATTGAAATGACTTGGCCATAGTTGCACAGCACACAAGTACCCATGGCCGGTTAATCAACCCGGAAGTTTCGCCTATTTTATCAGTTGCTTATGACTCGGCTTTTTGGGTGGCTAGGGGTGTTGCTGTTGGTGGGTTTAGGAGCTTGCCAGCCTGACAAGCCCGCGCCGCCCGCCACCACCAATGTCCTCTACTCGGCCATGCTGCGGGGGCTGCTCCACCAGTCGGTGCCCTTCGTAAGCGTGGCCCAGCTGCGGCAGCAGCCGGCTCCCGTATTGCTCGATACCCGCGAGGCGCCGGAGTTCGCCGTCAGCCACTTGCGCGGGGCGCGGCTGGTGGGCTACGATAAATTCTCGCTGGCCACCGTGCGCGATTTACCCAAGGATGCCCCCATTGTAGTGTACTGCTCGGTAGGGGCGCGCAGCGAAAAAATCGGGGCTCAGCTCCAGCAGGCCGGCTTCACCAACGTGCGCAACCTCTACGGCGGCCTCTTCGAGTGGATCAATGAGGGTCAGCCGATTTACAATGCTAATAATCAGCCCACGGCGCAGGTGCACGCCTTCGCGCCGAGCTGGGGCATCTGGCTGCAACGCGGCCAGAAAGTGTACCGCTAGAGCCTTTGCGCTGCTGGGCTAGGGTAGCAGGCGGATGATGAAATTTTTGAGCGGGTTCTTCTTGATAATCGTGACCAGCTGCCCGTTGGCGTATTGGTACTCGTCCTCGCGGCCATCGCGCGCGGCCCGGTACGTGCCCGGCTGGCCCGGCGCCAAGGCGAAATAATCGCCAAAATATTCGGCAAAGGCCCGCGCCTGGCCCGCCGGGGGCTCGCCAAAAAACATATTGGTCACCGCGTAGCGAATGGGCTGCTTCTCGGTGGCCTTGTAGTGGTGCTTATACTGGTCGGCCACGATGTCGTAGTGGTCGCCCTTCCACTCAGCTTTGGAGGCAAAATCGCCCTGGTTAGTGTGCGCTTCCACGGTCGAGAGTAGTAACTGGCCGTTGCGGAAGCGGTTGATTACCTGGTAGTAAATCTTGAGGTGGTAGAGCAGGAAATTTACCTTCACGTCGCTCACCAGCGAGTACGTCACGTCGGCGCCCACCGGGGCCTGGCGCGTAGCCGTCATCGTGCCCACCCGCAGGCCCGCCACCTCGATGCCGTAGCGCCGCACCTCGGCCGCCGCGGCTTTGGGGCCCTGGGCGGCGGCCGCTAGGGGTAGAGCGGCGAGGAGGAATAAGGCAAGGGATTTCATAGGCTTGAATAGATTCTAGGATAAAAAACGTCCGTCATGCTGAGCGCAGCCGAAGCATCTCTACCGCACCGTTGAACGGCTTGGATGAAGCGGTAGAGATGCTTCGGCTGCGCTCAGCATGACGGACGTTTTTTGCTATATCAGCAAACTGCTAGCAGCAGCCGCCACCGTCGTAGTGGTAGGTGGAGGGCGAAATAAATACGTCGTCGCGGCCCAGGGCGGCCAGGGCGCCGGCGGTTTTGTCGCACACGGCCAGGGGCTGGTTTTGCATCAGCACGTGGCCCTTGTGGTCATCAAAGTATTCATCCTGACCATAATAGATGGCGGTGCGGCCGGTGAAGATGCACGGCCCATCGGCCGGCATGGGGTCCTTGATGGCGCACACCTCCACGCTCTCGATGTAGATGAGCGCATCGGTGGCGTAGTGCTGGGGTGAGAGCACGCGGTAGGCGCGCCGGGCCCGCACCTCAATGGTGCCGAAGCCCACCGCGGCAATCATATCGAGGTACTGCTGCAGGGGCAGCGAGCCGGTGAGGCAGAGGGCGCGCAGGCGCTCGTCGGCGCGCAGCTCGTCGCTCATGGGCTGCTCGCAGGTGGGGTCCGACATCACGAGGCGGCCGTGGGGCTTGAGCACGCGGTAGGTTTCCTCCAGGGCGCGCTTGAGGTCGTCGAGCTTGAAGATATTGAAGAGGCAGTTTTGAGCCGCCACGTCTACGCTCTCGTCGGCTACGGGTAGGTGCAGGGCGTCGCCGGCGCGCAAGTCCACAAAGTCGCTCTGGAACCAGTCGTTCTGCTGCTCAGCGGTTTGCATGTTGTCACGCGAGGCGTCGAGCATTTCGCTCACCACATCTACCCCGATTACGGCGCCCGGCCGGCGGCTGAAGTACGCAAATTGCAGCAGCTCCATGCCGCCGCCCACGCCCACGTAGAGCACGGTAGGTGAGTTGGTGAGGTCACGCGGGTTCACGGTGCTGCCGCAGCCGTAGTTCATGCTCAGCATCCGCGTAGGAATGCTCAGGCCGGGCAGCTGCCACACGGGATTGGTGGTGCAGCACAGGCCCACCTGGGGCTCCTGGGCCGCCTGGCGGTACACGTCGGCGGTGGTTTCGAGGTAACTCATTTTGTATTGTTGGGGGAGGGAAATATTGTTGCTATCGCGGGGAACCTCACCCCCCGGCCCCCTCTCCAAAAAAGAGGGGGAGCCTGACGTCTAACAACGTCTATTTACGGTCGGCTCCCCCTCTTTTTTTGGAGAGGGGGCCGGGCGGTGAGGTTCACGTTTGGCTAGCCTACTGTTTGTTCAGGTTCCAGTTGTATTCCAGGTAAGTAATCTTGGTGCTGGCGTCGATTTTGGTGGTCGAGTAGCGGTTGACCCACTTCACCACTGACTGCCCGTTCTTTTCCCAATCGCCCTTGTACCAGTCAAAATACTTCGAGAGCTGCGCGTCCGACTTGCTGATTTTATTCTTGGCCGGGTTATTCAAAAAGTCGCGGCCCTGGTCGTCGAGCTGCTTTTCGAGCTGAGCAGCGGTGTAAGCCTCGTTGCGCAACCTAGGGCACGAGATAGAGGCGCACACCAGCGTGAAGTGGATGCGCGGGTCATCAAACTTCTTGCGCAAGATGCCGTGCTCGATATTATCGAGGCTCATTTTCTCGCCGCCAATGCTGAAAAACTTGGCCGCCCAGGGCGTGGTGACGAACGGAATCTTGATTTTCGAACCAATATCCTTAATGCTTTGCACCGGGTAGTGGTCGAGGATGAGGCGGATGGTGTAGGCGTTGTAGGCGTTAATCCAGTAGGCCATCTGGTCGGCTTTGGGCCAGTTGGCGGCCGGCGGGTTCTTGCTCAGCAGCGCCAGGTATTGGTTGAAAGCCGCCTCATCGGCCTTGAAGCCCACGTAGTTGACCAAGCCCTGGGCGTTGACGTGCTTACGCAGCAGCCGGTCGAAAGCACTGTGGTCTACAAGGGCGCTGGTGACCGCCATCTCGTAGGTGGGCGTGGGCACGGGGTTGAGGCCGGGCAGCACCACGGCCACGGCGGTGAGCGCGCCGGCGGCCAGCACCAGCGCGGCTAGGGTCGAGGTTTTCATAAACTGGTTCATTGGGGACTACCTACGGGAAATAGCGGCACTAAAGATTGCCGGCCGGCAATCCTGCGGCCGCTGCAATCTCGTAGGCAAAGCAAAGAAAATGCAGGTTACCGCCCCCTAGGTTGTACTAGCCTTTTGAAAATTATGCCGGAAGTTGCCGCCCCGTCGCAATTTTGCCCTATGCTCAGCATCATCATTCCCACCTACAACGAAGCGACCAACATCGGCCGGCTCGTGGCCGACCTTCGCCGCCACGCGCCGGCCTGCACCGTCGAAATCCTGGTGGTGGATGCTCATAGCCCCGACGGCACCGCCGCCGCCGCCCGCGCCGCCGGGGCCACCGTGCTGCACTCACCCAAGCCCGGCCGCGCCGCCCAGATGAACCACGGTGCCCGCCAGGCTAGTGGCGACGTCTTCTACTTTGTACACGCCGACGTGGGCATTCACCCCGATTACGTGGCCACCATTGCGGCGGCCGTGGCGCAGGGCCACGCGGCGGGCTGCTACCGCTTCCGGTTCGACTCGATGCACCCGCTGCTGCGCATTAACAGCTACGGTACTCGTTTTAAGGGTATTATGAGCCGGGGCGGCGACCAGACGCTGTTCGTGACGCGGGCGCTATTTGAGCAGCTGGGCGGCTTCAACGAGCACTTCGTCATCATGGAAGACTTCGAGATTATCCAGCGCATTCGGCGGGTGGCCAGCTTCTACATCGTACCGCACGACGTGGTAGTGTCGGCCCGCAAGTACGAAACCAACGGCTGGCTGCGCGTGCAGCTGGCCAACCTCACGGCCTTTGCCATGTACTTTCTCAAGCTGCCGCCCACCCGTATCGCCCGCACCTACAAGGCGCTGCTCAACTATCGCTAGCCCCTTGCCAGTACTTCCGCGCGTGCTCGTAACCGGAGCCAACGGTTTCTTAGGTCGCCACCTCGTGGCCGAATTGCTGCACCGTGGCTACCCCGTGCGGGCGCTGGTGCGGCCGGGCGGCGGGGCGAGTTCGGCCCTGCCGCCCTTGCAGTCGTTGCCCATCGAAGTATGCGAGTTTGACTTAGCGCGTGTGGTCCGTAGAGCGGTTCTAGCCGACGTAGGCAGGGGCTGCGAAGCCATCATCCACGCCGCCGCGCTGGCCCAGGTGAACCCGGCGCGCAGCCGGGCCGTGCGCGCCGCCAATCTCGGCGGTACCGAGCAGGCTATCGCATTGGCCCGCACCGTAGGGGTAGGGCGCTTCGTGTACGTGGGCACGGCCAACGTTTTCGGCTTCGGCTCAAAAACTCAGCCCGGCGACGAAACCCGGCCCTACGCCGGCCGCCGCTACGGCCTTGATTACATGGACGGTAAGCGCGCCGCCACCGACCGCGTGCTGCAAGCCGTGGCCCGCGAGCAGCTGCCCGCCGTGCTGGTGCACCCCACCTTTATGCTGGGGCCCGGCGATGCCCGGCCCACCTCGGGCGCCCTGCTGCTGGAGCTGCACCGTGGCCGCCTGCCCGGCTACCCCCTAGGCGGCAAAAACTACGTCCACGTGCGCGATGTGGCCGTGGCCACCGTCAACGCCCTGACCCAGGGCCGGGTAGGCGAGTCGTACATTTTGGGCAATGAGAACCTGAGCTATAAAGAAGCTTTTGGCCTGATAGCCGGTGTGCTGGGGGTGGCGCCGCCGCGCTGGCCCGTACCGCCGCCACTGGCCAATTTTTACGGGGCAATTTGCGACCTCCGAGCTCTCTTTACTGGCCGCGCCGCCCAGGTCAACTCGGCCATGACGGCCGTGGCCAACGATGGCCATTACTTTACGGCCCAGAAAGCCCGCCACGAATTGTCGCTCCCCCAAACACCCATTATCCAAGCTGTGGCCGAGGCCTTCGATTGGTTTAAAACCCACGGCTATGTTCAGTAAAACTGCCGGCCCGCTGGCAGGCCAGGTCGTCCTCATCACGGGGTCGGAGTCGGGCATTGGCCGCGAAACGGCCCGCGCCTTTTGCCAGCAGGGCGCGGCCGTGGTGCTAAATGGTCGCCAGCCCGAGCGCCTCGAAGCCACCCGCCAAGCCCTGGCCGCCGAGGGATACCAAGTAGCCGCCTGCGTGGCCGACGTCACCGACTACGCCGCCTGCGAGCGCTTAATAGCCAAGGCGATAGATGCTTTCGGTCGGCTTGACATTCTGATTACCAACGCCAGTATTTCCCAGCGCGCGTACTTCGTGGATATGCAGCCCGGCGTGTTTCAGCAGGTGCTCGACAGCAACGTCTACGGCTCGGTGTACCCGCTCAAGGCGGCGCTGCCGCACCTCATTCGGGCGCGGGGCAGCGTCACGTTTATCTCCTCCATCTCGGCCCTCAACGGCATGCCGAGCGGCTCGGCCTACTGCGCCGGCAAGGCCGCGCTGGCCAACCTGGCCCACACCCTGCGTCTGGAGCTAGCCGACACGGGCGTGCACTTCGGGGTGGTCCACATCGGTTTCACCCAAAACGACCCCGACAAGCGCGTGCTCGACGCGGCCGGCCAGCCTGTGCCCATCGCGCACCGCCCGCCGCGCTGGCAAAAATCGCAGGCCCAGGTGGCAGCCATCATCCTGCGGCACGTGCGGCGGCGGCGGCGGCGCACCGTTATTTCGGCCCTAGGGCGCCTGATTCTGGTGGTGCACGCGCTGCTGCCCCGCCTCGGCGACTGGGTGGTGCTAACTTCCCAGCGCCGGCTGCGCAACTTCTACGAGTAGCCTGCCGGCAATCTAAAAATCGTCCTTTTTCGTACTTTTTTAAAAGCCCCGCATGGAAACGTATTACAACCCCGCCGACCTCAAGAAATTTGGCAACATCGGCGAGTTTCAGAAGGAATTTGCCGATAAATTCTTCGCCTACTACGGCGCCGTTTTCGCCGAAGGCGCCCTCACGGCTCGCGAAAAATCGCTCATCGCCCTGGCCGTGTCGCACGCCGTGCAGTGCCCCTACTGCATCGACGCCTACTCGGCCGACACGCTGGAAAAGGGCTGCACCGAGCCCGAAATGATGGAGGCCGTGCACGTGGCCGCTGCCATTCGCGGCGGCGCTACGCTGGTGCACGGCGTGCAGATGATGAATAAAGTCAAAGAGTTATCGATGTAAATGATTGCCAAAAGCACGTCATGCGGAGCGCAGCTCTGCATGACGTGCTTTTACCCTAGGGCCTTACCGCCAGCCTTTTCCTTTCCATGATAAAATCCCTCAAGGCCACCGGCAACCAGCTCGCCAATTCGGCTTTTCAGCTTACCGTGCTGCGCCAGGAAGTGGTGGATGTGCTGCACCTGCCGCCCTTTCACCAGAAAATGCAGGAGGTGGGCCTGTTTCCGTTGCGGCCGGTATTGCCGGCGGTCCTGCAAATCAACGTGGGCAAAATGTGCAACCAGGTGTGCAAGCACTGCCACGTGGATGCCGGCCCCGACCGCAAGGAAATCATGACCCGCGACACCATGCAGCTCTGCCTCGACGCGCTGGCCCAGACCGATATTCCGACCGTGGACCTCACCGGCGGCGCACCCGAGATGAACCCCGATTTCCGGTGGTTTGTGGAGAAAATCAGCAAGCTGGGCCGCAAAGTATTGGTGCGCTGCAACTTAACTATCATCGTAGCCAATAAAAAGTACTATGACCTGCCCGAGTTTTTCAAAAAGCACGGCGTGGAAGTAGTCAGCTCGCTACCCTTTTACTCGGCCGATAAAACCGACCGCCAGCGCGGCGATGGCGTCTTCGACGACTCCATCAAGGCCCTGAAAATGCTGAACGCGGTGGGCTACGGCCAGTCCGGTAGCGGCCTGGTACTGAACTTGGTGTATAACCCGGCCGGCGCCTTTATGCCCGGCCCGCAGGCGGCGCTGGAGCGGCAGTTCAAGCAGGCGCTGGCCAAAGACCACGGCATTGTGTTCAACAGCTTGTTTGCCATCACCAACTTGCCGGTGAGCCGCTTCCTCGACTACCTCGTGGAGTCGGGCAACTACGCAGGCTATATGGAAAAGCTCGTGACGGCCTTCAACCCCACGGCGGCCACCGGCGTGATGTGCCGCGACACCATCTCGGTGGGTTGGGACGGCGGCCTCTACGACTGCGACTTCAACCAGATGCTTGACCTGCACGTGGCCAGCACCAGCCAGCACATCCGCGACTTCGACGCCGCGGCCCTGGCCCAGCGCCCCATCGTGGTCAATCAGCACTGCTACGGCTGCACGGCGGGCGCCGGCTCCAGCTGCGGCGGCACCGTGGCGTAGGCGCTTGTTTTTCAGCTGATAAGAAAACGCACGTCCTTGCGAGCGCAGCGAAGCAATCGTGTCACAACGAGCTGTTTGGGTACGATTGCTTCGTTGCGCTCGCAAGGACAACCGCTGTTTCTGGCCATTTTGAAGTAACTCAAAATAGCCTCTCCTAGGTTCAACCCTTGGCCACCGCATGACTCCCACCCTCCGCCAATGCTTGCTGGCCGAAGTGCTCGGCACCGCCTTTTTATTGATTTTTGGTACCGGCGCGGTGGTGGTGGATGAGCAAGCCCACAACCTGGGCCACGGTGGCGTGGCCGCCGCCTTTGGGCTCATTGTGCTGATTATCATTCAGGGCCTCGGCCACGTGAGCGGGGCTCACGTGAACCCAGCGGTGACCATTGGCTTTTGGGCGGCGGGCCGGTTTCCGGGCCGCCGCGTGCTGCCCTACGTGCTGGCGCAGCTAGTGGGGGCCGGGCTCGGGAGCTGGGCAGTGCGGCTGCTGGCCAGCCCCGGCTCGTTGCTGGGGGCCACGCTGCCGGCCCACGGCGCCGGCCAGGCGTTTGGCGTTGAGCTGGGCCTTACGTTCTGGCTCATGCTTGTTATTCTGCGGGTTACGTCGAGCTACTACGAGCAGGGCTTGCTGGTGGGCCTCACCATCAGCGCCACGGTTTGGCTCGAAGCACTGGTGGGCGGCCCCCTCAGCGGGGCCTCCATGAACCCGGCCCGCTCGCTGGCACCCGCCCTGCTGAGCGGCAATTTCACCGCCGCCTGGGTCTACGTGGCGGCCCCGCTGGCCGGCGTGCTGCTGGCCGTGCTGGCCGACCGGTTGTTGCAACTCAAACCAGTAGTGGGCGGCCCCGCCTCTACCTGAGCAGGTCGGCCCCGAAGGAAATCGCTGGCAACGGGCCGCCGCCTAGGTCGCCCCAAACGGTCACTTGGCTGAAGACTTCCCGACGCTCACCCTGACCTCCTCCCAATGCCTGAGCTGGCTAGCCAAGACCGTATTGGCTCGGCTCTGAACAGGTAGGAGCAGCACGAGCTTCTTGGCTGGCCAGAAAGGAGAAAACCGCCCTGACGTAGCGTCAGAAGCGGTTTTCACGATGGTTAGTGCTGGCTACTGCCGCCCGGTAGGTTGGGTGTTGCGGGTGGTTTTACGAGCCGGGCCGATGGTGGCGTCATTGGCCCGCACCGGGGCCGGATTCTGAATGGAGTTGACGAGAATGGCCGACGAAGCCGAAGCAGCGTAGTTCTTGTCGAACTGGGCGTAGCGCTGGCGGGCGTCGAAATAGTCGGTGTACTGGTCGGTGGTAAGCACCACTTGCAACTCCTTGTCGCGCTCGCGGCCCACGGCTTTCGACTGCTCTTCGAGCTGCTTGGGGCTGCGGGCATACTGGCGCTCAAGGGCATCGAGCTTGGCTACTTTGTCGGCGTTGATGGACCGCAGGCGGGTAGCCTGGTAGTTGTTGAGGTGCAGGTCGCGCACCATCTGGGTGCTTAGGTGGTCGGCGCGGGCCTCTATTATGGGGTTGAGGCGCTGGCTGGCCTGCGTTTTATCCTGCACGGCCACTGGGCTGGGGGCCGAAAGCGTAGCGGGCTGCTGGGCAAAAGCTGCGCTGGGGGCCGCTATTAGCAAGCAGGCGGCAAAAAAAGGCTTCAAAGTCATGCGGAGAAGAAATGGAGGTTTTCTAATTGCCAACTAGTGTGCCAAGCCGGGCACTGCTGGCCCCCGTACTAACGAAAGAGCCCCCGTGGAGGTTAGCCGGCGTTGGCCCTGGTAACGCTTCGCAGCCCCTAGGTAGTGCCTGCCCGTGGCTAAAACGAGTTTTTCCACATCATGCTCTCCACGGGCCGGTCGGTGCGCTCGTTGTACTTGGCCGACTGCTTGCGGTTGTAGAAGGTCTGCACGTCGCCCTGCAAGCCGAAGTAGATGAGCTGCCCGATGGGCATGCCGGGGTACACCCGCACGGGCATCGACACGCTGATTTCCAGCGTCCAGTGGTTGCAGAAGCCCACGTCGCCCTTGCCGGCCGTGGCGTGAATATCGATACCTAGGCGGCCAACGCTGCTCTTGCCTTCGAGGAAGGGCACGTGGGCATGGGTTTCGGTGTACTCCTCCGTCACGCCCAGGTACAAGATGCCGGGCTGGAGCACGAAGCCATCCTCGGCCGACATCTCGAAGGTGGTGATGGTGTTGTGGCGGCGGGCATCCAGCACGGCGTCGTCGTAGGTGGCCAGGTAGCGGCCTAGGTGCACGTCGTAGGAGTTGGTGCCCAGGCAGCTGGGGTCATAAGGCTGAACTACAATGGTACCGCGCTCGATTTCGGTGCGGATTTGCTGGTCGGTAAGAATCACGGATTACGCTGGTTTTAGCGGATTAGGCGGGTTTTGGGGCCGCCCCGCTGGGGAAATAAGTGGGTAGCGCGCCGCAAGCAGGCGCTGTAGTGAGGCACGAGGAAGTAATTAGCGCAACGGCTGACGCGGGTCCGGCTCGTCGTCGTCCTCATCGCCGTCGTCGTAATTATCGGTAAGCAGCTCGCCACCGGCCGGGCCGCGCAGGCGGCTCAGGAAGCTGGGGCGCGCTTCGGTCGGCGCCTGGTCGGGGGCATCGGGGTCGGTTTCGGCGTAGGCGGGGGGCTGGGTGCCTGCGGCTTCTAGCTCGCGCACGCGGCGGCGCAGGCGGCTCAGCTCGGGCAGCACGCTTAGGAGGGCAAAGCCGCCCAGGCCCAGCGTGGCTAGGCTGCTCAGCAGCGTGAGGTAGCCCACCCAGCCGGGGCCGGCAGTGCTGGGTTCGGCCCCGGCGTCGGTAGCAGGGCTGCGCAGCTCGGGCTCGCTGGCGCCGGCGGCCGGGGCGGCCTCGGCGGCGGGGCCGTTGGTAGTAAGCGGCGCCGAGGCCAGCGAGGGCTCGGGCTCGGCATCGGCGGCGGGCACGTTGGCCGGACCCGTGTCGCCGCTGGCGTTGAAGCGCGCCACGGCCTGCTTGATGATGCGCTGCTCGGTGCGGATGAGGGCCGAGCGCTCATCGCGCGGTAGGCCGCGAATAAAAAACTCGAAGTTGCGGTCGCGCACCACGCCGTTGAGTTGCTTCTCAAACTCAGCCTGCGAGAGCGAGCCGCCGCCGAAGTGCGTTTTGTAGCGCTCGGCCACGCCGTTGTAGTTCAGAAACAGCTTTTGCAGCTCGGCATTGCCTTCGAAGTTGGTAAACGCCCGCCGGGCGGCCGCGGTGCGCAGGTTTTCGGGGAATTTCTGGCGCGTGAAGTGCTTGTCGTACACTGTCTCGAACGTGCGAAAGTTCAGCTCGTCGATGGTGCGTTCAAACAGCTTTTTGTTGGCCTGCGCGGGCGTTTCGCCCTGAGCCAGGCTCAGGAAGGGAAGGAAAAGCAACAGTTGCCACAGGTAACGCATAGCTCAGAAATTCAAAGGTGAAGAAGGGCGCGGTGTGAAATTAACCCGCAAGGCCGTGCGCCTCCAGCAGTGACTCGCGGCAGGCCCCTAGGTACTTTTCCACTAGCTCATCGGTGATAGACGTCGAAACAAACAGCGCCTCAAACTGCGAGGGCGCCAGGTAGATGCCCCGCTTCAGCATGGCGTGGAAGTAGCGGCCGAACGCCGGCAGGTCGGCTTTCTTGGCGTCCTCCAGGTTGTTGACCGGCTCCGAAGTAAAGAACAGGCTGAACATCGAACCCACCCGATTTACGGTGTAGTTCAGGCCCAAGTCCTTGGCAATCTGGCGGGTGCCGTCGGCTAGGTGGGCGCTGGTAGCCTCCAGCTGCGTGTACACCTCGGGGTGCTCGTGCAGGTAGCGCAGCTGGGCCATGCCGGCGGCCGTGGCCAGCGGGTTGCCCGAAAGCGTGCCGGCCTGGTACACCTTGCCGGCGGGGGCCACCTGGTTCATAATGTCAGCGCGGCCCCCGTAGGCGCCCACGGGCAGGCCGCCGCCGATGATTTTGCCTAGGGTCGTCATATCCGGCGTCACGCCGTAGAGCTGCTGCGCGCCGCCGGGGGCGAGGCGGAAGCCCGTCATCACCTCATCAAAGAGCAGGATGATGCCGTGCTGGGTACACAGCGCCCGCAGCTCGGCCAAAAAGCCCGGCGCAGGCTCCACAAGGCCCATGTTACCCACCACCGGCTCGATAATGATGGTGGCAATTTGCTCGGGGTTGGCGGCGATGGCGGCCTTCAGGGCGGGCACGTCGTTGTACGGAACGGTGAGCGTATCCTTGGCCACGCCTTCGGTTACGCCCGGCGAGTCGGGGGCCCCTAGGGTGAGGGCGCCGCTGCCGGCCGCGATAAGGAACGAGTCGCCGTGGCCGTGGTAGCAGCCCTCAAACTTGAGGATTTTGTCGCGCCCGGTGTAGCCGCGCGCCACCCGAATGGCCGACATCGTGGCCTCGGTGCCCGAGTTCACGAGGCGCACTTTTTCCAAGCTCGGCACCATCTCGATGAGCAGCTCGGCCAGCTCGACCTCGCGCCGAGTGGGCGCGCCGTACGAAAGCGAGTGCGGCAGGGCTTCGCGCACGGCATCGAGCACCACGGCCGGCGCGTGGCCGAGTATCATCGGCCCCCACGAGTTGATGAAGTCCACGTACTTATTGCCATCGACATCGGTGAGCCAGGCCCCCGCGGCCGACTGCATAAAAATGGGCGCGCCGCCTACCGCCCGGAAGGCCCGCACGGGCGAGTTCACACCGCCCGGAATCAGCTCCTGGGCGCGGGCAAAGAGGTTTTCGGAAGTAGTCATTTTATAGTGTTTAGTTATTAACGCTTAGTTGTTAGTGCTGAGTTATTAACGTTTGTTGAATCTTGTCGACTAAGTACTAAACACTAATAACTGAGCACTGAAATCACCGCACCAACTGAAACTCCAGGTTGCTGAGCTTCACCATCGGCACCACTTGGTTGTCGTGGGCGCCGCCGGGGTAGGCGAGGCCCTCGAAGATGGCACCCGGCAGCGGCGGCGCGGCGGCTAGCCCGCCCTGAAAAGCCGGCCCAAACTGCTGGAGGGCCGACCCGAAAAACAATAGCAGCTCAAAGCCCTGGCTGGCAAACGTGGAGGGCGGCAGGTTTTGCTTAGCCAGGTAGAGCTGGCGGAAGCGGCGGAAGCTGGGGCGCTGCGCGTCGAAATACTTGGGGTGGTAGTAGTACACGTTGCCGCCGCCGAGCTGGCCCAGGCCCAAGCTGGGGTTGTCGAGCCATTCGCCGGGCACCAGCAGGGCCGGGCGGGTGGCACCGGGCACCGCCCCTAGGGCCGCAAAAGCGGCCGGACCAGCCTTACGGTCATCCGAAGCCACCACCAGGTGGCTGGCCCCGGCCAGGTCGAGGCCGGTGTAAGCGGCGGCGAGGCTGGCGGGGTCATTGGCGCGGAAAGCGCGGGAGGCCAGGATTTTACCGCCCGCCTCTTCGTAGGCGGCCTGGTAGGCCAGGGCAAAGTCGTTGTCGTCCTTCACGTCTTCGTGCAGCAATACGGCGGGGCGGCCGATGCCGAAGGCCGACGCCGCAAACTGCGCCGCAAGCCGGCCCTGGGTGGTCGCGCTGGGCATGTAGAGATAGTGATAAGGATTGTCGAGCACCAGGCCCGCATCCTGCGAGAGCGGGTTGATGCACACTATCTGGTGCTCGCGGGCGAAGCGGGCCAGCAGCTTGGCCCCCGACTTATACACCGGCCCAACGAGCATATCCATGCCCGCCAGCTCGGGCAGGGCCAGCACCGACTTCAGCGTCAGCGTATCAGCCCCCGTGTCGTAGGCAAATAGCTGCACTGGGTGCCCGGCGCGCTGCAGCGAGTCCTGGGCCAGGCGCAGGCCGGCGTAGAGGTCAGTCACGAACTGGTTTTTGCGCTGCGTCTGCCAGGTGTTGTCCTGCAATTCGAAGGGCAGCAGCACGCCAATATTGTAGGTGCCCTTGCGCGGCAAGGCCTTGGGGGCGGCCGGCGCGGTGGCCAGCACCGCCGCGTAGCGATTGCGGTCGAGCTTAAACTGCGTGATGAGCGCGTCGAGCTGCTGGCGGTCGGGGTCGGGCAGCGGGCCGTTGGCCAGCAAGAAGTCGGCGTAGAGCCGGCCCACGAGCTTGCTCTGGGGGTAGCGCTGGCGCAGGCGCTGCCAGGTGGCGCGGTCCTTGAGCTTGCTTAAGTAGTTGGTTTGCATGGCCTCGCGCAGCGGGGCGTACTGCTCGGCGGGCAGCTGCCCTAGGGTGCGCAGGGCCGTGTCGTAGTCGCCCTGCTCAAACGAAACCTGGCCTTGCAGGTACAGCGCCTCGTTGAGGCCCGCGTAGGTGGGGTACTGGTTGCGGATGAGGTTGAGCATCTGCTCGGCCTCGGCCCACTGCCCAAGGCGGGTGGCGGCCACGGCGTAGAGGTAGGCCGCGTCGGGGGCCTGGGCAAAGTGATTAACCGGCTGGGTCAGGGGCTGCAATTGCTGCATGGCCACGGCGTAGCGGCCCTGGTCGAGCTGGGTTTTGGCCGTTTGGTAGCGGGTGAGCTGGCCCTGCGCGCTGGCGCCCAGGCTCAGCAGCAGGGCCCAGGGCCCTAGCAGCAAGAGCCGCCGCAGCGAGGCAGGGGCGGCCCGAAAAAAGTAAGTCATGCGATACTGAAACGGCTAGGTAGCCGCGTTAGCTGCCGCAAAGGTACGTGCCACCGGGAGGGGCCCGAACGCAATCTGCTCGCGCTGGCCGCTTACTTTAGCGTATTCCTGTTCCGTACCGCGCTCATGTCCCTCGCCATGCCCCTCTCGCTGCCCGCCCTGCGCCACCGCCTGCCGCTGCTGCTGGCCCTGGGCTTGTCGCTGGCCCTGAGCTTTGTCCTCATTGCGGTGCGAGTGGTGCTCACGCAGCAATTGACGTTCGTATTCCTGCTCTGGAATCTGTTTCTGGCCGCCATTCCGTTTGCCCTGAGCGCGGCCATCCACCTGGCCGCCCACCGGCCGAAGGCCCGGCTGCTGCTGCCGGTGGGCGTGGTGTGGCTGCTGTTCTTCCCCAACGCGCCCTACCTCGTCACCGACCTCTTTCACCTCGAGCCCCGCGCTGGCGTACCGTATTGGTACGACCTGGCCCTCATTATGTCCTGCGCCTGGAATGGCCTGATGCTGGCCTACGCCTCGCTCATGGACATGCACACGCTGGTGCGGCAGCGGCTGGGCTTTCTGGCGGGCTGGGGCTTTGCCACGGTGGCGCTGGGCCTCAGCGCGTTCGGGGTGTACCTAGGGCGGTACCTGCGCTTCAATTCCTGGGATATCCTCAGCAACCCGTTCACGCTGTTCTACGACATCGTGCAGCGCTTCCTGCACCCCTTCCACAACTGGCAGACCTGGGGCGTCACGGTCGTGTTCTGGGCGTTTCTGCTCATCGGCTACGCCACGGTGCGGCTATTGGGGCGCGTGGAAGCGGCAACCGAACGCGAGAAGTAAGAACTGGTACCTAGGGACCGCCGGCTGCCTAACGCGCGGGCTACCTACTACTTCCCTAGGTGGTCCTCAATGCGGAAGTAATCTACGTCCACGTACCCGCCCGCCCGCTCGGTGGCGTAGTTGAAGAGGCCAAACCGGTAGCCCATGAAGTGGGGCAGCGTATAGGCCATTTTGAGCGGCCCGCCCACCGGCTGCCAGCGCTGGCCATCGAGGCTGTAGAAGAAGGTAGCCACGTCCTTGCGGTCCCGAAAATCGCACTCGATTTTGAAATACACCTTGTCCTGGGTCAGCGGCAGTCGCTGGATTTCGACCGGCTTTTCTGATTCGGCGCTGACCATTACGATGGCCTTCGCGCCCTGGCTGGCCTGCACGCCCACCAGGCCATAGCGCTTTTGCAGCACCCCTAGGCCGGCAAAATCGCCGGGCTGCAAATGGGCTATATCCAGCGCCGCCGTGCCGGCGCACACCGGCCCGATGGTGCGCTGGGTCAGCGTGTTGCGCGCCATTAGAAACGACGAATCAACCCGCCCGGTACGCAGGCGCAGGTAGCCGGGGCGCTCGGTTACGGACCACAGCGCGTTGTCGGGGTTGTGGTTCCATTGCCACACGAGGGGCAGGGCCGGCTCGCCCGCCCGGCGCGCAAACTCATCGGAGGCGACCAGGCCCGGTAGCAGGCTTTTGTTGGCGGGCAGGGCCAGCGTTTCGGGTACTTTGCCCGCTGGGTTGCCCAGCACCGGCCAGCCGTTTTTCCACTGCACCGGCACCAGATAGGGGATGCGGCCCACCGCCCCAAAATCGCGGAATAAGTACGCAAACCACTCGCCGCCTGGCGTGTCGATGAGGCCGCCCTGGGCCACGCCCAGGTCTTGTAAAGCCACGCGGCCCTCGTAGGGGCCGGTTATTTTATCGGCCCGGTGAATGATGACCGTCCGCATCCCGCCGCGCGGCCAGGAGATATTGAAGAGGTAGTACTTACCCTTGATTTTGAACAGCTGCGAACCCTCGGCCGGCAGACCGGTGGCGCCGGCCGGGGTGCCAGCATTCTCGATAATGACCTGGGGCGTGGTGCCCGGCTTCAGGCCCGATACGTCGGCCGTGAGCTCGGCCAGTTGGAGCTTGCCCGAGCCGTAGACCATGTACACGCGGCCATCGTCGTCGAAAAACAGCGAGTGGTCGTGCAGGCTGGGCCGGAATGAAACCGCCTTCCAGGGGCCTTTTTCAATGTTTTTGGTCGAGTACACGTGGGTTTTGCCCGTGGTTTGGGCAAAGGTGCTGACGTAGTACGTGCCCCGGTGGTAGCGCAGGCTGCTGGCCCACGAGCCGCGCCCGTAGGTGCTTTGGCCGTGGGCCAGGGTCATGGCATCGACGCTGGATAGGGTATCGTAGGCGTAGCTCACGAGCTTCCAGTTTACTAGGTCCGTCGATTTCATGATGGGCACCCCCGGGCTCATGTGCATGGTGGTGCTGCTCATGTAGTAGGTCTTGCCGACCCGAATCATCGACAAATCCGGCACATCGGCATACACCAGCGGGTTGTGGGCCTGGCCTGCCGCAGTGGGTAGCCGCCAGGGGCCGCCGAGCGCCAGCAGCAGCAGGAGAAGCTTTTTCATTTCGAGGAAGGTAAGCGAGCCGCTTGGGGCTTAATAAGCTGATATTTACCGCTCAGGTGCATCAGGCTGAACAAGTACAGCAGCCCGTCATAGTACGGGTCAAAATAGCCGTCCTCGTAAGGCGCGAGTTTGGCCTGCCAGAGGGCGTGCACGAAGTCGAGGCGCTTGGCGTCCGGGCTCATGAGTGAGGCCGCGGCCGAGGTAGCCACCAGACCCAGCGAGTGCCGCAGCTTCTTCACTTTGCCGGCCGGCAAAATAAAATCGGGCCGCGAGCCGTCCACGTTGAACTGGTCCTCGAAGGTATTGAGGCCCTTCGCCCGCAGAAAACCCTGGAAGCGCTGCGCGTACTGCTGCTGCCAGCGCGGGTCCTTGCCAAACCACACGTAGTCCATGGCAATGTTCATGGGCACGCGCCACGAGTCGTAGCGGAACGCCGGCGGCGCCCACTTGGTAGCGTGGGGCCGGCCGCTAAACTCGGTGTAATCGTAGTTGAGGCCGGTGGGCGCGGCGCAGGCGCGGTGCAAAAACACGCGCGCCGTATCGGCGCAGTCGCGGTAAAACTGCGCGTGCCCATCCTTGGCATATTCGGCCCACACCTCCAAAAAAGCCGGCACGTGGTACGACGGGTCGGTCCAGTTGTACATCTCGCCCACGGGCACGAAGCTTATCTGCTTGTGCTTGGTATTGAAGAGATTATACACATCGCCGGTGCCGTCCTTTTTCCACGAGGCATCCAGGATGCGACGGGCCTCCTGGTAGTAATTGATGCCCGTGTCGTTGCCCCAGCGGTTGGCGGCGAAGAGCAGGCTGGTTACGAAATACAGCTCACCGTCCGAGGCCGGCCCTTCCGAATTGCGCTTCATGGTAGTCGTGTTGATGCTCCAGGCAAAGTAGCCGGCTAGCGGGCCGCTCTGGTGCTGCAAGTGCTGCTTCGACCAGCGCCAGAGGCGGTCAAACACCTCCTTCTTATCGAGCTGCACGGCCACCATCAGGCCGTAGGACAGCCCTTCGGTGCGGGCGTCCTCGTTCTTCACATCCGAGACGTAGGCCAGCGAGTCGCCCACCTCGAAATACACCTTATTAGGCCCCTCAAACACGTCGTGGTAGGCCTGCGCTACCTTCTGGTCAATGTCAGCCTGGCTATAGCCCGCTTCGCGGAGCAAATTGGGGTACTTATTCGTGTAAAAGGCACCTTTCGGGGCCGCTGGGCGCGTTTTAGCCGGAGTTTGGGCCGACGCATTGCCGGCCCCTAGGTACCCTAGGCAAAGCGCCAGCAGGCAAGCCCGCCGGCCTAGGTCGGCAAAATAGGAGTAGTTCATATAGAAGGGATGGCGGCGGGTGGCGGGGTGGGGTTTTTCTATTTCGCTAGCCCTACACCCTTGGTAGTCTGCACGATGGGCTGAATACTACCGTCCGCGTTGTAGCGCAGCTCATCCACGCAGATGGAGCGGCGGTAGCTGCCGCCGGTGGGCAGGGCGCCATTGTGGTAGAAGAAGTAGCTTTTGCCCTTGTAGTCGGCGATGCCGGGGTGGGTCGTGAAGCTGTTGGGCACGTTGCCCTGGATGATGCCCCGGTACGTCCACGGCCCGGCCGCGCTGGAAGCCGTGCAGTACTCTATCATTTCGGGCTTGGTGCCGCTGCTGGCGTACACGAGGTAGTACAGCTTTTTGCGCTTGTAGACCCAGGGGCCTTCGATGTAGTTTTTGGGTGTGAAGGTGGTTATAGGGCCAGCCAGCTCCGTCATATTATCCTTGAGCTTCACCCACTTGCAGCTGCCGTTGCCCCAGTACAGGTACACTTGCTTATCGTCGTCCACAAAAACGGTGGGGTCGATATCATCCCAAGCGTGCGGCAGGTCCTTGGTCATTTCATTGACGATGAGCGCCTTGCCCAGGGCGTCTTTGAACGGGCCGGTAGGCCGGTCCGACACGGCCACGCCGATGGCCGCGCCGCCTTGGCTCTGGTCGTTCTTCTTGTGGAAGGTGGCCACGAACCAGTAGAACTTGCCCTTGTGCTCGACGCACTGCGCCGCGTAGGCATCGCCGGTGGCCCAGGCAAAGGTGCGGGGCGAGAGGCGCGTGCCGTAGCTTTTCCAGTGCACCATATCGGTGGTGGAGTAGATGCGCCAGTCGGGCATCTTGTAGTTCGTTTCCTGCACCGAAGCCGTGTCGTGGCCGGTGTACAAAAACAGCGTATCGCGGTACACCAGTGGCGCCGGGTCGGCCGTAAACACGTCGCGGATAATGGGGTTTTGCGCCCGCAGGCCGGTGCAGGCCAGCAGGGTAAAAAGGGTGGCGAGCAGGGGGCGTTTCATAAAAGCAGTTTTCGAGTAGAAAGCAAAAGCGGGCCCAGGGCTAGAGTAGCGAGCCGGGCAAGACCCTAGGGCTGCACCACAAAGCCGCCGCGCGCCGGCAGCGTCACGCTGAGGCTAGCGCCGTCCACCGCCCGCGTGCTGAAGCTGCGGTTGGTGGCGCCGTCGGTGATGAGCGTGCCGCTGGCCAGGCCGAGTTTGCTGAGGTCAAGCTGAATGGTTTTGGGCGCGTCGGTGGCGTTGATGCCGCCTAGGTACCACTTGCCATCGGGCGCCTGCCGGGCCAGCACGGCGTACTCGCCGGGGAAGCCGTCGAGCAGCTTCACGTCGGCCCAGCGCGGGGGTAGCTTTTTCACGAAATCCTGCACGTAGGCGGGCTGCGCGGCCATGCCCTCGGGCACCTCGGCGTAGTGCTGGATGCCCGACTGAAACAGCACCGACAAGGCCAGCTCAAAGGCGTTGGAGGTGCGGCGCTGCTTGCCGTTGATTTCGGAAAAGGCCATGGGCGTGAAGTCCATCGGCCCCACGGCGTTGCGGGTGAAGGGCAGCGTGGCGCAGTGCGTGGCCTCCTGGTCGGTATTTCGTTGGTCGAAGGTCAAAAATTCGAAACCCTTCACGGCCTCCATCGTCATCAGGTTGGGGTAGGTGCGGTTCCAGCCCCTGGGGAGGGTGGTGCCGTGAAAATTGACCAGCAGGCCGGCCTGGGCGGCATCGGTCAGCAGGTCCTGGTAGTAGTTCATAAACGACTGCCCATCGCCGCCAAAGAAGTCGATTTTGATGCCGGCAATGCCCATTTGCTTGATGCGGGCGAATTCTTTACGCCGGCTTTCGGCCTCAAACAGCACCTTGGTGGGCGTTTGCGGCGCTTCGTTCCAGCTACCATTCGAGTTGTACCAGGCCAGCAAACCCACGTTTTTAGAGCGGGCGTACTGCGCTAGCTCCTGCATTTTGTCGTAGCCGATTTGCGTGTCCCACAGCGCATCGACCAGGCAATAGCGCCAGCCCATGTTCGCCGAGTAGTCGATGAAGCGGCGCTGCACGTCGTAGGTCGTGTTCTTATCGCCCAGCAGCACCCACGACCACGACGACTTGCCGGGCGCCTCGGCGAGCAGGGGCGTTTTGGCGGGCGCGCTCAGGTCGGTGGTCAAGGTCGATTCCACGATGGGCGCCAGCGAGTTGCCCACCACGATAACGCGCCAGGGCGAGCGCCAGGGCAGGCGGCTTTCGGGCAGCAGCGCCGCGTCGGGGGTCGTTTTTTCCGGGGCCTGCGGGAAAGCGACGCTGTAATCGGCATCGGGCGAAGTGTGCGCTAGGTGGGTGCCGCAGTAGCTGCGGCTCATGCCTGCCTCGGTGAGCAGCACCCAGCGCCCGCCCGCCTCAAACAAGGCCGGAAACGACCAGCCCTGCCCCAACGTGGACGGCGTGCCGGCCGCAATGCCGCGCTGGTAATACTCCTCGTACGAGGGCTGCGTATTGGCAAAGCCGGTCTGGGCCTTGGCGTGCGGGTGCAGCCAGCCCTTGGCCCCGGCCGGCAGGTGGAAGCTGGTTTTTTCGGCCGTAATGCGCTGGATGTCGGCGCTTTTGCCTTCAATCAGATACTGAAACGCCACCCCGTCGTTCGATACCTGAAACACGACGCTCAGCGTGGGCGCCCCGGCCCGGCCCGCGAAGTGCACCACCCGGCGGTTGGCCCGGTAGCGGCAGTTGGCGCGCTTGTCGGTGGCCAGCTGGTAGTCGTCGGCCACGGCGGTTACCTGGTCGGCGCTGGCCAATTTCAGGCCCTGCGTGAGGTCGGCGGTGGCTAATTGCAGACCTAGGCGCGAGGGGCGCAGCAGCTCGGTGGCGCGGTAGCGCACGGCGTAGGTGGGCTGGCCTTGGGGCGTGACGCTCACGGTCACCTGCACGGCCCCGTCGGGGCTGCTAACGAGCACGGGGCCGGCGGCCTGGGCAGTAGTGGCGGCGAGTATAAAGGCACCCAAAAAGAAAGACAAACGCATGGGAATTCATTGGATAGATAAGGGGCGGGCCGCCACGGGTGTGCGCTGCTACCCGCCCCTAGGGCCTTATTTCTTATACACCGGGTCGTTGCCCGCGTATTTCAGGTACTTAAAGGAAGCGGTATTGGTGGTGGGCTGGCCCGACGAGGTGGCGTACATCCCGAACAGGCAGCCGATGAAGCCGCCCGCCACCTGCGTGCTCAGGAACTTGCCATCGACCTTGTCTTTGAGCACCGTCCACGTCTTGCCATTCTCCGAAAAATCGAAGCCGTAGGTATCGCCCGCTGCCTTGATGCGCAGCTGCACGCTAGCCGTGGCCGACTTAAGGGGCGCCTGCGCCAGCAGCTCCGGCTGCTTCTCATCCGCGGTGCTCTTGAATAATTGCAGCATCGGCTTGCCGCTTTCCACCGATTTGCAGAGGTAGTAGAAGTGCTTCTCATCCTGAAACACCACCAGGCCCGCTTTTTCATTAGCCGCTTTCGGCGCGAAAGTCAGCTCCGTTTCGGTGGTGCAGTACATGTGCTGCTGCCGCTTGCCGATGAAGGCCGGGTTGCCGGTTTCGGCCACCGTTTCAGGCTTTAGCTTCAGAGTGAGGCCCTTGGCTTTACCTAGGGAAAAATTACTGCTATCGACCGTGCGCAGGAACAGCAGCGCCGGGTCGAGCTGTTTCTCAAAGGTGAGGGTGTAGGCGAAGTTGCCGTTCTGGGGCCGGGCGCCGGGCTGCTTCACCTCCGGGAAGTTGGCCTTGTAGCTGTACTGCACGCCGTTAGGCCCCGGGTTCATCATGGGCCACTCGTCTTTCCACTCTACGGGCACAATAAACGTCTCGCGCCCAGTATTATAGTAGTTGTCCTCGTAGGGGCGCACGGCCAGGAAAATGGCGTAGGTCTTGCCATCGGGCCCCTCCACAAACTGCGCGTGCCCAGCCGACGTGATGGGGTCTTTGCGGTCCTTGGGCAGCTCGCGCTGCGAGAGGATGGGGTTTTTCTCGTAAGGCACAAACGGCCCCAGGGGCGCTTTGCTGCGGAAAACGACCTCGGTGTGGTTGACCGACGTGCCGCCCTCGGCCGCGTAGAGGTAGTACCAGTCGTTGCGCTTCATCAGGTGCGGCCCTTCAATCCAGACGGGCTTTTTGCTAAGGTCCACGCCGCCGTTGACCACGATTTTGGCCTCGCCCACGGTTTGCAGCGTCTGCGGGTTCAGCTCAATAATTTTGATGGAGCGGTGGCCCGAGTACAGCGGCGTGCCGGGCGGGTCGCTGTTGTAGATGACGTAGGCCTTGTCGCCCTCAAAGTACAGCGAGGGGTCGATGCCGCGCACCTCGGGCAGGAAAGTGGGGTCGCTCCAGGGCCCGGCCGGGTTTTTGGCCGTTACCACAAAGTTGCCCTTGTGGTCGATGAGCGTGCAGGTCACGTAGTACGTACCGTTGTGGTACTCAATGGCCGGCGCGAACAGCCCGCGCGTCATGCGGTCGCCCAAGAAGTTCATCTGCGAGGGCCGGCTGATGACGTTGCCCACCTGCTGCCAGTTTTTGAGGTCCCGGCTGTGCATCACCGGGATGCCCGGGAAGTACGAAAACGTGGAATTGACCAGGTAATAATCCGGCCCCACCTTCACAATGCTGGGGTCGGGGTAAAAGCCGGTCATGATGGGATTGACCAACTCAATCGATTGTGCAAATGCGGCGGTGTGCGACAGCCAGCCGGCCGTGGCCGTCAGGAGCAAGGTTTTTAGGTTCATTTTCTGAATGCTAGCGGGGGTAATGGTTCAGGCTTCTGCCTAGGGTAGCCGGCAGCCGGGCAATGGCTTAGGCTGCCATTAGGAGCACTGGAGGCCGCTAATGGGCTAAACATACAGCATCTGCGCCAGCGCAACCCTACCGATAGGTAACGCCTCGGCGGCGCAAAAGCCCGCCGTGCCTGCGGCCGCCGGTGGGCGCGGGGTGGCGGCTGTTCTTCCTCCATGTGCATTACCTCGTCACCGACTTCTTGCACCTTAAGCCCCGCACCGGCGTGCCCTGCTGGTATGACCTCGCCCTCATCCTATCCTGTCCCCGGAATGGTCTGCTGCTGGCCTATGCCTTGCACCTAAACATGCACACACTGGTGCGGCAGCGCCTAGGTATCGTGGTGGGCTGGGCCTTCGCCACGGGGCCGCGGGGTCTCAGGGTAGGATTCTTCGAAAACTAATCCAGCCAGAACTAGGGTAAGCCAAGCGCAAGCCTCTTCGCCAAGCCAGCCAAACAAAATCACCGCAGCCCTACCGCCCCAGCCCGCCTTCCCAAGCCGCCAGTTCCTGCCGCCGCTCGGCCTGCACGCGGGCCAGCAGCGCCGGGCTGGGGCCGGTGCCCAGGTAGATGGTGATGCCCCGCTCGCGGGCGTAGGGGTTCGTAATCTCGCCCACTCTGCGGAAGGACTGAAAGTGCTTGGCCAACTCCGCCGGGTCGCCCTCGCCCACGAGCAGCAGGTGCCGCCAGGGGCGCGGCGGCAGGGCCGGAAACCAGTGCAAGTAGCTGCCATTGAAGCTGGTGGCGGCCGGCAGGGCGCGGTGGCGGTTGTAGTAGTTGATGGCGCCGGCCTGGCCGTAGTTGTCGCACTTGATGAGCGTGCGGGCGCGGGTTGAGTCGGGCAGGGCCTGGTAGGCTAGCCAGGTTTTATCGGCCAGCTCGTGCCAGCCCAGCATATCGGCAAAATCCTGGGGCAGCGGGTGCAGCTGGCCGTCTTCCCAGCGGTTGGCCTCCAGATTTTGGTAAAACGGCGTTTGGCCGAGCTGCGCCAGGCGGGCCGGCGGTACGATGGGGTAGATGAGCGCCACCAGCGGGGCCAGCAGCAGCAGCGGCAGTACCAGCAGGGCCACCCGCAACCGGGGCCGCGCCGCCAGCCGGGCCTGCCACCACACCGCGCCCACTGCAAACAGCGCCGGGTAGTAGCCCAGGGCGTAGTAGCTCTTGCCGTGCAGTAGATTCAGAATCAGCAGCCCGCCCACGTACACCAGCCCCGCCACGCGGGCGGCGGGCGCGGGCCGGCCGCGCAGGGCCGCCCACAGCCCCGGCACCCAGACGAGCAGCGCCGGCAGATTCATCAGCAGCTGGTCTTTCCAGAAGTCGCCTAGGGTCACGTTTACCAACTGCTGGTCGTGCAGCAGCGCCATGTGGTGCCGGAAGGGTAGGCCGTGCGCCACCTGCCACCATAAGGTAGGGGCAGCCACCAGCAGCGCTAGCCCCGCCGCCCGCCAGATGGGCCGCTGGGTAAAAATACGCGGCGCCGTGAGCAGCAGCGCCCCCAGCACCGCCGCCCCAAAAAAGAACGTTGTGTACTTGTTGAGCACGCCCAGGCCCAGCACCAGCCCTAGGTAGTACAGGTGCCAGGGCCGCCCATCGGGCTGCGCGTGCCGCACCAATAGGTAGGTGGCCAGCGTGAAGCTGAACACCTCAAAAGAATTGGGCTGAAATAGTAGATTGAGGCGGCCGTAGCCCGTGCTGAGGTAGCACACGCCCGCCAGCACCTGCGCCCACGGCCCGCCGCCCAGCCGCCGCGCCAGCTGCACTACCACGTATATCGTGCCGGCGCCCCAGAGCAGCGGCCAGGCTTTCACCCAAAAAAAGCCGCCGCCCAGTGCCAGCGTCACCCAGCTTTGCAGGGCCGTGAGGGGCGGCACCTCGATGTAGCCCCAGGCCAGGTGCCGGCCGTAGTCGAGGTACAGGTATTCATCGCGCTGGAGCTCGTAGGTGCCGTAGCCAGCCAGCAGCAGGCCTGAAATGATTTTGAGAAAGGCGAAAAGCAGAGGCTTTTTCATTCAACATTTATCAATTAACATTTAACAGGAGGCCGCCGGTCACGCTGCCAAATTAGGGCGGGTTACCTGACGTTCTTTGCTGCCTCAGCGGTAGGTAATGCTACTTCGGCCACGAACTCATTTAGCCGCTGATTCCTGCCAGCTGTTAAATGTTAATTGATAATTGTTAAATGTCCTGGTTCCAGCTCCTGTCCACCCGCCGCTACCCCGACCGCCCCGCCGAGCAGCCCATGCCCGGCCGCTCGCCCTACCTCGCTGACTATGACCGGGTGGTGTTTTCGTCGGCCTTCCGGCGCTTGCAGCGCAAAACCCAGGTCATGCCGCTGCCCGAAACCGACTTCGTGCACACCCGCCTCACGCACTCGCTCGAAACGGCCTGCGTGGGCCGCTCCCTAGGCCGCCTCTCGGCCCGCCGCGTGCTCGAAAACGACCCGAGCATCGCCAACGAGCTGCCCGACTTCGCCCAGGACTGCGGCGATATCGTGGCCTCGGCCTGCCTGGCCCACGACATCGGCAACCCACCCTTCGGCCACTCGGGCGAGGACGCCATTTCGGCCTACTTCGCCTCGGATGCAGCAGAACGTTTCATCAAGCATCTAGGGGCGGCGGAAATAGCCGATTTGCAGCACTTCGAGGGCAATGCGGCGGGTTTCCGCATCCTCACGCACACGTATCCGGCGCTCAGCAGCGGCTCGGCCGGGCTGGGGCTCACCTATGCCACGCTCGGCGCGTTTACCAAGTACCCACGCCCGTCGGTTATCAATGCCGATAAAAAGCAAAACGGGGCTAGCGAGAAAAAATACGGCCATTTTCAGGCCGAAAACGCCCGCTTCAAACTGGTAGCCGATGAGCTGGGCTTGCGGCCCAAAGACGTGGCGGCTGGCTTCTACCACCGCCACCCACTGGCTTTTCTGGTCGAGGCCGCCGATGACATCTGCTACCGCATCATCGACTTTGAGGATGGCCTCAAGCTCGGCCTCATCGACCACGAGCGCGGCCTAAATCTGCTGCGCGAGCTCCGCGCCGCTGCCCCCAACGCCCGCCCCAAAACCAGCGGCCGCAGCGGCCTGGAGTGGCGCGACTGGCAGGAGGAGCTGGGCTACCTGCGCGCCACGCTCATCGGCCAGCTCGTCGATGAAACGGCCACCCGCTTTGCCCACCACGCGCCCGCCATCCTGGCCGGCACCTACGATGCCTCGCTAGTTAAGGAGCTAAGCGGCTACGAGTTTTTGCAAGAAATCCAGCAGCTGAGCGTCGATAAGCTTTACCGCTCGCGTCCGGTGCTGGAGATTGAGGCCGCTGGCTTCGAAGTGCTCGGTGGCCTGCTCGACGTGTTTCTGTCCGCCATCTTCGACAAGAAGGAGAACCACCGCTCGCGCAAGCTGCTCGACCTGCTACCCAACCAGTTCCGGGCCATCGGCCCGCAGGCCGGCGCCTCGGCGTATGAGCAGATTTTGCTGCTCACCGACTACGTGGCCGGCATGACCGACCAGCACGCACTGAGCTTGTATAAGACCATTAAGGGGATTGACTTGCCGAAGGGCTTTTAGACCGCAGATTTAACGGATTGCGCAGATACGCCCGCCTGCGGCGCGCTGACTAAGCGACTGTGGGAATGGAAAAGGTCGCCAGAAGGCGACCTTTTTATAGTTGTATGAAATAGCGTGTCAATTTATCGTCTACGCATACTTTCAGTGCCTAGTCAGCGCGCCGCAGGCGGGCGTATCTGCGCAATCCGTTAAATCCGTTAAATCTGCGGTCAAGCTACGCTCTCGCTATTATGCAGAGCCACTAGGTTTTCCAGCAGCGTTTCCAGTAGCTTCCGTCCCTTCCACACTGATTTTAGCTTGCTGCGAATCTGCGCCGCCGTTTGCACGAACTCTTGCTCCTCGGCCGTTTCGTGGCCTTCGAAAGCTATGAGGTTTTCCACCATGGCCTCCGTCATTTCGGGGTGAAACTGGAGGCCGATGACGCCATCGCCCCACACGAAGCCCTGCGCCGCGCACCCGGCCGACATGCCCACCCGTAGCGCGCCTGGCGGCACCGTAAAAGTGTCGAAGTGCCAGTGCAGCACGGCGGCTTTGTCGGGCCAGCCGCGCAGCAACGAGTGCGTCAGGGCTTTGGCCGAGAAGCGCACGGTCCAGAAACCGATTTCCGGCTCGGGGTTCGACCGCACCTCGCCGCCCAGCGCCTGCGCTAGTAACTGCGCCCCTAGGCAGATGGCCAGCGTAATTTTGCCCGCCCGCAGCGCGCTCCGCAAAAAGGCCTTTTCCTCGACCAGCCACGGAAACGCCGCTTCGTCGTGCACGCTCATCGCCCCGCCTAGGATGAGCAGTCCATCAAAATCAGCCAAGGCCGGAAAAACCGGGTTCGGCTCGAATAAGCGCGTGTAGCTGAGCGGGTGGCCATGCGCGGCCAGCCAATCAGCGGCGTGGCCGGGGCCTTCGTCGGGAAGATGTTGGAGGCAGTGCCAGACCAAGAATCGCAGATTTAACGGATTTAACAGATTGCGCAGATACGCCGCTAGCGCGGCTGGCTGGGCTTGGCAAATGTAGAAGTGTAGACATAAAAAAGGCTGCCGCAGGCGGCAGCCTTTTTTGCGAAAAACGGGTTGTTGACCGACTAAGAAACAGTCCTGCGTCAGTCTAGTCAGCCTGCTTTAGCAGGCGTATCTGCGCAATCCGTTAAATCCGTTAAATCTGCGATTTATTCCCACTCAATCGTAGCCGGGGGCTTGCTGCTGATATCGTACACTACGCGGTTGATACCGCGTACCTGGTTGATAATCTTGTTGCTTACCTCGGCCAGAAACTCGTAGGGCAGGTGCGCCCAGTCGGCGGTCATACCATCGACGCTGGTGACGGCGCGCAGGGCCACTACGCGCTCGTAGGTGCGCTCGTCGCCCATCACGCCCACGCTTTGCACCGGGAGGAGCATGGCGCCGGCCTGCCAAGTGGTGGCGTAGAGGCCGCGCTCTTTGAGGAGGTTGATGAAGACGGCATCGGCGCGCTGGAGCAGGTCCACCTTTTCGGGCGTGATGTCGCCCAGAATGCGGATGCCCAGGCCGGGGCCGGGGAAAGGGTGGCGGTTGAGAATGTCGGCGGGCAGCCCTAGGGTGGCGCCCACTTCGCGCACCTCATCTTTGAAGAGCATCCGCAGCGGCTCCACGATTTTGAGATTCATTTTCTCGGGCAGGCCGCCCACGTTGTGGTGGCTCTTGATAGTCACGGCCGGGCCGCCGTGCACCGATACTGACTCGATAACGTCGGGATAAATGGTGCCCTGGGCCAGCCAGCGTGCGCCATCCACCTTCTGCGCCTCGCGGTCGAACACCTCAATAAAGGTGCGGCCGATGGCCTTGCGCTTCAGCTCGGGGTCGGAGATGCCGGCCAGCGCGGCGTAGAACTCGGGCGCGGCGTTTACGCCGGTTACGTTCAGGCCCAGGCCTTCGTAAGCCTTTAGTACCGAGACAAATTCATCTTGCCGCAACAGGCCGTTATCGACAAAAATGCCGTGCAACCGCGGCCCTACGGCCCGGTGCAGCAGCAGCGCCGCCACGCTGCTATCCACGCCGCCCGACAGACCCAGGATAACCTGGTCGTCGGGGCCAATGGTGTTTTGCAAGGCCGTCACCATCGAGTCTACGAAGTGCTCCGGCGTCCAGCTTTGGTCGCAGCCGCAGATATTCACCACGAAGTTTTCGAGCAGCTGCTTGCCCTCGGTCGAGTGCGTGACCTCGGGGTGAAACTGGATGCCGTAGGTATCCTGGCCGGGCAGCTGGTAGGCCGCCACCGCCACCTCGGGCGTGCTGGCAATGATGTTATACTCAGCCGGTAAGGTCTTAATCGTATCGCCGTGCGACATCCAGACCTGCGTATCGAGGTGCAGGCCGGTGAGTAGGGGCGAGGCCTGCTCCAGCGAAGTCAGCCGCGCCCGGCCGTACTCCCGGATGGTGGCCGGCAGCACCTCGCCGCCGCCCTGTTGAGCTAGTAGCTGCGCACCGTAGCAGATGCCCAGCACGGGCACCTGGCCCAAAATGCCGCCTAGGTCGGGGTTGGGCGAGTCGGCGTCGCGCACCGAGCAGGGCGAGCCCGAAAGAATAACGCCCCGCAAGCTGTCGTCGCCGGCGGCAATGCGCGCGGCCAGCTCGGGGGCGTGGGTGTAGGGATGAATCTCGCAAAAAACGTGCAGCTCGCGAATGCGCCGGGCAATGAGCTGCGTGTATTGCGAACCGAAGTCCAGAATCAGAATTTGCTGCATAAAATCGCAGATTTAGCGGATTTAACGGATTGCGCAGATACGCCCGCCTGCGGCGGGCTGACTAGGCTGGCTATACTTTTTGGGTTTAGTTAGCGCTGGCTTGCTCTGCAAACCGGGTAAAAGTGGGTGCAAAAGTACCCCTCTTTCGTCCCCGCTGGCACAACTAGCCCCGCTTTTTATTGCCGCGCCACAGCTCTCAAAAATTATTTTCACTCAATAACCCCCTAAAAGCCAGCCTAGTCAGCCCCGCGTAGCGGGGCGTATCTACGCCATCCGTTAAATCCGTTAAATCTGCGGTCTATCTTTGTACCGGCGAGTCAGAACGACCAGCTCCTACTGAACTCCCCCAGGGCCGGAAGGCAGCAAGGGTAGGTGGTTGAGCGGTGCGATTTTGGCTCGCTTTTTTTTGTCTTTTCCAGCCGGCCCCGAGCCGCGTTTGCCTGCCGGTTTTGGGCAGTCGGCGCGTAGCTTTGGGCCGGTTTTGTTCTACTAGGCTGCTAGTTAAAGTTCGTCTGTCATTGCGAGCGCAGCGAAGCAATCGCATCACAACGAGCCGTTCAGGCACTCGCCAGGTGCGATTGCTGCGCTACGCTCGCAATAACAGGCGGTTATAATTTACTTCTTTTACATGAAGTTTTTCATCGATACGGCCAACCTGGCCGAAATTCAGGAAGCCGTAGACCTCGGCGTGCTCGACGGCGTGACCACCAACCCCTCGCTGATGGCTAAGGAAGGCATCCGCGGCACCGACGCCGTAATGGCGCACTACCAAGCCATCTGCGATATTGTGGACGGCGACGTGTCGGCCGAAGTTATTGCCACCGACTACGAAGGCATCATCCGCGAAGGCGAGGCGCTGGCCGACCTACACCCCAACATAGTGGTGAAAATACCGATGATTAAAGAAGGCGTAAAAGCCATCAAATACTTCAGCGACAAAGGTATTCGTACCAACTGTACGCTAATTTTTTCGGCCGGCCAGGCCCTGCTGGCCGCCAAAGCCGGTGCCACCTACGTGTCGCCCTTCGTGGGCCGCCTCGACGATATAGGCGCTGACGGCCTGGGGTTGATTGCCCAGATTATCGAGATTTTTGCCAACTACGGCTACGCCACCGAAGTGCTGGCCGCCAGCGTGCGCCACGTGCCGCACCTCATTCAGTGCGCCGAGCTAGGGGCCGACGTTGTGACCTGCCCGCTCAATGTGATTATGGGCTTGCTCAACCACCCGCTGACCGACAAGGGCTTGGCAACCTTTTTGGCCGACCATAAAAAAGTAAACGCTTAGTAGAGTTATGAGTTAAAAGTTATGAGTGATGAGTTTGCGTAAAGCATCTTGTGACTCGCATCTTTTAACTCATAACTTTTAACTCATAACTCCTCCAAGTGTACATCATCAAAGTAAAAGGCAAGGCCAAAATTCCGGATTACATCCAGCTGCGCGACGAGCAGTTTGTGCTAATTGCCTATTTCCGGGCCGACCGGCCGCTCAAAGATTTGCACCGCTACGGGCTCGAAGGCCAGGAAATTCCGCTGGCGGCCGTCATCGCGGAATTGGAATTTGGCAAGCTACGCAAGCTCGAACTCTAAGCAAATACCATGACCGAGGCGGTAATTGAACTACGCGACGCGACCGTGACCCAGGAGGAGCGCGCCGTGCTCACGGGCGCCACGTTTGCGCTGGCCAAGAGCGAGTTTGCCTACCTGGTGGGCCGCACCGGCGCGGGCAAATCGTCGCTACTCAAGACCCTGTACGCCGACCTGCCACTACTGGTGGGTACGGGCGAAGTGGCGGGGTTTAACCTGGCCAAACTGCCGGCTGGCAAAGTGCCCTACCTGCGCCGCAAGCTGGGCATTGTATTTCAGGATTTTCAACTACTATCTGACCGCTCAGTAGCTGAAAATCTGTTCTTTGTGCTAAATGCGACTGGTTGGAGCGGCAAAGCCCGCAAGCAACAGCGCATTCAGGAAGTGCTGACGCAAGTGGGCCTCAGCGGCGTGGGCAACCGGATGCCGCATCGCCTCTCGGGCGGTGAGCAGCAGCGCGTAGTCATCGCCCGCGCCCTGCTCAACGAGCCGGTATTGCTACTCGCCGATGAGCCCACCGGCAACCTTGACCCCGAAGTAGCTGATGAGATTATGGCGCTATTTGCCGAGATAAACCACGCGGGTACGGCTGTGCTCATGGCTACCCACAACTTCCAGCTGATAGAGCGGTATCCACACCGCGTGCTCACCTGCCAGGGCGGACAGTTATTGGACTCTGGCCGCAAGTAACTGGGACTTTGCAGCCCGAACGCTCGCGTAGCGAATATTTTACATCTGGTTAATGCTGAGCACACTATCTCACGCTGCTGCTCGCTGTGCGAGCGCTCGGGTTGCAAAGTCCGAGCTTCTTCTTCAGCAAAAACGCTTCTAATTTGGCGAAACCTCGCGCGAAATGGCTGGCTTGTCCATTCTAATTCCGATTTTCAACCGGGAGGTTTCACACTTGGTGCATTCGCTACGGGTGCAGTTATCCGACTGGCCCGGCCCGGCCGAAATCCGGCTGCTGGACGATGATTCGGCGGAGGAGTTTCGAGTGCAAAACCGGCCGCTGGCCGCGTTGCCTAGGGTCTTCTACCAAGAGCTGCCAGCAAATGTAGGACGTGCTGCAATTCGTAACCAGCTGGTAGCCAGAGCTGAGCAAGAATGGGTATTGCTGCTGGACAATACGAGCCAAGTGCCAGACGGTCAGTACCTCGCGCGCTACGCCGCGGCCCTAGGTCAAGCGCCGGTGTTGGCCGGGGGCGTGCGCTACGCCAGCCAGGTGCCGGCCGAACCCGCCCTGCGGCTGCGCTGGTTATACGGCCGGCAACGCGAAGCCCGGTCGCTGGCGCCGCGCTGCGCCGCGCCCTACGACCAGCTGCTGGTAAATAACCTGCTACTCAAGAAGGAAATACTGGAGAGGTTTCCGCTCAATGAAAGCCTGCGCGGCTATGGCCACGAGGATACGAAGCTGGGCTGGCAGCTAGCGGCGGCGGGGGTGCCCATTCATCACCTAGATAACCCAATTTTGCACGCTGGCCTGGAAACAGCTGCCGCCTTCGTGCAAAAGTCGGAGCAAGCCGTGGCCAATCTGGCGCGCTTGCTGCGCGAGGATAACCTGCTCATAAAAAGTAGTTTGACCCAAACCGCCGGCCGCCTGCGGCGTGTCGGATTGGCCGCAGGCGCGCAGGCGGCGCTGGCCTTGGGCGAGCCATTGCTGCGGCGTAATCTGCTCGGCGCGCGGCCGTCCTTACGGGCGCTCGATGCGCTTAAGCTGCTCTGGCTGCTACGGGAGGGGGGAGGGCGCTAGCCGGCCGGTATCTTTGGCGTAGCTCGTTGCTTCCATTCGCTATTTTGCTGCCGCTAACCCCCATTTCTTTGCTTGACCTCGCGGCCGAGCACGCGCCTTACCAGGCCGAGCTGGATACCGCCTGGCGCGCCACGGTCCAGGAAGCCGCCTTTATTCAGGGTCCGGCAGTGCGGGCTTTTGCCACCGAGCTGGGCAGTTGGCTAGGCGATGCGCACGTAGTGCCCTGCGCCAATGGTACCGACGCCCTCACGCTGGCGCTACTGAGCCTGGAGTTACCGCCCGGCGCGGAAATTATCGTGCCGGCCTTCACCTACGTGGCCACGCTGGAAGCCGTGGCGCTGCTGGGGCTGCGCCCCGTGCTGGTCGATGTGCGGCCCGACACCTTTAACGTAGACCTGGCGGCCGTGCGGGCGGCCATTACACCGCGCACCGGCGCGGTGATAGCGGTGCATTTATTTGGGCAATGTGCTGATTTAGAAAGCCTAAAAATTATGTGCTTGTCCGCTGGAGTATTCCTGATAGAGGACAATGCGCAGGCCCTAGGGGCCACTTTCACCTTTGCCACGGGCGAAATGGCCTACGCCGGCACCGTGGGTGAGGTGGGTACTACGTCCTTTTTTCCTGGCAAAAATCTGGGCTGCCTCGGCGATGGGGGGGCGCTATTTACCCGTGACGCGGCCCGCGCGGCCCTCCTGCACCAGCTCGCCAACCACGGCCAAAGCCAGAAATATTACCACCAGCGCATCGGTCTCAACTCGCGCCTCGACACGCTGCAAGCCGCCCTGCTACGCGTGAAGCTGCGGCACCTGCCCACCGCCCAGGCCGCCCGCCAGGCGCTGGCCGCCCGCTACGACGCGGCGCTAGCGGGCCTGCCGGGCCTGCAAATTCCGGCCCGCGACCCGCGCAGCAGCCACGTGTTCCATCAATATGTTATTCGAATGGATGGCCCCGGCCCGCGCGATGCCTTACGGGCGCATTTGAAAGCGAAGGGCATTCCGAGTGCCGTGTACTACCCGTTGCCAGTGCATGCGCAGCCCGCTTATGCCTACCTAGGCTACCAAGTAGGGCAGTTTCCGGTGGCCGAGGCCCTGTGCGGGCAGGTGCTGGCCTTGCCGGTGCACCCGGCCCTGACCGAAGCGCAGCAAGAATATGTGGTGGTGCAACTGGGTTACTTCGCCGCGGGCGGCGGATAAATTACCATGAAAGTCGCCCGTCTGCTTTACACTCACCGCAATACCGTACATGCCGTCATTTTTCTGCTAATTACGGCTGGCTACATAGCTCAGCTGCACGTCTTTAACGCTGAGGCAGCAGCGCAAAACGTGCGGGGCTACGAAGGCGAAGCATCTTTCTTAGTCGTGCTGCCCATGCTGCTGTTGCTGTTTTACTCCGGCGCGTTTGCGCTGGTAGCCGGCGGCAAGGCCCTGGTGCGCGGTAGCCGCCCGATGTCGGGTTGGGTTCTATTTTTGGGGCTGCTGCCTACAATGTTGCTGCTCGGGGTAGCCGGCTGGCTGCAATGGCACTGGGCTCACCGGGTAATTTAGGTAGCTATTTATGTCTGTGTCAATATCTTATAGTTCTGACCAACTTGCGGCGGCCGGACCCGTGCGTTTTGCCATTTGCGGGGTCGGGCATATTGGGCGGCGCCACGCGGCGCTAGTGGCCTGCCAGGCCGGCGCCCGCTTGGTGGCCCTCATCGACGAGCGGGCGGCCCTAGGGTCCGAGCTGGCCGCCGAGTTTACCGATGTGCCATTCTTCACGTCGCTAGACGAATTCCTGCGAAATGGTCCTGGGGCCGATGTGCTCACTGTGGCCACGCCCAACGGCCTGCACGCCGCCCAGGCCCTGGTGGGCCTGCGCCACGGCCTGCACGTGGTGGTGGAAAAGCCACTGGCGCTGCGCGCCGCCGATGCTGAACTGGTGCTGCAAATGGCGCAACAAACTGGTAAACTGGTATTTGGGGTAATGCAAAACCGCTACTCGCCGCCCGCCGCGTGGCTCAAGCAGCTTCACGAGGCCGGCCACCTAGGGCAAGTATTTCTGGTGCAGCTCAGCTGCTTCTGGAACCGCGACGCCCGCTACTACCAACCGGGCGGCTGGCGGGGCACCCAGGCCCTTGATGGCGGCCCGCTCTTCACGCAATTCAGCCACTTCGTAGACTTGCTCTACTGGGTGTTTGGTGATATCACAAATATTGCCGCTCGGTTCCAGAACTTTAACCATCAAGGTGTTACCGAGTTCGAAGACAGTGGACTCGTCACGTTTGACCTGGTGCGCGGCGGCAGCGGCGCTTTCAATTACAGCACTGCCGTGTGGGACCGTAACCTCGAAAGCTCCCTAACGGTGGTGGCCGAGCGCGGCACGCTCAAAATAGGGGGGCAATACCTGGAAAAAGTCGAATACTGCCACTTGCAGGGATATGAGCTACCGCTTTTACCCGCTACCAATGCTGCCAACGACTACGGCACCTACAAGGGCTCTGCGGCCAACCACGGGCACGTAATTGAAAACGTGGTGGACACCGTGCTGCGCTGCGCCCCGGCCGCTACCAATGCGCAGGATGGAATGAAAGTAGTCGAGATTATTGAGCGAATCTACGCCTTGCGGCCAACTACCTTTCGCTAAAAAGCCCGTTACTTTCTAGTAGTCCATATCGCTGACTACCAGAAAGTAACGGGCTTTTCAGCGCTTATCAGTCTACGAGTGACCTAGCTCAGCTACGGCAGGGAGCGAGCGGTCGCCTTGGGCCGAATCGGCGTGCGTCAGGGTTTGTGCGCTCGTCTGTTCCCACTCCTGGAAACGGGTAATTTCTGCGTGGAACTTACCAATAAACCAGCTTATCAGGCTTAGGTCGTCTAGAAAGCCGAGCGCCGGGATGAAATCAGGTACTAGGTCGATGGGCGAGATTACGTAAAGCAGTACGCCCAGGCCCGATGCAATGGTGGTGGTATGAATTTGGCGGTACTCGCCGCTGATATAGTTGCGCACGAGCCGCACCAGGGTATGCCCCGTGTGGAACAGCTGCACAAATTTATTGTCCTTGCTATTCTTATCGACCAGCTTATCGGCCGCCTCGTTGAGCACCGCCGCTATCTTGAGGGGCTTGGTAAGCAGCCGGGAAGCGCGGCCGATGAACGCGCTGAAAAGAGCGTTTTTGGAGATTTGGAGGCCACGTTGGGCGAGCGTTGACATAGGAAAGGCAAAAAGAAAACCGTTGGCCCCGCTTTACGCAGAGCCAACGGTAGACGTTATACTGCCCTAGGCAAAAGGCTGTAAATCAGTTTTTATTTCTCGAATAAAGGGGAAGTGCCACCCACCCAATCTTTGTCCTTATTAAAGGCGACGCCTATCATTTCGCCCCGGCTCATGCGGCCTAGGCCGGTGAGCAGGTGCGGCTGCGCATCAGCCGGGTGCCACGCGTAGAGCAGGCGAATTTCACACTTCACCATGCCGTCGGGCGACTGAATGGCGGGCGCGTACACCACTTTGCGCTGCAATAGGTAGTTCTGCTTATCGGTCAGCGCGTCGAGGTCGGCCGCCGTGATGTGCAGGCGCACGCCCGCGCCAGCAAAGGAAAACAGCGGCTTGAGTACGTAGTTTTCGAGGTCAGTAGGGTATGTTTCAAGCTCATTTAAATAGTAGCTTGGTGGCGAGAACTGACTCTGTATCAGCGGTAAGGTGTACTTGCTGATGCGGAAAAACCAGTTGGGATGGCCCACCCAGTGCACGTCTACGTCGTCGGTGAGGTGATACTCGGTTTGTAGGTCGGGGTAGCGGTCCAACTCATCAAAAATGATGCGGTTATAGATGCGCTTGATGCGGATTTCACGGCCGTCCTTTTCGTAAAACAGCTCCCGACCGAGCTTCTTAATTTTGGTCAGGCACACCGCGTCCACGCCCCAAAACTGCTTGGTGAGGGCAAAATCGACGCGGGTTTTTTGTTTTTCTGGATAGATTTCCAGCAGAATAACTTCTTCCGGCTGCGCGTCGCCCAGCAGCAGGCGCCGCATTTCGGCCTGGTACTCAACGTCATCGGTCACCTCAAAATAGGGTGTCACCGAGTCGGGAATGTCGAACTGCCGGGCGTAGGAGCCCGGCTGCCAGGTCTGAAATGCGTAGAGCGACGGAAAGCCCTGCATCTCAATGAGCTGCGGCTCCAGCTCGCCCTGCGCATCGCGGCACACGGCAAAGTCAAATGTTAGGAAAGTGGCGTGCGCGTCCTCATTCGGCACCCGCTGGTGCGGCGGTATCGCGGCATCGGTCAGCTGCTTAAAATCAGGCCGCTGGATAACGTCGATGATGTCCTGGCCGGCCCGCACCAATTTGTCACGCAGCTGGGCCGGCACGAAAATAGGTGTTTCCGCCAAACGAAACTCTAGCTGGCCGGGCAGCTTTGCTTCCACATCAGCCAGCATGGCCTGGTACTTTTCCGGCGTGAAGGCCGCATTGTAAGCTTGGCGAAGGGCGGGAATCATTAGTGTTGAGCTAGTTCTTGGGTGATGGTGTATGAAGCTGCGTTCCGTCATGCAGAACGAAGTGAAGCATCTCGCGTGGTGCAGTAAACCCAATCGTTATGGGATACTGCGCCGCGCGAGATGCTTCACTTCGTTCTACATGACTAGACTGTTTAGGGATATTACCGGATGGTAAATACCGGATAAGCTACTCTATCGGCTTACTGTTTCTAGCGCCGTAATGCGCTCGATGGCCTGCTGCAAAAAATTGGGCACAATCACGGACTCGGTGTACTCGATGGTGCTCGGGTCGGAAAGCAATTCCACCATTTCGTGGTATTTGTCTTCGCCGTAGGTGGTGATAACCTGCTGCTTACGCTCGTCGGTGAGCATGTAGCGCAACATGCCTTCGCCATCGGCCTCGGGGTGAAACTGAGTAGCTAATACCTCAGGCGAGAAGCGAATAGCCATTACGGCTCGGGCCAGCGGGATGTGCGGCCGTTCTTTTTCCATGCACAGCACCGTCGCGCCCAGTTCGGCTAGTCGCTCCTCGTCAATATCAGTAAGCTGATAATCACGCGAATCGACGGCGTAGAACGGCTCGGGCAAGCGCTCGAAAACCGGCTCGGCCTCGCCGGCGCTGGTGAGGTGAATCGGCAACACGCCAAACGACGTAGACTTGCGCTTGCTGATGGTGCCCACGCCTAGGTGTCGCCCAATGAGCTGAAACGAATGGCAAATGGCCAGCAAGTGCTTTTTGCGGTCAGCGGTCTGGTTATGAGCTAGGAGCGCGTCGATAAACTCAAAATACCGCGGCTCCCAGGGCTCATCGGAGGGGAGGGGGCTGCCGGGGCCGCCACTCGAAATATAGATGTCGTAGTCGAGGCCCGGCACCTGGTTTTCGGCGCGCACATTAAAGGTGTCAACCACGAAAGAAACCTGGTTATCAGTTTCGGCGCGGCGTAAAAGTTGGCGAATACAACGCATTCCCTCGCCGGGGAAGTTATTATATAAGTCGAGGACGGCAATTCGGAAAGTGGGCATAGCAAGAAGAATAATTGCGTTAAACTCCTGTGCGTGAGAATAGGTTTAGCCGGATAAGCTAAAACCAGTTGGCCAAAGGCGGTAAAAAAAGGATTTTTACAAGCCGTGCGTGGTCTCGCTCAGAATATAATCAACCACCTTAGTAAGGTCGCCGGTCTGGTGAAAAACGGCGAGCTGACGGTCGGCGCCGGTGCCCATTTCCAGCATTTTCAGCACATACTCTACCTCGTGGCGGCTGCCTAGGTCGTCGAGTACATCGTCCACGAAGTCAAGCAGCTCCAGGATGAGCTGGCGCGCGGGCTTCTCTTCCTGGGTGCCAAAGTCGATGAGCGTGCCACTGATGCCGTAGCGGGCGGCGCGCCACTTATTTTCCTTGATGAGGGCGCTGCGATAAACCCGGAAGTTCAGGTTTTGCTCCTTGAGCTTGTAGATTTTGGCCACGAGCGCTTGCATCACGGCCGCCACCGCGATGGTTTCGTCGGCGCGCATCATCATGTCGCAGATGCGGTACTCGATGGTGTCGAAGAAAGGGTGGAGGCGAATATCCCACCATATTTTCTTGCCGTTGTCGATACAGCCGGTCTTTATCAGCAGCGCCAAAAACTCGTCGTAGTCGCTGGCGCTGTGAAAAAAGCCCGGAATGCCCGTGCGCGGAAATCGCTCGAATACTTTGGTTCTGAAAGACTTGTAACCCGTTTCGCGGCCTTCCCAAAACGGCGAGTTAGTGCTGAGCGCGAACAAGTGCGGCAAAAAATAGCGCAGCGCGTTCATCATGTACACGCCTAGGTCGCGGTTTTCGATGCCGACGTGCACGTGCATCCCAAAAACGAGGTTTGAGCGGGCGGCCTCCTGCAGTTCCTCCACGATTTTGTCGTAGCGGGCGTCGGGCGTGATGGGTTGGTCTTGCCAGCGCGAAAACGGGTGGGTGCCGGCGGCGGCTATTTTAAGGCCCACGCGGTCGGCCAGCTCGATTACCTGGCGGCGCAGGTGCACGACTTCGGTGCGGGCTTCGTCAATATTCTTGCAAATATTAGTGCCTACTTCCACCACTGACTCGTGCATTTCGGCCTTCACCTGCTCGTGCAGCGTGATGCGGCCGTCCTCCACAATCTTCGACATGTGCGAGCGTAGGTCGCGCGTGACGGGGTCGATGGTTTGAAATTCTTCTTCGATTCCGAGGGTAAATACGGGCCGGGACATAGCTAGGGCGGCTAAAAATGGATGGGGAGAACCCTGGGAAAGAGATATAGTAAACCCGAAAAAGGGCTGCCCCACGGAGCAGCGGCAGCCCTTTTTAAAGTCGGCAAGCTACTGGCAACTACTTATTTTTTGGGCGCCGGCTTCTTAGACTTAGCGGCCGGGGCCTCGCCAGCGGGCTTGGGGGCCGCCTTCGGCTTGGAAGCGGGCTTGGGCACGCTGCCTTCGGGCGCCTCGGGCGTAGCGCCGGCCGATTTTTTGGGCGCGGCCGCCTTCTTTGCGGCCGGCTCAACGCCAGTGGCGCCTAGGTCGTTGGTTTCGTGTACCGGGCTGCCTACCTCTACCGAGCCATCAGCCGAAGAAATAGCCGTTTTGTTAGCTGATTTCTGCACAAACGAGCCCCAGGTGAGGTTGTCGCGGCCGGGCTGCTGGGCCTGGGCGCGCTCGATAGCCAGGTTGGCGGCGTGCTCTACCACCCACTCAAAGTTCTCGGGACCTACCGAATTGAGGTCGGCGTCGGGGGCGGGGTTGCCAAAGTCGATGGCGATTGGAATACCGTCGCGTACTGCAAACTCCACGGTATTAAAGTCATAGCCCAAGCCCTGGCACAGGCGCAGTACGTAGTCCTTGATGGTCGCGAGCAGCTTTTCGCCCTCCTCGCCCTGGGTCTTCATCTCGGTCTGGTAGCGCTGGTGGGGGGCGTTGCGGGGCTCATAGGGCATGATGAGCACGTCTTTGCCACCCAGGCAGTAGCACCGGAAATAGTCGGTGAAATCAACGGCTTCCTGATACAGCATCACGAGCTGGCCGGTTTCCTCATAGGCCTGCATGGCTTCGTACGGGTTATCGACCTTGTACACGCTCTTCCAGCCGCCGCCCGAGTGGGGCTTCATGAAGGCCGGGAAGCCGATTTTCTCAAAGGCTTTCTCCCAATCGAACAAGCCTAGGTTGCGAAACGAGTTCTCGCTGGTGTCGTCGGGGCGGTGCTTGCTGGGCAGCAGCAGGGTCTTGGGCACCGGCACGCCGAGCTGCACGGCCAGGGCGTTGTTGAAGAATTTCTCGTCCGCGCTCCACCAGAAGGGGTTGTTAATCACGTCAGTACCCGTGAGGGCAGCGTTTTTTAGGTAGGCCCGGTAGAAGGGCACGTCCTGCGAAATGCGGTCGATAATCACAGCGTAGTCGGTGGGCACGGCCTGCTCGACTTCGGTGATAGTTACAAATTCGGCCGTGATGCCATCGACGGCTTTCTGATTGACGCGGTCGACGAAGGCCTGCGGAAAGGTGTTTTCCTGGCCGAAAAGGATGCCGATTTTTTTCATGGGTGAGGGCAATTAAGGGTGTTGGGAGAGAAAAGCTGGGCGGTTGTACGCAACTGGCTTATTAAAAGATAGAAGAGACATATTCCGGGAACATGCCGCGCCACACCGGCCAGTCGTGGGTGCCGGAGCGTACATCGAGGCGGTGCGAAATGCCTTTGGCGGCCAAAATACCCGACATCTGGTAGTTAGAATCTTTGCAGAAATCGTCCTGGGCCGTGCCCAGCACAATGTTCATCTTGTAGAAGTTATCGTTCTGAGCATTAGGCATAAAGTCAGGCGGGTTGTTGAAATACACCTGCTCGTCGTAGTAGCCATTCAGAAACATACGCACGTCGAACGAAGCGCCCATCGAGAAGAGGTGCGCTACTTGCTCGGGGTGCTTAAAGGCGAAATTGAGCGCCTGGTAACCACCTAGGGAGCAGCCGGCTACGCCTACTTTGTCGACCTGACACTCGCGCTGCATGGCGGGCACCAGCTCCTCGCTTATCATGCGGTCGTAGAGGTTGTGGTTGTGCAGGCGGGTGCCGGGGTGCAGGTGCTTGGCGTACCAGCTCCACTTGTCGCCGCTGTCGATGCAATAGAGCTTAATGAGCTTATTATCAATAAACCACTGGACTGATTCGACCAGCTTAAAGTCCTTGGCTTCGAAGTAGCGGCCGTTGGAAGTCGGGAAGATGAGGATGGGGTAGCCGTAGTCGCCAATGACCAGCATTTCCATGTCGAGGCCAAGGTGGTGGGAGTAGAAGCGGCGGTATTCTTCGTGCAAGAGGCAGGTGCCGGCGGGAAAGGAGCCCGCGCCGGAACCGGCCGCAAACTAAGCAGAAAATCTGAACAGCCAACTTTGGATAAAATTCTGGGAAACTTGGATGGCACACGTTTCTTTGCGCAGATAATGGCAGTATTCCGCTTTCAGTCGCCGCGCGGCACCACCGTGGCCGTGCGGCGCGACGAATCTTTGTTTTCCATCCGCCTAGGCCGCGTGGTGCGCCTCGACGTGGTGCTACCGCCCGGCTTTAACCCCGCCGCGGCCCAGCCCTACCCGGTGCTGTACCTCAATGACGGCCAGGACCTTCAACGCTTGCAGCTGCCCGTCACGCTCAACTATTTGTATCGGCGCCAGGCCGTGCGGCCCTTCGTGCTGGTGGCCGTGCACGCCGCCGACCGCCTGCAGGAGTACGGCGTGGCCGCCCGCCCCGACTACCTGGGGCGGGGTAGCCGTGCCGGCCGCTACACCGAGTTCGTGCTCAGTGAGTTATTGCCCTACGTACAGGCGCACTACCACGCCAGCACCGACCCCGCCGAGGCCGTGGTGGCGGGCATGTCGCTGGGTGGCCTCACGGCCTTCGACCTAGCCTGGCACCACCCCGAGGCGTTTGCGCGGGCGGGCTCCTTTAGTGGCTCTTTTTGGTGGCGTGCCCGGGGTCTGAACGACGGCTACACCGACGCCGACCGCCTCATGCACAGTCTCGTGCGAGCCCGCAGCCCGTGGCGCAGCCAGCAGTTTTGGCTGCAAACTGGCACCGAAGACGAAACCAGCGACCGCAACAACAACGGCATTATCGATGCCATTGAAGACACGCTGGACCTCATGGCGGCCCTTGAGCGCCAGGGCCTGCCTCAGGCGGCCGTGCGCTACGTGGAGGTGCCCGGCGGCCGCCACCACCAGGATACCTGGGGGGCCGTGATGCCCGATTTTCTGCGCTGGGCCTTCGGCCGACCCGGCGTCGATACGCAGGATTATGTGCGCCGGCACCGCATTAGCCCGCACTTGGTGGCCGGTAAGCGCCACCTGCGCCGCCGGCCCCGCGGGGCCGAGCGATTGGGTTTTCGGTACTTAGCCAACGGCCGCGCGGCGACTACATTTGCCGCCATGCCCGCCCCCGCCACCCTAGCCCGGCCCGCCGCTGGTACCTACCAGCCCTACGCCCAGGGCTACCTCGACCTGATTGCGGAGGGTGCTGACCCGCTGACCTTGCTGCGCCAGCAGCCCGCCGAGCTGCACCGCGACCTGGTCCGCCTCACCGAGGCGCAGGCGCTGATGCGCTACGCGCCCGGCAAGTGGACGCCCAAGGAAATGCTGCAGCATATGATTGATACCGAGCGCATTTTCACGTACCGGGCCCTGCGCTTCGCCCGCGGCGATGCGCAGTCGCTGCCCGGCTTCGACGAGAACGACTTTGCCGCCAATAGCGAGGCCAACGACCGCCCAATGAGCCAGCTGCTGACGGAATACCACGCCGTGCGGGCTGCCACGCTGGCCCTGTTTGGCAGCTTTACCGAGGCGCAGTTCGACCGCGTGGGCCTGGCCAACGGCGGGGCCACCAGCGTGCGGGCGCTGGTGTTCATTACGGCGGGGCACGAGCGGCACCACCTAGGTATCTTGCGTGAGCGCTACTGGCCCGTGCTGCCTGCGGCCGAACCCGGCGGGGCACAACATCCGGCCGCCGCACTGCGTTAGAAACGCGATTTTCTGTTCCCTCCCCTCACTTTACCACCCACTTTTCACTCATGGCAAAAGCCCAAGATTCCCGCAAGGAAAAGAAGAAAGAACCGACCAAGTCTCTGAAGGAGAAAAAAGCCGAGAAGGACGAGAAGAAGGTCGCCCGCGCCCGCAAACAAGAATAAATCGCAGATTTAACGGATTTAACGGATTGCGCAGATACGCCCGCCTGCGGCGGGCTGACTAGGCTAGCGCAGAGCAGCCTTCGGCTAGCTTGTAGAGAGAGCCGGCGCAGCCGCTCCTGCGTTCGCATCGTCAGCCCGCCGCAGGCGGGCGTATCTGCGCCATCCGTTAAATCCGTTAAATCTGCGATTATAGGGTGTAATACGGCTCTTTTTCCTTGTCGTGGTAGCGCAGGTAACCGTGCAGCGTGAGCTTGATGAGGGTGCGGTAGGCGCGGCGGCGGCTCATATTCACCAGCTTGGTGTACTGGGCCACCGTGATGCGTGGGGTGGTGCGCAGGTAGTCCAGCACGCGCAGCTCGTCGCGGTTGAGCGGGATTTTTTCGAGGCCGGGTTCGGGCGGCTGGCGCTCGAGTAATTTCTCGGCGAGGGAGCTAGTTTGCACGCTCTCGTCGCGCACCCGGATGTAGCTGCGCCATTCGCCGGGCGCTATTTGTGCGCGGTGCGGTTTGTGCGGGCTCTCCGCTACGCTCACGATAAGTACGATGCGGTCGTCCTCCGTTTCTACCTCGCTAAAACTCAGCGTGAGCGGCGGCTCTACGTAGTGGGCGGCGGCCTCGCGCAGCACAAACATTTCCTCTTCCGCGTCGCGCACGCCCACCACCCGCCCATCATCATCAACGCCCACCAGCACCTGCCCGCCCCGCGTGTTGGCCAGCGAGGCCAGCGTGCGCGAAATGCGCGTGGGGTGCGTCGTCTTCTTCTTAAATTCCAACTCCTCGCCCTCGCCCCGGCTAATAAGTGCGCGTAAATCCATCTTAAATAAGCTATTAGCTGTCAACTTCCTTAACAACCAGTACCCGTAAGCAGTAGCAACGCAAGCCGAAACGCAAATGTGCCGCTTCCCCAGCAGGAAAGCGGCACACCAAAAGCTAACGACCAACAGCAGTCAGCCCGCCGCAGGCGGGCGTATCTGTGCAATCCGTTAAATCAGTTAAATCTGCGATTTAGAAGGGTAGGTCGTTGTCGTCGTCGCTGGCGATAGGCGCCGCCGAAGGCTGGGCGCGCAGGTTCGGGTTCTGGTTTTGAGCAGCCGGACGGGCTGCGGCCTGGGGCTGGGCATAGCCGCCACCACCGCCAGCGGCCGGAGCGCCACCAGCCGAAGCCGGCTCAATGCGCCACGCTTCGAGGTTGGTGAAGTACAGCATCTGGCCGTTTTTGTTGAAGCCGCGGCCGCGCAGGTCAAAAGTTACCTTCACTTCGTCACCCATTTTGTAGGGGTCGATAAGGTTGCTTTTGTCCTGAGTCAGCTGAAACTTGATTTGCTGGGGATACTGGCCGTCTTGAACTTCCAGGACGAACTCGCGCTTGCGAAATTTTTCGCTAACCTGCTGTTCGTCAAAGATTTCGTGCAGGCGGCCGGTTACGTCGTATGCCATCGTATTGTATGGTTAAGGGAAAAGAGTAATTTGGAGGTCAAACCTACGAATAAAAACCGAAGACGACTAGGTTTTGGTTTCAGATGAGTTGGTTTTATGGCTAAAAAACCAGATTTTTAGTATTTTATATCTAACTGATTTATTGAGTAGTACGATTTTTTTTAGAAATAAATAAGCTTTTTTAGAAGCCTAAGCGCTTGACTCGCACTAAACTGGTGAGCAAACCCAGCGTTTTGCCAGCCACTAAAACCGCAAGCAGCGGCGCAGGAGCGCGAGTCAACGGCCGGCGTAAGCCAACTTTGTAGCTCGCGTCTATATAAGACGCTCATAAACGAACGCGAACTACACAGTTTGCGCTACTACCGAAAGCACTTTATGTTCGCCCTTGCTCTGCACGGTGGCGCCGGCACTATTGCCCGCGCCTCCCTCACGCCCGCCCTCGAAGCCGACTACCGTGCCGCTCTGCGCGCCGCCCTCACCCTAGGTACCGATTTACTGGCCCAGGGCGCCCCGGCCCTTGATGCCGTGGAGGCTACCGTGCGCTCGCTCGAAGACTGCCCGCTCTTTAATGCCGGGCGCGGGGCGGTGTTCACCCACGAGGGCCACCACGAAATGGATGCCGCCCTCATGGACGGCGCCACCCGCCGGGCCGGCGCCGTGGCCGGCGTGCGCGAGGTGCAAAACCCCATTCGGGCCGCGCGCCTGGTGATGGAGCAGACCGAGCACGTGCTGCTGGCCTACCCCGGCGCCGATGAGCTGGCCCGCGAGCACGGCCTGCCGCTGCAGCCGCCCGCGTATTTTTTCACCCAGCAGCGTTACGACCAGCTGCAGGAGGCCATCGCGGCCGGTCGCATGCAGCTCGACCACGCCGCCAGCCCTGGCTCGGCCGCCGACCCCAACTGGAAAAAAGGCACGGTAGGGGCCGTAGCCCGCGACCAGCGCGGCCACCTGGCCGCCGCCACCAGCACCGGCGGCATGACCAACAAGCGCTACGCCCGCATCGGCGACACGCCGCTCATCGGGGCCGGCACCTGGGCCGATGCGCGCTGCGCCATCAGCTGCACCGGGCACGGCGAATACTTTATTCGGGCCGTGGCCAGCTACGACGTGGCCTGCCTGATGGAGTACAAGGGGCTGTCCTTGGCTGAGGCCTGCCGCGTGGTGGTGCACGACAAGCTGGCCCCGGCGGGCGGCGAGGGCGGCCTCATCGCGGTAGATGCGGCCGGCAACCTGGCGCTGCCCTTCAACTCGGAGGGCATGTACCGGGCCAGCCGCAACGCGGCGGGGGAGGAGCAGGTCGAGATTTACTAGCCTAGGGCGATGAAAAACGGGTGGCACCGCCTCGGCCACGCCCAGGCGCTGTCGCTGGTGCTGGCGGTGCTGGGGCTGGGCGTGGCCATGCGCGTGGGGCACTTTCCCAGCGTGCCGCCCGGCCTCAACCCCGACGAGGCGGCCAATGCCTACTCGCTGGCCGAAACCGGGGCCAACCGCTGGGGCAACTACCTGCCGGCTTATTTCCCAGTTTGGGGCAGCGGCCAAAACGTGCTGCTGGCGTATTTGACGGTGCCCGTAGTTAAGGCCCTAGGTCTGAATCTATGGTTGGTCCGGCTAGTGCCGCTCTTGCTGGGGTTGCTGCCGAGTTGGTTCGGGAGGAGTAGCCTAGTAAGTGCCGACCACTACCTCTTTAGGCATCCGCAGGGAGCAATCAGGGTGCAGTTTAACGATGGCTTGGCCGGTGCCTTCGCTGCCGTGGGCCGGCTGCAAGGGGTACCGCAGATGCTCATCACCTCGCAGATTTCCCTCAACTACGTCTACGCGCTGTACTATTTGCGCTACCCGCCCGCCCGGTTTCAGCAAGCAGTTCGGCGGGAAGTTGTCGATGGCTCCTATTAGGTAACGAAGTTTAATCGCTACATTTTTGATTCGAACAGCCTCCACCCTAGGGTGCCCTGCGGCTACCTAACGCGTAAGGGGGAGCTGGGCGCGAACTCCCAGCATCGCAAAGCACTGACTTACAGCGATAAATTTTGGGAGGTGGGGCTGATGCAGGCTGCTTCAGCTACGGCCTTTCTGCCTCGCCGCGCAGCGGCTGGGTTGAAAGAATGGCGCGGCGTAACGCAGCGGTAGGCATTACTATTCGGCGATTGCTGCCGTTCTTTGCAGGGTTCAATCTATTGGGCATAATTGTCTATTTTATATAATTATAATGCAAATTAATGACTTGCTAAAGCTAGCGGTGCTTGGGGGTGTTCTGGTGAGCGCCGCCCCAGTGGCCTCGGCCCAGACTACCAGCAAATACCCGACGCCCGCGGGCCCGCCCCGCAAAAAATACATGTTTGCCCAAAAAGACCCCGAGTGCCCGGTGGTGGCCAACATCACGAAGAATACTGACGAGGACGCCGACGTCACGGGCTCCTACACCCGCGTGTGCTACCGCTCGCCGGCCGAGATGCTGGCCGAAATCGATGAGTTGCGCCGCATTCATACCTGGGCCGATAGCACCTACCAGCGGCGGCTGGCCGCGCTGCCGCCCGGCGGCGCGCTGCTGCTCACCATTCACCGCCAGGGCGCCAAAAACACCGATTTTGCCAACCTAGCCCTCGTGGCCCGCACCAAAGAGGGCGCCGAGGTCTACGCGGCTACGCCCAAGCCCAGCACGGGCCGCTTCTTCGGCCGCGACCTGTATCAGGCGCAGCAGGCCGTGCCCTTCGTGAAGCCCGCCGCGCCGGGGCCCTATCTGCTATCAATTACGGATAGCCGGCTGCGGCAGGTATTTGAATACCAGCTGACTATGCCATAGGGTAATAAAAGAGGCGTTGGATGGACCTAGGGGAGTAATTTTTCCTAGGTTCATCCAACGCCCCTTTTACTGAGCAAGCGTCGTTTACTTGTGTAGTTGCACCCACTGCACGGCCAGCAGGCTTTTGGCATCTTGCCAGGGCTCCGCGATGAGTTGCGCGCGGGTGAGCAGTATTATCTCGATGTGCTCGTGCTCGGCGGCTAGGCCGCCGCCCGCGCCGGTTTGGCGGCTCACTTCGGCGTAGTACACGGTGATGGTTTCGCCGCTGGTGCCGGGCGAGGGCCACATTTTCACGATTTCGGTGAGCGCGTCTACCTCGCAGCCCAGCTCCTCGTGCAGCTCGCGGCGCACGGCGGTTTCGGGGCTTTCGTCCTTATCTATCATGCCGGCGGCAATCTCCAGCAGGTTAATCTCGGGCCCGATGCGGAACTGCTTCGTGACTATATACTGTTGCTTGCTTGTGTCGAAGACCAGGGCGGCCACGGCCTGGCCGGGCTCGAAACGCTCACGCGTGATTGCCTCGCCCTGCGGCGTGGTGGCGGTGAGTTCGATTACTTTAAAGTGCCCGTCGAATACGCGGCGGCGTTGCGTGATTTCCATAGCTTGCAAAATTAAGCGGTATCTTTGCCGCCACGGGCAGTTTGGTTGCGGACCAACTGCCGGCCGTACATACGGCCATCCGGCCCGCCGCGTCGTAGTTGGCGCGTAAGGTTCGGGCTGTTTTCTTCTGATTTTTTTCTGACCGGGGTGCTCCGCTTGCCCCGCCCTGGGCCGCCGCCGCATTTGGCGGGCGGCCCGCCACACCCCCATGACGTTTAACGAACTCAACCTGATTGAGCCCATCCTGCGCGCCCTAGGCGAGGAAGGCTACACCACCCCCACGCCCATTCAGCAGCAAGCCATCCCGCAGGTGCTCGAAGGCCACGACCTGCTGGGCGTCGCCCAGACGGGTACCGGCAAAACGGCCGCCTTCTCGGTGCCCATCCTCCAGATTCTGCACCGCACCGCCGAAGCCCAGAAGGGCCAGGGCCCGCGCGGCCGCGTACGCTGCCTGGTACTTACGCCCACCCGCGAGCTCGCCATCCAAATTGGCGAGAGCTTTAAGGCCTACGGCCGCCACCTGCCGCACTTGCGCTCGTCGGTCATTTTTGGTGGGGTAGGGCAAAACCCGCAGGTGCAGGCGTTGCAGCGCGGCGTTGAAATATTGGTGGCCACGCCCGGCCGCCTGCTCGACTTGATGAACCAGGGCTACGTCAATTTGCAGCACCTCGAGGTGTTTGTGCTCGACGAGGCCGACCGCATGCTCGACATGGGCTTCATCCACGACATCAAGCGCATCTTACCCAAGCTGCCCGCTGGCCGCCAAAGCCTATTCTTCTCGGCCACCATGCCGAACGTGATTAAGGAGCTTTCGGCCACCATCCTGCGCCCCAATCCGGTGCAGGTGGCCGTGACGCCCGTCTCGAGCACCGCCGACACGGTAACCCAGTCGGTGTTCCTGGTGGATAAAAATGACAAGCCCGCCCTGCTGCGCCACGTCCTGAAAGACCCCGCCATCAAGCGCGTGCTCGTCTTCACCCGCACCAAGCACGGCGCCAACAAGGTGACCGAGACCCTGGAGAAAGCTCAGATTACGGCCGAGGCCATCCACGGCAACAAAAGCCAGAACCACCGCCAGCGCGCCCTCAGCAACTTCAAGGCCGGCACCACCCGCGTACTGGTGGCCACTGACATTGCCGCCCGCGGCATTGACGTGGACGAGCTGACCCACGTCATCAACTACGAAGTGCCCAACGAGCCCGAAACCTACGTGCACCGCATCGGCCGCACGGGCCGGGCCGGCGCATTTGGTACGGCGTTTACATTTGTAGAAGATGAGGAGCGTGCGTATCTGCAAGATATTCAGAAGCTTATTCGTAAGCAGCTGGACGTGGACAAGGACCATCCTTATTCCACCAACAGCGTGGCGCCGGTATCGCTGACTGGCAACGAGCGCATCATCCGGCCCAAAGGCCCCGCTGGCCGCCCAGCCCGCGACGGTCGCTCGGGCGGCGGTAGTGGCAGTGGCCAAGGCCGCGGCGGGGCTCCCCGCGCAGCAAGCAGCAGCCAGGGCACTGGTAACCGCGGCGAACAGCGTGGCGGTGGCCGCCCGGCTGCGGCGGGCAGCGCCGGTGGCGAGCGTCGGAGCAGCCGCCCCTGGCAGGCTGGCCGCGGTGGTGGGGCCGACGGCGGTAGCCGCCGCTCGTCCTAGGTACCTAGGTAGGCGTAATGAGGCGCCGTAGCTATATTTCGTTCCGGTTTCGTAGCCCACCCAGGGCTGGGAAGCCGGAACGCTTTTTTTAGGAGCTGCCCGGAAACAAAAATCGGCCAGAATCGCTTCTACTGAGAGCTATCTGTTCAAAATAGTAGTCCTTCAGCCCATGACTTCTCGCGTTTCTCTTCCGCTGATTCAGGCCTTGCGCGACACTGCCCGGCGCCTCGCTTCTGAAGCCCCCTACCAGTGGGGCCACATGGGCAGCTGTAATTGCGGCCACTTGGCCCAAACGGTCACCTCGCTGACCAAAACCGAAATTCACACCCAGGCGCTGGAGCGATACGGTGACTGGGAGCGCCAGCTTATCGACTACTGCCCCACCAGCGGCCTGCCCTTCGACCAGACTATCGATGAGATGCTGGCAATGGGTTTTTCCCGCCAGGACCTGACCCACTTAGAGAAGATATCTGACCCCACCGTGCGGGCAGCCATCCCGTTTGAACGCCGCAACGCCCTGCGTCATAATCAGCGCGATGACGTAGTACTGTACCTGCGCACCTGGGCCGACCAGCTCGAGCAGCGCCTACTCGATAGCTTGCCATTGCCTGAGCTAGCTGAAGTGGAGACCGCTGCTTTGCACGGGTAAATGATAGTTTTTGACCCCCGGCTGCACACGCAAAAGCCCCGACTACTCCACAAGTAGTCGGGGCTTTTGCGTGTGCAGCCGGGGGCTAGCCAAACGGCCCAGCACCAGCTGATGGAAGTTAGTAGTTGACGTTGCTGCGCTGCGCTTCGCGGTAGCCTTCGGCGCGGTGTTCCCGCTTGTAGGCCGCATCGGCGCTAGGGTCTTTCTCCGCATCGGGAGCAACCGAGCAGGCAGCGGTAAGGAACAGGGCCGCGCTGGCGGCCAGCAGCAGGGAGTAAGTGCGCAGACGTTTCATACCGCGAAGGTAAGCCGCAAGCGCCAAAACACGCCTACCCGGCAGAAGCAATTTGTCAATTTCAGCCGTGAAGAAGGAGGGTCAATGAAGGGGAGAACCGCCTCGCGGAAGGCTTACTCCCATGCCTTTATAAGTAGCGCGTGGCCCGGTTACTAGCTGGCAGCTACCCCGCCGACGGATAGAGGAAGCTGGATACGGTAGAGTCATGTCAACGACCTTGCTAATCTCGTAAAACGGTTTGTTTAAGGTGTTTTTATTGCTCTTCAGAGGCATCAGTAGCCGCCTGGCTGCGAATGGCATTGGCTAGCGTAAAATTGACTTTTATCCGTAATACAGTATGATTTTAATATTAGTAACTGTCGTTAGGAGAAAGAAGCTGGCTTTGCGAAATAAGAGAGGACTATTCTTGTAAGAAAAAAATATAGAGACCTAACTAAGAAAGGGCAGTTTTGACTTGAACCCAATTCCGGATGAGTAGACTTTGCATACTGATAAATAGTAGGTTATAAAAAATAAATCTATTGAAGCAAATGATGAATAACGGCTGGATTCGTGTTGTGCTATTTTAAGATACTTAGGTTGTCTTGCTGGAGTACAGTAGGGTGTTTTATAGCTCAAAACTCAGTTAAAAAGGGTAGGTTGATAGTAGCCTTGGAATAGTACTTAGCAAGGCTGCTTGATAGTCAATAGCTTTAGCTTGGTTACGAGTGGGAAAGCAACGGGCCTCGGGAACGATAGCACCGTATGCTACCGCTCCCGAGGCCCGTTGCTAATAGAATTAAGATAAATGAGAGCCGGTATTAATACGGATAAGGATGGGCTCTGGATTGATATATTTGTAAACTAAGTGACCCGTCCACTTGCGAAGCGGCCCGAGGAAAAATCTGAAGCCCGTTAGTTGCCGTCGGGCAGATAATCGCTGAATGAGCCATCGCGATAAAAAATGACAATGCGGCGGATGGCCTTGCCGGGCTCCCCTAAAAACGATAGAGCCGCGGCTGGGTGCGGGTCCGGGGCGGCTAGCTCCGGGCTGGTCGGTGTGGCTAAAGTAGGAACCTCGGCGGCAGGTGGGGCAGGGCTACCAGCAGTGCTCAGGCTTTCAGTAGGTAGCGGCGGTGACAAGAGGCTGACTGCTGAGAGCGTGGCCGTGGGGGCAGAAAGCGGGGGCTGACCAGGTAGGGCCGCTGCCGTGGGCATAGCTGCCGTAGGAATAGGGTCCGGAACTGAAACCGGAGCGCTTACTTCTGGTGGGCTAGCGGCCCCGAAGCTGGCTGAAGTAGCGGAAGCAGCCACTCCGGGTCGAAACTTCGGGGGCTGCGGGTAGCTGCTGGCTTGAGGAGATACAGTGGGGGCTGGGCGTTCAAACGCTGCCGGGCGAGGGCTACGTGGCGTAGCAGTCGGCGTCGTCGGAATTGGGGCTGGAACTGGCGGCGCTACCGCAATAGGCTGCTGGACTACCTCCGCAGGCCTGATAGGAGCGGTAGGAGCGGGCGCCGCTGCTGCTGCGGCCAGCATCGGGCCAGTGCCGGCCAGCAGCCAGGGGAGCGAGATGTCTGGGAATGCGCTGATAATCTTCTGCACCACCTCTAGGCTGGGCTTATTACGCTCGCTCAGAATGTGGCTAATGACCGGGCGACCAACCCCAATAAGGTCAGCAAACTGGGTAGGGCTAAGCTGACGAGCTTCCAGCAGCTCACGGATACGCGTAATCATGGGAGTAGGCTATTGCGCTGCAAAGATGCACATAAGTAAACATATGAAGCGTGTTTACATGTATTGCCATTTGTATTCATAGTAGTTTACATACTTGATAACATCTGACACATATGTAACTAAGGTAGGATATTGCGTATGGACACAAATGTATGTAATAGCTATTGCTCTGTATTTCACAGATGTTACACCATGATTCATTCTTGCTTTATAAGTCATTATACTTTTGTAATCTGTGCGTTTGGGCTTTATTAATGATAGCGAAGCCGTTTTGGCAAAGGCTAGAAAAGCATAGGTCCACCTCAACTGAGCTATTCAGTTGGGGTGGACCTATGCTTTTTTTGGTGCAGCCTTTTAAAGGCCGTGGCTGTAATTTAGGCTAGTCGAAATACTCCTTAGCCAGCGCTTTGTCGTGACCGTAAATGTCGTTGCGGAAATGAACGTGGCCATCGGCATCGGCCCAGGCGGTGAGGTACACCAAGTACACCGGCAGCTTTTCTTTGAGCGTGATGTACTTCTCGCGGCGCTGCGCAATGGTATCCTGAATGGCCGTCTGGTCCCACTGCGGATAGTCGCGCAGCAGGTAAGTAGCCAGCTTCACGGGCTCTTCGACGCGTACGCAGCCGTGGCTAAAATTGCGCGCCGTTTGGGAGAACAGTTCGTCGTGCGGCGTATCGTGCAGGTAGATGTCGTTGGAATTTGGGAAGATGAATTTCACCTCGCCTAGGTCATTCTTGGGGCCGGGCCGGCGGCGCAGGGTGTACTTAAAAGTAGCCTGCGTCACGTTGGCCCAGTCGATGGTGCTGGGGTCAACAACCGTAGCGCGGCGGCCGTAGCCTTTCACCACTTCCATATCGAGCCGGTCGAGGGTGGCCTGCGGGTTAGCAACCAGGCGGGGGCGCATCTCTTTATCGATGATGCTGAAGGGCACGTTCCAGTAGGGCGACAGCACCACGTATTCCATCTTATCGGAGAACACGGGCGTTGCATTTAGGGTCTTGCCCACGATAACGCGCATGGTGATGACCTCCTTGTTTTGCTCGTAAACGTGCAGCTTATATTCCGGAATATTGACTAGCAGATAGTCGGGCTCGAACTTCTTGGGTAGCCAGCGCCAGCGCTCCATGTTTAGGATAACTTGGTCGATGCGGGTGGTCAGCGGCACGTTTAGTTGGCGCAACGTTTCGCCGTTGACGAGGCCCGTCGTGGGTAGGCCGGCATCGCGCTGAAAGCCTTTGACGGCGTTCACCAATTCGGGGCCGTAGGCTTCGGCGGCCGTGGGCGCGGGCTCTTTATTTACGACGGGTAGGGCCTGGCCGGGTCCGGCGGCTGGGGCCACGGTGCCCTCGGTTTCACTGCCGAGCAGGCGCTGGCGGAGCAGGCTCACTACCGGCGAGCTTTGGCCGGGGCGTAGGTTGGTGGTGGCGGGCAGCGTGGGCCAGCCGCCCGCTTGCTGGCGGGCGCGCAGCAGGGCCAGCGCTTTTTTGAGCTGGTCGTACTCGGGGTGCAGGGGAGCAAAATCGTAGTACGGATAAGTGCTCTCGCGCTCGCGCAGGATGGTGAGTAGTGCCCGGTCGAGCTTGATTTTATTGCGCTTCACCTTCCACGCTTCGTTCTTAGTGTCGCGCGGATTGGCCACGCCCCGGTAGTAGTCCGACGCCCAGCTGAAGTAAGTGCCCGAGAGATTAACGTCGATTTGGCGTTCCAATTGGTTACGACGCGTCGAGTCCTGGACGGTTTTGAATTCCGCCAGTAGCTTGGTTAACTCGTTGTCTTGATACCTTTTAGGGTCTAGGCCATCATCTTTTGCTTTAGCCACGACGTTGAGAAACGTCTGGGCCTGTGGCACGAGCTCGTGGTCTTTAAACCACCCGAGGCGGAACTGCCGCTCGCGGTAAAACTTGCGGGCCCAGCGCTCCTGCGCCTTGAAGCGGGCGTTGGTTTGCATGGCCCGGATAACGTACAGGCTGTCGAGGCGCGGCGCGGGCCCGGCCGTGGCAATGCTCTGTTTGATGCCCCCGGTGGTGGGCGTACCGGTCTGGTCGCCGCTGCCGCCGCACGAAGTCAGCAGCCCCGGCAGGCTGAGCAAGCCCAGCCAAAAGGCGAGTACTAAAAAATTAAGTCGGAGTTCGAAATACATTAAGACGAGGGGGAAAACTAGCCAGGGACTCAGCAAAAGTGAACGCATATGGCAGCGTTTACTGAGCGGCTGGCGGGTGGGTTGCCAAAAAAATAGACAAGCCTAGGTGCAAAGTACGCGCCAGATTGCACGATTGCTAGCAAACCGACCGCAATGCGCGAAGGAGCGGATGGGCGCCACGCCGCTGGCGGGAGGTGGGTAGCGACGGCAGCGGGCAGTTGGCTGGCCCGGTTGGCGGCCCCAGGGCACGGGCTGCCGGGCGGCCCAAGCCAGGGGCTAGCAGTAGCAACCTGGCAACCTCCCTGCTGGCCCGGCGTTGGTAAAGCCAAGCTCTTTTAGTCGTCTCCATTTTTCTCCTGCATGGCTCCTCTTTCTTCGGCGGTGCGCCCGGCCGCGCCGCCCGCCCCCGACCCCCACAGCTACGCCGGCCAAGGCACGCAGCTAGTCCGCCACCTGCGCCTGCACTTGGCCGTTGATTTCGCCCAGCGCACGCTGGCCGGCACCGCCACCTGGCTGCTCACGGAGCCAGTGGGCGCGGCCTCCGCTAGCGACTCGGCGGGGGGCACGCTCGTGCTCGACACCCGCGAGCTACGGCTCGACAGCGTGAGCCTGGGCGAGGCCGCCGCCGGCCCGGCCGCTGCGTACGCGCTGGCTCCGGCCGATGCCGTGCTCGGGCAGGCCCTGCACATTCAGCTGCCGGCGGGCACCGCGGCGGTGAGCATTCGCTACCGCACAGCGCCGGGGGCAGCGGCCTTGCAGTGGCTGGCGCCGGCCCAAACGGCGGGCGAGTTCCCGTTCCTGTTCACGCAGTCGCAGGCCATTCTGGCGCGCACCTGGCTGCCGTGCCAAGACTCGCCGGGCATCCGCTTCACCTACGAAGCCACCGTGGAGGTGCTCGGCTCGGAGCGCGGCCAGCTGCTGGCGCTGATGAGCGCCGAGAACCCGCAGCAGACGGCCGCCAATGGCCGCTACCAGTTTCGGATGGTGCAGCCCATCCCGGCCTACCTCATGGCGCTGGCCGTGGGCCGGCTTGACTTTGCGCCGCTCAGCGAACGCACCGGTATCTACGCCGAGCCGGCCACGCTGGCCCGCGCCACCTACGAGTTTGCCGACCTAGAGCAGATGGTAGCCACCGCCGAACAATTGTATGGCGCTTACCGCTGGGAGCGCTACGATTTACTTGTGTTACCACCTAGTTTTCCATTTGGCGGAATGGAAAACCCGCGCCTAACATTTGTTACACCAACAATTCTGTCGGGTGACCGCAGCCTGACCAGCTTGGTGGCGCACGAGCTGGCCCACTCGTGGAGCGGTAACCTGGTTACAAATGCAACCTGGAATGATTTCTGGCTCAACGAGGGCTTTACCGTGTACTTTGAGCGCCGCATTATGGAGCGCTTATACGGAAGCACTTACGCCGACATGCTGCAAGTGCTGGGTGAGGCCGACCTGCACCACACCATTGCGGAGCTGGGCGCCAGCAGCCCGGCCACGCACCTGCGCCTGCACCTGGCCGGCCGCGACCCCGACGATGGCCTCAACGACATTGCCTACGAGAAGGGCTGCCTGCTGCTGCTGACTTTGGAGCGGCTGGTGGGCCGCCCGCGCCTCGATGCCTTTATTAAGGAGTACTTCGCCCGGTTCAGTTTTCAGAGCATGGACACGGCCACGTTCATCGGCTACCTCCGGCAGCAGCTGCTCGACCCCGCGCCCGGCCTGGCCGAGCGCCTGAGCTTGGGCGCCTGGGTCGATGGCCCCGGCCTGCCAGCCAATGCTCCGGTGGCGCGTTCGGCGCGGTTTGAGGCGGTGGCGGCGGTGCGGGCGCAGTTCGGCGCGGGCACGCCGGCCGCCGTGCTCGCGCCCGCCACGGCCGGGTGGAGCAGCCACGAGTGGGTGCACTTCTTGCAGGGCTTGTCGCCGACGCTGCCCGCCGCCGAGCTGGCGGCGCTCGACGCGGCCTTCGGGTTTACGGCCTCCGGCAACGCCGAGCTGCTGGCGGCGTGGCTGCCGCTGGCGCTGCGGGCCGGGTACACGCCGGCCGACGCGGCGCTCACCCAATTTTTGCTGCACGTGGGGCGGCGCAAGTTTTTGGTGCCGCTCTACCGGGCGCTGCTGGCCACGCCGGGCGGCCGGGCGCGGGCCCAGGAAATATACCGGCAGGCGCGGCCCAACTACCACTCGGTGGCCACGAGCACCCTCGATGCGCTGCTGGCCTAGGGTAGCTGTGGGGGCAGGCCGCGTAGGGTAAGCAGTAGCGCGAACTTTGTAGTTCGCGCTACTGCTTACCCTACGCTGTACCCTAAAACTGCCGCGAGGCGCACCCTAGGGCCGGGCTTGGTGGGGCTTTCTAGCCCAGGTTTTGCAATTAATGACGAGTTCCTATTCTATAGGGCCTAATTTTGCAGGCTTAACCAGCTAGCTATACACGTTGAAAAATCTGATTCCTCGCGGCAAGCTCATCGCCGTCGGCGGCAACGAAGACAAGGGTACTTATCCGACCTCGCGCAGCAAGCGCAAGTATTACCTCAATTTTTTTGAATTAGGCATCCTCAAGCGTGTGGTGTCGGAGTCGGGTAAGGCCGACCCGCGCATCGAAGTCATCACCACGGCTTCGATGATTCCGCAGGAGGTGGGCCCGATTTATACGTCGTCGTTTGCCATGCTCAATTGCCACAACGTGGGCATCATGGACATTCGCACGCCCGAAGACGCCCGCCAGCCCGAGTACCTCGAGCGCCTGCTCGCGGCCGACGCCATTATGATGTCGGGCGGCAACCAGTCGCGCCTGCGCGAAATGTTTGCCGAAACCGATTTTCATGATGCCCTGCTACGGCGCTACTACGCCGAGCCCGACTTCGTGATTGCGGGCACCAGCGCCGGGGCCATGGCCATGTCGCAGCACATGATACGCGGCGGCTCGGTGCCCGACGCCCTGCTCAAGGGCGCCGTGAAGATGGGCGTGGGCCTCGGGCTGCTGTCCACAGCCATCATCGACTCGCACTTCGTGAAGCGCGGGCGCTTCGGCCGCCTCATCGAGGCCGTGGCCCTGCACCCCAAGCTCATTGGCATCGGTCTGGGCGAGGACACCGGCGTGCTCATTACTGAGGGCCACCTGGTCGAAACCATCGGCTCGAACCTGGTCATCATTTTGGATGGCCACGACATCGTGCACAACAACGCGGCCGCGGCCAAGAAGGGCACCACGCTCTCCATCGAAAACGTGCGCATGCACGTGCTCGCCAAGGGCAACGTGTATTGCATCACGGAGCGCAAATTTTACGTGAACAAGGAGGCCGTGGGCGTGGCGGCGGGGTAGGGTTTTCCTTGCTAAATAACAAGCTGACAAAAAACGGTTGTCATGCTGACGAAGGAAGCATCTTACTAGGTCTGTTTTTCTGACCTGATAAGATGCTTCCTTCGTCAGCATGACAACCGTTTTTTGTCAGTATTATATAATATAGCGTCTAAAAACAAGGTGCCTACCGGCTCAGCAGCATGGCGCGGCAGTCCATAAACCGCTCGATGAGCCGCGTGGGCTGCTGCTCGTCGAACTCGCCGAAGCCCAGCACAAAGGCCGGGCTGGGCTGCACGAAGCGGATGGCCTCATTCACGGCGTCGAGGTAGGGCTGGAGGCGGGCGGTATCCGCGCCGGCCTGGGTTAGCTCGGCATCCCAGCGCAGCGGCGCCGGACCTTTGCGTACCAAAAAGGGCAGCACAAACGGGATGTAGTGGCTAAAAACCGGGTTTTCGGGGCTGGTGAGCCGCGTATCGGGCCACACGTGAAACTCGCTGAACGAGGCGGGCGGCGCCACTACAAAGCGCGCCTGCTCGTCGGTCATGGCCTCAAACAGCGCGGCGCGGTTGGGCTGGGCGTAGAGCTGCGCGTAGGCCGCGTACCACACCGTGACGCCCGCCGGGTTCACGAGTTGGTAGGGGTGAAACGAGCTGGCGAGCCCCACCCCGCCGTGCTCCCCAATAACGAGGCGGTAGAGCTGCCCAAAGCGCTCGAGGTCAGCTGACTGCTGGTAGGGGTTGTTGGTGAGCCCGTAGAGGTAGAAGCAGGCAAAGTCGGTGAGCGAGGGCAGCGCCGTGGGGTTGGGGGTAGAAGAGCTGGCAGACATGGCAAAAGCGCAAAACGGAATAAGCGCGCAAAGCTCGGCAAAAGTTGGCCGCCGCCGCGCTACCAGCCATGTCCAACAAAAGCGGCCCCCTGAAGCAAGTGCTTCCGGGGGCCGCTTTTACCATCCTATACTAAGTGCCCTAGGTAGGCCACGCCGCTTAATTACGGAGCAAGCGCAGCGACTGGCGCGTGTTGGCGCCCGTGATGACGACCACGTAGGCCCCGGCGGGCAGGACTTGCACGTCGAAGGGGTGCGCCTCACCGCCCACGAAGGTGCGCGTGAGCAGCACCCGGCCCGTCAGGTCGAGCACCTGGGCCTGGTACACCTGCGGCGCCAGGCCGGTGAGGTCGAGGGTGGCCGCGTTGCCCGGCGTAGGGGTGGGGTAGAGGGCCAGCGCGGCCGCGGCGAACGGCACGGCGCGCACGGTGCTGTAGGTGGCCCGGCCGTTGGTGTCGACCTGCCGCAGGCGGTAGTACACCACGGCGGCCCCTAGGTGGCCGGCGGCGGCATCCTCGAAGCGGTAGCCGGTGGCGGTGGCGCGGGTGCCCTGGCCCTGCACCGTGCCCACGGCCGCGAAGGTGGCGCCATCGAGCGAGCGCTCCACCACGAAGTGGTCGTTGTTGGTTTCGGAGGCGGTGGCCCAGGTGCAGGTGGCGGTGGTGCCGGCGGCCTGCGCCGCAAAAGCCGTGAGGCTAACCGGCAGCGGCGCCGGAGCCACCGACACGATGCCAAACGGCGAGAACGAGGTGATGTGCGTGCGCGTAATGGCCCGGCTACCCGCGGTAGTGCCCGCCGTGGCGCCCCACTCGCCGGCAGCGGAGTGCTCGTCCCAGGCGCCAGTGGCGTAGAGGTAGTGAATGAGGTGCGCCTGGGCCGCCACAAAGTCGGCCGTGGCGTCGGGGCTGTTGTATTGCAGAGTGAGGGAGAGGTCCGAGCCGCCGGGCACTTCCTCGCTCACCAGCCAGGTCTTGTTCACGCTCAGCTCGTTTTTGGGCGCGCCGCTGCCGGCTTCGGTCGCGCTGCTGTAGCTGTTGTACAGGTTATTGAGCAGGCGCACCCCAAAAATGTCTTCCGAGTTGGCGGCCGTTTGCCGCAGGGTGGCCGGCGTGTAGGCCGTAGCCGTGGTGGTAGGGGCGCTGGCCCCCACCGGAAATACAATGCCCACGCCGTTGCCGGGCACCGAAATGCGCAGCCGGCCAGCGCCCCCGGCCACGATGTAGCTGGTGGGCGAGGCGCCCCGCACGATGTTGGCGTTGTACTTCACGCCGTTGCTCAGGCTGTCGCGGCGCACCAGGGTCAGGTCGTAGGCGCCTAGGGTCAGGCTAGCCATGTTTTTGAGCCGCACGCTGCCGTTGACAATGATGTTGCCGGCCAGGGTTTTCGTGCTGGGCGCGGTGGCCCCCACATTGCCCGAAACCACGAGGTTACCATAGCTCTGCGTGATGAGCGAGGTCGATGTGCCGCCGCTGTACTCCACGGTGCTGGTTATGCCCAGCGAGCCCAGCGCGTAGGTGCGGGTTGGGTTGGTGTTGCGAATGGTAAGCGCGGAGCCATCCGACACGTCGATGGTGCCCGTGATGTTCTTATTATACTCCAGGAACAGCTGGCCGGGGGCGGCCGCAACGCCGGTGGTGGCGGTGGCGGGCACGCCCACCACTATTTTAGAGTTGGCCCCGCTCACCGTCCAGGTGCCCGTGATGCCCGCGGCGCCCGGCGTTGCGGTAGAAATGCGGTCGGTGGCCGAGTTGCCGAGCACGTAAAAGGTCTGGTTGTCGGCCGCGAAGCTGGTGGGCGCGGTGCCCGAGCCGTCCATATTCTGGCCCCAGCTGGCCAGTTCGTCCAGCTTGCCCGCGCTCTTGGCGTAGTACACGTTGGTTTCGGGCGTCACCACGATGTCGTCCACGCTCAGGCCGTTGCCGTTGGTTTGGTTGTTGAGCGTGTAGCCCCAGCGCAGCATTATTTCCTGGCCCGGCGCCAGGTTGATGCCCGTCAGGGTGGTTTGGCGCACCCGGCGGTTGGCCGCCGCGTTGCCGTCGCGGCTGGCAATCACCGTGGCCGTTGAAGGGGCATCCACGCGCAGGGGCGCAATGGTTTGCCAGGCGCCGGTGCGTTCCAGCAGGCTCGTGATGGCGGTGCCCACCGGCAGCGTGAGGTACGACACCGAAACGCTGGCCGCATCCTGCCGCCCCGAGTTGTACCACTGCTCCATGGCGTACTGCACCTCCAGGTTTTTGATGACGACGGTGGAGTTGTTCTTAAACCGCACGCCCACGTAGCCGATGCCATCGGCGGTGGTCGTGGCCGCAATGCCCCCCAGCGACCGGTCGGTGCCCGTAGTGCCCGCGTAGCCAAAGTGGTAGTAGTTGGCCAGGGTGTTCGAGCCATCGTTGGCCCCGATGCTGGTGGGGCTGTAGGGCGAGGTGAGGGGCAGCGTGCCAAACTCGGCCTGGGCGTATACCTCGGGCAGGGCCGTCAGCTGGTTGCTCGTGAGCCCCACGGCCCCGCTCAGGCTGTTAAAATCCTGCTTGTAGGGCATCAGCGCCGCATCGGTGAAAGCGTACTGGGCATTGGCACTGGTTGCTAGCAACGTAGCACCTGCCGCCAAAAATAGCGTACTAAATAACTGCATGAAATTAATAAAATAGTATAAGAACTTGCACTTTACATTTATTGGACGAATTTCCAATTATTGGACAAATATACCTTTTGACCCCGTTTATAGGCTAATAAAAGCGTTTTTAGGCCCAAAAATAGAATGTGCAATAGTGGGCTATGTTATTTGTTATAGTTTATGTTGGAATAGTAAACATAATTATTTATAGAAAATACTGCCTTAATTATTTGCGGTTGCGGGTAGTTCCGGCAGCCTTGCCAGCGGTAGCTGGCGAGTGGGGCGGGCCCGGGTGCCGGGGCGCGTCCAGTACTAGCGCAGCGTAGGGGGGCAGTACCTTTGCCTGTCCGTTTTATCGGCCAGCGGCTTTGCCGCCTCTCTATTCTTATGCAAAAAAAAGGATGTCCTCTTGGGCTTAGTCTGCTGGCACTGCTCTGGTTAACCCTAGGGCCGGCCAGCGCCCAAATCCGCGTTACGCTCAGCGGCACCGTGCAGGATGCCAGCTCGGGCGAGAACCTGACCGGCGCCACCGTGCGGGTGCGCGAGCTGCCCGGCGTGGGTACCGGCGCCAACGCCTACGGCTTCTACACCCTCACCGTGCCGGCCGGCGCCTACACCCTGGAAGCCAGCTTCGTGGGCTACGCTACCCAGACGCGCCAATTGACCCTAGGTGCCAGCCAGCGCCTCGATTTCAAGCTGAAGCCGGGCGGCAGCGAGCTCAACGAGGTGGTGGTGACCGGCCGCAGCGCCGAGGCCAACATCAGCAAGGCCCAGATGGGCGTGGAAACCCTCGACCTCAAGCAGGTGGCCAAGGTGCCGGTGCTCTTCGGCGAGAAGGACGTGATAAAGACGCTGACCCTGCTGCCGGGCATCAAGACGGCGGGCGAGGGCAGCAGCGGCTTTTCGGTGCGCGGCGGGGCCGTGGACCAAAACCTGATTTTGCTCGACGAGGCGCCCGTCTACAACGCCTCGCACCTGCTGGGCTTTTTCTCGACCTTCAACTCCGACGCCCTCAAGGACCTCACCGTGTTCAAGGGTGGCATGCCGGCGCAGTACGGCGGCCGGCTGTCGTCGGTGGTGGACATCAAGATGAAGGACGGCAACAACCAGACGCTGCACGGTAGCGGCGGCATCGGGCTCATTGCCTCACGGCTGGCCCTGGAAGGGCCGCTGGTGAAGGGTAAAGGCTCGTTTTTGGTGGCGGCGCGGCGCACGTATGCCGACGTGTTTCTGAAGCTCTCGAAGAACGAAACCACCAAGAATTCCAGCCTCTATTTCTACGACGTAAACGCCAAGGCCAACTACGCGCTCAACGACCGCAACCGGGTCTATTTCAGCGCCTACCTCGGCCGCGATGCCCTAGGGCTGGCCAATACCTTCGGCCAGTACTACGGCAACCAGACGGCCACGCTGCGGCTCAATCACTTGTTCAGCGACCGGGTGTTTTCCAATACCTCGCTCATTTACAGCAAGTACGACTACGAGATTGACATTACCTCCAACGCCAGCAACTTCGTTATCAAGTCCAAAATTCAGGACCTGAACCTGAAGCAGGACGTGGAGTTTACGCCCAGCGCCACCCAGACGCTGCGCTTCGGGGCGCAGGCCATTTACCATACCATCACGCCGGGCTACGTGACAGCCGACGCGGGCTCGGCGGTGAACGGCACCGCCGACCGCACCAACTACTCGCTCGAAACGGCGGCCTACGCCTCGCACGAATGGCAGGCCGCGCCGCGGCTCAACTTCACCACCGGCCTGCGGCTCTCGGGCTTTAGCCTCCTGGGGCCCGGCACCTACTCGACCTACGACGCGGCCGGCAACGTGCTCACCGCCCCGAACTACCCCACCAAGGGTGAATTTCTGAAAACCTACGTGCGCCTGGAGCCGCGCTTCGCGGCCAGCTTCCAGCTCACCGAGGGCAGCACCCTCAAGGCCAGCTACGCCCGCAACGTGCAAAACCTGCACCTGCTCAGCAACTCCAGCACCTCGCTGCCCACCGACCTCTACGTGCCCACCACCTTCAACGTGAAGCCCGAAACCGCCGACCAGGTGAGCCTGGGCTACTACCGCACCCTAGGAGCCCAAAAGGGCTATTCCTTCACCGTGGAAACCTACTACAAAGCCCTGGGCAACCAGATTGACTACCGCGACGGCACCCAGCTGCGCGGCAACTTCGACGTGGAGGCCAGCCTGCTCTACGGCACCGGCCGGGCCTACGGCATCGAGTTTTTGGTGCGCAAAGACGTGGGCCGCCTCACCGGCTGGGTGGGCTACACGCTCAGCAAATCGGAGCGCCAATTCACCGACATCAACGGCGGCAGCTGGTTTAATGCCCGCCAGGACCGGCCGCACGACTTGTCGGTGGTCGGTATCTACCAGCTCAATAACAAGTGGACGTTCTCGGCCACCTTCCTAGCCAGTACCGGTAACGCCGTAACCTACCCGGTGGGCAAGTACGCAGTGGCCGGCCAGGTGGTGAGCCTCTACGGCCTGCGCAACGCCGACCGCCTGCCCTACTACCAGCGCCTCGACCTGGGCGCCACCTACGAGAAGCCCAACCAGGAGGGCCACCGCTTCCGCAGCAGCTGGTCGTTCTCGGTTTATAACGCCCTGGGGCGCGAAAATCCCTACAGCATCAGCTTCCGGGCCGACCCCAACGACGCCACCAAAACCCAGGCCGTGCAAACGGCCCTGTTCCGGGCGGTGCCCTCGGCCACGTACAATTTTAGCTTCTAAGCCATGCGGCAGTCTGTTTATACGCCTCTTACTAAGCTGCGGGCACTGGCCGCCGGCGCCCTGCTGCTCGCCAGCACCGGCTGCGAAAAAATAGTGAATCTGGACTTGCAAACCTCGACCGCGCAGCTCGTCATCGAGGGTAACCTGGTCGATGACAACCGGCCCTGCCAGGTCACGCTCAACCGCTCGGCCAACTACACCGCTACCAACAGCTTCGAGGCGGTGCGCGGCGCTACCATTACGCTGGCCGATAACGCGGGCGGCCTCGAAACGCTGCGCGAAACCGCCACGCCGGGCCAGTACCTAGGGGCCACACTGCGGGGCGTGCCGGGCCGCATCTACACGCTGCGCGTCGAAACCGGCGGCGCGGCCTACGTGGCTACGTCTAGGCTGCCGGCGCCGGTGGTGCCGTTTAACAAGCTGAGCACCCAGCTCAGCGCGTTTGGCACCGATAATATTCAGGCGGTGGTGGACTACACTGACCCGGCCGGCAAAGGCAACAGCTACCTGTTTCGGCAGTACCGCAATGGCAAGCTCAACGACGCCATCTTCGTGCAGAACGACGAGTTTACCGACGGCAACCGCATCAGCCAGGCGCTGCGCACGCGCAGCAGCAGCAGTACCGACCCCAACGAGCTCGATAAGCTGGTGCGCGGCGACAGCCTGCGGGTGGAAATGCAGAACATCGACCCCGGCGTGTACGAATACTTCCGCACCCTCACCCTGATTCTGACGGCCGGCGGCGCCCCCAGCACCACGCCCGCCAACCCCAAGTCAAATTTTTCGGGCGGCGCGCTAGGCTATTTCAGCGCCCACTCGCGCCGCGTGCTCACCATTAAAGTACCCTAAGGTACCGTAGCGCGGCCTTTTAGGCCGCGAGTGCCCGACGATACACGCGGACTGAAAGTCCGCGCTACCTGCGCAGTTGCTAGCGCACCTCGGCACTGTTGCTGATAAAGGCCAGGCGCTTGCTGTCCGGCGACCACGAGGGCGTATTCATGGTGCCTTGGCCGCCGTAGAGGTACGCAATTACCCTAGGTTGGCCCGTGCTCCTAATAGGCAGCAGGCGCAGGTACACGTGCTTGTAGAAGGGGTGGTCGCTGGACACGACTTCTTCCTTGAGAAAGGAAACGAATACGAGCCACTTACCATCGGGCGACACGTGCGGAAACCAGTCTTGGTAGTCGCCGCTGGTGATGGGCTGCTGCTGGCTGCCGTCGGCGCGCATGCGCCAGATTTGCATGGTGCCCGTGCGGTTCGAGTTGAAGTAGATGTACTGGCCATCGGGCGTGTACTCGGGGCCATCGTCGAGGCCAGGGGACGTTGTGAGGCGCACCTCGGGGCCGCCGGCGGCCGGTACGCGGTAGATGTCAAAGTTTTGGTTGCGCCCGCCCGTAAAGAGCAGCTGCTTGGCATCGGGCGACCAGCCGTGCAGGTAGGAGGGGCCGCGGGGCGTGAGCTGGCGGGGCTGGCCGCCGGTGGCGGCCACCGTGTAGCCGATGGAGCCGCCCAGCGCCTCCACGCCGCTGCTCAGGCCCAGTTGCTTGCCATCGAAGGACAGTACGTGGTCGTTGTTGTTATTCTTGACCTCGCCGGTGGGCAGCACGGCCGGCTGCCGCGTCGCCAGGTCGAAGTTGTACATGAGCCCGTCGCTGTTGTAAATCAAGCTCTTGCCATCGGGCCGCCAGTTGGGCGCCTGGAGGGAGACGGGCGCGCTGTAGATGATTTCGCGCCGGCCGGTGGCGGGCTCCAGCACCTCGAGGTGGCTGCCTAGGTACTGCCGATAGGGCACCAGGTCGGCGGGTGCGGGCACGGCCAGGCGCACATCTCGGAAGGTCGCTTGTTCGGTCGCGGCCGCCTGGTGCGCGCACACAAACAAGCCCATGTACACCTCCGCGCCTAGGTCCAGGTTCGCCACTTCCGCCGTCACAAAGGGCTGCCCAAACTGGGCTACGCGCATCGTAAACGTCTGACCCACGCGCTCTAGCTGCACCACGTCGGCGTGGGTGATAGCGGCGCGGGTTTCGGCGGTGGCGGCCCCGGCGGTGCGGCGGTATTGCAATGAGGTCAGGCCATCGCCGTGCACGGCCACGCACACCTGGGGCGAGTTGCTAGCCAGGCTCTGGCGCACCATCCAGCCCATTTTTCGGTGCGGCTCGGCGCCGCGGCCCACCAGCTCGGCCCGGGCGTAGAGGATAAAATCGCCGGTGAGCTTCTTGTACACGAAGTGAAAATCGTCGTGGTCGGCCCACACGTTGGTGCCCCCGCCCGCCACGGTGTACTGCTGTGTGGCGGCCGCGTAGGTGCCCGCGCCCGGCCTAGCCACCGTGCCAATGTCCTGCTGGCCGTCGAAAATGCCTAGCTGCTGCGCCGAGACGGGCCCAAAAGCAACCAGCCCACAGACCAGGAAAAATATTCTTTGCGCAAAAGTTGACATAGTAGTAAGGTGCTGGGTGAGAGAAGACAATGGAAACTAGCCAGTATTGGCAAGCAAGCGCTGAGGCTACTGCTGGGCCAGTGGCTCGCAAACGGCTGCTTGCTTAGCTGCCTGTGCTGCGTGGGGGGCCGGGTTTGGCTGCGCGCCGCTAGCTTGCGTACGCCCAACTACCACCCAGTTCACTCATGAAAAATAGTCTCTTTTTACTGTTTATTGCTTGCTGCCTAGGTAGCGGCCAGCGCGCCGCCGCTGGCCCACTGGCCGCCCGCCCCGCCTACTTCGAGCTGAAGGTATACCACCTCAAAACGGCCCGGCAAGTGGCGCTGGTCGATAGCTTCTTGCAGCACCAGTACCTGCCGCAGCTGCACGCGGCGGGCATCGCCACGGTGGGCGTGTTCCGGGCCATCGGCAATGACACCGCCACCGACAAGCGCATCTACGTCTGCACGCCCTACGCCTCCTTGGGCCAGTGGGAGAAGCTGCGCCAAACTACCGCTCCCAAGCTGCTGGCCGCTGGCGGCGCCTATGAAAACGCGGCTTACACCAGCCCCGCCTACGGCCGCCTGGAAACCATCTTCCTCAAGCCTTTCGACACCATGACAGCCCTGCTAGTCCCCAAGCTCGCCACGCCCAAGGCTGAGCGCGTGTATGAGCTGCGCAGCTACGAGGGCGCGAGCGAGAAAATTTTCCGCAACAAAATGCAGATGTTCAACGCGGGCGGCGAAATCAAGCTCTTCGACCGGCTGGGCTTCAACGGCATTTTCTACGGCGAAGTCCTGTTCGGCGCCAAAATGCCGAACCTCATGTACATGACCTCCTTCGCCAACAAAGCCGACCGCGACGCCCACTGGAAAGCCTTCGGCGACGACCCCGAGTGGAAGCGTCTCTCGACCCTGCCCGAGTACCAAAACAACGTGTCGCACATCGACATCACCTTCCTGCAGCCCGCTAACTATTCGGATTTGTAAGGGTGGTTATTAGTGGTTAGCGGTTAGTTATTAGTGGTTAGTTGTTTGTATCTACTCAACTAACCACTAATAACTAACCACTACTCACTAAAACTTGTCATCGTTGACTTCCAGCCAAAAGCTGTCGGGGTCCTGCAAGTAAATCTGTTTTATGCCGTCGGGGCGGGGCGTGGTTTGGCCGGCCTCGCCCTTCCAGCTGCCATAGCGCACGTGCAGCTTGTCGAGGTGCGCCATGAACTTGGGCAGGTCCTTGACGCTGAAGGCCAGGTGGGTATTGATGTCATGGTCTTGCACCTTATTGCCCTGGATGATGTGCAGCTGGCTGTGCGGCCCAATGCGCAGCCACACGTGCTTGCCGTCTTTGAAGGGCTCGGGCAGCTCGGGCAGCAGCAGCACGTTTTTGTAAAAATCGGCGCTTTTCTGCAAGTCCACCACGTACAACGCAATGTGGTTGAGGGCGACTGGGCCCTGCGCCCAGGCCGCCCGGCCGGGCCCTAGGGTAAGTAAAAGAGCTACCGAGCAGTAGGAGAGAAGCTTGCGCATGCGGTCAAAAATGGGAGTGGGAAGTGCCCCAAAGCTACGCGTAATCGCGGCGCCGGCTACCCGGCGCTAAGTCTTTGCTGGCGTGGCCGGTACTACATTTGGCAGGCTGCGCTCGGCAGCTTTCGCTTCGCTCACTTCTAGCCCCACCCCCATGTCCGTTTCTCGTCGTCAGTTTTTGAAGCATACCGCGGCTTTGACCGCCACCGCCGCCCTGGCGCCGCAGCTGGCCGCCGAGGCCTTCAGCGCCAAGCCTTTCTTCGAGATTTCGCTGGCCGAGTGGTCGTTGCACAAGGCCTTGTTTGCCAATAAAATGACCAACCTCGACTTCCCGGTGATGGCCAAAAAGGAGTTTGGCATCAGCGTAGTGGAGTATGTCAATCAGTTCTTTAAAGACAAAGCTGAGGACAAAAAGTACCTAGGTGAGCTGCTGCAGCGCTGCAAGGATAATGGCGTGCGCAACCACCTCATTATGATAGACGGCGAGGGCGACCTAGGTTCGCCCGACGCGGCCGAGCGCCAGAAAGCCATCGAGAACCATTACAAATGGGTCGATGCCGCGCACTACCTAGGCTGCACCACGGTGCGGGTCAATGCCTTTGGCAAGGGCTCGGCCCAGGAGGTGCAGCAGGCGGCCGTCGATGGCCTGAGCCGCCTGAGCGCCTACGCCCAAAAAGCGGGCCTCAACGTGATAGTCGAAAACCACGGCAGCTACACCTCCGATGGCAAGTGGCTGCTGGGTACCATCCAAAAAGTAGGCAAGCCCAACGTCGGTATCCTGCCCGACTTTGGTAACTTTTGCATCCGCCGCGACTCCGGCGAGCTGTACCGCGGCAAGTGCCTCGAGGAGTACGATAAATACCTGGCTGTGAAGGAGTGGATGCCCGTGGCCAAGGGCGTCAGTGCCAAGACGTTTGACTTCGACGCGGCCGGCAACTGCGTGGAAACGGACTACCCCAAGATGTTCAATATCATCAAAGCCTCCGGCTTTCGCGGCATCGTGGGCATCGAGTACGAGGGCGAAACCACCAGCGAGGAAGAAGGCATCCGCAAGACCAAGGCCATACTAGAGAAAATCCTGCGCGCCTAGGTTGGCCCGCGTTGGCTGGGCGCGGGCGCCTAGGTCCTTACTTGGGGCAGGTTACCGGCGAGAGCGGTTGGGTTGAGGTAAACTTCAGCGCGCCGGGCTGCTTAAATACCATGGCCCCAGCGCGTTCGGCCACGTCGCCGTAGCCCTCTACGAAGCCCGTGCCCCGCCGCAAAAAAGCCACTTCACGTACCGAGGCCACGCCTTCTGACTGAAACGTGTACTCGGCCCGCAGCGTGTCGCCGTGCATCGCGCCCCGGATGGTGCCCTCGTTGCGGTCCTTCTCGAAATAGCGGTACGAGAGCTGGCCCGTGACTGTGGGCTGGGTGGTGGCCAGCGTGAGGCGCACCGTGTCTCTGGCCGAGGTGTAGGCGTAGCACTGCGGCCCGGCTGGTGCCGCGGCCTGGGGGGCGGCCGGCGCGGTAGTGGTGGGGGCGGTCTGTTCGCGGCAGGCGGCCAGCAGGAGTAAGCCAGCGGCGGCGAAAGCTAATCTAGGATAGGTCATAAGTAGTCTGAAAGGTAGGGCTTAGGACTCGGAAGATGCTTGCAGGGTGCGCTCGATACGGCGGTCGGGCACCAGCCACATCAGGGCCACGCCTACGTATACCGCGCCGGCTAGCCAGGGCAGCCCGAAGCTGCTGACGATGCCCACCAGGTAGAGCACCGGCGAAAGCTTGCCCTTCCAGTCGCGCCCCACGGCGTGGGCTAGGGGCGAATCGGGGCCGCCGTTGAGGGCAATCAGGCGGTTTTGCAGGATGGAATACGCCACGGCCGAGGCCAATAAAATACCGCCGTACACGGCCAGCGTAGCCGAAGCAAAGTGGTTTTCGCCCATCCAGCCCGTGGAAACGGGCACCAGCGAGAGCCAGAACAGCAGGTGCAGATTGGGCCAGAGCACGCTGCCGTTAATCTGCCGGGCGCTGCTGAGCAGGTGATGGTGGTTATTCCAGTAAATGCCCACGTACACAAAACTCAGTACGTAGCTCAGAAACACGGGCAGCAGCGGCTTCAAAGCCGCAAAGTCGGCCCCGTGCGGCACCTTCAGCTCCAGCACCATGATGGTGAGGATGATTGCGAGTACACCGTCGCTGAATGCTTCGAGGCGGCCTTTTTGCATAATCAAACCTAGGTCAAGATTGGCAGGGAAGCCAAAGTAAGCACACAAAAAACGCCGCCCCGTTGCCAGGGCGGCGTTCTTGGTACCAGAGCTGCCGTTGGCAACCCTAGGTATGTATCTGGTTAGTAAGTCTTGGCGTCGTGCGCCATTTCCTCGGCTTGGCCCACGGCTTCGGCAGCTTGGCGCTCGTTGTACTGGTTGCCACCGTCGGTCTCGGCGTGGGCGTTGGCGGCCCGCAGGCCGTCGGCCAGGCGCTGGCCCCAATCGGCGTCGCAGTTGGTGCAGAGCTCAATCATTTTGTCCTGCACCACTTTGGCGGCGGCGGCGAGGGCGCCAATCATGTTGTTGACAAGGTCGTCGCGCTCCCAGTCTTCGTGCAGGCGGTAGCGGTCGCCGGCCTGCCCGAAATTGTTGGTACGGTCGATGGTCTGGCGCACCAGGCGGGCGCTGTAGTTCGGCGTGTGGTCGGGGCCCTGCGAGGCCGACTCTTTCAAGCCATTGAGGCTGCTGGGCTCGTAGTTGGTGTGCAGGTTCTGGCCGGGGGCGGCATCGACGTGGAACGTCATTTGGCCGTCGCGCTGGTTGGTGGCCACGTGCTTCTTGGGCGCGTTGATGGGCAGCTGCAAGTAGTTGGGGCCCACGCGGTAGCGCTGCGTATCCGAGTACGAGAAGGTGCGGCCTTGCAGCATCTTGTCATCCGAGAAATCGAGGCCATCCACCAGTACGCCGGTACCGAACGCCACTTGCTCTACCTCGGCGAAGTAGTTTTCGGGGTTGCGGTTCAGCGTCATCATGCCGATGGGCAGGAAGGGGAACTGGTCCTCGGGCCAGATTTTGGTGTCATCGAGCGGGTCGAAGTCCAGTTCGGGGTGCTCGTCGTCCGACATAATCTGCACCGCCAGCTCCCACTTGGGGAAGTTGCCCTTCTTGATGTTCTCGAACAGGTCCTGGGTCGCGTGGTTGAAGTTCTTGGCCTGAATGGCTTCGGCTTCGCTAGCGGTCAGGTTTTTAATGCCCTGCTGCGGCTCCCAATGGTATTTTACCAATACGGCTTCGCCCTGCGCGTTCACCCACTTATAGGTGTTCACGCCCGAGCCCTGCATCTGGCGGTAGTTGGCCGGAATGCCCCAGGGCGAGAATAGGAAGCTCACCATGTGCATGGCTTCCGGCGTATTGGCGATGAAGTCGAAGATGCGCTCACCCGTCTGGCGGTTAAACACCGGGTCGGGCTTCTGCGAGTGAATCAGGTCGGGAAACTTGACGGCGTCGCGGATAAAGAACACCTTCAGGTTATTGCCCACCAGGTCCCAGTTGCCGTCTTCGGTGTAGAATTTCACCGCGAAGCCGCGCGGGTCGCGCAGGGTTTCGGGTGAGTGGCCGCCGTGGCCCACCGTGGAGAAGCGCGCAAACGTCGGAGTTTGCTTACCCTTGGTGTTGAATAGCTTAGCGCGGGTGTATTTCTCAATCGGCTCGCCGCCCACCGTACCGTAGGCCTCAAATACGCCGTGGGCCCCCGCGCCGCGGGCGTGCACCACGCGCTCGGGGATGCGCTCGCGGTCGAAATGGCTGATTTTTTCGATGAACTGGTAGTTCTCCAGCGTGGCCGGGCCACGGCTACCCACGGTACGCAGGTTCTGGTTGTCCGAAACGGGGTGGCCCTGGCGGGTAGTCAGGGTATGCATGTTTTCGCCGCTGGCCGTGCGCTGGTCCTGCGCCGAGCCCACGCCGTTGACGGCGGTGCCGGTCCCGTTGGCGGACGTATCGTGTCCGTTCTGGTCCGAAGAATTTTCCTGGGTTGCCATTGCTATAGGTTAGTGATAAGGAAGGGAATCCAGGCAACTACCCGCAACGCGCACGTATGGTTTTGCGCCGGACCCCCGCAAAAATTTGGTATTCCTACCGGAAGGCTGCCGGCTCGGCTCGTTGTCCCGGGCTAGTTACTTCGAGTCGGGTAGCTTCTATGGTTGAGGTTGTTTTTTGTTTAACCAGCAGTATGCTTTTCCCAGCAAAAGGACTTAACTGGACGCTTATGGGCACCTTCTTGTTTAAGCGCCAGTCTTATTGCCAGCGACTCGGCCAGGTTCGAAGCCTGGGGCGATAGCCGAGCTTGTTGCGCCCGCTAACCGGGTAGTTGGGCCGAGCAATTCGCTTCGCCCGGCGCTTATTTCAGCCGGTGCCTGGGCCTCGACCAACCGAATAAATAGGTCGAAAAAAACTTGTAAAAAAAACGCCGCCCCGTTGCCAGGGCGGCGTTTTTTTACTTAACTAACAGGCAACCGCTTGCTAGCCCACTTTATACTCTTTCGCCAATTCAAACCGGTCGGCGTCCATTACTTTAGCCCAGGCGGCTACGAAGTCGCGCACGAATTTCGGGCCGGCGTTATTGGTGCCGTATACTTCGGAGATAGCGCGCAGCTCCGAGTTCGAGCCGAAGATGAGGTCGACGCGGGTACCGGTCCACTTCACCAGGTTGGTCTTGCGGTCGCGGCCTTCGAATACCTGGTCGGTATCGGAAGTTGCTTTCCAGGTCGTGCCCATGTCGAGCAGGTTCAGGAAGTAGTCGTTGCTGAGCGTGCCGGGGCGGTCGGTGAACACGCCGTAGTTCGAGCCGTCGTAGTTGGTGTTCAGCACCCGTAGGCCACCCACCAGCACCGTCATTTCGGGGGCGGTGAGGGTCAGGAGCTGCGCCCGGTCGATGAGCATCGCCTCGGGAGCAGCTTCGTGATTGGCGTTGAGGTAGTTGCGGAAACCATCGGCGTGCGGCTCCAGCGCGGCAAACGACTGCACGTCGGTCTGCTCGTGCGTGGCGTCGGTGCGGCCGGGGTGGAAGGGCACCTGCACGTCGTAGCCGCCTTCTTTGGCCGCTTGCTCGATGCCAGCGGCGCCGCCCAGCGCAATCAGGTCGGCCAGCGAAACTTGCTTGCCACCGGTTTGCGCGGCGTTAAACTCGTTTTTGATGCCTTCCAGCACGTCGAGTACTTTCGACAGCTCGGCCGGGTTGTTGGCATCCCAGTATTTCTGGGGGGCCAGCCGGATGCGGGCGCCATTGGCACCGCCGCGCTTGTCGGAGCCGCGGAACGTGGAGGCCGAAGCCCAGGCCGTGCGGATGAGCTGCGAGCCGGTAAGGCCGCAGGCCAATAGCCGGTCTTTCAGGGTGTTGATGTCCTGCTCGTCAATCTGCGCGTAGTCAGCGGCGGGCACCGGGTCTTGCCAGATAAGTACTTCGGCGGGCACGTCGGCCCCTACGTAACGGACCTTGGGGCCCATGTCGCGGTGCGTCAGCTTGAACCAAGCGCGGGCGAAAGCATCGGCAAACTCCTCGGGATTCTCGTGGAAGCGACGCGAAATTTTTTCGTAAATCGGGTCTTCGCGCAGGGCGATGTCCGACGTCAGCATGAACGGCTGGTGGAACTTGTTGGGGTCGTGGGCATCGGGAATCATACCCGCGCCGGCGTCGCCCTTGGGCTTCCACTGGTGCGCCCCGGCGGGGCTCTTGGTCAGCTCCCACTCGAAGCCGAACAGGTTGTTGAAGTAGCCGTTGCCCCACTTGGCGGGGGTGGCGGTCCAGGCGCCTTCGAGGCCGCTCGTGATGGTATCGCCGGCGTTGCCGGTGCCATACGTGTTCAGCCAGCCCTTGCCCTGCTGCTCGATGCCCGCTGCGGCGGGCTCATGCGAGATATACTGGGCGGGGTCAGCCGCGCCGTGGGTTTTGCCGAAGGTGTGGCCGCCCGCAATCAGGGCTACCGTTTCTTCGTCGTTCATGGCCATGCGGCCGAAGGTTTCGCGGATGTCGCGGGCCGAGCCCAGCGGGTTCGGGTTGCCGTTGGGGCCTTCCGGGTTCACGTAGATGAGGCCCATCTGCACGGCGGCCAGCGGGTTTTCGAGCTGGCGGTCGCCGGTGTAGCGCTTGTCGCCGAGCCACTCGCGCTCCGAGCCCCAGTAGATTTCGTCCATCGGTTCCCACACGTCGGCGCGGCCACCCGAGTAGCCAAACGGCTTCAGGCCCATCGACTCGATGGCGCAGGTGCCGGCCAAAATCATGAGGTCAGCCCACGAAATTTGCTCGCCATACTTCTGCTTCAGCGGCCAGAGGAGGAGGCGCGCTTTGTCGAGGTTGGCGTTGTCGGGCCAGCTGTTGAGCGGCGCGAAGCGCTGCATCCCTGAGCCGGCGCCGCCGCGGCCATCGGCGATGCGGTAGGTGCCGGCGCTGTGCCAGGCCATGCGAATGAAGAACGGCCCGTAGTGGCCGTAGTCGGCCGGCCACCAGTCCTGCGAGGTGGTCATCAGCTCAAACAGGTCCTGCTTTACCGCGTTGAGGTCCAGTTTCTTGAACTCCTCCACGTAGTTGAAGCCCGGGTCCATCGGGTTCGACAGGGTCGAATGCTGGCGCAGGATGTTGAGGCGCAATTGGTTGGGCCACCAATCGCGGTTGCGAGTGCCGCCACCGGCCGTTTGCTGCGCCTGCCCGGCCAAGAACGGGCATTTTGCCGCCGACTCGTCATTCATGAAATGCTCCGTGGTGTTGGAGGCGGGCGGGTGTTGGTTATGCTCTTCAGCCATTGTTAAGGTTGTGTTTGGATAAAGTCTAAAGGAAATGAAATGCGATACCTAGATGCGGCCCGCCGTCGGGGCCGCTCGTTAAAAAATAAAAGCTGGGCAAATTACCGGCAACTACTGCTTAGGTTTGAGAACTGCGCAGTAAAATATTTTGGCATTTCCGCGAGAGCGTGGCCAGTTTACTTTGTAAGGCCGGTTTGATGAACTTGGCAAGCTGGTAATTAAGAAAGCTGAGCCACTCTTTGTTTAACAAAAGTAGTATTTTTTATCAACAAACCGCACGTCTGGCGTTTTTTTGCCTACTTCTGTTTAACTCTAGCTAGCAGCGCACTTTTCCCAAGCTGAGCTCTAGCCAAACGGCCGCCCGCCGATTTTTATTCCATGACGACCCGCATTAGCGCCGCGCTGGCCGCCCTCGAAGCCGAGCACGGCATCCGTATCCTCTACGCCTGCGAATCGGGCAGCCGCGCCTGGGGCTTCCCCTCGCCCGACTCCGACTACGACGTGCGCTTCATCTATGTCCACGCCCTCGATTGGTACCTAGGGCTCGATGAAGGCCCCGACACCCTCAACTTCCCCGTCGATGCCGAGCTGGACCTGGCCGGCTGGGAGCTGCGCAAAACCCTGCGCCTGCTGCGCGGCTCCAACGCGGCGCTGTTCGAGTGGCTGCAATCGCCCATCGTGTATCGCGAGGCGCCGGGGTTTCGGGCGCAGCTGGCCCCGCTGCTGCCCCCGGCGTTCAACCTCAAAGCCGGCCTGCATCACTACCTAGGGCAGCTGCGGCGCGGAGTAGAAGAAGATTTAGTGGGCGAGGAAGTGCGCTTGAAACGCCTCTTCTACGCCCTGCGCTCGGCCCTCGCCGCCCGCTGGATACGCGAGCGCCACGCGCTGCCGCCGATGGAGTTTGCGCCCTTGCGGGCACTGCTGCCGACTGACTTGCAAGAATTTGTGGATGAGCTGCTGGCGCAAAAGGCCTTTTCCAACGAAAAGACGCTGGTGGCGCGGCCGGTGGCGCTGGTCGCCTTCTTGGCGGCGGAGTACGCGGCCGGGCAGGCGGCGCGGGTGGGGCTGCCGGTGGCGAAGGCTGCCGGGGTAGCCGAGGCGCTGGACGCGGTACTGCGCCAGCAAGTAGCTTGGACTTTGTAGTCCGAGCACGAGCGCAGCTCGCATCTACGTCAGGTTACATGACTTAACATCTGCTAACGCGGATGCGAGTTGCGCTCGCGCTCGGACTACAAAGTCCAAGCTACTTGCTGGGAAGGCCGCGATTCAGCTACAAACTTCCGCAATCAGGCTACGGAGGGGGCGGTTGCCTGGCGGGACCTTTGCAGTGTTCTTTAACGCATTCACCCTGTATGACATCGCAATCGCTCACCGCCGGAAATACCGGCCCTAAAATCTGGTTTATTACGGGCGCTTCCCGGGGCTTTGGCCGCGTCTGGACCGAGGCCGCCTTGCAGCGCGGTGACAAGGTGGCCGCCACGGCGCGCCAGCTGGCCAGCATCAGCTATTTAACCGAAAAATACGGAGCCAGCGTGCTGCCCCTGGCGCTGGACGTAACCAAGCCCGAGCAAGTGAAAGCGGCCGTAGCGCATGCCCACGCGCACTTTGGCCGGCTCGACATCGTGCTCAACAACGCCGGCTACTCCCTGGTCGGCACCATCGAGGAAGCCAGCCTGGACGAGCTGCGGGCGCTGTACGAAACCAATGTAGTCGGCACCGTGGCGGTGCTGCAAGCCGCGCTGCCGCTGCTGCGGGCGCAGGGCCACGGCCACGTACTGGGCGTTTCGAGCGGGCTGGGCCTGGTGGCCCCGCCGGTGCTTGGGTACTACGCCTCTTCCAAGTGGGCTTTTGAGGCTATTCACGAAAGCCTGGCCCCCGAAGTAGCGCCCTTTGGCATCAAGGTAACCATCATTGAGCCAGGGGCCTACGCCACCGAGTTTGGCAGCCCCGAGTCGTTGCGCTTCGCGGCCAGCCAGGAGGTGTACACCGATTTTAAGAATCACTTCTTCGCGGACCTGCGAAGTATGGAAAGGGGCGACCCCGCCGCCACGCCCGCCGCCCTCTTCGCCGTCGTGGATGCCGCGCAGCCGCCGCTGCGATTGTTTCTGGGCAGCCACAACCTGGCTCAGGTGCGCGCGGTTTATGCCGAGCGGCTAGCCACCTGGGAGGCCTGGGAGACCGTTTCCAACGCCGCCCAGGGCGCCGTCAGCTAACTCACTGCGGGCAGCTGGTGGCGCCCTAGGGCTGCCCGCTGCCCGTGATATGGTATAAGCTATATGATATAAGCAGACATGAGAAAGCACGAAAATGCGCCGCTGCGGTTTGCCTCCCTAGCGGAGGCGCACCGGGCCCTGGGCCTGCCGGGGCCCCTGCACCCGCTCATCAGCCTGATGCGTAATGCCCGCCCGCCCGGGCAGGGTAGCGGCTCAGCCCAGCCCCACGTGCTGGGCTTTTATAAGGTGTCATTTTGGCCTAAGCTGAGCCGCAAGCTCAAGTACGGGCAGGGATATTACGATTTTGAGGCCGGCGGCCTGCTGTTTGCCGCTCCCGGCCAGCTGCTGGGTGGCACGCCGCAGCCCGAGGAGGAGGACGCGTGCGCCCACATGACCCTACTTATTCATCCCGATTTTTTGGCGAGCTACCCCCTGGCCAAAAAAATCCGGGAATACGGCTTCTTCACCTACTCGGCCAATGAGGCGCTGCACGTGTCGGAGCCGGAGCGCGAGGTGCTGCTGACGCTGTTCCGGACGATGGAGGCGGAGCTGGCCAGTCGCCTCGACGAGTTCAGCCAGGATGTGGTGATTGCTCAGCTCGACCTGCTGCTGACCTACGCCAACCGCTTCTACAAGCGTCAGTTTCTGACCCGCAAAGCGGTCCACAGCGACCTGCTGCAACGCCTGGAAGCCACGCTGGCCGACGGCTTCCGGCCCGAGCGGCTGCCCGAGCAGGGCATCCCAACGGTGCACTACCTGGCGCAGCAACTGCACGTATCGCCCAGCTACCTGAGCGATATGCTGCGCACGCTCACCGGCCAAAGCGCCCAGCAGCACATCCACGACAAGCTTATCGAGCAGGCCAAAGCACAACTTGCTACTACCAGCCTCTCGGTGAGCGAAGTAGCCTACGCGCTCGGCTTCGAGCATCCGCAGTCCTTCAACCGGTTTTTCAAAACCAAAACGACCCTTTCGCCGCTGGCGTTTCGGCGGTCCCTGCAGCTCAACTGAAGTAGGTCAAGCTGCGCGCTAGCCCCCGCGGGGCAGCCTGGCAGCGCCGCGTTACTGCCCAAACCGCCAATTCAGTGACAAATTCACGACCCGCCCTTCCACCGGCGCCCACAGCTCGCGAAAAATGGGGCTGGCGAAGCTGCCGCCCGCGGGTAGCACCACGCGCTCGCGGCGCGTTTGGCGGTAGTCGAAGATATTTTCGGCGTTGAGCACCACCGTCCAGGGGCCGGTGCGGTAGCGCAGCAGTGTCGCCACAATGGGGTAGCCGGGTGTGGTCGTGCCGTCGCTCAGGTACTGCTGGCCGGTGTAGCTAGCCTCGATACCGGCCCCGAAGTGCTCGCTGAACTCCTGCACCAGTACGGTCGCAAACTTGTGCCGGGCGGCCAGCTCCACGTTGGGGTTCACGGGGTCGTAGAGGCGGCGAGCGTAGGTAAAGACGTAGCCTAGGTAGAGTTCTGTTTCGTGGGCGCGCAGGCGCACGTAGGTTTCGAGGCCTTTGGTAGTAACGGGCGCACTGGCGTTTTGCCAGGTGAGTGGGCCGCTGCCGGGCTGGTAGCTGCCCGAGCCGGGACCGCCCACGATGCCGCCGTCGGGCAGAATAAGCGGGTTTTGGAGGCGCGTGTAGAAAAACGACTGGTTGAGATTCAATACCACTTCTGGCCCGAAGCGATGCGAGTAGTTCAAGTCGCCGTTGAGGCCCTGCGAGGTTTCGGCCTGGAGGCCGCGCAGCGGCTGCACCTGCGGGTAGTCGCGCTCATCGAGGGCATTCACGTAGGGCACGGGCACGCGGTAGCCTAGGCCGCCGTTGAGGCGGGCGGTGAACTCGTCGTTGATTTTATACAGCGCCGACAAGCGCGGCAGTACGAAGCCTCCGTACTGATTATGGTGGTCGTAACGCAGGCCGGCTTGCAGGTTGAAGCGCGGCGTGGGCGTCCAGTTGTCCTGAGCAAAAACGCCGATTGTATTATAGGTGTAGATGCTGAGCAGTGGCGTGGGGCGGCCGTCGGCGTTGCGCAGCAGCTCGCCATTCAGGTTCACGCCCGCTACGATGGTATTGTTCCGGCCTAGGTCGTGTAGATAGCTGGCCTCAGTATAATAGGTGGTTTGGTTGGCCTTGAAAGATACCGTGTTGGTCAGCACGTCGCGCCCAAAATTGGTAATGGCGCCCTTGATGGTGAGGCGGCCGGTGCCCACACTGTCGTTGGTGTATACGGCATCGACGGTGTGGCGCTGGCTGCTGTTGTTGACGAAATAGGCCGGCCCGCCCAGCGTTTCCACGTTGTTGCGCAGGGCCGTTTGCTGGCCGCCGCGCCGGCTCTCGAAGGTGCCGGTGTAGCCCAGCGCCAGCTGGCTGTGGGCATTGGGGTAATAAAATAGCCTAGGGTGCACCGTGAGGCTGCGCACGCGGGGCACGTCCACGAAGGTGTCGCCGTCCACATCCACATCCTGCTGCCGCGTGAGGCCGGCAAAAACGGAGTAGCCAAACCGCTGCCCACGCTGCGCGGCAAAGCCGTTGAGGTTGGTTTCATTCAGCGTAGTCTGGTTGAGGGTGGCCGTGAACTGCGACTTGCCGAGCGTGGGCGTTTTGCTCACCAGATTGACCAACCCCGCGATGGCCCCGCCGCCAAAGAGGGTCGAGTTGGAGCCCTTCAGCAGCTCAATCTGCCGCAGGTCGAGCGGTGGTACCGACAAGATGCCGAAGCTGCCCGCGAAGCCGCCGTACAGCGGCAGCCCGTCGCGCAAAATCTGAGAGTACTGCCCCTGCAAGCCCTGAATACGCAAGTCGGCGTTGCCCGTAGTGGGCGAGGTCGGCTGAATCTGGGTGCCCGCAATGTCGCCGAGCAGGCTGGCGATGTTGCCGGGCTTGATGCCGTTTTCCTCCTGCATCTCCTCCTCGCCCAGTACTTCCACGCGCTCAGGCTGGTCTTCGATGCGCGAGTTGGTGCGGGTGGCGGTCACGACCACTTCGTCGATTTCGGCGGCGCTCGGGGCCAGCAGTAAGGTAATGGGCGCGTTACCGAGAGCTGGGGCCGCCAGGGTCCGGGGTTTATACCCTAGGGCCTCTACCCGCAGGCGGGTGCCCACGGCCGGGGCGGGCGCTAGCTGCACCGCGCCGCTGGCGTCGGTGGTGCCGCCGATACCGGTGCCGGGCACCCCCACGCTCGCCCCGATGAGTGGCTGGCGGCTGGTCGAGTCGCGTAGGATAAAGCGCAGGCTTTGGGCGTGCAGGGCGGCCGGTAACACCAGCAGCAGCGCGAGTAGAAAACGGTGTAGCATAACGATAAAGAGCGCCTGGCATTTCAGGCTCAGGTTTCTACCCGCAAAGCACGACCATTACTTTGGAGGAATTCTGAAGCGTAAGGTGCGGGGCTTGTCCCCGCCCGGCGTTGTTCAGAAAACTTTGTGACGTTAGTAGCTTGCCCTGCTCGGCGTTACCAACATAGGCCGCTCAACGCTGGGCGGGGGCAAGCCCCGCACCCTACATTCTATGACCATCACCGACCTGCGCCAGCAAAACTTAATTATCTTCGAAGCCATCAGCGGCAGCCGCGCCTACGGCACCAATCTGCCGCACTCCGATACCGACCTGAAAGGGGTATTCGTGCTGCCCGAAAAGCAGTTTTTGGGCCTCGACTACGTGCCGCAGGTTGCCAATGCAACCAACGATGAGGTGTTCTACGAGCTGCGCCGCTTCGTGGAATTACTGCTCAAAAACAACCCCACCGTGCTGGAGTTGCTCGGCACGCCGCCCGACTGCATCGTGTATCAGCACCCGCTGTTCGACCAGTTTCGGCCTCAGGATTTCCTGTCCCGGCTCTGCCAGCTAAGCTTTGCCGAGTATGCGGTGGCCCAAATTCGCAAGGCCAAGGGCCTGAACAAGAAAATCAACCACCCCGAGCCGCCCGGCCGCAAGTCGGTGCTGGATTTCTGCTACGTGACGGTGGGCGCGGGCGCGCAGTCGGCCGACGTGTGGTTGGCCCGCCAGAGCCTCAGCGCCAACCAATGCGGTCTAGCCAACGTGCCGCACCTTACCGACCTCTACGCCCTTTTCATCGACCGCACGCCCGGCCACCCCCTAGGGTACCGCGGCCTCGTGCGCGACCCCGACACCAGCCAGGACGTGCAGCTCTCGGCCGTGCCGAAAGGGGAGGAGCCGGTGGCGTATTTATCGTTCAACCGCAACGGCTACAGCTCCTACTGCCGCGTGTTCAGAGAGTACTGGGAGTGGGTCGAGAAGCGCAACAAGGAGCGCTACGCCAACACCGTGCAGCACGGCAAAAACTACGACGCTAAGAACATGCTGCACGTCTTCCGGCTGCTGCAAATGGCCGAGGAAATCGCTCTTACCGGCCAGCTCCAGGTGCGCCGGCCCAACCGCGAGTTCCTGCTCCAAATCCGGCGCGGTGAGTTTGAATACGCCGAGCTGGTAGCTGAGGCCGAGCAGTTGGTAGCGCAGGTAGAAGCGGCGTTTGATACGTCGGTCTTGCCCGCCACCCCAGCCGCTGAAGCGGCCGAAGAAACCCTGCGCCGGGTGCGGCAGCAATTTTATTTGCTTGATAAACAAGGATAACGGCCTTTTTGTAAGGGCTAAGAAATCAAAATGTATCACAACTTTCAATAATTATTGAAAGTTGTGATACATTTGTTATACCTAAGAGAAAGCGCTGGCACGCAGCCAGCTGCCCAGCCCCCGCCCCAGCTATGTCGCAGCCCAAGCTAGTTCTCGTTGGTGGAAACGGTTTTCTGGGCCGGCACCTAGCCAGCTACTTTAGAGCCATTGGCTACCAAGTAGTAAGTATCAGCCGTACTGGCTCCGGCGACGTGCGTTGGGATAGCTGCAGCCTCGGCCCCTGGGCGCAGGCGCTGGAGGGCGCCGACCTGCTGGTGAATCTGGCGGGCCGCACCGTCGATTGCCGTTACACTGCCGCCAACCGCCGCGCCATTTTAGCCAGCCGCGTCGAGAGTACCCGCGTGCTGGGCGCGGCCGTAGCCGCTTGCGTGCAGCCGCCTAAGGTGTGGCTAAACTCTTCAACGGCCACCATTTACCCCGATACGCGGGGCGATGCGCCAGCCAACACGGAAGCCAGCCCAACGCCCGGCGGCCCATTTTCGGAAGAAGTGGGGCGGGCCTGGGAGGAGGCGTTTTGGGCGGCGCCCGCGCCCGCTGCCGTGCGTCGCGTGGCCCTGCGCACAGCCATCGTGCTGGGGGCCGATGGCGGCGCGTTTCCCGTCATGGCCCGGCTGGCGCGCTACGGCCTCTGCACACCGCAGAGCGATGGCCAGCAGTGGATTAGCTGGCTGCACGTGCGCGACTTTTGCCGGGCCGTGGCGTTTCTGGCCCAAGCCGACGACCTAGGCGGCCCGGTGAACCTCTGCGCCCCGCACCCGCTGCTAAACCGCGATTTTAACGCGCTGTTGGCCCAGCACCTGCGCCCGCCGCTGCACCTGCCGCAGCCTAAGTGGCTGCTCGAAATCGGGGCCTTCGCGCTGCGCACTGAAACCGAGCTGATTCTGAAAAGCCGCAAGGTGTACCCCGAGCGGCTGCTAGCGGCGGGATTTCAGTTTGAATACCCTAGGTGCGTGGCGGCGGTAGGGGAGTTGCTGGGGAAGCAGCCAGTCGCTACAAGCCAAGATGTTGCAAGTGAATAATTCATTGACTTTTCACAAACTTGGTGCCGTCGTGACGGTGATAGGCTTACTAGTTTTCGTAGTACCCTACTTACAACTGCTTGGTCTGGTCCTACTGCTCATCGGCAGCGCTTTAATCGTATTTTCTAATCGTATCTGGTATAAAAAGATGTTCTGGCTGCTGCCGTTGGCATTTGTCATATTTTGGGCAGTTCAGTTGTACTTGTCTCAGTAAACTATGTCTCTCATGAGCCCCGACCAACCCGCCCCCACGCTAACCCTCGCCGAGGCTAAAGCCCAGTTTATTCAACTCTGGGGTGTGTCGGGCACGAGTTGGGGTGTGAGTAAAACCCTGGCTCAGGTACACGCGCTGCTGCTGGTGAGCTCGCAGGCCCTGAGTACCGAGGATATCATGGAGCAGCTCACCATTTCGCGAGGCAACGCCAGCATGACGGTGCGCGAGCTCATCGACTGGGGCCTAATTTACAAAGAGCTACGCCCCGGCGAGCGCCGCGAGTACTTCGTGGCCGAGAAGGACATGCTGCAAGTCACGCGGTGCATCATTGCTGCCCGCAAGCGCCGCGAGCTCGACCAGATGAAGCGTACCCTCGACCAGCTGGCCCAGCTGCCCGGCGACCCCGCCGATGCCAATTACCAGGCCTTCCACACCGTGCTCACCGACATTCAGCAGCTCGCCGATACTTCCGATAAGCTACTCACCCGCCTCATGCGGGCCGAGCGCAGCTGGTTCATGGACAAGTTTCTGAAGCTGTTTTTATAGCTCACTCTCAACCCTTTCCCTATGGAGCCCCTTCCAGACTCCGCCGGCCCGCAGCCGGCGACCGCCCCCGTGCGCCCTGATTTTAAGCTGCCCCAACCGGCTAGCTGGCGCGATTCGCCGTGGCTGTGCGCCCTAGCGGCCATTATCGGCACCGGCTTGCTGGGCGCCGGCCTGATGGCCCTGTCCATTACGGGCTACGGCAGCTACGGCGTCACGCTGTTTTGCTTGTCGCCGGGCATTAGCGCCTTTGTGGCCGTGCTGCTGCACGAGTGGGCGCGGCGCGGCACGGCGGGCAGCACCTGGTCGATTACTGGGGCGGGGTAGGGGTGCTGGGGGTGGCTTGTTCGCTGCTCTGCCTGCTGACCCTGAAGCTCGAAGGCTTTATCTGCATCGCGATGGCCCTGCCGGTTGCCTTCGCGATGGCCGCCATCGGGGCGGCCCTAGGTACGCTGGTGGTGCGAGTTACCGGCCGGCCGCGCCCGTTGCCCATGTTTCTTACCATACTGGTGCTCTACCCCGCCGCACAACAATATGAAGTAAGCTACCCCGCGCCGGTGGTACCTCGGCTCGTTGCCACGCGGCTCGAAGTGAATGCGCCGCCCGCCCGGGTGTGGGCTGCGCTCACGCGGCCCGTGCAGTACCCGGCCGCTACGGGCTGGTTTCGGGCGGGGGTGGTGTACCCCACGCGCACGGCCCTGGCCCGCGACGCGGCCACTGGCCGCCGCACGCTGGTGTGCCGCTACTCGCAGGGCTTGGCGCGGCTGCCGGTGGTGGCCTGGCAGCCGGGGCAGCAGCTCACCTTCGCCGTGCCCCCGGCCGATATGCCCGCCCCGATGCACGAGCTCAGCCCGTACCCGCAAATTCATGCGCCGCACCTGCACGGGTATTTCCAGGTCGATAGCGGCACCTTCCGGCTGCGGCCGCTGCCGGGCGGGCGCACCCTGCTCGAAGCCCGTACGGTGTATCGCCACCGCATTGGGCCGCGGCCCTACTGGCAGCTGTGGTCTGATTATCTGCTCGATGCCATGCACCAGCGTGTGTTGGCCACCCTCAAAGCCGAAGCCGAAAAGGAAGCTGCAATCCAAGCCGTAGCTCAAGCCGAACCCCGCCATGACTGAGCTCCTCGAACCCGTGCGGCCGGTAGCCGCCCGCTACCGCCCCGCCCACGTGCGGACCATGTTCGACGGCCTGGCCGGCACCTACGGCGCGGCCGAATGGCTGTCGGGCGGCCAGCTGGGGCGCTGGCGGCGCAGCCTGGTAGCCGCCCTGCGCTGGCCCGCCGCCGGCCCCGTGTCGGTGGTGGACTTGATGGCTGGCGGGGCCGAGCTGTGGGAGCCGCTGCACCGGCACCTAGGGGCGCGGCTGACCCTGACGGCCGTCGATTTTTCGGCCCCCATGCTGGCCCGCGCCGCCCGGCAGTACGCCCCCAGCCTCACGCTGCTACAGGCCGATGCGCTGGCCACCGGCCTGCCCACGGGCACGGCCGCCGTCGTCACTTGTGCCTTCGGCCTCAAGACATTAGCCCCGGCCGCCTACCCCGCGCTGGCTGCCGAGGCCGCCCGCCTGCTGCGCCCCGGCGGCCAACTGGCCCTGCTGGAGTTTGACCTGCCCACCCAGCCTTGGTTGCGGGCGGCCATGCTCACGTATCTGCGGCTGCTGCCGGCCACGCTGCGGCACCTGTGCCCCGAGGCGGCGGCCCACGCGGCCCTGGCGCGCTACGCCAGTACGGGCACGCAGTGGCCGGCCTTGCAGCTGGCCCTGGCAGACAGCGGTTTCCGGCGGGTGCGGCAGCAGCGGCTGTGGCCCGGCTGCGCCCGGCTGGTTGTGTGGGAGATGGGCTAAAGCAGTCTTGGCGTTGGTATGCGGTCGAGCAAGTAGCGCGGACTTTCAGTCCGCGAGTAGTAAGCCACCACTCGCGGGCTAAAAGTCCGCGCTACAGTACTCCAAAACCGGCCTATTTATCCCAAATGGACCGCACGCTGGCCAGCTCCACTTTGGGCACCGTGAGGCCGCTGGCTTGCAGCGCTAAGCCCGTGAGTGGCCGGCTGGGGAAGAACGTGCCAGTCAGGCACGTGAGCCCGCCGTCGGCAAATAGCTCGGCGGAGGCGGCATCGACCAGCAGCGTGATTTCCTGGGTGGGGCCGGTGGCGGTGCGCGGGGCGCGGGCCACTTTAGCAAAGCCCTTCTCGGCCGGCGCAAACGTGACGTTGCCCGATTTGCTGCGGTCGAGATAATACGCCTTCTTCGCCGCGTCGTAGCCGATAATTACCTGTTCTTTCGCCGCATTGCTGAGCACGAGCGCCCACGTTTGGGCCTGCGGCACGGTGAATTTTAGCTGGTAGCGGCCGGTGGTGTCCTTCAGGCTTTTGCCTAGGTCGTAGCTGCCGCTCACGGCCACGTTGGTCAGGGTCACGGGGTTTTCGAACAGCTTGCCCAGCCCCGCGATGGGCTGCGAGGCCAACTGCAGCTGGCCCGGTGCGCCGCGCAGGGCTAGCGTGCGCGGCACGGTCATGGCGCTGCGCCAGGGGCTGGTGGGCGCCTGCTGGCAGTACTCCCAGTTGCTCATCCAGCCGATGAGGGTGGTAGGGCTACCAGCGGGCAGGTTGGCCCACGTCACGCCGGCGTAGTTGTCAGGGCCGTAGTCGAGCCAGCGCGTGCCGGGCTGCGTGGCCCGGAAGGATTTTCCATCAAACGCGCCCACGAAGTACTGCGTGGCCGAGCCGCCGTTGGGGCCGCCGGGGTTCATATTAACAATCAGCACGTCATGCGGCTGGCCTTGCGCATCTTTTACCTGAATGAGGTCGGGGCACTCCCACACGCCGCCGTGCGCCCCTAGGGTACGCCCAAAGTCGCTTTCCTTGGTCCAGGCCCGTAGATTTTTAGACGAATAAAACTCGATGTGGTCGTGGGCCGATAGCGCCATCAGCCACTTTTTACCGGGCGCGTACCAGCTCACTTTCGGGTCGCGGAAGTCGCGGCTGCCCTGGTTTTTAAGCACCGGGTTTTGGGCGTATTTGGTCCAGGTCTGGCCGTAGTCGAGGCTATAGGCTAGGCTCTGGTTTTCTACATCCTGGCGGCCCAGCTTCTCCTTTTTCTCGCTGTGGCTGGTGTAGAGGGCTACCAGCGCGGGGCGGCCGGGCTGGCCCAGGCCGCTGGTGTTCTGGGCGTCGAGCACGGCGCTACCCGAAAAAATTAGCCCTAGGCTGTCCGGGGCGATGGCCGTGGGCTGCTGCTGCCAGTGCACCAAGTCGCGGCTAGTGGCGTGACCCCAGTGGATGTTGCCGGCCACCGGCGCGGTGGGGTTTTGCTGAAAAAACAAGTGGTAGGTGCCGTTTTCGTACACCAGGCCGTTGGGGTCGTTCATCCAGTTTTCTTTGGGCGAAAAGTGGAATTGCGGCCGGTGCTGCTCGTGGTAGGGGCGGGCGGCGGCGGGTGCCTGGGCCGTGGTTTCGGACTCGGAGGCGGTGGGCGATTGGCAGCTGGCCAGCGCGGCCAGGGCCAAGGCCAGGTACTTTTTAGACATGGGGGTGGGTAGGAAGAAAGGCGTTAAGGGCTGACGAAAAGCAAGGTAGCACGCGGGCGTAAAACGGCACCGTAGCGCCCTCGGGCGCGCGCACGTATAATGCCCTAATGTTGTACCCATTATTTACAACTAAAAACGGACCTTCGCACGTTAATTCACTGCCTACTCACGTGCAGTGCCCCTATTCTTATGAAGCTCCCTGACAACGTTATGATTTCGCGCGGCGAAGTGCTCGAGCAACTCGAAGGTTATCTGAAAGACAATATCTACGAGTTTCTCAAACCCGTTGAAAATAGCTGGCAGCCCGCCGACTTTTTGCCCGATTCGCGCCGCGATACCTTCTTCGACGAAGTAAAGGAACTGCGCGAAAAAGCCGGTGCCCTGCCCTACGACCTGCTGGCCGTACTCATCGGCGACACCATCACGGAGGAAGCCCTGCCCAACTACGAGGCGTGGTTTCACGAGATTGACAACATGAACCGCGATGATAACAACGGCTGGGCCAAGTGGATACGGGGCTGGACGGCCGAGGAAAACCGCCACGGCGACCTGCTCAACCGCTACCTCTACCTCTGCGGCCGCGTGAACATGCGCGAGTTTGAGATTTCGACCCAGCACCTCATCAACGACGGTTTTGACCTAGGTATGGCTCACGACCCTTACAAGTCGTTTGTGTACACCAGCTACCAGGAAATGGCCACCAACGTGTCGCACCGCCGCGTGGGTCAGCTTGCCCGCCAGGTCGGCGACGATGGTCTTTCCAAAATCTGCGGCATGATAGCGGGCGACGAAAACCGCCACGCCAAGGCCTACAAAACCTTTGTCTCCAAGATTTTTGAACTCGACCCCAGCGAGATGATGATTGCCTTTGGGCACATGATGCGCAACAAGATTGTGATGCCCGCCCACTACATGCGCGAGATGGGCGTGGACATGGGTAAGACCTTCGGCCACTTCACCGACGCCGCCCAACGCCTCGGCGTGTACACCAGCAACGACTACACCGAAATTCTGGATACGCTCATCGACGAGTGGGAGATTTCTAAGCGCACCGGCCTGACTGCCGCCGCCGAAAAAGAGCGCGACTATCTCATGGCCCTGCCCAACCGCCTGCGCCGCGTGAGCGACCGCATGGCCGTGCCCAAGCTGGAGTACCAGTTTAAGTGGATTTCGTAGCGGGTTTTGGCCCCATTAAAAAAAGCGCCGGTTGCTCGAAGCAGCCGGCGCTTTTTTTAATGGGGGCATCCAGGGTTACTTCTCAATCTTCACGCCCTTCCAAAAAGCCACCCGGCCTTTGATGTGCTGCGCGGCGGGGCTGGTTTCGGGGTAGTACCAGGCGGCGTCTTTGTTAAGGTCGCCGGCTACGCGCAGCGAATAGTAGCTGGCGCGGCCTTTCCAGGGGCAGCTGGTGTGGGCAATGCTGTCCTCGAAAAACTCCTTTTTGAGTGAGTCAGCCGGAAAATAGTGGTTGTTTTCGACCACCACCGTGTCGTCGCTCTCGGCCACGACGGTGTTGTTCCAAATAGCTTTCATAGGCAGAACGCAAGCCGAAGCTTGCCGGAGAATGATAGGAAAAAGAAGGGCCGGCGCCGAGCCTAAACGGGCGCCGGGCGCTTCATATTGAACATTGCCGCGGCGGCGCTTGTTTTCGTAGCCTATACGTTACCACCACTTCTATGGCTCTCGGCGTTCGCTTTCGTGATTTTGTGCCCGATGAAAACTCGGGCGATAAAGGCTTTGAGCAGCTGCTCAAGCTGTTTATGCAATTGATTACCATCACCAGCGGTGATGTGGGGGAGGCGTTGCAGTGGCTCAACGAGCTCGACAAGCAGTACGGCGTCACCGACGACAACTACGGCATGGGCAACTTCATCGAGGACCTGAAGAAAAAAGGCTACATCGATGAAAACGAGCAGGAGCGCGGTGAGCTGAAAATCACGCCTAAGACCGAGCAGAAAATTCGGAAGTCGGCGCTGGAAGAGATTTTTGGCAAGCTCAAGAAGAGCAGCACCGGCAACCACCGCACGCCCCAAACCGGGCAGGGCGATGAGCAAAGCACCGACCTGCGCGAGTTCCGCTTCGGCGACTCGCTTGAGCAGATTCAGATGACCGAGTCCATCCGCAATGCCCAACTCAACCACGGCATGGAAGGCGACGGCTTTATGCTGACCGAGGGCGACCTCGAAGTGCGCGAAAACGAGCATAAGTCGCAGACCAGCACGGTGCTGATGATAGATATCTCGCACTCGATGATACTCTACGGCGAAGACCGCATCACGCCCGCCAAAAAAGTGGCCATGGCCCTGGCCGAGCTGGTGAAGCAGAAGTACCCCAAGGATACGCTCGACGTTATCGTGTTTGGCAACGACGCCTGGCAGATTGAGGTGAAAGACTTGCCTTACCTGCAGGTAGGCCCCTACCACACCAACACCGTGGCCGGCCTGGAGCTGGCCATGGACCTGCTGCGCAAGCGCAAAACGCCTAACAAGCAGATATTTATGATAACGGACGGCAAGCCCACTTGCCTGAAGGAGGCCGGTGGCTACTACAAAAACTCGTTCGGGCTCGACCGCAAGGTGGTCAACAAGACCCTGAACCTGGCCGCCGCCGCCCGCCGCATCAAGATTCCGATTACCACTTTCATGATTACCTCTGACCCGTACTTGCAGAAGTTCGTGGAGGAGTTCACGGAAGTTAATCAGGGCAAAGCTTATTATTCGGGTCTGAAGGGCCTAGGGCACCTGGTATTCGAAGACTACAAGAAGAATCGGCGCAAGTCGCTGTGATGCAGCTTAATAAATAGACGGGCTACAGGCTTTGCCGAGCCAAAAAGGGCAGCTTTCTGAATTAGGAAGCTGCCCTTTTCGGCTCTCATAACGATTGCCAGTTATATAATATAACTACCTCACGTGCCGCCACCGTGCACTACTTGCTCGTGGTGCTGGGGTAGCTGGCTCCTGCGGCTGCTACCCACGCTGGCGCCTGAGACGGTGCAGCTAGTGCAGGCCGCCATGCTGCAAGTGCCCGAGGCCCTAGGCTGCCCGGTGTGCCAGCAGGAGCTGCTTGCCGCCGTCACCCTAGCGTAATGGCTTGCCCGCAAGCCCTACTCGCTGGCATTTGTTTGGTGTGGCTGACATCGGCCGCGGGAGTAGCTACTCAGCGCTTCGCGTGCCAGATAAGCCACCGCCCGTTGACTTAGCAAAAGGAGGCTGCGTTAGCTGGCGCGGCCTCCTTTTGTTAAGACAACAGGCGGTGCTTGTTAATCCTTGCCCGCTAGTCTATTAGACCGGATGTGGGCCGGCTAGAATATAGTCGGCGCCTGTGAAAACTACTAGCAATGCAATTATATACTGAAATAACAACTTTATATTTAGGCAATAATCTCTTTCTTTCTCCCGCCCCTATGCGAAACATATCCTTACTCGCGCGTTTAGGCATCTTGCTTGTCGCGATAGGCGCACTATACTTTATAGTGCTCTCTTTTGACAGCAACCCAGATTCGGCAGTTAGCTCCTGGGCCGAGACCGCGCCCCGCAACGCGCCGCCGAAGGCAGAAGTAGCGAAACCAGAAGCAGCTAAACCAACTGCGGCCGCCGCCGCCCTTAATGGCCGGCCCGCTTTCAACTACCCCGCTCCCAAGCCCGTGGGCGGCAAAATGCGGGGCGTGGTGGAGCTAGGGGCCAGCGGCTTCAACTCCTTTATTGTGCGCACCGACGCCGAGCGCAACTGGGAGCTTCAAAAGGCAGAGTTTGATAACAGCCTGCTGATGGAAAATCTGGTTTCTGATGAAGAAATCCGGCGGGGGCTGCGCGCCTACATCGCCAATATGCTGGATTATGGCGTGGCGGGCAAGGATATTCACTTCGTAGTAAGCTCGGGGGCGCTGAAAATGGCCGCCGCTCACCGCATTGCCAAAGAGCTAACCCAGATGGGCTACGTGGTAAACCGCATGACCCCCGAAAAAGAAGCGGCCCTGGGCCTAAGCGTGGCCCTGCCGGCGCCCTTCAGCGAGCGGGCTTTCGTGGTGGATATTGGGTCGGGCGGCACCGAAATTTCGTGGCTGGTCGATGGCAAAGCCCAGTCCGTGAACACGTTCGGCTCGAAATACTTCGAGTACGGCGCCGACCCGGCGGTAGTGGCCAGCGAGGTGAAAGCCAAGGCCCAGCAGGTGCCCGCTAAGCTGCGGCAAACCTGCTTTATTATCGGCGGCGTGCCCTACGAAATGGCCAAGCAGGTGCGCCAGGGCAAGGAGCGCTACACCGTGCTCGATGCCCCCGATGCCTACCAGTTCGACAAAGCCAAATCCAAGGCGGGGCTGGTGATTTACCGCTCCTTGGTCGAAGCTACTGGCTGCAAGCAGTTTGTGTTCGACTGGGACGCCAATTTTACAATTGGCTATCTGCTGTCGCTGCCGCAGTAAGGCGCTACCGGCCACCCAGGCCGTAGCGGGCGCCCCGCTGCCAGGCCGATAGCCGCCGGCGGGGCACCTAGGCCGCTGCTAATTCCGCGGCGGCTAGGCTGAACCTCAAGCCCCCTTAGCGGGTTTAAGGGGTAATGACACACGACGCCATCCGCACCCTGGGCCAACTGCGCGCCAGTGGCTACAAGCCCCGCTCCGTGAAAGAGGAACTGCGGGACAACCTCATCCAGAAACTTCGTAATAAAGAAGACGTTTTCCCCGGCATCTTTGGCTACGACGAAACCGTAATTCCCGAGTTGCAGCGCGCCATTCTGGCCGGGCATCACATCAACCTCCTAGGCTTGCGCGGGCAGGCCAAAACCCGCATTGCGCGCCTGCTCATCAACCTGCTTGATGAGCACGTGCCGGTGGTGGAAGGCTCGGAGCTCAACGACGACCCGTTGCAGCCGCTGTCGGTATTTGCCCGCAACCTCATCGCCGAAAAAGACGACGACACGCCCGTGGCCTGGTGGCCCCGCGCCGACCGCTACACCGAGAAGCTGGCTACGCCCGACGTGACGGTGGCCGACCTTATCGGCGACGCCGACCCCATCAAGGCCGCCACGCTCAAGCTGCCCTACAGCGATGAGCGCGTAATTCACTTCGGCCTGATACCTAGGGCGCACCGCGGCATTTTCGTTATCAACGAGCTGCCCGACTTGCAGGCTCGCATTCAGGTGTCGCTGTTTAACATCCTGCAGGAAGGCGACATCCAGATTCGTGGTTTTAAAGTGCGCTTGCCCCTGGATATCCAGTTCGTGTTCACGGCCAACCCCGAGGACTACACCAACCGCGGCAGCATCGTGACGCCCCTCAAGGACCGTATCGACGCCCAGATTATCACGCACTACCCCAAGTCGATTGAAATCGGTAAGCGCATTACCAAGCAGGAAGCCCGCATTAAAGAGGTGCAGAAGGGCATGGTAACGACCAACGAAATCATCCACGACCTCGTGGAGCAGGTGGCCGTAGAGGCCCGCGCCTCCGAGTTTGTGGATGCCAAGTCGGGCGTGTCGGCTCGCCTCACCATCTCGGCTTACGAGCAGGTGGTTGCCGGCGCCGAGCGCCGAGCGCTCATCAACGGTGAGAAGAACACCTACGTGCGCGTGGCCGACTTCATCTCGGCCGTGCCCGCCATCACGGGCAAGGTCGAGTTGGTGTACGAAGGCGAGCAGGAAGGCGCGGGTATCGTGGCCGAAAAGCTCATGGGCAAAGCCATCCGCACGCTGTTCCTGAACTATTTCCCCGACCCCGACAAGTCGAAGAAGCTTAAAAACCGCCCCTCGCCCTACAAAGCAATACAGGAGTGGTTCGGCAACGGCAACACGCTGGACATCCTGCACGATGCCCACGTGAATGACTACCGCACCGCCCTGGATAAGGTGCCCGGCCTGCGCGACATAGTAAAGGAGCTACACCCCAAGGAGGACGCTGACACCACGTACTTCCTCATGGAGTTCTTGCTGCACGGCCTGGCCGAGCACTCGCTCATCTCGCGCAACCGCCTCACCGCCGGCGCGCAGTTCAAGGACCTGCTCTCGTCGATGTTCACCATGCCGACCTTCGGCGAGGATGACGACGAGGACGAAGAAGAGCAGAAGCCCCGCAAGCGCCGCTAGGCCGTAGCGTGGACTCTGCGAGTCCGCGAATAAGTAGCAAAAAAGCCCCGCGTACCAAAAGGTGCGCGGGGCTTTTTACGTAGCTTCGTTACATGCTAAAGCGCCTGCACCTCCGCAATTTTACCGTCTTCGCCGATGCCGAATTTGAGTTTGGCGACGGGCTAAACGTGCTTGTGGGCACGAATGGTACGGGGAAAACGCATGTGCTGAAGGCGGGGTATGCAGCGAAAATAGCTCAAAATGATGCAAGCAGCTTTCTTGAATCAGCTGCGGCAGCGAATATGCCAGACTTTGAATTAAGAGACACAACAGCTTGGATTCTTAGCCTTAGACAAGCACTACAAGACGTTTTTCTACTTTACGAAGGCATAGATTCGATTGTTAAGCGAGGAGCTAAAAAGGCTGATATTAATGTTTCTTTTGATTCTTTCGCAGATAAAGCTTCATTTCAAATCAAATCAAAAGATATAATATCTGGTCAAACTGGCAGTATCGTTATGAATAGCGAAGGGGTACCATTGACTCAAGCAATGGGTAGTCCACGCTTCGTCTTGATTCCAGCTAAAGAAGTGCTGACACTGGGATGGCTACCAGCAGTTTATGACCGTTATCAAAAAGGTGATATACGTATCGACAGGACATATCCCGATGTGATACGATTATTGCTGGGACCATCTTTAAGGCATCCTGAACCTGCCTACGTAGTAGAAAATTTAGTTAAACTTATCGGCGGCAAAGTCGAAGAAGACGGCGGGCGTTTTTACCTCGCTACACCCGAACAGTCACGTTTGGAAATGAACCTCGTAGCAGAGGGAATGCGCAAATTTGCCACGCTCTATAAGCTACTCGCCAACGGCACCCTCACGCCGGAAACAACCCTATTTTGGGATGAGCCGGAGGCTAACCTGAACCCGGCGCTGCTCAAGGAAATGGCGGTGATATTAACCGACCTAGGGCAAGCGGGCTTTCAGATTATTCTGGCTACACATAGCTTATTCTTAATGCGCGAGCTGCATATTCTGGCGCAGCAAAAAAAGAAGCCGGTGCGCTATTTTGGGCTGTACAAGGGTGAAGAAGGTGACGTGCGGGTTGAGCGCCAGGATGATTTGATGCAATTACAGCACATCACAGCGCTGGATGCTGAGCTGGCGCAAACGTTTGATTTTGAGGCGGCTTTAGACGAAGAATATGCCGGTGATAATTGAGGGTAAGCACCAATTCGAATTCCCCGATGCCGATGGCTGGTACGCCTTTAAATACGATGAGATTGATGCGGCTAAGTCTGGTTTTTACCGCGAGCGCATCGAAACCATTAAGTGGAAAGGGGAGGATGATAAGCTCGACGAAGACGGTAAGCTAAGAGAATGCGGTAAGCCTGACGAAGGGCTTAAAGGCGTGGATATTGTGGCGGGTATTCGCCCGGTAATGGATGACCTGACTCTACTGGAAGTAAAGGATTTTCGGGAGGACGAGCCGGGGCTGCGGGCGAAGGTGAGAACCGGAGAAATACCAACGGAAATCCTGCTGAAAGCTATACATACCTGGGGTGCTCTCTGCCTGGGAGCCCGCCACGGCGACGGTCTGCTACTGCCCGACCTACGAGCGGCCATTCTGCGCCCACCCGCGCAGTTGCGAGTGGTGCTTTTTCTGGCCCAAACGCCCATTCGCCAGTCGCCCAACGAGCGCGATACCCGTCAAAAAGAGGATGCGCGGCGCAAACAGCGGCTGGGCATTCTGACAAAAATGCAGAATCATTTGAAGCCCCTAGGTATCAAAAGCCACTTAGCTGATATGGGCGACCTGCCCGCCCGCTGTGGCTGGACCGTGACGGAGCTACCGTAAAATAGCCAAAAAGGCCGCTTCAGATGCTCTGAAGCGGCCTTTTCATATCTGCTAATGCAGGCTTATTCCTCGTCCTTCACCACAATCTTGGTGATTTCGTCGTTGCCGCGAATCTGGTCAATGACCTCGTCGCCTTCCACTACCTTGCCAAATACCGTGTGCACGCGGTCGAGGTGAGCGGTGTTCTGGCGGTCGTGGACGATGAAAAACTGCGAGCCGCCGGTGTCTTTGCCGGCGTGGGCCATGCTAAGCACGCCGCGCTCGTGGTGCTGGTGGCCACCGCTGGTTTCGCACTTGATTTTGTAGCCGGGGCCGCCGGTGCCGGGTTGGCCTTTGGCGCCGGGCTTGGTGTTGGGGTCGCCGCCCTGAATCATGAAATTCGGGATGACGCGGTGAAACTTGGTGCCGTCGTAGAAGCCTTTGCTGGCCAGGTCAAGAAAATTCTTAACGGTGTTGGGCGCGTCTTGCTCGTAGAACTCGACTTTCATGACGCCCTTGGGCGTGTGGATCTCGGCAGTTTTCATGCGGGGTGGGGGTATTACTAAAAGGAGCCAGCTACTGCGCTGGCCCGGCAAAGGTAAAAAACGGCGCGCCGGCCCTAGGGTTTACATAACCTTGCGGGGCAGCCTTTGCGTAAGGCAAGTAAGCTGCGGTCGACCTTACTTGTGGGCCGCCCGGTATCTCTCCCCAAAATCCTTTTTATGAACAACTTATTCCGCCACCTGCCCGCTACGGCACTGGCTGCGCTGCTGCTAACCTCGTGCGGCGGCACCGACCAAAAAGAAACTCCTACCGCCGAAGAAGCTGCCGCTAACAAAGCCGTGTCCGACTCGGCCGCCATGCCCACCGACTCGCTACGCATGGCCAAGCCCGGTGGGGTAATGGTGGATGGCGTGGCCATGACGGCCGACAAAGACATCGTGGACAACGCCGCCCAGGCCAAGAGCGTGAGCACGCTCGTGAAGCTGGTAAAAGACGCTGGCCTCGTTGAAACGCTGAAGGGCACCGGTCCTTTCACCGTGTTCGCACCCACCAACGCGGCCTTCGACAAGCTGCCCAAGGCCGCCCTAGCCGCCCTCACCGACGAAGCCAGCAAGGCCAAGCTCAAAGGCGTGCTGACCTACCACGTGATACCGGGCCGCATTTTGGCCGCCGATATCAAGGATGGCCAGGAGCTGACTACCGTGAATGGCGCGAAGCTGCGCTTCACCGTAAAGGACGGTAAAGTAATGGTTAGCAATGGTAAAGATGCCCCCGCTACGGTGCAGATTGCCGACGTGATTTCCAAGAACGGCGTTACCCACGTCATTGACGGCGTAGTGCTGCCAACGGCCAAGTAGTAATAGGTAATGGGCGTAATGGGTAATTTGAGTAATACTGTTCGGTATTACTCAAATTACCCATTACGCCCATTACCTATTTACAAGCCCGCGTCTTCCGATACGCGTTTGGCGAAGCTGGCCCAGTCTACATCGGGCTCACCCAGGGCCACGGTGGCGGTAAGGCGGTCGCGAATGATGTTAGCGAAGGGCATGGGCACCTCGTTTTTGTAAGCTTCCTGCACCACTAGGTTCATATCCTTGCGGATAATGGCGGGCGGCGCGCCCACCGGCTGGTAGTGCTGCTCGGCAATGAGCTTGCCGTAGCCCTTGTAAACGGGGGTGTTGAAGATGGTGCTGGTAAGCATCTCGTAGAAGCCCACGCGGTCCAGCCCGCACTTTTCGGCTAGGGTCAGCGCCTCGGCCATGCCTTCTATTACGGTGCCTAGGAGGAAGTTGCCGCAGAGCTTGGCCACGCTGGCCGCGCCGGGGTCGTCGCCAAAATCGTGGGTGCCCTGGCCAATGGCCTCCTGCGCCGGCTTGAGCCGTTCGCGCGCTTCGGCGGGGCCCGAGGAGCCGACCCAGAGCTTGCCAGCGGCGGCCACATCGGGCTTGCCAAATACGGGCGAGGCCACCAGGAAGGAGCCGTGGGCAGCGTGGGCCTCGGCCAGGCGGCGGGTGGTATCGGGCGCTACGGTGCTGCACGAGGCGTGGATGGCCCCGGGCTTCAGGGCGTTGAGGAAGCCATCGGGGCCGGTGGTTATTTCTTCGAGGGCCTTGTCATCAGTCAGCATCGTAAACACGATGTCGGCCTCGCGCACGGCTTCGGCGGGGGTGGCGGCTACGGTGGCGCCCTGCTGGCGCAGGGGCTCCGCTTTTTCGGCGGTGCGGTTGTAAACGGTGAGCGGGAAACCGGCTTTGAGCAGGTTGGCGGCCATGGCGGCGCCCATGCTACCTAGGCCCAGAAAGGCAATTTTATCAGCCATTGAAAAGTAGAAAAAGCTTGAAATGGCTGCGTATACGCGGAAACTAGGGCGCGGGGCTAGCCGCCGCCGAATCGGCGGGCGCCGACCTAGGCGGCTCAGTGCCCGAGGTAGCACTGTCGATGCGCTCCGGGGCCGCCTCAGCCTGCCGGGCCGCCGCGTGCTCGGCGCCGGCGGCCTCTGCTCCGCGCACCAGGGTCGTATCGGCCATGGCCAAGGGTACGTGGGCCACGCTATCGTAGATAATAATGGGTTGCGGCGCCTGGGTTTCTGCCTCTGGCGCGTCCTCCCGCGCCGGGCGAACCTGCGTGGTGGTGAGCGGCCGGGTTTGGGCTGGGTGCAGCCAGCGCACAACACTCCAGCCGCCTGCCCCCGTTATGGCCAGCGCCAGCGCTACCAGCCCCCAGCGCTCGGCCTGCTGCAAGCGCCGGTATACTACCCTAGGCGCCGCCGGGCGGGGCGCGGATAGCCTAGGCACCGGGGCCGGCGTGCTCGCAAGCCAAGCCGGTGCCGCCGGCACCGGTTTGCGCACCTGCTCACTAAGCTGCTCTAGCTGCCGCAGGCGGGCGTCCAGCTCCTGGTTGCGGGCGGCCAGTTCGGTGCGGGCCGTGCGCAAGGCTTCTTCCAGCGCTGCCTGGGCGCGTTGCTCGGCCTGGCGCTCGGCGGCTGGCTGGCCGGCCTGGGCTAGCTGCTGGCGTAGCTGGGCCAGCTCCTGCGTGCGGCTGGCCTCGCGGGCGGCGGCCTCCTGGCGCTGCTGCGCCAGCTCGGCCAGCAGCTCCTGGCGCAGCTGGTGCAGGCGAGCCTGCTCCTGCTGGTCGCGCAGGTGCTGGTCGGGGAGGGGGGCGGCCTCGCCGTAGGGCGGGTCGGCCGGAATATCATCGGCCCCCAGCCAGCTCCAAAGCTGCCGCAGCTTCTGCGTGAGGTACAAGGGTAAGCCTGCAAACGGACTTTCGGGCGCGCCCTGCTCGTGCGCCACGTAGGGGTCGCGGGCTAGGTATTCGCCCCAGTCCAGTAGCTCGTTTTCGTTCAGGGCAGCGAGTTCGGCAGCCACCGGCTGGCGCAAGCGGGCGGGGAGCTGCTCGGCTCCGCCTACTAGTTGAAAATCAGTGGCCGCGTGGTGGTGCAGCTGCGCCTCCACCCCCGGCCCGAAGGTTAGCGGCGCCTCAAACAAGGCCACGCCCAGGCAAGGCGGCAATTCCTCTTCGGGCAAGCCTAGGTGCTCGCTCAGCCAGGCCAGCGCCCCCGGCAGCTGTTGCTGGTACTGCGCAAACGGGTTGTCGGCTCCCTCGCGGCTGGGCAGCGGCAGCCCATCGAACTGCCAGGGGCCGTGGGCTAGCGCCTCCAGGGTCAGCTGCCCGGCGCGGGGCGTCAGCACCGCCAGCACCAGGCTGGTGGGCCGCACAATGAGCATATCCGCCACAAGGGACGAAAACGCCCCTAGGTTGCCCAGCAGCACGGTGGCCGGGGCATTGGCCTCCGCTTGCAGAGCGGCTAGCACGGCCTCGTACTGCCGCTGGCGACCGGCATCGCCGAAGGGCACGGGTAGAACGCTGACGAGCATGGTGGGGAATTAAGAGTTAAGGGTTAAGAGTTGCTGCGTAGTGATGAGGCTGACTTATTAGTAGAGGTCATTAAACTCTTAACTCATCACTCTTAACTCCTAGTGCCGGTTGTCCTCGTCGGCCAGCATGCTGAGGTAGCTCTCGTAGCGCGGTACGGCTAGCTTGCCCTGGTCCACGGCCTCGATTACGGCGCAGCCGGGCTCGTGCACGTGGCGGCAGTTGTGGTAGCGGCACTGGTTGAGCAGGGCGCGCATCTCGGGGAAGTAGCCGGCCAGCTCGGCGGCGGGCACGTCTACCAGCCCCAGCTCCTTGATGCCGGGCGTGTCGATGAGGTAGGTGCCGGGCACGATTTCCAGCATTTCGGCGAAGGTGGTGGTGTGCTTGCCCTTGTCAGAAAACGCGCTGATTTCGGCCGTTTTCAGGTCTAGGTCGGGTACCAGCTCGTTGATGAGGGTGCTTTTACCCACGCCCGAGTGGCCCGAGAGCAGCGACACCTTATTGGGTAGCAGCGAAGCCACGGCGGCCACGTTGTCGCCGGTTTCGGCCGAGCACAGCACGCTGGGGTAGCCCACGCTGGCGTACATGCCGGCTATCTGGCGCTGGTAGTCGAGCGTGTCTTCGTCGTAGAGGTCGGCCTTGTTGAAGATGAGCAGCGCCGGCAAATGGTATGCCTCGGCCGTGACCAGAAAGCGGTCGATAAAGCCAAACGAGGTGGCCGGCGACACCAGCGTGACCACCAGCAGGGCCTGGTCGAGGTTGGCCGCCACAATGTGGGCGTGCTCGCTCTTGTGCACCGAGCGCCGGATGATATAGTTGCGCCGCGGCGCGATGGTATGAATCACGCCCGCGCCCTCCGACTGCTCGGGTAGGTCAAACTCCACGCCATCGCCCACGGCCAGCGGGTTGCTCACCTTCAGGCCTTTATTCTTGAATTTGCCCCGCAGGCGGCAGCGATAGAGCGCGCCCGTGGCGGGGTTGCGCACCACGTACCACGAGCCGGTAGATTTGACGACAACGCCGGTCACTGAGTTAAGAGTTAAGAGTTAAGAGTTATCTCGGGCAGTGCGGACGATGGCACTTAGCATTCGGCGGAGCTCTTCAGCTTCCATTAATAAGGAATCAGCTAGGCGCGGTTCCAGGCAATCTGTTTGTTTTAGTAGGCGTAGCCAATAATGGATTTCCCTTGCCTCCTTATAGGCAATACTGCACTTAGCAATAAAATCACGCTTTGAAATTCCACCAGTAGCTTCCTCCAGATTAGCACCTATGGAAGTACCGCTACGTAGCAGCTGGTCTGCCAAAGAGCGAGGCTGCCCGTTGGCCAGTAGGTGTTTGTATAGTCGTACCATTCGTTGAGCGAACAGAAAGATTTTGTACAATACTGTTCTCTCCTCTTGCATAACTCTTAACTCATAACTCTTAACTCTTTCAAGATGCGCCCCGTGGCCCCCGCGTGCTGGTGCACGTAGTCGAGGCTTACGTCCTGCACTTTGAGGCGAGCATCTTCATTGTAATACAACCGGTCGAAGGCCAGTTCCAACTCGTGGGCCGAGTGGGCCGGAAAAGCGCACCCTAAGTCTACCAGCGCCACGGCTTCCTGAAACCGCTCGTAGCGCGGCCCAAAAAACACCGGCATCCCAAAGGCCGCCGCTTCCAGCGTATTGTGCAGGCCCGCCCCGAAGGCCCCGCCCACGTAGGCAAACCGCCCGAAGCGGTAGAGCTGGCTCAGCAGCCCCACATTATCAATGAGCAGCAGCCGCGCCTCAGCCACGGTGGCGGGCGTGGCCCGCGAGTAGCGCACCGTGAGGCCCGGCATGGCGGCCTCTACCTCCAGCAGGTGCGCCTCGCTCACCTCGTGCGGCGCCACGATAAAGCGCATGGTGCGGGCGTGCTTGCGCATCAGCGGGGCCAGGGCGGGCAGGTCTTCGGGCCAGGTGCTGCCGGCCACCAGCACGGGCGCGCCATCGGCCACGAAGGCCTCGACCAGCGGCAGCGACCTGGGTGGCGCGGCCGCGGTGGCCGCCACGGTGTCGAAGCGCGTGTCGCCGGCCACGCCCACCCGCGTCAGCCCAATGCCGCGCAGCAGCTCGGCCGAGGCTTCATTTTGAGTGAAGATGTAGCTGAGCTGGCTTAGAATCTCCCGAAAAAAGCCGCCCCAGGGCCGGAAGAAGACTTGGCTAGGCCGAAAAATAGCCGCCACCACCACCGCCGGAATGCCTTGCGCGCGCAACTCGCGGAGGTAGTAGTACCAAAACTCGTACTTCACGAACACGGCCAGCGCGGGCCGCACCGCCGCCACAAACTGCCGGGCGTGCTCGGCCGTATCGAGCGGCAGGTAGAACACGTAGTCGGCGCCCGCCCAACTCTTGCGCACCTCGTAGCCCGAGGGCGAGAAGAACGTCAGCACAATTTTGTGGCCGGGATACTGCCGCCGCAGCCCCTCGATGAGGGGCCGGCCCTGCTCAAACTCGCCCAGCGAGGCGCAGTGCACCCACAGGCGCGGCGCGGTTTCGGCCCCTAGGGCCTCGGCAATGCGCGGTAGCAAGCCTTGCCGGCCGGCTACCCAGGCCGCTGCCTTGGGGTTGAAAGGAGCTACCAGCCGCAGCAGCAGCGCATAAAGGGCTAGGCCCAGGGAATACAGGAAACGCAAAAACAACAGCCCCGCCCGGCATCAGGCCGGGCGGGGCTGCAAAATTAAGTTAAGAGTTAGGAGTTAGGGGTTAAGAGTAGTCAGTAGAGCGAACTCTTAACCCCTAACTCTTAACTCTTAACTACTTATCGGCTTCCCAGTTGGCGGGGCAGGTTTCGCCGTGCTCCTCGAAGTGTTGGAGGGCATCGACCATGCGCAGGGCATCCGAAATACGGCGGCCCAGGAACCGGTCGTTCACCAGCTGGTGGCGCACAATGCCGTCGCGGTCAATGAGAAACAAGCCCCGGTAGGCCACCGGCGCGCCGATATAGACCATTTCGCCAGCCTCGTTGTAGTCGTAGTGGCCCGCTAGCACGTCGTAATTGGCCGAGATGGTTTTGGTGGCGTCGGCCACCAGCGGGAAGGTGACGCCCACAATGCCGCTCTCGTCGCGCGGGGTGCGCAGCCAGGCTTGGTGCGTCTGGTGCGAGTCGGTGCTGCAACCCACCACGGCCACGCCCCGGCGCTCAAACTCGGGTAGCATGTCTTGAAAAGCGTACAGCTCGGTGGGGCAGAGGCCCGAAAAGTCGGCCGGGTAAAAGAACAGCAGCACGTAGCGCTTGCCTAGGTAGCGGTCGAGCGAAAAATCTTCTTCGACCTGCGTGCCAACGACGGCAAATGCTTTAAAGGAAGGGGCGCGCTTGCCCACGAGAACAGCCATAGTAGTGATTAGGGATTAGTTAGTAGTGATTAGTGCTTGATGGGATTGGGTGATGAGCAGAAGAAAATGCGGATGCCAATGTCGACAGTTAACCACTAATCGTTAATCACTGCTCACTAAACCGCTGCCTCCCTTACTCCAAACAGCGCGTGCTGGTTATGCCTCGCGCACCACCACCTGAAACGTGCTGCGCGTGCGCTGCTCTAGCAGCACTGTGCGCCCTTCCACGAGCTGGGTTACGCTGGCGGGCGTGTAGTTTTTGATGGTAAAGAGCGTCAGCCCTTCGTTGTACTGCACCCGAAACTGTGCACCTAGGGCCGCCACGGCCTGCGCCAGCCGGGCGGGCTCGCCATCGAGGCACACCGAAAAGCTGAGCGCCGAGTTTTGCATGAGGTTAATTTTGAGCCGCGCCTGGGCCAGCGCCCCAAAAATGACTTCCAGGTTTTCCTCCGAGATAAAGGCGAAGTCCTTGCTTTCCAAGGACAGCAGGCACTGCCCCGCCTTGCGGATAAACGCCGGCGCCAGCGGCGGGTGCTGGCAGTCGTGGATGAGCGTGCCCTCGGCCCTAGGGTCCAGAAACGACTTTACCCGCAGCGGAATCTGGCGGTCGGCCAGCGGCTTTAGCGTCTTGGGATGGATGACGCTGGCGCCGTAGTAGGCCATCTCGATGGTTTCCTGGTAGCTGATTTCGGGGTAGCGCACCGTGTCTTTGAAGAGCTTGGGGTCGGCGTTGAGTAGGCCGGCCACGTCTTTCCAGATGGTCACGCTTTCGGCCCGCAGGCAGTAGGCAAAGATGGCGGCCGAGTAGTCGGAGCCCTCGCGGCCCAGGGTGGTGGTGCGGCCTTTAGTGGTGCCCCCCACAAAGCCCTGGGTCACGACGACGCCCGCCTCGCGCAGCAGGGGCGGCAGGGCGGTGCGCAGGTTGTTTTCGGTTACGGCCCAGTTCACGCGGCCCTCGCGCCAGCTGGTGTCGGTGCGCACTAGCGGGCGGCAGTCCTGCCACCGCGTTGGGCGCAGGTCGTTCAGCACCAGGGCCGTGAGCTGCGAAGCCAGCAGCTCGCCGTAGCTTACTACTTGGTCGTACTGCTCGTCGTAGCTGGCCGGGCCGCCTACCCCCGCCAGCTGCTCGCCCAGCTCCTCAAAAGCTTCGTTCAGCATTTCCTGCACGTCGGTTTGGGTAGCGGGCTTTAGCTGGGTGGCCAGGGCGTGGGCTGCCTCCTGGTGGTAGGCCTCTAGCCGGGCCAGCGGGGCGGCGTAGTCGCGGCCGGCGTAGGCCAGCTTGAATATTTCTTCCAGGGCATTGGTCGTTTTGCCCATGGCTGACACCACGATGAGCAGCGGCCGGCCCGGGGCCGTGGTCTCGACGATGTGGCGCAGATTGAGAATGGCGGCCGCGTCCTTCACCGAAGCCCCGCCAAATTTGTAGACCAACAGGCCCGATAGTTCAGTTGCCATAGGCCCCAAAACTAGGCAGTAGCGTGCATGTAGGTAGCTTGCCCAAAAAAAGGTAGCTTTGCGAAGGCTCTCCTCTCCCCACGCTTATATGGACCACAACAAACTCGCCCTGCCCGTTGGCACCACCCTCGACCGCTTCATTATGCGCAAGCAGGAAGACTTCCCTTACGCTACCGGGGAGCTCTCGCAACTGCTGCGCGACATTGCGCTAGCGGCCAAAATCGTGAACCGCGAAATCAACCGCTCGGGCCTCATCGACATTGCCGGCGCCTACGGCAACCGCAACGTGCAGGGTGAGGACCAGCAAAAGCTCGATGTTATTGCCAACATCCGCTTTATCCGGGCGCTGCGCAACGGGGGCGAGGTTTGCACCATCATCTCCGAGGAAGACGAGGACATGATTCAGACCGGCAACGACCAGGGCAAGTACGTGGTGGCCATCGACCCGCTCGATGGGAGCAGCAACATCGATGTCAATGTGAGCATCGGCACTATTTTCAGCGTCTACCGCCGCACGTCGCCCACCGGCCGGCCGGGCACGCTGGCCGACTGCCTGCAGCCCGGCACCCACCAGGTAGCGGCGGGCTACGTCATCTACGGCTCCAGCACCATGCTTGTGTACACCACCGGCAACGGCGTCAATGGCTTCACCTACGAGCCCAGCCTAGGCGAGTTTTTCCTGTCGCACCCCGATATTCAGACGCCCAAAACCGGCACCGTGTACTCCATCAACGAGGGCGCGTCCGAGACGTTTTCGCCCGGCGTGGCGGCCTTTGTCAAAGCGTGCAAAGACGCGAGTTTTTCGGCCCGCTACATCGGCTCGCTCGTGGCCGACTTTCACCGCAACCTGCTCAAGGGTGGCATCTACATCTACCCCGCTACGGGCAAGGCGCCTAAGGGCAAGCTGCGTCTCATGTACGAGTGCAACCCGCTGGCTTTCATTGTGGAGCAAGCCGGCGGCCGCAGCTCCGACGGCTACCAACGAACCCTTGACATTGAGCCTAAAGACTGCCACATGCGCTGCCCCATTTTCATTGGCAGCCAGGAGCTAGTGGAGCAAGCCGAGGCCCTGCTAGCGCAGGAAACGGAAGTCGCGTCGGCTCCCGCGGCCCTAACCGGCGCCTAGGGTACCCAAAACTGCAACAAACACCTTAAAACAAAAGCGGCGGCTTCCTACTAGGAAGCCGCCGCTTTTGCTTGTGCTGGCAGGTCGGAGCCCTAGGGCTAGGCCTGCTCGGTGGTTTCGGGAGCAGCCTCTTCGGCCGCAGCTTCCTCGTAGGGGAGGTGCTGGCTCACGATGCCGTACCAGGTCACCAGCTTTTTAATGTCGGACAGGTACACGCGGTCGCGGTCGTACTCGGGCAGTACCTCGGCCAGGAAGCTCGTCAATTCGGCTTCCGGCGACTTGCTCGTGACGGGTAGGCTGGCGCCGTACTTCTGGTAGATGTTGTCGAAAACCTGGGTCAGCGGCACCGTATCATCCGAGTCCTGGCTGTAGATGCCGATTTCGCTCAGTAGCGATACCTTGTTGCTGGCCGGCGCCAGCGAGCGGGCAGCTTTGGCGTCGAGGCTTTCGACCAATACACCGTGGCGGGCGGGCTTCAGCAGGCGGTAAAGGCCACTCTGGCCGCTAATGGCCGCCAGTTCTTTCAAATCGTAAGGCATTTTTTTGGTGGTTAATGGCTAGTGAGTAGTTGTTAACAGCCAAAGCAATAGTTAGGAAAACTAACCGCTAATTGTTACTGGCTAATCACTAAGGAAAACTAGTTTGTCAGCGCGTTCGAGCCGGTTACGCCCAGCTTAAAGTCGATGGGCAAGCTGGTTAGGATGGGGTATTCGGGTTTCTTGAATTTAAGTAGGCGCACGACCCGCAGCGCTTCTTCGCCGGTGCCGCCACCCACTTGCTTCACCAGCTTGATGCCCTGCATGGTGCCGTCGGGGTTGAGGGTAAAGCTTACGATGCAGCGGCCCTGCATGCGGTTGCGCTTGGCCAGCAGCGGGTATTTCAGCTCCTGGGCAATGAAAGCGTACATGGCTTCTTGGCCGCCTTCGTAATAAGCGGCCACCGGAATGCTGGCGCCCACGTGGTTAAGGCCCGTGCCCTGCTCGGTTTGCGCCGGGGCTTGGGTAGGCGCGGTAGTGTTAGGGGCGGGCTTGGTGGCTTGGGCCTGGGCCGCGCCAGCGGCGAGCGCCAACCCAAGCACCGAAAGCATAATTTTTTTCATGGAAGTTTAAGGAATACGAAAAGATAAGCTGGTTGCGAAGCAATTGAAGGGCCAAATTACTTCGTATCGGTGGCTCCGGCGGCCACTTGCCGGTTCACCTCCTCAATAAACCCTAGCAGCTCGTCGCGCCCTACCCCGGTTTCGGCGGACGTGAGAAAGTGCCTGGGTAGCTCGTCCCAGGTCTCGCTCATCTTGGCCAGGTAGGTAGCTATCAGCTCATTAGTGCGGGTGCTCGACTGCTTGTCGGTTTTAGTAAAGGCCATCACGAACGGCACGCCGTCCTCGCCCAGCTTTTCCATAAATTCCAGGTCCACGGCCTGCGGCGGGTGGCGCGAGTCGAGGAGCACGCACACGCAGGTCAGGTTTTCGCGCCGGGTGAGGTAGGCGTTTATCATCTTGCCCCAGTCGGCCCGCGAGCTTTTGCTCACGCGGGCGTAGCCGTAGCCTGGCAAGTCAACCAGATACCATTCGTCATTTATCATGAAATGGTTGATGACCTGCGTTTTGCCGGGGGTACTTGATATTTTGGCCAGGCCATTGCGGCCGGTGAGCATATTGAGCAGCGACGACTTGCCCACGTTGGAGCGGCCGATGAAGGCGTACTCGGGGCGGTCGGGGGTAGGGCAGGCCGCCAGCTGGGTGTTACTGCTCACAAAATGAGCGTCGCGGATAAGCATAGCGCGTAGGTTAGTAGTGGCTAATAAGAAGGAGCTAGCCGCCCCTAGGTAGTGCAAAGATGCCGCCCTAAAGCTTGGCAGCGCCCTTTGGCTTGCAGTGCCGGACAGGCATTTAGCGAAAAAAGACTCTTTTTCGAGCTTTTTTCGCAGCTTGCCTATATTTGTCGGGTTACCTTTTGCCCGAATGGATATAGTAACGGGTCGAGAAGCGAACAGTTTAGAAAGCCAAGTAGTACGCTGGCGCCGGACAGCTACGAGCAGCCGCCTATATTTGTGCCACTTGTTCGGTCGTTTAGCAACAGCGCAGAAGCCGTAAAACCAACCCTGATGTTAAAATTTAGTATAAGACGCCGAACTGCTAAATAGGATACTTCTTGGCTTATTCCATCTATAATGCACCTCTTTAACTACTCCAAACACCTCTTTTCAATGGACAACCTATCCAGAAAGCTGCTGCACGCCTCGTGCGCGCTGGCCCTGACGGCGGCCGCGAGCAGCCCCGCCCTGGCGCAGAGCACGCGCAAGGACCTCAAGACTGGCAACAAGCTTTTCGACCTGGAAAACTACCGTGCCTCCATCCCTTACTACGAGCGGGTACTGGCCAAAGACCCCAACAACGCCACGGCGCTGTTCCGGGCCGGGGTAGCTTACTTGTCCTTTGATAAGGAGAAGGCCAGCGACTACATCTACAAGGCGCAGAAGCTGAAGCCGAAGGTGTCGCGCGACATTGAATTCTGGTTGGGCGAGGTAGACCACCTCAACTATAACTTCGACGAGGCCATTACGCACTACCAAGCGTACAATGCCACGCTGAAGAAGAAAAACGATACGCGCCGCGAAGAAGTAGCGCAGCTGATTCAGCACAGCAAGAACGCGAAAGTGCTCTTCAACCAGCCCAAGGACATCTTCGTTAAGAACCTAGGGCCTTCGGTGAACACGCAGTACTCGGAGCACAGCCCCGTAATCTCGTCCGATGACAAGACCCTGATTTACACCTCGCGCGGCGAGCAGGTAACGGGTTCGGACGTGAAGAAGAAAGGCATCGCCGCCGACGGTGAGTACTACGAGGACATCTTCGAAACCCACCGCGCGGATGCTGACAACTGGGAGAAGCCCCGCTCTTTGTCGGGCGTGCTCAACAGCAAAGGCCACGACGCTTCCATTCAGCTGTACGACAACGACAGCAAGCTGCTGATGTACCGCAGCGACAACGACGGTGATATCTTCATCTCGGAGAAAACTGGTGGCGACTGGACTGCTCCCAAGCGCCTGAACGACAACATTAACTCGAAGTACCGCGAGGGCGACGCCTACATCACGCCAGACGGCCTGACGCTGTACTTCTCGACCGGTAAGTATTCGGAAGACAACACCCTGGACCTCTACTACAGCACCCGCACGGCGGGCGGCGACTGGGGCGTAGCTAAGTCGCTGGGTGGTGCCATCAACACCAAGTACGACGACGATAGCCCGTACCTGAGCCGCGACGGCAAGTCCTTGTATTTCGCCTCCAAGGGCCACAACACCATGGGTGGCTACGACATTTTCAAGTCGCAGTGGGACAGCATTGGCCGCAAGTGGGGCCGCCCCGAAAACCTGGGCTACCCCATCAACACGCCGGATGCCGACTCGTACTACCGCCTCGCTCCCGATGGCTCGTACGCTTACCTCAGCTCATACCGCATCGGTGGCTACGGCGAGAAAGACATCTACACCATCAACTACATCAAGAACGTCACCATCAAGGGCCAAGTGTTCTCGAAGCGTGATAGCACCCAGGCTATCCCGGGCGTAGAACTGGTGTTCAGCGGCAAAACTGCTGCTAACGAGGCCATTAGCTTCCGCGACATCACCAAGCAGCCGAACGGTGACTACAGCGTGAACATGCTGTCGGGCCGTACCTACCAGGTGGCGGTGAACAAGGACGGCAAGAACATTGAGACGCAAGAATTTGCGGTGCCGATTTCGACGAACGACTCGACTTCGATTACCAAAAACTTCTACGTTAACTACGTTGATACTACTGACAGCGGTAGCCGGTTCAAGAAGATTTACTTCGACACCGACAAGTACACGCTGCGGGCTGAGTCGATTACGACCCTCAAGAACACGGCTTCTATCCTGCAAGCCAATACGGGCCTGAACATCTCGATTGAAGGCCATTGCGACTCGCGCAACACGGATGAGTACAACATGGTACTGGGTCAGAACCGTGCCGATGCTGCTAAGAACTACCTCGTGAAGCAGGGCGTGGCTAGTGCCCGCCTCACCACGGTTAGCTACGGTGAGCGCCGCCCTGCCGCCCCGAACGATACCCCCGAGAACATGCAGCTTAACCGCCGCGATGAGTTCCGCGTGGTGCTGAAAGAAGGCGAGACGATGCCCGTAATTCAGGAGCCGGCTCCGGCTACCGTTATCGTGGTGCCCGTAGCGCCCGCCCGCCCGCAGCCCGGCAAGAGCAAAGTGAAGCTCGCGGACGGCACTAAGGTGAAAACCAAAGTGGACGACGACAGCGACAAAGTAAAAGTGAAAACCAAAGGCGCCAACGGCGAAAAGTCGAAGACCAAAGCCAAAGACGGCGAAATTGATTCGAAAGCCAAAGACGCTTCGGGCGAGAAGGCCAAAATCAAGGCTAAAGCCGAGTAAGCCAACCTGGCTTTTGCCTAAAAAAAGAGACGGCCGGACGAACAGTCCGGCCGTTTTTTTGTCCTGTTTGCAGCGCTGAGCTTTCAATTACGTAAGCGCGCCTACCTAGGCGGAGGCAAAAGCTTCCAGCAGCGTATCACAATTTTCTGCGGCGGTATGCCGTTCTTTGCACTCCGAAAATTATGGCCGTAGTACCCTATAAAGAAGACGACGCCGACAAGAAAACGCAGGTGGCGCGGATGTTCGACAGCATCGCTGGGAAATACGATTTCCTAAACCACTTCCTGAGCGTTGGCACCGACATTTACTGGCGCCGCAAGGCCGTGGATGAGCTCAAGGCGCTGCGGCCAGCCCGCATCTTGGACATTGCCACCGGCACGGCCGATTTCGCCATTGAAACGCTGCGCGCGGCAGCACCCGATGCCCAGGTGACGGGCGTTGACATTTCGGCGGGGATGCTCGAGGTAGGGCGGCAAAAGCTGGTGGCCAAGAACCTCAGCCACCGCATTCGGCTGGAGCTGGCCGATTCGGAAAACCTGCCGTTTGAGGACGATACCTTCGACGCAGTGACGGCTTCGTTCGGCGTGCGCAACTTTGCGCACCTGGAAAAGGGGCTAGCCGAAATGCGCCGCGTGCTGCGGCCGGGCGGCCAACTGGTGATTTTGGAATTTAGCAAGCCCACGGCGTTTCCGCTCAAGCAAGCCTACAATTTTTATTTTAGTCGGGTGCTGCCCGTCTTTGGCAAGGTAATTTCCAAGGACCACTCAGCTTATACCTACCTGCCCGCCTCGGTGCAGGCGTTCCCCGATGGTGCCGATTTCGTGGCGATTCTGCGTCGCGTCGGCTTTACTTCTCCCGCATGGCAACCCCTTACGTTCGGCATCAGCTCCATCTACACGGCCCGCAAATAGGTGCCCGCCACCGCTGGAGTATGCTGGCCTTGCTGGGCCTCTTGCTGTGGGCTGGCCCGGCGCTGGCGCAGCGCAAGCGCAGCGACGCCATTGACCGCACCCGCAAGGGTCGTATCAAGGGTATTACTGTTGAAAACCTCTCGAACTATAACCAGCGGTTTTTTCGGCCAGGTATTTACATCGCACCGTCTTTCTCGCGCTTCTTCATCGAGCAGTCCGCGGCCTACGTCACGGCCGCTCAGCAGGGCCGGGGTATTGCGGCTAACTCCATTATCAGCCCCGGCTTGGCCATCGGCTTCATCGGCGATATCCGCCTAGGTAACGTCAATACGCCGTTTCACCTTCGTTTTGCGCCCGGCCTGCGGTTTGAAACGCGCAGCGTAGAGTTTACGGGGCGTGGCGTGGGCATGCCCGACACCATCCGCACGCAGGAGGTGGCTACCACGCAGCTAGAGCTGCCGCTGTTGCTTAAGTACCAATCGAACCGCCGCCGCAATACCCGCGTGTACATGATTGCGGGCGTTAAGCCCAGCATTGCGGTAACCCAGCGCCAGAATAATCAGGCTATCAACCAGCTGACCATCAACCGTAACGACGTGCTGCTGGAGTATGGCGTGGGGCTGGATTTATTCTATCCTTACTTCAAGTTTGGGCCCGAGCTGCGCTTCTCGCACGGGCTGCGCAACATCTTGGACCCGCGCAATAATACATACAGTAACAGCCTGCAAAGCCTGCGCACCAACACGGTGACACTGTATCTAAATATTGAATAATGTCATTTAACAAGTAGTAATTAACATTTAACAGCCGTGCAGTGGCTTCTTCCGTGTTAATCAAAACTGTTAAATGTTAATGGATAACTGTTAAATGAAAAAGACGGCATTTGTTACCGGAGCGTCTTCCGGCATTGGGCGGGCTACGGCCGTGGCACTGGCGGCGGCGGGCTTTCAATTGGTAGTGGCCGGGCGGCGGCGCGAGCGGCTCGAAGAGCTGGCTCAGCAGCTGGCGCCCACGCCCGTGCATATTCTGACCTTCGACGTGCGCGACCGCGCGGCCGTGGAAGGCGCGGTGGCCGAGCTACCGGCTGATTTTCAGCAAATCGACGTGCTCATTAATAATGCGGGCAACGCCCACGGCCTGTCGCCCATTCAGGAGGGCGATGTGGCCGACTGGGACGCCATGCTGGATGGCAATGTGAAGGGCCTGCTCTACGTGAGCCGGGCCGTGCTGCCACGCATGGGCGAGGGCGGCTTCATCGTCAACCTAGGCTCCATCGCGGGCCACGAGGCCTACGCCAACGGCAACGTGTACTGCGCCTCAAAAGCGGCCGTGTCGATGCTCACCCGCACCATGCGTATCGACTTGCTGCCCAGGGGTATCCGGGTGGCCGAGGTAGCGCCCGGTATGGTCGAAACCGAGTTTTCGGAGGTGCGCTTTAAGGGCGATGAGGAGAAGGCGGCCAACGTGTACAAAGGCGTGCAGCCGCTGCGGGCCGAAGACGTGGCCGACCTCATTCAATTCATCGTAACGCGTCCGCCGCACGTGCAGCTAGCCGAGGTCGTCATCTTTCCGGCCGCGCAGGCCGCCGCCGCTACCGTACGGCGGCAGTCGTAGCTTTTGGTGTTTTTAGCTATGGGTAATAGCTTGCTCGTAAAGCTGTTGCAGAGTAGCTGCATGCAACGCGTGGCCACCCGCAAAGCCTAGGGTAGCCACGTGCGCGCCGTGCTGGCGCAGGGATTCGGCCTGCGCCAACAGCTGCGGCGGCAGCATATACTCGTCTTGGTCGCCGCAAACCAGTACCACGGGCAAGTCTTGCAATAGTTGGTGGGCCGCGCCCGGCTCACTATCAGCTGGAAAGTCGCCCGCCCATAAAACCAGTTGTTGGGGCCGCCACTGACCACCTAAGTGCGTGAGCCAGCGGCTGACAGTAGCCGTGCCCTGCGAGAAACCCAGCACGGTCACGCGGACGTCGGGCGGGCAGGTACGCAACAGGCGATGGAGTAGGGCGTCGAGATAGGTATTTTGGTCGGCTATCTCGGCGAGGCGGTCGGCGCTGGTCATCCACGAAGCCCCTACGCGCCCGCTGGTGCCGCTGAGGTAGAAGCGCGACAGCGCCTCGGGCGCCACGATGACGGTGCCCACCGGGTCGAGAGCCTGCACCGATGTAAAGTGCCGAATAAAATACTCGGCCAGCTGGCCGTAGCCGTGTGCCACCAGCCACAGTTGACGCGTGGCGGCCGACGGCTCGCCCAGCTGCTGGTAGCGGGCGGTGCGCGGCACCGTAAGATGGCGTTGCAAAGTCAAAGAAATAAAAGGTTAGCCCCGGCTGCCAAAAATGGCGCTGCCCACCCGCACCAGGGTGCTGCCTTCGGCCACGGCCAGCGGGTAGTCGGCGCTCATGCCCATCGAGATTTCGCGAAAGGCTTCGTCCTGCGCAAAGTAGCGCTGTTTCAGGTAGTCGAAGTGCTGCCGTAGCTGCTGAAACTCGCTTCTTACCACGGCCTCGTCGGGCGAGTTGGTGGCAATGCCCATCACGCCGGTGAGGCGTACATGCCGCAGGTTTTGGTACTCGGGCGCCTGCAAAATGGCCTCAGCTTCGGGTAGGCTTAGGCCCGTTTTTGTTTCTTCCTGGGCGATATGAAATTGCAGCAACCCGTTGATAACGCGCTGGTGGCGAGCGGCGTGCTTATCCAGCTCTAGTAATAGCTTCAGGCTGTCGACGCTCTGCACGGTGTGCACGAAAGCAGCCAGGTACTTCACCTTGTTGGTTTGTAGCTGCCCAATCTGGTGCCACTCCACGTCGGCCGGCAGCTCGGGTTGCTTGGCGGCCATTTCCTGCACCCGGTTTTCGCCAAACAAGCGGCCGCCGGCCGCATAGGCCTCTTGCAGGCGCTCCACGGGGTGGGTTTTGGTTACGACTACCAGGCGGGCGGTGGTGCCGTGGAGGGTTTGTTTCACGGCGGCAATATTTTCAGCAATCGACATATAGTTTGATGAGCGCTAGGGTAAGGTAGCGCGAGCTTGATAGGGCGCGTTTAGTTGGCTATCTGCGAGCAAACGCGAACTGCAAAGTTTGCGCTACTAATCTCGCCAACGGTATGCTAACCGGCGAGGCGACGCTTAGTCTTCGAGCACATTGCTCATAAACGTACTTTTCAGCCCCAGCCAGAGCAGCCACAGCACTAGCCCCCAGCCTAGGTAGGGACGATAAAAATCCTCCACGCTACGGTAGCGCTGGGTGCGAATATCCGATTTTTCGAGCTTGTTGACCGCGCTGAATACCTGGCGTAGCGCCGCATTATCGGTGGCTCGGAAAAACTGCCCATCGGCCGCCTGCGCCAGCTGGCGCATGGTGGTTTCGTCGAGGCGCGTTTGCACGTAGCGGGGCTTGCCGCTGACTGAGTCGCGGCCGTAGGGCACGAAGCCATCTTCGCCCAGCCCGATGGTGTAGAGCCGGATGCCGTAGGCGTGGGCCAGTTGCGCGCCCAGCAGCGGGTCAAGGCTGCCGGCGGTGTTCTCGCCATCCGAAAGCAGCAGGCACACTTTGGAGCGCGCCGTAGACTCGCGTAGGCGGTTGATGGCCACCCCGAGCGCCGTGCCGATGGCCGTGCCATCATCGGCAATGAGGCCGGCGTGCAGGCCCCCTAGGTTGTCGAGCAGCAGGTCGTAATCGGTCGTGAGCGGCACGGCCGAATACGCCTGCCCGGCAAAGGCAATGAGGCCGAGTCGGTCGCCCGCTCGCTGCTGCACAAAGCTGCGCGCCAAGCGTTTAGCGGCGTCCAGGCGAGTGGGTTTGAGGTCCTCCAGCTCCATGCTCGCCGATACGTCGATGGCCAGCATAATGTCGATGCCGCGGCCCGTTTGGGTGAGGTGCTCGCTGGGGTGCTGGGGCCGGGCGGCGGCCAGTACTAGCAGCGCCAGGCTCAGGCTGAGCACGATGTCGGGCACGAAGCGCAGCAGCGCCCGCCAGTCGCGCCGGAGGCCGCCCGGCCCAAATGCCACCACCACCTGCTGCCGGCGGCGCGCCAGCAGCCCGCGCAGCAGCGGCAGCAAAGGCACCAGCCCAAGTAGCAGCAGCAGGCGCGGGTGCTGCCACTCGTAGCTGGCCAGGGTGGCGTAGGAAAACAGATTCATTCAGAAAGCAACCAAGACGTGCAAATTACGGCGGCCGCGGTGAGCGCGTGCTCCGCGGACCCGGCGGGTCCGCATGTGCAACGGCCTACGTATCGCGTACCCGCAGGGCCCACGGTGCCTTTGTTATTCAAATCGCCCCAGCTCGGTGCGGGCAAACGTCCACTCGGGCGTTTCAACAAGCGGCTCGGTAGGGGCGGGCACGGCAAACCAAGCACCTAGGGCCGGCTGGGCAATATTGCGCAGAATATGAATGTCTTGGGCCGGCATGTAGCTCTGGGCCAGCAGTAAATAGCGCTGGCCAGATTGCGGGTGCTCGGCCACGTCGGCCACCAGCACGGCGTGGCCGGGCCGCCCGCCGTGGATGAGCACGTCGCCGGGGCGCACCTCCTCCAGCGGCACGGGCCGCAGCTCGCGGCTGAGCGAGAGCGTGCCCGCGTAGCCAAAAACCGGCAGCAAATACTGCCCTAGGGCCGCGTGAGTGGGTGCCTCGGCGGGCTTGGAGGCGGGCAGCACCTGTTCGCCCTGCACCCGAAAGGTGCGGCCCACCACGTAGTCCGAAAACCAGGCATCGTAGCCGGTAGTCAGGTGGAAATGAATTTTATTGAAATTCTGGCTAAATAAATACTCCGCCCGCAGCCGAATCACGGCGTCGGCGCACTGCTGCAAGTCCTTGGTGCCGGCGTCGATAGCTATCACGGCTGCCACCACGGCTTGGTTATCCTTGAGCCGCCCCGTGTAGAGGTGCGCCGGCGTACCGGCCGGGCGCAGGGGTAGGCCGCGCAGCCAAGCGCCCCACGAGCCGCCCGCCACCATCACGCGGCGGCAGCCCGGGGGCGGCAGAAAACGCAGTGCCAACTGCTGCTGCGCGGCCGGCGGCGTAGATAGCCAGGGATAGCTGGGGGCGGCGGCTAGAGGCGTTTGCCAGGCCGGGGAGGCGTCTGGCCGCAGCCCTAGGGTCGCAAGTACTAGACCAAGCAAGTACAAGTAGTTCATGCCGTGAGCAAAGACTGTAAACGACCATCCGGAGCGATTAGGTATAAAAAAAGCCCCGCGTTAGACGGAGCTTTTTATCATGTAACTAAGAATAGCTACTTTTTTGCGACAGCCTTTTTAGCAGCCGGAGCTTTGGCAACCGCAGCTTTAGCAGCGGCTGGTTTTTTGGCCGGCGCTTTTTTCTTAGCAGCGGGCGCCTTCGGGGCTTTGGCGGCTTTTTTGGCCGGAGCGTCGGCTTCTTTTTCCGGAGCTGCGGCGGCTTTTTTGCCGAAGCGGCCACCTTTGGCGGGCTTGTCGGGGGTGGCGGCGGCCAGCTCTAGGCAGCGCTCCAGGGTGAGCTCGGTGGGCTCTTCTCCCTTTGGAATCTTCACGTTCTTCTTGCCGGCCACAATGTAGGGGCCGAAGCGGCCATTGAGCACCTGAATATCGGGGTTTTCAGGAAACTCTTTGATGAGGCGCTCGGCGTCCAGCTTGCGCTTGGCCTCGATGAGCACCACGCCCTCCTCACCCGTGATGGTGTGCGGGTCCTGCTCCTTGGTGAGCGAGTAGAACTTGCTATCGTGGCGGATGTAGGGGCCAAAGCGACCTAGGGCAGCCGTCATGTCCTTGCCCTCAAAATCGCCCACCACGCGGGGTAGCTTAAACAAATCCAGCGCCTCTTCCAAGGTGATGGTTTCGATAAACATGCCCTTGCGCAGGTTGGCGTAGGCGGGCTTGGTTTCGCCTAGGGCTACGTAGGGGCCATATTTGCCGAGGCGGGCAGTTATTTTTTCGCCGGTTTCGGGGTGTAGGCCGATTTCGCGGGTGCTGCTGAGCGTGCTGCGCTCGATATCCTGGCCGCGCTCCACGCTCTTGTGGAAGGGCTCGTAGAAACCGGCCAGCATGTTGCCCCAATCCTCGCGGCCGTTGGCAATCTGGTCAAACTCGTCTTCCACCTTGGCCGTGAACTGAAAGTCCACGATGTTGGGGAAATGTTCGACCAAGAAGTCGTTGACTACCAAAGCAGTATCGGTTGGGAAAAGCTTGGCTTTGTCGGCGCCGTAGGTTTCGGTGCGCTGCTCGGTTTTTACCTCGCCATCAACCAGGGCCAGGGCGTAAAACTTGCGCTCCTTACCCTCGCGCGAGTCCTTTTCGACGTAGCCGCGCTTCTGCACCACGCTGATGGTGGGGGCGTATGTGCTGGGGCGGCCGATGCCCATTTCCTCCAGCTTTTTCACCAGCGAGGCTTCGGTGTAGCGGGCCGGCGGGCTCGAAAAGCGTTCGGTGGCCGTGAGGGTTTGCAGGGGCAGGTTCTGGCCCACGCTGAGTGGTGGTAAACCACGGGAAAACGAGCTTTCACCGTCAGCGGGCGCATCGTCATCGTCCTTGCTTTCGGCGTAGGCTTTCAGGAAGCCTTCAAACGTAATGACCTCACCCGTAGCCGAAAACGTGGTGCCCGGCTGGGTGCTGATACCAATCACGGCCGTGGTGCGCTCAATCTGGGCATCGGCCATCTGCGAGCCCATCGCGCGCTTGCGAATGAGGTCGTAGAGGCGCTGCTCCGAGGCGTCGGCGCCGGCTTTCAGCTTCTTGAAGTCGGTGGGGCGGATGGCTTCGTGAGCCTCCTGGGCCGAGGCCGACTTGGTTTTGAACTGCCGCTCCAGGGCGTATTCGGCGCCGTAGGCGGCTTCAATGGCTTCGCGGGCGCCCTTGCGGGCTTCTTCCGAGAGGTTCACCGAGTCGGTCCGCATGTAGCTGATGTGGCCGGCTTCGTACAGCTTCTGGGCCACCGTCATGGTCTGAGCCACCGAGAAGCCGAGCTTGCGCGAAGCCTCCTGCTGCAAGGTGGAGGTGGTGAACGGCGCGGCGGGGCTGCGCTTACCCGGTTTTTTATCGAGGCTATTAATACTGTACGTGGCCCCGATGCAGCGCGTCAGAAATGCCTCGGCTTCCTCGCGGGTCTTGTAGCGGGTGGGTAGGTCGGCCTCTAGGGTAGCGCCCTGGCCGGCGTCGAAGCGGGCCACCACGCGGTAGGCGCTGGCCGAGGTGTGCTTGTTTATTTCGCGCTCGCGGTCTACCACCAGGCGCACGGCCACGCTTTGCACGCGGCCCGCGCTCAGGCCGGCTTTCACCTTGCGCCACAGCACCGGGCTCAGCTCGAAACCCACCAAGCGGTCGAGTACGCGGCGGGCCTGCTGGGCATTCACTAGGTCGAGGTTAATCTGGCGCGGGTTCTGGATGGCAGCCAGAATAGCGGGCTTGGTAATCTCCCGAAATACGATGCGCTTCGTCTTCTCCGCCTTGAGGTTAAGGGTTTCGGAGAGGTGCCACGAAATGGCCTCGCCCTCGCGGTCATCGTCACTCGCCAACCACACCATTTCGGCTTCTTTGGCCAGCTTCTTCAGCTGCGAAATCAGCTCGCGCTTATCGGCATCAACCACGTAAGTGGGCTTGAAGCCATTGGCGACATCGACGGCATTATTGTCCTTCGGCAGGTCGCGGACGTGCCCGTAGCTGGAGCGCACCACAAAATCAGCCCCGAGGTAACCCTCAATGGTTTTGGCTTTGGCAGGCGACTCGACGATAACTAAATTCTTAACCATGCAGGCGGGAAAAAGACGGGTAGCAAGTTTGTTCTCGGTGCGAAGAACGTTGCCCCCGGCCGAAAAGTTGAAAACGGGGACAAAGATGCACGCTTCGCCGCGCCCGATTTAAAAACGTACCCTAGGGCACGCCTTGGCAAGCCGCGTCATTGTTATACTTTTGCTGAACCCACCTGCCGGGCCCCCGGGCTCAGCTTTCCTGTTGTCCTTATTATATGGCTACTGCCAAAAGAAAACCTGCACCTGCGCCCACCGACGCGGCGGCCGAGGTCGAGCTGGTTTCGGCGCCCAGCAATCCGGGCTTCCCGGACAGCGCCCGTAAGCGCGGCTCGCACCGCATCGAGGCGGAGATAACCCGCGACACCGACTACGTGAACGAGCAGCTCAACCGCGTGCTCTTCGCCCTCGACGCCTTTAAGAAAGGCGACGTGAGCGTGCGCCTGACCAAACAAAACGACGATATCTTTTCGGAAATCGCCGAGGCCTACAACTCGATGGTGGAGATGATAGGCGGGGTAGGCGGGGAGGTGTCGCGCATTTCGAAGGTGGCCGGGGTGGAAGGCAACCTCAAGGCCCGGGCCTCGGCCGACGGGGCGGCGGGCTTCTGGCGCGACATGCTCAACAATATCAACGGCCTGGTCGATAGCATCGCGGTGCCGGTACTGGAGGTGGGTAAGGTGCTGAAAAACATCAGCCGGGGCAACCTCGACGAGAGCTTCCAGATTCCGGTGTCGGGCGATTTTAAGCTGATGGCCGAAACCATCAACCGGACCATCGACAACCTCAACGTGTTCGCCGGTGAGGTGAGCCGCGTGGCGCAGGAAGTGGGCACCGAAGGCCGCCTAGGCGGCCAGGCGGTGGTGCCCAACGTGGGCGGCGTGTGGAAAGAGCTGACGGACAACGTGAACACGATGGCCTCAAACCTGACCTCTCAGGTGCGTGACATTGCCAACGTGGCCACGGCCGTAGCCCGGGGCGACCTCAGCCAGAAAGTGACGGTGGAGCTGAAGGGCGAACTGCTCCAGCTCAAGCAGAACCTCAACCAGATGGTGGACTCGCTGAACCTGTTTGCGGGGGAGGTGACGCGGGTGGCGCTCGACGTGGGCACTGAAGGCAAGCTCGGCGGCCAGGCCAACGTGCCCGGCGTGAGCGGCACCTGGAAAGACCTGACCGACAACGTGAATAACATGGCCGCCAACCTGACCTCTCAGGTGCGTGACATTGCCAACGTGGCCACGGCCGTGGCCCGGGGCGACCTGAGCCAGAAGATGACGGTGAACGTGAAGGGCGAGATTCTGGAGCTGAAGAACATTCTGAACCAGATGGTGGACTCGCTCAACATCTTCGGCGACGAGGTAAGCCGCGTGGCCCGCGAGGTGGGCACCGAGGGTAAGCTCGGCGGCCAGGCTGTGGTGCCCAGGGTGGGCGGTACCTGGAAAGAGCTGACGGACAACGTAAATACGATGGCCGCCAACCTGACCTCTCAGGTGCGCGACATTGCCAACGTGGCTACGGCAGTAGCCCGCGGCGACCTCTCGCAAAAGATGGCGGTGGATGTGCAGGGCGAGATTCTCGACCTGAAGAACATTCTGAATCAGATGGTGGACTCGCTCAACATCTTCGCCGGCGAGGTAACCCGCGTGGCCCGCGAGGTGGGCACCGAGGGCATCCTAGGAGGCCAGGCCAACGTGCCCCGCGTATCGGGCACCTGGAAAGAGCTGACGGACAACGTGAACACGATGGCCTCTAACCTGACCTCTCAGGTGCGTGACATTGCCAACGTGGCTACGGCCGTCGCCCGCGGCGACCTCAGCCAGCGCGTAACGGTGAACGTGCGCGGCGAGCTGTTGCAGCTCAAGGAAAACCTCAACCAGATGGTGGACTCGCTGAACGTGTTCGGCGACGAGGTGACCCGGGTGGCCCGCGAAGTGGGCACCGAAGGCAAGCTCGGCGGCCAGGCCAACGTGCCGGGCGTCAAAGGCACTTGGAAAGACCTGACCGACAACGTGAACACGATGGCCGCCTCGCTTACCAGCCAAGTGCGCGACATTGCCAACGTGACGACCGCGGTGGCCCGCGGCGACCTCAGCCAGAAAGTATCGGTGGACGTGCGCGGCGAACTGCTCGACCTCAAGGACAACATCAACCAGATGGTGGACTCGCTCAACATCTTCGCCGGCGAGGTAACCCGCGTGGCTGTGGAAGTGGGCACCGAGGGCCAACTCGGCGGCCAGGCCGAAGTACCCAACGTGAGCGGCGTGTGGAAAGACCTGACCGACAACGTGAACACGATGGCCACCAACCTCACCACCCAGGTGCGGGGCATCGTAAAAATCGTGACGGCAGTAAGCCTAGGTGACTTGACCCAGAAGCTGACCCTGGAGGCGGCCGGCGAGGTGGCCGACTTGGCTCAAACCATCAACCTGATGGTGGACGACCTCAACCGCTTGGCCTCGGAAGTAAGCCGCGTGGCCCGTGTAGCGGGCGCCGAGGGCAAACTGACCGAGCGCGCTACCGTGGGCGGCGTGTCGGGCTCGTGGAAAGAACTGGTAGACACGTTGAACGCGCTGATTGAGAGCATCGGCCTGCCAGTGCTGGAAGTGAGCCGCGTGGTGCAAGCCATGTCGGAAGGCGACCTGACGCAGCTCGTGGAGATTCAGACGACGGGCGACATTCTTTCGATGTCGAACTCGTTGAACCTGGCCGTGGAAAACCTCAATACGCTGCTCGGCGAAATTAACGATTCGGCGCAGGTAGTGGGCACTTCTTCGGAAGAAATGGTGGATAAAGGTCAGGAAATGAGCCGGGTAACGGTTGACGTGGCGCTGGCCATGCAGCAGATGGCCGAAGGCGCGCAAAACCAAGCCCTCAAGACCGACCAGGCTTTCAAGCTGATTGAGGAAATCATGACCGCCACCCGCGAAACGGCCAACAAAGCCGACGTGGTGAACAAGTCGGCCATCATGGGTGAGCAGAGCTCGCAGCAAGGCCTGAAAACGGTGGCCGAGGTGGTGAAGAACATGGAGGAAATCTCCGGGGCCGCCACCCAGACCTCGCGCACTATCGAAGTGCTTTCGACCCGTTCGCAGGAAATCAGCAAATCGCTGGGCGTGATTACCGACATTGCCTCGCAGACTAACCTGCTGGCCCTCAACGCCGCCATCGAAGCCGCCCGCGCCGGCGAAGCCGGCCGCGGCTTTGCCGTAGTAGCCGAAGAAATTCGTAAGCTTGCCGAAGGCTCGCGCAAATCAGCCAGCGAAATCGCGACGCTGGTGGAAGATGTGCGCAAGGACACGACCAGCGCTGCGGCCGCTATCAGCGCCATGGAAAGCCGGGTGCTCAAGGGTAAAAACGCGACGTTTGAGGCCAGCACGGCCTTTAAAAATATCGCGACCAGTAGCGGCGAAACGCTGCGCACTTCGCGCGACATTCTGACGGCCACGGCCCAGCAGCAAACGTCTATCGGCGACGTGGTAAAGTACGTGGAAGAAGTGGTGGCCATTGCCGAGCAAACGGCCACTGGCACCCAGCAGGTGGCCGGCACGGCTCGCCAGCTCTCGACCTCAATGCAGGAGCTGGTGAGCTCTTCGCAGCGCCTCTCCGACATCGCCGACGACTTGCAGGACGGCCTCGAAACCTTCCAGCTCGTTGAATACTACGAGCCCGAACCCGAGCCAGAGCCCGAACCCCTGCCGCGCCGCCTGGTGCGCCGCCCGGTGGCTACCGCGGCGCCCACCCCCGCTGCCGCGCCGGCCAGCGCGGCTGGTGCTAGTAATCAGCTGTCCTCGTCGCGCCTCACGGCGGCTGGCCGCCACAACAGCGCGGCCAGCGCAAACGGTCACTCCAACGGGCAAAGCCCGAAGGCCGGTGTGGCTACTAGTAGCCACACCGGGCGGCTGACCCGTAGGCCAGCGGCTGCCCCCGCAGACCCTGCGCCCGCGCCCGCAGCTCCCACCTCGCGCCGCCGGGCCAAAGCTGCTACGTCAGTAGCAGCCGAGCCCGCGCCGGCGGCCACCACCCCGGCGCGGCCCCGCACCAAGACCAAAGCTCGCTCGAAGGACTAACGCCACCTAGGGCGCCCGCTGCACAACGGAGCGGGCGCCCTACCTAACCTAGGAAGTACGTACTTATATATGGCTGATTCTTCTGCGGCGCCGGGCTCCCGGCGCGCTGCCCCGGCGGTGCCGGAAGCCGTGGTCCAACTCATTGTTTTCCGGCTGGGCGATGAGGACTACGGCATTCGCATCGAGCAAGTGAAAGAGGTGACGGTGACGCCCGAAGTGGTAAAGATGCCCAAAACGCCCCCCTTCATTAAAGGCATTGCCAATCTGCGCGGCGATATTATCGCCATCGTGGACCTGGAGGAGCGGTTTCAGCTGCGGCCAGCCGGCCGGCCTGTGCCCGAATTTTCCTACACCTTGGCTGTGGAGGCCGCCGACTACACCCTCGGCCTGATGGTGCGCGAGGTGCCGCGCCCGCTCACCATTCCCGTCAGCCTCATCGAGCCCGCGCCGGAGTTTGTGCAGGACAGCGGCCAGCGCGATAAGTACCTGGAAGGCATTGCTAAGCTGCCCGATGATGAAGGTGTGATTATCGTGCTGGATATGGCTAAGCTGTTAACTCCTAGTGAAATAATGCGCTTGCCCGGCAAGGCTGAACCCGCCTTGACCAAGGCCCCCGACGCGCCAAATGCACCCGCCCCGCCCAAATAGCCGTAGAGAGGCCGCGTGGCAGCCTGCCACCACCTACATACTGCTTCCTTCTTTATCTCAAGTACAGCTTCATGAATAAGCGCATTCTCATCGTCGACGACTCGTTCTATATGCGGACGATGCTCAAAAATATGCTCACCGACGCCGGCTACGACGTGGTGGGCGAAGCTGCCAACGGCCAGCAGGCGCTGGAAATGGCCGTGGCTACCACGCCCGACCTCATTACGCTCGACGTAATCTTGCCCGACAACACGGGCCTCGATGTGCTCAAAGGCATTCGCCAGCAGCAGCCCGATGCTAAGGTGGTGATGTGCTCGGCCGTGGGCCAGGAAACCATTGTGAACGAGGCCATTGAAAACGGTGCCTTGGCTTACATCGTGAAGCCTTTCTCGGAAGAGCGGGTGCTCGAAATTGTGGGCGGCGCCCTGCAGGGCGACGGTCCCCGCGCCTAGAGTACCTTGCTTGCAATAAGGCCAGCCTGGCCGAGCGCCCAGGCTGGCTTTTTCTTCTTCTTTTTTGCGTTGTTTTGCTGCTGATGTCTACTGCTAACGTGTTACCGGGCCTTTGCTGGCCGGCCAGGATAACCTGGGCCGGGCGATGCAGTGCGGCTGGGCTCATAGCAGGTCAGCGCAGCTTGCGACCCCACCGGCCATGAAATCACGCGACCAGGAGTACCGGGAGCTGTTCATGGCCGAGGCGTTGGAATACTACGACGCCATGTCGCGCCATCTCAGCGAGCTCGAGCGCAACCCGCAGGACACGCCGGCCCTCAACGAGCTGTTCCGGCTCATGCACAACCTCAAGGCCAACGCCCGCGCCATGGGATTTATGGACATGGGGGAGGTGGCCCACAAGATGGAAACCCTATTTGGGCAGATTCGGGGGCAGGAGCGCACGTTTACCGGCTCGCTCGTGCCGCTCACTTTCGGGGCTGTCGATACCCTAGGGGGCATGATTCGGGCCGTGGGCGCCGGCCAGGAATCGGCTGACGCGCACACGCTGCTTGATAACCTGGAGCTGCTCATTCAGGGCAAGGAGCCCGCCCAGGCCGCCCCGGAGCAAACTACCGAGGAGGCCGACGCTGATGCCGGCCGCAAGCTCGAGCTGTCGGACTTGGTGTATATCCCGGTCAAAAAGCTCGACAAGCTGCTGAACCTGGTGGGCGAGCTCGTTATCGACCGCGACCGAATTCTGACCCTAGCCGCCGAGCTTGGCAACGCCGCGCTGCAAACTACCGCTCAGCACCTGTTCCGCATTTCCGACGACCTGCAGTACTCCGTAATGGATGTGCGGCTGGTAGGTGCGGGGGTGCTACTCAACAAGTTTCCTAGGGTGGTGCGCGACGTGGCCGCCGCTGAAAACAAGCAGGTCGAGCTGACCCTGTCTGGGCAAGACGTGCAGATTGACCGCAACGTACTGCAGCTCATCACCGATGCGCTGCTGCACATTGTGCGCAACGGCGTTAGCCACGGCCTCGAAGACGCCGCTACCCGTGTGGCGGCCGGCAAGCCGGCGGCGGGGCGGCTGCAAATCTCGGCCCTTACCGAGCGCGATGACGTGCTGATTCAAGTGCAGGACGACGGCCGGGGCATCGATACGGAAGCCGTGCGCAAAAAAGCCATCCGCAAAAATGTTGTGACGGCCGAGGCCGCTGCCCTGCTCGACGAGGAAGGCGTGTGGATGCTGCTCTTCGAGCCGGGCTTCTCCATGGCCGAAACGATAACCGACATCTCGGGCCGGGGCGTGGGCCTTGATGTGGTGAAGCTCGCCATCGACTCCCTAGGGGGCCGGCTGCGGGTAAGCTCGGAGCTGGGCAAGGGCACCACGTTTACCTTGGTGCTGCCCACGTCCATTGCCGTGAAGGGAGCACTGCTGATTGAGCTGGACGCTCGCGCCTACGCCGTGCCGCTGCTGCACACCGACACCGTGCTGGCGCTGCCCGCTGACGAAATATTTGCCGTGGGCGGCCTGCTCATGACTCGGGTGCAGGAAGAAAACGTGCCCTTAGTGCCTCTGCGCCAGCTACTGTATGCTGAGGGCGACGAGCCGCTGCCCCGTGCCACCCGCGCCGACCTGCCCCCCCACGAGACCCTGTACCAGGTGCTGGTGGTGAGCTACGGCAACCGCCGCCTCGGGCTGATAGTAGACCGCTTTTTGCGCCAGCAAAGCATCGTGGTGAAACCCCTGAGCAAGCCTCTGGATACAATAGATTTATTTGGGGGCGTAACGCTGCTCGGTAGCGGGCAACTGTGCCTGGTGCTCGACGTGCCCGCCCTTACTCGCCTGTTCTTAACTAAACGGCCTTGACTTCAGCCGCTTTTCACTTGCTTTCGTAAGTACCGCGCAGGTTCTGCCCGCTGCTTCTACGCCTAGAATGTTATGAGTGTCTTAATGAATGAATTGGAGCGCGACATTATCCGCGAAATTCTCAATATCGGCCTAGCGCGCGCGGCCGATAGCTTCGCAGTGATTGCGCAGGAGCGGGTAATGCTCGAAGTGCCCAACCTGGATTTGCTGCCGAGCACCGACATCATCGGGCGGGTACGCGATTATCAGGCGCGCTACGTGGCTATTCAAAGCGACATCCGGGGTGATTTCAACGGGTCAACGTTCATGTTCTTCTCGGGTCAGCACATTCAGCGACTGTCCAAAGTTTGCCTGCGCATGCAGGTAACTGATTCCCTGAAATTGGATGAGCTACAGGAATCTCTGCTGCTGGAAATCAGCAACATCATCACCGGGGCGTTGGTAACGCAACTGGCCAATATTCTGAAAGCCAGCATCTACGGGGCGCCGCCCCAGGCGCCAACCGGCGACCTGTCGGCCGCCCTGCATAGCCTGATGCCCGACCCGGATACCCTGCAGCCTTTAATTTTTTCGGTTATTACCCAGTTTTCGGACAAGAACAACTCGGTAGAATTGCCCCTGATGCTGTTTTTTGACCGGGCTACGTTCGAGAAAATCCTGGAGATTATTCGCACTTACGACTTTCTGGGTAAAACCCAGTCGGCTGCCTAACACCGCGCTAAACACCCTGGCTGGTTGCCTAGGCGCCCGGCTAATCTACCTTAAAAGCTCACTCTTAACCTCACCAAGTGCCCCGCGCTTGGTGTTATTTTTTACTCGTGTCAACAGATTCTCGCGCCCAAAAAATTGCCAACTTTGACCCCAACGCGTTGGGCGACGCGGCGGGCGGCTTGTTTGGCCTACCCTTCACCCCCGACGAGGCCCAGGTAGTAGTAGTGCCCGTGCCCTGGGAAGTGACCGTGAGCTACCGTGCCGGTACCGCGCAGGGCCCCGAAGCCATCCGCGAGGCGTCGCTGCAAGTAGACCTCTACGACCCCGACCTGCCCGACGCCTGGAAGCTGGGCTTGGCCATGGAGGAGGAAGACGAAACCATCGCCCAGGCCAGCCGCGACCTGCGCCCGCTGGCGGCCGGCTACATCGGCTGGCTCGAAAATGGCCAGCCCGTAGCCGAAGCTGCGCTGCACGGCACCGCCACTACCCGCATCAATGCCGAAGGCGATAAGCTGTTGCAGTGGCTCAAGCAAAAAACCGGCGCCCTGCTCGACGCGGGCAAGACCGTAGCCGTGCTCGGCGGCGACCACAGCACGCCCCTAGGCTACCTGCACGCGCTGGCCGAGCGCAATCCTGAAGGCTTTGGCATTCTGCAGTTTGACGCGCACTGCGACTTGCGCCCGGCCTACGAGGGCTTCAAATACTCACACGCCAGCATCATGTACAACGCCCTGCAACTGCCGCAGGTGAAGAAGCTGGTGCAGGTTGGCATTCGGGATATGTGCCAGCAGGAGGCCAACCTCATCGAGCATTCGGTGGGCCGGGTGGCCATCTTCGGCCAGCGCTTTCTGAGCGAAGAGAAGTACGCCAAGAAGTCGTGGAAGAAAGTGTGCGGTAAGATAATTGCCCAGCTACCGCAGAAAGTCTACATCAGCTTCGACATCGACGGCCTCGACCCCAAGCTGTGCCCCGGCACCGGCACGCCCGTGCCCGGCGGCCTCGAATACGAAGAAGCTACATACCTACTGCGCCAGGTAGTGCGCTCGGGCCGCACCATTATCGGCCTCGACCTCAACGAAGTGGCACCCGGCGATAGTGAGTGGAATGGCATTGTGGGCGCCCGCCTGCTCTACCAGCTCTGCAACTGGATGGCCGTGTCGCAGGGCCGCCTCGCAGCCAAAGGCAAAGGCAAAGAAAGCAAGGAAAGCGCCGACTAACTCTCACCCTAAACCTCTTTCACCGTCATGGTTAAAATCCTTATTAAGTTCATCCTCACGGCCTTGCTTACTTATGGCCTGGCTAAAATAATGGCGCCGAGTGTGCAACTCACCGGGGTGGGCAGTGCCGCAATCCTGGTTGTTGTGCTGGGTTTGCTCAACGCAACGGTCAAGCCGATACTCAAGCTCATCGGCTTTCCGATTACGGTGCTGACCCTAGGGATTTTCCTCCTGGTTATCAACGTCATCATCATAAAGCTAGCCGATTACTTAATGAGTAGCTTCTCGGTCACGGGCTTTGTGAGCGCCTTGATTTTCAGCCTCGCGCTCTCGTTGGTAACGAGCGTGGTGGATATGGTAGTAGATTAATTATCAGTCATTTCCTAAAAGAGAAGCGG
>NZ_JBHUFD010000018.1:1053625-1111552 GCF_042681145.1 Hymenobacter bucti
CGCAGCACCTAGGTGCTGCGGCCGCTTCTCTTTTAGGAGGTAGCGTTAGGCGCTGGTTGAGTGGGCGAAGTAAGGCGCCGCACTCGGCGGCGCCGCCACAGCCACCAACTGCCTACTACGAGCAAGAGCACCGGCCAGAGATTAATGGCGCCGACCAGCAAGGAGGTAAGTAGCTGCCAGCCATCGTAGAAGGCCTCGACCACCCGGCTACCCAGCGAAACCACTGGCGCATCTGGCATGGACTGCGGCAGCAGCTGGTACAGCGTGAGTTCGATGGTAGAGTAGGCTACTTGGTTGTTCAGGGTTTTGAGCCGGCTTTCGGTAGCTTCGATTTCCTCGCGCACCTCGCCCAGCTTTTCTTCAATGTCCAGAATATCCTTGATTTTCTGCGCCTTGGCGAGCAGCGTAGTATACTGCTGCTCGATGGTACGCTTAGTTTGGAGACGGGCGGCTACGTCGGCGTGCTCAGCGGTAACGTCGTCGGTGCTCAGCTTTTTCTCCTCGATGGTACCTAAGCCCGCCAGGCCCGTGAGAAGACCCCGGAACTGCGCGGGCGGCACCCGAATGGTCGTGGCCTGCCGCCACTCGCCATCAGCGCGGGTTTCAGACGCGGCGCTTAGGTAGCCGCCGCTGCGTTGCACCAGGCTATCGAGCTGGGCCATAGCGTGGGGCATGTTGGCGGCTTTAAGCCGCACCTCGGCGTGGTACACGAGTAGCCGGGCCGCTAGCGTAGCAGGCCTTGCCTCAGTTGGCAACGGTCTGGTTTCTTGCGCAATAGCCTCGGCTGGGGGAGGTGGAGCTGCTGCGGGCGGTGGAGCCATCATCGGCATCTTTTCTTCTTTTGCTAGAGCGCCTCCGCTTTTGTCAGAAGCTTGCTGACAACCCCACTGTGCACTGGCCATCAGGCCGATAACCAACCATTGATACTGCTTCATATCAAAAAATAAAAGGAGTGAGAAGGTGCCGGCGTAGCCTGATTATCGACTTATCTGCCCTCAAAAGATGCCGCTACCGCCGCAAATGCACACCATTCATAGTTCGGCCGGGTGGCGCTGCCGCCGGCGCAGCACCGCCCACGTGCCCACTGCTCCCAGCAGCCCTAGGGGCCAGAAATTGGTGAGCGCCACCAAGATGCTAAGTATCACCGACCAGCCGCGGTAAAAAGCCGCCAAAAATTGCGGCGCAAACGTAGGCAGCGGCGCGTTCGGTGTCGGCATGGGCAGCACTTGGTAGTAGCGCAGCGTGAGCGAGGCCCAGGCGCTGCGGACCCCAAGCTGCTGCAAATGCGTCTGGTCGGCGGTCAGGTCGAGGCGCAGCTGGCGGGTTTGCTCTTCGAGGCGGCGTGCGTCGGCCGGGTTAGTGGTGCTGGCCAGCTGCTGCTGGTATTTGGCTATAGCGGCTTTTTTGGCCGCCAGGCTGGTAGCGGCTTGCACTAGGTCGGCCGTGACGTCGGTCGAGGCGATGTCCTTGTTCTCGACGTGCCCTAGGCGGCTGAGGTCGGCCACCAGGGCAGCAAACTCCATTGGCGGCACTTTTATCGTCATTTCCTGGCGCTGCTGGCCATTGCCACGCTCCTCATGCGCCGTGCTCAAGTAGGAGTCGTGCCGCACCAGCAGCCGGTTAATGCTCGCCGACACCTGCTCAAAATCATCCACCGCCAAGTTGAGCTCGCCTTGGTACACCACATCGCGGCCGAGTGGTCGGGCTGCGGGTACTGGTGCGGCGGGCGCCGCTACTTCCGGAGCTGGCGACGCTACTTCCGGGCTTGGTCCTTGCGTAATAACTTGTTGATTGAATGTAGGTTCGGTCGGCGCAGTGGTGCTTTGCTCGGTTGCGGATTGGCTGCATCCTGCCAATGCCAGCCCTAGCAGGGCCGGATAAATCAGGCGTTTCATCAGAAAAGAAGGGGGGAAAGCTGAAAGGGAAGAGAATCAGCTGCGCAGCTGGTTCTTTATCCAACTTACCTCAGCGGGTAACCCACCTAGCCAACAAAAAAGCCCGGTCATTGCTGACCGGGCTTTTTTGCTTATTTCTGAAGCAGAACGAGTTATGCCTCCGAATTAAAATTTCGCTTTAACCTCACACGCGCCGAATATCGGCACCTAGGGCGTTCAGGCGCTCGTCGATGTTCTGATAGCCGCGGTCAATCTGCTCCACGTTGAGGATGGTGCTCTTGCCATCGGCGCTGAGCGCGGCGATGAGCAGTGCCACGCCTGCCCGAATGTCGGGCGATGACATGGTGATGCCGTGCAGCTGTTTTTGGCGGTCGAGCCCGATAACGGTGGCGCGGTGCGGGTCGCAAAGGATAATCTGGGCGCCCATGTCGATGAGCTTGTCCACGAAGAACAAGCGCGACTCGAACATCTTCTGGTGAATGAGCACCGTGCCCTTGGCCTGGGTGGCCACCACGAGGATAATGCTCAGCAAATCAGGCGTGAAGCCCGGCCAGGTATGGTCGCTCACGGTTAGGATAGAGCCGTCGAGGTAGGTCGCCAGCTCGTAGTGCTCCTGGGCCGGAATGTGAATGTCATCGCCGCGAAACTCCAACTGAATGCCCAGCTTGCGGAACGTGTCGGGGATGATGCCCAGCTCCGGAATCTGGCAGTCCTTGATGGTAATTTCGGAGCCCGTCATGGCCGCGAGGCCGATAAAAGAGCCGATTTCTATCATATCGGGCAGCATGCGGTGCTCGGTGCCCCCTAGGCTTTCCACTCCCTCAATAGTGAGCAGGTTAGAGCCAATGCCTTGAATATTAGCGCCCATGCGCACCAGCATTTTGCAAAGCTGCTGCAAGTAAGGCTCGCAGGCCGCGTTGTAAATGGTGGTGGTGCCCTCGGCCAGCACGGCGGCCATCACGATGTTGGCGGTGCCGGTTACGCTGGCTTCGTCGAGCAGCATGGAAGCGCCGCGCAGCTTGCCATCGACGTGCATGCGGTAGAAGTCATTGCCCTCCAGCGTAAGGTGCGCGCCGAGTTTCTCAAGGCCCACAAAGTGCGTGTCGAGCGGCCGGCGGCCGATTTTATCGCCGCCCGGCTTGGGTAGCTGGGCGCGGCCGTAGCGGGCCAGCAGCGGCCCCAGCAGCATCACGGAGCCGCGCAGCTCGCGGGCCTGGGCCACGAATTGCGGCGTATCGAGGTAGTCGAGGCGCACGTCCTCGGCCTGAAACATGTAGGTATCGGGGGCAAGCTGGCCCACTTTCACCCCTAGGTCGCGCAGCAGCTCGATGAGCTTGTTCACGTCCCGGATGTTGGGTACGTTGCTGATGGTGATGGGCTCGGGGCTGAGTAAGACCGCGCACAAAATCTGGAGCGCCTCATTCTTAGCCCCTTGCGGGATTATCTCCCCGTGCAGCTTCTGTCCGCCGCGCACTTCAAATGCAGCCATTCTATTTCAATTATCAATTAACAGTGAGCAATTATCAATTGACCGAGCTTTTCATAAAACGCGGGGTCAATCGGGCCGCAAAGCTACTGCGGCGGCTGCTGCGGCTCGGAGCGAAACTTCTTATTCCGCTTTTTATCGCGCTTTTTATTGTTGTTGCCATTGCCAAAGCCGGAGGTAGCGCCCTCGGGGCGGTCGGGGCGGCGCTCCCGGTTTTCGCGGTTGTCCCGGCCTTCGGGGCGGCTGGACTGGCTGGTGGTGGGGCGCTGCGTGGTGGTGGTAGCGGTGGGTAGGTTGGCGATTTCAAACAAACCCTGGTCGGCCACGGCCTGCACATCGAGCTTAAGCTCGCCGCCCGACAGCTCGGCTAGGTGCCGGATGATGGTCACATCCTTGGCGTTCTCCTTATTGTGCTGGCGGTAGAGAAACTTCATCGTGCGCCCGATTTGCACCGCGGCTTGTTCGCGCTCGGCGGGGTCACCTAGGGCCAGCGCCTTGGCCACCAGAGCCTCGATGCCGCGGCCGTAGGCTTTCAACTTCGGCGCTTGGCGCGGGTATTCCACGCGCTTGGGGCGCTCGGAGTAGAGGCGGGGCGGCGAAAGTGGTACGGGCGCATCGAGGGCCACCTCGGTGCCGGCCAGGGCGTGCAGGTGGTTCCAGAGGCGGGTCTGAATATCGGGCTGGTCGCGCAGGGTAGGGCGCAGGCGCAGCATCATTTGCACGATGCCGGCGGCACGGCGGGTGCGCTCGGCCACATCCTCAATCTGGGCCAAGCCCTGAATGAGTGCGTAGGTGCTTTGCCCATATTCACGCACCAGCAGTTGCAGGTGGAAGGGCAGGGGAGTGGGTATTTCTTGCATTAAATTTAGTATTTCACGCCAAGCTAAAAAAGGCTGTCATGCTGAACGCAGTGAAGCATCTTGCTTGGCACAGTAATCATTGCGTCAGCAATAAAGCGGACAAGATGCTTCACTGCGTTCAGCATGACAGAACGGAGCTCTCTAGAGCACCCGCAGCTTAGCGAAGCTCAGCAGCAAGGTCTTTTCGCCCACCTCGTCAAACTGAATAATCGCTTTCACGGTGCCCTGTTGCTTTTCCAGCGTCGTCACCTGGCCGAAACCGAACTTGGGGTGCTCGACACGCTGGCCGGCCTGCAAGTTACTGGTATCGGATGGTTTAAAATCGGCCGGGGCCACGTACTTGGTCGCCACCGTCTTACGGACGGGCGCCGCCACGAGATTCGAGCGGCGCTCGAATACGTGCTGGAAGGGCGACTCGCCCACGGCTGGGCCGGCCGCAAACTTCACGTTTAGGTACTGCGGGTCAATTTCGTCGAGGAAGCGCGATTTCTCGCAGCTGCGCAGGTTGCCCCACTGGTAGCGCGAGGTAGCGTAGCTGAGCGTCAGCTTCTTCTCGGCCCGCGTAATAGCTACGTAGAACAGGCGGCGCTCCTCCTCCAGGTCGGCCCGCGAGGTTATCATCATCTGGCTCGGGAAGAGGTTTTCTTCCATGCCTACGATGTATACGTTACGGAATTCCAGACCTTTAGCTGAGTGAATCGTCATCAGCGTCACGGCCTCGCCTTCCTGGGCGGCGTCCTTCAGGTCGGAATCGGTTACGAGCGCAATGTCCTGTAAAAAGGCACCTAGGGACTTGTCCTCGCGCTCGGGGTCGTCGGTATATTCCTTAATACCGTTGAGCAATTCCTGAATGTTCTCGTAGCGCGACAAGCCTTCGATGCTCTTGTCGGCGTACAATTCCTCCAGCATGCCCGAGTTTTTGGCAATGAATTTGGCCGCCTCAAAGGCGTCTTCCTTGCCGGCCACGGCCGTGTAGCTCTTGATTTTTTCGGCGAAACCCACCACTGGGTTGCTCACGCGAGATGGCAAAAACTGCTCGGCGTTACTTACCACTTCCCACAGCGTGTGATTAGCTTCCTCGGCCGAATTTATCAGCTTGCTGATGGTCGTGTCGCCGATGCCGCGCTTCGGGTAGTTGATGACGCGGCGCAGCGCTTGCTCGTCGTTGGGGTTGACAGTGAGGCGCAAATACGCCACTAAGTCCTTGATTTCCTTACGCTGGTAGAAGCTTAGACCGCCCACAATCTTGTAGCGGATGTTGAGCTTGCGCAGGGCCTCTTCCATGGCCCGGCTCTGGGCGTTGGTGCGGTAGAGGATGGCAAAATTGTCGTAGGACAGATGCTGGTTCATCTTGTCCTCGTATATCGACTGGGCAATTAGCTTACCTTCCTCGTTGTCCGACGACGCTTTTATCAGCTCGATTAGATTACCGTCCTCGTTGTCCGAAAACACGTCTTTGCGCAGCTGCGCCTGGTTGTTTTTAATGACCGAGTTGGCCGCCCACACGATGTTCTTGGTCGAGCGGTAGTTCTGCTCCAGTTTGAAGACGTTGAGCTCGGGATAGTCTTTCTCGAAGTTGAGAATATTCGAAATATCCGCGCCGCGGAAGGCGTAGATACTCTGCGCATCGTCGCCTACTACGCAGATATTCCGCTCCTTAGCCGCCAGCTTGCGCGTGATGAGGTACTGCGAATAGTTGGTATCCTGGTACTCGTCCACCATCACAAACCGGAATTTATTCTGGTACTTATTCAGAATATCCGGGTGGTCGCGGAAGAGCACGTTGGTCTGGAACAGCAGGTCGTCGAAGTCCATCGCGCCCGCCTTGAAGCAGCGCTGCTGGTACTGCTGGTAAATGACGCCGATTTTGGGCCGCAGCGCCGCCTCATCGTCCTGCCGAATCACGGGGTCGCTGACGTACTGCGTGTGCGAAATCAGCTTGTTCTTGGCCGCCGAAATGCGCCCCAGGACCGTGCTGGGCTTGTAGAGCTTGTCGTCAAGCTCCAACTCCTTCACAATCTGCCCGACGAGGGTGCGCGAGTCTTGGGTATCGTAGATGGTGAATGAGCGCGGGAAGCCGATTTTATCGGCTTCCGAGCGCAGAATTTTGGCAAAAACGGAGTGGAAAGTGCCCATCCACAGGTTTTTAGCGTTGGGGCCGACCACCTTCTCGATACGGGCGCGCATTTCCTTGGCGGCCTTGTTGGTGAAGGTGAGGGCCAGGATGTTGAATGGGTCCACGCCTTGCTCGAGCAGGTGGGCGATGCGGTAGGTGAGCACCCGCGTTTTGCCCGAGCCGGCGCCGGCGATAATCATGCAGGGGCCTTCGGTTTGGAGCACCGCCGCGGCCTGCGAGGGATTGAGGAGAGCGTGATAATCTAAAGCCATACAGAATAGGCCGCCCGGCGGCGGCTAGCTGACAAAGATAAGTTGGGAGGGTGGGCGGGCGGTATCTTTGTGCTACCATTTTTGGCAGCGCCGCGGCGGCCTGCTAACGCGAGCGGCCCCGCCCCGACCGAGGGCGCCGCCTAGCTAACTGCTTTTTATAGCCTATAAATTCAGTCTGAATCCATGATTGTTATTCAACATACCGTTATCTCCGAAGATGTGGCCGAGCAGTTCTTCGTCTGCAACCTCGACGCCTGCAAGGGCGCGTGCTGCGTAGAGGGCGACCTAGGCGCCCCGCTCGAGCTGGCGGAGCTGGATATTCTCAAGCAAGAATACCCCAAGATTGAGCCCTTCCTGACTGAGGCTGGCAAGGCGGCCATTGCCGCGCAGGGTCTCTACATCGAGGATTGGGAGGGCGACTACAGCACTACGACCATCAACGACCGGGAGTGCGCCTACGCGCTCTACGATGAGCGCGGCATTCTGAAGTGCGGCATCGAGCAGGCGTATCTGGCGGGCGCTACCGACTTTAAGAAGCCGATTAGCTGCCATTTGTACCCGATTCGCATCACCAAGTACGAGGGCTTCGAAGCGCTGAACTACGACCGCTGGGACATTTGCTCGCCGGCTTGCTCCTTCGGGGCCAAGCTCGGCGTGCCGGTCTACAAGTTTTTGCAGGAGCCGCTGGAGCGCAAGTACGGCGCAGCGTGGTACGCCGAGCTAGCCCGCGAAATCGAAAACCCGAGCGCCTAGGGCACAAAAAAGCCGGCTGGAAGCCGGCTTTTACTGTCGAAGGGAATAGTGCAGATTCTGTGCCAATCTGCCGGCGAGCTACCTAGTTTGGCACCCACGCCGACCAGCTGCGGCCCTGCACCGGGAAGCTGCCGTAGCCGTTGGCATCGGTGGTGACGGTGCCGCCGTAGTTGCCGGTTTTGTCGGTAAGAGTCGCGTTTTTGAAGGGCGAGGTGATGCCCTGGCTGCGGGCGTTGCTGCCATCGTTGAGAATGAGCATCAGGCCTTTGTGGGTGCTATCGCCGGCCCGCGAGTAAGCGTAGTAGTCGGCATCATCGACGCTGGTGTACTCGTAGGCCGCGCCGTAGGCATTGGCCCGGCGAACCTGCATCAGGGTTTTGATTTGGGCGCCCAGGCCGTGGTTGTAATAATCTTTGTAAAAAACGCAGGGGTAGCCTTTCTCGCGGGTCAGGATGTAGGCGTAGGCCAGCATCTTGAGGTTAACGACTGGTGAATTCAGCGCCCCGCCCGTCTGGTCGGTGTCGTGGTTATCGACGAACGATACGGAGAGCGCCCCGTTGGCTTCGGTGAAGCCAGCAAATTGCAGCCCGCGCATGTCCCAGGCGCCGTTGCCGCTGCTCATGCTTTGGAAAGTGTAGTGCAGCGGCACGTCAAACAAGCTGGTGCGCCCGCCCGTGGCCGCGGCGTAGTTGTTGAGGTCGCCTAGGTTCTTGAACCACGCCTCGCTCACTGCGAAGCGGCCCGACGAGCCCTTCACGTTGTCGAGCCAGGTGTTCACAAACGAGGTCAGCATGTGCTTGGTCGCGTCGAGGCGGTAGCCGTCCAGCCCGAGGGTGGTGGTCATCCAGTTGCCCCACTTGATGGTTTCGGTGACCTGGTTCTGGTCGGCGTAGCGGATTTCTGAGCCCAGCAGGTTGTCGTAGGCATCGCCGTTGGCGTAGGGCTGAAAATCCCAGGGATTCCACTGGTACCAGCCGTTGTTAGGCGCCTGCTGGGTGCCGTTGAAATTGTAGTAATGCCACTGGTAGGCGCTGTACTTGTTGGCCCGGCCGGGGTAGGTAAAGCTCGTGTACACGTTGAAGTTCTGGCCGTTGTAGCTGAACTGCTCCTGCGCGTCGGCCGCGGTGAGGTGGTTCATCACCATGTCTTCGTACACCTGCACGTTTTTGCCGTGCAGCGCCGTGATGCAGCTTTGCAGCTGGGCCAGCGTGCCGTAATGCGTGGCTACGGTGCCTTTCTGGTTGAACTCGCCTAGGTCGTAGCGGTCGTACACGCCGTAGCCCACGTCGTTGGCGCCGCTGCCCTTGTAAGCGGGCGGCAGCCAAAGGGCCGTGAAGCCAGCGTCGCTGAGCTCGGTGGCTTTGCCGCCCAATACCTGCCACCAGGTTTGGCCGCTGGTGGTCTGGGGCGTGTCCCAGTAAAAGGCTTGCAGCATGACGCCATTGGTGCCGGTAGCCGCGGTGGTGGCCGTGGCCTGGGTGCTCTGCGCGTGCAACGCGTCAGACGAGGGCTCGCCGTTAGGTGCGGGCATATTCTTGGTGCAGGCGGCTAGCAATAAAGTAGCGGCCAGCGAGGCGCGGATAGCCCCGCGCAAAGTGGTAAGCATGGTAAAAAGAGGTTGGGTGGGAAAAGGAAGTGTAATAGTAGGCGATAAGCGCCGCAGTAGCAGCGAAGCCGGCGGGCCCCGGCGCGGCCGGCGCGTGGCCCTAGGTACGCTGCTGGCCGGTTTGGTCAGCGAAGCGGCCGGTGGGGAGGTTATTGCGCAGCTAGTCCTTGTGGAAAGGCTTAAAAATGAAGGCAATGGATAATACTCGGTTTGGGCCGGGCCCTAGGTCGCTAACTTCGTTCGTTCCCTCGCGTAGACTTCGCTCAAACTACCTACCCTATGCTCGCTTACATCTCGGCCGCCCAGCGCCACCACGCTGCCCCCGCTACCTGGCTCAGCTCCTATTTTCTGTTTTCGTTTGCCGATTACTTCGACAAGAATAACATGCACTTCGGGCCGCTGCGGGTATTCAACGACGACACCGTAGCGCCGCAGAATGGCTTCCCGCAGCATCCGCACTCCGAGATGGAAATCGTGACCCTGGTGCTGGAAGGCGAGGTAACCCACGAAGACACCATGGGCAACCGCACCACCATCCAGGCGGGCGAAGTGCAGCGCATGACCGCCGGCACGGGCCTGGCCCACAGTGAAATGAACCGCCAGGACAAGCAGCTGCACCTCTATCAGCTCTGGTTTATGCCGAGCCAGCGCGGCTTGGCGCCCAGCTATGAGCAGAAGGACCTAGGCTTTCTGAGCAGCAGGAAAAACGAATTGGTACCCCTGGTAACGGGCCAAAAGGTGCTCGAAGACGTGGTGTACATGAATTCGAACAGCACTATTTACTGGGCCCGGCTGGATGCTGAAAAAACGATAACATTCAAAACTTTTGCAATCCGCCTTACTTTCGTGTACGTAAAGCAGGGAAGCCTGCTGGTGAATGGTATGGTCCTGAACCCCAACGACCAAGCTCGACTTACGGCCGAGCAAGTAGTAGCAATTACGGCCAGCAAAGACGCCGAATTTATTCTGATTGATTTACCGGGTAGCGAGGCCAATTACTAAGCCTGCTTTATAATTATACTTGATGCTAACGTCCTTTCCTGACGCGCTGATACCGGCGCACGATGCGGCTCGCCTGCGGACGCTGCATCAGTTTGCCATCGTGAATACCACGCCCGAGCTGGTATTTGATAACTACACGGCCTGGGCAGCGCAGCTATTCAACGTGCCCATTGCCCTGGTTTCGCTGGTCGATGAGGACTACGTATGGTTTAAATCGCGCACGGGCGGGCCCGAGGTGGGCGGGCTGGTGCGCAATGAAAGCATGTGCTCGGCCGCAATTCTGACCGACGAGCGGGTGATTATTTCCGACTACAAGCCGGAGAGTTGTAGCCTCATTAAGCCCGACGTGGCCCAGGCCATTGGCCTGAATTTCTACGTGGGCGCCGCCCTCATTGCCAGCGACGGTGCCCGGCTCGGCATGCTGGCCGTAATCGGCAAAGAATACCGCGTGCCCTCGGCGGCCGAAATTGAGGTGTTGACCCGCCTCTCAGAGCTCGTGACGCAAACCATCGAGCTGCGCTACCGCTACCTAGCCGCCGACCAGGCCGCCGAGTGGGAAGATGCGCAGCACGAGCTGGTGCAGGCCCTCGACGAAAACGCGACCCTGGCGCGCTACCTCATCACGCGCAGCCAGCGCGTGGACCTGGCCGACTCCGAAGTGGCGCAGCTCATCAGCCGCCGGCTCGATAGCGTGGCCAAAGTGCTGCAGCGGCGCTTAAGATAGACTAAGCACGTAGCTATGGATATATTGCAGGGCCCTGGCTACTAGCCGCCGGGGCCCTGCTTTTTTGTGAAACAGTATCTCTTTGCCTGCCTGCTGGGCAGCTGGTCGTTTGTGGCCAGCGCCCAAGCTTCGGCCGATGCCCCGCCCGCCCGAAAACTACCGGTTACCTTCGGCTTGCGGCTCGGACTGAACCAGTCTAACACCAACTTTAATATGGGCGAGCCCAAGCCCGTGGTGCCCGTCGATACCAAGTGGAAAACGGGCTTCGTGGTGGGCGCCCTGGTCGAAGTGGGCCTGAGCGACCACCTGGCCATCCAGCAGGAATACTTGTTCTCGCAGCAAAGCGGCGAGGTAAGCAACGGGGCCCGCTACCAGCTGCAGTACCTGTCGCTGCCTCTGCTGCTCAAGTACCGCATCGTGCCTCGCCTGGCGGTGGTGGCGGGCCCGCAGTTCGACCTGATGCTCAAGGCGCAGCAGGAGCTGAATGGGCAAACCACCAACATTACGCACGACACCGAAGAGCGTGGCCTCGGCGCCACGGCGGGCCTCGAAGTAACCATTTTGCGGAACCTAGGGCTGAGCGCCCGCTACCTGCAAGGTCTGAACCACGTGGGTATTGGGCAGCGCTCGGCCGTGCAGGAATTCAAGTGGCAGTCGGTGCAGGTAGCGGCGGAGCTGCGTTTTTAGCACGCCTAGGGTAGGGCGGGGGCGGTAGCTCGGGCGAAGTAGCCCAGCTGTTGCCCACTGCGCAGCGTGCGCTGAGCCACGCTGCGTAGTGGGCAACAGTGGCGGCTATTGCGCGTAAAATGGCCCCGGTGCCTGCTCATGGGCTATCATTGCATTCTTATGAAGAAAACACTGTTGCTACTAGCCCTGAGTGTGGGCGCTGCGCAAACCGTATCGGCCCAAACCCCGCGGGCTGCCAAGCCCACCGCCCCCGCCAAAGCCACCCCCCGCGTGACCGACCCCAAACCCGCCGCCGCCGCGCCCGCCGAGGCCGTGCCGGAAGCTCCCCTGGAGGAGGTGCCGCACCCCGTGCTGCCGCTCTACAGCGGCTCGGTGCCCAACTCGAAGCCCAGTAAGTTGCAAGAAACCAGCGTGACCGAAAACGGCGGCCCGCGCGTGGCCACCGTCATTCAGCCCACGCTCACGGTGTATTTGCCCACCCGGGAAAAGGCCAACGGCACGTCGGTAGTCATTTGCCCCGGCGGCGGCTATGCCCGGCTGGCCATGGGCCACGAGGGCTACGACGTAGCCAAGCGCCTGAACGAAATGGGGATAGCCGCTTTCGTGCTGAAGTATCGCCTGCCCAACGACCAGACCCAGCCCGATAAAAGCATCGCGCCGCTGCTCGATGTGCAGCAGGCCCTGCGCCTGGTGCGCGAGCAGGCCCCCAAGTATAACCTCAACCCCGAGCGCATTGGCCTGATGGGCTTTTCGGCGGGCGGGCACCTGGCCGCTACGGCGGGCACGCACTTTGCCAAGCCGGTGGGCGTGAACCCCGGCCCGGCGTCGGTGCGGCCGGCGTTTCTGGTGCTGCTTTACCCGGTTATCAGCTTCTCCGACAGCCTGGCGCACAAGGGCTCGCGCAGCAATTTGCTAGGTGACACGCCCGCGGCCGACCAGGTGCGGCTGTATTCCAATGAGCTGCAAGTGAGCGCCCAAACGCCGCCCACCTTCCTCGTGCACGCCGAAGACGACAACGTTGTGCCCGTGCAAAATAGCGTTGTGTTCTACCAGGCCCTGCACCGCCACAAGGTGCCAACCGAAATGCACCTGTATCCGCAGGGCGGCCACGGCTTTGGCATGAACAACAAAACCACCAAAGACCAGTGGACGGAGCGCCTGCAAAACTGGCTGGACGCCAACGGCTGGCTGACTAAATAAGGCGCCTAGGAAATGCCTTTTTGGGGCTGGTGACGGGTACGCGAGCAACTGCTGGCGCCCCGCCGCCAGCCCCCTTTTGTTGGCCCGGCTGACCTAGGGGCCGGCCGGGAGCAAAGGAACTGCCAGGGCCCAGGTTGGCCGCTAGCATTTACCTTTCGGCCCAGGGCACCCAGCCCTGCTTCCTTCGCCGATGACTACTACTACGCTCAGTACCAAACCTCACTACGCCATTCTGGATGGCCTGCGCGGCGTGGCGGCGCTGCTGGTGGTCGCCTTTCATTTGTGGGAAACCCATTCGACCAGCCACCTCGACCAGGTCATCAACCACGGCTACCTGGCCGTCGATTTCTTCTTTCTGCTCTCGGGCTTCGTTATCGGCTACGCCTACGATGACCGGTGGGAGCGGCTGACGCTGAAGGATTTTTTTAAAGTCCGGCTCATCCGCTTGCAGCCGATGGTGGTGCTGGGCATGGTCATCGGGGCCGCGTGCTTCTACTTTCAGGCGGCCCCGCTGTGGCCCACCATCAGCCAAACGCCGGTGTGGAAGCTGCTGCTGGTGATGTTTATCGGCTTTACGCTGCTGCCGGTGCCGCTCTCACTGGATATTCGGGGCTGGCAGGAAATGCACCCGCTCGATGGCCCCGGCTGGTCGTTGTTTTTCGAATACATCGCCAATATTCTGTATGCGCTTGGCGTGCGCAAGTTTTCCAATGCGGCCCTAGGGGTGCTGGCAGCGCTGGCGGGCGCGGCGCTCATTCACCTCGCCGTTACGAGCCCCACCGGCGATGTTATCGGCGGGTGGTCGCTGACACCGGAACAGTTACGCGTTGGGTTCACCCGCATGGGCTACCCGTTTTTTGCCGGGCTGCTGCTGAGCCGCGTCAGCACCCTGGCCCGCGTCAGGCACGCGTTCTGGTGGTGCAGCTTGCTGCTGGTAGTGGTGCTGGCCTTCCCTAGGGTGGGCGGGGCCGAGCGCCTGTGGCTCAACGGCCTGTATGATTCGCTCAGCATTATTTTCGTCTTTCCGCTGGTGGTGTGGCTCGGGGCCAGCGGGCAGCTAGCCGGGGCGGGCGCCGCCCGGCTCAGCAAGTTTTTGGGCGATATCTCTTACCCCATCTACATCACTCATTACCCGCTCATCTACACCTACACTGCTTGGGTGAACGTGCACAAGCCTTCGGGGCAGCAGGCGCTGCCGGTGGCCGTGCTCACGTTTGTAGCTAGTATTTTGCTCGCCTACGCCTGCCTCAAGCTCTACGATGAGCCCGTGCGGCGGTGGCTGCGCGGCAAGCTGCTGGCTAAAGCCTGAACAAAGGTCGGCAGCTACCGTTTGTCTTAGCGCTTCGCACCGTGTTCCGTGCGCGCTCAGCTACCAGACTCATGCTTCAACTCGGCGACCAAGCCCCCGATTTTTCGTTGCCCACGGGCAGCGGCACTACCTTTCACCTAGCCGACCAGCGCGGCAAGCCGGTGGTGCTCTACTTCTATCCCAAAGACGATACCCCCGGCTGCACGGCCGAGGCCTGCGCCTTTCGCGACCAGTACGAAGATTTTCTGGACCTAGGCGCGGTAGTGGTAGGCGTGAGCTCAGACAGCGAGGCCTCGCACCAAAAGTTTGCCCAGAAGCACCGGCTGCCCTTCCCGCTGCTGGCCGACACCAGCGGCCAGTTGCGCAAGCAGTACGAAGTGCCGCGCGCTTTCCTGGGGCTGCTGCCGGGCCGCGTCACGTTCGTGATTGATGCGGCGGGCAAAATCGCCTATATTTTTAATTCCATGGGCGGGGCCACCGACCACGTCAGCAAAACCAAGGAGGTGCTGCGTGGGCTGGCGGCTTAGCTTTGGCTAACGGCTACTGGAGCCGGTTTCAAGGGCGGGCAAGGAGCGGCGAGGTATCCGCCTAGGTGCGTAGCGCGCCCGCTTCTTGCATTGGCCTAAGCTGCCCGCGCCATTTACTCTGCTTCTTCATGCGCAAGCGCATAGCTTCAATACTCGATACGGCGGCCATTTCTCGCTATCACCGCTCACGCATTCGGGAGTACGGCGCCGGTAGCCCTGGTGCGCTGGGCTGGCAGCCAGATGGCCAGCAAGTGCGCTTCGACGTGCTAACCCAAATCGGGGACCTGGCGCACTGCTCGGTGCTGGACGTGGGGTGTGGCTACGCCGATTTGTATCCGTTTCTCAAGCAGCGCTTTGCGGGCGTGCAGTACACGGGCATCGAGCAAATGTCGGAACTGCTCGCCCTGGCCGAAACCCGCTACGGCCCCGCGGCCGACCTCACGCTGCGCAGCGGCGACTTTCTGCGGATGCCGTTGCCGCATAGCGACTACGTGCTGGCCAGCGGTTCGCTCAACTACCGCAATCGGGCCCCGCGCTTTATTTATCAAGCCATCGAGACGCTGTTTGCCAGCTGCCGGCTGGGGTTGGGGTTCAACCTGCTCAGCTGGGAGCCGCCCGGTGGCGGGCCCCTCGCCGCCTACGACCCGGCCGCAATCGTTGCTTTTTGCAAGACGCTGGCCCCCGAGGTAAAGCTGCTGGATAAGTATCGGGAAGGTGATTTTACGGTGTTTATGTACCGCTAAAGTAAACGCAGCATTTGCTTTGCGCAGCAACGCCCGCTTAGCCCGGCGGCGGCTGGCGTAGCCAACGACACTGTCTGAGCGAGCGTTTCTGGAAAAAGTAATTGAAAGCAGCAGCATTTCCGGTTAGATGCGCGAGGCTACCAACCACGGACCATGTTAGCGCCAGCCGCCGCCTAGGGCATGGTACAAGTCCGTCACTGCCTGGCGCTGCTGGAGCTCGTCGTTCACACTGTTAAGTTGGGCTTGCAGCAGGCTTTGCTGGGCTTGCAGCACCTCAGTGTAGTTGGCGAAGCCGGCGCGCAGCAGCTCCTGGGTGTAGTCGACCGCCAGGTTGAGGGCGGTGAGCTGCTGGGCGCGGATGCGCTTTTTATCGGCCGCGCTCTGGTAAGAAAACAGCGCGTTGCTGACCTCCTGGCCGGCCACGAACATCGTTTGCTGATACGTATAGAGGTATTCCTGCTGCAAACCTTCGGAGCGGCGCAGGCGGGCGCGGTTGAGGCCCTGGTTGAAAATGGGCTGGGCCAGCCCACCCACCACGCTGGCAAAAATAGCGGTGGGCGAGAATAGGTTAGATAGCGTGGTGCTGGTGAGGCCGCCATTGGCCGTGATGGTGAACGACGGGTAGAAATACGTGCGCGCCGCGTTGGTGAATTCAAAGTTCGACTCGAAGGCGAATTCGGCCTGCTGCACGTCGGGGCGGTTGCGCAGCAGCTGACCGGGCACGCCCGTGAGCAGCTCGGGCGGGGCGTCCTGGCCCGCCAGCGTGCCGCGCGCAATGGGGCCGGGCGTGCGACCTAGGAGGGTAGCCAGCAGGTTTTCAGCCTCTCGCACGTTGCGCTCTAGGTCCGGAATGGTGACCTCGGCGGCGTAGCGGTTGGCCTCGCTCTGCACCACGGCGGCGCCGGTTACCACGTCGCCTTCGAGCAGTAGCTTCATGGTTTCCACGTCCTGAATACGGTTTTTGACCGTCTGGCGGGTTATTTCGAGTTGCGCGTCCAGCGCCAGCAGCGAGTAGTAGTTGTCGGCGATGTCGGCGATGAGCTGCGTGAGCACCACGCGCCGGTAGGCCTCGCTCTGCATTAGGCTGGCGGCGTAGGCGCGGCGGGTGCTGCGCAGCTTGCCCCACACGTCGGCCTCCCAGCTGCTGCTTAGGCCCAGCAGGTATTGGTGCGAGGCGCCGCCCGTGATAATGGATGACTGGTCGGTAGTCGTGGTAGTGCCCGTGCCGCCGGTGCCAGTTCCGGTGCCGCCGGTTCCCGTGCCCGTGCCGGTGCCCCCCGTGCCCGTCCCGGTGCCACCCGTGCCCGTCCCGGTGCCACCCGTTCCGGTACCCGTGCCCCCGGTGCCGGTTCCGGTGCCCCCAGTACCTGTTCCGCCCGTACCCGTACCCGTGGTTCCGCCTATGGTAGTGCTACCGCCGCCCACGCCCGTGCTCACAAACGCCCCGCCCGTGCGCGAAAGGGTAGTGGTAGCGCGCCCCGTGAGGCTGGGCAAAAAAGCCGCCCGGCTTTGCGCCAGCAGCGCCTGCGCCTGCGCGATGCGGGCATCGGCCACCTTCAGGTTGCGGTTGTTTTCGAGGCCTTCGGCGATGAGCTTTTGCAGGTTGGGGTCAGTGAAAAGCTGCTGCCAGGGCCGCTGGGCCAGGCTGGTACTATCGGTAGGATTACGGTCACGGTAGAGGCCGCTGGTGGCGGTTTCGGGGCGGCCGTAGGGGTGCAGGATGCCGCAGCCGCTGCCGGCCAGTAGTAGGAGGGGTAAAAATAACCTAGGTAGCTTGGCGGTAGTCATCACGCTGATTTTTATAGTTGTACGAGGGCGATGGTTACGCATGGGCATTCGCTAACTCCACCACGGGCTCGGCGCTGCCTTCCCGCGAGTGGTCGGTTTTGTCCGGGTCCTGCGGACCGCCGGCTTCGTTCTCCTTGTCCATTTGCTCCCGCGTTTTGGGCGGGCCGCTGATGCGCTCCTGCAAGCCCGCAAACACCATGTACAGCACCGGAATAAAGAACACCCCGAACACTGTGCCAAACAGCATACCGCCCACCGCGCCCGTGCCGATGCTGCGGTTGCCGGCCGCGCCTGCACCGCTAGCAAACAGCAGCGGCAACAGCCCGGCCACGAAAGCCAGCGAGGTCATCAAAATCGGCCGCAGGCGCGCCTTAGCGCCCTCCAGGGCCGCCTCCGCGATGCTAAGGCCGTGCAGGCGGCGCAGCGTGGCAAACTCTACGATGAGAATAGCGTTTTTGGCCAGTAGGCCGATAAGCATAATCACCGAAATCTGTAGGTAGATGTTGCTGTCGATGCCCATCACCTTGGCAAACAAGTACGTGCCGCACAAGCCAATCGGAATGGAGAGCAGCACCGCAAACGGTAGCAAGTAGCTCTCGTACTGCGCGCTAAGTAGTAGGTACACAAAGATGAGCGACAGCGCAAACACGTACAGCGCCTGCCCGCCTACCTTTTGCTCCTCGCGGCTAAGGCCCGAAAACTCGAAGCCGTAGCCGGCCGGCAGCTTCTGTGAGGCCACCTCCTGAATGGCCGTGAGCGCCTGCCCCGAGCTGACGCCCTCCTTGGGCGAGCCGTTCACCGAAATGGCCGTGAACAGGTTGAAGCGGTTCAGGCTTTCGGGGCCGTAGATGCGCGTTAGGGTCACAAACTCGGTGATGGGGGCCATCGCGCCGCTGGCGTTGCGCACAAAAACCTTGCTCAAGCCCTCGGGGCTGGCGCGGTAGCTGGTGTCGGCCTGCACCATCACGCGGTACTGCTTGCCAAACTGGTTGAAGTTGGTGGCGTACAGCCCGCCGTAGTACACCTGCATGGCGTTCAAGACGTTGGCCTCCGTGAGGCCGGCTTCTTTCACCTTGGCTACGTTGATGGCGAGCTGGTACTGCGGAAAGCCCGGGTTGAAAGCCGTGGTGGCGTACTGGATTTCGGAGCGCTGGTTGAGGGCAGCCAGGAAGTCCTGCGATACTTTAAAGAAATCGGCTGTGCTGTGTCCGCCCCGGTCTTGCAGCTGGAAGGTAAAGCCGCTGGTTTGGCCAAACCCCGTGATGGTGGGCTGCGAAATACTGCGGATTTCAGCCGCTCGAATGTGGGCCGTGAGCTGCGTTATCTTATCGATAACCTGGAGGTTATTCATGTCCTCGCGCTCGCTCCACTCCTTGAGGCGCACGATAACCATGCCGTAGCTGCTGCCCGCGCCGGCCAGGAAATTCTGGCCCGTGATGCGCAGCGTGCCCCGCACCGCCGGAATGCTGCGAATGAGGCTATCGACCTCTGTATTTACGGCCGTGGTGCGCTCCAGGGTCGAGGCCGGGGGCAGGCTCACGTTCACGAAAATGGTGCCCATGTCCTCGGCCGGCACGAAGCTGCTCGGCGTGGTCGACATCAGGAAGTACAGCCCCGCGCTGAAGGCCGCCACGCCCGCCAGCGCCACTACTTTGTGGGTACCTAGGAACTGGACGCCCTTGGTGTATTTGCCCACCAGCGCATCGTAAGCGGCATTAAACGCGATGCTGAACCGCTGGCGGAACGTCCGCTTCTCGGGCGTTTTATGGTCTTTATCATCATCTGGCCCCAGCTCGCCCGCCGAGCCTTGTGCGCCAGCGGGTTGCTCCTTGCCGTGGTCGGGCGGCAGCAGGAAAAGGGCGGCCAGCGCCGGGCACAGCGTGAGCGCGTTCACGGCCGAAATCAGAATGGCAATGGCCAGCGTGATACCGAACTGCTTGTAAAACACGCCCGTCGAGCCTTCCAGAAACGTCACCGGCAGGAACACCGCCGCCATCACCAGCGTGATGCTCACAATGGCGCCGCTTATCTCGCTCATCGCGTCGATGGCCGCTCGCCTAGGTGACGAATAGCCGTTCTCCAGCTTGGCGTGCACGGCCTCGACCACCACAATGGCGTCATCGACCACGATGCCGATGGCGAGTACCAAGGCAAAGAGGGTCAGAATGTTAATCGAATACCCGAATATCTTCAAGAAGAAGAACGTGCCGATAATCGACACCGGCACCGACACACCGTGAATGATGGTGGACCGGAAGTCTTGCAGGAAGACAAAAATCACCAAAAACACCAGCGCAAACGCCTCAATGAGGGTGTGAATCACCTTGTCAATCGAGGCATCCAGGAAGTCGTTGATGTTCACCAGCGGCACGTAGTGAATGCCGGCCGGGAAGGATTTTTCGGCCTCTTGCAGCACCTTCACCGAGTTTTCGATAACCTCGCGGGCGTTAGAACCCGGCGTCTGGTTCACCGAAATACCCACCGAGGGCTTGCCAAACGTAGCGCTGTTGCTGCTGTAGTCCTGGGCACCTAGCTCGATGCGGGCCACGTCTTTGAGGTGCAGCAGCTGGCCCTGGGCCGTGCCCTTGAGCACAATGTTGCCAAACTGCTCGGTCGATACCAGCTTGCCGGTGTACTTGATGACGTACTGAAAGCTCTGGTCAGAATTCTGCCCAAACGCGCCCGGCGCGGCTTCCACGTTTTGGTCAGCTAGGGCGGCCGTGATGTCGGCTGGCGTGAGGCCGTAAATGGCCATCACGTCGGGCTTGAGCCAGATGCGCATCGAGTAGTCGCGCGAGCCAAAGGCGTTGGACGCGCCCACGCCGGTCACGCGCCGAATCTGGGGCGTGATGTTAATCTGGGCGTAGTTCTGGAGGAAGGTCTGGTCGTAGGCGGGGTTATCGCTGTAGAGCGCAAAAATCAACAAGTTGCTGCTCTGTTGCTTGCGTACCGTCACGCCGGCCAGGGTTACTTCTTGGGGCAGCAGGCTGGTGGCGCTGGCCACGCGGTTTTGCACGTCCACGGCCGCCTGGTCGGGGTCACGGCCCACGTTGAAGTACACCTGAATGGTGGCCGAGCCCGCGTTGGTGGCGGTCGAGGTCATGTAGGTCATGCCCTCCACGCCATTTATCTGCTCCTCCAGCGGCGTGAGCACGCTTTTGAGCACCACGTCGGCATTAGCGCCCGCGTAGCTGGCCGACACCTGCACCGTGGGTGGCGAAATGTCGGGGTACTGCGCAATGGGTAGCGTAGTGAGGCCCAGCACCCCCAGCAGCACCAGGATAACCGAAATAACGGTGGAGAGCACCGGGCGCTCGATGAATATTTTTAGCATGTATATTATTGACTAACAAATTATAAGGCCGTCATGCTCATCTGGCGTCCGCGCAGCGCAGCGGAGTCGAATAGCAAATGACACCTACCCCGCCAGCTCCGGCTTTGCCTGCTTCTGCGACACTACTTTGGGTATCAGCTTGGTGTTCTCTTTCAAGCCCGCCACGCCTTCCAGCACCACCTTTTGGCCGGCTTTCAGGCCCTTATCTACTACAAACGACTGCCCGTCGGGGGTAGGGGTGGTGGTGATGGCCACGGCGTGGGCGGCGGTGTCCTGGCCCACCACGTACACAAAGCGCTTGCCTTGCAACTCGTAGGTCGCGCTTTGGGGTACGATGAGCACGTTTTCCTTGGGCTGAAAGGTGCGGACCGAGCCGCTGCTGCCGCTGCGCAAAAAGCCCTGCGGATTAGGGAAGGTGGCGCGGAAGCTGCTGGAGCCGGTTTCGGTATTTATCTGGCCAATAGCCGTTTCAACGCGGCCGGAGTACTTATACACCGTGCCGTCGGCCAGTACGAGGCGCACGTCGGGCACTTTGGCGAGCTTGTCTTGCAGCGTGTTGCCGGCGCGGCGGCGGATGAAGCTCAGCAGCGCCTTTTCGCTGAGCGAGAAATAGGCGTACACGTTGTTGACGCTCGAAATAGTGGTGAGCGGGTCGGTGGAGGTGCTGCTCACCAGGCTCCCAATTTTGTTCGGAATCGAGCCCATCACGCCGTTTACCGGGCTCACGATGTCGGTGTAGCCGAGGTTGGTGTTAGCGTTGGCCAGCGTGGCCTTGGCCTGGGCCAGGGCAGCTAGCTTGGCTTGCAGCGTGTACTGCGCGCCCTCCAGCTCGTACTTGCTGATGATGCCGCGGGCCACCAGCGGAGCCACTTTATTGACGCCCATGCGGGCGGTGTTCACGTCGGCCTCGGCCGTAAGCACGCCGGCGCGGGCCGTGCGCACGTCCTGCTCGTACTGCGGCGCCGAGATGTGAAATAGGCGCTGGCCTTTCTTCACGTTGGCGCCCTCATCCACGTAAATAGCTTCGACGTAGCCGTCTACCTTGGGGCGAATTTCGACATTCTGCTGGCCCTGCACCGTGGCGGGGTAGTCCTGGTAAAGCGTCACCGAATCGGGGCGCACCACTAGCACGGGGTATTCTTTGATGGGCGGCGGGCCACCTTTGCCGTCTTTGCCGGCGCCATCTTTCTTCTTAGAGCCGCAGGCGGCAACGCTGAGCAGGGCCAGTAACCCGGCCGCGAGGGCTGGTAATCGAGTACGCATAGAGACTGAAACGTAAAGTAGCCGCCGAAAGGCCGGGCCTAGCGGCCAGAAACAGACCGCGCCCTTCATCATGCCGACAGAAGCCGCTATACGTTCAGTTGAACCGGGAGTTAAGTACCCTAGGCGTTGTTTAAAAAGCTGCGCCGTAATGCGTTTGAAAAAGGAGACAGGCGGCGTTAGATAGGCGAATTTCTAGCAAGCTTTTCCCGGGTCTCCTGTCTGGTGTCTGATATTAATGGTGATGGTGCCCGTGCGGCGCGGGCTTGCCAAAAATATTGACCAGCGTGCCCACTACAAATAGTGCCGCCCAGCACACGTAGAGCCAGCCGTAGCCGGCCGGCCTAGGGTAGTGCAGCAGGCGCATGAGTAGCTCGGCCCCGCCGCTCATAATGAGGCCGGTGAAGGCAATGAACTGCCAGGAATTAAAGAGGGTGGGGCGGTAGAGCTTGCCAAAATCCATGAGGAGCGCGCGGAAAATAAAAGACAAAGAAACGGCCGGCGGGGCCGCGCCGGACCAACCTCGGGGCAGCCGGCGCGTACACCAATAACCTTCGGCAGAGCCGCAGGCCGTGTACTTAGGCGCGGCCCGCCCGGTTGCCGAAGCCTATCCCGCATTTTCTTATAACATCTCCCTTAGCCATGATACTCAGCGACCTCCTGTTTGGTGAAGACGACCAAGACCAAACCAACGACCAGGGCCAGAAAGTGCAGCCCGCCAACCAGAACCCCACCAACAGCGTGGGCCCCGGCAACGAGGAGCTGGAAGCCCAGCGCGAATACCAGAAGGACCAAAGCAACAACAAGAACAGCGACGACGCCAGCGCCCACCGCAACGTAGGCGCCAACGGCTACACCCAGCGCAGCGACCAAAAGGACCAGCTGAGCAACCTGCACATCGGCGGCGGCGAAGGTGAGCCCCAGGGCGGCAACAACCACGACACGGCCGGCGAGCAGGCCCAGGGCCCCGGCTTCACCGAAGAGGGCAGCTACGAGCTGGACGAGCAGGGCGAAGGCATTCGGATGCACGAGCAGAAGCTAGGTGACGACGCGCCCGGCCAATCGGTGCAGCGCACCCAGGACGACAAGCTCTAATAGTCGAGCTTACCATAGTACAACTGGCCGCGTTGCCCTAGGATAACCTAGGCAGCGCGGCCAGTTGTATAAACAGGAGCTTTGGTTGTACATTGCAGCAACAAGCCCTAATTCAGTCTGCGAATAGTAGTGGTGGCAATGAAAAATCAGGTAAGAACAACGGTTTGCGTGGTGTTAGCGGGTCTGGTGAGCGGTGGCGTAATGGGCTGCGGCGTAACCAGCGAAGTGGGCTCCGCGCGCCCTGGTCCCAGCGCTACGGCCTCCACGGCAATTGGGCCGGCCCCGGGGGCGGCCACTGTTCGTTATGCGCCTGAAGATGGCCGCCCGCGGGCCCCGCGTTCGGGAGCGGGGGCCTTACCGGGCGCCCGGGTTACGGCCCGCCCGCCCGCCGAGGCTGCACCAGCGGCGGCCCGCAGCGCCGCCGCGGCGGCCGAGGCCAAAGCCATAGCCCTGGGCTCGCCCACCCGGCGCATTCAGTCGGGCCGCATCGTGGACGAGGCGGGCCAGCCGCTGGTGGGCGCCACTGTACTGCTGCAAGGCACCACCCGCGGCGCCAGCACCGATGCCAACGGTGATTATTCGCTGCCGGTGCCGCTGGGTACCAACACGTTTGTGTTTGCCTACAGCGGCTACGAACAGGAAATAGCCCAGAGCCGCGATGGCCAACCCCTGCTCGTGACGCTGCTGCCTGCCCCCGGCAGCACCCCCGCGCCCCCGGAGCCCCTGACCAAGGCCCGCGCCCACAAGAAGCACTAGCAGACGCGGCTACCGCGTAGCGCGGCGCCGCTTACTTGGAATACTACTTTGAAAAAAGGCTCGTGCGTAGTAGCATGGGCCTTTTTTGCTAGGGTGCCCGGTGGCCCGGCGCGGGCGTGCGGGCTAGCAAACTAAGCGAGAGGCGGGGCCGTACACGCCGCACGTTCCGCCTCCACTTGCTTTTTGCGGAATGCTCCTTCGTATGAATTATCCTGACTTTTCTGTGGCTCGCCGCCTGTCGGGCGGGCTTACCCGGGTTTTGCTGCTAGCCGGCGTGGCGGTGGCCCTAGGTGGCTCGCTGACCTCGTGCCGCGTCGAAGACCCCGAGCCCAACCTGATTCAGCCTACCGGCAGCGCCCCCAGCTACGCGCCTAACATCGACAAGCAGATGCAGGCCGTTATTGAGCAATTCACGGCTTTTAATGACCCCGCGCTGCCCACCCTCAGCGCCCGCCAGGCCCGCATGACCCACAGCGTAACCGACGCCGTGAACGCGCTGCTGGCCAAGAATAGCAAGAGCCCGTCGGCCCCCAGCCTCACGATAAGCCAGCGTGTGCTGCCGCCCACCTACACTGCTGGCTCGGCCTCTGATGGTGTGCCGGTGCGCATTTACACGCCCACGGGTACCACGGGCACGCGGCCGGCCATTGTGTACTACCACGGAGGCGGCTGGGTTATCGGCTCGCTCAATGTGTACGAGCCTTCGGCTAAAGCCTTGGCCGCCAACACGGGCGCCATCGTGATTTCGGTAGATTACCGCCTGGCTTCGGAGACGATGAACAAATTTCCGGCCGCCCACGAAGACGCTTACGCGGCCTATAAGTGGGTGCGCGACAATGCGGCTGGCCTCAACATCAACCCCGCCAAAATAGCGGTGGCCGGCGAAAGCGCCGGTGGCAACATGGCCGCTGCTGTGTGCATCCTGGCCCGCGAGCGCGGCGTGACCTTGCCCGTGCACGAGCTGCTGGTGTATCCGGTGGCCGATAATAACCTGAACACGACCTCCTACAACACCTACGCCAACGCCGTGCCGCTCAACCGGGCGGGCATTCAGTACTTCACCGGCTTGTACTTCAACTCGCCGGCCGATGGCGATAACCGCCTCATCTCGCTGGTAGACGTGGCCGACCTGCGCGGCCTGCCTACCACCACCATCATCGCCGCCGAGATTGACCCGCTGCAAACCGAAGGCATGTCCTTGCGCGACAAGCTGACCGCCGCCGGCGTGAGCGTGGACTACACGTTGTACCCCGGCACCACCCACGAGTTTTTCGGTACTTACGACGTGGTGCCCCCGGCCCAAACTGCCCAGGGCCACGCCGCCGACCGGCTAAAGGCCGCGTTCCAGTAGCCGAAGTGGGCGCTCTGCCCCTAGGTAACAGTTGGCTAGTTATACAGAAAGAAGCCCCGCGACATATGTCGCGGGGCTTCTTTCTGTATAACTAAGCTAGGTGCTGGCCAGCCTGCACCTAGGCAGCCCGGGGCAACTGGGTACGCCGGTAGCGTGAGCCACCTAGGTGGCGCGGGCGTTCTATTTTTTGGTAGAGGCGAGGGGTACGACGGTGAAGTCCTCGAACTCGACGGGGAAGCCCTTGCCGTCGGGGGCGGCGCACATCAGGCCGATTTGCACGCTGCGGCCGGGGGTGGGCGGGAAGTAGGCGAGGCGCAGCATCTTGAAGTCCTGGTTGTCGAAGGAATACTTGATTTCGACGTAGTCGCCCTTGCGCAACAGCGTGAGCCAGACCGCCGCCGGGCTGTCCTGTCGCGGCACTACCGACCAGTCCGACACCTCGCGGGTGACGACGGCGCTTACATTTTGCACGCCCTTGACATATTCAATACCAGTTTTAATCCAGTTTTTCTCGTCGAGCCGAATCATGAGGCCGGCCTGGTCGTAGAGGTCCTTGTACTGGCCCACCACCTTCACTTTGGCCTCGAAGTCGCCGGTTTGCTCCTGAAAGTAGAAGTGCCCGTTGTCGCGGATGAAGCCGTAGTGCGTGACCCGCCAGAAGTCGGTGCCGCCCTCCACCTGCACGCGCAGGCCCTTGGCGGTAGTTGTGGCTTGCTTGGGGGCGTTGAGCCAGCGGCGCGGGGCGGGCTGCCCTAGGGCGGTGGTGGCCGCCAGCGCCACGAGCAGGCCGCTGAGAAGGAGAGAAGGCATGAGGCAGGAGAGGGGGGAAAGAGAGTGGTAGGTGAGGGCTACGCGCCGCCCATCTTGCGCCCAAACAGCAGGTACACCGGCAACCCGAGGGCCACCAGCCCGAGACCGTAGCGCGAGTACTCGGCCGTGTCGGGTGCGATGAGCAGGATAATACAAAAGGCCGAGGCCAGCGCCACGTAGATGCCCGGCAGCACCGGGTAGCCCCAGGCGCGGTAGGGGCGGTGGGCATCGGGCCGGGTGCGGCGCAGCACGAAAATGCCGATAATAGTGATGAGGTAGAACAGGATAACCGAGAACATCACGTAGTTGAGCAGCTGGCCGTAGCTGCCGCTGAGGCAGAGTAGGCAGGCCCAAAGGCACTGCGCCCACAGCGCCCGGCCGGGCACGCCGGCCCGGTTGAGGATGGCCAGCGAGGGGAAGAACAGCCCGTCTTTGGCCATGGCGAAGTAGGCACGGGCACCGCTCAGGATGATGCCGTTGTTGGCCCCGAAGGTGCTGAGCATGATGAGCACGGCCAGCACGTAGGCCCCGGCGGGCCCCATCACGCGCTCGGCCACGGCGGTGGCCACGCGGTCGTCGGTGGCGTACTGGATGCCGCGGCCGGCCAGCGTGGCGGCCTCGGGCGAGCCGTGCAGCGGCAGCACCAGCAGGTACACGATGTTGATGAGGATGTAGAGCGTCGTGACGATGGCCGTGCCCAGGGCCATGCTGCGCATCAGCGTGCGCTCAGGGTTCTGGATTTCCTCGCCTGCGAAGCCGATGTTGTTCCAGGAGTCGGACGAGAACAGCGAGCCCGTCATGGCCATGCCGATGGCGATAACTAGGCTGTAGCCACCTAGGGGCACGATGCTGCCCGTGCCGCCCGGCGCCGGCGAGCGCGTGGCGTGCCAGAGGTCCTGGAAGTTGGCCTGCACGGCCTCGGCGTTCAGGCCCAAAAACAAGCCGAACAAGATGAGCAGCGCCAGGGCCACGAGCTTGGTCGAGCCCAGCACGTTTTGAATCAGCTTGCCGGCCTGCACGCCCCGCGCATTCACCGCCGTAATAACTACGATGAGCAAAATGGCCAGCAGCTGCACCGAGCTAAACGGAAACGGCCCCACGTTGAACAGCACGTTCTTGACCGAAAACCAGGGCACCAGCACGCCCGTGAACTTGGCAAACGCCACGGCCACGGCCGCAATCACGCCGGTCTGAATCACCAAAAACAGCGTCCAGCCATACAAGAAAGCCACCAGCCGGCCGAAGGCCTCGCGCAGGTACACGTACTGGCCACCCACTTTGGGGAACATGGCCGCCAGCTCGCCGTAGCTGATGGCGCCGGCCATCGTTATGAGGCCCGTGAGCAGCCAGACCACCAGCAGCCAGCCCGCCGAGCCCACCTGCCGGGCAATGTCGGCCGAGACGAGGAAGATGCCCGAGCCTATCATGGAGCCCGTCACGAGCATCACGGCGTCGAAAAGAGTGAGGGCGCGTTTGAAGTGGCCGGGCGCCGCGTCGGCAGTAGTGGTAGAATCGGGTAGGGGATTGGCCATTGAGAAGAAGGATTTTTACCAAAGAAAGGGCTTTGCTGTAGAATGCAACCCTGCGCTGGTAAATAGGCCTCCTTTGCCAGCTCGTATCTCCCTGCGTTTCTCGCTCTCAGCTCATGACTTACCGCCTTCGCCTTCCGTTGCTTGCTGTCGTGCTGTTCTGCTTGACATCCATGGCGGGCTGCCCCAACCGAGAACCTGAGGGGCAATTCACGGTAGCGCAAGGATACGTGATAAACCGGCGTACTAATCGGCCACTGCCGGGTGTACGAATGGCTATTGTATCGGCCCCCACAACCTTGAGGTATTACGACTCGGAACTAGACACTGTGTTGACGGATAGCAAAGGCCATTATGCGCTCAGCTTCACTAATTCTAAAGGGTTGTTTTACGGTATTAACTGCGGGGTGCTAGATAGCTACAATAACCTGCGGCCTACAACCCTGGACTTCCCCGATTCGCTCCTAAGCGGCCTCAGCGGCTACCCATCGCTGGCGACCGTAGACTTGGTGCTGGGCCGCACCAATAATGTGAAGTTTTGGCCTTCGCCCCGCCGAGTCTGGCTGGTACAGCTAAATACGCTTAGTACCGGTTACGAGCGATTGTATTTCGTGCCTCTTCTCAATCGAAATCAACTACAAACGCTGCCAGCCAATAATCAGCGCCGCCAGGTAGTGCTATACCAGTCAGTACCGTTCACCTCGGCAGTGCCACAGAATTTTTACCAACTACCAGGTGTGCCTCTCAACGGAAGGTTCTTCACCGAACTAGCCACTGGTGGCGCTCGTGATACCCTCGTGCAGTTAAAGCCAAGTACGCCCCTAACCGGCGACACGGTGCGGGCCACGCTCACTTTCGGGCGCTAGGGCAATTCGGGTACCTGGGGCCTTTGCGGCCGGGCGGGCTACTTTTGCCCCATGTCCCGCAAGCTTCTGGCCCTGCTGGTGGCCGCGCTGCTCTTGCTTTCGCTGGCCACCTACGTGTACTACCGCCGCACGCTGGCCAGCGTGCCCATCGACCCCTACGCCCTGGTGCCCGACGATGCCGTGCTGGTACTGGCCACCCGCGACCACCCCGCCCTGGTGCGCCACTTGCAGGAGGCCGGCGTGTGGGACAACATCAGCGGGGTGCGCTACTTCCAGCAGGTGGCCGGGCAGTTGGCCCTGGCCGACAGCCTCGACACCGGCGGCAACCCCAGCCCGGCCGCTAGGCAGCGGCGGGGGCTCTTGTCGTTGCTGGGGCGCAAGCTGGTGCTCACGTCGGTGCACCTTACAGGGCCGGGGCAGGTCGATGTGCTCTATCAGATACCGCTGGCCACGGTACGCGAGTACCGCCAGGCGCGGGGCCTGCTCGAGACCCTGGGGCGCGATGCCCGCTATACCCTCAGCACCCGCGACTACGAAGGCTACGAGCTACAGGAGCTGACGGCCCGCGAGGGCGGCGGGCGCCTCACGGTGCTCAACTACCGCAACCACCTGCTGCTGAGCACCCACGCCCCGCTGGTAGAAGCGGCCGTGCAGCGCCTGCAACTGCCCGCCGATGCGCCCACCGTGCGCGCCGGCTTTGCCGACACCGACCTGCTGCGCCTGCGCGACGTGGACGCCACGCTGCTGCTCAACTTCCGCCGACTGCCGGGCTTGCTCGACGTGCTGTTTCGGCCCGGTACCCATGCCCAGCTCGACCAGGCCGCCACCCTGGCCCGCGAGGCCCTCCTAGGGCTGAAAATTGAACCCAGCCAGCTCCTGCTCACCGGCTTTGCCAACCCCGAAACGGCCGCCCGCTCGTGGCACCAGCAGCTGCGCACCCAGCCCACCCAGCCCCTGCGCACCCTGGCCGATGTGCTGACCTTGCGCACCGCCCTGGTGCTGGCCGTGGCCGGGCCGCTGGCTACCCCGCCTGCGCCCACCACTTTGGCCGTGCCCACTGCCATGGCCGATTCGGCGGACCAGCCTGCTAGGGCGGCGCTCGATAGCCTGCGGGCGGCCCTAGGTCCGGGCCTGGCGCTGGCTTACTTGGCGGCGCCTGCGCCGGCCGTGGCGCCGGCCCGGCTGGTGCTGGCCCGGTGCGCGGCCCCGGCGCGGGTGGCGCTGTGGCTGGCCCGGCTGCGGCGCCTCACGGGCGTGTCGCCGGGGTTTGTGCGCATGGGGGCGTTTAACGTGTACGGGGCGGGCTTCACGGCCGAGCAGCTGGCCCCGGCCCTGCTGCCGCCCTTGGCGGGCGGGGCGGGGCCAGCGCAGTCGGCGGCACTGGTGCGCGACTACCTGGTGCTGGGCGAGCCCGCTGCCTTACAGGCCTACCTGGCCGAGGTGGCCGCCGGCGCCACCTGGAGCCGCTCGGCCGCCCAGGTGGCCCTACTTCAGCAAACGCTGCCCCAGGCCCGCCTCACGGTGCTGGCCGACACCCGCCAGGGCTGGAATGCCCTACTCGGCTACCTGGCCGAGGAGCGCCGCGCTGGCCTGCTGCGCAATGAAAGCCTGCTCAAGCACTTTCCCCAAATAGCCTGGCAGCTCTTCCCCACCGAGGAAGCCAGCGACGCGGCCCGCCCCGCGCCCGGCGCGTCCGATGGCCAGTACTACGCCCAGCTGGTGCTGCGGCGCCCCGGCCAGGGCGCGGCCGCCGGTACCGAGGTCGGGGCGGCGGCCGGCAACCCGCGCTTCCGCACGGCGCTGGTGGGCCAGCCGCTGCTGCTGCCCGCCACCCCCGACGACCCCGCGCCCGCCGTGGTAGCCGACTCGCTGGGCGTGCTGCGCCTGCTCAGCAGCCGGGCCAACGTGGCCCTTTGGGCCGATACCCTGCCCGGCCCCGTGGTGGCGGCCGCCGCACCGCACCTGGTGCGGGGCCGCCTGCTGCTGGCCACTGCCCACCGCCTGCACTGGCTCAGCCCCGCTGATGGCCAGCAGGCCCCCGGCTTCCCGCTCAACCTGCCCGATTCGGTGACCATTGCGGCCGTGGCCACGGCCCCCACGCCGCGCCCGGTGCCGCACCTCTTAGTTGCCACTACTAATAACGACCTGCTGCTGCTCGATGCCAGCGGCCGACAGTACCCCGGCTGGCCCCGCCGCCTCGAAGCCCCGCTGGCCGGCCCGCCGCTGCTGCTGGTAGTGGGCGGGCGTGATGTCATCGTGGCCGCCCTGCGCAACGGCTACGTCTACGCCTTTACCCAGGCCGGTGAGCGCTACCCCGGCTTCCCGGTCAGCGCTGGGGCGCACCTCAGCGGGCCGCTGCTGGCCCAGCCCGCTGCCACGCTGGCCCGCAGCGTACTGCGCCTGGTAAACCAGCACGGCGAGCTGCTGAGTCTGACCCTGAGCGGCGACATCACGAGCCGCCGCCGCGTGGCCACCTGGAGCCGCACGGCCACCTTCTCACTGGTGCCCGAGGCTTATGGCCGCCCCGGCGCCTTCGTAGTGGTGCGCGAAGACGGCGGCCGGGTCGATGTCTACAACCCCGCCGTGCCCACCACCGCGCCCCTCTTGAGCCGGCAGTTGCTCACCTCCGGCCCCAAGCCCGTGCAGTGGTTCGACTTTGGGGGCGGCCACCAGGTGCTGGCTCTCACCGAGCCCGGCCCGGCCCAGGTGTCGCTCTTCGATGGCCAGGGCCGGCCCCTGGGGGGCGCGGCTACCGGCCCGGCATCGCCCTGGCCCAGCACCGGCACCGGCGTGGCTCTGCGCCTCGACGCGGCCCGCCGCCGCTACCTGCTGGTGCGGGTGCTGGCTCACGAGCTGCGCCGCGACGCGCTGGCCGTGCCCTAGGTCGGTTGCGTAAGCAATCGCCCGCTGCAGGGGCGAAGCGGGCTCCGCTCAAACGCTGGCTCCGCCTCAACGAGCCCGCCCCACGACGCTACGGGTCCGTGCAACGACGGGCGGGGGCAAGCCCCGCCCCTACGGCCATTGCTTCCCAAATCGTCCTGCGCCCCATAGTGGGGGGCAAACCTATAATTATCTCGAAGTGTCAGCCATCCAGCCGCGTTAGCTACGCCAGTACCAGTAGGCACTATGCTGGCACGGGCAACGTGCAGGCCGCCACCAGGCGGCGCAGCTCGTCGGCCGGCAGCGCTTCCAGCGCGAGCAAGGCGGCGTAGGGGTCGCCCGCCAGGCCCAGCAGCTGGGCAAAAGCGGGCTCGGTTTTGAGGCCCTGCTGCTTGAGGGCGCGCACGGCCGCGCGCCAAGCTTCGCCCCCGGCCAGTAGCACGGCGTGCTCTACCAACAAGTGCCGCCAGCCGTGCTGCTGCGCTGTGGGCAGGGCCTGGCCAAACACCTCCAGCTCTTCGGCTTCGTAGCGAAAGCTACTCACCGTGGTTGCGTATCCACCCACAATGCGCCGCGCCAGCAGAAAGCCCGGCTGCGCCCCAAACCGCACTCGCAGCAGCTCGCCGAAAGTATCCTGCGCCGCGGCTGGCACCTCACACAGCACGTCGAGGTCGCTGCTCGCGGTGTCGATGCTCAGCGGCACTGTGCCCGCCAGCACCGGGCCGTAGGCGCGCAGCAGCGGCCACAGGCCGGCTGCATCCAGCACGGCATACGCCCGCTGCTGCCGGGGGCTGCCCGCTTGCAAGTAGCCTAGGTCGTGGTAGTTCATCTGAATTTTGCCCGGCGCTTCAGCGTCGGGGTAAGAGTCCTGTTAGTAATCGAGGCTTTAGCCCCTCTTTGGTGCTACTGGGTGATGGGCTAAAGCCCTAAAAAAAATAAGCTGGCTGTGGTGCCCCGGCGCTGAAGCGCCGAGCATTATTTACAAGCTTCCGGAACAGCGTATTGGGTCGGGGAAGAAGCAAACTAGGCGTAAAGAGGCGTCAACTACACCTGGGCAGGCGTGAGCTTGGTTTCAACTTAGCTCTTCAATGGTGCCGACGCCTTGGGCCAGCCTCAGCGCCCGCGTAATGCTGGCGGGTAGCTCGCTGGCATAGTGGCTGACGTAGACCAGCGCCACGTTGGTAGCCTGGCACAGGCCGTCGATAACGGCCCGGAAGTGGGCGAGCTGACCGGCGTCGAGGCCCTGGCCGGGCTCATCGAGCAGGAGCAGGGGCGGGCCTTTGACGAGGGCGCGGGCCACGAGCACCAGGCGCTGCTGGCTGGCGGGTAGCTGCCGCAGCGGCAGGCCGGCGCTATCGCCCAGGTGCAGCACGCGCAGCCAGCGGCTGGCCCGCTCGCGCTGGGCGGGCGTAACGACAGCGCGCACCAGCTTATCAGCAAAACCGGTCTCAACTACCTGCTGGCAGGTGAGCTGGCCCGGGAAATAGTGCAGCAGCTCGGGCGACACGTAGCCGATGCTGCGCTTAATGTCCCAGATGCTCTCGCCGGTGCCGCGCTTGCGGTCAAATAGCACGAGGTCTTTGCCGTAAGCCTGCGGGTTGTCGCCGTTGAGCAGGCTGAGCAGGGTACTTTTACCCGCGCCGTTGAGGCCGGTAAGGGCCCAGCGCTCGCCGGGCTTCACTTCCCAATTGATGGCGTCGAGCACGACCTTCTCGCCGTAGCGCACGCTCACGTCGCGCAGGCGGATAAGCGTGTCGTAGGCGGCTGGGGCATCGGAGCCGGCGGCGCTGGTGAGCGCCCGCAGCTCGTCGGCATCGAGCGGGGCGGGGGCCGCTGCCCTAGGTGCCAGCTCGGCCCGAAAGTCGGCCCTGGGCAACGTCGCCACAATACGCTGCCCGGCTAGCACCGCCACGTGGGTGATGAGGGCGGGGATTTCGGTGGGCGCCGTGGCCATTACTACCGTGATGCCCGAGGCCGCTACCTCGGCTAAAAACGTATCGAACCAGGCGCGGGTGGCCGGGTCGAGGCCGGTGAGCGGCGCATCCAGCAGCAGCAACCAAGGGTTGCGCAGCAGGGCGGCGGCCAGGCGCAGGCGCTGGGTCTCGCCGTTGGAGAGCTTGATGAGGCGCTCGTCTTGCAGGGCTTCGATGCGCAGCAGTGCCACGGTGCGGGCGTAGGTCCAGGCCGTTGACTCGGTCGGGGCTGCTTTGGCCTGTAGGTACTCGCGCACGGTGGGCACCTCCTCCGCGGCCGCCGCATTGTAGCGCTGCTGGTAGTAGAGCTGGCCCTGGTTGTCGCTGGCCCGAAACGTGGCCCGCGGCCCCACCAGCGCCACGCGCTTGCGCCACGAGAAAAGCGGGTCGGCCCCCGGCGCGCTGCCCTCGGCGGCCAGCAGCGGGTAGGCGGCCGGCCCGCCCGTCACCACGTAATGCCCGGCCAGAGTGGCGAGCAGCGTGCTCTTGCCCGCGCCGCTCGGCCCCACCAGCGCCCAGTGCTGCCCCGCCTCGATGCGCAGGCTAAGGTCGGCGAATAACACGCGCCCTAGGTAGCGCACGGTGCAGTGTTCAAAGGTAAGAAGGGGTAGGGGCATGCGGAGAAAGAAGGGCTGGGGGTACGAAAAGTAAGCTTGTCTTTGCGAGCGCAGCGAAGCAATTGCACCTGTTAAGCGCCGCTGCTTGGGTGCGATTGTTTCGCTGCGCTCGCAAGGACAACCACTTTCGCGTAAGCCTTAGCAAAAACACTCATTAGGAGAGCGGTGGGCAGTACGTTTGCCACCCCAAGCGCCCGCCCCATGACAAACGTACTACCCGCCGCCCCTCCCACACCCCCGCGCACCGGCCTCGTGGTCGGCAAGTTCTGGCCCCCGCACCGGGGCCACCAGCTACTGCTCGATACTGCCGCCGCCCAGGTAGCCGAGTTGGTAGTGCTCGTATATGCCCACCCCGACGACCCGCGCCACGCCGCCCCCGAGCGCGCCCGCTGGCTGCGCGAACTGTACCGCGGCGACGATGTTGCCGACGGCCCGCACGTCGGCCCTACGCCGCTGCGCATCGTGGGCCTGCCCGCCGCCGCCATGCCCCCCGATGCGGCCGACGACCACACGCACCGCGAGTTCGTGCGCCAGTACCTGGCCGACCTGGGCCAGCGTATCGACGTAGTATTCAGCAGCGAAGCCTACGGCCCCGGCTTTGCCGAGTACCTGGGCGCCGAGCACGTGGCTGTGGACAACCAGCGCCAACAGGTGCCCACCAGCGGAACCCACCTGCGCGCCGCCCTGGCCGCCGAGGCCGAGAGCTTCGGCGAGTCGGCGCAGCACATTCACCCCTTCGTGGCCGCCCAATATGGCGTGGTGCCCGCCACCACCGTGCCCCGCCTGGTGCTGCTGGGGGCCGAAAGCAGCGGCAAAACCACGCTCTCCTTGGCCCTGGCCGAAGCCCTGGGCACCGCCTGGGTGCCCGAATACGGCCGCACCCTGCACGAGCAAAAAAACGGCGCGCTGGTCTACGAAGACCTGCTCTACATCGGCCGCCGCCAGCTTGAATTGGAGGACGAGGCCACTGCCCAGGCCCGCGGCTGGCTCGTGTGCGACACCAACGCCGCCACCACGGCGCTGTATTCCTACTACTATTTTCACCGCTGCGACCCTGCCTTGCAGCGCCTCGCCGAGGTGTGCCGCCAGCGCTACGCCCACACCTTCGTGTGCCTGCCCACCACGCCCTTCGAAGACGATGGCTGGCGCGGCCCCGAGGCCCTGCGCCAGTTTCAGCACGGCGCCATCCTGATGCAGCTGGAGCTGCTGGGGATTCCTTACATCTTGCTCGATGGCTCGGTGGCGGAGCGCGTGAGTAAGGTGCGAGCGGCGCTGGGGTGAATACGAAACTTGCAAAATCCTTCGCTGGCACTGGCGCGAGTTACGGCTTTGCCTAAGATAGTTTTACAAAGGCGGCCTGCTCTTCACTCGGGCCGTGATATCCCCTTCACTTCGTCTCTCCACTATGCTTGCTGCCTCTGAAATGCGCGACGCCCTACCCCCCCTCACGCAGCCGTTCGTAGCCCACGCATCGGCGGCGGCGCTGGCCGACCTAGCAGCCCGCCTCGCGCAAACGCGCTGGCCTACCGCGCTGCCCGGCACGGGGTGGAACTACGGCACCAATTTGTCGTTTTTACAAGAGTTGGTCACGTACTGGACCCAGGAGTTTGACTGGCGCAAGGTGGAAGCGGCCAGCAATGCTTACCCCAATTTTACGACCGACCTAGACGGGCACCGCATCCACTTCCTACACGTGAAGGGCAAGGGGGCCCAGACTATTCCGTTGCTGCTCACCCACGGCTGGCCCGGCTCATTTTTGGAAATGCTCCCGCTAATTCCGTTGCTCACGGCCGCGGGGCCGGTATCCTTCGACGTGGTGGTTCCGTCGCTGCCGGGCTTTGGCTACTCCGCGCCGTTTGTGGCCCCTGGCGGCAGCTCGTTCGTGGTGGCGGATTTGTGGCACCAGCTAATGGGACGTCTTGGCTACCCGCGCTACGGCGCCCAGGGCGGCGACGTGGGGGCGGGCGTGAGCACCTGGCTCGCGCTGAAATACCCGGCTAGCGTTATCGGGCTGCACCTGAACTATATCCCCGGTTCCTACAAGCCCTACCTAAAGCCGGGGGAGGTGCTCTCGCCGGAAGTTCTCGCTTTCCAAAAAACCGCCGCGGACTGGGTGGCCCGCGAAGGTGCCTACGGGGCGATGCACAGCACAAAGCCGCTAACTGCCGCCTACGGGCTCAACGACTCGCCGGCCGGGTTGTGTGCCTGGATTGTGGAGAAATTCCACGGCTGGAGCGACCAGGGCCCCGACGGCCGCTGGGCCTTCACCAAGCAGGAACTGCTGGCCAACGTAACCTTGTATTGGTTGACGCAAAGCATCTACTCCTCGATGGCCATTTACCAGGAAAACGGCCGCCGCCCGCTCGCCTTCGGTCCAGACGACTACGTGCGAGTACCGGTGGCCTTTGCCCAGTTTCCGAAGGAGCTACCTACCCCGCCGCGCGCCTATGTGGAGAAAGGGTTCAATATCCAACGCTGGACTTCGATGCCCGCTGGCGGGCATTTTGCGGCCCTGGAGCAGCCCGCCTTGTTGGCCGACGACCTAAAAGCTTTCTTTGCCACGATTATATAGGGGCCGCAAAAAACGGGGAGTAGTAGCTACGTGCTACTGCTCCCCGTTCTAGTAGTCGCTAGGCTAACCTTTAAAACGCCACCAAACTTGCCACGTAATCCTTGCTGCCATCAATGACCCAGGCGTCTAATTGCGCGGGGTCTTTCATTTGCTGGCCGCGGGGGCGGGGCACTACGAGATAGCCGCAGGGCACGTCGGGCAGGGCCGACATATCGCTCCAGAGCTTCTCGATTTGAGCCACGGGGTAGATGTCTTCCTGGCCGTGGCCCCAGCGATATTTCACCTCCTTGATGGTGACGTAGGTGGGGATGCGCTGGGCCACGCTGCGCACGGCGCGGGCCAGGCGGGTTTCGTCGGCGGTTTGCAGCTCGGCGCGGGTGAGGCCGAAGAGGGCCAGCAGCGGGTCTACTTGCACCCAGGTAGTCATGGTGTTGTAGTAGCTCAGGCCGAGTTCGTCTTCCTCGCGGGGCTGGGCGAGGCCTTCGAGCAGGCGCAGCTGGCCGTTGACGCGGGCTAGTCCGCCGCCGCGGTCCTCGATGCGCCGGGCTACTACCTCGAAGGTCAGCACGTTGGCCGAGGCCAGGTGGTAGCCTAAGGCAGCCGCGTCGAGGTCGGCGCCGAGCGTGTCGATGTTGTGCAGCATCAGGGTTTCGACCTGCGGCTGCTCGCGCAGCAGGCGGGCCAGGGTGCCGTTGCGCAGCAGGTTCGACACTTCGTACCAGTGGCCGAGCGGCGAGAAGCGCTGGGCCGCGATATTGTCCACGTAGTCTGTGCCTTCGCCTTTGGTGCCGGCCCAGCCTATCATGGTGTTGCGGATGGCGTCGCGCACTTTTTGCTTGTTCACGTCCAGCGTTTCCTGGGGCATTTCCTCCCACAAGAAGCGCAGGTCGCGGGCCATCGGCACGAAGCGCTGCCCGATGGAGCGGCCCTCCGACAAGTACACCGGCCCGCCGTAGCCGAGGTTGCCGGTGCGCGCCAGTTGCGCCTCGATGGGCGCGTGCGTGAGGTAGCTGGTCGCCACCAGGTGCGGAATCACGGCTTCGTAGCGCTCGGCTGTGCGGCGCGTTTTGGCCAGGTGGATTTCGAGGAAGCTGCGCATTTTGCCCTCGATTTCCACGAAGGGGTTCAGGGCTTTGATAACGCCTGCGCCCTTGGTCCAGCGGCTGCCAACGCCGGCCGCCAGGCTGAGTACGCCCACTTTGCCAGCCCGCAGGGCGGCCTCGCCGGCCGGGGCGTGTTCGCCTAGGTCGGTGAGCTGGGCGGCGTCGCCGGGCTGCACGTCGGCGATGGCGGTTTCGAGTGGCAACTGGTTGCGCGAGAGGCCAATGCGGCCCTTCTGCAAATCGGCCCGAATGTCTTCGTGCTGAATGTAGTCGAAACCGTTTTCCTGCTTGATGCGCTCGGCTTTGTCGTTTTCGGTGCTGCGGTTGCCCTGCGCGCCGGGGTCCGACACCTGAAACAAGTTGCTGACAATGGTGCGCAGCAGCGGGTAAGCCAGGTTATTTTGCTCGCAGTGCGTGGTAAAGAAATCTACCTCCGCCCGGCGCAGATACGAAATGGTAGATGGCTCTTGCTTAACGAGTTGCGAAACGTGGATGGCGTAGTACTGCTCCGGCATCAGCGCCTCGGCGCCCTCGTGCAAGGTCGACCAGCTGCCCTTGTAGTTGATGTCCCAGTTGTAGACCACCGGCTCCATGGCGAAGGGCAGCGCGGCCGACAGCTCCTGCTTGGTCGAGCGCAGCAGTTCCAGCACGCGCAGCTTGTATTCTTCGTTGCGCTCGGGGTTGACAAACATGCCCATGCCGCCGCCCGACATACCGCCCAGCATCAAAAAGCCGTAGTAATCGGCCCCGAACTGCTGCTTGGCGCGGGCGATAATCTCCTCCGTAAAGTAGGTCGAAGCCCAGGGAATAATCGTCTTAATCGGGTACTCCCAGTTGCGGGCGGTGTTGGCGGCCAGCTTGGGCACGTCGCCCTCTTTCAAGGCACCTAGGATGTTGTCAAACACCTGGTTAGTGAACTGCCGGGCGGCCCATTCCTTCTCGCCGCGCAGCAGGTATTTCTCGCTCACCATCTCCAGGATGGGGCCGACGTTGGAGGCCATCCCGCCGTGAAACAGTACGAGCGAGTTGCGGATACGCTCGCCCATTTCGGGGTGAATGTCGTCGCCGCTCAGCACGCGGTGGCGAGGTAGGAGCGTGCCCCGGCTGATGCCAAACTCGGGGTCGCCGGCCTGGGCAAACGTGCCCTGAATGGCCTTGATGCCCGGCCATACGCCGCCCGAATCTTGCCAGCCGCCGCCCGAGCCGCCAATCCACTCGCCCAGAATGGCCCGCGAGGCCACCAGCCGGCGCTCGTCCTCGTCGAGGCCGCCGGTGAGGTTTTTGGTTTGGCCGGTGGCGCGCATCAGCAGGCTGATGATGCACCCTAGGAGGTTAGTAGATACCGCGAAGCGTGAGCCCTTCGGAATGTCATTTACCTTGGTAACCAGCTCGATACCCATGCCCGGCGCCACGATGCGTGCCAGCAATTGCGGTAGCGATTGGTCGGTGCCCTCGAACGAAGGTGGGATGAGCCCCGAGGCAATGACGCCCGCTTTTACCAAGCTCAGGTAGTCGTTGCCGAAGTTGAACAAGTCGGCCAAATCGGTCACGTCCTTGGTCGTGTTCAGGTCGATGCTGGTGAGGCGCAGCACGGGCTCGGGAATGACGCGCACGTAAGCGTGCAGCGGCGGCCGAATGTCCTTGTCGCGCCCAAACATGCCCAGGTTTATCGACAGGTTGACGACCCGCGCGCCCTCGGGGTAGTCCATGCCCAGAAAGAAAATATCCGACCAGCCACTGTGCGTCAGGTCCATGCGCACGGCCGTGTGCTCGTGCAGCACGGGGTAGAACAGCGTGCCCTCGGGGCGCTGAAGCAGGGCTTTTTGGATGCGGATGGGGTGCTCGTCCTGGTGCCCCACGCGGAACATCCATTGGTTGCCCTTGGTCGAGCGCACGCTTTTGCGCACTTGGTTGGCCAGCGTCTGGAAGGAGAGATGGTGGTAGCTGTCGGCCAGCGCGCTGAAGAGCATGGCATTCGGGCCATTTGCATCCAATTCGGCCAAAAACGTGCTTATGGCGTGCTCGAAGCGCCGCGCCAGCAAGTCTTCAAAGCCCGCGTAGGGAATCTTGCCCACGGCCGGCGTGGCGGGCGCTTCCTGCAGGAAAAACCGGAACCCCGCGTACAAAAACAGGATGGCCCGCACCTTGTCGTAGAGGCTCGGCGTGGCCTTGCGGAAGTCGTCCAGCTCGCGCAGGCTCTTGAGCAAGTCCTTAGCCGATAAAGCTTTGGCTAGGTTGTAGAACGACCGGTCCCGCTTGGCTGGGTCGGTCGCGGTTATCGTCTCAATGAGAATATTCATGGTAGAAAGGGCCTTCTGCGTCTCCTCTGCGTTTTTCCTCTGCGCCTTCTGCGGTAAAAACATCAGTTGGTTTCACCGCAGAAGGCGCAGAGGAAAAGCGCAGAAGAGACGCAGAAGCTGAATTAACGGCCGTTGGCTTCGGCGAGGAGTTCGACCATGGTGCTGAGCGTGGCGGAGCGGGCGTCGCCGGCGAGGCCTAGGGCCAGCTGGGCGCGAAGCAGGCCGTGGGGGCGGCTGAGGTCGTAGCGGGTGCCCTGCACCTCGAGGGCCAGGTATTTCTCGGTTTCGGCCAGTTCTTGCAGGGCGGGCGTCAACAATAAATTGCCGTTGCTCGAAGCTTCGTGGCGGGCCAGAATGTCGAAGATATTTGGCGTGAGCACGTGCATCCCGAAGAAGCACAGGTAGTAACCGGCGCGCAGGCCGGGCGTGGACAGCTCCAGCTCGGCGGTGCTGAGCGAGGGCTTTTCGATGATTTTCTCAATCTCGTACACGCCCGCCTGCCCAGCCACGAGCCGGCCGGTGAGGGTGCCATAGCGCCCAATCTGGTGCTCGATGGTGGGGTTAACGGCCGATACCGAGCACTCCTCCTGGGTGGCCAGCGCCAGCAGCTGGGCTGCGCAGCGCTGCCCCGCCTGGGCCGATACGTAGAGATAATCGCCTAGGAGCAGCAAAAACGGCTCGCCCTGCACAAAATCGCGGGCGCAGGCCACGGCGTGGCCGTAGCCCAGCGCCTCGGCTTGCTCGGCAAAATGCAGCCGGCTCAGCAGGAAGTCGATTTTTTCGGCTTGCTGGGTGGCCCAGTCGCTGCCCTGGTACGAGCGCCCTAGGTTGTCGCGCAAGGAGGCAAAAGCGGCCAGGTAGCGGTCGCCGTCGCCGGGGGCGCAGACGACGCAGATTTCCTCGATGCCGCTGCTAAAAGCTTCTTCGGCAATGATTTGGATGGTAGGCTTGTGCAGGCCGTCGAGGTCCACGACGGGCAGCATGGCTTTCTGGATGGTATCGGCTACGGGGTAGAGCCGCTCGCCGCGGGCGGCCGCCGTGATGACGGCTTTTCTGACTTTCATAAGAACTTCAATGGAAGGGGCAGCAAGTTACGGTAGCTGGCGGGTAGCGCGTAAGGTCAATAGCAGCAAACTCGGCCGCTTTTTTAGCAAGCGGATAGCGAGCCGCAAATGGAATCGTTACCGATAGTTCTACCGCCCCCGCCAACCAGCCTAAAATAACTGCGCGCCCGTAACGATTAAAAGCCCGGCCGGTAATTCCTTTGTCGGCCCGCGCACTTTGGCAGCGGCGCGGCTTTCGGCGACGTTATGCGAGCATCCCTGTTCAGAGTTCTACTGGCCGCGCTTTTGCTGGAAGGCGTGGGTTTTTTGGGAGCCGCGCAAGCTCCGGCCGGGCCGGCGTTTTCGCTGGTTTGCCGGCCGGGGTCGCGGGTGGGGCGCGATAAACAGCAGTTTTGCGAAGTGCGCGACCTAACCATGCCCGCGCCCGTGGGGCAGTCGCTACTCATCGACGGGGCCAATGGCGGCACCACCGTGCACGGCTGGGCGGGCTCCGAGGTACGCATTAAAGTGCTGGTGCAGAGCGGCGGCCGCACCGCCGAACAAGCCCAGGCGCGGGTGCAGGACGTGGTGATAACGGCGGCCGGCAACGTCCTGCGCGCCACGCTGCCTCGCGACGCTGTCGCCGCGTTCGAGTGCTTGGTACGCTACGAAGTATTCGTGCCCCGCCAAACGGCGCTCGTCGTCACGTCGGCCAACGGTAACATTCGGCTCGAAAACATGCAGGCCCGCATCGAGTTTCGAGGCGGCAGCGGCAACGCCACGCTCAGCAACCTAGGCGGCCAGGTCACGGGCAGCATCACCAGCGGCAACCTCTATATCAACCTCAGCGGCAGCCAGTGGGAGGGCGAGGGCCTCGACGTGCGCACCACCAACGGCAACGTGCGGTGGCAGGTGCCGGCCAGCTACTCAGCCCAGGTGCGCCTAGGTACCACCTCGGGTAGCATCGCCAGCAGCGTGCCCACCACGCCCACCGGCGAGGATAAAGAAGTAGCGGCTACCCTCGGGCAGGGCGGGGCGCTGCTCAAAGCCACTACCGTCAGTGGCAGCGTTGAGCTCAAGCAGGAGGGCAAAACCCTGCTGACGCGCGGCGCCTCCGACCGCCAGAGCACGGAAATCGACCGCCTGAAAAAAGTATTGCCCCACGCCCAGCCCGACGCCCTCGACTCGGTGCTGGCCCAGGCCCGGCGCGCCAACTACCTGCCCGTGCAAATAGTAGTCCTCAGCCGCCAGGCCGCCGCGCAGCTGCCCACGCAGCGCGCCGCCGCCGTGGCCCGGCTGCAAGAAGCCACCCAGCTGGCCAGCCACCTGCGCGACGTGGCCGACGCCGGCTGGACCCTAGGGCAGGTGAGCCGGGTGCAGGGCGACTTGGTGCGCCAGGCCCCGGGGCTCGCCAGCCAGGAAGAATTTGCGCCGCTGCTCCAGGCCCTGGGCGATGCCATGAACACCAGCGCCGCCTTCAAAGGCGCGGCATCTAAAGACGTAGAAGATAACTTTTTAGGCGCGGGCGAGCGGCGCCGGGTGCGGAGCCTGGCGGCGGCCTTCGGCACGGCGCCCACGCTGCCGGCCGTGCCCGGCGTGCCCCTAGGGCGGCTGGTGCTGCCCCGTTTTAGCGGCAGCGACAAGTGGCTCGATACCCTGCTGGCGGGCCGCCACAGCTCGCCGCAGGTAGTGCGCCAGCTGGCGGCCCGCCGCCAACTGCGCGATAAAAGCCAGGCCCTGAGTACGGCCTTTGCTAAGGAGGGCGACTACGCCAAAGCCTACCAGTATTTCCTGCAATACACAGCTTACAAGGACAGCCTCACCGCCGAAGCCACCACCCGCCGCTTGGCCGCGCTGGAGTACCGCCAAAATCTGCTCAAGAAAGAAACCCAGATTCAGCGCCTCAATAAGGAGCGGCTGCTGCGCGCGCAGGCGGCCCGTGGGCAGGAGCAATTTATGGTGGCGCTGTGCGTGTGCGCGGGGCTGCTGGCGCTGCTGGCCATTATTCTGAGCTGGAACAACCGCGCCAAGCGCCGGGCCAACGTGCAGCTGGAGGAGCAGAAAGATGCCCTGCAAGTGGCGCTGGCTGACCTCAAAACGGCCCAGAGCCAACTCATTCAATCCGAAAAAATGGCGAGCCTGGGCGAGCTCACGGCCGGTATCGCCCACGAGATTCAGAACCCGCTCAACTTCGTCAATAATTTCTCGGAAGTGAGCACTGAGCTGCTCGACGAGCTGCTGGCGCACCGCCGCCAGCCCGCTCCCGACCCCGTATTAGAAGATGAATTGCTGGCCGACGTGCACCAGAACCTGCTGCGCATCAACCAGCACGGCCACCGCGCGTCCACCATCGTGAAGGGGATGCTGGAGCACGCCCGCACCAGCACCGGCCAGAAAGTGCCCACCGACCTCAACGCCCTCATCGAGGAATACGGCAAGCTCGCCTACCACAGCGCCCGCGCCAAGGACAAGGCCTTCGAAGCTAGGCTCACGCTGCACCTCGACCCGCACCTAGGGCTGGTACCCGCCGTGCCGCAGGACCTTAGCCGCGTGCTGCTCAACGTGTTCACCAACGCTTTCTACGCCGTGCAGCAAAAGGCGCGCAGCACTAATTCCGATTACCACCCCGAGGTGCAAGTGCATACTCAACACGAGGCGGGGCAGGTTAAAATCCGGATTCGCGACAATGGCACCGGTATCCCCGAAGCCATCCGGCAAAAGGTGTTGCAGCCCTTTTTTACTACCAAGCCCACGGGCGAAGGTACCGGCCTCGGGCTGTCGCTGAGCTACGACATCATCACGAAGGGCCACGGCGGCACGTTTGCGCTGGCCAGCGAGGAAGGGGAGTTTACCGAGCTCACGCTGACGTTGCCGGTATAGGTCTTATTAAAGATTTTGTGTGATAGTCTTGTAATATATAAAAAATTATATATTATATTTGCATTCCCGTTTCTCTCTCCAATGTGTGAAGGCAAGTCGCTTACTATTGGCCGGGCTGGTTCGCTTGCAGCTATCGTTAGGTCAAGGTAGAGCGTTAGCTTGGGAGAGCATTGTGTTTGCATCCTAATCAAAATCCAGAAAATGAAAAAGGCATTACCTAGTAAGCTGCTTGATGTAAAAAAGGAGCTGGATAATGAGCTGGTAGTTTCTTATCTAACTCTAAGAAATTTCATTGGCTTCAGTGGAATGCTATTGCTAATTATCTTAATATTGACCACAGCAAGAGGTAGTAATGATAAATTTATTGAATCATCAATTAGTGAATATTACTACACTACAAACGGAGATGTTTTTGTGGTATTGCTAAGTGTACTAGGGGTATTTCTTTTGACCTATAACGGTTATAGCGTGGCTGAAAGGGCATTAACAATTCTGGCAGCTATTTGTAGCATCGGAGTTGCTTTTAGCCCAACTGCTACGGAGGAAGGAAATTCTATGAGTATTCATAAAATTTATAAACAAGTGCCCGAGTGGTTTGGGATAGAAAGGCATGTCGTGTTGGCAGCAACTTTCTTCTTATGCATCGCGCTTATCTCACTTATTTATTTCCCGAAAACCAATCAGGCGCATCTTATTAGTTATGATGGGAAGAAGACTTCTAAAGCAAAAAGAAATACAGTTTATAAGATTTGTGGTTGGGTAATACTGCTTATGATGCTTTTGTTAATTATTAATTTTGTTAAAAAACCATTCCCTACTATTCCTGTTACTTTTATTCTGGAAGCTATCGCACTAGAGGCATTTGGCTTCTCCTGGATTACAAAAGGCCAAACCCTTTGGCATGATGGAGAACATTATCTTACAAAAGGCCTTAACGAAATTAAGGCAAGTGTGAAGTGATATTATTCGTGCTTTGTATCAAAGTATTACTGTCAAGCTGCTTTCCTTACCCCGCAAAATCCACCACGAATGCCGTGCCCTTACCTAGTTCCGACTCGGCCCGGAGCTCGGCGTGGTGAAACTGCGCAATAGTTTGCGCGATGGGCAGGCCCAGGCCGTAGCCCTCGGGTGCCTTGGGGCCGGTGGCGTGGAAGCGCCGGAAGCGGTCGAAGAGCAGCGGCACGTTGTCGGGCGCGATGCCGGGGCCCTGGTCTTCCACGCGCAACTCGTAGCCGCCGCTGGGGCGCGGGCGGCCCAGCACCCGTATCTGGCCGCCCTCGTGGTTGTATTTGATGGCGTTGCTGAGTAGGTTGCGCAGCAGCGTGTGCAGGAGCGTGGCGTTGGCCTGGGGCACCACGTAGTCGGGGGTAAGGTCGATGTGCAGCGATATTTCGCGCTGCTGGCGGCGGTCGTCGAGCTCCTCGGTCACGTCGGCTACGGTTTGGCGCAGGCTCACGCTGGCATCGCGCAGGTACTGGTCGTTTTCGATGTTGGCGATGAGCAGCAGCGTGCGCACGGTGTTGCGCAGGCGGTAGAGCGTGCGCTGGCTTTCCACTATCTGGCGGGCGTGGGGCTCGGGCAGGGTAGGGTCTTGCAGCATGTTCTCGAAACGCGATTGCAGGATGCTGGTGGGCGTGAGCAGCTCGTGGCTCACGTTGCTCATAAACTCGCGCTCTTTCTCAAAGGAGGTTTGCAGCTGCCGCATGAGGGCCGAGAGCGAGTCGTCGAGCCGCCGAAAGTCGGTGGTGTCGGTGTGCAGGCGCTCAAACGAGAACTCGCCCGGTTGCCGGATGCCCCGCAGCTTGCGCGAAATGAGCTCGCGCAGCGGCCGCAGCAAGTAGTGGGCAAAGGCAGCGTCGGTAAACACGGTGAGCGCCGCACCCGCCACCAGCACCCACAGCGCGAGGCTACGCAGGGTGTCGGTCAGCAGCTCCACAGTGCCCAGCGACGAGCCGATTTCGAGGCGGTAGCGGCGGGACGAGTTTTCGCCCGCCGCGCCGCCGAGCGGAGCCGCGCAGCTCAGAATGCGGAAGTCCTCCACCTCCTTGCCCACCTGCCGGGGCTCCTCAAAAATGCGCTCCGTGGCCGCACCCACCGCGCTGCCCGGCCCTAGGGGCGTGATGGTGATGTATTCCTGCTTGAGAATATTATAGTCAGCGTACGTTTCGTCGTGCTCTTCGCGCAGAAACGTGGCCAGGCCATCGCGGGCAATGAGGCTCAGCACCTCGCTCTTCTTCTCGCGCAGGCGCTCGTCGGTGTGCAGCACCGCCACCCGCTGCACCACGGGCGGAATCAGGAGCACCCCCAGCACCACCAGCAGCAGCTTGGAGAGGCCGTTGAAGAGGCCCAGCTTAGTTTCAAGTCTCATCTAGCAGAAGGAATAAAAGGCTAAAATAAAACCGTCATGCTGAGCGCAGCGCAGCGGAGCTGAAGCATCTTGCTCGCTTTAGTGGGTTACTAACCCAAACGCGACCTACCAAGATGCTTCGGCTCCGCTGCGCTGCGCTCAGCATGACGGATATTTTTCTGGTTGCTTATCGTTAGCTACCCTAGGTATTACACCGCCCGGTAGCCGATGCCGCGCACGGTTTCGATGAAGTCGGCCGAGCCGAACTGGGCCAGCTTTTTGCGCACGTTTTTGATGTGCACGTCGATGTAGTTCGAGTCTGAGTCGTCTTCTAGCACGTTGCCCCACAGGTGCTCGCCGAGCTGCAAGCGCGTGAGCACCCGGCTCTTGTGCAGCAGCAAGTAATGCAGCAGGTCAAATTCCTTCTTGGTGAGCGGCACCTCGGGCGAGTCGGGCGCGCCGTGGCGCACGGTGCGGGCGGTCACGTCCATCACGAAGCCGTCGCCGAAAGTGATTTCTGAGCGCTTCAGGCCAAACTTGCGGCGCGTGATGGCCTGCATGCGGCTCGTGAGCTCGAGCAGCGAGAAGGGCTTGGGCAGGTAGTCGTCGGCCCCGAGGTCGAGGCCCTTGATGCGGTCGTCGAGGTCGCCGCGCGCAGTCAAAATAATGAAGGACGCCTCCTGCTTTTCGTTGCGGCGCGACTCGCGCAGCAGCTCCAGGCCATCGCCGCCGGGCAGGCCTAGGTCGAGCAGTACGAAGTCGTAGGAATTGACGTACAGCTTCTCCGAGGCTTCGGTGAAGGTGTAGGCCGAATCGACCAGGTACTGGGCTTGCTGTAGAAACTGCCGCACCTCCTGGTGCAGGCTTTTTTCGTCTTCAACTAGCAGAACGTGCATGGTATCGGGGAGGGTGAAAGGTTAAGGTACCACAACATACGGCACGCTGCGTTAAGGGAAAGATGAAGATTGGCTGTTGGTTTGATGAAGATACTTATTTGCAGCTACCCATAGGCCGATTGCGTACCTAGGTAATAATCTACCGGCTTCTCTTACGCAACCAACTGCAAGCGAATGAAAACGAAACTATTGAGCGTGCTCCTGGGCTTCCTGTTGCTCGGCGCCTGGCAGCCGGCGCTGGCCGGCCCGCCCACCACCATTTACCTGGTGCGCCACGCCGAAAAAGACCTCACGCCCGGCCTCGCTGACCCGCCCCTGACGCCCGCCGGCGAGGCCCGCGCCCAGCAGCTGGCCCGCCTGCTGGCCAAGCACCACCCGGCCGCCCTGTTCACCACCGACACGCGCCGCACCCGCGCCACCCTGGCTCCGCTGGCCCAGGCCACTGGCCGCACGCTCGAGGTATATGATGCTAAAAACCAGGCTGCGCTGTCCGCCCGCCTCAGCCAGGAGTTTGGGGGTAAAACGGTGGTGGTAGTGGGCCACTCCAACACGCTGCTGCCGTTGCTGACGGCCCTAGGCGTGGCCCCGCTGCCCGGCGAAATCCGCGACGAGGAATACAACTACCTCTTCAAAGTGAAGCTGCGCCAGGGCCAGCCGGCCCGCCTGGTAATGAGCCGCTACGGCGCTGCCCCGCAGGCCGCGAGTGCCAATAAAATGTAGTAAAGTTGCTGCTTTTGTGAGTAGTAAATTCTGTAAAAACCACCTGGTGCCGCTCGCCGGCCGGGTTATCGCGGGGCTTCTGGCGCTGAGCGGCTGCCAGCCAAACACCACCCCCAAAGCGGAGGTAGCAACGGCCCAAAAACGAGTGGCGGCTCTGCCCGCCCGGCCAGTTGCCGCGGTAGTTGCGGCCCCATCCTTCGTGGGCTACCACCGCTACCGGGGCACGGTGGGCACCCAGCCCGTTATCCTGGAGCTGCTGGTTGATGCCAGCCAGAACTTTGGTTCTAAGGGCCTGCGCTGCGAAGGCAAGTACTTCTACGAGCGGCGGACCGGCGGCGACCTTGTGCTTAAGGCGCCCGCGCCCTACCGGCCCGGCCAGCCGCTGCACCTGCTCGAAGACCCCACCGGCACCTGGCAGGCCACCCAGCCGCTGGGCCCCGTGCTCTCGGGCACCTGGACGAGCCGGGCCGGCCGCCGCCTGCCCTTCGCGCTACGCGAAGACTACCAGGACGCCGTGCGCTACGAAACCCTGACCCACGCCGCCCGCGGCCCCGCCTGCTCGCCCGAGTATAGGGAATACGCCGCCTGGCGGCCCTTTGCCGAACTGACCCAGGAATTTCTGCACCTGCTGGGCCCCGACACCCTGCGCCCGGCCCTGCGCCGCCTGCAATGCCCGCCACCCGCTCGCCGCCGCGCCCGCACGCGGGCCGCCGCCCGCCAGCTCGACTGTGCCGATGCCGCCCGAAGCATCGGGCAGTCATTCAACGCGTATGGCCTGCTGGCCATCAAAGAGGGGGAGTACGTGAACGAGTACAACGGCAGCCGCCCCCACGCGGAGGACCGGGCGCGCCTCTACGACCTGCGCGCCGGCCGCTGGCTAACCCTGGCCGAGCTACTGCGCCCCGAAGCCGACTCGCTGCGCTTGCTTGAGCAGCTGGTGAGCCGGCACCTGGTCAACAACCAGGATACCAACCTGGAAGCCCAGGGCCGGCCAGATTTTTACTGGCAGCCGGGCGATTCGACCATCGTGGCGCTGCCCCGAAGCGGGGTCGGCTTTACTAGCCAAGGCCTTGTTCTGCTCTATGAGCCGGGGGAGGTATCCTATGGGCCCGCCGGCCCGGTCGAGGTCTACCTGTCCTACCCCGAGCTGCTGCCCCTGCTGCGTCCCGCCTCGCCGGTAGCCCGGATGCTGCGCGAGCGCGGTTTATGGCGCGATGGCCAGAAACAGTAGGAATAAAAGCCACTAGCCTGGTACTTTTGGCCGACTGCGTTTTCTGCCGCCTTATTTTTCCTTATGCGTCTACTTTCCTCCCTACTGCTAGCTGGCCTGCTGGCGGGCGGCCTTACCACCGCCCAGGCCCAAACGGCGCCTGCCTCTTTTAAAACCGACTCGCTGACCCTGCGCAAAATCTACGACGAGGCCTTGCTGCGCGGCCAGAGCTACGAAAACCTGCGCTATCTCTGCGAAAAAATCGGTGGGCGCCTGGCGGGCTCGCCCCAAGCGGCGCAGGCCGTAGCCTGGGGCAAGCTGACCATGGAAAAGGCCGGCTGCTTCGATAAAGTGTACTTGCAGGAGTGCCAGGTGCCGCACTGGGTGCGCGGCGCCAAGGAGAAAGGCGAAATCGTGGGCAACAAAGGCAAGCGCATCAGCGTCGCCGTGTGCGCCCTGGGGGGCTCGGTGGGCACCGGCGGTAAGCTGCGCGCCGGCGTGGTAGAAGTCAAAAGCCTAGCCGAGTTCAAAGCCCTGCCCGACGCGGCCGTGCGGGGCAAGTTCATCTTCTTCAACCGGCCCTTCGACGATGCCCTCATCGAGCCCGGCGCGGCCTACGGCGGCGCCGGCGACCAGCGCCGCAGCGGCCCCGCCGAGGCCGGCCGCCGCGGCGCCGTGGGCGCCCTGGTGCGCTCGCTCACCAGCGCCCACGACAACTACCCCCACACCGGCGCCACCGCCTACGGCGACACGCCCACCAAGGTGCCCGGCGCCGCCCTCAGCACGATGGCCGCTGACCAACTCAGCCAGCTCTTGAAGGCTGACCCCAGCTTGCAGTTTGAGCTGGAAATGAGCTGCCAGACCCTGCCCGACGTGACCAGCTACAACGTGGTGGGGGAGGTGCGCGGCTCCAAATATCCCGACCAGTTCATCACCGTGGGCGGCCACCTCGACTCGTGGGACCTCGCCCAGGGCGCCCACGACGATGGCACCGGCATCGTGCAAAGCATCGAAGCCGTGCGCCTGCTCAAGGCCGCCGGCCTGCGTCCCGAGCGCACGGTGCGCGCCGTGCTTTTTATGAATGAGGAGAACGGCACCCGCGGCGGCAACAAGTACGCCGACCTGGCCAAGCAGAACAACGAAACCCACGTGGCCGCCATCGAGAGCGACGGCGGCGGCTTCACGCCCCGCGGCTTCAACGTGGAGTCAACCCCCGCCGTATTCAAAAAAGTGGCCGCCTGGGCCCCGTTGCTGGCGCCCTATCACGCCGATAAGCTAACGCCCGGCCATTCGGGCACCGATATCGAGCCGCTAGTAGCCGCCGTGCACCCCACCGCCCTCTTCGGCTACGACTGCGACTCGCAGCGCTACTTCGACCTGCACCACACCGCCGCCGACACCTTCGACAAAGTAAACCGCCGCGAACTAGAGCTAGGCGGCGCCAGCATGGCCGCCCTCATCTACCTCCTAGCCAAGTACAACCTCCAATAAATCGCAGATTTAACGGATGGCGCAGATACGCCCGCCTGCGGCGGGCTGACGATGCGAACGCAGGAGCGGCTGCGCCGGCTCTCTTTAGCGGCTGCGCCGGCTCTCTCTACAAGCTAGCCGAAGGCTGCTCTGCGTTCGCATCGTCAGCCCGCCGCAGGCGGGCGTATCTGCGCCATCCGTTAAATCTGCGATTTATTGGGTGTTTAGGATGGAGAAGAGCTCGTCGAGCTTGGGCGTTAGGATGATGTCGGTGCGGCGGTTGAGGGCCTTGTTTCGGGGCGTGTCGTTGGCGGCTACGGGCAGGAACTGGCCTTTGCCGGAGGCGGTGATTTGCTCAGGCGCGATGCCGGCGGAGGTGAGCAGGCGCGTGATTTCAGTGGCGCGCAGCACGCTCAGGTCCCAGTTGTCCTTGGCACCGTTCACCGTGCCTTTGATGGGTACATTGTCGGTGTGGCCCTCGATGAGCACGTTGATATCCTTGTTGCCGGTGAGGGCGTTGGCCAGCTTCAGCAGGGCATCCTGGCCGGCGGGGTCTACTTTGGTCGAGCCCGATTTGAAAAGTAATTGCTCGGAGAGCGACACGTAGACCTTGCCGTTCTTCACGTTCACTTGCAGGTCATTGGAGTTGAAGCCCAGCAGCGCGTCGCTCACCTTCTGGCGCAGCGCCTTGGTGGCAGCGTCTTTCTCATCCAAGATGCGCTGCATCTCGGCGATGCGGGCATTCTTGCCGGCCAGGTCCTGCTCGGTGGTACCTAGGGCCTGGTTGAGCTGGGTTACCTGTTGGTCCTTGTTCAGCAGGCTGTTGTTGAGGCTGGCCTCGCTGCGGGTCTTATCTTGCTGCAACGCCGATTTTTCGAGTTGAAGCTGGTCGCGCGACTTGGTGAGGTCGGCGTTTTGCTGCTGCAAGAGGGCAATTTCCTTTTTATTGCAGCCGGGCAAAACGAGGAGCGAGGCGGCCAGCACCGTGGCCGGGGCGAAAGCGGGAAGCTTAAACATACGCAAAAAGCAAAAAAAAGCAGCCTTAGCCAGTCGGCTAAGGTCGAGGCTTACAAACGATGCGACCGCGCGAGGGGTTACCAGGCGGGGCCGGGTGCACCTAGGAGCGCGGCGGCGGGGTACTTTTGCCCCGGCGGCCTCGGCTCCCTGGTCTCGCGGGGCCGTTGACACATCTCTTCTAGAGCTATGCGAATAAGAGTGAGCGGCTACTGGCCGCTAATAGGGTGGCTGAGCCTGCTGCCGCTGGCCCTGGCGGCGCGGGCGGTGGGCCCCGCGCCCAGCCCTCCGGCGCCCGGGCGCTACTGGGTCAGCTTTGCCGACAAGGCGGGCGTGGCCTTCGACCCGGCCACGTACTTCAGCCCGGCCGCGCAGGCGCGGCGGCAGCGCCAGGGCCTACCTGCCTACGAAGCCTCCGACCTGCCCGTGCGGCCCGACTACCTAGGGCGAGTGCAGGCGGGCTGCGATACCGTTACCCTCGTTAGCCGCTGGTTTAATGCTGCGGCTTGCCGGGCCACGCCCGCTCAGGCCGCTGCGCTGCGGCAGCTGCCGGGCGTGCGGCGCGTGGTGCGCTGGCCCGAGGCCGCCGCGCCCGCCGCGCTGGCCGCCCGGCCCGCCGCCACCCCGCCGCCCGGCCGGCGGGAAGAAATCAGTGCCAATGACTACCTGCTGGCGCGCCAGCAAACGGCCGTGCTGGGCCGAGCCGCCTTCGGGCGGGCGGGCCTCACGGGCCGAGGCGTGCGCATCGCGGTGTTTGATGTGGGCTACAACGGCGTGCCAACCCACCCCGCGTTTGCGGCGCTGCGGCGCGAAAAGCGCATTGCGGCCACCTACGATTTCCTAAAAAACCGTCCCGACGTGTTTCACAGCGGCTCGCACGGCACCGAGGTGCTAGGCTGCCTGGCCGGCCGCCTACCCGGCCGCGCCGAAGTGGCCGCCGATAGCTTGGCGCCCGGCCCGGCCCTGGGGCTGGCGCCCGACGCCACCTACCTACTGGCCCGTACCGAAAGCCTGGGCCGCGAGCGCATCGGCGAGGAAGAAGCCTGGTTGAAAGCCGCCGAGTGGGCCGACCGCGAAGGCGCCGACATCATCAGCTCGTCGTTGGCCTACACCGCGCAGCGCTATTTTCCCGAGTGGATGGATGGCCGCCACTCGCTCATCGGGCGGGCGGCCAATATCGCGGCCCGCAAGGGCCTGCTGGTGGTGAGTGCGGCCGGTAACGACGGCGACGACGACTGGGGCCGCATCGGCACGCCCGCCGATGCCGACTCGGCGCTGGCTGTGGGCGGCCTCGACCCCGCCACCGGCCTGCACGTGGCTTTCAGCTCGACCGGCCCTAGCGCCGACCGCCGCCTCAAGCCCGACGTGTCGGCCTTTGGCATCGTGCTCACCACCACGCCCGGCGGCTACGAGCGCCTGGAAGGCACCTCGTTTTCGGCGCCGCTGGTGGCCGGCTTTGCCGCCTGCGTGTGGCAGCAGCAGCGCCGCCTGGGGGCCATGGAGGTGTTTCGGCAGGTGCGGGCTTCGGCCGAGCTGTACCCGTACTACGACTACGCCCACGGCTACGGCCAGCCGCGCGCCGAGTATTTCACGGCGCCCGCGGCGGCCAAGGTCAAGGAGCCCACGTTTGATTTCGTAGCCCACGACTCGCTGGTGGTGGTGGTGCTGCGGCCCGCCGCCACGCTACCCACCGCCCGGCCGCTGCCCCTGCTCACCGACCCCGACGAGGCGGGCCTAGCCTGGCTGGCGGCCCTAGGTCCCGCTGCGGGTGCGTCCGCGGCCAAGACCCTTGCCCCCTCTGCCGCCGCGCCCCCCGATGCGGCGCCCGTGGGCCAGGAAAAGCCCACCACCGACGACAATGCCCCGCTGCCCCCGGCCGCCTACCCCCCGCGTCTCTACTGGCACCTGTCCAACCGCCGGGGCGTGCTGCACCGCTACGAGGTGCGCGCCGTGGCCCAGCGGGTGGTGCTGCAGCTGCCGCGCCGCCTGCTGCGCAGCGGCAGCGTGCTGCGCGTTCATTACCAGGGGTATACTGGCGAGTATGTCGAAAAATAACGGTCGGGCTGCAACCGCCAGCGTCACAATCAGACTCTTGTGAGTAGCAGCTTAGCCGGAATATTTAGTATCCTACTCATCCCAGAGCAGTTTTGGCATCAGTAAATAGGCAGGTGTAGAGACGCATCTTTGCGTCTTGCGTTGTTCAGCTCGTCTGACGTGAGACGCAAGGATACGTCTCTACATCCGCCGCCTATACACCGATTTAGAAGCTGCTGTGGGTTGGTTAAACGTTCTGCCGCTCAGCAAGCTCCCGCCCTTCCTTTTCCGAATTCCAGTAAGTTGTTCTGTATGAAAAACAAGTACGCGTGGCTGTTGCTGGCGGGCGCGAGCGGGCTGGGGCCGGTGGCCCGGGCCCAGCAAGTGCTGCTGCACAGTGAAGTGGCCCGCGATACCCTGGCTCCCCGCACGGGCCCCAATCGCCGCTACTTCGGGCATTTTTACCTCAGCTACGGGCTGGTAGCGGGGAGTGGCAGCGCGGGCCTGCCGCTGCGCTACGGCGTAGGCTCGACCGAAGTGCAGCTCGGGGGCCGCCTCAAGCGCCGCTTCACCGACAACCTGGCCCTCACCGCCGACCTGCGCTATGCCTACCTGCGCTACGCGCTGGCCCAGGACGCGGGCCCTAAGGCGGCCCCCTTCGGGCCCCTGCACGATACCGAAACCCTAACCTACCATCAGCTACAGGGCGAGCTGGGCCTGCGGCTCAACACCGGCCTGCGCCCGCGGGGCAACGTGATGGGCACCTACCTCGACCTGCTCGGCTACGGTGGCCCCGCCCTGGCGGCCAACCACACCACCAGCGACGAAACCCCCACCCAGGGCCGCCTCGAAGCCACCCGGCACCAGCCGCCCTACCTAGGGCGCTGGCTGGGCGGCGTGGGCCTGCGCCTGGGTAGCGGCCCGCTGGCGCTGGTGGGCCGCTACCGCCTCAGCGAGGCCCTGCGGCCGGTAGAAGGCAGCGCGCCGCTGCAGCCGCCGCGCTGGGTTGTGGGCCTGGAAATCGGCTGGTTTTAAAACCTTGGTTAATTCATTTTACGTACATAATTCCGGCGTGGCGGCTCGTGGCGGGGCCTGGGCGGCGCGGTTATTGTTATCCTTCTTCCTACCTATGAAATCGTCGATTGTTACTATCCTTGCCGTGGCGGGTCTGCTCCAACTGGGCACTTCCTGCGTGAATTCGGAGCGCGAAATAGCGACTTCAACCAAGGACCCCCGCAGCGTTTATATTCCGCCCACTAGCGCCGGTCGCCGCGTGAGCGGGGGCACGGTGCTCAACACGGTGCGGGCCAGCCACAGCTTCTCCGACCCCAAAACCAAGGATAACTTCTTGTTGCAGCTGCGCGGGCCGCGCATCCTTACCAGCCGCCTGCACCTCATTGTGCTCACGCCAAAGGGCGATACGCTGCGCCACGAAACGATGCCCGCCCGCGCCCTGCTGCAAGGCACCGAGGCGCAGGGCAGCAAAATGCTGACCGTGCGCGACCAAGAAATAATGATTTTGCGGCGCATGAATGGCTTCTTCAGCGAGGACCACTTCACCAACCTCACCGTATCGGGCACCACCGCCCGGCCCGCCGGCCTCGATGCCAAAGCCTGGGACACCCTGCGGGCCGACCAAACCGCCATCAGCTTCGAATACCCCGGCGCCGCCGGCAATGAGCGTCGCCTGGCCTACTCGCGCCAGCTGGGCCGCGCGGTAGTCCTCAGCGACTAAGCCTAGGCCGCGCGATGAACGAAGAAGCCGGGTCGCCTTATCGATGCATCGATAAGGCGACCCGGCTTTTTGGTGGCCGGCGGATACCTAGGGCGCGGCTTTTAGCCGCTGGTTATCAGTGCTGAAAACGAGCGCTCACAAAATCTGGCAGAATTCCAGCCGCTCGCCATCGGGACCCAGCATATTAAAATACCGGCAGCCGCGCTCCCAAAAGTTCAGGAACATGGGCTGAGGCTCAATGATGGCAAAGCCTTCGTTTTTCAACAGCGCGTAGGTTTCCTCAATGTCGTCCACGTCGAAGGCGATGTGGTCGATGTGCCCATCGGCGCGCTGTTTCACGCGGCTCAGCTCGGGCTCGGGCATTTGGTAGAGCTCGATGATAATATCGCCGCGCTTCATCATCGCCACCTGCCCCTGGCCGCCCTCATGCTCGAAGGCGGCACGCATGGCGGGCTCGAAGCCCAGCTTTGCATAAAAGGCCTGGGAGGCTTGCAAGTCGGTTACCGGCAGGCCGATGTGCTGCAAGCGGTTTATCTTTAAATTCATACGAAGACTACTTTAAGATGCTGGTTGAATGCACAACAAACGCTTGTTCTTCCGAGTCTGGTGAAGTAATCGCACTGGACGTGGCGGCCGCGCGGGTGCAATTTCTTCGCCAGGCTCGCATGGACGAGCGGATTTGGGGTTGTTTTGCTTAACCTAGGCAACTTACAATACAAGTAATTGGGCACGGCGCGCGATGAGTAAGCTCACGGCGCGAAATTAAATCCGGGCCCAGCCTTCTAGGCCGGCGGGGCCGCGCACGAGCACGTAGCCCGCCGAGCGGCCCAGCACCGCCACGGGGGTGCGGGCGGGCCAGGCAGCCACGGCGGCCGCTACGGCGGCGGGCTGCGTTTGCACCTCAATTTCGGTGGGCAGCAGCAGTTTGCGCAGGGGCCGGGCCACGGCTACCGTGCGGGTAGGCACGTAACCGCGGCATCCATCGGGCAGCTCCACGCGCAGGCGCTCGCGCTGCTGACCCAGCACGCGCAGGGGCGTGCTGGCCGTGAGTAGTTCGCCGCGAGCGCCGGCTAGCTTTAGGTAAGTGGGCTTGGCGCTGCGCGGGCGCACCCACTGGCCTAGGTATTCGCCGGCCGCAGCGGGCAGGGCGGCTGGCACTGGGTCGGCGCGGTGCAGGTAGGGCCAGGGGTCTACGGCGCCGCGGCCGCTCTGGTAGATGCCAAAGTGCAGGTGCGGCACGGTGGTGCGGGCGTTGCCGGTGTTGCCGACCAGCCCTAGGGTGTCGCCGGGGCGCACCTGCTGGCCGGCCTGCACCAGCTGGCGGTCGAGGTGGGCGTAGTAGAGGTGCTGGCCGGTGGCGGCATCGCGCAGCCACACCACGCGGCCCCCGATTTTAGTATCATCCACGCGAGTAATAATGCCGGCCGCGGCGGCCACGGCGGGCGTGCCGCGCGGCGCAAAAATATCCACGCCCTCGTGGCGGCGGGCCCCGCCATCGCGCTCGGCGCCCCAGAAGCTGCCCACGGCCTGGTCGCCGCGCCCGCGCACCGGAAAGTTGCTCAGGCTGGGCTCGCGCCACAGGCGCAGGGTGTAGCGCCCGGCCGCCAGCAGCTCGGCCTGCACGCGCAGCAGGTGCTGCCCGCTGGCCTCGATGCGGTAGCGCAGGTCGAGGGTGCCGGCCGTGGTGTCGGTGCTGACCCACTTGAGCAGCGCGGGCGCCTGGCCGGCCTCCAGGGCAAAGGCATCGACAAACACGCGGGACACCGCTACGCCCGGCTGCAAGCTCAGGCGCACGTGCACCTGCTCGCCGGCCAGTACCTGGTAGCGGTAGCTGGCGGCGGTGGGCTGGTCGGCGCGAAAAAAGCCGGTTTCGAGCACCGGCAGCGCTACCACCAGCGAGTCGCGCAGGGCCTGGTCGGCGGCGGCCTGCCAGCGCTGCCCTAGGGCGGCATCGCGCAGGCCGGCCCGGTCGAGGGCGCGGGCGTAATCTTCGTGCGGAGTAGTTTTTTGGAACAGCGTGGTCAGCGTTTGCGAGGTGCTGCAACCACTAAGAACCACCAGCAAAGCCAGTAGCAGGCCGCCGGCCCGGCCACGTAGGCTGGGGGCGGTAGAGAACGAAAAAAGCATAGCCCTCCCAACACGCGCCGCGGCGGGCAAGTTCGGGGCGGCCGGGCCCGGCCGGCCGCGGCGGCGTGGCCTACTTTTGCGGCTCCTTACGCCCCTGGCTTCCCACCCGTGCCCACCTCCTCCCTAGTCCTTACCGAGTGCCCCCGCGACGCCATGCAGGGCCTGGTCGAGTTCATCCCGACGGCCACCAAAACGGCCTACTTGCAGCAGCTGCTGGCGGTGGGCTTCGACGTGCTCGATTTCGGCTCGTTCGTGTCGCCCAAGGCCATTCCGCAGCTGCGCGACACGGCCGAGGTGCTGGCCGGCCTCGACCTGAGCCGGACATCGACCAAGCTGCTGGCCATCGTGGCCAACCTGCGCGGCGCCGAGCAGGCCGTTACTTATCCCGAAATCAGCTACCTAGGGTTTCCATTGTCGGTGAGCGAAACCTTCCAGCGCCGCAATACCAACCAAACCTTGGCTGAGGCCCGCGCCGATGTGGCCGCCATGCACGCCCTCTGCGAGCGCCGCGGCAAAACGCTCGTCGTGTACCTCTCCATGGGCTTCGGCAACCCCTACGGCGACCCTTGGAGCCCAGCGCTGGTGGCCGAGTTCACGGCCGAATTAGCGGCGCTGGGCGTGCGTATCGTGGCCCTGTCCGACACCATCGGGGCGGCCACGCCCGCGCTTATCGCGCCTTTGTTCGAGGAATTAATCCCGGCCTTCCCGCAGCTGGAATTTGGGGCGCACCTGCACACCACGCCCACCACCTGGTACGCCAACGTGCAGGCCGCCCACCGGGCCGGCTGCCGCCGCTTCGACAGCGCCCTAGGAGGCATCGGCGGCTGCCCCATGGCCGCCGATACGCTCACCGGCAACCTGGCCACCGAAAACCTGCTGGCCTTTCTGGCCGCGCAGGGCGAGCCGCTGGGTATTGACGAGGCGGCCTTTCAGCAAGCGCAGGCGCTTAGCCGCGAGGTGTTTGCGCAAATAGTGCCGTAACGCGAACTTTCCAGTTCGCGGGCGAGCGCAGCGAGCAGCTGCGCAAGCGAACGTTT
>NZ_JBHUFD010000018.1:1111587-1134614 GCF_042681145.1 Hymenobacter bucti
GGCGTAAGCGAACGTTGGCGAACGTGGCTGCTCGCTGCGCTCGCCCGCGAACTGGAAAGTTCGCGTTACTGCCCGCCCAGCGCCACGTACTCGGCGAGGAGCGCTAGTGAGTGCGCGGGGCACTCCCAGTCAATCTGGCTAAGGCGCCAGCGGGCCAGCCAGCGCGTGTGGGGGTAGTAGTTGAGCAGCGGCGCAATGCAGAAGTAGAGGCCGCGGCTGCGCGGCTCCAGGTCGGCCAGCGTCCAGGCGGGGTCGAGGAGGGGCGCGGGCTGCTCGCCCAGCCGCAGCAAGGTGGTGGCCAGCAGTATTTTATTCATGAACGATGAAGCCGTGGCCAGCAGCGCCGGTAGGTCGCGGCGCAGGGTGGCGCGGGCTTCGGCCAGCGGCGGTAGGTCGGCTTCGGCCAGCAGGCGGCCCACGTGGTAGGCGATGAGCGGCGCGGTGGCGTAGTAGGCCGACACGGCGAGCGGGCGGCGGCGGTATTCGCCCGAGGTGATGGTCCAGTTGATAAAAGCCAGGCTGTCCGCGTCGAATTCATTAAGCGGCAGCCCCGTGCGCACGGCCCACAGCATACCGTTGGACAAGGTGCTGGCGTCGAGGTCAATGGGCATGCGCTCGCCGAACCAGGCCGAGTATATTTTCTTGCCTCGGAAGGCCCGGGGGCCAGTGTCAGCCCAGCCCTTTACGGTGTTGGCGTGGGCTTGCAGCTTGGCTTTGAGCCAGCGGTTTTCGGGCTCCGAGCGCGGGTTGCTCAGGTAAACCAGCGAGGTTGAGTCGAGGTCGTCGGGCGCGGCAAAGTGCCGGGTGCGGTGCAGCAGGTAGCCGTGCGGAAAGTGCTGCTTGGGCCGCGGCGGGTAGAAATTATACGTCGCCTGCCCGCTCTTGCTCTGGTACAATGGGTACACCGCCAGCGCCTTAGCCGCAATGTCATCGACCACCGCCTGGCTCGCCGCGGGCAACTGCGCCCGGATTTCGCGCAGCGTAAACACGATGAGCGACGTGAAAAAGCCATTAGAATCGGGCCGCCGGTAGCCCAGCGCCTTTTTCCACCGCAGGCTCGGAAATAAGCCCGCCGGATGGTACTGGTCGCCAATGGATTGCAGCGCCGCGATGCGGGCCACCAGTTGGGCTAGGAGGGAAGAGCGAGAGTCGTCGGCCATGAGGGAAGGCCGCAAAAATACGTTCTGCCCTGCCCTAGGGTGCGTAGACGGTTGCTGAAATCGCCTGTCCTTGCGAGCGCAGCGAAGCAATCGTACCCGAACGGCTCGTCTTGATGCGATTGCTTCGCTGCGCTCGCAAGGACAAACGTTTTTTTCGATTCTCCCTATATCCTAGGGCAGCTGCTCGACCTCCACGCGCCGGTTGCGCACGTCGGGCGAGGGGTAGAGCGGGCGGCTGTCGCCGTAGCCGATGGTTTCGAGGCGGGCGGCGGCCACACCGGCTTTTACCAGGTAGGCCTTCACGGCGGCGGCGCGCTGCTCGCTTAGCACCTGGTTTTTGCCCGGCTCGCCGATGCGGTCGGTGTGGCCCGCCACGCGCAGGCGCAGGGCCGGATTAGCCTGTAAGTCAGTCACTAGCTTGTCTAGCGCCGGGCCCGACTCGGGCAGTAGCGCCGCCTTGCCTTGCTTAAACAGCACCTTGGGCAGCACCACCGGGGCCGGGGTAGGGGCGGGCGCCGGGGGCGCTGCGGCCACCGGCGGCGCCGGGGTGGCGGCTGGCGGCAGCGAATCGGCCGGAGCTGGCTTGGGCGTTGGCACCGGGGCCGGCGGAGTAACTCTAGGTGGCGTTTTAGCCGCGCCCGATACCTGAATGGTGATGGGCACCACGGGGCTCTCGGCGCTGGGGTAGTAGCCCTGGGTGAGATAAAACGTAGTGGTTTTGGCGAGCTTGGCGCGGTAGGTGTTGCCGGTGGTTACGGGCTGCTTCAGCTCGGCGTCGGCAAACCAGCGCACGTCGCGGCCCGACACGCGCAGGGTGCTGAGGGCGCCTGCCGGCACCGTGGCAGCCGACTTGAGCTTGACGCGGTAAAACGTGAAGTCGCCGGTGTCGCAGTCGTGCACCGGGCGGTAGGCGGCGTGGCCAGTCAGCTTCTCCTGGGCGGCGTCGTAGGTGAGTGTGATGGCGCCATCGCACCAGTAGCTGCCGGGCGTGCGCCCGGTTTCGCTCAGCTTGCGCACGTGGCTGAGCTGAAGGGCATTGCCGGTGCGCGTGCCCTTCATCTGGAAGTTTACGGTGATGTAATCCTGCCCGCCCACTTCCTGGTACAGCACGCCAAACAGGTTGTTGTCGGGGCCTTGCAGGCGCAGCACCACCGGCCAGTAGCGCGGGTCGTCGGGCGTGGTTTCCACGCCCTGCCAGGCGCCGGCCAGCGCGGGCGCCTGGGCGCGCGCGGCCGAGCCCGCCAGCAGCAGCACACCGGCCGTATACAAAAAATTGAGTTTCGAGCGCCGCAAAAAGGCTGTCATGCTGCTAGGTACTACAAGGCGTTTAACTTGAAATATTTGAATTCAAGTTCACGTTCCCAAATTAGTATCTGCGGCCCATAATTCGGAGTTCTGGCTTTCAAGACGCCCGGGCAAAAACCAGTTGAGCGTTATTTCACGCTTGGTTTTGAGCGGCTTAGCAAGGTAGGTTTTGGCTTTGCGGTCCTGGTGTTGCCCGCAACAACCATCTAAAGCTGCTGCATCAAAGCCCTAGCTGGGTCACATTATGCTGGGCAAAGCCGCAGGCGCTCGTCATGCCCTTGCCGCCGATGCCGGTGACGAGGTGAATGCGCGGGTCGGGCGAGTGCTGAAAAATCTCGGCCGACTTGCTTTGAGTATAGTAGCCGTTCCAGGTGCGCTGGATGCGCCAGTCGGGCAGGTCGATGATGCGGCGGGCTTCCGTGAGCATCAGCTCGTTGAGGTGGTCGGCGTTGTTGAAATCCAGGTCGTCGGCCCGTGCTATGTCGGCGTACTCGTGGGTGTCGCCGATGATGATGGAGCCATCTACGGCCTGTTTAAACAGGATATGAATGCCCCACTGGCGCAGGTCCGAGTCCATGTCCTCGGCCTGGAGCTGGGCGAATGACGGGCACGCCTTGAACGCCGCGTAGCGCCGCAAACTCAGGCCCGTGAGCACCGAGCCCGGCAATACCACCTGCGGCAGCGGGTAAGTGGCCAGCATTTGCAGCTTCACCAGCTCTAGGTCGCTCTGCGCAAATACGTCGGGGAAGAGGGTTTTGCAGTCGCGGCCGGTGCACACCAGCACCTGTGCAGCCTGGTAGCGCTGGCCGCGCGTATCAATGACGGTGGCGCCCGCGTCGCTGGCCGTCACCTCGCGCACGGGAGTAGCGGGGCGGTAGTCGAGCTGGTAGCGGGCCCCTAGGTAGGCCAGTAGGCGGTGAATCAGCTGGTCGGGCTCGGCAGTCACTTCCTGCTCGAATAGCAGGCCGCCCACGCAGTAGCTGCCGCGCACGGCGGGCAGCCGCTGCTGGCACTGCGCGGCCGTGAGCACCCGCGAGGGGTAGCCGATGGCCGCATAACGGGCGTGTTTTTCTTCCAAAACCTGCATTTCGAGCGCGGTCGAGGCTAGGTAGAGCGAGCCGTTTTGGCGAATCGAAATGTCGTACTCGGCCTGAATCTTTTGGTAGGTGGTGAGGCCGGCACGGGCGTAGTCAAACCACTCGCCCTCGGCCATGCCCGAGGTGATAATCTGCCCGAAGTTGCGCACGGTAGCCTCCCGCGGGCGGGCGTCTTTTTCGAGCAGCAGCACTTTCAGGCCCTTTTGCAGAGCAAAATAGGCGTGGAAAACACCTAGGGCGCCCGCGCCCACCACTATTAAATCATACGAGTTGTGCATGGCCCTTTGGCTAGTAATGTACCGTGGCACAAACCTACTACCCGTTGCCGCCGATGAAACTAAGCGGGCATTATGCCTGCGTTATTTCTGCGGTGAAATCGCCGAGATGCTGCGTCTGCTTCTTAATCCGTGGGGCGCAGCAGGTACACTTTGAAGAGGCGGGCGGGCTGCTCGGTGGCGTTGCGCACCGAGTGGGCCACGATGCCGTCGAAGTACAGCGTATCGCCCGGCCCTAGGCTCACTTCTTCGTCCTTGAAACCATAATGCACTGTGCCTTCGAGCACGTGGATGAGCTCGAGCGCATTGGTGGAGAGCGGCTTGCGGTAGGTATTCGGGTTGATGTGAACTTCGTTGACGCGCAGCGTATAATTGGCCAAATCCTGCGAAAGCAAGTAATTATAGAGCAGGCCCTTAGAATCTTCGCGCTGCTCGGGGCGGCCTTCGCCGGTGCGTACCAGCAGGTAGGGCGCGGCCGGGTTGCCGTTGATGTTCTTGACCAGCACCGCCACATCGACTTCCAGCGAGTTGGCGATTTCGACCAGTACGGAGAGCGAGGGCACGGTGCGAAAGTTCTCGATTTTAGAGAGTAGGCCCGCCGATAAGCCGCTGCGCTTGGCCAATTCGCGCAGGCTCATTTTCTTGGCTTTGCGCAGCTCCAGGATGCGGAGGCCGATTAAACTCAGCTTGTCGTGCTTCATGCGGGCAAGTTCGGTACAAAAACGTAACGTAAAGGTGAGAAAGAGACAATCTGCGGAGCTGAAGCTGACGCGTACTTTTGTTGCATATTAGTCAACAAAATACTTGCGAAATGGACGCGCTGCAACTCATTATATTTGACATGGCCGGCACTACTGTGCGCGACGAGCACGAGGTAGAAGCCTGCTTTGCCCAGGCCGCGGCCGCCACGGGCCTACGCGCCTCGGCGGCGCGCATTCTGGCCGTACAGGGGCAGGCCAAGCGGGCCGTGTTTGAGCAGCTCTGGCGCGAGCAGCTGGGCGACTCGGCCCCGGCCGCCGAGCGCATGGGCCGCGTCGACCACTCGTACCAGGTGTTTCGGGAGGTGCTGGAGGCGCACTACCGCACGGCCGCCGTGCTGCCCACCGAGGGCTGCCTCGAGCTGTTTGCCTACCTCAAAAGCCACGGCATCCGCATTGCCCTCACCACGGGCTTTTACCGCGAGGTAACCGACCTAATCCTGCACCGCCTGGGCTGGGATGTGAACCTCGACGCCCAGCGCCGGGGCAACCGCCACGCCGTTATCGACCTCTCTATTAGCAGCGATGAGGTGGCCGAGGGCCGCCCCGCCCCGCTCATGATTCAGAAGGCCATGCAGGTATTTGGCATCAGCGACCCGCGCCAGGTCTGGAACGTGGGCGACACGCCCTCGGACCTCGAATCGGGCCGGCGGGCGGGCTGCGCCCGCAGCCTAGGTCTGGTCAACGGTACCCACACGCGCGAGCAGTTGGCAAAGTGCCCGAATGATGGCCTACTGGCCTCGCTGGCCGAATTGCACCAGCTGCTGCAAGCCGAGGTGCAGCTGGCCCATCCGGCCTAGCGTGCCGACTGCGAAAGGGGCGCAAAGCTACCCGCCGGCCCCGGCGCGACGGACTCCGCAAGTAGCGGCAGCCCTCCGTCGAAAATGGCCTCGATGGGCGCGCCGGTGAGCTTATCATTGGTATAAGCAACCCCCAGGAGCCGGGCGATGGTCTGGGCCAGCTGGTGCTGGTAGAGCTGGCCGGGGGCGCGCTGCTCGCCAGTGGGCGGGGTGTCGGGGCCCAGCACGGCCAGCCAGGTTTGGTCGGAGCCGCGCAAAAAGCGGCTGTGGTGGGCCCACTGGCCCAGCCGGTTGCCGCCACGGCCGTGGTCTGTGGTGATGAGCAGGGTGGTTTTGCCGCAGTACTTCGGGTCGCTTTGCAAATAGTCCCAGAGCTGGGCCAGGTACTGGTCGGCGGTGTGGGCGGCGCGTACGTAGGCGCCGTAGTGGCCGGCGTGGGCGTGCTCATCGGTGTCGCCCAGGGCCAGGTACAGCACCCTAGGGTGCGCACGTTGGAGGTGCGCAAAGGCGTAGCCAAACGTCAGTGAATCGGGCCGCTCGGCCCCGTGCGGGTCGATGGCGCGCAGCTGCTCGTTCAGGGCCAGCTCGGGGGCCGACAGGCCGGGTCCGGTGGCCGGCTGCCAGCCCGCATTCACAGGCAGGCCGCTGCGCGGCGCGTTGAAAATGAACGGGAAAGCATCCCACGAGCCGTACACCAGCACCTGCTGTTGAAAAGCGGGCTGCCGGCTGATGACCTCTAGTACCGTGGTGTTGGGGTTGTAGATTTTGGCGTTGTTGCGAATGCCGGCGTCGGCTGCGAAGCCAGTCAGCATTTCGTTGTAGCCGGGGTAAGAGAGCCGTGCCTTATTGGTTACGTTCAGGTAGTTGCCAAGGGCCCGGTTGCCGTAGAGCTGGCCCTGCGCTGCCACGGTAGTCCATAAAAACGGCAGTAGCGCCTGCCGCGACGCAGAGGCGGGCGGTAGCGAGCCGGCCGGCTGGTGATGGCGGCCGAGCAGCGCCGGGTCGGCGCCTCCAAATACCTCCTGCCAGCGCAGCCCGTCGATGGTGACCAGGATAAGGTGCTCCGTTTTGAGTTGGGTGGGCTGCGCCTGGGCACGGCCCATTGCGCCCAACAGGGCTAGTAGCAGGACGATTTTTTTCACACGCTCAGTCAATGAGTAGTTCCTGAAATTCTCGCCGCAATCCGAACTCCTCTTCCTACGGCATCAGCCAGCAGTTGACCGTGTTATGCTCGCCTTCCAGCACGATTTTTACAATTTCATAACCTGCGGGTGCCACCTTTTTGCGGTCGAGGGCCAGGTGCTGGCGGGCCAGCGGCACGGTGGCCAGCAGGCGGTAGGTATCGGGTCCGCCGGTTTTGAACTGGTTGGTGGTGGTGGCCCACACCTTCACTTTTTCGGGCTTGGTACCTAGGGCCGTCCAGGTCAGGCGTAGGCTGTCGGGGGTGGCGGCTACCTTGGGCTGCGCCACTGATACCGGCCCGATGAGCGGCACGCCATCGAGCTCGCGCTGGGTGGCCTCGGGCAGGGGCAATTGCATAAAGCGAGCGATGGTAGGCAGTACATCCACGATGGCCACGGGCTGGCGGCGGGCGTAGGCATTGGTACTTTTATCGCTCAGCACCAGCCAAGTAGCACGCTCGCGGGCCGACTGGCCGCCATGGTTGCGGCCGGTGGTGGCGTCGCGGCCGTGGTCGGTGGTGAGGACGAGCAGCCAGTCTTCGGGGTAGCGCCGGGTGCGCTCTTGCAGAACTGCCCAGATGCGGCCCACCTGCTCATCGACGTAGCCCAGGGCCCGGATTTGCTCGGGGCTGTCGCCGTGGCGGTGGCCCATGTCGTCGGTGTGCTCCAGGTACACCCACGAGAGGTCGGGGCCATTATCCTGCAAGCATTTTGCGGCTTCGGCCACCACTTTATCGTCGATGGTGTGGGTGTAGAGGCTGCCTTTGTCGTGCGGAAAGGCCACGGTATCGAGCTCGTAGCCGTCGGCGTGGTAGTCAAACTTTACGTTGCCGGCGGCGGGCAATCCTTCACCCACGAGCTTGGTGCGGTTGTCGAGCCAGGTCGAGAAGATGCCGATTTTGCTGGTCGGGCGGGCTTCTTTTAGCAGGCGGAAGATATTCTTGTACTGGTAGTTGGGCGCTTTTACGGCGTTGTCCCACACGTTGTGCTTGTAGCCCCAGGTGCCGGTGAGCAGGTCCATGTAGCCGGGCGCCGAGATGGTGGGCGTTTGGGTGTAGGCCCCTAGGTCGCCGCCCACGTGGGCGGGCAGGTAGACCCCGCCCGCGATGACCTTTCTAATGTTCGGGGTATTGGCCTTTTCAATAACATCGGCCGGAATGCCATCGGCGATGATAAACACTACCTTGCGGGCGCGGGCCGGTGGCCGGGCGGGGGGTGAGGTAAAGCTCAGCAGGCTGAATAGCAACAAGAATAAGATTTTCATAAAAGCTGTCTGTAAACCGTCTGTCCTTGCGAGCGCAGCGAAGCAATCTTTCCTTCACGCCTAGCTAGCGTTAGCAAACGATAAGGAAAGATTGCTTCGCTGCGCTCGCAAGGACAGACGGACGTTTTGGGCTGGCGCGCTGCTGAATAACTCACTGGTTTTATTTCTTGCCCAGCACCGCGCCCACGGGCTTGCCCGTGGCGGGGGTGGGCGCATAGGCCTGGCCCAGCAGCGCGGCCAGGGTGGCGGCCACCTGGTTTTGGTAGAGCTGGCCGGTGGTGGCCTCCCCTAGGGCGGGCGTGTCGGGGCCAAGGGCGGCGAGCCAGATTTGGTCGGCGCCGGCTACTTCCTTGCCGTGGGTTTCCCACTGGGTGCCGGCCTGGCCGCGGCCGTGGTCGGTGGTGAGGAGCAGGGTGGTTTTGCCGCGGTACTGCGGGTCGCTTTGTAAGTATTCCCAGAGCTGGCGGATGAAGCCGTCGGTGTACTGCGCGGCGTGTAGGTAGGCGGCGTACTCGCCGCCGTGGGCCCAGTCGTCGGTGTCGCCGAAGCCGATGTAGAGTACCCTAGGCTTCTTCTTTTTGAGGTACTCCAAGGCGTAGCCGTAGGTGAACGCATCGAGCCGCTCCTCGCCAAACGGGCTGGGCGAAGCCACCTCCAACTGGTTGAGTAGCTGCTCGCCGGGTGTGAGACCGGGGCCGGTGGCCTGGCGCTGGCCGGCGTTTACGGGCAGGCCGCTGCGCTTCTCGTTCAGGATGTAGGGGTAGGCGTCCCAGGAGCCGAAGGCCGCTACCTTGCCCTTGTAAGCGGGCTGTTGATTCAGCACTTCCAGCACCGACTTATTCGGGTTGTCGAGTGGGTCGTTGCTGTGGATGCGGGCGTCGTCGGCGGCCCCGGTCAGGATTTCGTTATAGCCGGGGTAGGAGAAGCGCATGGTGTTGGTCACGTTCACCGAGCTGCCGGCCGGGCGGTTGCCGTAGAGCTGGCCCTGCTTGGCCACGGTGTTCCACAAGAAAGGCATCAGCGCCGAGCGGCGCTGCTCGGGCGAGGCCTGGCCGTAGTCCTTTTGCAGGGCCTTGCGGTTAGTGAAGTAGTGCTTGCTCTGGCGAAACAGCGCCGTGTCGGCCCCGCCGAATACCTCCTGCCAGCGCATGCCGTCGAGGGTGATGAGGATGACGTTTTCGGTGCGCAGCTTGGGCGTTTGGGCCGGGGCGAGGTGATTGAGCGCCGCGAGGCCAGTCGTTAGTAAACTAGGGAGTAGCTTCATTTCTAATGATATAAATAATATCTAGCTCCTGCCTCGCCTATATGAAGGAGGCAGGAGCTAGACGTATGCTGCAGCCGTACCTAGGGCATTACCCCGCGCTATTTTAGCAGGTACATCACCCCGTTGATGTCGTCATTGCCGCCGTACTGGCTGGCTAGCGCGGCTTGGTAATTAGTAGTGTTGGCGGTGCGCTCGGAGGTGGGGTAGCGGAAGCGCTGCGCAATGCGGCTACCGTTGCCAGTGCCGGGGCCGGTGGTGAAGGTGGGCACGCCGGTGCGGCGGTAGTTGTAGTACGCCTCCAGGCCCGAGTGGCGGAACAGGGTCAGGTATTTCTGCTGCAAAATCTGGGTGAGGCCGGTGCTGCCGCTGGCGTATTTCACGCTGGGCTGGGCGTAGTACGTGGCGAAGCTGACGGGTACGTTGTAGGTGTCGTAGTTTGCGGCAGCGGTTACGTCCGTTGCGCCGGGGCGGTAAAACGAGGCCATGTAGGTGCCGCTGGTGGGCAGGCCGTAGGAGGCCATTGAGGTCTGAATACCAGCCGTGTACCAGGTTTCGGCGTTGCCGGTGGCCAGCCAGCCGCGGTTGATGCCCTCGGCAATGTTGAAGCACATCTCGGGGTAGCCAATCTGGATGCTGGGCTCGCCCACTAGGGTCGAGAAATAGCGCCGGCGGTTCAGAAACGAGTAGCGGCCCTGGCCGGCGTTGTTGTACATCACACCTAGGTCGAGGCCGGCGTCGGCGCCCACGAAGGAAGCAAAGCTGGTCGGGCTCTGGCCCTGGGTATCGACTAGGTAGCGGGCGGGCTCGCAGGTGGCGTACACGCGCGGGTCCTGCAATTGCGTGAGCAGGCCCACGTAGGTGGCCGACATGTTCTTGCGCGAGCCGTCCTGGCCGAAATTGCGGTTGTTGTTGGGGTAGAAGTTGTTAGTAGCCGCGATGTAGACGTACTGCATGTTGTCGGCGCTGCTCGTCATGAGCGGGTACTTGGTGGGGTTGCCCACGATGCTGGCAAACTGCCCGGCCACGTTGAGGTCGGCGTCGCCGTTTTTCTTGCTCAAATTCAGCAGTAAGCGCACGCGCAGCGTGTTCACCACGCGCTGCCACTTGCGCAGGTCGCCGCCGTAGTAGATGTCGCCGTTCACGGTGGTGGTGCCGCCCGCGATGAGCGTACCTAGGTCGGCGTTAGCGCTCTCCAACCACTTGAAAGACTGCACAAATACAGCCTTTTGCGAGTCGTAGGTCGGCGTCAGGTTGTCGAGGCCCAGCAGGGCCTGCGAGAGCGGCACGTCGCCCATTTGCAGGCTCATGCGGGTGTAGAGGTAGGCGCGGAAGAAGTTGCCGAGCGCGGCATAGGGGTTCACGGCGGCCGAACCAGCGGCCAGGGCCTGCTGCTCCATCAGGCCCACGTTTTTGAGGGTGGTGTAGTAGGCGGTGCCGCTGCCAAAATCGTAGCGGTTGTTGCCATAGTAGTCGTAGTTCTGGAGGTAGTACTGGTCCCAGGTTTCGTAGCTGCCGTTGGGAGCCTCGTAGGCATCGTTGAGCACGCCCGTGAGCAGCAGCGAGGCCGGCACGGCGTTGGGCTTGTTCTCGTTAAGCGTCAGCTCATCGAGCGTTTTATTGCAGCTCGTGGCACCTAGGGTTAGCAGGCCGAGGAGGGCGGCGGTTTGGAAGATGTTTTTCATCGTAGCGAAGCCGTTGCGGTTAGAAAGTGGCGTTCAGATTCAGGCCGTAGCTGCGCACGGTGGGCGACTGCAAGCCCGTCTGCGAGATGGCGCCGTTGTACTGGTCCAGGTCCACGTCTTTGAAGCGCTTGTCGCCGTAGAAATACAGCAGGTTGCGGCCGATGAGCGACACGGATACCTTCTGAATGAAGCTGTTGCCGAGTAGCGTGCGGGGCAGGTCGTAGCTGATGGTGACCTCGCGCAGCTTGCCGAAGGTCTTGCTCATCAGGCTGGCTTCCTGCACGCCGTAGTAGCGGCTCACGTAGTCCTGCACGAAGGCTTTGGTGGTGTTGGGCGCAAATTGCAGGGCCTCGGGATTGAGGATGCGGCCGGTTTGCGCGTCGTAGTTGATGCTGGCGCCGTTGGCCACCTGCACGCCTTCGCCCACGTAGGTGCCGGTGTAGCCGGCCTGGCCGTACTGCTGCCAGTCTTGGTAGCGGGCATCGCCGAGGGCGCCCTCGGCGGTGAGGGCGTTGCGGCCGCCGCGCATGGTTTGGCGAAACATGTAGTCGGTCGTCACGCCGCCCACGGCGCCGTCGAACTGAAAGGCCAGGCCCAGCGACTTGTAGTGCAGCTTGTTATAGATGCTCCAGTTAAACTTCGAGTTCAGGTCGCCTAGGTACTGCGCCACCGGGTTTACCAGGGGCTTGCCGCCCGCGTCGTTCACCACCTGGCCGTCGGGCGTGCGCACGAAGGCCGTGCCGTAAAACTTGTCGGTGCGGTCGCCCTGCCGGAAAAACGTCTGGTACAGCTCCTGGCCGGGGGGCAGCTCCGAATAGGTGCGCTTGAAGGTCGAGTAGTTCACCAGCACGTCCCAGCCAAAGCCGTTGACGTTTTGCACCGGCGTGCCGGTGAGGCTGGCTTCGTAGCCGATATTCTTAGTGCTTAGGGCGTTGATAGTCTGCGTCGTGTAGCCCGTGGCCGTCGAAATTGGATTGGCTAGAAGCTGCGGCCCGTCGATATACTGGAAGGCGGTCAGGCTCAGACCCAGGCGGTTTTGCAAAAACTTGACGTCAACTCCTTCCTCGTAGTTCACCCGCGTAAACGGATTGAGGACGGGCGCGAAGAGGTTGTTGGTGCCGTAGCCCGCCGTTTGGTTGTTGTAAGGCTTGCTGGTGGTGTAAAACGACTGTAGCGAATAGTCCGGGCCGTTATAAGGCGACTCATACGTATTGCCATACCCCAGCGGGTTGGTATAGAGCGAGTTGCCAGTGCTGCCCCCAAACACGGTGATGGAGTTGAAGGGCGCCGGCCCGATGGTATTGGCCGTGCCCCCGCCCCGGATGCTGGCAAACGAGCCCCGCACTTTCAGGAAGGAAATGGCCGTGGGCAGCTTCACGTAGTCCGACACGGCCGTGGCCAGCGACACGCTGGGGTAGAAAAAGCTAACCGGCGTGCGCAGCGCCGACGTGCGGTCAATGCGGCCCGTGCTCGACAGCGTGGCGTAGCGCCCCAGGCTCAAATCGAGCGAGTAGTAGGCGCTCAGCACCCGCATCTGCGAGTTGAAGCTGGTGCTCTGCACGGGGTTCAGCGAGTTGCTGAAGGCGTACACCTCGGGCACATTGAGGTAGTCGGTCGAGGTCCAGTTCGAGTTGTAGGTGAAGTTGCGGGCGTTGCCGCCCACCAGGCCGCTCAGGTTAAAGAACTTGCTGGCCCCTAGGTCGTAGTTGTAGCTCAAAAAGCCCTCGATGTTGTTATCGAATAGGTTGCGGCGGTCTTCGCGGTAGTCGCCTAGGTTGCCCTCGCGGCCGTAGGGGTGGGCCGAAAACGGCATTTTCTCGGTGCGCAGCAGGTTGTAGGTGCTGATTTGGGTGCGCAGCGTGCCGCTCAGGTGCTCGTCTATCTTGTAGTTGCCGGTGAGGTAGGCGTAGGTGTCGTTTTTGTAGTGGCCGCGGGTCCACTTCTCCACCATCAGCCAGGGGTTGTGGTAGCGCTGGTACTCGGCAAATACCGACTGCGTGCCCACCTGCCCCGGCTGCCAAATGCCCCGGATGTCGGGCGCATTCACGTCCCAGTCGGCCCCGGTCCACACCACTGAACTGTAAATGAGGCTGTTGGGGCCGTAGTCCACGTCGGGGAAGTTGTCGGTAAACTGCCGGTTGAAGTTTACGTTGGCTTCAATCTTGAAGCGCGGGCTCGGGTTGAAGGAGCCGTAGAGGTTGAAATTGACGATGTTCACCCCATTGTTGGGGATGTAGCTGTCCTGCTTTTGCTGCGACACCGAGAAGCGCGTGGTGTAGGTATCCCCGTTGGCGCTCAGCGAGATGTTGTTGTTGGTCTGGAAGCCGGTACGCAGAAAGTTCTGCAGGTTGTTGGCACCGCGCGCCACCCAGGGCGTGCCCTGGCGCACCCCGTTCACGATGGGCGAGTCGTATTGCGGAATGAGCTGGCCGTTGAAATACGGCCCCCACACGTCGTAGTCGCCGTCCACGCCGCCCGGCGCGCCACCCTTACCGTTCACAAACTGGTACTGCGTGTTTTCGCCCGGCCCGTAGGAGTTTTGCAGGCGCGGAAACGCCAAAAAGCCCGATTGCAGCACGTTGCTGGTGTTCAGCTCCACCGTGAAGCCTTTCTTGTTGCGGTTGCCCTTCTTGGTGGTAATCAGGATGGCCCCGTACTGCGCCCGGTTGCCGTAGAGCGCGGCGGCGGCCGGCCCTTTCAGCACGGTATAGGTTTCGATGTCATCGGGGCTGATGTTCCAGGTATCGGTGTCAATGGGGAAACCATCGACCACGTACAGCCCCACGGCGTTGCCGCGCAGCAGTACGTTGGGCGCCCGCAGCAGCTCGGCCGACGGGCCCACGCTCAAGCCCGCCACCTTGCCCGTGAGGCCGGTGATGGGGTTGGGGTCGCGGGCCCGGATGAGGTCTTCGCCGTTGACTTCCTGCACCGCGTAGCCGATTTTGCGGGTCTCTTTTTTCACGCCTAGGGCGGTTACTACCACCTCGTCGAGCTGCTTGTTGTCGGTGGCCAGGGTCACGGCCAGCGTCGTCTGGGCACCCACCGTCACTTCCTGCGATACCGCGCCCAGTGAGCTGATAACCAGCACGTCGCCGGGCTGGGTGGGCAGCACGAAGCGCCCGTCTGAGTCGGTAGTCGTGCCCTTGTTGGTGCCTTTTATGACGACGCTCACGCCGGGCAGCGGCTGCTTCTTATCGTCCGTTACGGTGCCGCCGATGGGGCTTTGAGCCCACCCTAGGTGGGGCGCCAGCCCAAACGCCAGCCCCAGTCCCAGCACTGAAATCTGTTTGTAAATACTGCGCATAGAAGGAGAAAAAGAGGTGGAGAAAACAGAAGAAGCGGGCCGTGCGGGCCCGAAAGGTTCGCGCAAAGCCTAGGCTGGCTGGTGCTGCAAGTGCCGTAGCGCCAATTCTTTGAGATGGTCGAGCCGGCCCACAGGCTGGTCGCTTTCCTTGGCCTGCTCGTCCCAGCGCCGCAACTGGAGCACGAGGTCAGCGTCGGGGTCCTGCTCGAAGGCGGCGGCTTCGGTCGCGCTCATCACTCCGCCCTGAAAGGCCAGCGTGGCCAGGCTGGCCTCGGAGAGCTGCCGCAGGTAGCTAGGATACTTGTAAGTGAGGTAGCGCTTGGCCAGCACGTGGCTCTCGACTAGCCGCGCCACGCGCTCCGAAAAGCCGCGGGCCCGCAGGTAGTCGGCCCCCAGCTTTTCGTGGTCCACGGCCCCAAAGCCATTCATCGACTCGGCGGCCATTTCCGGGGCGCACAGGTGCCCTAGGTCGTGGAAGAAGGCGGCCAGTACCACCTCGTCGTCGGCGCCGGCGGCCTCGGCCAGCGCGGCGGCCTGCCACATGTGCTCGAGCTGCGACACCGGCTCGCCGATGTAGTCGGCGTGGCCGTGCGTTTCGTAGAGGTCAAAAACTTGCGCCACCGCTTGCTGCGGACTGATAGCCAGCCGGGTATGCTTATCCATGAATTGCGTGGGGTTGAGAAAGCCGGGCCTCCTAAAAGGAAGCCGAGCCGCACTAAAAGCGGCGGACCTAGGAGCCAGCAGCCCGCCAGGAGGGAAGGGCGAAAAGCGGCGCTGCTGCTACCGGTAGCTCGTGCCCGGCCGTTGCGAAGCGATCGGTTAGTGAAGGGAAACTAGCTTTTTAGTAGCCTCGGGAGTCCTATTTTGTCTAGGCAAAGTTCAGGTTTGCCGCCCTGGCCAACGTCGCCGATTAGTCACTAAATCGTTACCTAATTGTGGCCTGCTTTTTCATATAAGTCAACGACCACCTCTCCTGCCAGCACGGGCGCCGGGCTCGGCCGCTGCTCCTGGGTGCGGTAGAAGACCAGCGCCACCACCGCCGTGGCCGCCGCCAGCAGCGCCAGCGCTAGAAAGGCGGCGCTCCAGCCTTGGTGCTCGGCCAGCGCGCCCGTGAGCCACAGCGCCCCGGTGGCGCCGGCGTAGCCCACGGCATCGACCAGGCCCGAGGCCGTGGCCGCGCCCTGCCGCCCGCCCGCATCCAGGGACATGGCCCCCGCCAAAAATGAGTAGGGCCCCAGTAGCAGCAAGCCCGCTAACGAAATGAATACCAGTGGCCACCGGCTGCCGCCGCCCGGCTGGCTCATGAGGAGCAGCACCGGCACCAGCCCCACGCTGGCCGCCAGAATGAGCGGCCCGCGCTGCCCTCGCAGCCAGGCATCGGAAATGTAGCCGGCCCCGAGAATGGACACCATGCCGAAGCCCGAGTACAGGGCGCTGTACTGCGAGGCCGCGCCCTCCGGGAGGTGGGCCGCCTCCACGAGGTAGGTGGGCACCCAAAAGCTAAAGGCTTCGCGCAGCGCGGTGAGGCCAAACGAGAGCCCCAGCATCAGCAAAAAGGAGGGGCTGCGGAAGTAGGGCCGCAGCAGCGTCCCTAAGGAGGTGGGCTGGTCGGCCGCGGCCGGGTCGGGGCTGGCGAAGAGGCTGGTGGGGCTGGCCGGCGGCGCTTCGAGCCCCACGCTGGCCGGCGTGGCGGCCAGGGTCAGCCAGTTGGCCAGCGCCACCAGGGCCAGCACGCCCGCCGCCGCTATAAACAGCCCGCGCCAACCCAGCCCTAGGTCCAGCAATTGGCCCAGCACGAGCTTGGCCGCGATGTCGCCCACCAGGTAGCTGAGGCTGAGCAGGCCCATGATGCGGCCGTAGGCGCGGTACGAAAACCAGTTGGCCGTGAGCTTCACCAGGCCCGCCCAGCCCATCGACTGCACCAGCCGGTTGGCGGCCCAGGCCGCGAAGAATACCGCCACGCCCTGCCCCAGCCCGAAGGCCACCGTGGCCAGCACCGCGCCCACCATGCCGAGCAGAAATATCTTTTTACCACCCAGAAAATCGCCCAGTACGCCGTTGAAAACCTTCCCTAGGGCATAAAACAGCACGCCCACTGAGGCCAGCTGCCCCAGCACTTCCTTATTAAGCCCTCGGCCGCCAAACTCGCGGATGAGCAGCGGCGCGGCCACCGCCAGGTTGGAGCGGCACAGGTAGTAGGCACTGTAGCCCACAAATAGCCCCGCCGCCGTGCGGAATTGCCAGCGTTGCAGCGGCGTGCCTGGCAAAAGCTTGGACATAGCAACCTAGGGAAAAGAGTGAAAACCGGCCGTAAATACCGCTTGGGTCAACTGCTTTTCTTTCAGTGACTTGCTTAGCAGCCAAGTAATTGAATTGCCACTGGCTGGCTGGTATTTTCAGTAGACAAAGTTGGGTTTTCTAGACTAGCCCTGTGTTCTCCCGAGGTTGTTTATGTGTTAATAATTTTATGAAATTTGTTGACTATAAGTAAACGCAGCTTGCCAGTTGGGTCGCGCTATGCTGGCAAGCGCTGCTGGTCCAGCAAACGAACAGCCCCTGGGTCAGCCGGCGGCGCAAAATGCGCGGCGCGGCTACCTAGGGGCTGCTTAAATGAGCTCGTCTGGCTTATTGCACGGCCTGCACGTCCTTGCCCAGCAGGTCTTCCCAACGGTAGTAGTGGAAGGTGCGGTTGTCGGACATGGCCACGAACAGGCCGTGCGGAAACTGCGCGTTCAGGGGCACGTTGGTCACGTCGGAGCCGTCGCTGAAGTGGGCGGCCACCGGCACGGCGCGCAGCTCGGGGTGCGCGTTGGGGTCGGCGGCCGTGCCCTGGCGGGGGAAAAAGCGGAACTGGCTCGCCGCCTGGTCCGATACCAGGATGTAGCCCGTTTTAGGGCCGGTTTTGTAGATGGAAATGCCTTCGTGGTCTTCGGTGAAGCCGGTTTTGGCAAACAGGGCTAGTTCGGCGTTGCCCTTCGCGGGGTCGGCGTAGTACTTGCGCACGCCCACGCCCTCATCGGAGTAGTAGATGAAACCCAGCTCGTTATCGACGGCGATAGATTCGATTTCCTTCTTGCCGCTCCAGGTGCCGAAAGTGCGCACCGGCGTCATGGTGAGTTGGCCGCGGCCGTCGTCGGCCAGCCGGTATTGGGCCAGGTAACCTTCGCTGGGGCCGGTTTTGCGGCCCACTACCGCAAACATGACTCCGTCGGTGGGCCGGGTATAGATGGCCACGCCCATCGGCATGCGCTGCTCGGCCGGCGCACCCGCAAACACGGCGAGGTTGCCGTGGTCGAGGGGCTGCATGTCGGGTAGGCGGAAGGCGCGCAGCTTGCCCGTTTCGCGCTCGGTCACGAGGGCAAAGTCCGTGGGCTGCCCGCCAAGCTTCAGGCCGTAGGCTAGGTCCACGTTGTTGGGGCGCTTGAGGCCGTGCACGGTTTTAGTGGTCAGCTCTTTACCTTGCAAATCAAATACATACAAGCCGCCATCCGAGTCTTTGTCGGTGCCGATAACCAGGCTCTTGGCCGGGTCTTGGGCGTTGACCCAAATGGCCGGGTCGTCGGTATCGTAGCGCACGGGCTGCGAGATGACCACGGGCCGCACCACGCCGGGGCCGGTGTTGGTGCCATCGTCGGCGAGAGTAACGGCTGGGGCGCCGCTGGTGGCCTGGGCCGCGTGCTGGCAACTGGTGAAGGTGCCAGCAGCTGCTAAAAGTAGGGTAGGGGCCAGCGGGCGCAAGGCAGAGAAAGGCATAGAGAAGGTGACAATGCAGCACGGATTGGCATTCCGTATTACGACAGTAGAGGCTATTCGAAGTAGTTTAATATGCTGAAAAACACAGCTGTTCTTGCGAGCGTAGCGAAGCAACCGCACTAGGGCGAGCCGCGTGGGTTCCGCTCAGGTGCGATTGCTTCGCTACGCTCGCAAGGACAGGCCTTTTTAATTCAGGCAAACAGCTGCTTATTGCTGGTTGCCGACGTTGCCCGACTGGTACGCCCCGGCATCGGTGCCCGGCGCGGTAACGGCGGGTGTAAACAGGCCGCGCACGCTGAGGCTGCCCACCGCATTGAGGGGCGCGAAGCTGGTATTGCCCTTGCCGATGGCCGGCGAGCTGCCTTGCAGGCGCAGGTTGCTGGTCGCGTTTAGGAAATTGGCCGACTGCATGGCCGTGCTCGGGGCGGCGGTGGTGCCAGCGGCGGTGGCCAGGTCGGCTAACACAAACCTAGGGTCGTTGGCTCCGGCCGCGCCGCGGGTGTCGCCGGGCTTGCTGGCCGTGGTGGAGCCAGCGGTGGCGGCGTTGAACTCGGCCGCCTGGTAGCTGGTGCTGCCGTAGTAGTACTGGTTGTCGTACTGAATGTTAGCCACGTCGGGCGGCGAGTCGGAGCGCAGGCGCAGGCCAAAGCGGCAGTTCACAATCAGGTTGTTATAAATCTTGCCGGCCGCCTGCACCTCGTAGTTGATGGAGCCGCCCCGGCCCGACTTAGTTTGGCGGTAACCGCAGTTGAGGTAGGTGTTGTTATAGGTCGCCACGGTGGTCGGCACGGCCGAGGCCGCCACCGACGCCACTTTGGTGCCGTTGGTGGCCGCGCCCACGAAGGTGTTGTAGGCCACATCGCCCACCGAGCCCGCCTTGATGTTAACCGCCTCGCCACCAGTCTTACCGGCTTTCTCAAACCGGTTGCGCATGATGCTGAACTTGCAGCTTTGCAGGCGCACAAAGTCATCGACGCTGCCGTGGAAATAGCAGTCTTCGAGCACGCACACGGCGCTAGGTTTCTTAGCCAGCATCGACACGCCCATTTTGGGGTCGCCGGCCGCGTAGCCGGTGGGCGCATTGGCGCCGTAGGGCCCGCCCACGTAGCCTAGGTCGGTGTAGCGCAGCACTAGCAGCGAGGCGCCGTCGGCGTTGATGCCGCCCCAGTACCCCTTAAAAGCCGGGTCGGCGGCCACGTCCTGCACCTGCGTGGGGTCGCCCTTAAGGTTGTCGGCAATGGTAATCACCACCGGCGCAGCCTTGGTACCGAGACTCAGCATGGTGCCGTTCACCACGAAGCCGGGGTTGTTGCTCGCCTGCCCAAACGTGCCGGGCGACCTAGGTTTGCCAATCACCAGAATCTTCACGCCCGCCTGCAGCAGCAGCGTGTCACCGTCATTCACCGTGACGTCGGACACCATATAATAAGGAGCCGTGCGCCCCGCGATGGTGCCCTTAATGGGGCTGCGCAGCGTGTCGCCGCTGAAAGCCTGGCCCACCGTCTGGACGGGCGCGGCAATGTCAATAATTTCTTCGCAGGATGAAAGCAGCGCGCTGCTCAGCACGAGCACAGCAGCGGAACCTAGGAGCGTAAAACGCATGATGCTAGCTAATTAAAGGCGAAAGCGGAGGCCCGCCAGGTAGTAGGCCTTGAAGGTTTGATTCACCACCGACACCCGGTCGGCCCGGTCCTGGTAGGGGAGGGCTGAGGTGGCGGGGCTGCCAGCTGCGGCCGGGGCGCCCGCGGCCAGAATATCGACCTGGTAGGGCGTGTTAAGCAGGTTTTGCACCTTCACGTAGGCCGTCAGCCCAAAGCGCTTGCCCTCCTTGGTGAGACGCTTCTCGGCCGAAAAGTCGAGCTGCGACTGCGCCCGCTGCCAGTAGTCGAGGCCCAGAAACTGGCCCACCTGCACGATGCGCGCCCCCGTGTACACGTAAGCCAGCTGCATATCGAGGCCTAGGCGCGGGTTTTTGTAGAGCAGAGAGGCATTGCCCACGTGCTTCGACTGGCCTTGCAGGGAGCGTTTTTGGGGCACGCTTAGGCTGGCGTCGCCGGCCGTGGCGTTGCGGGCCTTGTTGGTCGTGATGTCCGACACCGTAAAGGTGTAGTTGGTGGCCAGGCCCAGCGGCCCGAAGTACTTGACGCCCACCCACTCGAAGCCGTAATTAGTAGCCGTGCCGAAGTTGTTGGGCTGGTACACCGTCACCGTCGTATTGGGCAGCGCCACGAGGGCATACTCAATCGGATTCTTGATGTTTTTGTAAAACGCCCCCACCATCACCTGGTCGTTGCCGGCCCCGAAGAATTCGTAGCGCAAATCCAGGTTCTGCGCCTTGGTGTGCAGCAGGTAAGGGTTGCCGGCCTCGGGGTACACGTTGCTCTCGCTCACGCTGCCCGCGTTGTTGTGGGGCGTCAGCTCAAAAAAGCTGGGCCGGCTGATAGACGAGAAGTACGACGCCCGCAGGTTTTGGCGCGGCGACAGCGCGTAGCGTAGGTGCAGGCTGGGCAGGTAGTCGGGGTACAGCTGGCGGCCCTTGTAAGCCGCCTCGGAGGTAGGTAAGCTCGTGATGTACTGCTGATTGGTATGCTCAAAGCGCAGCCCACCCAATATTTCCCAAGCGCCGCGTACCAGCCGCAGCTGGCCGTAGCCAGCGGCTATCTTCTCGGTGGCGGTGTAGTTGTTATTGCCCACGTAGATGCCCTGTGGGTTAAATACCGTGTAGGTTTCCGAGTTGATATCCTGCTCATTCACTGCCGTTTGGCCCGAGGCCCGCAGCTGGTAGCTCAGGTAGCGGTTGGTGCGGTCCTTGTCGCGGTAGAGGCCGCCCACGCCCAGCTCCAGGCCTTCGCCTAGGTCATATTTCAGGTTGAGGTAAGCGGCCTTGTCCTGGTCAGTATTATCGAGCCAGATGCGGCTTACGTCCTGGTAGCGGTTGCCGGCCGAGGTCAGCTTGAGGTCCTGCTCGGTCACGTCGGGCACGTTGTTGGTCGCCCGCGAATACACCAGCGACCAGCTGGCCGACAGCCGGTCCGTGAGCTGGTGCTCGCCTTGCAGCGTGCCGTTGGCAATGCCCTGGCGCTGCAAGCGCGAGCGCAGGCGGCGGTCCACGTCGGGGCGGGCGTTGCCTTTATACGTAGTGTCGGTTTCGAAGCGGGCCTGAGCCTCATCGAGCTGCAAGTACACGCCGTAAAAGCGCAGCGTATTGCGGCTGTTGAGGCGGTAGTCGAGCTTGGCATTCAGCCCTAGGCGCTCCTGCCGCGTCGAATACTGCTGCACGTGTAAAGTGCGCAGCACCGGGTAGTTGTCCTGCGTAATGCCCGTTTCGTAAAAGTAGCCGTTCGAGCCCCGCGTCTGGCCCTGGTACGAGCCGGCCAGCAGCACCCCTAGGCGCTGGTTCTTGCCGTAGCGGCTGCCGAAGGTCAGGTTACCCAGCAGGTTGGGCAGCGCAGTTTTATGGGTGAACGTTGCCCACGGAAAATCGCTAGTTTTAGCCTGATAGTCACTCCCATTGCGCACGGCCGGCGACTCGCGATTGATAGCGCCCCGGTCAAAACTCAGCAGCGAGCGGTCAAAAAATAGCTGCCCATAGCCCGTGCCCAGCTGGCCCGTGAGGGTACGCTCGGCGGGCGCGTCCTTCATCACCATATTTATCACGCCGCCCGTGGCATCGCCTTCCATGCTGGGAGTCAGGGCTTTGGTCACCTCCAGGCGCTGAAGCAGGTCAGCCGGAAAGATGTCGAGCGGCACGTAGCGATTGTAGGGGTCGGGGCTCGGAATCTTGATGCCGTTGACCAGCGTGTAGTTGTAGCGCTTGTCCATGCCCCGCACAATGGCATAGCGGCCATCGCCATTGGTGCTACGCTCCAGCGTTACGCCCGACACGCGCTGCAACACGTTGGCCACCTGAATATCCGGTGATACCTGAATGGCCTGGGCCGATACCACGTTCACGATGCTCGGCGCTACCTGCTCGACGCGCCGGGCCGTTGTTTCGCCCTCGGGGTCGCGGCGGCCTTGCACCACTACTTCTTCCAGCGCATTGTTTTTGTCGCGCAGCCGCAGGCTCAGCGTCTGGTCGGGCTGAGCTTCCGTTAGTGAAACGTGCTGATTTAGTAGCTGATAGCTTACCAATTGCCCCACTAGCTCATACTCGCCCGCCGGCACGTTGCGCAAAGTAAAGGTGCCATCGAGCTGGACCTGCCCATTGTAGTTGGTGCCTTGCAAGTACACCACCGCGCCCACCAACGGCTCGCCGGTGCGCGCATCCGTCACGCGCCCCCGGATGGTGCCCGCCCGAAGGGTGAGCGGTAAGAGTAGCAAGCCAAAGAAAGTAGTGTAAATATGACCCATTAGTAGCAGGTTAAGAACAGCAATTTTACCAGTGCAAAATTCTGGCGCTGCCCCTCTGCCTGCCAAGGCACGCGTGTTATCAAACTGCTTCCAAAGGCTTTGATGTTATAATGATTATTGAATAATTACCATGCTATTCACGTAATTTCAAGCAAAAGGCTACACAGAATTGCACTTGCCAAAGCCCTTTACCATTTCATTACGGTGTGCTGGCTTTCTTAACACGCTGCTATCATTGCTGCGCAGGCTCAGAAGTAGAGAGCTGGCTATTAATAGGGGAGCTCTGCCTTGCTGCTTGCCATCTTCCTGTAGGCTATAGCACGACATAGTTCAGTGCTTACCGCCGCATGCATTGGCTGCGGGCTACACCAGTTTGTAGCACCAACTATCATTCGCCAGACGCCTCTGTATATATAAGGACAGTGTGTTCCTCTATACAACAGGTGTCAAGTAGGCTACCACCAAGGCTCTCCTAGGTTCAGGGTAAGGGAATAGTGGTTTTCACCACCTAAAATGAGTGCCTCAAGAGTTATGGTTCCGCAGGAATTTTTCAAGACTGGCTCAAGTTATTGGTGAGGCCCTGACGCTGACCTCAGTAGTAAGCAACCTAAAAAAGAATAGTGGCTAAATTTTGCAGGACGTTGCAAAAACAAAAAAGCTTTTCTACTTTTGCACCCCGCTTCAACCGGAGGCGGTCAGACAACCAAAGTAGCCGAGAAAGTCACTAAAAACTCTCTCGTTTTAAATTTGGAAGTTAAAAAATTCTGCTTACCTTTGCACTCCCAATCACAAACAGGGCTTGCAAACGGCAAGAAAACGAGTCGCTAAACT
>NZ_JBHUFD010000019.1:0-331174 GCF_042681145.1 Hymenobacter bucti
TTTTCACCGAGCCGATGCTGGCACTGCTCAAGGACGGGGCCCAGGTCGTCTTTATTACCTCTAACATGGGCTTGCCCAGCCAGGCGGGGCCCAACGGCACGGCTTACCGCCTCTCGAAAGCGGCCGTTAATATGTACGCCGCCATGCTGGCCCAGCGCGTGGCCGACCGCCACATTAATGTGACACCCGTGCACCCCGGCTGGGTCCAGACCCGCCTAGGTGGCGACAGCGCCCCCTTTACGCCGGAGCAGGCGGCCGACGGCATTTTTCAGGGCATCGTAGCGCGCCCCGAAAGCGGCCAGTTCTGGAACGTGGAAACCAACGCCGTCATGGCCTATTAAGCAAAGAACGGGGCCGGCTTACGTCGGCCCCCGACTTGCTTACGCACCTGCTTTCATCCCCTCGGCGCATGGCAAAACGCGCCAACACCTACCGGCTCACGCTGGCCCTGCAAACGCTGGCCAGCGGCGAAGCGGCCCCACCCCGGGCGCTGGAGCTGACCTTCGATAACCACGACGAGTTGTTTACCATCATCGACCGGCTGCGGCAGCAAGACCCCTTCGGCGACCCGGCGCAAGCCACCGAGTTGGCCATTGGCCTGAAGCTCTTCAGCGAAGTGATGCTCAAAAACCGCAGCCATCCACTGTTCGAAGAATTTTGGCCAGCCTTCCGCCTCTTCCTGGCCAAGCTCAAGGGCTAGGCGGTGCTACCGGCCAGTTTATACCATCTCCTCCACTTACTAGCGAAGCAGCTAATGGCAACCACTCCAAAAATCGCCCTTGTTACGGGCGGCAGCCAGGGCCTGGGCAAAGAAATGGCCCTGCAACTAGCCCACCACGGCCACGACGTCGTGCTGACCTACCACAGCCACCCCGAAGCCGCCGAGGCGGTAGTCGCCCAAATCCGGGGGGCCGGGCGGCAGGCGTTCGCGCTACCCTTCGATGTGGCCGACAGCGGCACGTTCGACGCGTTTGTGCGCGCGCTAACGGAGCGCCTGACCGCGCAAACCGGCCGCCCAAACTTCGACTTCCTGATTAATAACGCGGGCAGCGGGGCCGATACGCTCATTGCCGACACCCCGGAGGCGGTACTCGATGAGCTGTACCGCATTCACGTCAAGGGGCCCTACCTGCTCACGCAGAAGGTGTTGCCCTTTCTCAACGACGGCGGCCGGGTCGTCAACCTGGCGTCGGGCCTCACCCGCTTTACCACCCTAGGCCGCTCGGCCTACGCCACTATGAAGGGGGCCGTCGAGACGTTTACCCGGTACCTGGCCAAGGAAGTGGGACCGCGCGGCATCACGGCCAACTCGCTGGCCCCCGGCATCATCCAAACCAGCTTCACCGAGGCCACCTTCGCCCAGCCCGAAAACGTGGCGCGCCTCCAATCCATCACGGCGCTGGGCCGCACCGGCACGCCCGAGGACATCGGCGGGGTAGTGGCCTTTCTGTGCTCGGACGAGGCCCGCTGGATTACCGGGCAGCGTCTGGAAGTATCGGGCGGCATGAACCTGTAGCCGGCCTGCTGGCAGGATTTAATCTATTCCTCTGTTAATAAACCCATTATGTATCCTGACTTAAAAGGCAAAGTGGCCTTAATCACCGGCGCGACCAAAGGTATCGGGCGCGGCATCGCCGAAAAGTACGCCACGCTGGGCCTACGGCTCGTGCTCAACTATTCTGCCGATGAAACGTCGGCCCAGGACACGGCGCAGGCCCTGGACCGGGCCGGGGTGGAGTACCGGCTGGTGAAGGCCGATATGTCAAGCCCCGCCGCCATTGAAAAGCTGTTCAGCGAGGCGCTAGTCAATTTTGGCCAACTCGACATTGTAGTAGCCAATGCCGGCATCGAACTGATTGAAACGCCGGTGCTCCAGTCCACCGAGCAGGACTTTGACAAGGTGTTCAACCTCAATGTCAAAGGGACGTTTTTCGTTATGCAGCAAGCGGCCAAGCACGTGGTCGATGGGGGCCGCATCATCCTCATCTCTTCCACCATGAGTATCCACCCCGACGCCGGGGCCTCTATCTACGCCGCCAGCAAGGCCGGTCAGAAGCTATTCGTGGAGGTGCTAGCCAAGGAAATCGGTCCGCGCCACGTCACCGTCAATTCCATTATGCCCGGCATCATCGACAATGCCGGCGTGATTACGGCCCTGCACCCCGACATGAAAAAGCAGATGATGGCTGGCAGCCCCTTTAACCGCTTGGGCACGGCTGCCGACATAGGCAACGTGGCGGCCTTCCTAGCCTCGGCTGATGCCGGCTTTATTCACGGGCAGCACCTAGCCGTGAACGGCGGCTCCATTCATTAACCGCTATCAAGCGGCGAGAGGTACTCAGACTGCGCTTTGCTGGCGTTTGAAGTCGTCAGCCGCCAGCCGAATGCCCTCGGCATAGGGCGTAGGCGTGACGCCGTAGGTGCGGTCGAATTTGCTCGAAGCGAACACGTACGGCTCCTCATATTGATAAAGCATTTCGAGCAGTTCGGCCAGTATCGGACTTTGCGGGGCCGCCGCGGCTACCTGCGCGCGGCTCATTATCTGCAGGTCGGGCGAGGCCTGAAACTGCGGGGCGGCCAGCTGCACCAACTCGGTGATGGTGGGCGGGTGGGGCGCCGTGGGCAGGTGCCAGGTTTGACCGAAAGCTCGCTCATCGCCGACCAGCCGGTATAGTGCCTGCGACATGTCGGTAGTGAAGCCAAACGAGTGCGGCACCTCTCCATTACCGAACCACTGTGCGGGCTGCCCCTGGGCTAGGTTATTAAAGAGCAGCATGTTAATCAAACTCACCTGCAAGGTGCTGTGCGGCCCGTAAAAGTCGGCCGAGCGGGCCACCAGGGCTGGCAGGCTGCCGGCCTGCATCTCGCGCAGCAGCTCCCCGACGATTTGCGCGCGCACTTCGCCTTTCTTGCTGATAGGATTGAACGGGGTCTCCTCGGTCTGGGCGCCGCGCACCAGGCCGTACATGTACACGTTGTCGAAGAAGACGAGCCGGGCCCCCACCTGTTTGCAGGCTTCGATGGTGTTGCGCATGATAAGGGGCCATTTCTCTTGCCATTCACTCGTGCTATAAGGCAGGCCCACGAGCAGATACACGACGGTAGAGCCGGTTAGGGCGTCTCGGAGCTGGCCAAGGTTGGTGACATCGGCCGCTACGGCTTGCGCCCCCGCCACTGCGGCGGCGCGGCGGCTCACGAGCCGCACTGGTTGGCCCTGGGCGCTGAGTTCGGCGAGCAGGCTGTGGGCCATCGTACCGCCTGCGCCCAAGATTGTGTGTAAAGCCATGAGAACGAAGAGGGTGAAAGGGAGAGTTATGAAGCGAAAAGACAAAACCTACAAGTTAGGACCCCAAGTACTTGCTTTGATATCGCGACACCTCGTCAAGCAACTGTAGGCGTGATGCAAAGGAAATGAAATCAGCCCGTCTCCAGTTGGGCGGCGCTTGCTTAGGCAAAGACGGCCGTTCCCACAGCCTTGCGGCAGGCCAGTGGGGTGATGCCGGTCTGCTTCTTGAAGAAGTTGTTGAAGTAGGTGGGGTAGGCAAAGCCCAGGCAGTAGGCAATTTCGGCCACGCTCCAGGTGGTGTGGTGCAGCAGGGCTTTAGCCTCGTCAGTAAGGCGGCTGGTGATATGCGCGCTCGTCGGCTTGCCAGTGACTTCTTTTACGGCCCGGTTCAGGTGGTTAACGTGGACGCCCAGCCGGTCGGCGAACTCCTGCGCCGTTTTCAACGCCAGCGTCTGCTCGGGGCTTTCTACGGGAAACTGCTGCTCGAGCAAGTCTAAAAACCGGGCGCTCAGGCGGGCCGCCGCATGGTGGTGCTGGACAAAGTTTTCGACAGGCTGGAGCTGCAACGCTTCGTGAATCGCGAGTTGCAGGTAGGTGCGAATCAGCTCGGCCTTGAAGGGGTAGTCGGCTTCCTGCGCGGCCAGCATTTTCTGAAAAATGCCCGTCATAAAGGGGATTTGCGCCGCCTGGAGTTTGAAAATTGGCGTGCCCCCGATTTTAAACAGGGGCGACTGCGGTAGGCTTTCCGACCGGTCGAGTAAGGCGATAAACTCCTCCGTGAAGAGGCTGATGTAGCCGTACCGGTAGTCGGCCAGCAGCTCCAGGGAATAGGGGATGTGCGGATTGAAGAACAGCAGGTAGGTGCCGTCGAGCTCCCAACTCTGGTGGCCGTAGTGCAGCCGGGCCTTGGTTGTTAGCAGGATGACTTTATAGTAGTCGCGCCGGGTAAAATGGGGCTTCGCGTGGCACGGGCGGTCCACCTCGTACACCTTGAAGCCTTTCAGCTTCTGGTCGCTCGGGTTCAACTTAATGGGCGAGGTAGCCGCAGTACTAATCATCGGGTAAAAGTACGAAAATCAAACGACACTAACTGCTCCACGTCAGTCCAGTTGGGGAGGCCTTTAGGCCGGGTTTTCGCTCACCCGCCGGGTGGGCAGCACCTGCGGGGGACTGGCCAGCAGGGGCCGCATCTGCTCGACCAGGCGGGCCTGCGGGGGCGTGGGGTGAGCGGCCACGGCCTCGTCAGTGGCCCAGGCGGCGGCCAGCACGAACGCTTCCGGGTCTTCGGCTTGCTGGAAGAGGTGGTAGTACAGGCAGCCGGGTTCCGCCCGCACCAGGTCCACGAGTTTGAGCAGGAGTTCCTGCACGTGCGCCCGGTGCGCCGGCTGGCTGTGAATGGTGACGAGCAGGTGCCGCTCGGCGGCTTTATCAGCGGTAGGCATTAGCTAGGGCGTTGAGTTGGAAAAGGCTAACGTCTACTACCCCCGCGGGCGCGATTTCGCGCTCCCCGGGGGTAGTAGGCCGTCATTCAAGCGGGCGGGCTTACGCTACCGTGAGTACGATTTTACCCTGGATGTGTCCGCGGGCGACGCGTTCGTGCGCCTGGCGCGCCTCGGCGAGCGGAAACGTGCTGTCGATAGCGACGCGCACTGTTCCGGCCTCCAGCAAGCGCCCGAGTTCGGCTAGTTGCTGGCCATTCGAGCGTACCTGGGTCATCGAGACGGTAATGCCCAGTTGGGCCGCTTCCTCGGCATCGGCGAAGCCTAAGAATACCGGAAACAACGCCCCGTCCCGCTTCAGCACCCGCAGAAAACGCCCCGTGGTGGGGCCACTGAGGGTGTCGAGCACGAGGTCAATATCTCGCACCACGTCTTCGGCCGGGGTTTTGGTGTAGTCGATAAATTCATCGACCCCCAACCCGCGCAGGAACGTCTCCTGCTCGCCCGAGGCCACGGCTATCACATAGGCCCCCTGCCATTTGGCTAGCTGCACCGCCAGGTGGCCCACGCCGCCCGCGGCCCCGTTGACGAGCACCCGTTTGCCGCTGAGCGGCACCGGGCGGTGCGCTTCCGGTTGAAAGGGGTTGGTGGCCGTGTGCCCTAGCTCAATCAAATATTGCCACACGGTGAGCCCAGACATTGGGGCCCCGGCGGCCTGCACGTGGTCGATGGTGGCCGGCTTGCGGGCTAGGTCTGAGGCGGGCGCCGCCACGTACTCGGCATACCCCCGGCTTTCCCCCACGCTGGGAAAGCGCACCATGCCGAACACTTCTTCGCCCACGGCGAAGTCCTGCACATCCGGGGCGACGGCTGCTACGACGCCCGACACGTCCGTGCCCAGCGTGAGGGGAAAGGTAACCGAAGGTCGCCACTCCGCCGGTAGCATCTTGTACCCGTCGCGCAGGTACCAGTCGGGCGGATTGAGGCTCACGGCGTGCACCCGAATGAGTACCTCCCCCGCCTGTAGCGTGGGCATCGGCGCCTCCTCGTACCGCAGCACCTCCGGTCCCCCGAACTCGTGCTGCCGAACCGCATTCATCGTGTTGGCCAAATGGGCTATCCCTGTTGCTGCTTCTGTAGCCATGCTGGTTGCTAGTAATTAAGTGGGTGAATTGCCCCGGTTTTTATCGATTGACAGGCGCTAGCGCAAGGCTGCGCACGCTGCCCAAAAACCGGCTTGTCGTTGCCGTTATTTCCGGTTACGATTGATGATGCAAAGGTCCTCCTTTTATGGCAGCGACAAAAAACACGATTCAAACCAAAAAGTATGAATATCACACAATCAGACTTTTATTGTCTGCCGACGAAAGTGTTGCCGGGTGCAACGGAATAGGTAGGTCAGCCTTGGGTGCGGGCGCCCCGTTGCTCGTCCCTAGGTCAGGCCGCTCCCGCTCAGCAGCAGGTGCTGGCTGCTGACGAAGGAATACAACTCACCGTCAAAAAACTCAGCGACGTTGGCCACGTCCGCTACGGGGCTGATACGGCCCATCGGCGCAATGTTGCGGACGAACGCTAGGCAGTATCTCCCGCTTGGAACGGTCTACATCGTTCAGTAAACCCCCGTTTTCTCGAGTAATCTTGCGGACTGGGAGCAGGTGAGTATCTTCTTCCTCTCTTCATTGTTTATGCACCCTTCGGAACTGTCCCTGCTCCTGCACTTCAGCAAAACCATCGCTACGACCCGTGATAAGCAGGGCCTGGTGAGCTTGCTGGGGCAACTGCAAGAAGCATTCGGCTTTAGCCAGGCGCGGGTAAGCGTCAGCCAGGGAATGGGGCAGCACCGCTACTTGGCCTTGGTCGTTTCGGAAACGACAGGGCCAGCTGGTGGCTTGCCCGAATACGGGGCGCAGGCTGACGCGGGCTCGCCCTACCCCTGGCTGTTGCAACAACCAGAGGGCCAATTGCTGGGCTTGGCGTCCCTGCAAAAAATTGCGCCTGCTAGTCACGTTTTACAACAATTCCAAGCCGAAGGGTTAACGGAGTTGTTGGCTAGCCCCCTGCGAAATGGCAACCGGGCGATTGGGGTGTTTACCCTGCACTACTCGGCGGGTAAGCTGACCGCCGCTAAACTGCCTCTTTTTCAAGCCGTGGCCGATTTACTTGCCGTGGCGGTGGCCAACCTGCTGGCTAATGAACAGGTCGAGCAGCTGCAGCGCCTGCTCCTAGCCCCGGATGCCACCGTCACCCCGCTGCGCACGCGCGACTACGTGGCGCAAACGGTCATTGAGGCCTTTCGCCAGCTGCTGCCCTTCGATGCCTCCTGCCTGGTAGCCTACGACCAGGGTCTGACCTACGAATGGTTTTACCTGGGCGACCTGCCGGCTGCCGTACAGCAAGACGAAGCCGTGCAGGGCTACTACCCCCAGTTGCGGCCGCGCCCGGAGCTGGCACCAGCTGCCAGCCGACTCACCTGGCTCGCCGAGCCCGTTATTCAGTATTGCGACCGCGCTACACTGGAGGCCATCAGCGCGCGCAAAGGCTACCCCATCTTGGGGGCGTTGCTGCGCGAAGGCTTTCAGGAAAGCCTCTACATTCATATTCGACTGGGCGACCAGCCCGTGGGCGGGCTGTTCCTGTATTCGTCTCAGGCCGGGCATTTTGCGCCGTATTTCCCCTTGTTCACGCACTTGGAGCGGCTGGTCGAGCCCGTGGCCATCGGCGTCACCAACGTGCTGGCCTACGAGGAGCTGCAAGCTGCCAACCGGGAAAAGGCCTTGCAGCTGGCAATAGGCAATACGCTGACCAGCAGCCCCGACTGGGGCCACCTCTTCGCCACGCTGGCGCACGAGTTGGAGCAGGAGCTGGCCTGGGATTTCTTCGTGGCTGCCCGGCTTTCGGACTTTCGCACCTTGTACTGCCAGCGCAAGGACGCGGCTGGCCAGTTGCTTCCGCCCCAAGACCTGGAAGGTCTGCGCGATGCGGCCAGCCTGGATGAGGTATCGTTCGCCCAAGCGCTGCAAGAGTTGCGCCCCCTCTACGCCGGGGCCGGCGTGCACGGCGGCCTGGCCTACCGCGACCTGTGCACGCGCTACCGCCTGCTGGGGCTGACCCGGCAGCTCTACGGCCTGCAGTCGCTGCTGTACCTACCGGTGCCGCTGGCCGAAGGTGATGCCGTAGTGCTCACGCTGGGCAGCCGCCACCCGTACGGGCTAACGGAGAAGGCCTTGTCGCTGCTGCAGCGGCTGGCTCCGCAGCTCACCCTAGGCTTACAAAATCAGTTGGCCTTCGCCGAAATAGTGGCCCTGAAACAGCAATTGGAGCAGGAAAAAACCTACCTGGTGGAGGAAATCAAAACCGAACACAACTTCGAGGAAATCGTGGGCAGCAGCGCCGGGCTGCGCCACATATTTCGCAGCGTCGACCAGGTAGCGCCCACCGAAACCACGGTGCTGATTCTGGGCGAAACGGGCACGGGCAAGGAGCTGATTGCCCGCGCCATCCACCACCGCTCGCCGCGCCGTGAGCGGGTGCTGGTGAAGGTAAACTGCGCCGCCCTGCCGCCTCAGCTGATGGAGAGCGAATTGTTTGGCCACGAGAAAGGCGCCTTTACCGGGGCGCACGAGCGGCGCATTGGCAAGTTTGAGCTGGCGCACAAAGGCACCATTTTCCTAGATGAAATCGGCGAGTTGCCCCTTGAGTTGCAAGCCAAGCTGCTGCGGGTGCTCCAGGAGCGAGAAATTGAGCGGCTGGGCGGCAGTCGGGTTATCGCCGTGGACGTGCGCATCATTGCCGCTACTAACCGCGTGCTGGCCGACGAGGTAGCGGCTGGTCGCTTCCGCGCTGACCTCTACTACCGGCTCAATGTGTTTCGGATTGCCCTTCCCCCCCTGCGCCAGCGACTGGAGGACATTCCCTTGCTGGCCGATTACTTCGGGCGGCGGTTTTCGCGCCGCATGGGCCGGCTCTTCCGGGGCCTGCAAGCCGGCTGCCTAGAGCGGCTGCTGCACTACCCCTGGCCGGGCAACATCCGAGAGCTGGAAAATATCATCGAACACGCCGTCATCGTCAGCAATGGGCAGTTGCTGGAGTGTGACGTGCCGACGCTGTTGCCTTCATCTGCGCCCGCCGTTGCCAGCCCACCAGCTGCTACGGCCAGCGCCATGCGGGCCGAGCGTGACCAGTGGGAGCGGGAGCGGCTCGAAGCCGTGTTGCAGAAGACCCACTGGCGCATCCGCGGAGTTGATGGCGCGGCCGCCCGCCTTCATATGAAGCCCACCACCCTCGAAGCCCGCCTCAAGCGGTTGGGAATAAAATAGGATTCCCCTACCCCTTGGCTACGCTCGCTCACGTGCTGACAAGACCGGGATAACAACCTCCAAAATTATTGGAGATTATGCTGGTAGTTACTCCAAAATTGAAGCAACTACAAAATGCAGTATAATCTTGTGATAAAATTAGATTATTGATTGTCAACTGAATAGCAAGTAACAGTTGGTATCATGAGCTTGGCATTCAAATTGGCTTAAGGCAAACAACCAGCACGAGAATGATGGCTGCCGGACCCGTGCCGATAGGGCTATTCTTCCCTCGTTATCGTTGGCAACCCTAACCAACCACCTCATGTCGCCTACCAATCCCGTATTCTTCGAGCGCCTGACCCCCGAGAATGCTGCCCTGCTACTGATTGATATGCAGACCGGCCTCATGCTAGGCGTCACAACCATTTCGCCCGTTGAACTGAAAAACAATGTGTTGGCGCTGGCTCACTTGAGCCTAACGTATCAACTGCCCACCTTGCTCACGACCAGTGCCGTGCAGGGGCCTAATGGACCTTACCTCCCAGAGGTAGCAGAATTATTTCCCGGGCAGGAGATACAGAATCGCATGTTGGTGAATGCGTGGGATGACCCCAAGTTTGTGGCTGCGGTGGAGAAAACCGGCCGTAAAAAGCTCATTATGGCCGCTATTACGACCGATGTTTGTCTCTTATTTCCGGCGCTGGCCGCTGTCCAAGCCGGCTATGATGTCTACGCAGTGGTCGATGCTTCGGGCTGCTTTAGTACAGCCGCCGAGTCATCGGCAATTACGCGCATGGCGCAGGCAGGGGTAAAGATAACGGGCTGGGGCACAGTGACTGCCGAGCTGCTGCATGACTGGAGCCAACCAATATCCCAAAAGACGGGCGCGGTGCTGGGCCAGTATATGCCGGCCACGGGTTACTTGGTCAATAACATGGCCGCGCAGCAGGCCACCGCTAACCAGCAGGCAGCTCTCCAGCCCGCGTAAGCGCGCCGCCCCGCCGTGCGACTGGCTTCAGCTCCTAGGAAGAGCAAAATCGATGGGCCCACCGCCCGCCTGCCGTTCGAGGAGATACTGGAGCACCCACCGACCGCGGCGGGCGTCGCCTTCGAGGCCGCGACTACCACTTTCTCTACCCGCTGTCGGCCCCGTTGACTGGGCCAACAACGGGCATTCACTACTTTTTCCCTCATTTTTACCAAGTTCATGCGCCCAACTTCCATTCGCACCCTCGACCCACAGGCTGGCCCCGACGTATCGGTGGTCGGCGACACGTACCGCATCGTGACCAGCGGCGCTCAGAGTGATGGCGCTTACGCCATCATCGACATGCTGGTACCGCCCGGTGGCGGGCCCGGGCCCCACGCGCATGCCCTCATCCAGGAGTCATTCTATGTAATAGATGGCGAGGTAGTGGTGCGGTCGGAAACGCAGACGTACACCGCCCGCAAGGGAGCCTTGGTTGAGATTCCCAAAGGCGGGGCCATTCATAGTTTCAGCAACGAATCGACCACGGTAGCCCATCTGCTGTGCGTGGTAGTGCCCGCAGGCCTTGATGAATTTTTTACGGAAATCGGCCAGCCCGTGGCCGCCGGCCAGTTTCTGCCAAAGCCGGAATTAAGCCCGGATAGCCTGAAAAAAATCCAGGCCATTGCGGCCCAGCACGGCCAGGAAGTCTTCCCGCCCGACTACTTAACCAAGTAAAGTCCGCCGGCCCGTAGCCAGTTCTTGCGTCGCCGTCGGATGGGACCCGCGCCTACCCGGTGGCGACGCTTTTTGGCTTAATTGTTCCTACTATGAATGCTTCCGCTAAATCAACTCACCCACCGGAAATTACGCCGGCTTCCCCGCCAGCTGGCTTTACCTCGGCTACTGCCCGGGTCAATGGCATCCAGCTGCACTACGTGCTTGGCGGCAACGGGGAGCCGGTGGTGCTGCTGCACGGCTGGCCTCAGACCTGGTACGAATGGCAGCGCCTGCTGGAACCCCTGGCGGCGCACTACTCCGTGATTGTCCCGGACCTGCGCGGGTTTGGGGCCTCCGAAAAGCCCGCTACCGGCTACGACACCCGCACGCTGGCCGAGGACATCCACTCGTTGGTGCAGCACCTAGGTCTGTCCCGCATCCGGCTGGTGGGCCACGACATTGGCCTGATGGTAGCCTACGCCTACGCGGCTGCCTACCCCACCGAAGTCCACAAGCTAGTCATTCTCGACGCGCCGCTGCCCGGCGTCGAGCCCGTATGGAGTCTGGTGAAAGCCAGTCGTTGGCACTTTGGCTTCAATGCTACGCCTCACTTGGCTGAGCAGCTGCTGGCCGGTCGCGAGCGGTATTACCTGGAATATATGTACACCACCTCGGCTTTCAACAAAACGGCCTTCACCGCGGCCGAAGTTGACGAGTTTGTGCGCTCCTACGCGGCGCCGGGGGCGATGGGAGCCAGCCTACAGATTTACCAAGCGTTCGATACCTCGGCCGCTCAGAACCAGCGCAGTGCGCTCACCAAGCTGCCCATGCCCGTGCTGGCCTTAGGCGGCGACCATTCCTTCGGCCCGAAAATCGTGGCCATGGCTGAACTGGTAGCCACCGATGTGAGCGGCGGGAGCATTCCCAACTGCGGCCACTGGGTAGCCGAGGAAAACCCGGAATATCTGTTAGCCCAACTGCTAGCTTTCTTGCCATAGATGTCTCATTTTGAAACAGTTTATCATATAGCCACCTTTCCTTTTTCGCATGAAACCTTCTTCCTGGCTTATGGTCGCCTTGGGCGCCGGCGTAGCCGGTCTCTTGGTGGCCCGCTCGTCTAAAAAAGTGCCGCAGACCACAGTAAGTGCCATTGTGGACGCCCCCCTTGCCGCGACCTTCGACTACATTGTCCCAGTGGACCTGACGCGTATCTTCCTGGGTACTGTCCTCATTCCCGCCATCGTCGACATGAGCATCAAGGACGGCTGGAACAAGCCGGGCTTGGTGCGGACCATCACGTTCGCCGACGGCTCAACCTCGCAGGAGAGTCTGCTCACCGTGCGGGCCCCCACGTCCTTCTCCTACCAAAACGAGGGCTTTACTTCCCTGCCCCTGCGGCTGCTGCTCCAGCGCTTGGAAGGCGAGTGGCACTTTACCGAACCGCGCGACGGGCGAACCAACATTGAGTGGACCTACCGGGCGGTCCCCGTGAACGGGCTCGCCCGCGTGCTGGTACAGTTAGTACTGATGCCGCAGGTTCGCACGATGTTAACCAATGCCTTGGCCATCTTAAAGGACGACCTGAACAGGATGCATTACCCCGCCGTGAAAGCCCGCATGGAACGGGTGTCAGCTTAACTAAATGCCCCCTTCGGCCGACCCAAGACACGAGCAATTTTGGCCTTGATTGAAAAGTTAATCGATGGCCCGGCCGCCGCTAGCTTTTTGGTAAGCGTGCATGAACACGCCGTACGGACTTAGGTACTACCTAGCACGGGAGCTTCGGGCCGTCCAGGCACTTTGTCGCTCAGCAGTCGGGCCTGCGGTCGGCACATAAGGCTGGACTCCTCCCGGCCAGGCAAACCCACAGATGGCCTGTGTATTGAATCATTTGGCGGCAGTGGCTGTTGCAAGGCCCTATTTTTGACTTGGTACCCGGTCGCTGGTCGCTAAAGCAGCCCAGAAACCGGGTATAAATGCTGCTTTTTGGCCCTTTGTGCGCTGGCCTCTCTTGTTGAACGACCCGGCGCGTTTTGCAACAGCCACGGTCGTTTGTAGTACGTAAAGATCAGTGAATTAGTATCATTATACAAGCTGAGCGCTGAATAGGCGGTGAAGTTGGCTTTGGTTAAAAGGGTAGGTCAACTGGTAATCGGGGGATTTGCCAACGCTCGTTCTTTGTAGGCTTGCCTGCTAACCTCTTGACTATAACGCGGAAAGGGCAACTCCATTCGAGTTGCCCTTTCCCTATCTTTAAGCTGTCCTTACGTATTGGCTACCAAGGGCTTTCGGTTTCGCCGGCCGGCGCGTCCCGGCTAAAATACTTCCCCGTGGGGCCGTCGGCACCAAAGGTGGCGTGTTGGGCTACAAACCGGGCGGCATCCGTTACGGCCCCACCTTGGTGCCCAGTAAAGTCGGTGGCCGTTTGGCCTGGATCAACGGCATTGACTTTAAAGCCTTTCGCGCGCAGCTCATAGGCCAGGAAGACGGTATAGGCATTGAGGGCCGTTTTCGAGGGGCCGTAGGCCGCTAGTTTATAGGGCGCATAGACCCACGTTGGGTCGCTTTGCAACGTGAGCGAGGCCAGGCCCGAGGTGATGTTGACAATAACGGGAACCGGCGCCTGCCCGAGCAGGTCCAGAAAGGCCTGTGTCACATCAATGGTGCCAAAGAAGTTGGTGTCGAAGACCTCTCGTAGCTGGGCAGTGCCGGTAGTCAACGCGTTTTGGGGCATCTCCCCTCGAACGCCGGCATTGTTAATCAACACGTTCAGGACATTGGTCTTCGCCCGGATGGTTTGTTCGGCCGCCTGAATAGACGCTTTATCGCAGACATCGAGTTGAATGGCTTCGACGTGGCCGAGGCCGGCTTCGGCCAATTGGGCCACGGCCTGCTGCCCTTTGGCCAAGTCTCGGCAGCCGAGGTAGACAAAGTAGCCCTGTTGCGCCAATTGCCGGGCGGTTTCTAGGCCGATGCTCTTGTTGGCACCCGTAATAAGAACCTGTTTCATGCGTTTTGCGAGGGGGATAAGTACCGGGCGAAGGTCCGGCGGCAGCCGAAGGGTTTACTTACCTTTAGGTAAAAAGCAGCCAACCGGCTTACACCATGGCTCCGGTAGCTCCTAGTGCGGGTAGCCCCCGGCTTACCTACCCTGGTTTGGTCGCCAGAGTAGGGGGAGCTGGTCAGGTGGTTGCGTCCGAGGAATCGGGCCGACTATCCAGCCGGCGGCGGATACGACTCAGCGACTGTGGTGTGACGCCAATGTAGGAAGCCAGGTAGGCCAGCGGAATCCGGTTGGCCAGGCCCGGGAACGTAGTCAGAAACTGTGCGTAGCGGGTGGCCCCGTTGGGGCTGACCAGCGCGCTGCGCCGGTTCATTTTTTCCAGCAGCGCCCGCGTGAAGAACTGCTGTTCCACCTGTGGCCACGCGAGAATAGTAAGGCTCAGCGTCTGCCAGGCGCGGGCCTGAAAGACCAGCACCTGTACCGGCGTCACGGCCTGTACGTACTCGGTGCAGGGCTGCTTGAACCGATAGCTTTGCAAATCCACCACGAAGTGGTTCTCTTCCACAAAGTACTTGGTGTTTTCCGTGCCGTCCCGGTCGAAGTAGCACACGCGGAAAACGCCGGCCACGACAAAGCCGATTTCTTGCGCCACTCGTCCGGCCTCCGAAAAGTAGTCGCCCGGCTGGTAGGTGCGTGCCACGGCCTGGCTGCGGATAAGCTGGAGTTGCTGCGGGCTGAAATAGTGGAATTGCAGCAGAAAGTCGTCAAGGGGCGAGTCGGTCATGGACGCAAGCGGGTAGCATGTGGCGTGGCGCCAGGCAATCGGCACGCACTAAAGGTCCTGCTTGGGGCGCGGGCAGTAGTTACCAGATGGTAAAAAGTACGGGCGCAGCCGGTTTCTGCTTGGGATTAGTGATAGAGCAAGCTGGTAGTATACTTAGCCTCGTCCCAACCACCATAGATTGTGCTAAATCATACTAGATAAACCGGAAAAATACTGCGCTGAGTGTAGTAGTCAGTCGGGCCAAAACCCGCACTTATTTCAAGAGTGGGTTTATAGCGGGCGTTATGTAAAACCAGCGTCATTTTACAAGTAGTAATCCGTGGTGGCTGACACGTAAATAGGGTTGAATTTTTAAGGTAATAAGGTCACAGCGGTGGTTTTGCGTAGAAATAACACCGCATCAAAGGCCGAGGCGAGCTTCATGACTGCATAGAATTTTTCGCTGCCAGGGTCTGATCGGCCAAGCGTAGGGCCGCACCAGGTCCTGAATGCCGTAGCCGTGGCTGCACAACGCCTAGTTCACTTCTACTTGGTAGCGCGCACAAAGGTGTCCGTAAAGGTGTAGGTGGACTGACCTGGATAAGTAACGACTAACGCCGTGCTCGTTAAAGAGGTAATGGTGTGGCTAATCGGCTGGGAGGCGTCAATCGTGATGACCCCATTAGCTAGGCTATACGGGTAGGTATCGTTAACCCTCGTACCGGAATAGTTAAGCCACCGGCCGTCAGTAGTAAACTCGCGCACGTAGTAGCCATTATCCAACGTAGCCGTATTCGTGGTTTGGCCATCCGTCCGGGACTGCCGGACGAGCACCCATTTACCGATGAGCAACTGTGCCTGTGTAGGGGGTGGCATAACCGGGGTAACCGGGGTAACGTCATCGGCTTTGTGGCAGCTAACACTGGTTAGGCCAGTCAGCAGGGCAGAGGCTAGTAGGAGCGCTTTCATGCGCGCTAATATACTCATTATCTACAACCTACCCTGGTCTAGTGGGCCATGGCTTTTTGCTGCTGCGACGCTGGATACTTATGGAAACGTGCTGAGGGGATGAGTTTCGTAAACGCCCAAATGGGAGCCTCATAACGGCCAAAGTACCACGCCGGGCTCAATGGCCAACAGGGCAAAAACCCGCACTGATTCTAGGGTTGAGTTTCTAAGCCCTTTTACGTGCTGTAGTTCGTCGTTTTCAATATGTAAATTTATGTTACTTACTTTGTAACAATAACTTAACTACATAGTCGCTCGTGGTAAGCTTATCAGCCAAGACTAAATCCAAGCACTGCTTACTCGCTGCCGGGTTTTATACGGGCGCTGATTACGACAAACGCCGCGTAGCCTGGGCCGCGCGCCAAGCACATAACAGCTTCATTTGGCTGCCGCTTGCGAATGCGTACGTACAGCACCCGGTTTTTACGCACCCACAGGGCCGTATCGAGCTGGTAAGCTAAATAAGTAGGCTCGTAGGCCGCTGGCCCAATTACGCGCTGCACCTGGGCTAGGTCGCTCGCCACCACCTGCGCTACCCCGCAGTCGTAGTTACGGCCCTGAGTGGTAATCTCCACCTCATCAGCGGCCATCGCCGTGTCGGGGACTACGTCGGTATCCCTTTGGCAGCCAGCTAGCACGATGGCTAGTAGAAGTAAGAGCTTTTTCATGGTTTGAAAGGGTTGCTTAATCTAACGAGCATCCCTGGCCGGCAATCGTTGCATTAGTGCCCGAACCGCACCTACAACCTGTAAAGGGTATCGGTGATAGTAAGCTACGGTCTTAAAAGATGGGTAGCCTTAGCTAAGCACTATTCCGCGGGCAAATCACCAGAGGCCGAAAACCGTACTGATTCCAAGAGTGGAGATATAAATGGCATTACGTAAAGGGATTATTCCTAGAAACAAGAGGGAGAAGATTGCACTTCCCCACTGCCCATAAAATCCTGTTTACCTACCATGCCCAAAATAGGGTTAGCTGCCCAAGGAGGCGAATATGACCCGCGCACCAACCACCTGTGCCCAATTGCTAACTAAAGCGAGCTTACCGCTGAACTAAGCGGAAAATAGTCAGCCAGCACTTGGGCAACCTTCGCTTCGGTGAGGGGTTTGGCTAGCACGCCCACGCCGGGAATGGTTTGGAGGCGGGTTAGGTCGCGGGGGCTGCTGGAGGTGGTCAGCACCACGACGACTACACCCTGCCGCTGGGCCTCGGGCCAGTGCCGGTAGGCTTCGAGGAACTCGAACCCGTTCATAACAGGCATGTTGAGGTCCAGAAAGATGAGGCTCGGACAACTGGGCGTGGGCGGCTGGCAACGAGTGCGCAGCAGGTCCAAGCCTTCCTGGCCGTCTAAGGCCGTGAGCACCTGCGCGTTCGGGTCGACGTAGTGCAGGAGCTTGGTGTTGAGAAAGTTGTTGGTAGAGTTGTCGTCAACAAGCAGGATAGTGGGCAGGGTGGCCATAGCGAAACGGGACAAGGAATCAGGATACCGGGTGTACGGGAAGAAAAACGGTGAAGGTGCTGCCTTTGCCGGGCTGGCTGGCCACCTCGATACGTCCGTCGCTGTTTTCCACCATTTTCTTTACCATATAGAGGCCAATGCCGGTGCCCTCGACGTGGGTGTGCAGGCGCTGGAACAGACCAAAGAGCTTGCCTTCGGCTTGGGCGACGTCGAAGCCTAAGCCGTTGTCCTGCACCTGCAACACATGCTGCTGGTCTTGCCGAAAGTAGGTGAACCGCACCTCGGGGGCCCGGTCGGGGTGGCGGTATTTAAGGGCGTTGCTGAGCAGATTGTACACCACCGCGTGCAGGTTCTGCTCAGAAAACGGTACGCGGACCGCCGCCGGCACGTCGAAGACGAGCCAACCCTGAGTTTGCTGCACGAGCGGCAGTAGGTCGAGCCGCACGTCCGCCACCACGGTAGCTAGCAGTACTGGCGTGGCGGGCTGAGCGTGGGCCTGTTGCAGCTTGCTCACGTCGGTAAGCTGCTCGACAGTGCGCCGGAAGTGCTCGGTGGCCTGCTGCATGAGCCGCAGCATTTCCGGCACATCGCCCACCAGGGCCGCCGGGGGCAATTCCCGGTCCAAGGCGTGCAGCAGGCTCTCGATATTGGCAATGGGTTGCTTCAAATCATGGCTGGCCGTGTAGATGAAGTTGTCCAGGTCCGCGTTGGTGCGCGTGAGCTGGCCGTTGGCCAGCTGCAATTCTCCGTTGGTGGCCCGCAACTCCTCGTTGATAGAGGCCAGCTCTTGGTTGAGGCCCTCGACCTGCTGGCGGGCTCGGACCTGCTCGCTCACATCAGTACCGACGGATATGATGCCCCGGATTTGGCCATCGGGCTCGCGACTGGGTTGAAACGCGAAATTCCAGTACACTACCTCGGGTTGCCCGTGGCGGTTAATAATAGTGGGCCGCTCGTGCGCCGTGAAGGGCTGGCCCGTGGTGAAGACCTGGTCGAAGTGGGCTACCACGGAGGGGTCCGCCGCCTCGGGCAACACCTCCTCAAACACGGGCCGGTCCTGCACGTCAGCCCATTTGCGGTCCCAGATGGCCAGCGTGGCGGCGTTGGCCACGGTAACCCGATACTGCGGACCCCGGTAGACTGCCACCGCGACGGGGGCCTGCGCCACTAACTCCCGCAGCTCGTTACGCTGATGCTCGGCGGCGGTGCGGGCGGCTTGCTCGCGGGCCTGGCTTTCGCGCAGGGCTTGCTCGACGGCGCTGCGGTCCTGGTCGCTGGTATCGGTGAAGCTGACCACCAGCCAGTCGCCGCTACGCCGGGCGACGAGGCGGAAGTAGTTGTCGAGCCCGTCGGCCTGGTAGTTGACTTCGTAAACGTCGAGGTCCCCCTGTAGGTACACGCGTCGGTAGTATCCTAGAATACCGGCCACGTCAGTGTGCGGGAAGCGGGTGAGCAGGGTGCCGTCGGGACGCTCGGCTAGGCCCGTCATGCGCTGGCCAGCGGGGCTGAGGTAGACTAGGTCGAAGTCTTCAATCGCGCCGGCAGGGCCAGGACCGTAGACTGGACGTAGCACGTTGACGCCGGTAAGTGAAATGACCAGCAGGTCGCGTAGCACGCCCTCCGACAGGAAAGGGGCGGCAGGGAAGTCGGGAGCACCAGGGGCAATGAGCAGACGAGCAGAAACCAGCGAAACGGAAGAGCGTGGCCGAAGGTGCACACGAAAATGGGGAGCAGGTGCCTGCTTAGGAAAAGCTTTGCGAAAGCGATGGGTAACCAATGGCCTGAACAAACCTAGCCGTTACAGCTTAGTGGCTCAGAAAGGCGCACCATAACCATACTGAGGCCCCCTCTGATGAGTGCTGAAAGCTAGCTTAGGAGGTACCTCATTAGCTCAGGAAGTAGGTTCTGAATCATTATAGCAAACCGGTACTTTCTGAGCCAGTAAGTCCGTTCGAAAAACCCCCTCGCAAAACGGCCCTGAAAACCACGTTTTCAAGGCCTTTGGCGTAGGTAGGGAAGTCATTCGAAAAACAGTAGTGGCTGTTGCAGAACTCCACCTAGGGCTCGTACGCAGATACCGCTAGTCAAATCGGGCGAGTAAATCGGCCGTAATCGCACCTTATTTGCGCCTTTGTAAGGGCGACGACCAGCTTTTAAATGAACCGGAGAGTTCTGCAACAGCCACTATTGTTTTGCGTTGGTAGTTGGACAAAGAATTATGACAAGTACACAAGGTGCTGAGGGACAGTAGTTCTTGGGAGCGCTCCGTTTGCTTTTCAATCCCTACTACTTGTTTAACTGCCCCGCAGAACATGAAATACTTACCCTGGCTGGCAGTCGTTACTGCCCTGTTCCTGAGTGCAACCACCGGGGGGATGGCGCAGCCCCTCCTGAGGCCACCCGCTGAAAAGAAGATGGGGGCCTACCTGATGGTCTTCTTCACCGACCCCACGCACAGCCTGTTCATGGCCACGAGCCGCGATGGCTACGCTTTTACCGCCGTCAACGACGGGCAGCCCGTGATTGCCGGCGATACCATTGCCGAGCAGCGGGGCATCCGCGACCCGCATATCTACCGGGGACCAGACGGGGCTTTCTACCTAGCCATGACGGATTTGCACCTGTTTGCCCAGCAGAAGGGCTACCGCCCTACCCGCTGGGAGCGGGAGGAGCAGGCATATGGCTGGGGCAATAACCGGGGGCTGGTGCTCCTGAAATCCATGGACCTGATTCACTGGACGCACCACGAGGTCCGCCTCGACCAGGCGTTTCCCGAATTGCAGCACATCGGCTGCGCCTGGGCGCCCGAAACGATCTATGACGCGGTGGCCGGCCAGCTGATGCTGTATTTCACCATGCGGTTGGGCAACGGGCCCACCCAGCTCTACTACGCCTACACGGACGCAGCCTTTACCCGCCTTACCTCGGCGCCGAAGCTATTGTTCACCTACCCGGACCCGGCCATTCAGGTGCTCGACGCGGACATTACCCAACTGCCCGATGGTCGGTTTTGCCTGGCCTACGTGGCGCAGGAAAAGCCCGGCGGCATCAAACTCGCCCTCTCCGACAGCCTCCACAGTGGGTACCGCTACAACCCGGCGTGGGTGGATGTCGAGCCGGGGGCCTGCGAAGCGCCCAACGTGTGGAAGCGCATCGGCGAGCACAACTGGGTGATGCTGTACGATATCTTTAGCATTCAGCCGCACAACTTTGGCTTTGTGCAGACGAGGGACTTCACAGCCTTTCAGGACCTGGGGCATTTCAACGAAGGCCGCCTGAAGACCACTAATTTCACGTCGCCCAAGCACGGGGCCGTTATTCAGCTCACCAAAAAGGAAGCCGACCGGCTGGAGCGTTACTGGCAGCGTAAAAGTGGGGCGGGCAAGCAGGCGTCCGGGCCGGCCCAACCGAAAACCAGCCCGTGACTCCCGCCCAAAGAGGTGGTCCGGAGGCCGGTGCGGCCAAGTTTGCAGCCGGGGTCGCCCTAGGGTAAACACAGAAAACGCCGCTAAGTAAATTCAACTAGCCGCAGCAGGCTACTACTCAATTCAAGTAGTGCCATCTCACCGGAAAGGAAGGGAGTAACTAGCTCCCTAGTCCTATCTCCTCCCCTTGGCTTGCTAAGCTGCTAGTAGAGAGGGCCTATAGCCTTTCAGAGCGTGCCCTTTACGGCGGCAAGCAGCTTAGCGGGGTTCTCTGTTCCTACTCTCGTGACCCCTAGTTCTGGTTCAGGTTAAGCGGGATGGCCCAGCTCCGCTGCTCCGCGTCGGGAGGCCGGAACTAGGCGGTTGCGTTCGTCCGCTTACTGAACCGGCACCATGACTTTGTCCAGTACCACCTGGTAGGCGTCCGCCGTGACGCTTACTTCGCCCAGATAGGGGTGGTCGAGGGCAGCAATCACAAAAATCATCACCCCCACCATGAGCGCCAGCAAGCCCGTCAACACCGCGTGCAGGCGCAGGCTCACCACCACGAAGCCGTACGAAAAGAGGATGGTGATGACCGCCCCCATCAGCACGGCGCCCCACAGCACCCCCGGCACGCTGCTGCCGATGCTCTCGATGCGCTGCCGCCGCAGCTCCACCAGCTTGTTAAACGTGGCGACCGCCTCGCTGTGCAGCACCTGCTGGCTGCTGCTCGTCACCTCGGTGTGCAGCAGCTCCAGCTGAAAGCGGGTGAGCACCAGGCGTTCCTGGTCGTTGGCCAGTCCCCGGCGCTGGGCCGGCCATGACTGGTGCACGATGGATTGGGTATAGTGGCGCAGCTGCTGCTGGAGCGGCTGGCCCACGCGAGCGGGGTAGCCGCTCAGGTCGCGGTAGAGCACGGCCAGCGAGGCAGCCTCCTGCGAGGCAATGCCGGCTGCGGTGGAGTAGTTTTGCCAGGTCGCCACCGTCAGCAAGCCCAGCGTGAGCCCGTAAAGCACCGTGACGCCGGAGAAAAACCAGCCCACGGTGCCATTGTCGATAAGGGTGACGGCTGAGCTTCGGTGCAGGCGGCGGTGCACCAGGCGCAGGCCCGCTAGGGCCAGCAGCACCGTCAGGCCCACGATAAAGACGGCCAGTAGCCAGGTGGGAATTTCGTATAACCAAAGCATATAAGCGGGGAAAGAGGCGACGGCGTAAAACACGCCCTCCGGGGTCGAAGAAGCTTCCATAAGCGGGTAGCAAGGCAGCAATCACATTATTAGCGGCTTCTACGCGCAACCGGCTCGAAAATGGGCCCAATCCGTCGCCCCAAGCATTTTTATTTCCCAACGCGTCAGTGCCTACCCTGTGCGCTTCCCTCAAAAGAATGCCAACACAATTCGGAGTCTGCCTACCTCGTGGCTCCGAAAGGCGCGCAATTCTGACACCCCTCCCCTCCCCCATTAGACAAACCGAAACCCACTTTTTGCTGGGTCAATAAGTAGACTCCGAAAGTTTTTGTCCTTCTGGTTTGCGAACTATGCTTTCTGAGCCCTCCAAAAATAGACCCTATAATGGAGCCTGTGGTCAGTGCTTAAAGAACTCGGAAAATGCTGATTTCATGAGCACTCCATTAACTAACGTTTTTTGAAGTGCTCATGAAATCAGCAGCTCCGAGAGCTTAGCCACTTTGCGTGGGTTGCGGTGACGACTAAATCATCATCGCGCCCACATTTTCACGGCAAATGGTTGCCATGCAATACAAACACTTGATTATCAACAATAATTCCTATAGTAAAGGTCTTAAGAAAGTTCTATTGGTATCTACCCTCTACCGATAAATTCCCTGCTGCAAGCTGATAGTTAGCGTTCAATACCGCCGCTATCACGGCCGGTACTTGGACTGCTACGCTCCTGGGTAAGAGATTGTGACATTACAGTAACTGCACCCTTTAATTCGCCTAATTCCTTGCTACTACTTAAGCCAGGTATCCGGTCTGCTGCACTGAGCGCTTTATCCACGTTCTCCTTATTGATTCCGGCAACATAGGGGGTGCGCTCAATAAATTTAGCTACCTCCTGCAATCGGGCTGCGTTCAAACCTTCGCCGTTCTCTTTCAAGCCTTGCATTAGTGGCCCTACGTTTTTAAGATACGTTTCCCGCGCTTGGTCGTGCGTTGGCCCGGCTGGGGCTGGCACTGCACCTCGTTCTGGCTGACTCTGGTCGCGGCTCTCTACCTTCTCTTTTTGCGCTACGCCCGATTGCTGCTCTAAGCCTGGCTGTGCTAAGGCCGTTGTTGCGTTGCGTAACTGCTCTAGTTGGGGGCTATTGGCTATGGTGGGTATCTTGTCGGCTGCGGTCAGGGCTTTGTCTACATTCTCCTTATTCATCCCGCCGATATAAGGCACGCGCTCAAGGAAACGGCTTACCTCCTGCAATCGAGCTGCTGCCAAAGCATCTGCGGGCAGGCCAGTAGCTTTCAGTTCCCCTGCTACGTGTGTGGCGGCTTCCTTAAACTGCTCTTTTGGGCTTACGGGTGCTTGGGTAGCCGCTTCATGACGCTCCATATTCTCTATCCTATTAACTCTGTTGATGTGAGTTGTGATATCAGCCGCCCACTTGGGTAGTGGCTCGGCCTGCTGAATGATTTTCCCTTTTTCAAGCACTAATACTGTTCGGTGCTCTTTTCCCGAGTTGTCTACCAACTCTAGCCGGTCAGGTACTTTATAGTTTTGCTTAATGAGTTCCAAAGCAGCCACGTAGCGTTCTTCAATTTGCTTCTCTGGTATAGGGTGGCCTCCTGCGGCTACTCGTTGGGCCACGCGGTTCTTAGCAAGCTCTACCGATTGGACATTGACGTAGGTAACATCTAATTTGTAGCCCTGCTCCTGGTAGCCTTGGAACATCTTATAATTGCTCTGCTTAGCTAGGTTGGTTTCCCACGAAAAGCTTTCCCGCCTACTGGATAGCTCCTGGGATTGCCTAGCCATAATTGCTCCTACTCCCATTGCGCCTAGATGCGGATTCTTTGCAGCGGTAACATCCGCGTTAATCTGCTGAATACCTGGAAAGCGCTCCTCTAGTTTATTAAAATAAGTGGATTTGCCAGCCCCATTAGGACCGGCAAATACATAAAGTGTCGGCTGTTTTTCCTCTGGATTCATGCTTAAAAAGCCGTTTCCGATGCTTTATTCAACTCAGCTATATCTGTTATAGATTTCACTATTTTCTCGCTTTCCAGCACGGCCTGGCCGTTTATAGAAAGCAGGGTTAAGGTTTTATTGTCAGGCGAAACTTGGTAAATCTCACCTGTAGCAGGATACTCCCGCACTAGGCGATTCTGCTCGTCATAGTAGGTTAAGAACGAATCATTAGCTATAGCTTGCTGCCGAATGCTCTGACGATAAGATTGCTTCCAATCCTCCGTCTGTATCAGTTCGGCCTTATTATCAAATGGGTGCATAGCAAGGATTGTTAAAAGTAAAACCTTATGGTATAAACGGGCTATTAGGTAAAATTGTGCTCAAAAAAAGCCACTTTATTGGCTAGCTCCGGCTAAGGTATTTGGATGACTAGTAATAATGTCTTTTACCTCTTGGCGTACCCGTAAAAAGTTCTCCTGCACGGTCTTATTCAGAGCGGCGGCTGGGTCGGCTCCCTCAGCGGCAAAAGTCACCATTGGTTGCAAAGGAAAACGCTCTTGTGTGGCATCTGTCCGGTTAATCGTACCCTGGAAAAAGGGGCTATTGGTTTCAACTGTCTGACCAATAAACTCTCCTTGCTTCAAGCTGATAATGTCCTGCACCCGTACCAAGTTGCGCTCCTGGTAACTCGTGCTTTGATTAGTTGAACTGTTGCGGCTGCCGGTGCCGCCTTGGCTACTGCCAGTGCTAGTACTCGTCATTTCCTTGTCCTCGCGGCCTACCAACTCCGAAATGTATTTGGCGGTTTCTAGCGAGTTCACTTTACCAAAAAAGCTATTACCAAAGCTAGCGGTCATTACATTCATCTTATCCCGGCCGTAGGAATCTACCATTTGAGCTATGTCCTGGGTCATATATACGGTAGCAATCAAATTGCTTCGGCCGGTGTTCGGCAACTCCTCTAGGCCCGGTACATAGATAGTCGCGGCTTCGTCCAAAAATATGTAGCTGCGGTGCTTATCCTGCTGATTCATCAGTTTTATAGCCACTGTAATAATGCAGCTTACTACCGGGGAGAAGGTAGATTTCAGCGTAGGGTCGTTACCAATGCAAAGCAGCTTCGGTGCGTCGGGGTCATTTAGAGCCAATGAGAAACCTTCGCGTAGGCTCTCGTCCTTGTTGTATTCATCCGGGGTTAGTACCCATACAATTTCGGGGCTGTTAATCCGGGTTAGGATTACCTGTAAGGTGGCAATTACGGCCGCTATTTGCTTCTCTGCCTTCTGCTTTACTGCGGTAATGATAGAACGGGCCATATCACCGCATTCTAAATCAGTATCGAGCATACTTAAAACGTGCTTAAAGTCGTCGTGCATGGCCGTTGCTACGACGTGGGGAATGGTGCAATACTGCGGGTAGTGCTTCTTGTAGAACCAAATGATGCTCGTTAGGTAAGATACCGCGCTAATATCAAAGAACTCCATTTTCTTGATGCTCGTCGGGTTCAGGTTATTGATGATAGCCCGGCTGTACTCCTCGGCAAAGGCTACGACGGGCATATCTGCTGCACGTAGCGGGTTCACGCGCTCACTGCGGGTAAGGTCACGGAAATTGATAATGTGGAGTTGTACCGGCTTTTCATTTAGCCGCTTCTCTTGCTCCTTTGTCAGCTTGGACTTGCCCATGCTTAGCAATCCCTTGGCCTTTTCCTGCTCAGCCTTATGCCGACGGTCAGCTAGGATAACTGCCTTCTGCGCTACCCCGGCTAATACCGGAAATTTGAAGTCGTAGATGAGGCCCGCAAAATTCAGGTAAGCAAACTGCTCTACCATTGGCTCTCCTATCGAGTAGGTTTTGCCTGCACCTGCACCACCTAATACTAGGGTGCCTCGGAAGGGGTTAGCTATGGTTATCCAACCTCCATCAGCCGTAGGGAAGTAGACGCTGTTAGGCGTTTCAACCTTTTTGCGCTCCGTGGTCAGCCCGAAAGCCGGCCGCTTGGTACTGGCCCAAAGAAGGCCAGCTAAGCCGCCACTGGCCAGCACCGCTGCTGCCGCTATCGGATACCCCAGCTTGATAAAGCAGACGGTGTAGGTGTGAATATTGAGCAACATATAGCCGGTAATCAAAAAGACGACCGCGCAAATGCCCAAAATGATTTGTAGCACCTTCTTATCAACTGGCTTGCGCTTGGGCTTGCCTGGCACGTCGGCGGGTGCCTTCTGCACGAATACCAGGGCAATGGCTGATAAGAGTAAGAGCGTCCGCAAATAGACGCCTGCCGGGCCGTAGAACTTCGCAGCCTTTACTAACAGCTTAGACTTGACGCCCTGGCCAGCCTTGGCCACTGCTGCTGCGTGGTCTACTTGCTCCGTAACTGCTAACTCGGTGCCGTGGGTCGGGATGCCGGCGCGCTGGGGCTGGCCTGGTACTTTGCGGGTGGCGTTAAGCTGCTGCGCGGCAAGGATACGCTGGCGCTGCTGCTCGGCAAAAGCAGCCTTACGAGCTGCTAATTTTTCCTGTGGGCTGAGAGCTACTATCTCTGGCTCGGCAAACTGCACGGCCCTAGCTTCTGCTACCTCCTGGCCGTGTAGTAGGGTATAATACTCCCCGCCGATAATGGCCAGAATTAGGAGCACGAATATCAGCCCGGTGTTCTGCGCGTTGCCTGCCGGTTTAGGGGTTGGACTACTCATATTAGGGTAAGGCTATGGTGGAAAAACTCATTGTTTGCACTACATTTCAATATCTAGTTCGTCCTTATTCCGGCCTTTTTTCTCGGCTACATTCTCGGTCTGTTTGTCTTGGCTACTGCCCGACCGTAGCGCCTGCTGCAAGGCACGCAAAGTGCTTGTGGCTCCCTGCTGCTGCTCCGGCTTTTCTCGGCCAGTACTCAGCAATTGGTAAGCGTTATCAATCGGTAGCCCTTCCTGCGCCCGACCTTCTATCCGTTCTAGCATTCGGTAAAAGCTCTTATCATACTCGCGGGCCTCGGCTATCTTCTGCACCTGCCGGGGGTCTAGTTGCTGCTCCTTCGGTACTAGCATATTAATGCCCTCTACTCGCTCTCCAATCTTGGTGGCTCGGGCTGCATCGCGGCTGGCGTCGCGCTGCTTCTGTTGCACTTTTTCGTGTTCCTGGGCGGTATAGCCAAACTGATTTTCAAACTGCTTGCCTGCTACCTTCTGCCACTCTATGAGGTTGAATCTATTCCGGCGTCCAGTCGGATTTAACGTGATTTTCTGCTCGGTGTCGCGTGCACTAACAATGATATGAATATGGGTCTGTAAGCCCGGCCTCTTATCCCCTGCTTTGGCACTGCCGGCGTTCACCTCCGGGTCAGTACCTCGGTAGCTTCTATTCTGGTGAATGGTGGCCCCTCAAACCAGGTTTTCACTGTCCAAACTACGCCCGTTTTTCAGCTTAAAATTCTCCGCGTAGTGTTCCATTACTTCGCGAGTATATTTCTTCAACTTGACCTCACTGTTCTCAATGTGGGCTAGTTTATTGCTGCTCGGACTGATAACTAATGAATAAAATTTGGCGTCGTCAGCGCGCAAACCTTTCACGTTATTATCAATACTCTGCATTAATTCTGCTGTATCTATCTTGTCCTTTTCGGCTCCAAAAAAGGTGGCTTCTTTCCCATTCTTGCTTACTTCTTGCTTCAAATAATTGAGCGTTTGCGCGCTGCTGCCGTTGTTGTTATAGGCGGCGTGTCCGTGGGTTGCTGGGTTAATTACCTTAACATACATGGTAGATTAACTACTAATCATAGGTCGTTTTTCTCCGACTGCCCCCTGCATTTGCCTTGCCGTGACCGGCCCCTCGGGCATTAGTTAGGGCGTCGTTTACCTGCTGTTCTATCATTTCTTCGTTCTGCTGCCGTAGCTTCTTCAGGCTCTCCCGCTGCACGGCTAACTGTTGCTCGGTGTAAACACTGAGTTGCTGTGTGAGCCGGTTCACTAGAATCTCATTCATGCGTAGCAAGCGGTCTATTGTTATTCGGGTGCGTAGCATTTCCTCTAGCATCGGGATAAGCAAACTGCGTTCCTCTTCCTGCAAGTAACTAAAAACTCGGTCGCCCAATTTTTTCACCTGCTGCATAATCAACTGGCCCTCGCGGGCGTCATTATCGAGTGGGTTTAGCTTTCGCTTAGCAAAGTAGCTGACGCTGGCGGCGGCGTACTCGCCCTGGCTGACACCAAGCCTTTTGGCCTCCTCGCTTAGCAGCTTGTGTACTGCCGTGGGCACGTTTACGCTTTTCATTTCCGGGTTTGAGGGCATAGGCATTTAGAATCTATTTTTAGAGATAATCTAGGTTAAAACTATACTAAAAGTCAACAAGTTATGACTAGTAACCTACAAGCTTCAGCTCTGCTGAAACATAAACAACACATTATCATATTTTTAGATATGATAATGTGTTGTTCTTCTTGCTAATAGCATTGTTACGGTTCCTAATAGCATTGTTACGGTTCCTAAGAGCATTGTTACGGTTCTTTACTACGGTTTGCTTCGCCTGTATATCGGACTACTTATCTAGAATTAAGCTACAACTATCTATGACTAGGCTATAACTACAATTAGGTACTAAGACTACCCACCTGGCGTCGGTTGCTTCGGTTACTCCTTTTAATTATCACTCCTAACTACCTCACTCAACTCAGCTACTCTAGCTCCTAGCGCTACTCTTAGTTACCGCTTCTCCTTGCGCTTTTTAGCAATTATGGGTCGTTGAGAGAAAAGCTAGTACCTGGCTTCCTTACCACCTGTTCAACTCTTTGCCTACACCTAACTTACCTTCCCGTATTTATACTAAATTACCACTTTACCACTTTTTAATTACTATACTTATCCTGGCTCTATTCAGCTCGTTTCCTCTCTCCTGTCATTTTCTTACCACTTTACCACCTTACCACTTTCAACTAATTTTATCTGCTCTATTTCTTATTTACCACCTTACTACTTTACTACTTTACTACTTTACTACTTTACTACTTTACTACTTTACTACTTTACTACTTTACCACTTTACCACTTTACCACCTTACCACTTTACCACTTTACCACTTTACCACCTTACTACTTTACCACTTTACCACTTTACCACCTTACTACTTTACCACTTTACCACTTTACCACCTTACTACTTTACTACTTTACTACCTTACTACCTTACTACCTTACTACCTTACTACCTTACTACCTTACTACCTTACCACTTTACTACCTTACCACTTTACCACTTTACCACTTTACCACTTTACCACTTTACTACCTTACCACTTTACTACCTTACCATCTTACCATCTTACTGCTTTACTACTTTACCATCTTACCACTTTACCATCTTACCACTTTACTATTTTTTATTATCTTTGCCTTGCTTCCTCTCTGACCAATCGGGGGCTTTAATCCCAACCTTATAACCAGTAGAAGCCATGTCAAAAATCATCAGCTTTGCTACCCAAAAAGGCGGCTCGGGTAAATCAACTTTAGCTCTCGTCCTGGCTGCTCCTCTTGCCACTGAGTACGGCCTAAAAATCGCTATCTTGGATTGTGACTATCAGCAAAGCATTGTCAAGACGCGCAATCAGATTGATGCACCTAGCATGGCTGCAATGCTAGAGCATGACCCGTCGGCAAAATATCCTTATGACGTATTCCCATTGGCCCTGGATAAAATCTTTGATTTCATCGACAACCCAGAAAACGAATACGATCTAATTATCATCGATATACCGGGCCGGGCTGACGGAGAAGATGTTTTTAACGCTCTCACTAGCTGCGACGCTGTTATAGTGCCACTAGTGTCAGACTACCTAGACCGTGCTTCTACTGCTGAGTTTATGGGTATCCTCGAAAGTATTAAGGGTGCTGCCAATAAGGCCGGGCTACCCTTTGATTACTTTGGTCTAGCTACTAAGCGAATTGCGGGCCGTAGGGAAGAAAAAGAAATGGATGAGTACATAGACGGGCTGGGCCTCTCTCGCTTTAAGTCATTTCTAAGTAACCGCCTGGCCTACTCGCGGGCGTCTACTCTGCATAGCCTGCTTACTCCTGGCTTCCGCACCTATGCTGGTGGCACCAAGGAAAGCTCGGAAGAAATACGCCGCGTGTGTGAGGAGCTGATAGAACGCTTGAGCCTACCGAATACCAAAGCGGCTTCGGGCGAATCATCTACCACTGTAACTGAATAAGGCAATGGCTAAAACCTATGTACCACCTCGCGGCCGTATTCCTGTCTCAGATTCGGATAGAACTGCTGCCCGTGCTAGAATGGATGGCGAAAAGACCAAGCAAGCTAGCGAAGCTGCGGTGGTCCTAAATCAGCCAGTAGCTCTGATGGCCACTGAACCTGCCGCGCCTGCTGTTGTTCCAACTAGGTTAGCCGCGCCTGTGGCTACTGAGTTGGTGACTACGGTTGTTGAGCCTACGTTTGACGTGACCACTGCACCTGCTACCGAGGCTGCGCTCGACTTGGCCACTACTACGTCCGTCGAACCTATACCCGTAGCTACTGCACCTGCACCAACCAAGCCAGTTCCCCAATCAACGGTAACAGTTGCTCCTGGCCGCCGTGGCCGTAAGCCAACGATGATTACTGAGCAAGGGGTCGAACCGCCTGCCGTGCGCTCGGTAAAGATTCGAGAGACCGTTTGGGGGGATATTAAATTGTTACTTGCCTTACTTCCAAAAGAAGAAAATACACCTCGTAATATTCAATCTTATGTAGAAGCCGCTCATCAGCACTACGAGGCGCACCTGCGTAAGCAAGGAAAATTACCTGCAAAATAGCATAAAGGTTGTAATTTGCTGGACTGGTTAGAAGTGAGGTCGGTTTGGTCGCCGGCAATACTTGCTCCTAATTCGGCGCTGCGACGCGCCAATCAAGGGCAGTTCCTAACGGGGCTGTCCTTGCTTTTTTATATGGATATCACCTAAAAAGACTTCGCTGAATTGGTAAGGTCTTTCTGACGTGGGTTAAAGAGTTGTTCATGTTTTCTGGTATGCCGTTCGGTCCTGGTAATTGAGGATATTGTTAGGTAAGGACCGTTGCCGAACTAAGCGGAAAATAGTTAGCCAGCACTTGGGTAACCTTCGCTTCGGTGAGGGGTTTGGCTAGGACCCTTAAGTCAGGAATGGCCTGGGGGCGGGTCAGGTCGCAGAGGCTGCTAGAGGTGGTAAGTACCACGACGACTACGCTCTGCCGTTGGGCCTCGGGCTAGTGCCGGTAGGTTTCCAGGGACTCAAACTTGTCCTATCAGAGAGACAGGTAAACTCTTCCGTATCAGAATAAAATCCTGTGTAAGGTTTACGCTTAGCTTATAATTTCAATAACTACTGCGAATGAGTATCAGTTCTAATTCTTCACAGCTGCTGCTTGTTGTATGCGCTCGTGTAACTACCGGATGCTATTGGGTGGAACGGAGAACGTCTTGCCTGTCCTGGGTTATAAAGTTCAGGTGTAGTCGAGAACAGAGACTGTAGGAGTAGGTTGGAGACTAACTTCTGACTCTTTACCCGCAGTGTAGTCGCGTTGGGGGCGCTGATAGATACTTCACCCTTATTGGTAACCAGCGTTGGTTGGAATTGGTCAGGTAGGAGTATTTCTCGACCTGTTGCTTTTCTATCTGGAATTGCAATGCCTTATGGTCATTGAGCCCAGAATGCTGAATACACGGCAAGATGTGGTGAAGTGTATTGAATGCACCCGGGCCGGTAAGAATTAAGGAAAGCGGGTAAGCATTTTAGGAGGCGTTTTATGCGTTTAGGGACTTGTTAGGGGTATTCCAGACTTATAAAACCTTTCCTTTAAGCAAGTCAAAAACTGTCGGGAGCTTCAGAAAAAGCTCGCAACTAGCTTATAAAATCTTTCCTTTAGCCTACCTTGAGGCTAGTGAAAAGTTAACCTAAAGCTGTTGTCTGGCTTATGAAACCTTTCTTTTAGAGGTAAACGCGGGTCTGTTAGTAGAGAAATGGGTTAAGACTAGCCCGAAGAAGTCTGGGTTTAAGTGCCTCGCAGGCCGACTTATAAAATCTTTCCTTTTAAAGGGAAGAAGCAAGCTGCTTAGCTTGTTGTATAGAGACAGGCTAAGATTACGAACCTTCTTCTTTGTGACTGGAAGTAGCAAAGGTTTTTCTTGTAAAAATAAAATTATATAATATATTGTAAAAGTGCAATCACGGTTTACGTTAGGTTTGGTTGTTATGTTGGTGTTTCTTGTTTTCGTTCGGTCGAGTTTACTGTTAGTAGAACACCCTGAAAGCTTTTTTTAGCTCTCATCACAATTTTGTGATATTTGTTAGTTATTTGTTCTATTTGTAGGGCTCATAACTTGTTGATTATTAAAGTGATAAAAGGGGTTTGGGAAAGGTTTTATAAGCGAAAGGAAAGGTTTTATAAGCCTAAGGGAAAGGTTTTATAAGCGAAAGGAAAGGTTTTATAAGCCTAAGGGAAAGGTTTTATAAGCGAAAGGAAAGGTCTCTCAGGAAAAACTTTCCTTTTTACTTTCTTTTCGCCAGTTCGCTACTATCTTTGCCTTTATCCCATTCCTGTTATCTTATGCAAGGTCTTGACAATGTGTCTGGTATGGCTAGCTCTACCGGTCTGGAAATTCGTCAGCACAATGCCATTACAACGGCGCGGTATGAGATGACGGCCTGCGAGATGGATATTGTGTTCTATTTGCTCTCGTTACTGAAAAAGGAAGACCGGGTTGGAACGTTTTACCGGGTGAAGGTGCTCGATTTACAGCACCTTACCGGCCGGCAATGGAACTACCAGCAGTTTCTGGAAGCCACTTCTGCTCTCCGCTCGCGTGAGTATGTGATTGAGGATAATAAGCGCATCTTGCAGGTAGGTCTACTCGCTTCCGCTGAATATATTAAAGGGGAAGGGGTAATCGAGTTGGAAATCTCGGAAAAGATTAGGCCCTACCTGATAGATTTGAAGCGGAATTTCACTTCTTTCCGGTTGCAGGCTGCTTTTAGTCTTAGCAGTAAGTACGCTAAGCGTATCTACCAACTTGCCTCGCAGTGGAAGGATAAGTCAGTTACCCGCACATTCACCCTGCACGATTTAAAAGTAATGCTCTCGTTGAAGGATCCGAAGGGTGTAGAGTCGGAGCAGTATACAAAAGTGTCTATGTTCCAGAAGTACGTGCTTGATGTTGCCGTTACGCAAATTAATCAGAATACGGATCTTCATATCGGGTACGAGCTTATCAAGAAGGGCCGCTCCTTCGAGAGTATTCGCTTTCAAATCAAGCAGCAAGAGCCACTGCAGCTTCCTCTACCTTTTGAACAGCCGCTGGATGATTCTCGGATTCAATTGGCGCAGCAGCGTTTATTGGAGCTTGATATCAGGGACGGACGACTTGTGGAGCAGATACTAGGCGAAGGGCGAATGATAGATGAGTTGTTTGCTTTTTGCTACAAGCTTAAAACTGGTAAAATTAAGGCTGCATCCAATCCTGGTGGTTTGTTTCTGACAGTAGTTGGTTTGCGAAAAGCACAGTCTGTGACAGATAAAAAATAGTGGGTATAAACACACATACTATGATCAGCCGCATAAATCAACAAAATATTAAAGTCTAAAAAAGTACAAAGAATATTCAAATTTTTTACCTTTTTAGACTTTAATTTTAGCCTGCTCTTGATTACCTGCTAGGCGTGTTCGACGGCCGCCGTATGGGCGGCCTGCGATTTGAAACCGACCTGGCTGGTCTCTTCCTCAACGACCACCGGCTCAACGACCACCGGGCGAGGGCGACTCCGACGTGGCTCTCGCTGCACGAGCTCGAGCATGCCAGTCTGCAGCTGGAGCGGGTGGATGCGCCATAGAATCCGGATTATCTCAAGTGGCTGTTTATGCTGGTTGTGCCCGACTCCTCGCTGGGCGGCGCGCGGCTTAAGGCCAGCGTCGTGGATGAGCGGGGGTAGCTCTAGATCGCCAAGTTCCCCAGCGGGCAGGACGACCACGACGTGGGAGCTTAGGAAACCGTCGTGAATGAGCTGACCCGGGCTGCGGGTAGCGGTTGGCCAGGCCCAACGCTTCAACAGCCACCACCACACCTATCTCTCGCAACGCTTTGACCGCACGCCGCACGCCTTCACTTTGCCTCCGCCATGACGCTGCTGAGCTACCAAGACCGCGCTGACCACCAGGACGGGGCCAGGCTTGGAGCTGGCGGGCCTGCTCTTGAAGCAGGGGGCTAGGGTAGGGGAGGACCTGACGGAGCTGTAACGGCACATTGTATTCAACATCTGCGTTTCCAATACTGATGAGCACCTACGCAACCACGGCTTTTTGCTCACGCCCTAGGGCTGGCAGCTCTCCCCGGCATTCGACCTGAATTCCATTGTGTACGGGTATGGACTAAAGCTCAACATCTCCGAAACTAACAACGCGCTGGATTTTAACTTGGCCCGCGCGGTAGCGCCATACTTCCGCCTGTCGGGACGGCAGGCTCGCGCAGGTGGTTAGCGCGGTGCGGAACTGGCGAGCGGTAGCGGAGCGCTACCAGCTGAGCCGGGCTGAGCAGGAAACGATGACGAGCGCCTTTGCCGCCGCGGGCTAAGCTTGCCCCTGCTATCCAGAGCTAGTGGGGCGGGTGCTGTACTCCGGCCAGGACCACGGCAATGATGTTCTTTACGAGCAAATTCATCAGATTTGCTACCCGCAGCTCGCCAATAGTAAGGTAGCAAAATCTGCCTCGCGCTGCCTGATGGTACGATACGTCATGCGCAGGCGCTCCGCTCGCGCTCGGTGAAAGTGAAGCGACCGTAGCGCAGCAGGTCCGTAAAGCGGCGAGGTCTGGGAGTAGCAACCGGAGCTGGAAAGAAGAGGGGCAGCGGGCATTGGGCGAAAAAGGAGCAGTAGAAAAGTAAGCGAAGAGCCAGCAGCCGGCGGGTAACCCACCGCCCCCGGCCCGGCTACCCCACCCGGCGCCGGGTGGAGGTAGCCGGGCCGGAGTTACTCCGGAGCATTGGTAGTAAAGAAAGCCAAAGTCTGCCGCGCCTTATCGGCCAGCGTGCGGTCTTCCCATTCGGCAATCTGCCGGATGGGAAGACCGCACGCTGGATGGGCTGGGTTGGCCTCTCGCGTGATTCGGGCTGAGGTTGTCCGTCGCTGCTCAACGCCGACTGGTTAGCGCTTGCGGTTGAAATCGAACCGAGAAGAACTCAAGTATTGCTTCTACACTAATGGCAAACGTATTATAAATCCTGGCGGGCGAGCCACATACACCTGCCCCAAGTGCCAGCCCGCGCCGGTTTTAGCAGTTGAAAACGGCGATGCGCCTTAATTATTACCGGTAGGACGTTTCAATTCGGGACCGATACTTTTTGTAAACCCGCTGCGCCTCCGCGATGCTTTGGCCCGACGCAGCCACGGGAAAATCCTTGCGGGAATTCACCCATTGCCACTCCCAGGCTTTAATCTGCTGCTCGAATAGTTTAATATCCGCTGGTTTATCAGCCACCAGCGAATTATCCAGTACTACAAAAAACTGCTGCCACCGGACTTTGTAAAAGTCCGTCAGCAGCCCGCTCCACTGCCGGTTTGAGTACTCGTTGAGGGGGCTTTCCGCATCGCCCCAGAGCGTAATTAAATCCTTGGCGTTTCGCTCGTACAACGCTTTTTCGCGGGCTGTAGCCCCCCACTTGCGGGCGTCGGCCACCCAGGGGCCCAGCAAAAAATCCTTGCGGGTGGCCAGCAATCGGTCCTCGTCGTCAATCAGCGCCAGAAACTGCGCGCTGTACTTTCTAAAATCTGCGGTATTTTTTTGCTGGTACGCCCGCACCAGCTGCCGTTGCAGTGGCAGCGCGTAGTTGGCAAGCACCTGCCGCGACACGTCCACCAAATCGTACTGAAACCCGTCGCTTTTGGCGCAGGCCGGCGTGGCTTTAATTAAATAATCCCAGGCCGGTAGCAGGTCTTTCGGCGCGTAATTAAGCGTCGTCTTCGTCCACCGCGCCACCGAGTCCAGCGTGGGCCGGCCTACTATAATGGATTCCGCCCCGTCCCGGATTTTCTGGCCGTTGTAGGCCGTGGTCCGCAGTATTTGCCACGCGGCCAGCGCATCGGCATCCGCGTGGCCGTAGCGGCGGCGCACGTAGTTGCCCAACCAAGCGATTAATTCGGGCGCGGTGGTTTGCCAGACGTGCTCCGTCATCAATTCGTACAGCACCGGGTTCTGCTCGATGCCTTCCATCGTCAGACCGATTCCCACCATTTTCCCCGCGCCGCCGTCGTGCAGGGCGGCCGCGGGGCCCTGGGCCACGCCGTCCATCCGGCCAAACAGGCTGATGTTGCCACCGAAATTGTGGAGCATGTTCCAAATCCAGGGTTTGCCATAAAACGCATTGGTGCGTTTCCAGACGGGCTCAATTTCCGCCGCCAAATCGAGCAGAATCATGTTGTCGTCCGGCACCGCTTTGAGCAGGGCTTCAATCTGCGGCGCTTTCCAAAACTTCCGGTCGCTGTAAAACAGCCAGCCCTGCATCACCCACACCGCCTGCGGGTCGGCCCGCCGCATGCCTTCGTAGATGCGGGCGCTCAGCTTGCCTAGAAATTCGGGGTTGTCCGACGGCGGCTCGTTTTCATTAAACGTATCGGCCGAATACAAGTGGTCGGTGCCGTAAAGTTTGGTTTGGGCTTCCAGGAACCGCTTCCCCACTTCGGCAAACAACGGGTCTTCCGAATCGAGGATGTACGTGTCCGCGAAGCCGTTCGTCCAGTTGGTTTGCTTGAGCTTGGCCGTGGGGTAACGCTTCTTGAACGCGGCGGGCACGTGCCCCGTGAAGGCCGGCAGCACTGGCTTCATGCCCAGCGCGCGCTCGCGGGCCAGTATTTTCTGCTGCAACGCCCGGTGGCTGGCCATCCAGCCCAGGGGCAGGGGCCCGCCCCAGCCGTCGAGGTTGCCCATGTAGAACCAGCCGAAATAAGCAGGCCCGCTGAAAAAGCCCTGCAAGTCGTCGGCGGAAAAGCCCATGTCTTGGTACACCTGCTGCCACACGTACTCCTGCCCGGTAATGGCCAGCGGCATGTTGATGCCGTGTAGGGCCATCCAGTCGATTTCCTTTTCCCAGCGCGCCCAGTCCCACCAGCTCATACTGTAGCTGTAGGTGCAGTAATTTAAGTAGTAGCGGTACGTGTACGGCGTGGCCTTGTGGACCTTGACTGGAACGCGGGGAAGCACGGCCGGCAAGTGCAGGTTTACGCCGTTCCAGGTAATCTGGCAGTGCGCGTACTCCCGCAGGTAATAGTAGAGCGCCGAGCCGATTGTGCCGGCATTGTTGCCGCGCAGAACGATTTTACCACCCTTGCTTTCAATCTCAAAAACGTCTTTCCCCTGGGCCGCGGGCAATTCTTCCACCAGGAAATTACTCGCTTTGGCCGGCACCGTGCGCGCGATGAGCGAATCGGCCGCGCCCTTGTTCAATTGCCCGTAAGCCCGGGGTCCCAATAGGCCCAGGACCGCGCAAAAAAAGAAAAGGTATTTATTCATTCTCATGCGTTGCAAAACTTAATTAGTGCAGAAAATTAGTGTTCCGGCCACGTCGCCCAAACGCGCCGTTCCGGCAAGCACACCAAGGACTACTGCCGAATGAGCTAGGGGCCCATGCGGCATTGCCCGCCGCCCGCGCCTGGGTTCAAAGCCGGGGCCTGGCCCAGGGGCAAACAAAATCAATTTATGCCGACGTAATAGTTATTTCCGGCCTCGCAATAAACGCAGTAATTAATGCCCGTCGCCCGAACTGAAAAGTATCAGGCCGCAAATGCCCAGGCTAATTAGAACGACTAGCAGCATTGATACCAGAAAGGCCATTGCCCAATAGGCACCGGACCTGGCTACTAAAAGAGCTGCAATGAATTATATTTTAATGTATATCCTTTTTCTGTCAAGCACATACGCCACTACCCAGCACAATAGCATGTAGCTTATGGCAAACAGTAGGGCCCCCAAAGAACCAGGAAAAACCTGCTGATAAAAGACCTGATTGACCCAGTCATAGATGCCTAAGTGTGGACGAATCCATATCAATTGGAGCGGGACTAATAACAACTCCGATAATAAATAAATAGCTAAGGGATTTCTTCCAAAAATAAGAAAAAAAGAGGTGCCCCGTTTTGCATTTTTAATTTCAACGGCTAAAATTAGAAAACCTAGTATGGCTAAGTCGATACCGATGGTGAGTAGCGCAAACGAGCTGGTCCACATCTTCTTTGATATCGGAAAAAATTGACCCCAGAAAAGCGCCGTGCAGATTAGTATTGCGCCGTATGCAAATAGCATGGCTACAGATTCGTAAGTTTTACCTTTTTTTTGAAGATACACCCCTGCTAAAAACCCACTGATTACGTTCACAATACTGGTCAGCGTACTTAGCAAGCCTTCGGGGTCAAAGGCAATCGGCCCTCCTTGTTTGTGGTATAGGTGAGCATCCCCCATAATCAATATATCCAGCCGTGTACCTGCATTGCCAAGCATTGTGTATTCCTCACCTGCCTTGCTGAAACGTAGCAGAAAAACCCAATAGCTAGTCAAAAGCAGTGCAGAAATAATAATAGCTGCTTTTTGGGTGCAGTAATGGGCAATAAGTGACCCGAAAAAGTAACACAGCGCAATGCGCTGCAAAACGCCCATGATACGCGTATTGGCTATAGAATTAAAAGCCCATTCATTATCAACGCGGTGGAAAAATGGAAACCAATACATTAGGTACCCAAGCAAAAATATAATTACCGTTCTTTTAAATACCTTAGCAAGAAATACCGTATTTGATTCGTATTTCGCCTTGGAAAAACTCAAAGCATTACCTACTGCGAAAAGAAAGGACGGAAAAACCAAATCTGCTGGTGTAAAACCAATCCAATCAGCATGGTTGAACGGTGACCAGGCAGCGGCTCCTGAACCCGAAGAATTTACGATAATCATGAAACATACCGTCATGCCACGGAATACATCGAGTGCAGCAAACCTTCCTACGGCGTTTATCATTTTAGCAATTGCATTAAATTCATTTGCCCAATTTAGTCGTTTTTCACAACCCGGACTCTAGGTGCTGCTTGATTACCACTTCGGCAGCATTTCCATTTTGAACATGCTTTCATTTATTCCCGGAGTTTTTCATCATATACATCGGCCCGCGCTTCGACTCCGGTAGTTTGGGGTTAGCGCTGGGGCCTGGCACGGAATAATTAAAAAGGGATGCTAGTTCTTCGTAGTACACGCCGGTGGCTGAGGTGGTCGGGTAAGAATGGACACGGAGAAAGTAACTTTTCCTTATCATGGAAGCAGCAAAACCAGCCGGTAAACGGCAGCGAACCAAGTATGATGCGGCCTTTCGGACCGAAGCGGTCCGCCGTGTCACGCAAGACGGGCAGCCGGTGACGCGGGTCGCGCTGGCGGTAGGTATGAGCGAAGCTGTGTTGGGCAAATGGCCTTGGTTAAAAGTTTGGTACAAAAGTTAAACGGGCGGGTTACTGGGGGCTGGTTTGCGGTGGGCGTGAATCACCACTTTGCGATGGCGTAAATACTTGTAAAGAGTGACTTTGCAGATGTGCAAGCGCTGGGCAATCTCGTTGACGCCGAGCTGCTGCTCGCGGTAGAGGGTTTCGGCGATGATGGCCGTGCGCTCCGCTTCTTCGGAGAGGCCCCGTTGGCGGCCACCGACCCGGGCGCGGGCCGAGGCCAGCCCGGCGTGGGTGCGCTCGCGAATCAGCTCGCGCTCAAACTCGGCCAGCGAGGCAAACAGATTAAACACGAGGCGGCCCTGGGCCGAGGTCGTGTTGATGGCATCGGTGAGCGAGACCAGCCCCACGCCCATTTGCTGCAAGTCACCGACCACCTTCAGCAGGTGGCGTAGCGAGCGCCCGAGCCGGTCGAGCTTGTAGATATAAACCGTGTCGCCGGTGCGCAGCTGCGTGAGCAGCCGTTCCAACTCGGGGCGGCTGGCGCTTGCGCCGGACACCTTTTCCTGGTAGATGGTCTCACAGCCGGCCTTGGTCAGGGCATCGAGTTGCAGTTCCAGGTTCTGGTCGCGGGTCGAGACGCGGGCGTAGCCAATTTTCATGGGGCAAAGTACAGGTTATCCGTCACGAAGGCACTCTTTTCTGTACTTTGATTGCTGAACAAATTTTCTGTACTAAATCGGCTCATTTTCCACCCATTTAGGTTGGCAGCCGGTAATCAGCTTAGTTGTTCACTAAAACGCTCGTTTTGCTAAACAACCATTTGCCAAAAAAATCCGCTCCATCTAAAAAAGGACTTTTTGTTGGACCGGGTGCAGCAGCCTAGCAAACGAGCCGTTATTTGCACTGCTCGGTAACGCTAGCCGAGCAATCGCTTACTGTCTTACGGAATGCTTGATTCGTTTATTGACCGTTACAGCGAGGCGACCATTACCCGCGTTCAAACCACCTATCTAGAGGTAGCAGTCTCTACCGGAGTCTTTCGCATCCAGTACCGGGACAAAGTGGAGTTTGTCGCCAAACCTAGCGCGCAGGGCCGCCTCGCGCAGATGCGGGACCATCCCTTGCTCTGGGACTACAATGGACCGTGTGATACGGTATACCTCTCTAACGCGGCCCTGGACCCGCCGCACCTCTTGGCAGAACTCCAGCGCATGGTGGCAACTGTCACGCAGGGGTGGCGCTCGCTAGAGCGCTACTTGTTCCTGCGTCCCAAAGCAAGCGCTGTGACCCTATTAACGCAGAACCTGGCCAATGGAAGTGGCCTGCTGTTACAGAGCGCCCCTATTGCAATAGTGGAAGTTGTCCGCACTGCTTGTCAGCAGCACGGGGTGACAACCTACTGCCGCCCGTAGCCCCCGTGTCAACAGGGCTCCCCCTGCCTAGGCAAGTGCTCTTTATCGGCGGGTGTTATGTTATTGCCCGCGATTTTGAGGTTCATGCAATATGATGTTCCTCCTGAGGAGTAGTGCAAATCGAGCCAGTCTGGCCATCCAAGAAACGGTCCTTTTTTAGAGGGCATAGGAGCACCGCTCACAAGCCAGCAGAACAAACCCCTCAGAACGCATTTCTTGACCAGTCAAAACAGCGTTTTGGGTTGCCTGGCGCGCGTAAGGGAAGGGTGATATAGTCTTACATCTAAGCCAGCTTAGCTAGCTTATTGTTTGCGGTCAAAGCGCCCGGCGGTTACCCGGACCGTTTTCGCAGGGTCCAAATTGCTTACGGCCGTAAACTCAAACGTCCCAGCTGACAAGGTCGGCCGGCTGGCATTACTCAGGATGATCCGGCCAGTATGACGGGCGCTGGTCGTATATAGCTCCCCCTTGCCCCCGCCAAGGTCTATCGTCGCGTGGTCAAAAATCGTACTGTCCACGGCCGTGGGCGGCAAGCCCGTGTTCCGATTCAGCACAAACTCCCCCTTGCTCGGGTTACGTAGAAACAACGTGACGACAACATATTTAGTGGCCTGCTCACTGTTGATACGCAGCTCGTAAGTGGGCCTTACAGGAAATCCGGGGAAGATTCTGGCGTAGCCTCCTTCCAGCGCCCCAGTGGGGCCACCCGTCCCTAACAGCGTACCTGGCCACCCGGTAGCGGGATAGGCTATCCCATCGACCAGAAAACCGCCGGTGTTCAACCCTTCCTGACTGATGCGGGGCAGGCTGGCCTGCGGGTCAGCTTTTGTACAGGCACTTCCAACAAGGGTCAGCCCCCCCAGCACGAGATAAAAGCTACGCATAGTTTGGAACAGGCTAGTGACTTTATAGGATTGCCAAACGTACCCGCTCACCGCCCAAATAGAAACTAGATTCTTGCTGGTTGGAGACTTTACGTGCCCTGCCGCTCGCGCGTTACCGCCGGTTAATTCCTTGATTAGCAAACTTATTTTACGCACAAAATCCGACTTTATAGGCAGGCTGCGAAAGCTCCTCCCAAAACTATTGTTTTTCGAACGCACCTACTGGGTCAGAATTCAGAACCTACTTCCTGAGCTACTGAAGCACCCCCTAGGCTATCCTTTAGCACTCATCAAAGGGGGCCTCAGAATTGCGCGCCTTATTGAGCCACCAAGCGACGGATTGTGACTCCTTGCACATTACCAGCTGCAAAGGGGTTCTTCTGGCAAAAGGGTGCATTTACACGATAAGAGATTAACCACCTGATTTACTGCGCTGTAATAGCGGGCCAAACCTTGCCTATTAAAAACCGAACCCTTTTTGGTAAGTTTGGCGCCCCTACTTGATTGCTTGGAATCGCCCTTTTTGAGCAGGTTTCCGAGCCACCCTTTTTGATAAAACGCCGCCGGAGGGCTTGTCGTGTAAATCCACCTTTTTGCCAGCAGAACCCTTATCCGAGGGCAACTAGTTGCGCTGCTGCTTCCCGGCCTGATTTCCAGCTTTACCCCGTACGAGCGGACTTCCCTAACCCATTTTGCCTAACCCTTTCATGAAAATCACCTCCTACCTGCTGCCGCTGGCCTTGCTCACCGCTTGCACGCCGGATTCGGCCACGACGGCGTCGGCCCCCGAGGCCTCAACCGCTGCGCCGGCTACGGCAAAGGACGTGGCTCCCCTTGCCGTGCCGGGCGAGCCGTGCACGGTGCAGCTGCCGGGCCTCACCTTCACCCGCTCGCTGAACGGAGCGGCCCAGCACGTCACCGTCGACAAAGGCGTGCTCACGCTGCGCGCCGCGGCCAAAAGCGACAACTTCAACGACCCCGACGGCAAGCTTAGCAACAACAGCGCCCCCGTGCTGCTGACCCAGGTGGACAACACCAAGCCCTTCACCCTCACAGCCCTAGTAGCGCCACAGTTCCTGGAAACCTACGACGCCGGCGTGCTCTACGTCTACCTGCGCCCAGACTGGTGGCAGAAGTTCTGCTTTGAGCGCGACGAGCGGGCCCGCACGCGCGTCGTGAGCGTGCGCACCATTGGCACCTCCGACGACAACGACCACGACCTGGTCACGGCCAAGCAGGTGTACCTGAAAATCTCGTCCGATGCCAAAACCATCGGCTTCTACCACTCGCTCGCCGGCAAGCAGTGGGAGCTGGCCCGGCTGTACAAGAACGACTACCCGGCCACCATCTGGCTGGGCCTTAGCGCCCAGGCGCCGGTCGGCAACGGCATGAGCACCCGCTTCGAGCGCTGCACCCTTACCCAGACAAGCGTCGCCGACTTCCGCCTGGGGCAATAGGAGCGGACGTGTGGGCGGGCGGCGGGGCCCTTACCTGTCCCGGCATCACCAGTGGTGACCGGACTGCGAGAAGCCAGCTTATGTAATTGAATAAAATGAAGTAAAGCCGTCGCCTTTTGGCTAACTCTTTTTTCCTCTTTTGTTCAATTACATAATGCTAGTTATAATCCGCGTCTTAGAAAAGTGGCGGTTTTGGCCTCCTCGGTCGGGGTACTACCGGCATAGTCCTTTGGTGGGGAACCGGGCTCTCGTTTGGAGTTTACGAAACTCATCCCCTCGGCGCGTTTCCTAAACGTCGAATCGTAGACGAGTTTCGTAAACTCGCCGAGCGCTGCAATGACCTACGAGCACCTGGTGCCAGGCAGCTGCCAGGTGTTCACCGAAAGAAGGGTTTAGTTGACCTTTGGCTGACCGACAGCGCTCCAATAAAATATCCAAAATTAGGTGTTGTGTACGGCTCGTCCGAATGCCAAATTTGCCGAAAGAGACCCACGGCCTCGGCACCTTTTTGTTCCCACGATACCACCGACTGCGAATCCCTATGAAAACCCCATCCCGCTTCTTCTACTTTGTTGCCATCTTGTGCCTACTCCTGGCCTTGGCCGGAGCCTTCATGACGGGTTACTATTCCGGCCGCAACGACTCCTTGGCGAAGCTGGGGCAGGAGCTGGGCTTTGGGGGCGCGTTCTTGGCCATTATCGCCTCTGTTGTGCACAAAAAACAAAAAGTCAACCCAGCCAGTCCGCGCTAAGAAGACACGTATGAATTACGGCCTGGTGCCGTGCAGATGGGCTTGCCCGCTTCAGTTCACTGAAACGGTCGTGGCCTGAACTCGCTATGTTTGTTGAAAGCAGTGTTCAGGTTGCCTGCTGATGAACTGCCATGTTCAGCGGTAAGGCGATAGAGAACGTGGTGCCTTGTCCTTTTTGGCTCTCCACACTAAGCGTGCCGCCGTGACCCTGGGCGATGATGTCGTGGGAGAGGGAGAGGCCCAGGCCCGTGCCCTCACCGCTGGGCTTAGTGGTGAAGAAAGGCTGGAGGATTTTGGCTTGAACTTCCGCCGGCATGCCCGTGCCGTTGTCCGTCACCCGAATTTCGACGTACCCATCCCGTTGTTTCGTGCTGACGCCCACTGTGGGCTGGTAACCGGCCCCAGCGGTTTGTTGGCGCTGCTGCACGGCGTAGAAGGTGTTGCCGAACAAGTTGAGCAGCACCCGGCCCACGTCTGCGCCGGCGGCTTCGACCAGCGGCAGGCCGGCTGTAAAGTCCGTGTCCAGTATGGCGTTGAAGGTTTTGTCATTCGCCCGTAGGCCCTGGTATGCCAGGCGTAGGTACTCCTCGCAGAGGACGTTGAGGTCGGTGGGCTGCCGCTCACCGGTGCTTTGGCGCGAGTGCTCCAACATCGCGCACGATGCCCGCGGCGCGCTTGCCGTGCGCCGTGATTTTGCCTAGGTTCTGGCGTAGGTTGCCCACGAGTTCGGCTTCCAGGCCGGCGTCGCGCGCGGGTCGCGCTTGCTCTTCGGCCAGTTCGTCAAGTAGCTCGGTGCTGACTTCGGCGAAGTTGTTGACGAAGTTGAGCGGGTTCTGGATTTCGTGAGCGATGCCGGCCGTGAGCTCGCCCAGACTGGCCATTTTCTCTTTCTGGATGAGTTGGGCCTGGGTCGCGCGCAAGTCGGTGAGCGAGCGTTGCAGCTCGCCCGTGCGCTGGCTTACTTGGGTTTCGAGCGTCTCGTTCTGGGCGGCCAATAGGGCTTGCTTGTCCTGCTCCCGCCCGTTCTTGCCTACATGTTTGATGTGTTTGCCCAGTACATTCGCCAGCAGGCGGCCCTTACCGAGACGGAAATAGACGTGCTGCGCGCCCGTAGCACGGTGCGGAAGCTGCGCAAATGGCAGTCCCTGCTGCACGAAGGGGAAATCTGGCGGCTCAACTGCTTTATTGCCAGCGGCTGCTGCCGGCTCTACCGGTTCAGCGAAGACGGCACTGACCACACGCTGCGGTTCGCCGTCGAGAACTGGTGGATGATGGACCAGGAAAGCTACCGCACCGAAACGCCTTCGGTCTACAACATGGAAGCGTTGGCGGCCACCACCGTCATTACCTGGACCAAGCAGAACTGGGAAGAACTCATGCACGACCTGCCGGCCCTGAAAACGTTCTCTGACCAGTTGCTTTCCCGCAGCTTCGAAGCCGGTCAACGACGCATTTTCTCCCTCATCAGTTCGCCGGCCGAGGCGAAATACCTGGAATTTCAGCAGACCTACCCCCTGGTATTCAACCGCGTTCCCTTGCACATGGTCGCGTCGTACCTGGGCATGTCGCGCGAGACACTGAGCCGCTTGCGGCGTTAAGGTCCAGCCAGGAGCCCCCCGCTAGCCACGTGAACCACCCTGGCCACGGACCAACAGCAAAAACCCTCCCGGGGCAACCAGGAGGGTTCTTCACTCGCTTGCAGCGCTCCGTAAACTAAGGAGTAAGTGTTGCGGGCTACTTGCTGCGCGCGCGCTGGGCTAGCTTACAGCGCGGGATGCAGGTCGCGCACCGGGCTTACCGACTCCAGTAGCGCCGCCAGGTGCAGCACCGTCGACTCGGCCCACCAGTTGCTGACCAACTGCACGCCGATGGGCAAGCCGTCGTGGCTGGTGCCGAAGCGGATGGATAAGCCCGGCAACCCGGTCACGTTGAGCGGCACGGTCGCGTTCTGAATGTAGGTGGCGGGCACCGTTTGCCCGTTGATAACCAGCTCGGACAGCCCGTGCGCGTAGGCCGGCAGCGGCAGCACGGGACACAGCAGCGCGTCGTAGCGCTGGAAGTAGGCGGCAAAGCCATCGCGCAGCCGCTCGGCGGCCTGCTCGGCCAAGACGTAGGCCCGCAGGGCCGTGTCAGGCGTGGCCAGCATCGCCTTCGAAATGGCGAACATCTCGGCTTCGTGGCCCGCCGTGGCTTCGGCAAAGGCGGGCTTTAACTCCATTACGTGCAGCTGATTAAACAGCGCCAGCGGATGCTCCTGCTCCAGGGCCGGGATGCGCACCGGCTCTACCACGCAGCCGGCGCCGTGCAGGGCCTCGGCCGCGGCCTGTACGGTAGCGGCCACCTCCGCGTCAATGGGTCCAAAGCCGGGCGCCACCAGCCAGCCCACGCGCAGGGGTCGGTCGGGGGTAGCGCCTACCCCCGTATCGAAGTGGCGCGGCAGGGTGGCGAAGCCGTCCAGCCCGTCGGGCCCGGCCAGTAGGGAGTACGCCAGCGCCACGTCGTGCACGCTGCGCGCCATGGGGCCCACGTGCCAGTTGCGCCGCGGCACGCGGGGCCAGATACCCGTCATCGGGATGCGCCCGTGGGTTGGCTTGAAGCCGATAATGCCGGTATTGGCCGCCGGCCCGCGCACGGAGATGGCCAGGTCGGTGCCCAAGCCGAGCGGCGAGAGGCCCCCCGCAATAGCCGCCGACTCGCCGCCGCTCGACCCGCCGGGCGTGCGCGCCAGATTCCAGGGGTTGTTGGAGCGGCCGGTGAGCAGGTTGTCTGTTTCGGTGGAGTAGGAGAACTCTGGCAGGTTGGTCTTGGCCAGCAGAATCGCGCCGGCCTGCTTCATCCGCGCCACACTGGTCGCGTCCACGTCGGGGGTGCGGCCGTGAAAGATGGGCGAGCCGCGCTGCGTGAGCACCTGCGCAGTGTCGATAGAATCCTTCGCTGTGAAAGGCACGCCGTGCAAGGCCCCGAGGGGGGCGCCGCTCATAACGGCTTTGCCCGCCGCGTCGGCTGCCTGCAAGGCCTCATCGGCCAGCAGGGTCACGAGGGCATTGAGCGCGGGGTTGACGGCGCTGATGCGGTCGAGGTGGGCCTGCACCACTTCGCGGGGCGTCACCTGTTTGGTACGGATGAGGGCGGCCAGCGCCGTAGCATCCTGGTAGTAGAGAGGCTGGTCGGGGCCGTTGGAGGCAGTTTGCATGGGGGTGTTTTTTTAGGGTTTGGGCAACCCTCGTTCCCGTCGCGGGAGGTCCGGTTGCCGAGGCAAAATTGGGAAGCCCCCCTGCCAAGAAATGGCGTCAGCTGACACAATTTGGCCGTGACATTTGTCACCCTTTTTATTCGGTTTACCCCCGTTGAGCACCTAACTCCCTAGCCCCTACTGCCGGCAAGCTAAGCCAGTGCGCCACCCTAGCCAGGGCGTTGGCGCCTGCCTCTACAAGGCTATTCTGGGCCTTGGTTAAAAGTTACTTAAATACCGCATGAGAATACATTTTTCTTGTGCAGTAAGCTCAGGAATAGCACTGTAGAAGGTCGGGCCTTCGGTGGTAATGGTCTGCGTGTTGGAGTTCAAAACATGGGGGAGTTGCAGTTCCAGCGTGCCCCGGTTGTGCCAGACCGTGCCGCGCAAGCCCATTTTGGAAAGTAGCAAGTCTGAGTCTAAACCCTGCGACGTGGCCGTGCGCGAGACGTAGGACAAGATAGATACAAACCCAGGTGGACCCAGACCCGACTGACCAGCACCCTTGCCGTTGCTTTTCGCTCCTACGATTGGGCGACCATACAGCCAGTAGAGAACAACTGCTCGCTTGACGGGGCATCGGGTAAAAAAGATAAGACTTGCCCCTGGCTGTCTTTGTTCGACCACCTCAGACACCCAGTTCCGCAGCAGAACAGCGCACGGACCGATGACGTATATTTTACTGTAGTAGCTCTGCCCAAAATCGGAGAGTTGAACAAGCTGAGCATTAACTATTTCACTCAGTAGGCGTAGCCTATTCCGACCTTGCCTAGGTCCGTTGTTGAGCGCGCTGCTAGTCGGCAACTACACCAGCCAGGAACAGGAGGAGCTAGTAAACCATGACTTTCAGATTGTTTCCTCGTGCTGATGCGGTATGTAACCGAGTATTTTAAGCAGCCCTTGGTTAGTAGCGCGCCCTTGGCTTGGGAGGGAGTGCGGGTAGAGCAGCACCGGCTGGAAGCTGGCGAATTGCCCGCGCACCACCATAAGCATCACTTGCTGATGCTCTACCAGGCAGCGGTGCCCCTGGTAGTCCATCAATTACACGAAACGCGGACAACGAAGACGGTGTATCACACCGGCGATTTGGGCTTATATCCGGGCGGCGACTACAGCACGCTAACCTGGACTACTCCCCATGAAAACGTGTACCTGATGGTTGACGACCAGCACCTGGACCGACTGGTGCGGCAGGGCCTGGACCTGACGCATTTTGTTCTGAGCGAGCGTCTGAAATTTAACGACCCGTTCCTGGCCCAGCTCTGCCGCCAACTACTGGCTGCGGCCGGCAGCCAGCACGCGCTGGGGCTGCTCTACGTCGAATCGTTGACCAATGCGCTCTGCTACCACCTGATTCAGTATCATGCCGCCCATGAGCGGCGCATTGCCACGGGCGGACGACTGACGCGGGAGGTGCTGGCCCGCATCGATGACTACCTGGAGGCCCACGCCGAGGCCCCCGTGACGCTGGACATCCTGGCGGGCCTCGCCAATCTGAGCGTGTTTCACTTTGCCCGGCTCTTCAAGCAGACGATGGGGGTGGCCCCTTACCAGTACGTGCTGGGCTGGAAAATCCGCCGCGCCCGCCAGTTGCTGCGCCTGGGCCACGCTTCGGTGGCTGACATCAGCGACGTGCTGGGCTTTGCCTCACTGGCTACCTTCTCGACCGCCTTTAAGCGCGCCGTGGGCTGTAGCCCGCAAGAATTTCAGCGGGGCGGGGCCAGCGACAAAAGATAGCAAGAATTCAAAAACGAATAGCAAGAATCGAGGAAGTGGGCAGGGATAGATACGAGACCTTTGTGCTCGTTATTTCACCCTAGGTACTGCCCATAAACGTTTTCCTCGCCGGGGTCTATAGCTACGTGGCGGCTGTGGCACTGCGCCAGGCTAGTCAGCACGTGACGGGGCTGGTGCGCCACCTCAACTCGGAGCGGGCCTACGGACTGCGGCGCAGGAAATCACCTCCTGGCCAGCGACCTACCGCGCCGCGCTGGCTGCCTGCGACGTGTGCCTAACCACTGACCAGAGCTTTTGTGACCCGGCCAGTACTGACCGCCTGTTGCTCGAAACCCTGCCCCCGCCAGCCCGCCCCAACCCTGACTTTTTCTTTACCCCATGAAGAATCCTGAAGCACCAACTGCCCCCGCACCGGTAGCCTTTGCGCCGCTGGTGCGCTATACGCCCGAGGTGGAGCAAATCCCGGCCGAGGAACCGGAGACCATTGCCAAAATTGGCCAGATGATGGTCCAGATGGCCGAACAGGTCCGCGCGCAGCACGGCAAGGTCATGCGTGCCACCCACGCCAAGGCCACGGGCTTGCTGAAGGGCGAACTGGTTGTGGCCGACGACCTACCCCCCGAGCTGGCCCAGGGTATGTTCGCGCAGCCCGGCCGCCGCTACGATGTGCTAGCGCGCTACTCGCAGGGGCCGAGCAACCCGGTAACCGATAAGGCTTCCGGCCAGCGCGGCATGGCGCTGAAAGTGCTGGGCGTGGCCGGGCCGCACGTGGCCGGCGGCCGCGAAACCAGCACCCAAGACTGGGTGCTGGCCCCCGACCCGGCTTTCATCAACGCTACGGCCGCTGGGTTTCTGACGAACTTTCGCTTCGGGGCTTCCAACACGCCGCGTCTGCCGGAAGCGGCTATTGTAGGGCTCTCTTACGCTGCCCGGGGGGTAGAAGCAGCCCTGGAAACGGTCGGGCTCTCCGTCGGCACGCTCAAGCTAATCGGGCGCGAGCCCCTGCACCCCATCGGCCACGCCTACTACAGCCAGACTCCCTCCCGCTATGGCGACTACATCGCCAAAGTCGCGGCCTTTCCGACGCCGGAAACCCTCGCTATCCTGGGCAACCCGCACCTCGACCAGGGGCAGGATGACAACGCCTTCCGCACGGCGATGAGCCAGTTCTTTGCCCAGCACGGAGCTTCGTTCGAGCTACGCGTGCAGCTTTGCACCGACCTGGCGGCCATGCCCGTTGAGGATGCCTCGGTGGAGTGGCCCGAGGCCCAGAGTCCGTACCGCACCGTTGCCCGCCTGACCTTTCCGCCCCAAGCAAGCTTTAGTGAGGCTCGTTTCCAGTATTTCGAGCAGCGCTTGTCTTTCAACCCCCTGCACGCCCTAGAAGCCCACCGGCCACTGGGCGGCATCCAGCGCGCCCGTGGGGCCGTGTATTTACAAACGCAAGATTTTCGCCAGCACACCAACCAAGTAGCCGCCGCCGAGCCGCTTAGCGCCGACGAGGTTCCCGACTAAAGGAGGGCAAGTCATCATTTATCAACCCGAAGAGCTTGGGCGTGCGCACTACCTCTGGCTACTAGCAGGCCTGGAAAGTCAGCCAGGTAGTAGGGCCGTTCGGGGGGGGTAGGGGAGGGACGTGCGGCACTTGGAAAGAAATATCTAATGGACTATTGCCTAAGAACCATCACGTTAATTTATTCTCAATTGCTGCCCTATGGCCGAGTTTCCTGCGTTCCCTGCCACCGGCGATTTGGTCGGCAAAGTGGCCCTCGTAACGGGGGCCTCCCGTGGCATCGGCCGCGCCATCGCGCTGCGCCTGAGCCAGGCCGGCGCCAGTGTCGTCGTGAATTACACCAGCAACGCCGCCAGAGCTGACGAGGTCGTCGCGGCCATTACGGCGGGCGGTGGGCAAGCCACGGCGATTCAGGCCGACGTTAGTCGCCTCGCCGACGTGGCCCGGCTATTTCAGCAAGCCGAGGATTTTTTTGGTGGGCTCGACATCGTGGTCAACAACGCCGGCACGTACCTGGCCAAGCCGCTGGCGGACGTGACCGAAGTCGAATTTGACGAACTCTTCAACCTGGACGTTAAGGGCACTTTCTTTGCCCTGCAAGAAGCCGCCCGCCGCGTGCGTGACGGGGGGCGCATCATCAACATCTCTTCGGGCCAGACGGCCGTGCCGAACCCCAACCAGTCGGTGTACGCGGGCGGCAAAGCGGCCGTGGAGCAGTTTGGCTTGGCGCTGGCCAAGGAACTGGGCGGACGCCAAATCACGGTCAACAACGTGCTGCCCGGCATCACGGAAACCGAGGCGCTGGCCATTCCGGAAGAACTCAAACAGCAACTGCTAGCGAACACTCCGCTGGGGCGCCTAGGGCAGCCCGACGACATTGCCGAGGTCGTGGGGTTTTTGGCCAGCCCCGCCGGCCGTTGGCTGACGGGCCAGAACGTGCGCGCCGCCGGGGGCCTCATGTAAAGGGAGGAGCTGCTTAAAAGCCTTCGCCACTAGCCGGCGAAAGGCAGTGAATATAGCCCGTGGTAGGGCCCTGGCTCCGCAAGGGATACTGGATAGCGCAGGCTTATAAACGGGCGTTCTATCCGTTAATACAAACAGTGACTTTTCTGGAAGGTAACATTATGGAGAATCAAAGAAATGACTTGGTGAGCTTGATTGATAAATTCTTTGTCCCCGCCGCTGCCAAGACAGAGTTTTATCAGATGATAGCGATGAACCGGGGCTTCCTTCAGAAGCTGCCCGGCTTTATAGAAGACGCCCACTACGAACACTCAGATGAGCAAGGGAATCTGCGCTACGTTACGGTAGCGGCTTGGGGAAGTACCCAAGCGATAGATAGCGCAAAAGAAGCGGTGCAAGCAGAGTATGAAAGGCAAGGGTTTGACGCTGCTACGATGATTGAACGACTCGGTATCACAATCGACCGGGGTATTTATCGGGAAGTTGAGTTGCAAACCATCTAGCTACGGCCGCCGGCCGCGACGGCCGTTTTCTCCCTCAGCCCTGTAGTGCTGGGCAGCGGCGGCGGGACGCGCCGTCGAGTTGCGGCTGCGCTCTTCGTTGCCCCGCACCGGACGCGACCTGCCCATTCTGTTGCTTTCGCGCGGTCACGGCCAGTCGAATTTCCTCTCGTCCCTGGAGGGGTATGGCCCACTGGTTAGTTTTTGGGCTGCTCGCGGCTTCGTCGTCATCCAGCCCACTCACTTCAGCTCCAAAACCCTGAACCGAGACCCGCGCGTGGCAAGCGCGCCCGGGGCTCCCTTGTTCAGGCGCTCCCGCGTGGAGGACCTGACGTATATCCTCGACCAGCTAACCACCCTGGAGGCGGCCGTCCGCGAGCTGACCGGGCGCCTGGACTACAGCCGGGTCGCGGTGGCCGCGCATTCCCTGGGGAACACACGGCTGGGATGTTGCTGGGCGCGCAGCTAACCGAGGAAGATGGCATGCGGGTGAACCTGCTGGAGCCCCGCATCAAGGCGGGCGTGCTGCTCACCCCACCCGGTAACGGGGGCGCCGACCTGAGCGCGTCGGGCAATGAGCGGGTGCCCTTTTTCCGGCGCCCTAGCTTTGCCGAGATAACGACCCCTACCCTGATTGTCATCGGGGACCAAGACGTTTCGCCACATTTAACCGTGCACGGAGCCGACTGGCATGCCGACCCCTATTTCCGGAGCCCCGGCCCTAAGTATTTGCTGACGGTCGTGGGCGGCGAACACTTATTGGGCGGTATTTCGGGCTACGATGCCGCGGAAACAACCGACGAAAACCCCGAGCGGGTAGCCTTTCACCTGGGCCTATCTGCGCACGGCACTCTACCCCGAGGACCCAGCCTGGCCGCTAGCTTGTGCCGCGCTGCAGGACAATCTCCAGCCCTTGGCCCGGGTGGAGTACAAATATGCGGCGAGACAGCGGACGGGCATCGACGCGCACGCGGACCAGCCCCCCTACAAGAGAGGCGCAGCTAGTACTGCGGCTCTCTTGTAGGGGGGCTGGTCCGCATTTTAAAAGTTACGCGCTACCACTAGCTGCGCTACCCGGGCGTGGTCATCCATCACTGTCGCAAAGACGCTGCCGGAGAAGCAGGTACCTGAGTCAGGTGGCAACCTTTGGGCACATTTACTTAGCGTGCTATATTTTCCGTTTCCTGAGACTACCCTACCTATAACGTTTGGGACAGCAGGCACTCAAATCGTGGATAAGGCTATACATTAGCTAACTTTAATATTCCATGTTTCAACCTGTTGTTCCATATGAAGCTACTTGTTAACATCCTCCGAAGCGTGGGTATCCTGCTGGTCGGGTTCGCCGTCATCGCGCTTGTGAACTTCCCACACGACCGCCTGCTCAACACAATCGCGGCAGGCTCGGCAATCAACCATGTGCCCTTGGGAACCCGGGCGGAATGGCTATCGGTGGGCCTTGTCTTTCTGGCCGGGGTGTTGGCGAGTGCGGTGGTTGGCCTCTTAGATAAACGACCAAGAAAACCTCTTTTGGTCGTGCTCTTGGTCTTATTTCTGCTAGTTGACCTAGCCGGCGTGTTCGGGGCCTTGGCCAGCACCAGCTTGGCCTATCGTCTCGCAATCGTCTTACTCGTGCCCATAGAAGTAGGGGTAGGCTACCTCCTAAGTAAACGCCTAAAACCGGATGGGCAGCTCCCATTCGTTTAAACAGGTTCCTTGTAAGTCAGTAATTTGTCCCTGTCTAAGTTGGCGGGCCTTAGCAGTTTTAACATAGGACTCAGAAGCAACACGCAGAAAATGCTCGCGTATTTCCCACGCAGCAACCGCTTACGCACTTCCTGACTAGGCCAGTAAATGCGTAAGCGGTTGGTTAAAAAGCTGCCTAAAGCCTGCCGGTTTACTACAGCACCGTGCCACCGGTGGCTTCTACGCGCTGGCCGTTGAGCCAGCGGGCGGCGTCGGTGCAGAGGAAGGCGACGATACCGCCGATGTCATCCGGCTCGGCCACGCGGCCGAGCGCCGTGGCCTGGGCCGCCCAGGCCCGTAGTTCGGGCGTGTCCTGCATGGCCCCGCCGCCAAATACGGCTCCGGGCGCTACGGCATTGACGGTAATGCCGCGGCTACCCAGCTCCAGGGCCAACTGCCGGGTGAGCACGTCCAGGGCTCCTTTCACGCTCGCATAAACGGAATTGCCGACATACGCCACGCGGGCGGCCACCGAGGTGATGTTGATAATGCGGCCCCCGTCGCGCAGCAGCAGTAACGCCCGCTGGGTCAGAAAATACACGCCTTTAAAGTGCTGGTTGAGCAGCTCGTCAAACTGCGTCTCGGTGGTCTCGGCAAACGGGACTATTAGGCCCGTGCCCGCGTTGTTGATGAGGAAATCAATCTTGCCGGTGCCAAACGTATCCGCTAGCACGTGAGTTACCTGGGTGAAGAAGGCTGCAAATGTGCTCGTATCGGCCACATTTAGGGGGAGGGCCACGGCGCGGCGCCCCAGAGCCTCGATGGCGGCTACGACGGCCGCGGCTTCCGCCTGCTGGCTGCGGTAGGTCAGGATAACGTCGATGCCTTGCTGGGCCAGTTTCAGGGCCATGTCCTTGCCCAGGCCCCGGCTGCCGCCGGTAAGCAGGGCGATTTTGGCAGTACTCATAAGGGGGAGTTTGTCGTGTTGAAAAGAACCCGACAAAGGTCCGGCGGCCCACTACCGCCCGTATTGTACTCCCCAATCAGATTTTTGTAGCAATCAAATCACAACGGCTTGCTGCGTTCGAAAAGCGCCCGGGCTGACGTTGGCGTAGCGGCGGAAAAAGTGTGAAAAATGGGCTACATCGACAAAGCCCAGGCGCTCGGCAATTTCCCCAAGCGTCCAGTCAGATTGGTGCAGCAGCACCTTAGCCTCCTGGGCGAGCCGCCCGCCGAGCAGGTCGGTGGTGGTGCGGCCAGTGTTGTCCTTGAGCACCTTGTTGAGGTGGTTGACGTGCACGGCGAGCTGGTCGGCAAAGTCCTTGGCCGTACGCAGCGGTACCTGCTGCTGGGCAGCGGTCAGCGGAAACTGCCGCTCGAGCAGTTCCACGAAGCGCGAGGCCAGGCGAGCCGCCGCGGGGGCGGGGTGCAGCGCGGTGGCCGGCCGCCGCTTCTGGCCCAGGTGCAGCAGCTCCAGCACGTAAGCCCGCAGTAGGTCGTATTTGTGGGCGTAGTCGCAGGCCAACTCCGCGTGCATATGCGTGAAAATGGCCGCTGCCCGCGCTGCCTCGGCGGGTGTTAACTGAAATACCGGCAGGCCGCTGGCCTGAAACAGCGGCAACTCATCGAGGGTAAGCCCCCCGAGCACGGGCAACATGAACTCGGCCGAGTAGAGGCAAAACTGGCCTTGCTGCCGCTCGGCCGGCCACCACTGAAACCCCTCCCTAGGCGTCGAAAACACCAGCGTGTCGGGCGCGATGTCAATCGTCTGGTGGGCGTACTCGGCGCGGCTGCGGCTGCGCAGAAAGCTGATTTTGTAGAACGAGCGGCAGGGGTAAGCGGCGTCGGGCCGCAGCTGGCTGGTCTCCCAAAAGTCGGCCAGATTAAACACGTTAAAGTGGCCCACCTCGCGCTGAATACCGCTGGGCAGCAGCGTGTTTAGATCGAGGCTCGTGCAAGGAGCTACTTCTTGGTAAAGTGCCTGGAGCGCAGTCGTCTTCATCGCAGCGGAGTGCTTGTAGGATTCAAAGGTACGGCCGCCCACCGCCGGGCGACGGACTTGTCTTGGCACCCCTGAAGGGAGCTGGCTACTGCTGCTAGTCAACTTTCGCGGCCTGAGGTGGCTGACTACCTACTTGACGAAGTAGCGGTTACCTTAATTTGGCTGATAAGACGCTCTCTTAAAAGTGTCGCGTCAAGTTCTGTCAACAGCCACGGGCCCTTATTGGATGGTTTTGCCGAGGGCGTAGCCAGCGTGTGGAGGCACTTTCTTCCGCCGTTTTCAGCCGACCCGTAGTAGACTGCTTGTGAAGGAAGGGTGCGCAACTTAACAGATAGGCAATTATAAGACACTGCAAAGTTGAGTTTTGCTCTTTCACATACAGAGAAGGGATAAGTTATTTGCATCTGTTTGGCGAGCCGATCGTACTATCCTTCCTTACTTTTTTTCAGATCTCTAGAATGGCCCTTAATCTACATGAGTTACAAGCCCTGTTAGACCAAGCTGCTACTGCAGCAGCAAATGATAAAGAGATTCGCAAGAGTCTGGTGCGCGTAGAGAATCTAGTTAGCAACATCACCAAAGAACTGACGGGCATTTACGAACTCCTGGACGGTGCCACCTCAGCCCGCCAAACGCGAAAAATCCGCACGCCGAAAGCGGCAGCGGATATAGATCCAGAGGCACCATATGGACGGCGGAAAGATGGGACACCTAAAGACAAGCCGGGGCGCGGTAAGGCAAGCGAGGCAGCTGAATAATTACTGGTTAGCAGTAGCTTATATCTTGTATTATGCGCTGTGCCGATTCGACTCCGGCTCTGGGTACTAAGAGGTACTAAAACAGCCTCCAGAATACAAAAACCCCCTGTTCAGCATCGCTGAGAAGGGGGTTTTTCCAATTTCGGCCTACCCCAGCTGACCATCTACTGACCAACGAAAAATTCACTGACCAATCTACATGGGTTACTCTGCGAAAGTGGTGTTGCGCCGGCCGGCGCGCAAGGCTGGCACCTGCCAGGTGCGGCTGCTAGTGGTGCTTGATGGGCGGGCGGTGCCGGTAGGCCTAAAAGTGAATTGGCCCCCTACTCTATTCGACGAAAGCACAGGCCAGTGTCTGGCTTCGGTGCCCGCCAAAGCCCGGCCGCCGAGCAGCTGGCCAAAGATTACAACCTTATCGTTGGCCATGCCCAGGGCAAGGCCAACGACATTTTCGTCGAGTGCCGCCTGAGCAGCCAGCCCCTCTCGGCCGAGCGGTTTTTAGTGGAGTTTAATACGGAGGGCAGCAAGGACGATTTTGTGAGCTACTTCTATCACAAAGTCATTCAGCGTCACCACAAGGGGGAAATCACTGACATCACCAAGAAGAACCACCTCAGCACGTGGCGCGCGCTGAAGGCCTTCCGAGAGGTAGTGCCCTTCTACACCCTAGGGCCCGATTTTGTCGACGATTTCAAGCTCTACCTCGACAAGCACGTGCGCGGCCTCAACACGCGCTGGAGCCGGCATAAGGACGTGAAGACCTACCTGAGTTGGGCCTGCAAAGAGAAAATCAAATTTGAAGACCCCTACGCCTACTTCAAAAACCAAAGCGAGCCGGGCAAGTGGAAGCCGCTCCAGCCCGACGAACTGCGCCGGTTGGAGAGCTACTACGGGCTGTACGCGCCGGGCACGCCGCAGTGCCGTGTCCTGGGCAAGTTTCTCTTCAGCTGCAAGTGTGAGCTACGGTTGAGCGACCTCAAGGAACATTAGCAACTCGAAGCTGGAGGGCAACCGCCTCACCTTCGAGATGCAGAAAGGCTGGAGCAAAAGCTTCAAGGCGAGTATGCTGCCGCTCACCCGCCAGGCCCTCGGCTACCTCATCGACGCGCAGGAAGAGGAAGGCCGGCCCGGCTTCTGCGACTACACCGACCAGTATGAGAACCGGGCCCTCACGGCCATCAGCTCGCAGCTGGGCATCGAGACCCATCTGCACCACCCACCACGTCGAGCGTCTTCTTCACCTTGTGTGGGTCGAGGTTCACTTCGAAGCTGCGTTGTCAATCGGTGATTTTATCCCGGAATTCCTCTTTTGTGGACTAGCCTTATAAAGTAGCAATACGTTTACAAAAAGGCCCCGACTTGCAACAAGTAGGGGCCTTTTGTAATCAATGCGTTTCTGGTTCGTTTATATCTGGTTGTCGCGGTTGAATCTGCCCGCTCCCAATGCGCGCTATTGCATCGGCTACCGTTTGGTCGTAGTCCTGTTGACTTTGGTAAATGCCCTCGGCAAACAACAACGAATCCACATAGCTATTTGCACTTAATGCTACTGGGCGTTTCGCCACCCGACCGGTTCTAGTTGCCGCCTGGGCAATCGGTTGCTGACTAGGAGTGGTGGGTAGTACCTGCTCAGGCAGCGAGACTGCCGGCCGACCACTACCTGGCTGCTGGGGCAGTAAGTTTTGTGGGTTTGGTTTACGCGTCGTAGCCATAGTTAGGAGAAAAAAGTCGTACTAAAGAGAGCAAGATACTCCGATCGACGGCATTTGTAGCACGTGACAATTACACAACGTGCCGGGCAGCTTTGGAGTTCAGGCAGCAAATACACATAGCTTTCATAAAGTTGCCCCCCAAAGGCACTTAGACACACATGCAGGTTAGGACGCGCCTTGCCGCGCCCCTGCAGCGGGGGGAAGATGTAGCGGGCGCGCTGCACAATACGGGCAATCTCGGTGTGCGTCACCCCATGATTTGAGTCAGCGTAGTTTTCTAATACATGCTGCGCATACTGACTAGTCCAATAAATATCGTAGCGCTGTCCCTCGTGGGTAATGTAGGTATTCAGGTGGGCCATTTGCAAAATGCTGCCTAATCAAAGCGTGAGTAGCAGGAACGAGCAAAGTAAGGCTATAGCACCCGCTGACTCGCTGTAAAGGCCTCTTATAGGTAGCCGAAGTGTCTTATAATTGGCCATATGTTAGGTTGCGCATTAAGAAAGGATTCCGCGAAAGTAGAGAACTTGGCAGTAATCGTTTTCCTGTCTTTTGTCCAACTAAAACACAACTTAAAAAAGCAAACCCGCAGCCCCATAATGCGGGCGTTCAACCGAGGGGACTTCGTGAAAGTTAATGGCGTGGCTGGGGAGGAGCACGTGCCCGAGGATCACCTGGCCATCTGGTTTGAAACGGATAAGCCGACCTCTTCACTGGAGAGGAACACTGCTAGCAGGCTTGAAGTCTGGACCATTCCCCAGGAGTACGCGCAACTAGGCCCTAGGCCGGCGCGGTCACCCATGCGGCCTGAGTAGCTTGGCGTACTCGGTGAGCAGTAGTCGCATATAGCCAAGCATTACGGCATCCGTGAGGTCTGTGTACGCGAAGCGCTGCGCGCGCACGGTAATAGCACGCACTTCATCATCATGTGCTTGCGCCCAAGAAATGCGCTCTTCTAAGTCCGAGAGGTCGCTTGCCAACGGTACGTAATGAATCCACGGTTTGAGGCCGGCGTCGAACCAGCCGCATAGCCCGGACTCCTGCTTAAGGATAGCCGAATCGCCATGCAGTCCCCAGAAGTATCGTGGCCAGGGTGACGTGAAGCCGTCCACCAACACTTGGTACCTGTAACGAAAGTGGTCAGCGATTTTGACGTACTGGCCAAGCCAGCCCTTGGATCTGACCAGTGCTTCGAGCTCTGGTGTGACGCTGTGGAAGCCGGTGAACACTGCATCGATGAGGTCGGGCCTAGCCTGCGACCGCTCGACAAGCCGGAAACGTACGCCCTGGGTGTAATTGCTGAGATCAAACGGCCCACCGGTGGTGGTGCCGCACCAGAAAGCCACGGACGCCCGCGACTCCCATGGGTGCTTGGCACAGCCGGCCTTAACTTCGAGGCGCAACTGGCTGCTCAATGCGAGCGTGAGGGGGTCGGGGATCAACAGGCCACTCTCATCAACGTTTGGCCGCTTTGAAAAGGTTAGTACCGGCGCCTCACAGCCGCGCGACCAGCCGTCAAATCCGTCGCCAAGGTAAAGAATGAAATCGAGCTCCGGTAACGTTGGGGCCAGCGCCTCGAATACAGAGGTCATCGTCCTGAACCGTTCCGTAATATAAGCCGGGAAGTGCTGCTGCGACGTAAGAATCCTCAGCCTGCCTGCCTGTACTGCATAGCGGACAAAATGATTGTGGTACTCGCCCGCGTAGAATGATTCGGCTACGGCAAGCCTCCCGGGGGTGATACCGTCCCTGAAGCGTGCCAGCTCGGCAGCGACCTGCTCATGCATCCAGTGCGGCAGCGTGAAAGGCTCGGCAACGTTAAAAGGAATTGCGCCGCGTAACCCACTAAGAGAGAGCAGTACACGCCAGTCACGACTAAAGAAACCAAGTGGTTGTAGAAATGCTTTAAGCAGCCGCTTAAATCGCCTGTAAAACGCCGCCGGTAATTTCAAGAGCATTTTTACGGATTCGGTGATGATCGACAGTGGATGAGGAAGCGATGGTCTGCGCTTTGCTATGCTACAAATATATATTTTCCAGCCTATTCCAGATTAAGCTGTCCCTCGCAATCCAAACTCCTATAAAGATAGTAGTGAAGCACTAACGTCGTCAAAATATAGGGATTACTCATGCAGTCTACGTTTTGCTGGTCCCCAAAAAGAACCGCTTAATTTTAATCAATGTGTAAGAAATATGCGAGAACTAAAACTCCCATCAAGCCTGATGGGGGTTGACTGCGTAATTCGCAGCGCTCTGGTAGCAGGGCTCGAACCTGCGTCCACTCGGACCGAGCGCTGAGCACTCTTCCACTGAGCTATACCAGAGTAGGGGATAAGGGCAGGGGTCGAACCTACGTCTGTACGCTTCCCACCGCAGTAAGCAGTTCGATCATAAAGGATAGTGATGCGTGTTACTTCTAAGAGGTACTCGAACTAACCTCCTCTCGTGTCTTATATTGCCCATATGTAAAATAGCTCGCTCTGCGGAGTGGTTTGGGGGTGGGTTCAGGCTACTTCCACTAGCGAAACAGTGCTTCTAATATCGCTTATCCGACAGCCCTGGCTACTAGTAGCGCCAACGCAAGGTGCCGGTTTCACCAAGCATCCGTACAAGAGCGCTCTATAAGCCGGTCTTGCTTCCTAAAACGGTCGATTGCTGGCAGGTTAGCGCCGGTCAACACGACGAACCGACTTGAGTAGTCCGAAACGGCCCCCCACTCGGTCTACTTTCTGTTTTTTCACGCTGTAAAGCGGGCAAACTGCGGTTTGTGGGGCCGTTTAGACGAAAAACGAAGGAAAAAGGGCTGGAAAACGCGGTTTTTTGCCTGTTCTGAGGCCGTTACAGAGGAATTCCGAGGGAATTTCCGGAGGAATTCCGAAGTATTTGCCGAAAACGCTGAAGTAGTTGCCGAAAACATGGAAGTAGTTGCCAAAAACACCAAGGTAGTTGCCCCTGCCGGTGGCCCTATCCGTGCCACACCAGCACCCGTCACGGCCTGGCCGACGAGCACGCGGCCCGCGCCGGCTAGGCGACGACCGGGCCCTAGTGCGGACCCGGGGCGACACGCCGGGACCAGCGCCTGGCCGCGCGCCGGTACCGGCGGGCAGGCCAAAAGGGGGGCTGGCGCCCGCCGTACGAAGTGCACCGGCGATGGCGGCGGACAGCGGACGCCCTGCGCCACCTCGACGCGGACGCTTCCGGCTCGCTCGCTCGCTCGTGCCTTTCAATTGCCTTTCAGCCTGCCTTTCAAAAAGTGTGGCCTGCCTTTTAGGTGCCTTTCAGAAAGTGTAAGCTGCCTTTCAGCGGTTGTAACATGCTTTTCAGGTGCCTTTTACAGGTTGTAAAACGCCTTTCACCCTGCCTTTCAAGTTGCCTTTCAGCTTATTTAGCGCTTTTCAGCGGGCCAAAAAGCGGCATTTCCGCCCTGTTTTGACTGGTTTGGGGGCCCTTTAGGCCGCCCGTGCGCACTGGGCCGTGCTGATTGGGGGGGCGGCAGCTTAGTTTGGCCCGGCAAAAGCCGCTGCCGCAACCTGCCGCGCGGCTGCTGGGGCCAGGCCATTGGCGTTGGGCCGCTCGCGGCCCGGGAACGAGCCCCTAAGCGCGCGGGCAACTCCTCGAATCCTTATTTTGACGAATGATCGCCCCCCTAGGCGCGTGCGTTTGCCTCGCCCGCGTGGCGGCCGGCAGGGGGAGTGAGCTCGTGCACGCAGCCCACGTAGCCGGCGGATACGTCAGGTCAACCAAGGGGTAGTGGCTAGCGCCGAACGTACGACCAGGTAGGAAACGGTTGATTGCGGGTGGTTTGGCTCCGCTCCACACGACCAACCGGCTTGAGTAGCTCCAAAACGCCCCCACTTCGGTCCACTTGTTGTTCTTGCGCGCCATAAAGCGTGCAAACCGCGGTTTGCGGGGCCGTTTTAGTCGGAAAACGAGGGTAAGAGGGTCGAAAAACGCGGTTTTTTACCTATTTCAGAGGCTACTAGGGGGGAATTCCTTGGGAATTCCCCAAAACGCCGGAGGAATTCTGGAGAATTCCTCGGTTATAGCCAGCGAATTCTCCGATTTACGTGGGGCATTCCCCTGCCTTTGGCCATGCCCACCCACACGACCCGCACAAAATCCTCCCGCGCCACTGCCACACCGACAAGCACGCGGCCCTGGCCGGCGCGTCGCCCCGGGACCAGCGCCTGGCAGAGCACCGGCCCCGGCGGGCAGGCTCAAACCAGTGGCGGCGGCAGCCCTACGAAACGCAGCGGCCCGCCCGCCGGCCTGCCGCTAGCGGCCCAGTGACGGGCCGTGAACGCCGCCGAGGCGTTGGCTGCGTCCACGGCCCGGGTCGCCCGTTAAACCGTCCGGCACCGGGCCCCGCCCCACCCCGACGGGGTCCAATAACGAAAGTTATGCTAAGTTGAGTAGGTAGCGCGAAGTAGTAACTCGTCGTTTGCGAAATGTAAAACTCATTATATTCTATGAAGGCCTATTCAGCAGATGAGGGTGTTACGTCAGGTGAATAGCAATTTGCATCGTGGCTCTCGAACACTATAGCCCGTGATATTATGCTGCTGAAATGCCTCTAATAACCTTGGTGATATATATCCCCTATAGAGGGATAGGAAATGAGTGCCCCAGAGGTCTAACGTGGTATCGAAGTGTTGATTGAAAACCAGTCTGGTGGCTTGAGCAGCGCGCCCCTTCTCCTCAAAGAGCGCCGTGTATTGCTGGTAAGTAGTTACCGTGAACTGCTGCTTGAATTCCCGAACGTGCCACGAAAAGTTAAACTCGCTTTGGGAGAAATCAACTGTTTCGCGCCCGTCCTCTAAATCATAAAGCAACCACCAATACCCCCCGACTTCTTGTTCACCTTTCGTAAACGTAACGTCGAAATAGCGATGACGGGGAAGCTTATAGTTCTCTAGCAATACGCGCAGCTTTTCGCTCACAATATAGCCTTTGAGCAATCCGGCATCTACTAGGTCGGATAGTTTCCCAGCTTTATGTAGGGGGATACGCAGGAGCGGGTGGCCGTAATCGGGCATAGTAGCCCACTTCTTCATGCGGTCCTTCGTTGCATACTCGCCACTAAACAATTCCCTGTACCACTGATTTCGCTGATAGAACGCTTCATCCACATAGGCCGCGCCTAATCCAGTGCGCACTCCCACCACCTTAGGCTCTATAGAATGGTGTAGTTCTAGATAATTAATCATCCAGATGAGGTTGGGTGTTGGAAATACTAGTGCAAAAGTACCATCCCAAGCGTAGCGACTGATTGAGGCAGAATCACCACTTTTCCGAGGTTTGTCCGGTAAGCCGGATTATGTTAAGAGACAAAAGGGGGAAAGAAATAGCATCGTTGCGGCTGCTTTTCTTCCTTTTGTTCAACTCGATAGTCAGTCTACAGGACATATAGTCCGTCTTGCAAGCGCACCACTTCTTGTCCTCTTAGACGTCGATATTGCCACACGGACTGGGTGAAGGTGCGATAGGTGCTCAGCGCCTTCGTCTGCGTATCGAGCAGCACAAGGCGTTCATTACCCATGTCACTGATAAATAAGTCGTTTTCGTAACAGATAACTTCTTCCGGATGATTGAGTTCAGTGGGGTCCCAACTACCCCCAACCTCACAGAGCTTCTGCGCGGAATCTACTTCATACTGCGCTACTTGGTGAAAGCTGGGTACTGCTGTCCACAAGCGGGCTTCGGCATCCAGTGCGATGCTGTAGATGCTCATGACGGACTCAATAGAGGTGGGCAATTCCCGCAGTAACTGCCCCATCGGGCTAAAGCGTCGCACGACGGAGTCCTGAAACGCGCAGCGTAAGCTATCCCCATTCGGTAAAAAAGCGACCTTTTCCCCAGCCTGATAAGGTAGTAGCGGCCCGCGGTATTTAGCCTGGTTATAGGCCTGCTCGCTCACTTCCCAGCCGCGGGTGAGGTCGTGTTGGACGAACGTATCCTCTTGGCCCGGGTAGTTGGTGCGACTTACGCGGTAAAAGAGGTGCTCTTCCGCAACTACTAAGTCATAGGCCCGGTCATGGGCTGCTAATTTCCGCATACGCCAAATCTACGCAGCGTCAGGCACCTGACTTTTAGCAACGGCGCATCATACCCGGCTAAGTGAGCTTGTCACGTTTCTTAAACTAAGGTGGCTGTTTCAGAACTCGCCCACTCGCTCAGCAGGGTGCCTATTCCGCGCAAAAGCGGCCAGCGACTGCATGCCAAGTCCTAAGCGTAGTTCTGCAACAGCCACTATTGTTTTTCGAACGCACCTACTGGCTCAGAAAGTACCGGTTTCCTACTAATAATTCAGAACCTACTTCCTGAGCTACTGAGGCACCCCCTAGGCTATCCTTTAACACTCATCAAAGGGGGCCTCAGTATGGTGCACCTTTTAGAGCCAGGTTCTGATACTGTTCAGCCTAGTTTAGCCACTTAGCCTCTATGGTTTACCGCTGACCTGTCAGGGTCTGGTAAGTAGCTCTATCTTCGGCAGCGAAGCCGTAGCCCTGGTAGTTATAGGCGTTCTTGCCTACCTACCATGCCCGCTACGTCCGAACTAGTCGCGCTCGTCACCCTGCTGCCCACCCCCTATCTGCTGCTCTCGCCAGCCTTCCTCATCGAAGCGGCGAGTGAAGCCTACCTGGCCGCCACACTGAGCCCCCGCGAGCGCCTGGTGGGGCGGCACCTATTTGACGCCTTCCCGGACAATCCCCAGACGCCCGAGGCTCAGAGTGTGCACAACCTGCGGGCTTCGCTCGAGCAGGTCCTGGCCACCGGACAACCGCACGAAATGGCCCAGCAGCATTACGACGTGCCCGACCCCGCGCGCCCCGGTCAGTTCATCGAGCGCCACTGGCTGCCGCGCAATACCCCGATGCTGGATCCGCAGGGCCGGGTCGTCTACATCGTGCATTCCGCTCGCGATGTCACAGCCGAAGTGCAGGCGCATGCCCACCTGCGCCAAAGTCAGGCCGCCGAGCAGGCGGCCCGCGTTGAAGCCGAGGCCCAGCGTCAGCACCTGCATGACATCCTGATGCAGTTGCCGGCGCAAGTGGCTACCAACCGGGGACCCGCTCATGTCTTCGACCTGGTGAACCCGCGCTACCAGCAGCAGTTTCCCGCGCGCGTGCTCCAGGGCCTCCCCGTCCGCCAGGCCCTGCCGGAACTGGCCGGGCAGCACTTTTTTGAGTTGCTCGACCAGGTCTACCAGACCGGGGAGCCGTTCTACGGCCACGAAATGCCCGCCGCCGTGGATTATACCAACTCCGGCCGCCTGGAGCGGCGCTATTTCGACGTGTTCTTTCAGGCCTTGCGCGATGCCAACGGTCAGATTGACGGCATCCTCAATTTCGCCTATGACGTGAGCGAGCAGGTGCGGGCGCGGGAGCAGTACCAGCAACTAAACGAGGAATTGGCCGCAACCGTGGAAGAGCTGCGGGCCACCACCAACGAGTATCAGGCCGCTAACCTGGCCTTGAGCGAAGCCCAGCACCGGTTACAGCACCTGAACCAGGAGTTGGAAGCGCGGGTACTCGCGCGCACCCGAGACGTCCGGCAGGCCCAGGCCGAAACCGAAGCCCAGCGCCAGCGTCTCTTTCAACTCGTGGCCGAAGCCCCGGCCCTGATTGCCACCCTGCGCGGCCCCGAGCACGTCGTTGAGTTAGCCAACGACGGCTTCCGCGCCCTCTTTGGAGGCCGCGCAATAGTAGGCAAACCCTACCGCCGGGCCGTCCCCGAACTCGAAGGTCAACCGTTTTTCGCCTTGCTCGACAACGTGTATCGAACGGGCGAAACCTCCCACAGCCTCGAGCAGCCCATGACGCTTGACCGCACCAACTCAGGCCGGCTGGAAGACCGCTATATTACCTCTATCTACCAAGCCACCCGCGATGTTCAGGGGCAGATTGACGGCATTCTGATTTTTGCCACCGACGTCACCGGCCAGGTGCTCGCCCGCCAAGAGCGCGAGGCCCAGCAGCGGCAGTTCTACGCCTTCTTTGAGCAGGCCCCCTTTGGCCTGTGCATCTTCGGCGGGCCCGATTTGGTCTACGAGTTCTTTAATCCGACTTACCAACTGCTATTGCCCAACCGGGACCTGGTGGGCCGGCCTCTGTTAGCGGTCATGCCGGAACTGGCGGGTACGCCGGTGGAACGTCTGCTGCGGCGCGTCTACGAGACGGGCGAAACGCAGCACGAGCACGAGTTGCTCATTCCGGTGGCCCGCCCCGAAGACGGGGAACTCGAGGAGCGCTACTTCACCATCGTCTACCAAGCCCGGCGCGACGCGCAGGGCCGCATCACCGGCATTCTCAATTTTACGGTGGAGTTTACGGAGCAGGTGCGGGCCCGCCAGCAGGTTGAAGCGCTTAACCAGAAACTGGTGGCCACCAACGCGGAACTCCACGCGAGCAACACCCAGCTCACGCGCACCAACGTGGACCTGGACACGTTCGTCTACACGGCCTCGCACGACCTGAAAGCCCCGATTACCAACATCGAGAGCATCGTGCTGGCCCTGCGCGCGACGTTACCGCCCGCCGTGCAGCAGGATGAGCTGGTGGGCCACTTGCTGAGCTTGCTCGACACCACCGTGGCGCGCTTTCAGTTCACCATCGGCCAGCTCACCGACATTTCCCGCCTGCAACTGGCCCACGTCGGGCCCGCCGAGCCGGTCGTGCTGGCCCCCGTGGTGGAGGCCGTGCGCCTGGACCTGATGCCCGCTATCGCCGCGGCGGGTACGCAGCTCACTATTACGGTCGCCCCCGACCTGGTGGTGTCCTTTTCGCCCGCCAACCTGCGCTCGATTGTGTATAACCTGCTCAGCAATGCCATCAAGTATCGGGCCGCCGACCGGCCCTCGCAGGTAGGGGTGCGCGCCACGCAAACTGACCACGCTGTGGTACTTACCGTGCAGGACAATGGCTTGGGCATGAGCGAACTGCAACAGCGGCAACTCTTCGGCTTATTTCAGCGCCTGCACACCCACGTCGAGGGCACGGGCGTGGGCCTATACATCACCAAGCGCCTGGTGGAGAACGGCGGCGGTACCATCGCCGTGCAGAGTCAGCCCGACGCGGGCACCACCTTCACCGTTACCTTCCCGGCCTAAGCACCCGTCTTTGTCCTATGCCGCCCCTAACGAGTGTCTTGCTGGTCGATGACGACCCCACCACCAACTTTCTCAACAAGCTGTTACTAACCCGCATGGGCGTGGCCGAGCAGGTGCTCGTGGCCGAGAACGGTGAGCAGGCCCTGCGCACGCTCGACCAGACCTGTAAGGCGGCTGAAAACGCAACGTGTCCGCGGCTCATCCTGCTGGACATGAATATGCCCGTGCTCAACGGGCTGGCCTTTTTGGAAGCTTACGCGCAGATGCCCCTGGCCCACCGGCAAGCCACTGTCATCGTCATGCTCACCACCTCCCTACACCCGGTGGACCTGGCCCACGCCCAGCAGTTGCCCATCGCCGGCTTTCTCAGCAAACCGCTGACCCAGGAAAAGGTCACCGTTCTGCTCCAAAAGCACTTTACCCAGTGAACTTCCTAAGCAGCAGTGCTGCGGGCGGTCATTTTCAGGAGTCACGGCTTGTTTTAAGGGCAATTAGCCCGGTGAATACAGCCAGTCGGTTCGGTTCCCTCAGATTCCCACAGTGCTTAACCCGGCCTTACCTAACAATTGGATAAAAGGGACAAAAAGAAGGCTAGTCCTGTTTGGCCCTGCCTTCTTTTTATGCCTTAACATAAAATTAGTGGCTGTTGCAGAACTCCACCTAGGGCTCGTACGCAGATACCGCTAGTCAAATCAGGCGAGTAAATCGGCCGTAATCGCACCTTATTTGCGTCTTTGTAAGGGCGACGACCAGCTTTTAAATGAACTGGAGAGTTCTGCAACAGCCACGTGTTTTATATCCCCGACCTTAGAATCAGTGTGAGTTTTGACCTTTCTCATGCAGTGACTGATATAGAATTTTATCTAGGTTAGGAGGGGAGTTCTGGTAGCATCAGCTAGTTTATTAGGCTCATGCAACCCTTATAGTTAAGTAGTACTCATCTTGACCCTGGTCAAGTGGTTAGCTTCTTTCTACCCTCCCACCCGGCTCCTTATGAAATACCTATTCGCCTTCTTTTTCGTCGCGTTCGCGAGTGGTCTAGCTGGTTGTCAGCAGACCGACAGCGCACCCAAGGGGCCCCTAACTGCCTCTTTTCAACTCCTCAACGAGCAAGGCCAAGATGCCACGGTGTTCCCGCAAGGGCAGAACGTCATCTTCCGCTTTGAGATAGTTAACACGTCGGACCAAGATGTCTTCGTAAAAAATCCTGTATTCGATACGCGAGATTTTCTGGAAGTATTTAGCACGGCCGAAAAACAACAGGTATCGCTAGGTAAGCCATACTCTGGCATTTTCTGCTATTACGTCGGGGGATACGTGATTCCAGCGCATAAAGCGATTACGTGTACTATTCCCTGGGTGGACGCAACTGCTTATCCGCTCAGCTTCCCGTTCTGTGGCCACGCCCCGACTACGTACCTGCCCATCGGGCACTACCGCACGGCGTTCAGTCCCGCCGTAACCTGGAATTTCTCGGGGCAAGGCCCTACGGCCGCAACCACGACGAACTTCCCGGCCGTGGCGTGTGAATTTGAGGTGACTGGACGATAAAAGAATGTTTTTTACGTGCTGGAAACGATGGACTACAATTTATAAAGAAAGCTCAGCCTTTGCAGGTCAGAAAGGTACAGTGGCTGTTGCGGAACTCCTGCCTTATTCTTGCTTCCCGTTGCCAAGCTGATGGGAATACTCCCAGTGGCGTAGCGCCGCCTCTTCCACGCTATTATGGCCACCGCCTGGGCGTAGCGTACCCCCTGCGACCCTACAAGCTTAGCACTTAGGGCGCACAAAGACGTGTTACCTGCTTAATTTACTGGCATGTTAAGACCCTGGATTACTTGCTGCGGCTGGTTATGGCTGCTGGCTGGGCTGGTGCTGGCAGGCCGGGCCGAGGCCCAGACGGCCCCCGTTGCCCACTGGGCCTCCTCCTGGGGCACGGCTGGCGACGACCGCCACACCCATATCGCCCGTGATGGGGTGGGCAACGCCTTCACCGCCGGCTGGACACAACCCGCCCCAGCGCAGCCCCTACGCCTGAACGTGTTGAAACACGATGCGCAGGGACAGCAGCTGTGGGCTCAGCAATGGTCCTGTGCGGGCGGCACCATCGAGCCCTGGGGCATCGCCGTGGATGGCAGCGGCAACGTGTGGGTGGCTGGTCTCTTTGGTGAAGCCTACTGGGGCACGCCAGGGGTAGCGCATACCGTCACGTTCGGAACTACCACCCTGACGGCCACTAACCGTTCATCGGAAATATTCCTGGTAAAGTTTGACCCCGCCGGCCAGGTGCTCTGGGCGCGGCAGACGCAGTCGGCCTTCAAGAGTATCTGCTCGGGCCTGGCCGTCGACGCCGCGGGCAACGCCTACCTCACGGGTACAACGGACCAGAATGCCCGCTTTGGCGCGCTCACCGTTAGTACCAGTGGCAACGGGCAACTGGCGTTCGTGGCGCGCTACGATGCCCAGGGCGACGCCAAGTGGGTGCAGGCCGTAGGTAACGGCGAGTTGAACAAGATAGCCGTGGATGCCGCCGGCACCTGCTGCCTGGCCGGGGCCGCCCACACCTCCTTCACGCTAGGTGGTGTGCCCATTACGGCGGTATTCGGCGGTGCCCCGACGGGCTTCCTGGCTCGCTTGGATGCGCAGGGCCAGGTGCTGTGGGCGCGTCAATTGCCAAGCCCCGCGGCTCTGTTGGCCGTGACCCCCAGTGGGGCCATCTGGACGGCCCAGCAGATTACGGCTCCCGTGACGTACGGGAGCCAAGCATTTGTGCCGGTGGGCCGCGACGACGTGCTGTGCCTGAGCTTCTCGGCGCAGGGGGCTTACCAATGGGGCAGACAGTTTGGGGGGGGCACCACCACGATTGGTAACAGCGACTCGCCCCTTGCTGTGACGGTCGACGCGGCCGGTAACAGTTACTTCGTGCTGGGTCTGCTAGGGTTGATTACACTGACGCAACCCAGCGGGCTGACGAACTACACGCAATTTTTAGTGTCGCTCTCGCCAACTGGTACCACCCGCTGGGCACGCTCGATGCTCGCTGGCGGTGCGCAGGCCGTGACGGTGGCCGCTGCCGATGACCTGTGGGTGGCCGGCGCGGCCTATTCCCCCGTAAGGTTCGATGGCATCAACCTGACGTGCCAAGGGCCGTCCGATGGGTATACCGCCCGATTGGGCGACCCATTGTCGGCCCCGACGCCTACTCCCCCGACGCCTACTCCCCCGACGCCTACTCCCCCGACGCCTACTCCCCCGACGCCTACTTCCCCGACGCCGGGGACGGTTTTCATTCCCAACGTTTTCACGCCCAACGGCGATGGTCACAACGACACGTTCGCGCCTGCCAATCTGCCGGCTGGCGCATGGCAATTGCATATCTACTCCCGGTGGGGGCGGCTAGTTTACCAGACGGCGAACTATCAGTCCGATTGGTCGGCCGAGGGCCTGGCAGCTGGGCTATACTACTACCGGCTGGAGGCCACTGGTCAGCTGCCTTATCAGGGCTGGGTAGAGGTAGTGCGTTGACATTACCTGGTCGCTTTTGGCACTTATTAAGACCTCTGCATGCCTGATATCTATAATAACGCGACTTACCTGGCTAATGATCCGACTTGGCACGAAGAGGATGCTCCTTTCAAAACCGAGCGAATTCTAACGCTTCTTCACCGAAATGCGCTTTCCCTGAATACCGTGTGTGAGGTAGGGTGTGGTAGCGGCCAAATGCTTGTGCAACTGGCAAAGAAGCTTCCTGCTACTACCCGTTTTACCGACTTTAATATCTCCTAGGATGCTATGGCCATTGCCAAACCGAAGGAAACGGACCACATCCGCTTTGAACTAGCGGATATCACCCACCAGGCAACGGAGTCTTATAATATGCTATTGGTTATCGATGTGCTTGAGCACTTAGACAACTACTTTGAGTTTTTGCGCGGTATCCTGCCGAAGGCGCACTACACTATTTTCCATATTTCATTGGACATGAGCGTATGGTCGTTGTTTCGGGAGCAGATGCTGCTTGAATTGAAGGCACGAGTAGGCCACATTTACAACTTCACAGAGGACTTTATTCTAAGCGTCTTATCTGACTACGGCTTCCGTCTTGTTGACAAACCCTTCTATCTTTTTGTCTCCGGAAATGAAGTGGCTGCTGGTTCTACCATTACTGCTGGTACAACCAGTAATCTGTCTTGGATGGAATATAACTGCTTCACTGCAAGCTACAAAAGCTCAATACGAGCCCAAAAGCAGACGAATTGCGCTAACCTGCCAAATAATCAATGGAGATTCTGCAGTGCCAATCTTTTAAAAGAATGCTTCGCTCAAATCCGATTGCTGTCGTTATTCCTTAGAATGCTCACCTTCTAGCGCCACCGCCGCAGTTATACTATTACCCAGCCTAATATAGGCGTTTCTACGCTACTGGGGGACAACAATCTTCTCTCGCCGGAGCTTGAAGAGGCGTGTCACGTTTTCTAAAAGAACGGTTAACAAACGTCTTACGGCACCGCGGGCCTGAATTGGTTGGTTACCCCTCTAATAATTTAATAATCAGTTCTTTTTTGGAGGCAACTAATTGTGCACGTAAAGTCCTTTCATATCTAGTTACTTTATTGTTTATAAGCTTATTAACTGGTAGCCGCAGTACTTCAAAAAGTCCCTCATCCGCCTTTTTAGAGTTGCTGTTGGCCAAGACAGCGACGACCTTTAGTGTGCTGTTTCCTCCATCCCTGCTTCGCTTGTATGACCAGTCTTTTATCGCTACTCCCTCGTTGGTTTTGGGCAGTCCTTGGGCCTCTGCGCGCCGCTAGCTGCTTCCTATACTTGTCCGCCGTGGTGGTCAGCGTGACCCTTTCCGGTTGTCAGAAAGAAGACGTCTGTGATGGCAGTTGCATCGAAGTGTACGGGCGCGTCGGGTCGGCCGCAAATTCAACTGTTCCCTTGCCCGGCGCGTCCATTCAACTCAGTTGGGTTGAGAGCGGAAATTCCTTTTTTCCCAAACCCCCTATTGTTCTTAAAGAGGTTGCCAGCGATGCCGAAGGGCGGTATTCCATCAAGTTCACACCAACGGCAGCCATGCAAAACGGAGGTCGGTATCGCCTGTTATACTCCAAAATTGGGTACGGTGACGAATCGCTGGGGACTTCTAGCACGCGAGCGTACGAGACGAGTCTGCAGTTGGTGGCCGGCAGCCGCAACGAGAAAAATCTACACCTGCCTCTGCGTGGCGAACAACTGCGCCTGCTGATTACAGGCTTCCCCGGTGCCTCAGCAGCTAATGGAACCTACTTGACGGTGTATTCTGGCCAAGGCGGACCAGGAAATGTGGTTACTGGCAGCGACCTGCGATTTTACGACACGGCAACGGGTAAGGATGCGGCAAGCAGAAGTGACCTGACAGACGTTACCTGTCGCCCGGCCGCCAATGAATACGCACAGGTGCAGCTCTACAAAAAGAAAGCCGGGGTCACCATCCTGCTTCAGGACAGCATTTATTGCCCATTGAACGTGCCAGTTACCTATACGCATGCCTTTTGAACCAGCAACGCGTTCACAGCATCTACTACTGAGGAGCCAATTGACAGCCCTTCCTGACCACAGTACTAGGTGTTCTAGCAAGTAGTGATTATTCTAAACCGCTAGCTTAGGTCAGGAAGGTGCGCCCATACTGAGGCCCCCTTCAATGTGTGCTAAGAGCTAGCCTATGGGGCGTCTTATCAGCTCAAGAAGTAGGGTCTGATCAACAGTAGGAGACCGGTACTTTCTGAGCCAGCAGAGGCGTTTGAAAACCCCTCTCGCAAAACGGCCCCTAAAACCAGCGTTTTCGGGGCCTTTGGCGTGGGTAGGATTCACGTTTGAGAACCAGTAGTTTTGGGAGGAGCATTTGCAGCCTGCCTATTATTCAACGACGAGCCGGACGGCGGCGTCACCGCACCGCACCAGATACGCGCCAGCAGGCAAGCCACGCAAGTTGAGGACAACTGTGGAGGCTCGTGCGGGAAGCAGGGCCGTGCAGATCAAACGACCCAACGCATCCAGCACGACGACTGGGCGCGCTTGCGAGGCCGGCGCCAGGGTTAACGAGGCGTTGTTCGCGGCTGGGTTTGGGTAAAGTACCAACCTAGGGGTGGGTGTTGCATTCCCCACACTGGTGACCAAGTTTGGGTGGTAGACACCGAAAGCATAACTGACCTTGGTATTGAAACCCACCGCGTTGAAGATGCCGCCCACGACGACCTTACCGTTGTTTGCCGTTGCTAGCGCCCAAACGGCGCCATTGAGCCCGTTGCCCAAAGATTCCCAAACAGTGCCATTCCACTTGCCTATAAAGCGGGGGAGCCCCCCGCCAATCCGGTTAAACTCGCCCCCAGCGTATACGTTCGGTCCCTCTACTACCAAGGCACGAACCATATCGTCAACCCCGGGACCCAAAGGGCTCCAAACCGTACCGTTCCACTTAGCCACATTGCGGGCGGCCACCCCACCCGCTGTACTGAAACTGCCAGCTACATAAACGTTGGTACCCGACACAGCCACGGCGAGTACTTCACCGTTGAGAAGGCCCGTACTGAGGCTGCTCCAAGAGCCGTCTTCCCACTTGGCTATGCGGTTCGCGGCCACCCCACCGGCCGTGGTGAAGGCCCCACCGGCGTACACACTTGTGCCGGTCACCGCCAGGGCGTGCACGGGGCTGTTTAGCCCTGCGCCTAAGGCACTCCAGGCCGCCCCGTCCCATTTAGCCACGTAATTGGCCGGTGCTCCGCCGGCCTGGGTGAACCAGCCACCAACGTAAACGGCCGAGCCCGACACCGCTAGGGCTTCGACAGGACTGTGCCCAAACACGGCGCCAATGCCCAAGCCTAAGGGGCTCCAGGCTGCTCCGTCCCATTTGGCTACATAATTGGCGGGCGCTCCGCCGGCCTGGGTGAACCAGCCACCAACAAATAAATCACCGTTGAGGGCTACTGCCAAGGCGTGTACTGAACCGTTTAGCCCCGCGCCTAAGGCGCTCCAGGTGGTGCCGTTCCATTTGGCTACGCAGTTGGCGGCCACCTTACCAGCCTGAGCAAACTCGCCGCCTACGTAAACATCGGTGCCCGACACGGCCACGGCTCGGATACTGCCCCCTAAGCCCGTGCCTAGCGCTTCCCAAGCCGTACCATCCCACCGGGCTAGATTCCGGGCGCAGACTCCCCCAGCGGAATTGAAACTGCCAGAGACGTACACCGCCGTCCCGTTTGTAGCTAGCGTGGTTACGGGGGTGGTGGCTGCTAATGCGGAGGCAGAGCCCAAGGGACTCCAAGCCGAACCATTCCACTTGGCTACCCCGTTCGCTGGCCTCCCCCCGGCCGTCGCGAAAAGGCCGCCCGCGTACACGTCCCCATTACTTGCCACGACCAAGGCCTCAATGCTGGCCGTGGCGTTCACGTCGTCAGTAAACACTGGGCCCAGCCTGTTCCAAGTAGTACCGTTCCACTTGGCTACCCCTGCACCGCCATTGGTATAGCCGCCCACATAGACGTCCCCGTTCGGACCCACTGTCAACACCTGGACGGATAGGTACTGCCCGTTATTCATGTCGTTCCACGCTGTGCCGTTCCACTGGGCTACGCCGTAAACGGGGACACCGCCTGCTCTGGTAAAGCTTCCACCTACGTACACACTCCCATTGCCCGACACGGCCAAGGTAACGACATCGTCGTTCACGCCCGTGTCCAGCGGGCTCCAAGCTGTGCCGTTCCATTTGGCCACGTGGTTGGCTGGCATGCCCCCAGCCTGTGTGAATGCCCCCCCAACGTACAGGTCCCCACTGGACGACAGGGCCAGTGCGTCCACGCGGTTGTTCGGTCCGGTCCCCAAGCTGCTCCACGCCGTGCCGTTCCACTTGGCTAAACAAAAGGCTGATACCCCACCGGCCCGAATGAATAGCCCGCCCGCGTACACGTCTGAGCCACGTACGGCCAGCGCTCGTACGCCACCGCTCCCGTTGGCACCCCTACTCACCCCCTCCCCCAGGCTGCTCCACGTGCTGCCGTTCCACTTAGCTATCCCGTTGGCTATCACATTTCCCGCCACTACAAAATTCCCTCCGACGTACACGTCGCTGCCACTAGTTGCCACGGCATACACCGGCTCGTCAGTACCGGGCATGAAGAACCCATCCTGCCACTGCTCGTCCCCTGCTCCCATAACACCCGCCGGGCGGAACAATGGTTTACCACTGGGAGACATGCGCATTCGATAACCGGCGGCGTTAAATGAACCGTTGGCACCGGCCCGTAGCGAGCCATCCTGGTTCAGAGCTTGTGCAAGTGAGGGCGTAGTACCTCCCCCCATTTTCGCTGGCGGGTAGGTAAAGGCCCAAGCTGATTGCATGCACAGCCAAGTCAAGAAGAAGAAAAATGCTTTGCTACCCACCCACTGGTGGAGACTGGCATAAGGAATAAAGTTATTCATATATCATTTTGCATTTACTGGTATAAACATTCGCCATGTAAGCTGGAACGTTGTAAAATAAAGCAAATCAGCGCTTATGGTACTTCAGAACCTCGGATGTCGCCATAAACAGGTCTTCATTGTGTTTGCCTTACATCAAACCAATGTGTGTGGGACTGTTGCTCGAATATCAATCCTATACCCGCTACCGGCGCCGAAAACACCGTTTCTCGAGGACTTCCGGGGAGGGTTTTCGAACGCTTACTTACTCCCCGGAATAAGGTCCTTTTTTGGAGGGCGGAGTCCCGCCGTAAGGGGCGGTTCAGCAAAACGAGGATTATTTTAGCAAGGGGAACCGTATTCACTCGTCATTGCATGCCCTTTCGACTGCTCCTGTTCTGCTTGCTTCTACCTGGCCTTAGCTGGGGGCAAACCCGTGTCGATGATTTGCTAGAAGCGGGCTTTCAAGCACGTGGGCGCAAAGCCATTCGCCTCTTCACGCGGGCAATCGCGCAAGACTCTACCAGTGCCAGAGCCTATTGGCGTCGGGGGGACGAATACTACCGCCTAAAAAAGTATCCCCTCGCCTTAGTTGATTTGAACAAGTCCTTGCAAGAAGATTCTGCATTTAGCTACGGACAGGTCATTTCCGACCGCGGGCAGACGCACGAAATGATGGGCAATTATGCCGCCGCCATTAAGGACTTTACCCGCGCCATCGCGTATGCCGCCGCCGAAGATCCCAACCTGCTGCAAGGGTTGGAACAGTACTATTACCATCGAGGCAGAACCAAACTCAAGGACCGCGATACGACTTTCGCGCTTATTGACTTAGACAGCGCCTTACGTCATTATCCGAAGCATTACGAAGCCCGGACGCTGCGCGCCCGGGTCTATTGCCAGCAAGGCAAATACCAGGCGGCGTTGGCGGAGTATGCCTACCTGTTTGAGAAAGCCTACCCCGGCCTAGACTTTCGTCTGGAGGCAGAATCGGCCGCGGACTTTTATTACCGCGGCAGGGCGAAGCAGCAGGTCGGCGATAGCACTTGGCGTCGTGATGCCGCTATCGCCAAGCGGTTTTGTTACTATCCTGGCAAGTCCATTTACCAAAAAGGGGGCACGGGGTACTAATAAGGAAAAAGATGATTCCGTACAGCACCACTTCTCCGCTTCGCTATTGCTGACACCCCTTATTTCAGGTTGTTGACACCCATCTTCTTTCCAGGGAGAACCAGAATGGCTATTGTTCACCAAAACGGTCATTTTACTGAACTGCTAGCGCTTTGTTCCGGAACCTACTGTTTTCCAAATGACTTACTTACCCACGCCAACGACCCTGAAATCACAGTCTGCGGGGTCGCTTTGGGAGAGGGTTTTTCGAACGTCACGAGCAGCAAGCTTAGGTAGCCAAGCGTAACAGCGTTTTAGAAGCGGTAGTCGGTCGCTTACGGCATGTAAGGGGTGATTTGCTTGCTTTGATCACCGTTTCGCTGTCCGTGGGACCCACTTGGTGAAGATAGGGGAGGCGCAAGGGACCCGGGAGGTAAACAAACCTTGCTCATACGCCTGCTGATGTAGCTGGGGCAAGTGCTTAAACCGCTTGAGTTCTTGTCTATTAACCCGCCTCACCGACATAAAATCATAACTAGAAGCTAGCAGCAGAATCACTTCCAAGTGTGAACAGTCTGCGCTCAGGGTGACGGTGGTCCGTTCTAGGCCGACCGCTGTGAATAGGAGTGTGTTGGTGTTAACAGGAACGTCCGTCTGGAAATAACCCGCCCGGTCCGTCGTCCCGATGAAGGTCGTATCCCGCACGTAAATGGTCGCCCCCGGAACCCCTTCCAAGCGGTCGTCGAGGAGCCGACCGGTAAGGGTCTTGGTGGGCTGTGCACGGGCGGTCCCCAGAGAGAAGACCACCGCCAAAAGAGGTGAGAAGGCGTTCAGGTAGCTCATCAACGGCGACAAGTAGCGTGTAGGGTAGTCAGGAAAGGGTGGCCAATGTAAGGCTTCAGCTGCGCCAGAGAGGTACACCTGGAGAGGCTCAAAAAGTACCTCGCCGACGTGCTGGCTCAGAAAGTCCACCGCATGTGCGTTTCCAGCGCGTGGCGGGGGGTGGGCAAGTCGAAAATCGGTGGCTCAACAAGGTGCGCCTTTCGGGACCTAGCTGGCCTTCGCGCTGTCTAACGAATTGTACCACCTCATTCCCACCTTACCCGCCTATTGAATTGCGCAAAAAGTTAAAGCACTGCTTCGTATCCAGATTGACGTAGATATTGAAATACGCTTTGCCACCATCTTCTACTTCTACTTCCATGACCTTCCAATTATAAGGAACTGAATGCGCTTTAGGAAAGGCATTAATCCAGACTACTCGTTGGCCATCCGCCGTGTTCAAGCCTTTGTATTGGCGCATGTAAAAGGATAACGGATGAATAGCGTCTGGAAAACTTTGTAGAGAGGAATCTTTGAAGTACTTCATCTTATACCAGTACCAGCTCATGCGTCCCTGCTGGCTACAGCGCGCCAGAATACGTTCGGCTTCCTCTACTTCAGTCGGGCTTAAGGTACGAGCAGTCAACCCATATGGCCTTGGTTGGTGCCCGGGGTCATTTAGCAGTACGCCCGTATACTGCGCAGTTGTAAGTACTACATTCTGAGAGTGCGCAACTTGGACAAGCTGATAAGACGGGCGCTGTGGTACGCATGTGCTATGCGGCGCCCCTTGGCCTAGCAAGTGTACCGGGGCGCTAAAGCCGAATAGTAAGGCGGTGGGTAGCCAAAGCTTCATGCTACCAAGTTACTAAGAATTGCAGTACAGCTAGCAACCAATCTAGCTCTGAAAAAATACCTCAACATTAGATAACATTATCTCACTCTTTTACTCTAGTTTGTTGAAATAAGTCCGCACCTGACAGGCTGAGTCATTTCTTAGACGTTGGTTCAATAAACGTTATATGGCACACGCCTCTTATTTATATATTTACTAAATAACAGAATATTTAAAAACACGTAAATGGATAGTAAAAACATCGTGATTCTCTTATCACTATCTCTTACTTGTGCATGCACTCATACATGTGAAGAAGGAAACAAAGAGTTTCTTGCATTAGAACCTTGCAACATTGTTATTACTGAAAATAAAAGTGCAGGCAGAAGCATTAATATTAAAGGATATAATCCCAATACGAACAGCATTGTCAAATACAACCAAACAAAAGGCTTGTTAATATTTGTCTATGAAGCTATAGCCATAGGAGACACTCTCTTAAAGCCTGAAACAAGTAATTGGTTTCTGTTGAAAAAACATAATTTTAATATAAAATTTTATTCTAAATGTGGAAGCAGTGGAGAATATTTAGGAGTGGTACAGGATACTATCAGTAAATGCAATAAATGAAAATAATATTAATTTAAAATAACTATATATTAGAATATATTACAATTTAAATAAAATAGATAAACAACCCCTCATTCGATTAAAAGGCCCTCCTATTTTTATTCAATTACATAATATATCTACCCGGACAAACCTCGGAAAAATGGTGGTTTTTGGCTTCGTACAGGGGCATAGCCAGTATAGTATTTTAATAAGGCAAAGCATCAATACTGACTATTCTAAGACGCATACTTATGGGGCATTTCACGAAGCAGTAATTAAGGGGCTACTGGTGGACATCTTCACGAAACGTCCTCATCGGGCATGTACAAGGTGACTGTTGGCAAATCTGGATTTTGAATATCAGCCATCAGATAGTAGCGTCTATCATCTTCAGAATACAAATACCTGGTTAGCAAGCCTTCTTGCACCAATTCCTGTAAAATTTGCGCCACTTGTTCGCTACTTGTGAGTAAGGAATAATTCGCCTGTATGGCTGGGTTGCTTTGCAGGAAATAAAACAGGAACCAAGGGTCGATGCCAGTGCAGCCCCCTTCTTGGGCGTAGTCGAAGTCAACCGTAAAAGCTGGTGTTGTAAGCAGGCAACCAGCGCCATGGAAGCTATAGTGCACTTGCTTCAACTCGTCTAAATACCCCGCCCAAACCCCTGGGCGTTCTTGCTGCATCTGGAAGCCCTTTTCTTGTTCTGACTTAGCATTCAATAAGGCGACGGCCTGATAGACGGCGGCTTGATACGTGTGAATTAAGCTCACTACTTGCTGTTTAGCTGACGGCATTGGAAAAGACGATGAGCAGTTGCTTAAATAATCGTTTACAAGAACTGACGAGTTTTTTTACATTCTAGAAACCACGGACTACTATTTGTAAAGAAAGCTGAGCCTGTGCGGCCCAGAAAGGCCCGCATTGCTGAGCCCCCTAGTCTGTCTGCCGTCTCTAGACGATACCTACCTATTTAAGAAAACAGGACCCAATTCGCTCACTTGTGCGCACAAGTGAGCGAATTGGGTCCTGTTTTACCGATTGACAGCCCTTTTACTTGTTCTAAGAGGCACTAGGCAAACGCTGCATGTTGAACATAATCCACGTTCTCGGACTAGCCTTTGATGCTGCACCCGATTGGTTTAGCAAGTACTGGATCTATCTTAACCGCCTGCGCATTTTGCTCAAACTACCCCCGCTCGGCTAAGGACAGCTAGGTTGAGATGGTCTTTCCTTACTGGTAGCTGGCCGGTACAGTCGCTCGTTTTGCTATGGTAGCTACCACCTCTTGTTTTATCAGCGGCACCGCCACCTTTCTAACTAATGTGGTAGTTCTGCTTCTTTTCCCACCGCTTGGGTTACTAACGGCTATCCTAGCCCCCGGCTTTGTGTTCGGCGTTGTGTTGCTGGAGGGTAAGCAGGCTGCATCCAACGTTAGCAAGCTAAGTTTTCTGCTTTTCGCTGGTGGCTTGTTTGTAGCGGCGGCATTCTGTGTGACGGGGCACTCGTTTTCCTGGCAACAACAACCTGCGACCTTTCCCCTGGTGAGCGTAGCGGGAGCAGTTGGGTTGCTCCTTGTTTATAAGGTGCTGCTCGATAAAGCTATTTCCCTGCCTAAGGGTATTCCGCTGGTGGTCGGTGCGAGCCTGTTGGCGGCGGTCGTTCCCGCGATAGCCCTGGGTTCCAGTTCTGGGTTAGAACGGTGGAGTAACATTGTAGGTGTCTCTAGTATCTACCTCACTTGGCAAACGCTGTTTGGGTGGGTGCTACACCAGGCACGAGTTCCAGCCTTTGTCGATACCCACCTTCTTCCAACGTCTGACACACCCAGCCCGCGTATTTGAGAAGAGGGCATGCTAGTTGGAACGGCGAGTAGTCAGGCAGCCTTTTTGACCGAAGTGGAAGATCTACCTGGTAACAGCTGGGATACCTTCTACTTGGCCAGGTGCATTCATGCGCTAGGTAGGCAGCTCCACTTTCACAGTCCTTAAAGGAACGACTAAAGCCTGTGAAAAATAGCTTGCAAAACTGCTGCGCAGATTTCCGCCTAGTGCTGCCAATCTGAGCACCTACTTAGGTAGCTACTTTGGGACCTAGGTAGGTACCTACCTAGGTCCCAAAGTAGCTATCAAGTAATAGTTTAGGCAGACTCTGTAAAGCATTGCCTATCATCTATAGTAAGAGTTATAGAATTTAGAAATTACGTGTCAGCTCCTTGCGCCAGCTATGTGGTAGTCTTGCTTCGGGGTGAGACAGCCCCGAAAGTAGCTGTTAGGGGGCTTGCTGTGAGGCGGCGGGCGGGTAGCGAGGGCCGTTTGGGCCCGCAGTAAGGGAGTCAAAGCCTGTTTTGAGCCGGGAGACTCCCACGTACCAGCTAGCAAGCATAGGCGAGACCAAGTAGCCCGCCTAAAAAGCAGCCCTACTTTTCCGCCCTAACTGCCCACCTACTTTACTAGCTAAGATACTAGTTGAAAGCTAGTTACAAGAGAGAAAAGTGGACCTACTTGGGGACCTACTTTAGCCCGAAAGTAGCCTTCGAATATTAGCGTAGCTGTTACCCTTAACAAATTGATTGTTAGCAACAAGAGCAAAATGAGTAAGCGGACCTAGAGCGGCATACCACTAGCTGGCTGGGTGTACACCCGGCAAAAGCAGGCAAAAGAGTACCTACTCGGGGACCTACTTCATAGGGTAGCGTATTGCTACTGAATAAGTTGCACAAGAGAAAAAAGACACCTACTTGGCAGCTACTTCGCACCCAGTTTGGCACCGCCGATAAGCAGATAAAGCAGCTGATTTGCTCGATTCAACTCCGCAGCCACCTCGTTTCGGTAGTGACTAAGCACGACCAACCCGTTCGCAAAGCTGTCAACTTAACAGATAGGCAATTATAAGACACCGTTTTTAGTCATTTGCGGTACATTCCAGCCTTACAAGTCGCCGTTGCGGGCACACAGATGTGAACTTTGCTGTGCGTTTACCGGTCAACTAGCTGCTAGCCTTTATCTTCGACGTCATGAAACTGCGCGACCGCTATCATCAATTACAGGACCCCGCCGTGGTTAAAGCCATGGTGTTGCGGTCGGTCTATGCCTCCATGGCGCTGGAGAATCAGACGGTTTCTATGGAGCGCCTGGAAGCACTCTATGCACAGACTGACTCCCAGCCGACGGCTAGTCCAGCGGGCGAAGCTGCCCGCTAATTAGTTTTTGCAAGCTGCGCAAGTCATAATTGTCGGCTTGCCGGATGGCCGTGAGATAGTGCGTGCGTGCTTCACCCACTTCGCGCTGATAGAGCACAACTTCTTGGTAGCCGTAGCTATAGGCGAGTAGGTTGGTGAAAAGGCGCGCGGTGCGGCCATTGCCATTGGTAAAGGGATGAATCGCGACGAGTCGATGGTGGGCATAGGCGAGTAGCTCGGCCACTTGGTCGGTACTTGGCAGCAGGGACAGCAAACCTTGCCGATGACGCAATTCGTCGATAAACTCATATAGTAGCTGTGGTACGCGTGCCGTAGGAGCCGAGGCTTTTATACTTTGGCAATCTATGCCTACCGCACCCTATAAGAATCTAGTAATCACCAATGGCGTGACATACATTGCATAGACAAGTAGTAGAAAAATGGGCTTGAAGCGCACAAAAAAATCAAATTCCCGCGCTCTATCATATACGAGCTTTGATTATTGAGGAGTTCCTCTAATCAATTCATAAACTCCATTAATAACTTCTGCCGCTTTAGCTAATGATATTTCTTCATTCGTGTGTACAGCAGCGTTCCTTATTTGAGTCCAATGTTTTAATGCAGAAAATTTCTCTGCATTTATGATTTCATGCTCAACAGCTAAGCTATATAAATTGCCAAAAAGAAATGATTTAGGAATAATAAAGTCATTATCGTCAAACAAACTCTGAGATGATTTTCTAATAAAGTGATAGCAGCTATTGTGGCAGCTCTGTATTCACCCTTATCTAAAAGTCTCCTTGATTCGTCTTGGTATTGTGCTCGCAATGGCTCAATTAAATTTGCAAACCATTCTGAAATACGTTTCGCCAAAGCCTCTGGCTCGTCGAAAGGGTTTTTTGACCTTTTCAAGTATAACATACCTGAAAAGCTACTAGGTAAAATAGCTCCTTCTTCATTAATTATCAATATCTTTTGTGTTCCTTTCCTTACACTTATAGCCAATCCTAATTCAAATACAGTATTACTAGACAACAAATCGACTATAAAAAACTCTGATTTTTCAATTAATGCTGATACCTTGGCTATCCAGTTTTCTTTATGTGTTATAATTTCATCAGCACTTATTGGGACAAGGCCGTATTTATTAATAATTGGAAATATATATTTTTTATAATAAGAGAGCTGATCAAACGGGACGGAAAAGAAGCATAACCTATTATTGGCTTCGTTAGGTAAAATTAATTCTGCAAGAGTATCATCTTCGCTTACAATGGGCGCTTTAAGGGTTTCATTATACCAATAATCCCTAAGCTGAGAAAAAAACATTTTCTAGTATAGTTGTATAATTTAACCCATTACTTGGAATATCAATAACCTTTACCCCACGTCGTTCATAACGTAATTTTTCGTGTGCTGGGCAATCTACTTTCACGGTATATGCTTTGCGACGTAAGTCGCCAAGCCGCTCTTTTATAAGTTGCCACACTTGCCTGAAATCCGAATCATCTACACTGTATCCTATAAAAAAAGCCGTCCGAGTAATTAATAAATTTGCTAAGAATGTGGCAAGCATGGGGTAGCTATTAAGGAATTTGTCATAATCCTCTTCCGTTGCAACTAAACGTTTAGGGTGATGTAAATCACCATGTAGCTTGAGTAAACCTACGCCAGACTTAGTAATGGAAATGGATAATTACTCTTCATCAATTATAGGTTGGCAAAACTTGAAGATTGAGGCATAAGAGGCTTCTAATAAGAACTCAAAGTTTGTCGTACATACAATATCGAATTGAAGCTCACAGAAGGACTTGTGAGCTTTTCCTGGCTTCGCTACGTTTACTAATAAAAGTTCGGCTAATTTCTCAATCAGGCTAGTTCTAGAACATTCGTGTGCATAAGTTGAAATAGCATCTATTGGACTGCCTTTATAGGAATACCCTGCTATGAGAGATGCTATTTCGCTACCCAAGCCGTCCCAATCTAACATTGCCTTGTCTTTAGGTAAGTCGGCGTTCCTTGAGAATCCTGCACCAATGAAAGGCAAAACCCTACCCGCAACTAAATCAGCAAGGAAAGGCTTGGGAAAATGCTCTAGATAGTTATAGTCTGCCATAAGAATTGGGAAATGAGGCTGTTAACCTGCAAAATATATAAGTTAGGTTGATGAAGCGCCCGAATGCAGATAGATTTTATGACGTTACGTGTTACCGTTCGTTGAGGGCGCGCCTGCATCAGTAGCACGGCAAGGGTCGTGAGCGTCATGTTTTATTGGGCCTGACTCATATAAACGAGGTAGTACATAGCGGTAAGTATGGATGGGATAGCCTAACGGGTTGTTCAACATACAATTCTTTTTTGAACGCTTCCAGTGTCCCACTCAGCACCCCCGGAAAGGCCGTTTTTAGGACCATTCTTCGGAAGCGTATTTTGAACAGTTCACAACTTGCTAGCTGACGGGGTAGGACGCAAGCGCTAACGGGGCTTTTCTAGTTGAACTGCCGAACTTGCGCCTGTTTCCACTATCTCCCACTCGCCAGGCGTGCTTTTCGCTTGCGTCGGTTTTGCTATGAGTTCTGTTCCCGCCGATTACCCGCAGTTTCTCATCGCCATCAAGCAGCGTGTACGGGATGCGCAGTACCAAGCCCTACAGGCCGTTAACCGCGAGCAGCTACAGCTCTACTGGGACTTAGGGCAGCTGATTGCGGAACGGCAGCAACAAGCGGGCTGGGGCAAAAAGATTGTGGAAACGTTGGCGCACGACTTACAAACCGAATTTGTGGGCCTCAGCGGCTTTTCGGCTTCTAACCTCTGGCGTATGCGCGCCTTCTACCTCGCCTATGCCCACGAGGAAGTTCTCGCACCACTGGTGCGAGAATTAGGCTGGAGCCTGAACGTGGCCATTTTAGAGAAAACACAGTCCACGCACGAGCGCTTGTTTTACGTGAGCCAAGCCCGCCAGCACCGCTGGACTAAAGCCACCTTGCTGCATCAGTTGCAAGCCCAAGCCTATCAGAAGACCATCACGGCCCAGCACAACTTCGAGCAGACCTTGTCCCCGGCGCAGCATACTTCAGCCGTGCTGGCTCTCAAAGACGAATACCTCTTTGACTTTCTTGAATTGAGCGTCCCTCATTCGGAATATGAGTTGGAGCAAGCCCTGCTCGGCAACGTGCGGCGATTTCTCAGCGAGATGGGTGGGGACTTCACCTTCCTTGGCAATCAGTACCGACTGGAGCTGGCAGGACAGGAGTATTTCATTGACCTGCTACTGTTCCACCGCGAGCTGCAATGCCTGGTCGCGATTGAGCTTAAGATTGACGAGTTCCGGCCCGAGTACGCGGGCAAGATGAACTTCTACCTCTCCGTGCTCAACGACACGGTGCGCAAGTCACATGAGCAGCCCAGCATCGGTATTATCATCTGCCAGAGTAAGAACCGCACGGTAGTCGAGTTTGCCCTGCGCGATGTCAACAAACCCATTGGCGTGGCCACCTACACTTATTCCGATACCCTGCCTAGCGAACTACGCCCCTTTTTTCCTTCCAACGAAGAACTGGTTCGCCGCCTGGATGCCGTGACGGCCGCCTTACAGGCCCCACTCGGGAACAATCCCGTGCGGCCAAGCGGAACCGACCAGCCGGAATAAACAGCTTTTTGTGCGTTAGCAGGTTGGCTAGTAGTACCGACGGTTGCTTGTTACTTGCTCCATTGCACGAAGACATGCTCCTCGCCGGCGAGCTCCTCGTCGATGATGGCCGCGATAGTAGTCCAGTCTCCCCCGGCTAACCCCGCGCCGAGAGCAGGGTAGCCGATGCGGCGGCCGGCATACGCTTGTTTCACTCCCCGAAAGACCTGCCGGATAGCCGCATAATCCGCTTTCAGTCCACTTCCGCGCCACTGATATTGAGTATACCCATTGACAATGACCAGCACTTTCCCCAACGCATCTACCTGGGCGATGGAGTAGGTACCGAGTTTTGTACGGTCCCCAACTACCGTAGCCAGGTCGGCCTGGTAGGCAGCGGGGAATACCTGTTTGATGGTCTTGGCAATGCCAGCCCCCATCTGGCAAAAGCAATTGCAGCCATGCACGATAACGTCGAATTCTCCTGCCTTCGCCTTCTGAACTAAATCACCTTGTTCCGTTTGCATAGCCTGTTTGCTGATTTGTACCCAAGGTAAAAATAGCCCTCCTACGTGTCTTATAATTGGGCATATGTTCAACAAGGTCCCGCAGTGGGGGGGGCGGAAGTGTCCAATTAGCCCATGTTTTTGGGCTGCGGCGGTAGCCGGGGTAGCTCCCTGGTCAACGGGGGCAGCGGGTTCGACAGCCCTCGTTGTGGCAGCTGCTTTTGTAAGCGCAACTGACTCAGGATTCGCTCAAACTCGGCCTGTTTCGTGAGTTGGTAGCATGGCCCCTCGAGGTCCTGCCAGAAGAGCAAGTCCTGGGCCGCGCGGTAGTAGAACACGGTGCCGCCCCACTGCACCGGCACAAAAAAGCGGGGCTCCTCCCAGTCCACGTGTTGGAAGGGCACCAAGGGCTCTTTGGCGAGCCGAAACACGGCCGGCAGCCACGTCAAAGGCGCGGCATGGGGCGTGGGGGCGAGCAGCTGGCCCACGAACTGGGCGACTTGCTTGAGGCCATCGGCCAGCAGGGGGCCGGCGGTGAACAAGGCGAGGTTCTGAGCATTGAGCGCGAGCGTCACCGACGGCGGCGCGGCAGCCCCCATAGCGGTGGTCGCGGCTGGCGTGCTGAGCGCAGGGGGGCGGGTAGCGGTAGCTGTGGCGGGCGGGTTGGCCTGCGCTTTGCGAGCGTAGTAGGCGAGCGTGCTGCACGAGTTGCCACAGTAGATGCGCCGCTTGTGGGCGCTCTCGAAGGCGTCGCCACAGTGCACGCAGTAGCGCACTTGGGGCACGCGTTTACGATAGGTTCTCATAATGGCCGGGGTAGTTTAGACTCAAATTTGCGCAAATTTGAGTCTAAACTACCCCGGTTCCTTTACATTTCCTACTAAGGGGCGCCGTAATTTGTATTCGACAGCGCGAGCTACTTAGCGGTTTCACAGGCGTTGAAGGTTTTGTTAAAGACTGTGACAAGACTACAAATGGGTACTTGGAACACCGGCTTTTGCCGCCTATCCGCAACTCCTGTTGCCAGGCCCACTACGTGTGAACTCCACGGGTAGCCGCTCTGCGAGCGCCGGCTAGTCCCGTTTGTAGGCCAGCGCACCTGCTGGGTAGAGACTGGCCAGGCGCCACATCTCGGACCAGGCGCAGGCGATCGGCATGGTCGGCGTTCCCCGGCACTCCACGGCAAAGCGACTAGCCGCCACGCTGACTTGACCGATGGCCCGCTCTTCGACCAGGGCCCCGCTTGCTTGAGCGCTAATGACGAACTGCAGTGACACCTTGATGCGGCGGTAGGCCGAGCGATGGTAGTCAGTAGTAATTCGTCCTTGCGCTGAGTCCGTCTTTTCTAGTTGGTAGCCCTGCTCCAGTAGTAGCGTGGCCAGTTTCTGATAGGCGGTGCGGGGGCTGTCGGAGGTATGCACCACAATTACGTTGGCGAGTTTAAAAGGCATGGACGCTTCCTGTCCGGCAGGTGGCCCCAGTTCCGTGGGTGCTGGGAGGGGAGGAAGGCTTTGCGCGCCCGCCGAGTAAGCCAGCAGCAGTAGCGCAAGGAGCAGCTTTTTCATGCCAGCAAGCTACCACCGCTACGTGGCTTAGGTACGCTTGACAGATGGATAGGCGTAATCAGTACCTATTCCGAAAGGTGTCTGATAACGTTTTTTCTGTTAAGTGGCGCATGCTGAATAGCGCGTTTGCTGGGAGCCATACGGGCCGTTTGACGAACCAATCGGCTGGTCGGAGGGCATAACACCGGCCGATTGGCCAGTGTTGACCGGCTAGACGGGGCTGCTAGCAAGCTAGTGGAGGGCGTCTAACAGCTGCCAAATAGCCTGGAACTCGGTGGCCGTGCGGCCTTGTAGTTCGGTGTTGGTGCTAAAAAGCTTTCCTACCTGCGTGACGGGGTCAAAAAACAGGAAGCTACTAACACCCGTGTATCCGCCGGTATGGCCCACCGTGCCATTGCGGCGGTAGGCCCAAAACAGCCCTTGGTTCGGTTCGCTCGGGTCCAGGTGCAGCGGCGGGTGGCGCGGCGAAAACTGCCGCTGGAGCAAGGAATCGCGCTCGGCTACCGTCAGAGGCGCCCCCGGTAGGCTCGGGTTCATAATACGCAGCAGGTAGCGGGCCAGACTGTGGGTACTCGTCAGCAAGCCGCCGTCGGGATAGGTGACCGTGTAGTAGGGGGCTACGGGCCGGCCCCGGCAGTCGTAGAGCGTGGCCAGCGGATACCCCTTGACTGCTGCACGCGACCAGCCCGCATCGCGCAGGCCCGCGGGGCGCAGGATATGCTGGGAGGTATAGGCGCTGTAGGCCTGGCCCGTGGCCCGTTCGAGAGCCAGGCCGACTAGGGCGGCGCTTTCGTTGCTGTAGGCGTAGTACGTGCCGGGAGCATGGGGCAGGAAGCGCTGGCGGCGATACCAGCGGCCCCGCGCGGTGAGCGTGCGGCGCAAGTACTCCTCGTTGCTCAACGACGAGGTGTCGCCCGGGACATACGCCCGCTGGTTGTAGAAGTGCTAGTCGTCGGTGAGCCCGGCCGTCATCGTCGCCAAGTGGCGTAGGGTGATGGGCTGGGCCGGAAAGTAGGGATTGACCACGGTAAAAGGCAGGAGCTCGTTCACAGGCTGGTCGAGGCGGAGCTTACCCGCCGCAACGGCCTGCACCAAGGCTACCCCCAGCAACGTTTTGCTGACGGAGGCCACCGGCTGGACCGTGGCGGGCGTGTAGGGCACGCGACGCTCCTTATTGGCGTAGCCGAAGCCGTGCTCGTAGACGATGCCCCCAGGCCGCAGGAGCGCGACGGCAAAGCCGGGCAAGGCGGATTGTTGCCACACCTGCTGCAAGGCCGCCGTCAGACCGAGCGTATCGGGGGAAGGTAGGGTGACAGATTGGGCGCGCGCGGGCTAACTACCCCAACTCAAGCCCAAGGCAACGAAAACTAGCGCACGCATGCCACAAAGAAAACCGCCTGGCCAGCAAGTGGGGCCGTCACTCGGCCGGGGCTAGGGTGGGTAAGCTCGCATGCGGAAGCGAAACCTGTCCTTAGGTCACGCGTGAGGGTAGCAGAACTGTTATACTGGGCAGCCGCTTTTACGAATAGTAATCCGTCGTTTGCAGAATGTAAAATAATCCAGGTGACCTTTTCGCAAATTCGAAATCAACGGCAAGGCGTGACGGCGTTCGCTGGTTGACCCGTTCGTATCTACCATTTTCTTCTATCGATGAGTCCCTGGTATCCAACCTTTCGGCTTCGCTGGCTCCGACCTATACTGGCCGTGATGCTGCTTGCGTTGAGCACCTGCACGCCTCCTAAGCAAACCCATGTTGATTTGCGGACATGGGTCGTGGTCAACCACACCGCCGACACGCTGACTGTGCGCGTGCATTACCTACTGGATTCCGTTCAGCTGTCCGCCAGCGATGCGCGCCAAGCGCGCCAGCGGTGGCACACCGATTCCCTGGCCTATGGTGGCCGGGGCCTGCTGCGTCATCCTTTTTGGCGGCTCAGTACCCACCAGGGCCACTGGTATCAAGTCGATGAACACCAGGGGGAGGTTAATCCCTTCCTCGACAACACGCCCACCGTGCGCGTGGGCCGCCTCGACAGTTTAAGCACTTGGCGGCAGTTCGAGGCGGGTACGTTACCCACCTACCTGCCCATCGGGAGAGCGGCTTCTCTGGACCGCGTACACGGAGTAGTTACGTATCGGGTAGCTCCTCACAGGAAACAAGTGCTAACGACGGAGTACGCCCTTAGCTCCAGTTCCCAAGCCCTGGTGGAATCAGCACTAAGTCGTTCCCAAGCCTTGGTGGGGTTGAGCGTAACACAAGGCAATGCTCACCGAACCTTGCTGCCAGGCAAGGCGCTAACTGACTTATTTCGTTCGATTGAATATTTACCTGCAAAAGACTACAATTGGTACCAACGCCAACTCACTATTGGCGCCACTTTGCAAATTGAAGATTAAGGAGATTACTTATTTTTATACAAGTTTTGAGCGGTTCAAAAGCAGTAAAAATCTGTCATTTTACTTCGTTCCGGCAAATAAGAATCCTTATATAAAGGGATTAAAGCAAGAAAAGCAGCTTAACTTATGTTACTAGCGCTTCCTTCTTTCATACAACTTGTTAAAGTATGAAGAAGTTGCCGCTACTATTTGCAGCGCTTGTGGCTATACACCAATCTATAAAGCCAATACCAAAACTTGCTAGGCCATAGATACCTACCCACTGAAACTGGCCTTTCACGAGCGCCTTCAGTAGCCAAATCAACTCGATAGGCAAGCATATAAAGGACATGAGAAGTGCTAAAATGATAAGCGGGGGAAAAATCAGTATTCCCAGCCCGTATACCACTAGCGTACTACCAAGCAGAAGGCAATTCTCCATTAGGGGCTGCCGACAAGAGGCAGATAATGGACGAACAGCGCTCATTGACAATGTTAAGATAAGGATTGAGAAGTAACAAGCTTACAAAGTTTATTGAACTAACTATCAAGTAAGGTCTTAGCCTACTTCTATAGGGGATTGGAGATAGCCTAGCAAATCCCCCTTTAGTACAGAAGGAGGTTTAACCAGGGGATAAGCCACTCAGGTCCGGAACGGTGGGGGCTACGGATACGGGTGGGGGCTTGACGTAGAACTCGCGCGGATACGGTTTGCCTGGTTGCCTGCGCCGTACCGTAATGGGCACCGTTAAGCTCACCTTCACGGGCCGCCTATTTTGCCGGCCGGGTTCAAACCGCGGCAGGCGGCGTACGGCCGTCAGGACGGCTGCGTCGACCGCCGCATTTACCCCCTTCAAGAGGCGTATGTTCTGGATGTCGCCGGTTTCGCTAACCGTTAGCTGGACAAATACCCGGCCCTCCTGGGTGCGAGGCGGCACAACTAATCGGCGATGAATCGCCTGCGCCACCGGTTCTAGCCCTACGGTACCGGGTAAATGGGGCATTTCCTCCACATAGGTATAGACTCTATCGAATTCGCTTACCTCGGCTTCCATAGCGGCTGGTCGGGTGAGAGGGGGGGCGGACTCGGCGGCGCGCGGCAGCTGGTCGCCGCGATGGTAAGGCGGATTGACGCCGAAGGGTACGGCGACGCCCGCCTGCCACGCTACGCCGCGGTTGCTGTCCGCCTCAAAGGAAATAGCGGATACCGCTTGCCACCGCGCCTTGAGTGCCGACAAGGGCTCATACAAGTTATCGCGGCCGATGTGCCCCAGGTATTGGTCAAAGAACAACAGGCGGGAACGGTATAATTCTAACTCGGCGGGGACTGGGTCGTTGTCCATAAGGGAGAAGCCTTCCTTGACCGTAACCGTATAGCTGCCGTCCGTATAGGCCACCTCAGACGAGGTACTGTCCAGGCTGAGCCCGAGCAGCACCGGCGCCGCGAGGCCTACCAGCACGGCCTGTGTGGTAGCCAGAAGTGGTACGCGCGTCACCTGCAGGCGGCGCCGGACGCCAGCCAGTAGCCCACTACCCAGCAGGACGGCGCAAAACAGGCCTAGCGAGCGGAACGTCCAGCTACCCAGTGTCAAAGCGGGTACCACCAGGGCCAGCAGACACAGCACCGAGCTACCCCAGTGCAGCCAGCGCAGCAGCGGAAGTGTTTCTTCGGCCAACAGGCGGGGCAGCCCCCCTATCAAGGCGAGGTAAACCGCGCAGGCAAGCAGGCAGTAGAGATAGTCCATGCAAAACAAAAGTCAAGAAGTAGGAGCAGTGGGCAAGCTAGCTTAGCCAGCTAAGGGCTACAAATGTATGCGAAGTACTTTGATTTACAAAGTAACATTATCTGATTATTTGTCTTGTTGGTCAAAGGCCGGGGAAGTCAGCTCAAGACGGGGCAACTTTTTGAACTACTTAGTAGCTAAGACAACTTGGGAGTCACCGGGTACAGTAGGTAAAAGAGCTTCCCTTAGGAAGATTAGCCGGCGTAAGGTGACCTTTTTGCTTTTCAGACATCAATGCCGGATGAGTTTTATCAGCAAGAAACGGCGAGCGCTATGTTTATCACTAATCGGGTACTAAGTGCTTCTACAGGCAGTCGCTGTTTACTGCTCTTACTAGGATGGGCAAGTGCGGGAGGCTGCTCGGCTAGCTTGACTAGTTGGAGCAACACGCGAACTATCTACCTGCGCAATCAAACGGCTTCTGATTTGCTGCTGACCTGGAAAATCCCGCGTGCCAACCTCCGACTCGGCTCGCCTGCGCCTGGTCAACAGGAGTTGGGAGCGGTCTTGATAGAGCCAGGAGGTATCCCACCTAGAGTAATCTGCTCGTCATCAGATACGTTGCTCGATAATTATAACCAAACGGTGCCCATGCAGTCGCAGCTAGTAGCTGGCGATTCTATCTCGCTCACGGTGACAATAGCCTCTGGGGCTCGCTATTTGATCTCCAGTTATGCAGAATCTTTTCAGCACTCCGACCCCGACCAACATAGCGTAGGTGGGTGTACCTTTTTGCCCTGCACCATGCAGTGGATAAGAGCAGGTGGGCAACTACAACACCAGTTGATCCAGCCGCTTGCGTGGCGGATAGCGCAAGACCAAGAGGCGGCTAGAAAGATCACTAATTCCTATGAACTCGTGCGCCACATCGATTACAACTAGTAGTCATGGGCCCTCACTGCTAGGTCGACTCTCCTCGCCGAACTCTGTGAATTTGTATTCCTTGCTAGAGTTGTCGGATAAGCACGCATTATGTTATTTGACTATTTCTAGAAACAAAAGAAAAAATGGTTGCACTACACTAATGCTTAAGTACTAATTCTATGTTTAAGCGCCGACTTGACCAGGGCGCCAAAGCACGAAATCAACCTCAGGCGTATCAAGTTCTTCGGGCCGGATAGTCAGTTCTGCCACGCTGTCTAACAGCAACTCATAGCCAATATTTTTAGGCCCACGTCCTCTATAATCACGCTCCGCAAAGCCCTTGATACGTACCTGATAGTTGCCGGGCATCATTGCCGTGGCTACCTGGGGCGCTAGGGGGCCATCACACCCAAGTTCTTGGTAGAAAGTGGCGTCCCACTCCATGAGGGCATAGGCGTCAGCCGCCACTAGTCGGCCCTGCTGACCCACTGTAAGCGAAAAGGGGGACGTCGTAAAGCGCACCCACTCGGCGCGGATCACACTGCGCTCGGACGTATTAAGTACGATTTGATAATCTAGTGGTGGGATATCATAGATAGGCAGCAGTAGGCCAGCCTGAGCTACCGCTTTGCTAATAGCTGGCTCGTCTAGAAACGAAGGAAATAAGTTGGGGGACGCTACCTGTTTTTGCCGGACAAAATCGTCCAATAGGAAGGGATCAAAGAAGACGATGCCAGGGCCTGCTAACAAGAGGTCGAATTGCTTGAGCATGCGGGGGTTATACGTAACAAGACTTGAATTCAGAAATAAGAAGCTGCTCCTCTTAGTCGGTAGATCTTTTGTCAACTCGCTGCTAAGCGATGAGTCGTTTTACAAACTAACGTTTAACTAATGACTAGGGCTAGCCATAATCAGTTGTTGAAGGAGAGACTAACTAATACTGCGCTGCACCTAGGCAAGCAGACCCAGTATAGAATAGTGAGTGAGTAACTAACTAGTACGCTGTAAGCTAGTTAGGCACTAAGCCGCTCAGTGGCTGTCGTTTAGCACTTGAATGGCTTGCTCTAGCAGTTCATCCCGGCCGGCAGCTAGCCCCGCCGGAGTAGGAGACACCATGATATCGGGCACTAGGCCAATGCGCTGCGTTTCGCGGCCGTCGGGATAATAAACGCCTAGGCCCGTAATGCGCGTAGCTAGGCCACCGGGCAAAAAGATTTCATCCGATACGTTGCCGTCCGCGCCAGCGGTGCTACTCCCAAGTAACCGGGCCTTAGGCGCACAGCGTAGAGCCATAGCCGTAAATTCCGCTTGGCTCTGGGTTTGCTCATTCACTAGGAGCAGGACCTGGCCCTGATAGGGAGGGAGTCCTCCCCCGGGCCGAACCAGCAAGGGGGCTTTATCGAGGAACTGCCCCGGATACGTCAGGTCTGGCGCCGACACGCGGACAAAGGGAGTTGGTTCCGTCACGAAATAGCGCGCTAGGTCATAGACCACAAACTCGTGAGGATAATTACGCAGGTCGATGATGAGGCCTTTGGTGTGCCGAAAGGCCTGCATAATCGTCGGTAATTGGTTTTTCTCCAAGGTGGCCAGCGTGAGATACCCGATATCGGGCTGCACCAAGTGATAACAGCGCGTCGTATCCGGCGCCGGGCTAGGCGGTCGTAACCAGCCCCGTCGAATCCGGAGTTGCGGCACGGTGACGGTCACCGACTGCCCATCTCGTCGAAGCTGCACCGGAATGTGGGTGGTATCGCCGCGCAAGAGAAGCGCGGCCATGTTACGCCGCTGAGAAGCCAGATTAGAAGCTGGAACCAAGGCTTGGTGCGCGGCGACCCACCAGGCAACTGATTGGCCACCTACCTGGGTCAGCACATCGCCCCGTTGGAGGGGAAAGGCTGGCCCCGCCACTTGGTAGACTTCGGCGACGACAGGCTGCGCGCCAATAAAGACGAGCCGCACCGGGACTTGGTAAGCTCCCCAATACTTTTCTAAGACGGGGTCCATAAAGAGGGTAGCGTGGGTATCGTGCAGGCGCGTAATTAGGGCTAACACCGTGAGGTGATAGGCTGGCGCATCGGTCGCCGTCCGGAAGCGCGGGATGAATTCGGCTAGTACTTGTTCCCAGGGCTCGCCAATGGCGTATTTATAAGGGAAGAAGTACTCGATAATATTCCAGTACCGATACAGGGCGAGTAAGCGCTCCGACAGCGCTGGATACGTTAGCGGAGCGCCCACATCCTCATTATAGAGCACTTGCCCCGCCGCACCTAGATGCACCGAAGTAGCAGGTTCTTGGGCGCGATTGTCGCGTAAAAAGGTCAGCTGGGCGCTCAGCGCGGGGCTTACTACCCGCAGGTCGGTGAGCCAACGGAGTGTGGGCTGCAAGCGAGCGGTGGCTTGCACGGGGGCGCAGCTTGGGCAGGGCAAGACCGGTCCGAGGCTAGTAAGCCACTGGCCGAAGACCTGACTGCGTTCCAGCGGCGTGCGGCAGGCGGTAACCTGAGGTAAGAGCGTGCGCAATTCGTGGTCCCAGTCTACTTCACCGGTTGTGGCAGCGGGGTGATAGTACTTGACAAAGCCCCATACCCGTCCTAGCAGTACTAGACTTTCGAGTTGTAGTTTAGAAAGAGCTGGCAGGCTGGGTACCCCTAGGTCAGCCGGCCGACCAATAACTGAAGTAGCTGTTACCTGGCTGCCACCTAGGCACAGCACTAGTAGCAGCCAGTAGCGGAGAGACGTCATGTGCAAGCGTTTAGTCAAGCTGGACAGCCTGGAACAAGAGGTTCAAGGCAATTAAGGCAAGCAAATGCAACTAGCTTGAACCGGCGAAGCGCCGCTGGCTGCCCTAAAATAGTGTTCAGTAGTGGTAGCTGGACGGCCATTGCCTATTAGGTTCAAGTTAGTGTTAGCGAGTGCGTCCGAAAGGCGCACCATACTGAGGCCCCCTCCTATGAGTCTAGAAGCTAGCCTAGGAGGTATCTCAGCAGCTCAAGAAGTAGGGTCTGAATCAATAGTAGGAGACCGGTACTTTCTGAGCCAGCAGAGGCGTTCGAGAAACCCACCTACGCCAACGGCCCTGAAAACGTGGTTTTCAGGGCCGTTGGCGTAGGTGGGGAAGTCGTTCGAAAAACAGTAGGTTTAGAATGACTTTAGCTTACTGACACATTCACACATATAAGTTACTAGTATCAATTCGTTGCTGGCCATGCACCGTAAGGAAGCAGAGCGCGAGGGGGTCTTCGACAAAATCGTTTTGGTGAGATAGCGCCACGCCAGTTGTCCGGATGACCGTATCGATTTCTCGTTTCAGCCCGAGCGAGTCAGCCAGCAAATTGGGATACTTATTGTCATAAACGAACACCAACGTGCTATCTGCATAAGCCCAGAATAGCGGATAGTCTTGAAAGCGCCTGGGATAGCTGTGTGTTGACATCGTGTAGACCACTAGGCCATCCCGGACAGCTGTCCAATTGAGGATGACAGCGTCCTGCTTCTTGGGCAGATGGGCTAAGTGCGTATAGGTACGCACAGTGGCCCATAGCTCGGGGGATAGCGTTGCCTGGTAGTGTGTGGCGGTTGCTGGGGGAGATGGCGAGCTGCACGCAGCACCTAGGAGAAGAATCAGACCTAAGAGCAGGCGAGGCGAGTAGTTCATCGAAGGCGTTGAGAAGAAACGCCTGAAAGTAGCGTGTGCCACCAGAAAGCAAATTCACCCTCCAAAAAACGCTCCTTTTTTGGAGGGTGCTTACTCTGTTTAGCTGATGGGGTGCTTTATAAATGTTGATTCCGTAAACCAGTTCTGCGAACTTCAATTAGCTTCCTACGTGCTTTAGCAGTTGAAACAGAGCGCACCTATCAGCCGCGGCTAGCCTAACTAGTTAAAAGGCACAAGTACTTGCCAGCCGATGGCAATGGGCTGACCGTCGCCCCGGCGGGCGGGGTGGAAGGCGGGTAGCTGCGTGACGGCGTAAACGGCGGCCTCATCGTAGCCCGGACCGAGGCCGCTGCTGACGTGGGGCAGGGTGGGACGACCCGTCGGCTCGAGAATGAACTCTACCTCCACCGTGGCGGCAAATCCGATGCGGTAGGCGTCCGAAATGACGGCCGGCGCGACCAACCGGGCCAACTGCTGCGCAAGGGCCGCGTCGCCCCCGGGGAACTCGGGGGGCTTCATGTTAGGCACGGGGGCGTAGAGGTTACCCCGCCGCACCACCTCCAGTTGGAACGAGTCTTTGATAGCAAACTGCCACCCGGTCGCCTCGTTGTTGCGCGACGCCTGCCGCGCTTGGGCCAGACGCTGCTCGGTCTGCTGCGACAAGTAAGGCGGGAAAAAGAAAAGGCCGCTCGCCAGGGCCACCCCAGACGCGAAGCTGAGGGCACCCAGCCGGCGCGCTGAACTGCTCCCCAAAGAAAGGGTTACCCCAGCTAGGGGCAGGAGGGTAGCAAGGCCTAGGTGCTTTCGGGCCCAGGGCCAGGCACTGTGACCCGCGGCGTGTGCCGAAGGTATCGGTTGGGTAATGCCTCCCAGCCAGTAGTGGAGCGCCCAGGTAAGCCCCCCTGCCAGGAGCAGGATCCCGGCCAAGCGGACATAGCGTTCCACACCCGGTAGGGCCGTCTGGCGGCTCAGCTGCCAGAGCCAGGCGACCAGTAAGGCCATGAGTGGCGGCGGCAGAACAATAAAGGCAAAAAGAAAGAGTAAATCCATTAGGCTGTCATAAAAAGGTAGCCGGCCGCCCGTGGGGAGTGGGGTGGTCCAGGAGGTCAGCAACACTTCCCCTGGCCGCCCCACCAGATGAACTTGGTGGCGCAGGTGTCGCGGCGGATAGGCTGGTGAATGCGCGCTCGTTTGACAGGGGGCGCTCTACCTGCGGCCGCTGTTCGCTCGCCCAACCCTGATAGGTGCGGGGGCCGCGAAAGCCGGCCAGCACGAGCACACCCCCCGCCAGCCAGCAAAGTGCCGCTACCCGCCGACCACGCACGAAGAGCGTAGCTGCCCCACCCAGGCCACCGAGCACCAGCAGCCAGAAGTCGTGATTAAAATGCGCCTGCTGCCAATCGCCTGACGAAGCACCACTTCCGTGGGCGGCGCCTTTAAGCCACGGCAAAAAGAATACCGCCGTGACGCCGTATACCAGCAAGTGCCACAGGCTCGCCAGCAAGACCAGTTTTACCTTGGTCCAGTAGCTAGCGCCTGCTAGCGTGGGCGCTAAACTATAGTGCCAGAAGCGCTGCCCCGACCACCAAATGCCGATTACTATGGCTAGCAATAAAAGCAAGAACACGACCACTAATGAACCTGAATCCATGCGTATAAGTAGAATTTTAATTAGAGTAATAGCAGCCGTTAACTAACCTTTGCAACTGAGAGCGTGCAGGATACAGAATCTATTTGCCGCAGCTGCTGCCGGAGGCGGTACACGTGCCGAAACTCCTGGGGCAGCTGCCGGAGGCGGGCCTTACTGCGCTCGTCGTTTTCCCAGCGCACGGGCACTTCCTGGATGCAGAACCCATAGGCGCGGGCGCGGGCCAACACCTCCAGATCAAACGACCAGCCGTCCACGGTGCAGGCCGCGAAGATGTGCGCGGCCGCGGCGGCGGTAAAAGCCTTAAAACCACAGTGGGTATCGGCTATGCCGGGCAGCAGCCCGCGCTGCACCACCCGGTTGACGAGCCGGCTCCAAACCCGGCGCGACCAGGGCTGGGGCCGCGTGACTCGGGAGTCGGCCAGGTAGCGCGAGCCAATGGCAATATCGGCCCCGGCGGCCAGCGCCCGCAGCAGCGCATCTAGCTCGGCGATGGGCGTGGAGCCATCGGCGTCGGCGAATACCCGGATGCTCCCCGTGGCCGCCCGCATGCCCAGGCGCACCGCGTGGCCTTTACCCCGGTTGGCCGGGGAGCAGAGCACGCGTAGGCCGGGCAACTCGCCGGCCAGGGCCGTGACCAGCGCCACCGTGTCGTCCGTCGAGCCATCGTCAACCACAATGATTTCGAAGCTGGCGGGGCGCGCGGCCAGAAACCGATGCGCGCCCCGCAACGTGGGCCCAATGCGTAGCGCTTCGTTAAAGGCCGGGATAATCAGGCTCAGCTCCATCAGGCCTGGGCGCTATACTGGCGCCGGAAGCCGTCGAGCCGACTACCCAGGTGGGCATACGCAATGGGGCAGCGGGCCGAGCACGTCTTCCCGCAGTCAAACTGCTGGCGGATGTCGGCCACCGAGTAGTCGGCCAGGGGCTTGGCCGGCGAGCCGGTTTTGGGCTGGCACAGGTGCACTAGGCCCGCCCCATCGACCTCGAAGTGGCGAGCCCCAGCCCGGCATTTCCAAGGCTTGCTTTCGCCGCGGGCCAGGGGCAGCTGGAAGTTATCGTTGAGCACTTGCGGTAAGCGGCCTTTCATAGCCCGAATGCGCAGGTAGGCTTGCAGGGCTTCCTCGCTCAGGGGCAGGGCCTGCCCGTGGCTGTCGCGCATCAGCGAGCACTGGAACCCGAAGCCCAAGCCGACTACCACCTTGGCCACTTCCTCCATCTCGGCCGGGTTGCCGGAGCCCAGCACGCCGTTTACCCGCACCATGAACTTAGCGTGCTGGCGTAGCAACTCCAGCTTGGGACGCAGTCGGCGCATGCTTTTTTCGGTCACCTCGTTGTCTTCTAGGCTATCGCAGCTCAGCTGCATCCCAAACAAGCCGGCCTCGTTCAGGCGCTGGATGAGCGGAGCCTTCAGCACGTGGCCGTTCGTATTCAGCATCGGCACCAGGCCGGCTTCGGCGATGTAGCGGACCAGTTCGGCGATGTGCGGGTGCAGCAGCGGCTCGCCCCCGTTAAGGGTCACAAACACGGCTTTTAGCTTCCGCAGGGCGTCTACCCGCGCTTTCAGTTCGGCCAAGGGCACGGGCTTGGACACCTTGTCGTACTCGTAGCAGTAGCCGCAGGCCAGGTTGCAGCGGCGGGTTACCACGATTTGCACCAGCACCGGCCGGTCCCGGTCCAGGGCGGCCTTTGTCAGTTTCCACAAGACCCGGGACCGGGAAATACGCAGCGGTTTATCAAAAGCAGGCAGTTTCATGCGGAGTGGGGGTTTGGGGCGAAAGAGATAGCAGCAGCATCCGGCTGCTGCTAGGATGGGACAAACCTCCCCCGCTTTCCGCCCGGCCGAAAGCGCTTTTTGCCGAAGACGGATTTCGGGGCCTTGAATCGGGAGATAAGCCGAGCGAAATGGCCGGGCGAAGGCGACTTTTCGGCGGGCGGGCTGGTAAGTTTGTCCTGGCGCCAGCGTCGCCTCAACTTGGCCCCATGATTCGAAAAATTGCGTTGGCCGCCCTGGCCGCCACGGCGGTCTTCCAAGTGACGGTGTTCATCCAGTATGGCACCTTGTGGGGCGGCGCGCTGGCCAGCTACCAGGAGTTGCTACTGGTGTTTGTCTTTCTGCTGGCCACCTTCTGGGTCCATGCGCCCATTGCCCGCCTCTTCGGGGCCGACCGCCTGACCGGGCCGCCCGCTCCGGTCAAGGCTCTGGTGGAAGGGCTGTGCGTAGTACTGGTCAGCTTAGTCTTCTGGCTAGTATTCTTCACCTGGCCGCAGCACTACCTGGTACCCACAGCCGAAACGTCGCCCCAAGCCCTGCGCCTGTCGCTAGCCGTCAGCGCGGTGCTGTCCTTGTTCTTCTACTACTTCGTGGAGCGCGAGCACGTCCGCAAAAACCTGGAGCAGGAAGTGGTTCGGGTGGCGCAGCTGCAAAAAGAAACCTTTCAGGCGCAGCTGGAAGCCCTGAAAAACCAGGTGGACCCGCACTTCCTGTTCAACAGCCTCAACGTGCTGGGCTCCCTGATTCACCTCGACGCCGATCGGGCCGTGCAGTTCTTGGGCCAGCTGGCGGACGTATACCGCGCCCTGCTCGACTCCGGGGCGCACCCGCTGGTACCCCTACGCACCGAGATGGCCTTAGTGCGCGCCTACGCCAGCCTGATGGAGACTCGTTTCGGCGCGGCCCTGCGCGTAGAGTGGGACGTGGACCAGGCTTGGGAGCAGGCCCTGGTGCCGCCCACCACCGTGCAAATGCTGCTCGAAAATGCCATCAAGCACAACGGCTCCACCACCCGCAAGCCCCTGCGCATCAAAGTATCGGCGGCTGATGGCCTGCTGGTGGTCGAAAACAACCGGCAGCCCCGCACCGACGTGATGCCCTCCACCCACCTGGGTTTGCAAAACATCCAACGCCGCTACCACCACCTCACGGACCGCCCCGTGGAAATCGTACCCACGCCGGAATTCTTCGTCGTCCGCCTCCCGCTCCTGACCGCTCCCGCTGCATGAGAGTCGTTATCATCGAAGACGAGCCCCTGGCCGCCCAGGCGCTGGCCGCCTTGCTCACCCGCCTGCGGCCCGCCGCGCGCATCCTGGCGCTGCTGGGCTCGGTGGAGGATGCGGTGGACTGGCTGCGCGCGCAGCCGGCTCCCGATGTGCTCTTCTGCGACATCCACTTGTCGGACGGCAACAGCTTCGACATTTTCCGGCAGGTGGCGGTGGGCGCGCCCGTCATTTTTACCACCGCCTACGACGCCTACGCCATCCAGGCCTTTCAGGTGAATAGCGTGGACTACCTGCTTAAGCCCCTGCAAGCCGCCGAGGTGGAGCGCGCCCTGCAGAAGTACGAAACCCGGCACCCCGCCACGCTGCCAGCCGCCGTCGAAAACGTGCAGCGCCTGGTCCACACCACGCCCCGCGCACGCTTCCTGGTGAAAGCCGGGCAGGCCCTGAAAGCCGTGCCGGTGGACCAGGTGGCGTATTTTCTGGCTGAAGAGGGCGTGGTGTTCCTCGTCACTCACTCCGGCAAGCGGTATATCCTGCCCGACACGCTCGACCAGTTGGAAGGCCAGTTAGACGTCCGGAACTTCTTTCGCATCAACCGCCAGTTCATCCTGAGTATCGGCGCGGTGCAGGAAATTCGGCCGTATTTCAAGGGCCGCCTGGTGCTGCGGGTAGCGCCCCCGGTCGCGGAGGAGGCCCTGGTTGTCAGCGCCGGCCGCGCGCCGGCCTTTAAGTACTGGCTGGACCACTAAGCTATTGTGGGGTGTCGAGGTCCTAGTTGATGGCCGACACGCGGGCGTAGCCGAAAAAGTATTGCCTGGCTTAATGCTTAATAAGGATAGCTCGCAAAACTACCTGCCAAAAACTTTCGGAGCCCACTTCTTGATCCGCCAAAACGCAGCTTATTAGTCTGTCGAGTGGAATAGGGGAGGGGGCATCATAATGGTGCAGTGGCTGTTACAGAATTCGACGCGACACCTCCAAGTCAGGTTTCTTCGAGTACACCAAGCTAAAAAGGCCGTTTACAACGACCCTTTACCTGAGCTTAGCTGCTAACTGGTGCTGTTTGCTTGAAGATTGATGAGTTCTGCAACAGCCATCGCACCTTTCCGAGCCAAAACTCGGTGCTATGTTAGGCGCTAGTAGTTGACGTAGCTAGCGGGCAAAAAGAAGGGGGCCAGCTCATCCCGCCAGCCGTTCAACCAGGCCTGCGGGCTGCGCGAAACTGTCCTGGGCGCTCGCATTGGCCCTGCCCATATACATAAAGCTGCCGAAGGCTACATCTACTAGCGGGCATCGAAGGTCACGGAAGGGAGCTACATTATAGCAGCGCTATACAGTAGTAGTTTTGAATCCGCATTTTACGATCTCCCTTTCTCCTTCTGCTATATGGAACACCCCTATTCTTCTTGGCTGCCCCGCCCGCTAGCAGCGCTAGGGCTGCTACTAGTTATGGCCGGCGCCGTCCAGGCCCAAAATCCTGCCGCCACCTTTGCCGCTGCCACTACTTACGGCACGGGTGGCAACAACCCCATTAGCATCGCGGTGGCCGACGTCAACGGCGACGGCAAGCCTGACTTATTCACAGCCAATAACGGCACTGGTACGGTCGGGGTGTTGCTGGGTAACGGCAACGGCACCTTTGCCGCTACCACTACCTACGGCACGGGCGGTAACAACCCCATTAGCATTGCGGTGGCCGACGTCAACGGCGACGGCAAGCCTGACCTGCTCACAGCCAACCAGGGCAGTAGCACGGTTGGGGTGCTGCTAGGCAATGGCAATGGCACCTTTCAACCGACGGCTACCTACAGCACGGGTCCCAGCAGCTTTCCCTATAGTATCGCGGTAGCTGACGTTAATGGCGATGGCAAGCCCGACCTACTTACGACTAACTTCATCCTCAGCACGGTTGGGGTACTACTGGGTAATGGCAACGGCACCTTTCAAGCACCCATTAACTATAATACGGGCGGTAACAGCTCTCCTTACAGCATCGCGGTAGTTGACGTCAACAGCGACGGCAAGCCCGACCTGCTCACGGCCAACAACGGCAATAACACGGTTGGGGTACTACTAGGCAATGGCAACGGCACCTTTCAGCCGATTGTGACCTACGGCATGGGTGCCAACAGCTTTCCCTATAGTATTGCGGTGGCTGACGTCAACGGTGACGGCAAACCTGACTTGTTCACGGCCAACAATGGCAATAACACAGTTGGGGTGCTGCTAGGTAACGGCAACGGTACCTTTCAGGCAGCTGTTACTTACAGCACAAGCGGCAGCAATCCCATTAGCATTGCGGTGGCCGACGTCAACGGCGACGGCAAGCTGGACTTGCTTACCACCAACCGCAATAGCAACACAATCGGGGTACTGTTAGGTAACGGCAACGGCACCTTTCAGCCGATTGCCACCACATACAGCACAGGCGGCAATAATCCTATGGGCCTCGCGGCGGCGGACGTCAATAGCGACGGCAAGCCCGACCTGCTTACGACTAATTTCAACAGCAATACAATTGGGGTGCTGCTTAATACAACCTTATACGCTGCCCCTACCCTCACCAGCATCAACCCGACGAGCGCATCATTGGGGATGACCATTACCCTCACGGGCAATGATTTAATGGGTACCACCGCGGTGAGCTTCAACGGCACGGCGGCTACTACGTTTGTCGTCGTCAATAACAGTACCGTCACGGCCACCGTGCCCCCTGGGGCCATCAGCGGCAACGTGACCGTGACCACGCCCAGCGGCACCAGCAACGGGGTCGCCTTTACGGTGACGAGCGCGCTCACCGTGACTACGGCGGCAGCCAGCAGCCTTACCAGCACCAGCGCCGTGCTGGGCGGCAACGTCACGAACAACGGCGACGCCGCCGTGACGGACCGGGGCGTGGTGTACAGCAGCACTAACGCGGCCCCCACCATCGGCGGGACCGGGGTAACCCAAGACGCCAATGGCTCGGGCTCGGGTAGTTACGCTGAACCCATCACGGGCCTCACGCCCGGTACCCCCTACACCGTGCGCGCCTACGCCATCAACAGCGTGGGCACCAGCTACGGCGCTGCCGTCAGCTTTACCACCACTCAGGCTACTACGGCTACCCCGGTGCTGAACACCCCAGTTAATGGCAGCACCACGGGCGGGCGGCCCATCTTCGCCGGCATGGCCTCCAGCGGCAGCACCGTGACGGTGACGCTCACCAATGCCACCGGTACGACCACGACCTTCTCAACCACCGCCCCGAATGGCATCTTCAGCGTGCAGCCTAGCAGTGTGCTGGCCAGTGGCAACTACACTGCCTACGCCACGGCCCAGCTGAACGGCCAGCCCGTGAGTGCAGCCAGCAACTCCAGTACCTTCACGGTAGATGCCACGGCCCCCACGGCCACCCTCAGTACCACGGCTACCAGCCCCACCAGCACGTCGCCCATTCCGCTCACGGTCACGTTTTCGGAGTCCGTCACGGGCTTCACGGCGAGCGGCGTGAGCGTAACCAACGGTACCCTTACCTCGGCCATCACCAGCGCGGGCAACGCCTATAGCTTTAGCGTGACGCCTACCGCCAACGGCGCAGTGGCGGTGAGCGTGGCCCCCAACGCGGCCCAGGATGCGGTAGGTAACGGCAACTTGGCCGCTGGCCCGCTGAGCGTTACCTACGCCGCCCCCGTCACAGCCACGACCTGGACGGGCCTCGTCAGCAGCGACTGGTACACGCCTGGCAACTGGAGCGCGGGCGTGCCCACGGCCACCATTGATGCCCTCATCCCAGCCAGCACCAGCTTCTCGCCGCAACTCGCGGCCGGCACGGCACCGGTCAAAAACCTGACTTTGAACCCCGGCGCGACCCTGACTCAGCGCGGCGGCACGCTCGGCCTAACGGGCGACCTGACCAACAACGGTACCTTCGCCGCCGCTGGTGGCACTGTCACCACCAGCGGCAGCGCCGCCCAAACGCTGGGCGGCAGCAGCCCACTGCCCTTCTGGAGCCTGAACATCGGCGCGGGCGGCGCCTCACTGGGTACCAGCGCCAGCTTCCAGCGTGTGCTGACGCTGACGGGGAATCTGACCACCAACGGCCAGTCGCTGACGCTGCTTTCCAGCACCAGCGGCGGCGTAGCCACCGATGGGCTGGTGGTGAACAACGGCGGCGTGGTAGTGGGCACGGCCACCGTGCAGCGGGCCATTGACCCCAGCGTGAACGCTGGCCCGGGCTACCGCCATTATTCGGCGCCGGTGAGCAATGCGACCGTGGCCGACCTGACGACCAGCAGCCTCACGCCTGTGGTCAACCCAGCTTATAACACTGCCGCCAGGCCGACGGCTCAAGTGCCTTTCCCCACGGTGTACGGCTACGACGAGAGCCGCTTGAGCCTGATCAACAACTTAAGTCTTTTCGATAAAGGCTATTACTCGCCCACCGCGCTCAGCGACCCGCTAACTGTGGGCCGGGGCTACACCGTGAACATCGGGGCCAGCGAGGTAGTTGATTTCCAGGGCACGCTCAACAGCGGCGACGTGTCGGTGCCGCTTACCAGCAATCGCGACAACTACTTTGACAGTGGCTGGCACTTGCTTGGCAACCCGTACCCCGCGCCGCTCGACTACTCGCGGGTAGCCGCTGCCGACCGCATCGGCGTGGAAGCCTCTATTTATACCTACAGCAGCACCAGCCAGTACAGCGGGTACTACCGCGTCTACATCAACGGCATCGGCAACCCCGTGCTGCCGATAGGCCAGGCCTTCTTCGCCCGCGTGGCCCCCGGCCAGACCAGCGCCACCCTGACCTTCCGCAACAAGTATTGCCTGACCACGCCCAACGGCACCACCTTCCAGCGCCCCACCGCCGACCCCCGGCCGCTGGTGCAGCTCACGCTGCAAGGTGCCGGCAATGCGCTTGTCGACGAGGCGTATGTGTACTTCGAAAACGGCGCGGGCAGTGGCTTCGAGCCCGAGTTTGATGCTGAGAAGCTGCCCAACCCCACGGGCCTGAACCTGAGCACCAGCCTGACCAGCGGCCAGCGCCTCAGCATCGACGGCCAGCCCGCGCTTGGCACCAGCCCGCGGGTAGTGCCGCTAGCCGTGGGCGTGCCCGCCGCCGGCGTGTACACCTTCACGGCCAACCAGCTGCTGAACCTAGGCGCCGTGCCCGTGTACCTGCGCGACTTGCAGCTCGGCACCGTTACCGACCTGCGCCTGCAGCCCAGCTACCAGTTCACGGTCACCAATGCCGCGGCGCTCCTCACCGGCCGCTTCGAGCTGGTGTTCTCGCCGCAGCAAGCGCTGGCCACTGCTCCGGCCACGCTGGTCCAGCAAGTAGCCCTTTACCCTAACCCCGCCACCACCAGCGCGTGGCTCGAGCTGCCCGCCAGCCTCGGCCGCCAAGCCGTAACGGCGACGCTGGTTGATGCATTAGGCCGCGAGGTAAGGACCCTCACCCTGCCCGCCCAGGGCTCGGTAGCCCACCAACTAGACTTGCGGCAGTTGACTACCGGCGTCTACGCCCTGCGCCTGCGCACTAGCGCCGGCGTGGTCGTGAAGAAACTGGTGTTAAAACAGTAGCGTAGCCTATGGTCTGCGGCGCTTGCGCCAACGCCGTAAGTCTCAGAAAAGCGAACTCTCCGGTTTGCAAATAGCCTAGCGCTTCTACCTGTACGTTTCTTGCCTAGATAAACTAGTTGTTAAGTGAGGACAGGAAGCATACCTGACCAGCATCTGGGCCAAGGTGCCATGGCTAACTTTCCATTGCACAGAGGTAGCAACCATAACTAAATTAGTGTTCGAAAGCAAAAATCAGGTTCCACAGGTGTTAAATACAGACAGCCCCGGCCTTCTGATGAAGGCCGGGGCTGTCTGGCTTAGCGCGGAAGAGCACGTCTTCTGTACCCATAAAGGTCCACCTCAATGTGAATGCGGAGCTTATAACGTCCTATGTTTGAGCGGAAGCTTAAACTTGGGTTTTCGTTGCGACAGGAAGGAATAAGATTCCTTATAACGGTGGGCGTCCGAGCCCGTGCTAAATGAGCATCCCCTTCCTGTTCTACGGCCACTTTGGACAGTTCCGCTAGGCCTTCAGAGCCTGTATTAAGATTGAAAAAGCACGCTGTGGAACGCACGAGAAAAGTACTTCACTTTTTCCCTTTGGTCTATCTAGCGCACGAAATAAGCCACAAGTGGTGGGGCTCCGTCCACGACGAAAGCGAATGGCTCAATGAGGCCTTTGCCACTTATTCAAGCCTACTGTATTTGCAAGCGGGTGGCGATTCGACGGGCTACCGGATCGAGTTGGCCAAGCGCGTCCAGTCAGCAGCGAACGCCCCGGCTATCATTGGCTTTGACCGGGAGAAAGCCCCCTATCCGCTGTTCCGCCGCGTAATTTATGACAAGGGAACCGTCATCCTGGCGGCCTTACACGCCCGAGTGGGGACGGAAAAGTTCTATGCTATCCTGGCGCAGACCGCCGCTGAGCGAGTTAGTACGACGGCCGGCTTTTTAGCAGTGGTCGCTCAACTAACTACTCCAGACACGCGCCAATGGTTAATCACTGAACTAAGCCGATAATGTACGCTCCCCATCTAAAAGAGCCAGTCGATGATAGAGAAAGTTTTCCTCAGGTGAGTGAGGTGACTGGTTTCACGCTTCTCAGATAGGTAGTGATAAGGAAGGTGTAGCACTACCTATTGTCTCTGCTCGGACCAAAGAGCTTCAGCCCCGCGTCTGGGGAGATGGTAGTTGTTGGGTCTGCAACCAGTTAATGGCCGCTGCCTCCTATATAGCCAACCTTACCGGAGCTTTGTGCAGCAACCCAGCGATTGTCCGAAGGCAGTAGAATTGAGTTTGACAACCCGACGCAGCGCACCACTTGAGTACAGTAAGCATTAACGATAGGCAGCCCCACCCTGCTGAAGCTGGGTGGGGCTGTTCAACGTAAGGACCAGTATGCTGTTCCTGCCAGGACCACTTCAGCGCATCCTAAAGAGGGATATGAGTTACTAACTGGTGCCCCGCAACCGGTAGATGACTAGCGCTGTGAAGCGTTCTTATTGAGGGTGCGAGGTCGCTATACGCCGGATTTTATCGACCTTTTTCGAAGGGAAGCGGCCAATTGCGCTACAGGCTACGCAACAGCCCCTCCAGATCGCGCTCGCCGGCCGGGGTCTGGGCACCCGCCGCTAGACCACCCAGTATCTTGCTCGTGGCGATGGGCTGAAACACCAGTTGCTGCCACAGCGCATCACCTTGGGCTAGGGCTACGGGCAGCGGCTCGTGCACCGAGTCCACCGCCTGCTTGGCCGCCCGGGCCACCCCTGGGGCAAGGGCGGCCATCTGGCGAGCCAGCGTCGCCACGAAGCTATCCAGTTCCTCGGCGGGCAGGGCGCGGTTGATCCAGCCGTAACGCTCGGCCAAGTCGGCGTCAAATAAGTTAGCCCCCGCAATCACCTCCAGGGCCCGGGCGCGACCAATCAGGCGGGGCAAGTAGGCCGTGGCCCCGCCACCGGGCACGATCCCCATCAGGACTTCCGTTTGGCCGATGCCGGCCTGACCCCGTGCCGCAAAGCGCATATCCAAGGCCATGGCCAGCTCACTGCCCCCGCAGCGCACGAGTCCTTGCAGCTTACCAATGGTAATCTGGGGCAGCGTGCGCCACTGCTCGTTAAGCTGTTGGAACACGTTGAGTGGGGAAGGCTCGGGGAAGAGTTCGGCGGCTACCCGCGCGGCTTCCTCCCACTGGTTGACGAGTTCCATGTCGACGTGGGCGATGAAGAAGTTGGGATTGGCGCTTTGCAGCACAATGACCTGCACCTGCTCGTCGTGGCGGACGGCAGCCGCGAAACGGGAGAGGTCGGCGATAAGCTTCAAGCTCAGTACGTTCACCGGGGGGCTGTCCATCGTGACCCAGGCGATGCCGTCCACCACCGAAACCTGAAGGGTGGCATAGGTGTCATAGGGAGAGCTTACGCTGGAAGTGGACGAGGTGTGGCTGTCAGTAGTCATAATATTAAAGCCTAGGTGAGGTGCGGGCGCCACCACGATTGATAGCGATCCCACAAAATTCCGCCGCCCTTCCTCGACCTGCCAGTACGGGTAAATTTATCCTCCCGCGATAAATTTACCCGTACTGGCAGCGGGCGGTTGCTTCCAGTTCGAACCCCACCGGAATACATTGTATGTATCAGAAGAAAATTCCCAAGCCCTTCGATTGCGCGATTCTCCTGACCAAGGAGGTACTCAATGGCAAGTGGAAAACCTCCATCTTGTACTGTCTGGTCCAAGGGCCGCTGCGGCCCAGCTTCCTGCTTCATCACATTCCCGGCGCCAGTCGGCGCGTACTCAACGTGCAACTCAATGAGATGGAGCGGCACGGGCTAATTGGCAAGACGGTGTACGCGGGGCTACCCCTCAAAGTAGAGTACTATCTCACCGATTTCGGCCGGACCTTGCTGCCCATCGTAGAGGCCATGACCGAGTGGGGCGAAGTGCACCGCGCTCGCCTGGAACAGGTGCTGGAGTCTTGCTAAGCTAAGCAGTGGTAGACTCTGTGACCTTCCCGTTGACAAAAACTCAAGTGAACCACCCTTGTATGGCCTAACGTTTGTGTCCAAGTAGCACCTGTACTCCACTCCTTATTATATGGTCACTTGGAAGTAGCTCCCGCAGGCGTTACTGGAATTCGTTCGTGCAGGCGCTGGACTTGCTTTTGGTTGAATGTCCCCCCACGCCGGGCCGTGAAGCCGAGCGCATTGAGTTCGCCGGCAATCTGGCGAAAGCTTACCCCCTGGGCCCGGCGAGACGTAATCAAGGCCGTAGCCTGCCGCACGCCCGCGTGCTGCCGGGCATTCTGTTGCCGCAGGAGCAAGCCGGCCTGGCGCGCCTCGTCCGTGAGGTTAGCCGGGGTTCCCAGCTGAGCGCCCCGGGCGAGTTTGGCGGCGAGCGCATCCTTCGTGCGTTTGGAGATGGTTTCACGCTCATGCTGGGCGAGCACGGCAAATAGACCCACGGTCAGGGTATTGGCGTCGGGCATGTCGCAGCAGACGAAGTCCACTCCCGAGTCGCGCAGGGCGAAGATGAAACTCGCATTGCGGGAGAGTCGGTCCAGCTTGGCAATGAGCAGCACGCCGCCCGCCGCCCGGGCAGCCGCCATAGCGGCGAGCAGCTGCGGGCGCTGGTTCTTCTTGCCACTCTCTATTTCGAGATACTCGCCCTGCGGCCGGCCACCTTTGAGAAAGCTGACCACTGCGGCCTGCTGGGCTTCAAGCCCGAGACCGGAAGCGCTTTGCTGCTTAGTTGAGACGCGGTAGTAGGCAAAGTAGTCGGGCACGGGGAGAAGCAGTCAGATTTAGGCGACTATACTGCCTATAGTCATTTTACAAACGTACGTTTAACATGTGTTAAAATATTGTATATCATATGCTTGCAGCTTTCTACATGAAGTGACTATAGCATGCTTAGCGCTAGTGGTTAGCACTGCTTGCACACATTGGGATAGAAAAAATGGGTAGCTCCATCTTATAAGCGTTTAAGGCTGCGCTATTTGCTCATTACACTTGCTACTAGTTGTTGAGGGTAGGCTTGCCAGTAAGCCATCTACTGCCTAGCTTTCGGTATGTCCACATTGTCCCAACACATACTACAGCCTTGCTCACGGCGTACTCAGCAGCAGTAACGGCGGCGTCGCGCTGTCTTAGCCATGTTGCTTGGCGTGACCTTAGCGAGCGGATAGTACGTGCTCCGTTAGGAATTTATCCGTTTTTGGAAGTGAGTACGGTCGAAATTGCGTTTTTCAACCTAGTGCCGATAGGTAAGGTTTACCACCTTTACTATCACCCCTGCCACTGTCCCCAGCGCTACGTGTAGGATGCTGCCCCTTGCTATTCCCCTCTTGACGCTAAGCGCGTTGGCTACTTACGAAGCGCAGCCCGCGGGCGTCCTACTATTGGAACCAGCAGCAGCGCCACTGCCCTCCCCTTGTTTTCAGCTGTTCCGCAGTACCTATTATACCATTGGGCTCTGCCTCCAGGGCCACGCGGAGCTGCAAGTCAATCTCGATACGTACCAAGTCCAGGCGGGCTCGCTGCTCGTCCTGCCCGCCCACTGCCTCAAGCAGTGGCGCACCCGGTCGGCCGACTTTGTGTCACGTGATGTCTTGTTCACCGCCAACTTTATGGCTCCTGCTCCCGGGGGGCATCTCGGGCAGTTCGCCTACTTTGAGAGCGCGGCTGCGCCCGTGCTCCCGTTACCACCCGCGCTGTTCGGGCGCCTACAAGTGTCCCTTGAGCAATTACACCAGAGTTATCACGAGTCGCACTTGTACCGCACAGAGCTGCTGCAGAGCAGATTGCGGGTACTGCTCTACGAAACGGCGGCGGCCTATGCGGCCTTAGTCGGAAGGGCGGACCCAGGCCAGTCGCGCGCGCAGCTGCTGACCCGGCAGTTCAAGCACCTGCTCTGCGCCCACTGTACCACGGAACGTCACTTAGCCTTCTACGCCAGCCACTTGTATATCACGCCCAAGCACCTGACCGAGACCATTCGGGCCGTCACCGGCCGGGGCGCGGCGTCCTTGATTGCCGAAGCCGTGACGTTAGAAGCGCGGCTACTCCTGCAAAACCCCGCCTTGACCGTCGCCCAGATAGCCGACCAGCTACACTTTGCCGACCAGTCCGCTTTTGCGCGCTATTTCCGCCACACTGTGGGACGGACGCCGACGACCTACCGGCAACAGCTAACCATAGGGAGCAAGCCATTTTCCGACTTTTTGCCTACTATTGCCGATAATAGGTCCTAGGTGCGCTTAGCGCAGTCCCGCACCTTTGTGCGATGAAAATCATCGTCACCGGTTCCGTCGGGAACGTCAGCAAACCTCTGACTGAAGCGCTCCTTCAGCAGGGCCACCAGGTCACCGTTATCAGTCATAGCTCCGACAAGCAAGGTGCTATTGTGGCGTTAGGCGCTACCGCCGCCATTGGCTCCGTCACAGATGCCGACTTTTTGACCAGCGCCTTTGCAGGGGCCGATGCGGTCTACTGCATGGTACCGCCTCACTTTACGGCTCCCGATAACCGGGCCTACTATCGCTCCGTCGGCGCGGCCTACGCCCAGGCTGTCCAGGCCACTGGGGTGAACCGGGTGGTCCACCTCAGCACCTGGGGAGCCGACCTGCCCAGCGGAACGGGCCTCATTGTCGGCTCGCACGACATCGAGGGGCTGCTTAATCAGCTACCCAACGTAAGCGTCACACACTTGCGCGCCGGCTACATCTATTACAATCTCTTGCATTACCAGGGCATGATTAAAGCGGCCGGCTTTATGGGCGCCACCTTCGGGGGCGACGACTTACTGCCCCTGGTAGCGCCGGTAGACATCGCTGCCGCGGCCGCCGAAGAGTTGACCCGGTCCAGCGGCCCGCGGGTACGCTACGTGGCCAGCGACGAGCGCACCCCCACCGAGGTGGCCCGCGTGCTGGGGGAGGCCATCGGTCGGCCCGACTTGCAGTGGCGCACATTTACGCCGGAACAGGGCTATGCAGGCTTATCCCAGCAGCAGATGCCTGCCCCCGTCATTGCACAGTTGCTGGAGTTGAATGCGGCCATTCACAATGGCAGCATATGGCAGGGCTACGCGCAACACCGCCCGGCTACGCTCGGGGAAGTGAAGCTGGAAAATTTTGCCCAAGAATTCGCGGCCGCGTTCCAGAAGTAATCTGCTTGAGGGCTTGTTAGAAAGCCGGCATAGGTGCCCTAAAACCAAGTTTTAGGGCACCTATGCCGGCTTTCTAACAAGCTTACTATTTAGCCGCTAAGCAAGGGGTTTTGCTTAGGATAGTAGAAGAGCCTCTTTTGCACCTGCTATGGCAGCAGCTTGCTGTTGAACAACTTGGAGTATGCTGCCATGGCAACTGCTCTTCAGCTTGCTAGAGCGGGGCTAGTCATCCGCTTCTACAGGGCTGTCCCCAGGTAAAGTCGTTTAACGAAGTGGCTTGCACCCGAAGTCGGTACTGCCAAAATCTAGTGGGTCTGTTACGCTTGTTAGCCAGGGAGATAGTACATTCCCTCTTCTCAAACTCCCTCCCTGACATGAAGCAGTCCTTCCTCGGTGCCCTGATGCTGATAGCCTTGCCTAGTTTGGCTCAAAAACCACCCGCAAGTGATACGATTGCCTTCCACCTGAATGGGCAAAATAACATGTATGTCAACGCAATCTTTAACCAGGTGGATACGCTCGCTTTAAACTTTGATACGGGAACAACCGAATTGGTTTTGATAAATAGCGTCTTAAAGAATAAATTAAAAGTTGCTCCAAAGCTTTACAATGTCAGCTATACTTTAAAGATTGGCAAAACAGATTACCAAACAAAAGTATACGACGCCGAATTGACCGCGCAGGAGACGGACGGCAGATTTGGGTGGGATTTATTTAAAAATAAAGTAGTAGAATTGAATTATGACAAAAACATACTAGTAGTCCATTACCTGCTGCCAAAAGGCGTAGCGAAAGATAAACGCTACACCAAACTTGCCATCGAGTTTTACAAAGACTTATTATTAATTAGTAGCTCGATAAAACAGGATGGAATTATAAATAAAGACCTATTTTTATTTGATACCGGCTATCAAAGGACGGTTATGCTGGATAATGATTTATTAAAGCAGGCTGCATTTCCGACTGCTAAGATGAGAGCAATCAAAAAGGTAATTATGAAAGGGGCGCAGGGAAATGAAATTCCAGTTATTACGTCTAGTCTTCAAATGTTACAAATTGGGGAGTACAAGTTAAAAAATGTGCCCATTCAGCAAGTGACGACCAACAAGCCACTTAAGAATAAAAACATTCATATTTTGGGTAATGATGTCCTGAAAAGATTTAATGTAGTGCTGGACTTACAGGAAAACATGGTGTATCTGAAACCCAATCGCCTATATAACGTCGAATTCACTGATTTTAAGAAGAGTGGTTCCTAACGGTACTTAACAAGCACTGTCTTCTAGCGGAGGCCAATTGCTTACAACTAGTTGGCCTCACAACCAGGGACCTACTTGGGAGGGTATTACGCAAGTAGTTAACAAGTCCGGAGGACACCGCTTCAGCGTCGGCTGATTATTCAGGTTCGTTTCGAGCGGGGCATAGCGACGCTATCCCGTGCCGCTTTGGCCAGCGGTGCCTATCAGCGTCACCAAAAGCGTCAAGCTGCCCTAGTGCAATATGAGCAAAACCCGCTTTTTAACTTAGTATATAATTTAGTTAGCTTGATACCCACCTTTAGGATAAGGTCCGATAAATCTTACTTATCGGACCTTATCCCTATCTTCGCTTTTGAAACGCCAAAATCACGTTTTACTCCTTTATATATAGGTCACATGGAAAACGGTGCTGCCCTTGCTATACCCACGAACCCTTCGGCCGCGTTGGCGCACTTAGCCGAGCACACGAGTCGGTACGTCGAGGCCGGGCTGAGCGGGGCGGCTAACACGACCAAAGCGTACGCCGGGGATTTGAAACGCTTCGGGGCGTGGTGCGCCGAACACGAGCTCGACCCGCTGCCGGCAACGGTCGCGACGCTCGCGGGCTTCGTCACGCACCTGGCTGAAACCGGCAAGAAGGTGTCCACTATTCAGCGCCACTGCGCGGCCGTTTCCAAAGCCCACGCCCTGCGCGGCGTGGACTCGCCTACGGATGACAAGAAATTCAAAGTCCTGATGGAGGGCATTGCCCGCCTCAAGGGCGTGCGGCAAAAACAGGCCCCGGCGTTTACGCTCGCCAACTTTAAGCACACGGTGAAAAGCATCGACGGCAAAACGTTGGCTGGCCTGCGTGACCGGGTAATTTTGCTGCTGGGCTTTACAGGGGCTTTTCGCCGCTCCGAGCTGGCGGCGCTGAACGTGGAGGATTTGGCGTTCTCGGAGGAAGGCTTGATTGTCAATTTGGCCAAGAGCAAAACCAACCAGCTGGGGGCGGCTGAGGAAAAGGCTATCTTCTACTCCCCGGATTTCAAGCTGTGCCCCATCCGCACGTTGCAAAGCTGGGTGCAGCGGTTGGACCGCCCCACGGGACCAGTATTCGTGTCCTTTCGCAAAGGTGAACGGCTCACCGAGCGGCGGCTGACGGACAAGCACCTGAACTTGATTGTGCAGCGCTACCTCGGGCCCAAGTATTCGGCGCACTCCCTGCGCGCTTCCTTTGTGACGGTGGCGAAACTAGCCGGCGCGGACGACTCGGAGGTCATGAACCAGACCAAGCACAAGACCAGCGAGATGATTCGCCGCTACACCCGCCTCGACAACATTCGCCAGCACAATGCCGCTCAGAAGCTGGGCTTATAAGACGAGTTTGTCCACCTTTTTGCCTTTTCTCAAATCCCATTCTGGTGTACCGTGCCGATGGCGTAGGTGAGGTGCGCCAGGCATTTGAGCGGGTGCGGGAACTCGGAGTACATTTGGGTATTTACCCCGGCCGTTGTTGGACACCAAAAATGAGGACGGCAATCTAGCCGAGTTGGCGCGCCCCCCCGACCACGAGCGGGAGTTAGTGGGCTTAAGTAAGGTCAAGGTTGCGGGCGTTGCCACCGCTTTCTAATGCCACCAAGTTACCATTTTCTCCAACCGGCTCCAGGCCACAGTTGCCAGCCGAAGTACTCGTCAATGACTCCTGCCCCCTTACGCTATTACGGTAGTTCTTTATTCAACTACTAACGGGCAACCCCTTGCTGAAGGCGAGTAAGAGAGCGCTGAGTCGAACCGGCTGCTCCTGTTGAATCCAGTGACCGGCACCATCGATGAGCTTGATGTCCCCCATCCTCGTCGTCGCCTTCGTTCTCATCATTTCGAGCGCGCCCGGCGCCGAATAGGGCCCCCAATCGCTCTTGCCGCCGATAAAAAGCGAAGGAACATCGAGTGTCCTGCCTGAAAACAGGCGCAGTTCCGCGGTTAGATCAGGGTCGGAATAAACGCGATACGCCTGCAGGGCGCCTTGAAACCCCGTGCGGCCATACTCCGCCGTATACACGCCAAGTTCCGGCTCGGTGAGCCAGTTGCTGGCCAGGACCTCGGCGGCGGAAGGGTGGAAGGGCGCGACGGTCTGGGCCATTGTCTGGCCGAGGTCCATGACGTAATAGGTAGGCATCTGGGCAAATTCCGGGGCGGTTCGTGCTTGCAATGGATGCGGCTTATTGCCCGGCCAGTCTGCGCTCTTGACGTGGAAAAATGCCCGAAGAAACGCGTGTAGGCCCTGCGGGGGGTGCCACATATCCTCGTTCGCCGCCCGGGTGCTCAAGTATTGCTGATAATACGCTCTCGGCGGATTGAGCGCCGCCAGTACGGCCGCTAACTGTTGACTGTCCGTGTTCGGTGGAACCGGTGATGCCTCACTATCCGCCGTGTTGAACGGCAGCGCCGGCGGACCGGGGAACGGGGCGCTCATCAGCACCACCGAGGGAAAGACATCCGGACGGGCGAGCGCACAATAAGCAGCGATAGGCGAGCCGAGGTCGTGGCCGACGAGCATCGCCGTCCGCTGGTACCCCAAGGCCGAAACCAAGCCGAGGGCATCGCGCGTCATGTTCAAGAGGCCGAAGGGCGCGAGCGGGGTATCGTAGCTGTTCACCCAACCAGTGGTGCGGCCAAAACCCCGCTGGTCGGGCGCCACGACGTGGTACCCGGCGTCCGCCAGCAGGGGCATCAGGTGGCGCCAGCCGTAAGCCAAATCCGGAAAGCCGTGTAGCAGCAGCGCGAGCGGCCGGCCGGGGGTTTCGTAACCGGCCTCGAGCAGATGGACAGCGAGGCCGTTGACCCCCTGGACCATGCGCGAGCGGAGCCCCTTGGGAAGCGTTCCCCCGCCATAGGTTGAGGTGGCCAAATCAGTTTCTAGATTGCTCATGATTGCTTGGTTTTAGGAGTGGGTTGGGATTTGCGCGGGCCAGTCGAAAATAAAGCCGCCATGAGGCTAGCCGTACCCATCATTAAAAGGCTCGTCGGGACGTTGGAGGGCGCAACTAAAACGCAATCCCATTTACTTACTCGCTTGCTTGGCGGCTTCCTCAATGAGAGCGGCGACTTCTTTGGCGTGAGAGATGTAGACCGAGTGGCTGGCGCCCGCAATCTCCACCTGGTGGCTGTGAGCGCGGGTGGCGTACATGCGCTCTAGGTCGGGGTTTATCATGTGGTCGGCCCCGGCCACGAGGTACCAGCTGGGCTTGGTTTTCCAGGCGGGCACGCTAATGGGGGCCGTCATGGCTACCACGGCGGCCGGCATTTGAGCGTGGGCCATGAATGCGGCCTGTGCGGGGGGTAGGTCGGCGGCGAAGTCCGCAGCAAAGTGGGCCGGGTCGATAAAGAGAAAGCCGTCTGGCGTGGCTGCTACGGCTTTGGTGGCGCCGGGCATTTTGTTTTTGTTGGAAGTGGGGCTCTCGCCGGCATCCGGGGCGTGGGCGGCGATGTAGACCAACCCGGCGACGCGCGCATCGGTACCAGCCTCCGTGATGACGGCCCCGCCGTAGCTGTGCCCCACTAGAATGCTAGGACCCGTCTGACGGGCCAGCATGCGCTTGACGGCGACCACATCCTCGACCTGAGAGGTCAGCGGTTCCTGCACCAGGCTCACCGTGTAGCCGTCTTTCACCAGGATATCGTATACCCCTTGCCAGCCCGAGCCGTCGGCAAAGGCCCCGTGCACCAGCAAGATATTGCGGATGCCAGCGGGTGCGGTTTGGGCCTGGGCAGTTAGGGTACTGGCTACCGTTAGCAGGCCAGCCGTGAGTATTGAAGCGGCGATTCGAGAAAGAGGAGTCATTAGCTGGGCGTTTTACTTTGCTAACTCAAGTTGCGGCGTATTGCGCCACAACTTAACTAGCTCATGTAACGGGCATTGCACCGGTCACCTGGCTCGCGCCGGCCGATGCAACGTTCGCTACATGAGCTAGTTAGCTTAATTAGAGTTCAGGGAAGTATCTATTAACAGCTATTCTATTTTCCGAGTTAGGTAACATTTGTTACTATATGCTTACCTTTTATCGAATAGTTGGCCACTGTGAACCGACCAATAGCTCTTCGGCCTGCCCCGCGCCAGCCGATGCCGCACGAAGCGCTGGCACAGGTAAAACGGCCCGGGCAGATTAGCGCAGCATCGGCTGGCGCGGGCCTTGCCAAATAAGTCTGGGAAGCCGGCTACTTCGCATTGTTGGGTAGCTAAAAGAGACAGTTGAACCCTGTGCGGCTAGTAAAAATCAAAACCAACCGGGCGAACTGTACTGTTTGGTCCTTCAGGTAAGTGTGGCAAAAAAGGCTTTTAAATCCGCGGCTAACAGCGCGGGCTGCTCTAGGGCCGCGAAGTGCCCGCCGGCGGGCATGGGGGTCCAGCGCCGGATGTTGAACCCTCGCTCCACGTAGGCGCGCGGCGGCGTGGGCAACTCCTTCGGAAACTGAGCAAACGCCACTGGCACTCGCACGTAGTCATCGGGGCCGAAGGCGAGCGGGCGGGCGGCGTTTTCTTTGTAAATGGCCATCGAGGAATAGATGCTCTGGGTAAGCCAGTACAGGGTCACGTTGGCCAGCAACTCGTCCGGGGTAAACACCAAGTGGTCGGCGGGACCCCGGTCGCTCCAGTCGTAGAACTTCTCCACAATCCAGGCGCACAGCCCCACGGGCGAGTCGTTAAGCCCATAGGCGGCGGTCAACGGTTTGGTGCCATGCATCGCCCCATAGGCACCTTCGCGGGCCGACCAGTCCGCGACGGTTTTTTGGAATGCCAGGACCTCGGGCGAAAGGACTTCCCCCGCCTTCAGGTAGGGCTTGTAGGAACCGGGAATATAATTCAGGTGCAGCCCGATAACATTAGCCGGGTACTTGAGTGCGAGCCAGGTGCTCACGCCGGCCCCCACATCGCCGCCCTGCGCGCCGTAGCGCAGGTAGCCAAGGCGCCCCATCAATTGGTGCCACAAATCCGCCACCGCGAACGAGCTGCCACCAGGGGTACTGAAGGGCGCGGAATAACCAAAGCCCGGCAGCGAGGGCACCACTACATCAAAGGATACGGGCCCGGCTGCCGTGAGCAGCGGGATAATAGGGAGCATCTCTAAAAACGAGCCGGGCCAGCCGTGGGTGAGCAGCAACGGAATGGGGTTGGGCCCTTTGCCCTTGACGTGCAGAAAGTGGATGCGGTGCCCGTCGAGGTCGGTCGTGAAGTTAGGGTAGGCGTTGCCAGTAGCTTCTACTTTGCGCCAGTCGAACTCCTGCGCCCAGTACGTGACTAGCTCCTGCAAAAAGGGACGGCTTGTTCCATAGTCCCACCCCGTGCCGGGCAGCGCGGTGGGCCAGCGCGTACGGGCGAGGCGGACGCTAAGGTCATCCAGCGCCGCCGCGGGCGCCTGTGCCACGAACGGCTGCGTCAGGGGAGATAGGAAATCGGCCATTTCAGGAGACGAAAGCATGGGTAGGTGATTAGGCGCAGGGGCCAGAGAAAATCCGGCGAGGAGCAGGCTGCTTGGTCAAACCACCGCGCGCCGAGTGATGGGTAGCTCAAGCATAGCACAAGAGGGGGAGCGGGTACCAGAGCCACCGGCCCCATGCGCCGTATTCCACGCAATTTGCAACAAAACGCCCGCCGACTGCCCGCTTATTTTTGCGCAAAGTCGGTCTGGTCCGTGATGGTGCCGCTCGTATTGAGTAGGGTTTCGCCGGCTTCAGCGCAGGCGCGCACGTTGGCCAGGGGCATGCGCCCACCAGCCCTCGCCTCGACGGCATTGGCTGCCGCGCCAGTGGCCAGAATATGTCCCGCCACGCGCAAATCGCTAACGGTGCCCCTTCCACGACGCACGTTTAACAAATTACTATAGAAGGCATCTTCGTCCAGATTCTTGCTCGACTGCCCACCTAATTCTCATGCCCGCCTAATTTGCTTACTACCGCGTCTCCACTCAGACGCAAGGCGCCTCCGTTCTCGGCCTCGAAGCGCAGCAGGCCGCGGTGGTCAGCTTCCTGAGAGGTGGCCAGCCGCAGGGCGAGTACGCCGAGGTGGAGAGTGGGAAGAAGAACCAGCGGCCGTAGTTGCTAGCGGCGATGGCAGCAGCCCGTGCCGTGGGTGGGGTGCTGCTGCTTGCCAAGCACGACCGACTCAGTCGCAATGCGAGTTTCATCTTGACGCTACGCGATTCGGGAGTAGACTTTGTTTGTTGCGACATGCCCGATGCGAACACCCTTACCGTGGGCCTATTCGCGGTGCTCGCTCAGCATGAGCGCGAGACTATTCTCGAAGTAGACCAAGAATGCGCTTGCGGCCAAGAAGGCGCGCGGAGCCCAATTAAACACCCCGGCCAACCTCACGAATGACGCTCGGGAACAGAGCCTGCTCTTGCAGCGAGCCCATCTGCAGTAGCAGCACCCGGGCCTGCGGCAAACGGCTGCCTTTATTGCCTCCCGCCGGGCGCAGGGGATAAGCTTTCGCCAGCTAGCGGGGGAGTTGAACGCGCTGGGCTTTACCGCCCCGCGCGGAGGGAACTTCAATCAGAAGTAAGTTTAGCCCCTGCACGAACGGCTGCCAGTAGTCAGCAAAAGCATGACCTCCGAGTGACTTCTGTTTAATATTGTGTAACTCAGACTAAGTTGGCTGGTGCTCAGAAGGCGAAACAGGTAGTGATGCTGGACTGCGGTAAGCGCTAGGCCGCCTTGTTACCTACGACCACTCCGTCAGACGGCGAGTTTCCGACTGCTGGCTGCCACCCCTACTAACAAGGCGGCTAAGCAGAGAAAAGCCGTGGTAAAATTGGTGGCCTGGGCCACAAAGCCAATCAAAGCGGGCCCCGCCAGGATGCCGGCGTAGCCAATGGTGGAGATGGCTGGAATGGCCAGGTGGGCAGGCATCACCTGCTGACGGCCCACGGCGGAAAACAGCACCGGCACCATATTGGCGCACCCGGCCCCCACCAGGGCATAGCCTCCGAGCCCCACCTGCCAGCTAGGCACCAGCACGGTCAGCGTCAAGCCCAGGGCTGCCAACAGCCCTCCGAAGCTCAGCATGACCCTCCCCCCCAGGCGGCGCACGAGGACATCCCCCGTGAAGCGGCCCAGCAACATGGCCAGGGAGAAGACCGTGTAGCCCAAGCCCGCCCAGGCGGGTTTTACGGCCCGCTCCGTGCTCAGAAACACGGCACTCCAGTCCAGGATAGAGCCCTCCGTCAAAAATAAAATGAAGCACAGCAGTCCAATAAACAACACCACGCCGCGGGGTAGCGCGAAGGCCGGCCCCGTACTGGAACTGCCGTACGCCAGCAGATGCGGTGCGGCATACAGCAGGACGCCGGCACTGACAACAGTCAGTATCCCCGTGGCGGCCACGGGGGAGACGCCGGCACTCAGCAACGCACTCAGGCTGCCCGCTCCCACCATCCCGCCCACGCTAAAGAAGCCGTGAAAACCCGACATGAGCGTGCGGCCGCTGGCCCGCTCCACCAGAACGGCCTGCATATTGATGACGCAGTCCACCGAGCCCAGGCCAACCCCAAAGACGAATAAGGCTGGCGCGAGTAGCGCGAGCGGGGCAGCCAAAGAGAGCAGCGGCAAGGCCAGGCACACGAGCCCCATAGCCGCCAGAATAACGCGCCGACACCCGTAACGCGCGGCCAGGGCCCCCGCCACGGGCATCGCCAGAATGGAGCCAATGCCCAGGCAGAGCAGCAGCAGTCCTAACTGCCCCTCATTAAGCTGGTTGCGGATTTTGGCGAAGGGTACTAGGGGTGCCCAGGCGGCGCCGCTTAGGCCGATGACAAAAAAAACGAGTCGGGTCGCTCCCTGTTCGGCTTTGCCGGGGGGCGCGGGGGTGGGCAGCAGGGTAGTAGGCATAAGAAGCAGTTAGTTCGGCGGGCACGCGCGCCGTTAGATTAGGAAGAGGAGGCAAACCCGGCGCGAGGTAGGAAGAGGCCGCAAACCCGGCGCTTGGTTATTGGTCAAGGGCCTTGGGGGAGACTGCTGCGTTTGGCAGCCGTCCCCGCTTGTAGCTGCGGCAAAGCACCGGCTCAAGGGGGGTGATAGGGAGGAGGACCGAGGGGTCAGACAGTGATTTCTACCAGATTCCCGTCCGGGTCCGCGACGATGCTTTCGTAGTAGCCATCCCCAGTGATCCGCGGCTCGCTGACAATGGGGTAGCCGTCCCCACGCAGCCGCTCGGTTAAGGCCTGGACGGCGGCCACGCTGCCGCTGGCAAAGGCCAAGTGAGCGTACCCCTGCGCGGGGCCAGTGCCCGCCGCCAGCAGCTGCGGCTGCTGCATCAGTTCCAAGCGGGCGCCACCGGCAAACGAGAGGAAATAAGAAGAGAACTGCCGGCTTGGATTTCGGTAGCACGCACTCGCCAGCGCGCTAAAGTATTCGCTGTAAAACTGGCGCGACCGTTCCAAGTCCGGCGTCCAGAGCGCCACGTGTTCAATCGTCATAAGAGGCGGTGGGGAAAAGGGTAAACAGCGGCCAGCCGAAAAGCCACGGCGGGCCGCCCAGGGGTGAATGGCGGGGCAAAGGTCCGGGTGCGCGCCGGCTGCCACTACGCAGGGCTTGCTTACTTTCCGTACGCCATTAACCGAATACCGTATTTTAGGGCTGTTCTCTTGCAATAGCCTACGCTTTCCCATGCGATTAACGCGTCAACCCCTGGCCCCGCCCCTGGACAGTTCGGTGTCCGTCTTTCACCACGATGCGGCCAACCCCTGTCCGGTGCTCTGGCATTACCACCCCGAACTAGAACTTTTGTACCTGCCGCGGGGCGCGGGACGTCGCCACATCGGGCGCACAGTTTCGTCCTATGCGGGGGGCGAGTTGCTGCTGCTGGGGCCTAATGTGCCGCACCTCAGCTACGGCTATGGGCAGGACGACACGTTTGAGGAGTTTGGGGCGCTATTTCCGGCGCAGCTCAGTAGTCCCGCGCCGGGCGCGTGGCCAGAGTTAGCGCCCGTGCGCGCCCTGCTGGCTCGCGCCACCACGGGTCTCGTCTTTGGGGCCGCGGTGCGGCACGCCATCGGGCCTCAGGTGCAGCACTTGTTGACCCTACCGCCCTGGGAGCGGTTACTCTCCTTCCTCTCTATCCTGCAGCAGCTAGCTCAGTACCCGGAGTCGGCTTATACCGTGCTGGAGCCTAGCCCGCCCGTTCACGCCTCCCCAGCAGCTCAGGCGCAACTCAGCCGAGTGCTCACCCGCTTGCACCAGCGCCTGAGCGGCCCGGTCAGCGTACCCGAGCTAGCTGCCGAAGCCGCCCTCTCCGTCCCGGCGTTCTGCCGGTTTTTCAAGAAGATGACCCAGCGCACGGTGACTGAGTTCGTGAAAGAATGTCGCGTGCAACGAGCCTGTCAGTTGCTGCGGCACGCGCAGTCCGTAACGGAGGTCGGCTACGCCAGTGGCTTTCAGAACTTATCGTATTTCAACCGCAGTTTCCGCCAGCTGATGAGGGAAAGTCCTTCCGCCTACCGCCGCCGACTAGTGGCGGGCGAGCTAGTCCCACCCTTATTGTGACAAGCACTCGAAAACGGCTACGAATCCGCTAAGCCCGTATAGGCGGGCACCCGCCCTACTTCCCTGCGTACCGATGTCCGTCTTCCCTTCCGATGCCTTTTCCCTGGAGTACCGCGCCGATTTGGGGCTCATTATTGGCCGGTGGCTACAGGACCTGCCGCCCCCGGAACTGCAAGGCACCTACGAGGCCATGCTGGCCGCCGCGCAAGCCCACGGCAACTGCCGCTTCTGGCTGCTAGACCTGCGCCGCCGCCCCGTGGCCGGCCCCGACCTGAACGCGTGGTTCCGCGACCAATTTTCGCCCCGTATCGCGGCCGCACTTAACGGACCCTTGTTCACGGCCTACCTGGCGGGCCCGCACCAACGCCCGGCGGCCGAGAGCGACGCGATGGAACTCTACTTTCGCCGCGAAGCCGCCGTTGACGCTTTTCCGAAGTTGTTTGAGAGCGAGGCAGAAGCTATGGCGTGGCTGCGCGCTGGGCAGGTGCGCGCCGGGATAGCGCCGGCCTAGCGGGGCCGGGGCGCAGACCGCGCGAAAGGATAACGTTAAGGACGGCAGTAGAGTAGGTCCGCTTGAAGTCACGCCCTGCTATACGGGTAGGGCACGTCGTCAACGTCCTTATACCTAAGTAACGACGCTACTTACTTATCGCTACCTGTCTGGGTTGAGTAAAATCAGGCAGTCTGCTCAACACTAAGGAAGATTTTCCTTTAGTGCTAACTGGCTCACTTAAGTGGGAAGCGCACACTTCAGGTAAGTAGGAATAATGTTTCCATATTGCTGCCTATCTGGCCTCCCGACGCTATGACTCTTTGAAGGGAAAATACCGAGGCAAGGAGTGCTGCGTTTAGCCTCGCTTCGGCTATCAGATTCCGACTCACGCTGGCCTTATTTCAAAGGAAGCAGACACTAGGTGCTTTAGAGCTGGCGGGCAACTACCTGCCTCCGCAAGGGGCTAGTAGTTGCGCAGCTAAATCTGGCCCATGCCGCCATCGACGAAGAGTTCGATGCCATTCACAAAGCTGGCCTCTTCCGAAGCCAGGAACAAAGCAGCAGCGGCCACCTCTTCTGGACGACCCATCTCTCCGCGTGGAATCAGGGGGGCAATCTGCGCCTTAAACTCGGTCCCAGAGGCCGCCATCAAAGGCGTGTCGATGGCCCCTGGACTCAAGAGGTTGACCCGAATGTGGCGGTCTTGCAAGTCCACCAGCCATCCCCGCACAAAGGCCCGAAGCGCGGCTTTACTGGCGCTGTATATGCTATTGGCGGCATAGCCTTTGATGGAGGCCATCGACCCATTAAGCACGATGGCACCGCCGGCTGCGAACAAGGGTAAGGCTTTTTGCACGGTGAAGAGCGTACCGCGCACGTTCAGCTCAAAGACGGAATCGAAGAACGCTTCCGTAATCTCCCCTAGTTTACCGAAGTCGGCTGCCCCGGCGCTGGCGAACAGAATGTCGATGCTGCCTTTTTCCCGCTGCACCGTCTCGTAGAGGCGGTCGAGGTCGGCTAAGTTGGCCGCGTCACCCAGCACCCCCGTCACATTGCGGCCGATGGCTTGCACCGCTTCGTCGAGTTTCGCTTGGCTACGGCCCGTGATAAAAACGCAGGCCCCTTCGGCCACGAATAACTGGGCGGTGGCCAGGGCCATGCCTGAGGTAGCGCCCGTAATAACCGCTACTTTTCCGGTGAGTTTTCCCATGCTGTTGACTTGTTTGGTTGAAGTGCGGGGCGTTTGCGACGCATTTAAGGGGTCATCCATAGCGCAAAATTCCGGTGCATGGGGAGGGCTGGCAAGTACGGAAAAGTTATTCGGCACCCGATACTTTTAGCCCCTAGGGCGGTTTTTATCCCTGTCTCCCTCCGACAGCTCTTTCCTCCACTTGCCTTTCCTATGTACCGGAAGAAAATTGCTAACACGCTGAGCTGCGGCTCGGTGCTCACCAAGGAAGTGCTGCATGGCAAATGGATCCACCCTGCTCGTGGGCATTGCCCAGGGTATTCAGCGGCCTAGCGCGCTGCAACGCATGCTTCCCAGCGCCACGCGGCGCGTACTCAACGTCCAGCTGACGGAACTAGAGCACCACGGTCTGGTTAGCAAAACCATCTTTGCCGAGTTGCCGCCCCGAGTGGAGTACGAGCTCACGGACCTGGGGCGGTCGCTGCTGCCGGTGATTGAGGTGATGGAGCAGTGGGGGAATACCCACCGCACAGCACTAGAACAAGCACTGGCCGGGAATTTGGCCGAGCTACCGAACTAACCTGGTTTCCTTAAAATACTGCGTGGCGAGACCTGATTCGGTCGATGCTCAGAAGCAGAGATAGCTAGCGAAATCCTTTACTTATCACTATCTGTCCGAACTAAGCGAAACTGGCTATTTGGGTACCGTTTCCATTGATTATCGGCGCTAATTGTTCACAAGTGTGAAAAGGCAAAAATTGCGTGTTATCAGTGCTTATTCTTCTGAGTAGGTAGCGACTCGTTTTCCTTATCACTACTTATCTAGCCTGAACGATACCGGCTACCTCATTAGCTGCTCGAGTTCGATTTTTAACATTTACTGAACCAAGCTCTTCAAATGACTCAGGTTGCTCTAGTCAGTTATTGAAGGAGCCACTAACTTTCTCCTGGCACAAGGCCAGCTGGTCCAGCACGTAGCTGAGCCGGCTGGCATACTCCTTCTGTCCGGTTGCCACGGACAGCCGGGATACGCCCGACAGGTAAAACTCCAACGCCACGCCGGGCAGCACGCCGGTTTCCCAGCCGGGATACAAGCTGGCTTTAGGAGTGAGGCCCGATTCCTTTAAGTACGGTGCCAACAGCCGGTCGGGGTTCAAGCTCAGAATGTTCCGAGCTTCGGCGTCCTGCGATTCTTTAAAACTCCCCTTTTCCAGCAACCTCACGTTCTCTGCGGAAAATGCCTGCGCTTTCGGCAAGCGAAGCTGCGCTGCTTTAGGCGCGTAAGTCAACTTGGTCTGAGCAGCTGCCACCGAGGCAGTAAATGACAGGCTTACCACCACAGTGGCTAGAAATAGGTTGCGGTTTGAAAAGCTCATATTCATTAGTTTGAAAGCAGCAAATGGTGACCGGGGCAGCGGCCTAAATAGAAAAGTTATTCCGCCGTTAATTCCAGCACGTGGCTGGTTAGTTGCTTAGCCTCGGGGTCGCTCAGCAGCACGCCCACTTTCATGAGGTAGTCGCCGGAGTAGGTTTGGCCGTGGGCGGGCAGCTCGGCTTTCTGGCCGGACATTAGGTTAATTTCAGCTATGCGGTAGCGCTTGGTGGGGTCGAGGCCCTGGAGCTTTACCGGCAGCACGGCCTCGTGAAATCGGGTGTGCAGGTTGTAGCCGAAGGCCACAGCGTGGCGCTGGGCCTCGTCCACGTACAGTAGGGCCACCTGATTGCCTTCATAGGGCGAAAGCAGACGAAATAAGTCGCCTTGCGCCAGCACGGCGTTCAGGCGCTTGTATTCCTGCACGGCCTGGCGGCTGAACTGCTGCTCGAGCGGGCTGAGCTTGGCCACGTCGATGTCATAGCCGAGCTTACCCATCATCGCCACGTCGGTGCGAAACTTGAGGGTGTGCTGGCGGTTCCAGTTGGTGACGTGGCTGGCTAGCGCATTGGAAGGAAAGAAATTGAGGAAGCCCCACTGGATAAAGACCCGCTCCAGCGCGTCGGTGTTGTCGGAGGCCCAGAAGTCGTTGAAGTACTTTAGGCCGCCGTAATCGGCGCGGGAGCCGCCGCCGGAGCACATCATCATGGGCAGGTGCGGGTACTTGGCGCGCATGCGGTCAAGTACTTTGTAGAGGCCGCGGACGTAGTCGACGTAGAGGTGCGACTGGTCGCGGCCTAGGTACTGCGAGTAGGCACTGGTCATCATGCGGTTGCAGTCCCACTTCACGTAGGCCACGCCCTGGCTCAGCTGCTCGTCTACCACGTTAAAGACGAAGTCCTGTACCTTAGGATTGGTTAGGTCGAGCACCAATTGATTGCGGCTGTAGTCCTCGGGGCGGTTGGGGAGCTTCAACACCCAGTCTGGGTGTTTCTCGTAGAGTTCGCTCTTGGGGTTCACCATCTCGGGCTCTACCCAGATGCCGAATTTGATGCCTTCTTTTTGAGCAGTTTCCACGAGGTGGCCTAGGCCGTGAGGCAGCTTAGTTTTGGTGGCCTGCCAGTCGCCAAGGCCAGCCTGCTCATTGCTGCGCGGATACTTGTTGCCGAACCAGCCGTCGTCAAGCAGGAACACGTCGGCCCCCAACTTGGCCGCGTCGCCCATGAGCGAATCGAGCTTGATTTCGTTAAAATTGAAGAGCGTCGTTTCCCAGTTGTTGAGCACTGTCAAGCGGGGCTGGGTGCCATCTAGGATGCCGTAGCGCCGGGCCCAGCGGTGCAGGTTGCGCGAGGCCTGGCCTTTGCCGGCGCTGCTGTAAGTGAAGATGAACTCGGGCGTAACGAAGGGCTGACCGGCTGGCAGCGTGTAGGCCGAGGCGTAGGGGTTGATGCCCGGCAGCATCCGCAAGGTATTTAGGTTATCTACTTCGAAGGCCAACCGGAAACTGCCCGTCCAGGCCAGGGTGCCGGCCAGCACCTCGCCGCTGGTTTCAGTAGCGGGCCGGTCCAGGGCCAAGAAGAACGAGGGCGTTTGGTACCAGCCGGCGCGGGTACCGCCGAGTTTAGAATCCACGACTTTCAGACCGCTGGTGAGCTGGCCTTCTGCTTCTTTGGCCTCCGAGGCCCAGTCGCCGTGCAGTTGGGTGAGCCAGTAGCGCGGGGCGTGCAGGCGCAGCATGGCCGAGGCGTATTGCGTGAGGATAACGGACTTTTTCTCGCGGTGGCGGATTTCTGTCCAGGTTTTGATGACGTCCTCTCGCTGATAGGCGGCGAAGTGTAGCAGCACATCCACGGGGTAGGCCGGGTCGCGCAGGTGCACAGTGGTAGTCGTCAAACTGTCACCCGATTGGCGAGTTTGCACGTCGGCAAACTGCAGGGCCAGCGAGGGGTTACCATCCGCGTGTACCAGGCCAATGGCCGGCTCGAATAGGTTGTCAGTGCCAGCGGAGGTATAAGCCTCATCAGGCGCGGGCATGTAGCCATTGAAGGGGCCGGGCTGAGGCAAGGCCTGCCGGTCAGCGGCCATGAGCTTGGAGCCGAGATAAGTCTGGTAGAGCTTCTGGTTAGCGCCTACGGTCAGCACAAGACTTACGTGTGCGGTTTCGATAGCAATGGGCGGCGGGACGGTTTGCGCCCAAGTTGTGGTGAAACGGGCCAGCAGCAGGCAGCAGAGGAAACGGAGGGTCATAAAAAGTCAGGAAGCGGGTGGCGGGTTTGGCCTTGAATCAATTAGCTGGCCTGCATTCTCGGCTCAGCCGGTCGGGCCTGGGCCGGCTGTGGCACGCTTGAGCAGCTACTCAGCAGGCCGTGCCACAGGATGTAGGCGTAGCAGAGCACCGCCAGCAATAGCGCCAGCGCAGCCCATTGTGGCCGGCCACCAAGCCAAACAGCATCGGCATTACCGCCTCGCCCAAGATGGCTGTGCACAGCAGCCCCGAAGCCTGCTTGGTGTGGTGGCCCAGCTCGGCCACAGCCAGCGTGAAAAAAGCCCACTCCGCACCGGACTGGGCTTTGTGACTCATTGCAAGACCACGCGTTTGACCAGCGTGGCGGTGCCCACTTGCAAGCGCAGAGTGTAGACGCCAGTCGCTAGGCCCATAGCGTCCACCGCGAGCCGAGCCCCCGCGGCGGGCAGAGTGGCCTGCTGGCGGTGCACTACCTGGCCCAGCGTGTTCAGCAATTCGACGTGCACCTGCGTAGCTCCAGCCACTGCTGGCACCAGCACAGTGAAGCCACTCGTGGCGGGGTTGGGATAGAGCGACACTTCGGCTGCCGAGAGCGCTGGCGCTGTGGCTAGCGTCGTGCGGGCGGCAAAGTGCAGGGTGAAGCGCCCAATGATAAGGGCACCGGCAGCCGCTGGGCTCACGCTGAAGGCATAGGCAGGCTGCTGCCGCAGGTTTACGGTCTGACCCGTCAGAGCATCGGTGAGCACGGCGTCGAGGCTGGCGGGCAGGTTACTGAGCGTAGCGGCTGTTAGGGAGTAGGAGCCAGCAGCGGGCACCCCCACGGTCAGCGGCAGGGTGGTGTTTACGGTAAAGACCGGGCGGCCGTCGATGGAGAGCGACTCGCCGGTGCCGGCTACCGAAGCCAGGTTAAGGCCGCTGGGGTTGGTCAGTTTCTGGGCGTCGTGCTGGGCGTCGAAATCGGGGGTGCTGCTGGTTTCGGCGTAAGCGTAGAAGGCGTCGGCTAGCCCGTTGGCGCCCAGCAACTCCAGCTGTACTTGCGGGCGTAGGTCGGCGGCAGCTCGCTGGAAGGCGGTGGCATTGGGTGCGGTCAGGCGCTGGCTATTGCGGAAAGTGAGCGTACCGGTGGTTTGGCCACTGCTTACGCGGGCGAAGAAGCCCTGTCCCAAGGACAGTATTGGGTTGCCGATGCCGCTCACATAGCTGCGGTACTGACCACCATATTGGCTGGTGCTGCTGAATACATAAATAGCCGCGTCGAGGTTGAGGCGGTCGGTGGGGGCTACCAAGCTATAATCCAGCGGCGAAGCGTAGGGGTTGCCCAGCAACTGCCAGCCGGCGTCAGACTCGTTGGCTGTGCCGGTAGCAGCGCGCGTTAGCGCTACCGATTGGTCGCCGTTGGTGAGCACGCCCACGAAATCGACCAGAGCTGGCGCGTTAATATTCACGGCGTAGCCGCGGCCCACGGCGAGGGTAGTGGCGGTGGTGGCCGGCACTAAGAAACCGCGGTCAAACGGGGTGTAATTATTATTCAGGCTGACGCGGCTTTGGTCGTAGCCGAACACCGTGGGGAAGGGCGTAGTGGTGCCGGGCGTGGCCGAGGCATTGTACGCGGCGGCCTGGCTGATTTCCGGCGTGAAGCCCGTGGTGGTCAAATCAGCCACGGTGGTGCCGGCCACGGGCGAGCTGAAATGGCGGTAGCCGCGGCCGGGGTTCAGGCTGGGGTCGATGTAGCGCTGCACGGTGCTGATGCCGCTCACCGTGCCGGTGCCCGCGTTGTTGACCAGGGCCGTTCCCGTGGCATCGGAAACCAGCGTCAGTCGGTCATTGGCCGTGAGCGAACCGGCCGTAAGCGTCAACACCCCGCGGATGCGCACGCGGCCACCCAGGCTCGCTCCGGCCGGATTGTTTAGCGTGAGCGTCGACACCTCAATGGTGCTGGGGCCGCCCAGGCCCTGCGGCGTCGTACCCGTCAGGGTAATGCCAGCGCTTGAGGCCGCGGTGAAGGTACCGCTGTTATTTAGCGAGCCTTTCACGTCGAGCACGCCGCCGTTGAGGGTCAGCGAAGCGCCGCTGCCGATGACCAGCGACTGGATGGTAGTATTTGCGGTAATGACAGGGTAAGGCGCCGTGGCGGCCGGAAGGTAGCCATCGAGGGCGGCCGAGGGCACGCCTGCCGACCAGTTGGCGCTCGTATTCCAATCGGTACTGCCCCCGCCGACCCAGGTGGTGAAGGACGGGCTGAGTGCGGCGTCGAATTCGTAGGCGCCAATGTCCACGGTAGCACCCACCACGCGCGGGTTACCGGCCAAGTCGGTAGCCGGAAGCAGGTTGTTGACACCCGCGTTGATGGCCGGGCTGCCCGGCCGCAGGCGGAAGTCGGCCGTGAAGGGGGCCACGCTGGCGCTTACGAACTGCGGGTCGGCCGTTACGGTATTGGTGCCGGCCACGCCGGTGCCGATGCCGCCAAAAAAGAGATTGTTGGTGTAGGTGAGGTTCGTTGTCGCGAAATTGACGTTAATCCGGGTTTCATTGTCCGTGACCAGGATATTGTTCTGCACTAGCACGTTGGCCGATTGGTTGGTGAGTACTTCGACGCGGTCGCCGGGGCTGGCGCGGTCGGGGCTGCGCGAGTTTTGGTAAAACGTATTGTTGATGAGGTCGATATTCGACGTGCGCAAGCACTGGAAACCGCTGCCGCCGTTGTTCACGCACAGGTTGTTGGCCACCAAAAACTTGCCGGAATAGCCGGGATTTACGTCCAGGATGATGCCGTTGCCATCGGTGATGCCCCGGCAGACGGTGCCGCTGCGCCATGGCACGTAGAGGCGGTTGCCGAAGCTGCGGTTGTTGCGGATAACAATATGGTAGCCCGGCGCATTGTCGAAAGCCACGCTGCTGTTGATGGAAATACCGCTGGTGCCGTAGCGGGTGTACCAGCAGTTGTTGTACACCAGGTTGTTCTCAATTGCCACGTAATCAGACTGGCCCATAGCGATGCCGGCCCCACCGCATTCAAACACCTCGTTGTTGGCAAAGCGCAGGTGGTGCGGGTAACCAGTCGCCGAGGTGCCGTCGGTCGAGATGCCGTTGGCGTTGTACAGGCCCAAGGGGCTGCCCGTGGGGTTGGCGCAGCTGCTAGGCTGGTTGAGGGCGGCGCCCAGCGTCACGCTGCGGTTGTTGCCCTGCACGCGGAAGCCGCTGACTTCCACGTACGCCGCCGTGTTGTACACGTGCACGCCTTGGAAGGTGTTGGTTTGCAGTGTGAACAAGGGCCGTTGCGCGTCGCGGCGATAATTAGTGTACACAATCCAAGCGCTGGCCGTGCCGGGCCGGGTCACGTCGAGGGTGGGCGAAAAGGAAAACTGGCCCCGGTAGGTCCCCTGGCGTACAAACACGGTATCGCCGGGCAAGGTCAGGTTGGCGGCGTACTGGACGGTGGCAAACGGCAGCGCCGGGCTCAGGCCCCGACCGGCGGTGGTATTGTCGGCACCCGTCACCAGCGAGTTAGCCCCACCGGAAACGTAGTAGTTAGTGGCCCAGGCACTGGAAAACCAGTTCAACGCCAGGTAAAGCAGTAGCAACTTTTTCATGCAGTGGGTGGGTTTGGTGAAGTGAATGGAAGCTTGTAGGAAGTAGTTGACTTGGGAGGCATCGGACGAACTCGACCTACTCCAGCGTGAAAGCGGCGTGCTGCACATCGCGCGAATTGCCGCCCACAAAGACCTGAAAGGCCCCCGGCTCGGCCACGAATTGCAGGTCGTCGTTATAGAATTTTAAGTCCTGGGGCGACAAGCGGAAGGTGAGCGTTTGGCTTTCCCCGCGCTTAAGCAGCACTTTTTGAAAGCCCTTAAGCTCTTTTACCGGCCGGGTGCTGGAGCCCACTATGTCACGGAGGTAGAGCTGCGCCACTTCCTCCCCATCGTAACCGCCCGTGTTACGCACGCTCACCCGCAATTCTAGCCCTTGACCGCTTTTGAGGGTGGTCGTGCTGAGTTCCGGCTTGCCGTACTCAAACGTGGTGTAGCTCAGTCCATACCCAAAGGGATACAACGGCGAGTTCGGCACGTCGAGGTAGCTGGACTTATACTTGTCGTTGGCGTCGCCGAGGGCCGGGCGGCCGGTATTTTTGTAGTTGTAGTAAATGGGCACCTGACCCAGCACGCGCGGGAACGTCATCGTAATTTTGCCGGCCGGGTTGTAGGCTCCAAACAGCACGTCGGCGATGGCGCTGCCGCCCTGGCTGCCGGCAAACCACGTTTCAAGAATGGCATCGGCGTTCTGGTCTTCCCAGCTCAGCGTCAGTGGCCGGCCATTCATGAGCACGAGTACTAGCGGCTTGCCAGTCGCTTTGAGCGCTTTGAGCAACGCCAGCTGCTGACCGGGTAGGCCGAGGTCGGCACGGCTAGTGGCCTCGCCAGTCATGCCAGCTGACTCGCCCACGGCTGCCACGATGATGTCGGCCTGCTGCGCCACCTGCACGGCCTCGCGTATCATCTCCTCGGCCGAGCGTGGGTCAAAAGTGAGCTGACCGCCGCTGGAATTCAGCTGCTCAAACAGACGGCGGTCATCGGTGAGGTTGGTGCCCTTGGCATAGGTGATTTTCACGGCGGGCCCAGCCACATTGCGCAGGCCCTGCTCCAGCGATACGGCCTTCTTCCAATCGCCGGCGGCGCTCCAGGAGCCAATCAGGTCGCGCTGGCTCTGGGCCAGCGGGCCAATCAAGGCGATGGTACCCGACTTTTTCAGCGGGAGCGTCTGCTTGTCATTCTTGAGCAGCACTAAACTGCGGCGGGCCAAGTCACGGCTGGCGGCCAGGAATTCTGGCTTCAAGGCTGTAGTAGTAGCCCGCTTCTGTGACGTGCCTCGGTATGGGTCTTGGAACAAGCCTAGGCGATACTTGCCTTCCAGCACGCGGCGGCAGGCCTGGTCAATTTCCGCCTGCGTCACGCGGCCGCTTTGCAGCAGGCCAGGCAGGTGTTTTGGGAACATCTCATCCACCATGTCCATGTCCACGCCCGCTTTCAGGGCCAGCGTAGTTACTTGTTGTTCGTCGCCCAGGCCGTGGGCCATCAACTCATTGATGGCGTCGTAGTCGGTGGCCACGAAGCCCTGAAAACCCCACTGGGTGCGCAGCAGGTCGGTTAGCAGCCAGCGGTTGGCGGTGGCGGGCCGGCCGTTGATGTCGTTGAAGGACGACATGACCGAGCCCACCCCGGCGTTAATTGCAGCCTGATAGGGCAGCAGGTATTCGTTGAACATGCGTTGCCGGCTCATGTCAGTCGTATTGTAGTCACGGCCTGCTTCGGACGCTCCGTAGAGAGCAAAGTGCTTGAGGCAGGCCATCACGCGGGCGGGCTTAGTCATGTCATTATCCGGGCCCTGGTAACCGCGCACCATGGCTTCGGCGATGCGCGAACCCAGGTAAGGGTCCTCGCCGGTGCCTTCTACCACGCGACCCCAGCGCGGGTCGCGACCAATGTCGACCATGGGCGAATACACCCAGTTAATGCCGGCGGCGGCGGCTTCCTCGGCCGCGATTCGCGCGCTCTGCTCGATGGCGCTTAGGTCCCAGGTGGCAGCCAGCCCTAGGGGCATCGGAAACATGGTGCGGTACCCATGAATGACGTCGTAGCCGAAGATGAGCGGAATTTTCAGGCGTGTTTTCAAGGCCAGGGCCTGCAGCTCGTGGGTGGCGGCGTAGGTGTTGGGGTTGAGCAGGGCACCCATGCGGCCTTGCGAGATGCTGCCCCGCACGTCTTTATTCACCACCGGCCCGGTCACGTCGAAGCCGGTGGCCGCGAGGTTAAGTTGGCCAATTTTTTCTTCCAGTGTCATCCGGGTCATCAGCGCGTCGATGAACGGCTTCATCTTCGGGTCAGTCGGCAGAGCCACGGGGCACGAGGCCTCAGATTGGGCACGGACTGCCGGGGCCAGGAGCAACCCGACCATCAGCAGGAAAAAAACAGCGAAACGGCTGGTCATCAGTGAGATTATCTTAATTTTAAGCAGAAGCAGGTTGCCAATCAGGGTGGGGGCAGGCCTGAAAAGTCTTAGTTGACTACCACGCGCCCGGCCGGCTGGTCGGAGTACACTATCACCTCGCCAATGTTGCAGGGGAATTCAGCGCTGGGGTTCAGCAACTTCACCTTCACAGTGTGCTTGCCTTTAGGCAATTGGTACTTGTAGTTGAGCTCCTGCAGACGGGTGGTGAAATTGGTGGGCAGCTCCACCAGCACGGGGGCTTGCCCATCAATGGATACTTCGGTTCGGAACACGTAATCCGACTTCTGCGACCACTTCGATGTTTCGCCTTTCATCACGTAGCCAATGCCCTCGAAGTCGAAGGTGTATTCGTCTTTTAGCGGCTTATTGACGGCTATTTTCTTCACCGGAAAATGGCCAGCAAAGCTTTCTTCAAACTGAACCGGTACCGGCGTTTGAAGCTTGATGGTCACCTGCTCGCCCGCCACTTTGCCGCCGTTGCGCTGCACCATCTGCAGGGCGTGCCGGAAGCCGATGTCGTAGACCTTATGCAACGAGGTGGTGGTGTACTTGAAGTCGATGTCCTCCACGTCCTGCAGGCCTTGCTTCCAGTAAGCCGAAATCTTGTCGTAGCCCAGGATGGTGCCCAGAATACCGCCCGCCGATGAGGGGTTGCAGTCGGCGTCGTTGCCGCAGCGGGTGCTGATGTTCAACGTCTTGGTAAAGTCACCGTTGCCGTAGAGCAGGCCAATAACCACGTAGGCCGAGTTCACGGTCGCGTCGATGTTATAGGGCTTGAACACGCCATCGGGGCAGCCCAGGTCGGCGCTCCACTTCTTCTGCACCTCAAACCAGGTCTGCTTCCAGTCATTGGGGTACTGCTGGTGCCAGCGGATGACGTCGCTGATGCAATGGTAGTATTTGCTTTGCTTGGGGATGGTTTTCAGCGCCTCCTCCACGATGTAGGGAATGTTGTCGGAAGTGAAAGCAAGCGTGTACAAGGCGCCCAGGTACACGCCGCCGTACCAGCCGTCGCCGTAGTTCATGATGTGCCCGATTTTGTCGCTGATGGCCGACGCCGCGTTGGGCATGCCCGGCGACATCAGCCCCGCAAAGTCGGCCTCAATCTGGTAGTCGATGCAATCGGCGTGCGGGTTGCTGAGCCAGTGGCCCGACTGCGGCGGCATCACGCCGCGCAGGATGTTGTTGCGCCCCGCTTGGTTGGCGTGCCAAAGGTAGTACCCGGCGTTGGCGTAGGCCTTGGCAAAGGAGGCAACTGGCGCGTCCAGACCTTCTTTCTCAAACACTTCCACGAACGTCAGGTCCATGTAGATGTCGTCGTAGAGGCCCGGGTCGTCGGTCATGGTTTTCTTTAGCAGGCCCTTGTTCCACTCAATGGGCTGGTACTCCTGAATGATGGTACCGTTGTATTTGAACTCCATGGGGCCGCCGTAGGTCACACCGATGGTCTGCCCGGCCCAGCCGCCCTTGATTTTGTTTTGCAGCGCCGCCTTGGTCAAGGTTAGGGTTTTGGCTGCCGGGGCCGCAGCGGGCTTGGCCACCTTTTTGGCCGGCGCTTGGGCCACGGAAGCAGTGGCGATGCAGGCCAGGCCAAACACCATGGCAGTGGCTTTGAATAGTAAGGTTTTCATGCGATAAATTGAAATTTATTCAGCGTAGGAGTCAGCAGTAAAAGGCCGTCGGTAGAAGCTGCGCTAGCTTAGTGAGCCGCGATGATGAGCATCAGGCCCGCGAGGTAGCAGGCCAGCATGCCGTTCAAAATCAAGGGCGTGCCTTTGGGCGCGTTGCGAAACTCCTTCCAGATGGCAATGCCCCAGATGGCGGCTACTACCGTCGCGCCCTGCCCCAGCCCGTAGGAAATGGCCGGCCCAGCCTTGCCCGAAGCCAGGATGCTGAAGGCCATGCCCACGCACCAGATAGCCCCGCCCAGCACGCCCATTAGGTGGCTGCGGGCGCTGCCCCGGAAGTAATCGGCGTAGCTCACCGGCGCGCCGCTAAACGGCCGCCGCATCAGCAGCGTATTGAACAGAAAGTTGCTGAGCAGCACGCCCCCGGCGAAGCAGAACACCGCCGAATACGGGCTGAGCTTGCCGGCCTCTGGTACCGTAAAATCCGGAAACATGGACGCGGCCACGTACTTGTAGAAAAAGCCCATCAGCAGGCCCGCCACCACAGCCAGCACCAGCCCCCGGCTCGATACTTTTTGCGCCTGCGCCGCAGCCCGTCGGTAGGCAAAAGCGTTGAGCAGAATGGCCACTACCACCAATCCCACCCCCAGAAATAGCCGCCCGGAGTCGCCCAGTGGGTTATCCCAGTAGTTGACCAGCACGCCCCACACCAGCGCAATGCCGATGCCCACTGGAAACGCCACCGACATACCGGCAATGGCAATGGCAGCCACCAGCAGGATGTTGGCCGCGTTGAAAATAATGCCTCCCAGCATGGCCTGCCCCACAGACGCCATATCCGCCTGGCGCAAGTCAGTCAGAAAACCGCGGCCGGCGTCTCCGGTGCTGCCCAGCGTCAAGCCGAAGAGCAGGGCCGTGAGCACGATGCCCAGCACGTAGTCCCAATAGAAAAGCTCGAAGCGCCACTGCTGGGCGGCCAGCTTCTGGGTGTTGGCCCAGGAGCCCCAGCACAGCATCGTGACCAGGCAAAAAGCCACAGCTGTCGGGTAAGTTTGGATGATGAACATGAGGGGGGTTAGGAGTGCTGGGGGCTGAAGGGAGAAAGCGTTACTCAAGCTGAGCTTGCCGAAGCATCGCTACCGCTTTGTTGCGTTGGCATTGATTACAGCTGCGGGTGGGGCGCTCCGGCTGCGCTTGGCACGGCTCGTTCGGCAGAAAGCTCCTCGCGGTACGGCGCCGAAGCTTGGGCCCCGAGCCGCGTGACGGAAATGGCGGCGGCTTGATTGGCAAAAGCCACCGCTGCCGCGAGGTCATCGCCCTCGGTCAGGGCCACGGCCAACGCGCCGTTAAAGACGTCGCCGGCGGCTGTCGTGTCCACGGGCTGGGTGCGCACCGCGGGCAGGTGTTGGCCCCCAGCAGTTGTGCGCAGGTACGCCCCCTCCCCGCCCAGCGTAATCACGACGTTTTGCACGCCCTTAGCCAGCAGGGCTTGGGCCGCCGCTTCCAGCGACATCGCATCGGTGATGGCAATGCCCGTGAGGATTTCAGCCTCCGACTCGTTGGGCGTGATGAGAAACAGCTGCCGGAGCAGCTCATCGGGCAGGGCTTGGGCGGGCGCCGGATTCAGGATGATGCGCCTCTGCAGAGTAGTGGCCATCCGGGCCGCGGCCAGCACGGTGGGCAGTGGGATTTCCAGTTGCATCAGCACCAGCGCGCACTCGGCAAATGGCTGGTTGGCGCTGTCCAGGTCGGCGGGCGAGAGAGTGGCGTTGGCCCCTGGGGCCACCACGATGCTGTTCTCGCCGTGCTCGTCTACCGTAATCAGGGCCACGCCCGAGGGGTGGTCAGGGTCCGATAGAATGTAGTTGGTGACGATGCCCTCACGCAGCAGCTGCGCCCGGCCCTGGTCGCCAAACAGGTCGGCGCCGAACTTGGTGATGAACGTGACCTGCCCGCCCAGCCGGGCCGCAGCCACCGCCTGGTTGGCCCCCTTGCCGCCGGGGTTTATCAGAAATTGCTCACCCAACACCGTTTCTCCCGGCCGCGGGAAGTACTTGGTGGTGATGACCATGTCGGTGTTGGCACTGCCAATAACTAAGATGGGACGGTTCATGGATTGGGTGAAATGAAGCTGACAAACAATTATTTACAGTCGATTTAAGTGGGCTGTCCTAGAAAGCGGGGCCCTACAACAGCACGCTGCCGGTCAAGCGGATATCGCGCGAAGAGCTACCCACCAACACGTCAAATTTGCCGGGCTCCAGCACCCACTGCTTTTTGCCTTCGTCGTAGAACTGGAAGGCGTCGGAATCCAGCGTCAGGGTCACCGTTTTGCTTTCGCCGGGCTGGAGAAATATCTTCTCGAAGCCCTTGAGCTCTTTTTCGGGCCGCTTAAGCGAGGCCTGCTGGTCGTGCACGTACACCTGTACCACCTCGGCGCCGGCCATTTTGCCGGTGTTGGTCACGGTCAGCTTCACCGTCGCGCTTTTGATGCCGGGCGTCACCGTCAGCTTGTCGTATTTGAAAGTGGTGTAGCTCAGGCCGTGGCCAAAGGCGAACTGCGGAGCCACTTTATAGGTATCGAAGTAGCGGTAGCCCACATAGATGTCGTCCTTGTAGGTCTGCTTCAACGGGTTGCCGGGCGTGCTGGGGTACTCGCCCAGCTTGTGAGCGGGCGCGTCTTCCAGCTTCACGGGGAAAGTGAAGGGGAGCTTGCCCGATGGATTCACGTTGCCAAAGAGAATATGTGCCAGGGCATTGCCGCCTTCCATACCGGGGTACCAGGCTTCTATGAGGCCTTTGGTTTGCTTTATCCAGCCCGACACGTCGATGGGACCGCCGCCGAGCAGGACCACCACGGTGTTGGGGTTGGCGGCCTGCACGGCGCGCAGCAGCTCGTCCTGGCCGAATGGCATATTCATGTCGGGCTTGTCAGTGTCCTCGGCGTCGTAGGCGTTGTCGCTCCAATTGGTGTAGTCGTAGCCATGAAAAGAGCCGCCCACGTACACCACGACCTCCGCCGCTTTGGCCGCGGCCACGGCTTCGGCAATTAGGGCCGGGTCAGCCTGCTGGCCGCGGGCAACCTTGTAGCCGGCCGCATAGGTGACGGTCGCGGCAGTGCCCAACGCATTTTTTAGGCCTTGCAGCGGGGTGATTTCATACTTGGCTTTAAGTTGCCCGCTGCCGCCGCCGCCCGCGTTTTCGCGCGTGGCGTTGGCGCCGATGACTACAATTGATTTCACCGTCTTCTTCAGGGGCAGGATGCCGTCGTTTTTCAGCAGCACGATGCCTTCCTCTGCCACTTTCAGGGCAGTGGCCTGGTGTTCTCTGGTGTTGTGAGAGCCGGTCTGGCGCTTGGTTCCGCCCAGCATGTTGGTGGCATACATCACCCGCAGAATGCGGCGCACTTTGTCGTCGATGAGCGGCACCAGCTTGGGGTCTTGGCGGGTGGCTTCGAGCGCGGGAGCAGCCAAGTAAAATCGCTCGTAGAGGGCGGGGGTGTACACAGGCTTGGGCCCCCCGCCGACTTGCCCGCCTTGTGCGGTGCCCTGCAACGCCAGGGCCAGGTCGGTACCCATTTCCAGATCGGTGCCGTTGCGCAAGGCTTCTTGGGTGTCGTGCACCGAGCCCCAGTCGCTTATCACCAAGCCTTTGAATCCCCATTCGCCTTTGAGAATGGCGTTCATCAGGTACTCGTTGTGGGTAGTGTACTGGCCCCGGAACTTGTTGTAGGCCCCCATGAGCGTGTATACCCCCGCCTGCTGCACGGCCGCCCGAAACCCGGGCAGGTAGATTTCGCGCATGGCTCGCTCGCTCACGTTCACGTCGACGTCGCTGCGATGGGTTTCCTGGTTGTTAACGGCGAAGTGTTTCACGCAGGCCGACACGCCCTGGTCCTGTACGCCCTTGATGTAGCCCACAACCATCTTCGACACCAGAAACGGGTCTTCGCTCAAGTATTCGAAGTTGCGCCCGTTTAGCGGCGTGCGGATGATGTTGATACCAGGCCCGAGGATGATGTCTTTGCCCCGAAAATTGGCTTCCTGGCCCAAAACGGTGCCGTAGGCATAGCCTAGAGCCGGGTTCCAGGTCGAAGCCAGCGTGTTGTTGGTGGGCATGTACGTGCCGGCGTTACTGGGACTGTCCACCGGCTTCCAGCTGCGGCCCTGCTCGGGGCGCACGCCGTGGGGCCCGTCCGAAGTCATAATTTCGGGAATGCCTAGCCGTGGCACGCCGCCGGCCGCGAAAGCTGAGTTGGCGTGAATCATGTGCACCTTTTCCTCTAGCGTTAGCTGCTTGAGCAGGGCTTCGATTTTAGCCTCATGAGCCGTAAGAGAGGCTGACGCGGGCGTCTTGGCGGGAGCAGCCACCTTGGTTTGCGCCACACTCGTAGTGGCTATGGCGCAAACCAAAGCGGTGGCCATCAGAGTTGCGAAGTGTGGGGATTGCATGGAAATACGGAGCAGAAGCGTGGAGGTGAGCTGCCGATGCCTAGCCGGTTATGGCTTTGGCTGGCTCGTTTTTAAGCAGAATAGCCCACCGTTCCGGTCACAGGAGAGTTGACCCGAAAGCGAAATGCTGGATTTAAAATGGATTTTTTTTATATCTCGATTATTAGATGAACCTCCTGTAGGAAGTCATATACCCGAGCTTGATTGCCGCAGCCATTACCAGCGCTGACTAATAGAAATCCGCGCTTGCTACCAAGTGGGTTAACCTTACTGAGACAAGCGCCGCCCAAGCGCCAGCGACGGCGGCGTTTTAAGCAGGTTGGCTGGCCTTTACCACCTCCCCCATCGTTTGGCGCAATCGGTTGAGCGCAAACGCCTGCGCCTTCACGGCTTTGGCCTTGGCCGCGACGGGGTCCTTTGCCAAGGCTAGCACGGTAGGGACGAAGCGCTTGGTATCGTCTTCACAATCAAAATTGAACAGCCACTCCTTCAGGCCGATGTCTTCCCACATCACGCCCTTGCTGCTCTGCTCGACCCAACGGACTACAATAGCCGGAATGCCGTTGGCAATGCACATAATGGGACTGTGCATCTCGTTGCCGAACAGCCCGGCGCTACGCCGGTAGATACCAACGGCCTCATCCAGGGTCCAGGGCCGATTAAGCCACACCACTTTTTTCTGCACGTCTGCCGGCAGCTTATCGAGTAGCCATTCCTTGCCGATGCTCATTTCCGTTTCGTCCTCGTGGCAGATTAGTACCTTCATGGACGTTCCGCGGGTAATGGCGATGATGGCTTCGCGCAGGGGCAGATGGTCGTGGTCCTTCATCTCCTCATTACGGTTGTTTTTGCCCCCATCGAGCGGCCGGTTTTTCCGCACGTGAAGCCACGTGGGGGTGTACCGCTGTTTGGGTATGCAACACAGAAACTTGTCAGCCTCCAGTCCCTGAGCCCTCAGGAAAGCGTCTGCCGCCGGTTCATTTCGTAAATCCAGGGCAAACACCGCGTCTGGAGAAAACTCCATGATAGGTGCGTGGACACCGTCTTGCTTGGCTTTGGCCAAAGACACCGAGTCGCGGAAATACACGAACTGCGCTTTGCTGAGCGTTTCCTTTTCTTGGGTTCCGAAGACCCAGTGACCGTACGTGACGCCGTACACCCCAAACGGTTTGCCCGTGCGTTTGTGAAAGGCCTCCGCATCGGCCCAGGCTAGCATGTAGGGCCCGGAGTTGTGCAGCAAGAAGTCGGCGGAAGCAACGGCTGCCTCTAGCTCGGGGGTAGAAGCCTTGCCCGCGGCGTCGAGCTTGCCCTGCGCGATGCGCAGCTTCGGGAACCGCTGCTTTAGCATGCTTACCTCCTGGTCCGGCAGATAATCGTAAAACGGCCAGAAGGTGACGATGGCGTCGGGTAGATACTTCTCCAGAAGAACTAGCACACCGGGCGTGTGGGCAATGTCGCCGATGTTTTCCGTTTGCCAGCCCGAGCGCAACAGAATGTGGCGGGACCGGGGAGCTACCGCTAACAGGGCATTGATGGGCAGCAGCGACATGCCACATAAAGCGGTTGAGGCCTTGATGAATTGGCGGCGGCTTGGGAGAGAAGGCATCATAAAAATCAATAAATCGTTGTCAAATAGGACCCCGTAGTAGCTCTTAGCTTCGTGCTACTGTTTGCTACTGTTTGCTACTGTTCCACGTAATTGAGGTCTTTGCCGTAACTCTCAGGCAGGGTGCTGACCGCCCAAAAGGCCACCACTAGCGTGAATGCGCCCAGCATTGCCGCGCCCGGCACGAAGCCAAAAGCTCCGCTTAGGTACTTGAAAGCGGGCACCAACAGCACTACCGCCCCCCGAGCGAAGTTGGGGGCCGTGGTGGCCACCGTGGCCCGTAGGTTGGTGCCGAACTGCTCGGCCGCCACGGTCACGAATAAGGCCCAGAAGCCCACCGACATGCCCAGCACGAAGCACACGGCGTAAAAAGTGGTGGGCGAAGCGCCCTTCAAGCCAAACAGGTATACCGCGACCAACGTGGCGCAAAACGCCAGAAACACTTGCAGCGCCTTATTGCGACTGCGCCAGAGCTGGCTCAGCGCGCCGCTCATAAAGTCGCCGAACACCAGTCCGAAGTAGCACCAGAATACCGCCAGCCCGGCCGTGACTTCCCCGGTGACGCTCAGCGCCCGCCCAAACTCCGGGGCCAGCGTGACGAGAATGCCCACCACAAACCACAGCGGCACGCCGATGAGCAGGATGCGCAGGTACTTGCCCAGCCGCGGCCCGTTGGTGAAAAGGCTTAGAAAATTGCCGCGCGTTATTTCGCCCTGGGCCTGCACCTGCTGGAACATGCCCGACTCGAACACGCTCACGCGCAGCAGCAACAGCGCCAGCCCCAACCCGCCCCCCACGAAGTAGGCGTTGCGCCAACCCAGCTTCTGGCCCACCAGATAAGCCAGCATAGCCCCGCTCACCCCGATAGTGGCTACTATCATGGTGCCGTAGCCGCGCTTTTCCTTAGGCAGACTCTCGCTCACGAGCGTGATGCCGGCCCCCAACTCGCCCGCCAGGCCCACCCCGGCAATGAGCCGCAGCCAGGCGTACTGGTCCACCGTCTGCGCAAATCCGTTAGCCAGGTTGGCCAGCGAGTACAGCAAAATGGACCCGAACAAGACCGATAGCCTTCCCTTCTTATCCCCGAGGATGCCCCACAGTATGCCGCCGAGCAGCATGCCGCCCATCTGCATGTTGATGAGAAACAAGCCCTGGTTGGTGAGCTCGGTCGACGCCGTGACGCCCAACTCGTTGAGGCTGGCGACCCGCACGATGCTGAATAGAATCAGGTCGTAGATGTCGACAAAGTAGCCCAGTGCTGCCACGACGACGACGGCTGAGAACAGCTTCGTCGGGGCGGTGGATGGTTTCTCGCCGGAGATGACCTCCGTATTCTTGGGCAATTGGCTAACGGACATAATAATAGGGAGCTAGTGAGTTCGCAGCAGTGCCGCCGCTGGCTAGGTCTGAATGACTTTGGCTACTTCGCCGGCCATTTCCTGCTGCCGCTGCTTGACGAAGCCACGTGCTGCCCCCAGCTTGGCCAGGGCAGCCGGGTAGTTTGTGTGGATTTCCAGCACCCGGCTGGCAATTTGAGCGCCTGTGCTGGGGTCGACTTCGAAAATCCAGTCGGTTAGGCCGACGTCGCGCCACATCTGGCCCTTGCTGGTGTCAGTGGGCTGCCGGACCAGAATGGCGGGCGTGTTGGCCTGGAAAGCCATGATGGGCGAGTGCATTTCCAAACTCACTACCACCTGACTCCGCTCGTACACCGACGTGGCTTCGTCGGGCAGCCAATAGGTTTCGCGCCACACCACGTTCTTCTTCACATCGTCAGGCAAAGGGTCCACCAGGTACTGCTTGGCCAGGGCCATCTCGTGAGTCATTTCGGGGCAGGCCAACACTTTCAGGCCTGTTTTGCGCACCCATTCGATGATTACCTCCCGTAACTTGGCGTGGTCCTGCTCCACAAACTGCGCGGAGATGGCCGCCCGGCGCAGTTCTTCGTCCGTAGGAGTGGTGTTATGAATCTTGAAATACGGGGTGTAGCGCAAACGCGGAATTACGCAGATAAACTGCTTGTCCGTCAAGCCAACCGAGTTTAAGTAGGCCTGTGCTTTTGCCTTATTGCGCAGCGGGATGGCAAACGTGGCATCCGGACCAAAAGCCAGCACTGGCGACTTGATTCCTCTTTGTTGCAGTTGCTTCAGCGATACTGTATCCCGCAGGTAGATAAAGGCGGCGCCATTAAGCAAATCGGTCAGCCGCTCGTCCAGTTCCCCGCCAATGGTTACGCCGAACACACCGTAGGGCTTGCCGGTCAGCTTACGCCAGGCTTCCATGTGGCTCTGGGCTAAGACCATTGGCCCGGACCCGTGCACAAAAATGTCGGCTTCCTTGAAAGCGGCCCGCAAGGCGGGCGTGGACGGGTTGCCAGTCGCGTCCAGTGTGCCTTCAGCGATGACCAGCTGAGGGAAGTAGGCCTTGAGCATTTCCGCCACGCCGTTGTCCACGCTCGAGGGCCAGAGAATAAGCCGAGTGTTGCCGGGCAGGGACTGCTTGAACACTTCTAGGGCGCCCGGGGTGTGCCCGATGTCCCCGATGTTGACGGTCTGCCAGGAGGAACGCAGGAGAATGGTCTTGGATTTAGCGTTAAACTTTTTGCCCACGCAGCTGGTGATGGCCATGGAAGCCATCAGAGACAAAGACTGCTGCACGAACTCGCGGCGGGACCGGGTGGTACTAGGCTGGCTCATGGGTGGGATTGGAAAATGATTTTTGGATTGATAGTGGGGATTGGCCGGCGCTCGCTAGTCATACTAACTAGGGCGTCACCTCCAGCGGGGAAGCCAGACGTTGGGCATATTCGGCCAGATAGTGGTCCCATTCTGCCACCGTTTTGAATTGGCTGCCCTTGGTCCAGCCGAAGCCAGCGTAGTACACCAGCTTGTGGTCCCGGGGCGTGGCCATTACCAGTAGGTGGCTCTGCTCCTTGGCTTTGGTACGGTGGTCTTGCCAGCCTTGCACTTGCTCAGGAGCGAGCACCACGCCCGTGCCCACGTAGGCGTCGTCCAGGGGTTCCCAGTAGCGAAACCAGCCTTGTTTGGGTTCACCTTTCACCTGGCCCTGCACGCCCTTAGGCTCGGCGTGCAGCGTGGTGCCGATGGTGACGTTAGGCAGCGGCTGGTCGGCCGAAATGTGCTCCTCGAAACGGGTTAGGTTCGAGCCTAGGTCGAGGCTGATGATTTTCTTCTCCGTAACGGTGCACCCGTCAGCCTGCCAGGGCGCGTATGTTAACTCAAATAGCGTCCGGATGGGGCCCGCGGCCAGGGTTTTGCAACTCGTGAAGTTGCGCGAGACGTATAAAGAATCCTTGTTCCACACGCCGATACCCGCAAACCCGCGGCTGTCGCCTACGTGGTACGGGTCGTAGCCCTCGCCGTGGTCCTGGTGGTAATAGCCGGGGTGCTCCACGTGCCCGGCGTACCATTTGTTGATAACGGGATAAGGCACGCGCTTGAGCCAGCAGTCCATGCCGCTGGTAAGGGTGCCGTTGGGGTCTTTAGCTACAGCTAGCTGCTCAGCCTTAGGGCCATAAGTGCGGAAGGCCACCCGGTCGTTTTCCCAGGTGTAATCATCGATGCGTTCGGGTACTAGGCGCGAGAAGGTAGTGTAAGGGCTTTTCGGCTGTTGCACAGCGCCATTAGGGGCGCCAGATACCGTGAACTTCCGGCTGGCTTTGGCTTTGATATCGGTTTGGAATAAGAGCTCATCCACCTGCCCGTCGCCGTTGTTATCCAAGGTCTGGCTCACGAGGATTTTGCCGGCTTCGTCGCGTACCAGTAAGTTTTGCGCCCCATACTTCTGCAGCAGGGCAGTCAAGCGGTTGACCGGTAGACTAACCGTTTCCGCTCGGCGGTTCAAGCTGAGCCGGTTGCGCACGGCGACCGACACTCCAGGAGCAGCAGGCGGCATTGCACCCAGCAGGCCGGCAGCTAGTGGTAAGCCCAGAGTAGCTACCAAAAGAAGAGGGAAACGCATAGCGTAGAGGATGTTAAGTGAACCGGCAGATTATTTGAAGTTGACGCTCCGTTGACTGCCATCCGCGAAGTCTACCCGCACGCTGGTAGTCTGCTTAGGGTAAGTGAGCTTACTGACGGGCAGCAGTTCCTCGTCAGTCCAGGCAGTGCCGGACTTCTTCCAGAGCAGGAGTGTCGCGTAGAGCGTTGGGCGGGCCGGGAGCGCCGTGAGCTTACCGGAGGCGTTGATGACGGCGCTTTCCGAACTGGCCGGATGCAGCCCTTTAGTTTCATACACTTTTACTGATTCCCAGCCGCGTAGTGGGACCAGGGCCAACTGGTACGCCCCATTGTCGAGTAACTGTACGGTGTACCCCTTTACTTTCCGCGTTTGGCGCCGGATGGGCCCCTGGCGGGCGGGCAGGGCGTAATGGCCCAGTCGCAACGGCGTCCCTGTGGGGCCCGCCACCTGGTCCACACGCAAGATGCCGTTGGGCAGGGGAATGTCGGCCAGGCGCACGCGTATGGTGGAGTCGGTTTCCAGCGCCGCGTCGCGGTAGTAGACACCATCTTCAAAGCGCCGGAACGTGTACAGGTTCAGGGCGTGCCACTTGTGGGGTTGGTCCTGGAAAAGGTAATTCATGGCCACCTCCCCGTTGGGGCCATCGGCCTGCCAGGGGAAAGCACTATTGTAGCTGAGGCGGTTGTAATTCTCATTGCCCCGATATGGGTCAGCCTCGCCTTCCACGCGGGCGTTGCAACGCGCCCGGATTTCGGCGGTGCCACTGTTGGGATAGTCGGTGAGCAGAATGTTGGAGCCCGGCTGAAAGCGGTTGGCCACGGTGCCGGGTCTAAGTTCCTTTGCCCAAGGGCCTTCGTTTTCGGTAGCGGTCCAGAAGGGGCTGCTGGCCGGCACGAGTAAGCCAAGAAAGGCCTTGCCTAGCCAGTACACGCTGCCCCGGCAGCTGTAGGCTTGCACCGCCGGCTCATAGGGTCCGTAAAAGCCTAAAGTCGGCACCTGGTCCTTCAGCACATCCGGGTTTTGCAAGAACTGAAGCATCGCTCCCGAAGAAATACGCCGTAACCAGCCGAAGTTGGTACCGGGTGCGGGGTTGAGTCCCATGAGGGGGAAGGGCGCGACAGAGCCAAAGCGGTAGCTCATGCTGCGGCCCCACATAATCATCTCTCCGTTCCGGGCGAACATGTAAGGGTAGTTGTCACGGGCATCGGTCAGGTGTGCCGCAAACTGTTGGGCGTATTGTAGCAAGTGTTGCTGGCCGTAGTAGTGCGACCAGAGCGTGCCGTACAGTTGAAACGCCCACATGCTGTAGTAGTCGTAAGCCCCATTGTCGCTGTACCAGCCCGCGCCCCGATAAGCCTCCAGGCAGAGCTTGAGGTACTCGTCCAGCAAGGGCTCGTTGACGGCGTAGCCCTGGCTTTTGAAAAAACTCAGCACGAAAATGTTGAAGAACCGCCAGTTGGACGGTACCGTCGGCCCATCGCCGTAGCTGAGCATGGTGGCGGCCAAAGCATCTTTTTGCGCCTTGGGCAGCGGGTCCCACAATATCTCCGGAGCAGCGAACAAGCTGACCGCCAAACCGCCAAATTCGACCAGCGTTTGGCTCTGTCCTTCTTGTTTCGGACGCAGTCGTACGTACGTTGGACTGGCTGGGTCCACCATCTGACTCAACTGGTGGCGGTAGTAATCACTCAACTTGATGCCGTTGATGGTCAGGTTCGGGTCTTCTTTAAGCAAAGGCATGGCCATGAACAGCGTCCGGCACAAGCCTTCGAGCTTTTCGTTGCGCAACTGCGCGGCGTCGCCGTTGCGGGGGTAGGTACGGCCCGGTTGCTTGGGAAAAACCAGCGGGTCGTCGAGGGTGTGCACGTAGCTGAACGCCCCGGTAAGCAGGTAACGGGCGGCATCCTGCCAGTGCCGGCGCGTGACGCCCGTCAGCGGACTGGTTTTAAAATTGGGCTTAACTACTTCGAATACTCTCTGGTTGACCGCTGAGGCACCTGAATTTGATGAGGCGACTAGTTGCTGGGCTAGGGTAGGTTGCCCTAGTCCGGCAAAGAGCACGATGCATAGCGCGACCCACCGACACAGACCAGATGCCCGAGGCGCTAGCCTGTTGCCTAATTCTGAATGAACAGCTGGCAAGAGGTGCTGAGTGGAAGAATTCTTGCGCAGGTGGCTGGCGTGACGGTGCGGCATGGGAGGAACTGAGTGGGAGGGGCAAAAAGTAGCGGGGCAATCAACTGGTGGACTGTGTAAGTAGCAGCCCTTAGCTTTGCTTTCATCGGCCCATCCAGCCACCATCGACGGTGAGGAAAGTGCCGTGCACATAGTCGGAAGCCGCCGAGCCCAGGAAAACCGTCGGACCCTTAAAATCGTCGGACGTGCCCCAACGACCGGCGGGAATTAGGTTCAATAGGTCGGTACTGCCTCAGTTATCGGGCGAACACCCCTACCATAAGGACTGGCAATAGCCGAAACAGCGGCCGCGGGTGAAGCAGGGGTAAAGCTTCCTTTACTCAGCCAGACCAGCTTTCTTGCTGCTTGTGCTAGCTTGCCCTGCGAAAGTAGAGAAGATAAAACAGGCTTAAAAACTGCCTTCAGCGCCTGAATGCCGACAACTACCCTTTGGCTGCGCGCATTTTTGGGATACTTGATGCAAAAGTGATATTATTGAGCTTTTTAACCGTTCGCCCCACTCATCACTCTTTAACAATCAATTAGTTGCGATGAACAATGATAGCGAGTAATTCTGCTTGCTTTTGTGAGAAAAGCAATTGCTTTTCTCTTCGGGACTAATGCAATTGCTGCGCTAAATGGCTTTGGCGGCCTGGCCAGTTTGGGCCGATTGAAGACAAGAGTTCTGACGCCCCCGTTCTTTGCTTGCGCTAGAAGAGATTCTGCACGTTAACTCGATGCTTAACGAAAGTATCCGCTCACTCACCGCTGATTCGAGAGGCCGGCTTAGTTGAAGATTATTTTGATTAAATTTGAGTTTTCAACTATATCAGCCCTATTAAGGACTTGCTTGTAACGGAAGGCCTATAAACTATACTCTTCATTATGAGGCAGAAAAAAAGATACTCCGCTTCGCGAAGTGAAGCAGTTATCTTACTGACCGCACTGCCTCTATGGTTATTTTGGCTGTGTCCTCTTCTCTTCATATTATACCAATGAGCCAATGGCTGCGTGTGTTTGGGTATTGGCTGCTGCCTTGGTTGCTGCTGGCGGGCTGTAGTTCCCCCACACAGTCCGCTAAGTCCTACCGCATTGTGTTCGCGCAGTGCAATTCGGTGGGAAAATGGCGCGAGGCGATGCTCGAGGGTATGCGGCGCGAGCTAAGCTTTCACCCGGAAGTTCAGTTCACAACCCTGGATGCTCAAAACGATATCAAGCTTCAACAGGCTCAAATTCTAGCGCTTACCAAAAAGGAAACCGACCTGCTCATCGTTACGCCCTGCGAAACCAAATTACTTACGGTGGCTGCGGCGGTGGAAGAAATTTATGACCGCGGCTTACCCGTAGTCATTCTGAATCAGCCAGTTGATTCGCGCCGCTATACAGCTTACGTGGGCAGCTCTAACTCGGAAATAGGGCTTTCAGCGGCCCGTTGCGCGGCCGGTTTGCTGCGCCAACGAGGCCAGGTAGTGGAACTTCAGGGCTGGCTGGGGAATCAAACCGCCATCAAGCGACACGAGGGATTTGCGCAGGGTTTGGCAGAATACCCGGGAATGAAGTTGGTGGGAAAAGTGGCCAGCGATTGGCTATCATTCACGGCCAAAGCCGAACTGCAAGCCCTGCTTCGCGCCCACCCCGAAACAAACTTAATTTTTGCGCATAGCGACTTGCTTGCGCTAGATGCCTACCGGGTGTGCAAAGAACTGGGAAGGGAAAAGCAAATTCGCATCATTGGCGTCAACGGGTTGCCCGGTCCGGGCGAAGGCATCGGCTTGGTGCAGGACGGAGTACTGGCAGCTTCTATTAGCAACCTGCCGGGCGGCGCCGAGGCCATGCGCTTGGCTTTGCGCATCCTCAACAAGGAATCGTATGAACGCGAGAACTTGCTTGGCATTACGGTTATAGATTCCACCAACGTGGCCATGATGCGCCAGCAGGCCGACCGGCTGGCCAGCCAACAACAAGACATCGAGCGCCAATTGACGCTTATGGACGACCTGCAGGCCAACTATGTCACGCAGCGCAACTTGCTAATCGGGCTGCTCGTAGCCTTGCTGGCCATGGCCGGATTCGCCGCCAAAGCATGGCAGTCGGGCCGCCAGCAGCGTCACCTGAACCAGCAACTGGCGCAGCGCAACGAGGAAAATACATCAATTAACGCGCAACTAAAGGCCCAAAATGAAGAGAACGTGCGCATTAATGAGCAGCTGATTGCGCAAAACGAGGAAAACGCGCGCATCAACGAAGAACTCAAAACGCAGAACGAGCGAAATGTGCACATCAATGAGCAACTGACTGCGCAAAACGAAGAAATCCGGCGGCAACGTAATCAACTTGAAGCCCTGGCTACTCAGGCTCAGGCGGATACTGAAGCAAAACTGCGCTTTTTCACCAATTTCTCGCACGAGCTGCGTACGCCGCTTACTCTCATTCAGGGGCCCATTGACGAGTTGATGGCCACCAAATCCGGCTTTACGGCGGCCCAGCGGCACGACCTGGGGTTGGTGCACCGTAACACACAGCGCCTGCTCAAGCTGGTCAATCAGCTCATGGATTTCCGCCGTATCGAAGTAGGCAAAATGAATGTCCAGGCCTCGGAAGGCAACCTGGTGGAGTTCGTGGGCGAAATCGTGGACGTGTTTGAACGTCCCGCCATATTGCGAGGCATTCGGCTGCACTGGCTGCCGGCCGCAACGGTAGTTAGCGCATGGTTCGACCCGAACGTATTAGATAAAATTCTGTTCAACCTGCTCTCTAACGCCCTTAAATTCACTCCGGAAAGCGGCGAGATTGTGGTGCGCTTGCTACCCGAAGATAAGGCCGCCGGTCGCATGGTACGCATCAGCGTAGCCGATACTGGGCCCGGCATTAGCCCTCGCGACCAAGCGCATATATTCGAATGGTTCTACCAGGGACAAGCCGATGGCACTGCTCAAGGGTCGGGTATGGGCTTGGCACTGGCCCTGGGGCTTGCCCGGCTGCACCACGGCCAACTCACGGTGCAAAGCGAACCCGGACAGGGCACCACGTTCGAGTTAACTCTGCCCTGCGAATTGCCCCTAGCGCTGCACGCGCCCCTTATTCCCCTATTGGCGGCCGAGGCCGACCAGTCCCCGCTGCCAAGGCAGCGCCGGCTCGCGGTCGATGTGTTCGAACAGCCCACCGAAGCCGCGCCCACCGTCGATGCGTCCGCCAGTGATACGCTGGTGCTGGTCATTGAAGATAATCCGGAAGTGAATGATTTTCTGGTGCGTAAGCTGCGGCCCGCATTTCAGGTGCAGGCTGCCACCAACGGCACCACGGGTGTTGAGATGGCCACTGCCCTGATTCCAGACCTAGTGGTGTGCGACGTGATGATGCCAGGCCTGACCGGGCTGGAAGTAGTGGCGCGCCTGCGTGAAGACTGGCGCACCTCACATATTCCCGTGGTGCTGCTCACGGCCCGTGGGGCTCCTGAGCAGCAGCTCGAAGGGGTGCAGGCCGGCGCCGACCTTTACCTGACCAAGCCCTTCAACCCGGCCTTCTTACTGGAAAGCATTCGCACGCTGCTGGCCAACCGCGCCCGGCAGCGCGAACACTTCCGCCGGGAACTGAATCTCGACAAAACGACGGTGGCCCCTACCCGCCCCGACCAGCGCTTCCTAACTGATTTGACGGCGATTATCGAAGCCAACTTAAGCCGGCCCGAGCTAAGCGTGGATGACGTGGGCCGCAGCCTGAACCTGTCGCGCATGCAGCTTTACCGCAAGGTTAAGGCGCTGTTGGGCACGGGCCTCACCGAGCACATTCAGAACATTCGCCTAACTAAGGCCCGCCAGCTGCTGCTGGATGACTCGCTAACTATTGCGGAAGTAGGGTATGAACTCGGCTTCTCATCCCCTTCTTATTTCGCCGCAACTTTTCGCGCTAAATACCAGGTGTCGCCTTCAGAATTTCGAGCGCTACAGCCCACTGCCGAGAGCTAAGCGCGTGTCAGCGCCACATCCATAGCGCCTTCGTATGTTGGAAAAATTCCTTGCAAAGCAAACTCTACCCCTGAGGCCTGTAAGTACTGAATTCGTGCAGTGAATTCAACAAAATTAGAGTGGGTGAGCGGTTACTTGCCTTACTCTATTAAAGCCTTGGATAGCAAACTGTCTATAAGGGAAATTGCTCTCCCGCTCATTTCCCCGACCCTCGGGCCGAGCAGCGTCCATCATGCGCGCACAAATTTGGGATAAGTGATACAAAATTGATAAAACGGCCTTGTTTGCCAACGCAAGCCGTGTGGTTAAATATTGAAAATTAGTTTGTTATAATAAATATTGCAGGTGAAGGAATAGTGATGGATTTTGTGCGAAAACAGCGCGCACAGACGCTAGTGGACAACAGACCTTTGTTGAAATCCGCTGCCACTCATGATTTCATCTGCTGCCATCGTCTGCTTTGGAGAAGCCCTCTGGGACCTGTTGGCCGGCGGCCACCGGCCCGGTGGCATGCCGTGCCGGGTAGCGTTGCACCTGCAGCAACTGGGGCAGCCCGTGCAGCTCATCACCCGCGTGGGCGATGATGAGTTGGGCCATAAACTCCTGGCGGTACTGACAGCCTACGGCCTCGACCCGGCTTTAGTGCAACTTAGTGCTACTCACCTGACCGGATTTGTGAAGTCGCCCGAGCCGGCCGACGGGGTAAAACGTCATAAGATTGTGCAGCCTCTGGCATGGGACTACATGCCCTACACGGAGGACTTGTGCAAGGCCGTGGCCCAGAGTCAGATGTTAGTGTACGGTACGCTGGCGGCCCGCAGCCCGGTGAGCCGCGAAACATTGTACCGGCTTTTGCCACACGCGCCTTTTAAGGTGCTGGACGTAAACCTGCATGCCGCCCATTGCTCTCACGAGGTAGTCAAGTACTTGCTGAAACAGGCTGACTTGGTCAAGCTGAATGAAGCTGAGTTAGCTGAAATCATGGCCTGGCAGGGCCAACCCGCCCCTGCCGAGGTAGCTGTGCCTTGGCTAGCTAAAAAGTACGGTTTGCAAGCAGTGTGCCTAACCCGCGGGACGATTAGCGCCTCGCTTTATCAAGGCGGGACTTGGTGGCACAGCGCAGATTTCGATGCCACCATCAAAGACTTGGAGAGCTATGGTGCCGGTTTTCTGGCGGGACTGCTAGCTAGCTGGGTCCAAGACCAGCCACCAGTTGAATGCTTGAACCGGGCTTGTGCTGAGGGTACCGAAGTGGCCCGCCAACGCACAATAGCTTCGTCTATTATCCTCGAAACCAACCCGCACTCCCGACTGCATTCTACTTGGTTTGCTGATTTGAATTAAACGCTACCCTTTGTTGACAAGCACCTTGTATGTATAAACAGTTCAGCCTTTTGTTTCTGTTGTTGCTGGTCGGGCCTTTGCTGGCGCAAAGCCAGTCAGTGCGCCCGGCCGCGTCGCTTGACGTGACAAAAGAATTTGCTTTAGCGGCCCAGCAGTACGAACTGATGCTGCAAACCCACTCCGATACGAAGCAGTTTCCCCAATCCAGCAACCCCGACGGCTCGATGGGCAACCGGGACGCTTCGTGGTGGTGCAGCGGCTTTTTCGGGGGCTCGCTCTGGTACTTGTTCGAACAAACAAAAGACCCGAAGTGGAAAGCCGCCGCCGACCGCTGGAGCATGGCCGTGGCCGGGCAGCAGCACAACACCGAAACCCACGACCTAGGCTTCATGCTCTATTGCCCGCTGGGCAACGGCTACCGGCTCACCAAAAACCCGGCCTACCGACCCATTCTGCTTACCGGAGCCAAGTCACTGGCCACGCGCTTCCACCCCGAGTACGGGGTAATTAAGAGTTGGAACGAGTTCAAAGGCTATAACTACCCGGTCATCATCGACAACATGATGAACCTGGAACTCCTATTCTGGGCCGCGAAGGTGTCGGGCGATAGAAAGCTCTACAACCTCTGTGTCTCGCACGCCAACAACACGCTCAAAAACCACTTCCGGCCCAATCATAGCTCCTATCACGTGGTGTGCTACGCGCCGAGAGGTAAGGTGCTGGCCCGCATCACCGCCCAGGGCGCGGCCGATGCGTCGGCTTGGGCCCGGGGGCAGGCCTGGGGGATGTACGGCTACACGGTGATGTACCGCGAAACCAAAAACCCTAAGTATTTACAACACGCCCGCCGCATTGCCGATTTCTACCTAAAGCATCCGAATCTGCCCGTTGATAAGATTCCCTACTGGGATTTCAACGCCCCGGGTATTCCCAAAGAGGAGCGCGACGCTTCCGCCGGGGCAGTAGCCGCTTCGGGCCTGCTGGAACTGTGTACCTATCTGGGTAAGGATGGCAAGCCCTATTACCAAGCGGCTGTGGCCATGCTCACCAGCTTAAGCAGCCCGGCGTACCGGGCCAAGCTGGGCGAGAACAACAACTTTCTGCTCAAACACTCGGTGGGAAATAAGCCGGGCAAATCCGAAGTGGATGTGCCCTTGGTCTACGCCGACTACTACTACCTGGAAGCCCTACTCCGCTACGACAAGCTGCGCAAGCAACCGGCTTATCAATTATAGAATAGCTCAATCGCTTCCAGCTACCTTAAAGCACAATGGCCGGCTGAAATAACTACCTCACTTTTACCACTTAACAAGTCCCACCATGTCTGCACCATTACAATTTCTCTTGCTTCGTCGAGCAGCCGGACCGTTGCTCTTGCTACCGGCACTGAGCCTAAGCTCCGCACAGGGAGCGATTTTCCGGCCGCCATTCACAGTACAGACTCGCTCCACTGCTGACATTACCGTCACGGGACGGGTGACGAGCGAGGAGGAAGGCGAAGGCTTGCCCGGCGTAACTGTGCTGGTGAAAGGTACTAGTAATGGGACTGCCACTGATACAGATGGCCGATTCACGCTGACCGTGCCCGATAATGCGGTGCTGGTGTTCAGCTCCGTCGGCTTCAAGGGCCGGGAAGTAGCCGTGAGCGGAACCACCCTGAATGTGAAACTGACCGCCGATAACAAGGCCCTGGACGAGGTGGTAGTGGTGGGCTACGGTACCCAGAACCGTAAGGACCTGACCGGCTCGGTCGCAAGTGTGAAAGCCGATGAAATTGAAAAATTACCCGTGTCCAGCGTGGACCAGGCGCTACAGGGCAAAGTAGCGGGCGTGCAGATTGCCACTACCTCGGGCGAGCCCGGCGGCAGCCCCAATATCCTTATCCGCGGCGTGAGTTCCATCACCGGCGGGGCACAGCCGCTTGTTGTGATTGACGGCTTCCCCGTGAGCAACGCCGACGGTTCCAACCCGCTCAACGCCCTCGACCCCCGCGACATCGAGTCGCTAGACGTGCTCAAGGACGCCTCGGCTACGGCCATTTACGGTTCGCGCGGCTCCAACGGTGTCATTCTTATCACGACCAAGCGTGGCAAGTTGGGCAAGTCTCGGGTAGGATTGGAAATTTATGGCGGGGTGCAGCAGGTGGTCAAGCGCATCGAGATGATGAACGCGCAAGAGTTTGCGCAATACACCATTGACGGCCGCAACGCGGGCTACCTCGACAATACGCCAAGCACCCCCACTTTCACGCCTCGGATTACCGACAGCAACGCTGTGCGCCCTGGCGGTAACTACGACATTCCAGCGGCCTTATCGAACCCTGCGGCCTTGGGCGAAGGAACGGATTGGCAAGACCAGATTTTCCGGACCGCGCCCATCTCCAACTACAAAGCGACGCTCAGCGGCGGCACCGATGCGTTAAAGTACAGCGTCAGCGGTGGGTTTTTCAGTCAGGAGGGTACGGTCATCAATACGTATCTGCGGCGCTTCAACTTTAAAGCTAACCTGGATTCGCGCCTCAACGACAAAATCAAAGTGGGCGTTAGCCTGCTGCCAACCTACTCCACTCAAAAGCGCCTGCAAACTGCTGAGCACTACGCCGCTTATGGTGTGATTCAGGCCGCCATGGGCATTTCGCCCCACTTGCAGCCCCGTGATGCCGACGGCAATTATACTTATCAGGACGGTGATAACCAGATTGACATCAAGAACCCACTGCGCATTGCCGACGAGTACAACAATACCAACAACAGCTTCCGCATGCTGGCCAACTCGTACATCGAGTACGACATCCTGCGCGACCTGAAGCTGCGCACCACTATCGGTGGTGACATTTTTCAGAACCAGTACCGCGTGTTTGTGCCCTCCACCCTGGCCGGCGGCAGCAACTACACCCAGGCGGCTTCGGCCAACGCTTATAACCAACTGAATACCAGTTGGGCCAACGAAAATACCCTGACCTATAACAAGGCTTTCTCGGACAACCACGTGCTGAATGTGGTAGCGGGCGTCACCTTCCAAAAGTTCTACACCAACCGGCTGGCCGCCAGCGCGGCCAATTTTGCCAACGATTTGCTGCCCAACATCAACGGCGGCACGGTGAACGGCGGTGGCGAAACCATTGGTCGCGAAACGCTCATGTCCTACCTAGCGCGGGTCAACTATACGCTGTACCGGCGCTTTCTGTTCACGGCCACCATCCGGCGCGACGGCTCTTCGAAGTTTGGACCCAACAATCGCTGGGGCAATTTTCCTTCGGCCTCGTTTGCTTATCGCCTCACCGAAGAGAATTTCATGAAGGTTGTGCCCGCTATTAATGACCTTAAGTTTAGAGTAGGCTACGGTTTGACGGGTAATAATAACATTGGCAACTACCGCTTCCTGTCGCAGTTGACTTCGACCAACTACATTATTGGCGACGCAAACGCCACAGGCTTGAGTCCCAACTCGTTTGCTAACCCCAACTTGGCTTGGGAAGCCATGGAGCAGCTCAACTTGGGCCTCGACATAGCCCTGTTTAAGAACCGCATCACGCTGACTGCCGATGCTTACAACCGGGTGAACCGCGACATGCTGTTCGAAATTCAAACGCCCGCGGCTACGGGCCTGACCACGGCCACCGTGAATCTGGGCGCCGTGCGTAACCGGGGACTGGAGTTTGCGCTAGGCACCCAAAATATTGTGTCGCCCAACTTCGGTTGGAGTACCAACTTTAACATTTCCTTCAACCAGAACCGCGTGCTGGAGATGAGCACCGACGCCGACAAGATTTTCGGTAACACCGGCGGCCGCGGCAATACCAACATTACGCAGGTTGGGCAGCCTATTGGCTCCTTCTACGGACGGCAAGCCATTGGCGTGTTTCAAAGTGACAAGGAAGCCTCGGAGTACGGCAAGCAGCCCTTCGCCCGCGCTGGCGACGTGAAATGGGCCGACACAAATAACGACGGTACGGTAAACGACGATGACCGAGCCGTGTTGGGTAGCCCACTGCCCAAGTACACGCTGGGCTTCAACAACAACTTCACTTACAAGGCTTTCTCGTTGGACATCTTTACCAACGCGGTGGTTGGCAACAAGATTTACAACGCCCTCTTCGCCTTTAACAATACGGGCACAGTTAACAACACCACTTACGTAAACGACCGGCGCTGGCGCAGCCCAGAGCAGCCCGGTGATGGCCACTGGGGCCGCGCCATTCGCGGTGGCCGTAACAACAACACGTTGTTCAGCGACCTCTACGTATTCGATGGTTCGTACCTGCGCATCCGCAACGTGGTGCTCAATTTCACGGTGCCGCCGGCCGTGGTCAAGCGCCTGGGCATGCAGTCTGTGCGCCTGAATGTAACCGGCACTAACCTGTTCACCTTCTCGGATTACCCTGGCTATGACCCCGAAGTGGGTAACGCCGGCAATGACCAGCGGGCACTGGGCGTCGATTTCGGCACCTACCCCGTGTCCCGTGTCATCACCGTCGGCCTCAACGCCACCTTCTAATCCTTACTCCGATGAACTCGAAATACTATTTTACCCTAACCCTGGGCCTCGGCCTGAGCCTGACTTCCTGCAGCAGCTTTCTGGACCAGCTGCCGGAGTCAACCCGCACCACCACTGTTTTCTATCAAACTCGGTCGGATTTTTACAATGCATTGCTTGGCGGCTACGCCGGTCTGAAACTGCCTGGCGTTTACGCCAGCGGCTCGGGCGCGTTGATGGTGCTGGAAGAAATTGCCTCCGACAACACCACTTTCGGCGCAACTCGCCAGCCCGTCAATAACTCTATCTTCGAGATTGACGACTTATTCTTTACAAAAAGTAATACGGCTGTTCAGGACGCTTGGCGTGACCACTACCTCGCCATCGGGCGGCTTAACCCAATCATTCAAAAACTGCCGGACGCCACCCTTACGCAGGTTGATAAAGACCGTTTCGAGGGGGAAGCCCGGTTCTTGCGGGCCCTGTACTACTTCAACTTGGTGCGGCTCTTCGGCGACGTGCAGCTTATTACCGAGCCGGTGGCCGGCCCCGATGCCACGGCTAACGTACCCCGCTCACCGCAGGCGGATGTTTACCGGCTTATCATCGACGACCTGACTATTGCGGCGGCCAAGCTGCCGACCATTGCTGCCATTCCCGCTACCGAAGCCGGACGGGCCTCGCAATGGGCCGCCAAAGCCCTGCTGGGCAAGGTGTACATGCAAATGCGGGATTACACCAAAGCCTTGCCGGTGCTGCAGGATGTCAATGCCAATTCGGGAAGGTCGCTGATGGCCAGTTTCCCTGCCGTGTTTGCGGCGACTACTACCTACACGGCCAACACCGAGTATCTTTTTGCGGTGCAGTACAAGTCAGGCTTGCTAGCGCAGGGGGCCAGTGCCGTAGGTTCCTCCGGGGGCGTGGGCGTTACGCAGGGCAGCGACGTATGGTCAAACTGGGCGCCCGTCGGCTCGGGCTTTATGCTGGGCACCAACGGCGGCGGTGGCGGCGGCTTCAATACGCCCACGGCTGACCTAACCAACGCCTTTGAAACGGGTGACCCGCGCAAAGCAGCCTCCTTGCTGGAAACTTACCCACTCAGCAATACCGCTAGTGCCCCGGGTCGCTACGTGGTTAAATTCCGCCAGCAGGGCGCAGTAAACGGCGACGCCGATGTAGACTTCCCCATCCTGCGTCTGGCCGATGTAATCCTGCTTTACGCAGAGGCCCTCAACGAGCAAGGCCAGACCAGCGCTGCCATTGCTCAACTCAACCGCATCCGGACCCGGGTCAGCCTACCTGCTAAGTCCCTCACCCTAACGCAGGCCGATACCAAGCTCGCCATCGAGCAGGAGCGCCGCGTGGAACTGGCCTTCGAGAACCAACGCTGGCCCGACCTCATCCGCACTAACCGCTACGTACCTGTGATGCAGGCCAAGGGCTTTACCATCCAACCCTTTCAGAACCTGTATCCGGTGCCTCAGCGCGAGACTGACCTGAACGCTAAGCTTTCACAAAATCCCGGCTATTAACGCGGTTACTAGATGCTCAGGCTAGGCCTGCCCAGCAGCGCTGCCGCACCAAAAACCTCTGTAGCGGGTCGGAGCGAATCAGCCGGCGGAGCAGGTTGCAAAGGGGCAGCTTTGGTGGGACTTTGCTGGCCCTTGCAACCCTGCAGTGGCGTTGTTGGGCAGGCCTAGCTTGTGCATACATTCTTCAAACTTTTACCCTAGGCACCGACCTATTCGACTGCATGAAAAGAAGCTGGCTGAACTGGAGCGTGTTACTCATACTGCTGGCCGTCGGCAGCCTCCGCGGGAGGGCACAGCAACTCGTCGCCCACAGTAGCGAAATAAAGACAGACCTGGTGATAGACCTGCCCCGCCTGGGCACGGTGAAGCCGCGCCCCGCTAACGTTATCCAGTCTTCGAACTGGCTGCTGGGTTGCGAAACCCTAGACCGCGACTTTGCCGACTACGAGCAGTACAAAACTTACCTCGCGCCCCTGGGTATCAAGCGCCTGCGCATGCAGGCCGGCTGGGACAAAACCGAGAAAGTAAAGGGCCAATACGACTTCACTTGGCTGGATAACATCATCAATGACGCTACTGGGCGGGGCCTGCGGCCATGGCTCCAAATCTCCTACGGCAACCACCTCTACCCCGGCGGCGGCGGCTCCAATCTAGGTGCGGGCGTACCCACCTCGCCCGAGGCCCTGGCCGCCTGGGACCAGTGGGTAGAAGCCTTGGTGACCCGCTACAAGGGCAAGGTAACGGACTGGGAAATTTGGAACGAGCCCAACTTTGGTGACAACCTGGACAACACGCCCGCCAAGTGCGCGGCTCTGCACATCCGCACCATCGACATCATCAAGCGCGTGCAGCCCGCCGCCAAGGTGTCGGGCCTGGCCCTCGGCCACATCGACCTGGCCTACGCCGAGGCATTTTTTAAGATTATGGCCCAGAAAGGCAAACTCAAACTTTTCGACAACATCACCTACCACGACTACACCTACAACCCCGACTCCCACTACCCCAAGGTGCTGGCGCTACGCGAAATCCTGCACAGGTACGCCCCCATCATGCCCCTGCGGCAGGGCGAAAACGGCTGCCCCTCGGCCGGCGGCAGCGGGCGCGGAGCCCTGTGGGATTACGACTGGAGCGAGCTGACCCAAGCCAAGTGGGACACCCGCCGCATGCTCGGCGACCTAGGGCACGACATTGAGTCGAGCGTATTCGGCATCGTTGAGATGGCCTATACCAACGGCCCCATTAACCGACTCAACTACAAGGGCCTTCTCAAGTCAGATTCTACCAAGCGGGTCACCAGACCTAAAATGGCTTATTACGCCATCCAGCACGTCACCGCCGTCTTCGACCATTCCCTGCGGCGCATCGCGAAGGTGGAATTCCGGCACAACCTGGATTATGCCCCTCAGAATGCGCAGGATGTGGTGTACAACCTGGATACCGACCGCGGCGTGGCCGTGTATGGCTACCGGCATGCTAGCACACAGAAGCAGGTTTTCACCATCTGGGCCGACGACTACATTCCCAGCGAGTCCAACAAAACCCGGCTCCGCACCCTGACCCTGCGCAATGGCAATTTCAACCAGCCTGTGTACGTGGACATCCTCACGGGCGGGGTATATGAAATTCCGGCCACTCAGTGGAAAAAAGCCGGCGAGGTGTACACGTTCACCGGTATTCCTATTTACGACTCTCCCATTTTAATTGCCGACAAAAGCCTGGTACCCATGCTGTAATGTATTGCTTCCTCGATTTTGCTTCCGGACCACTCACGATGAAACATCTCTTTTTTCTATTCCTATTTTTCCTGCTCAGGCCGGCAGCTGCCGCAACCTGGTATGTGGCCGGCACCGGCAGTGATAATAACGACGGCAAGAGCCAGAAAACGGCCTTCCGCAGCCTGCAAAAGGCTGCCAATGTGGTGAACCCCGGCGACGTGGTGCTCATCGGTAACGGTACTTACACCAATGATAACATCGGCGACGGTGGGGCCGTGGTGTCGGTGGAGCGCTCCGGACAACCCGACGCCTGGATTACCTGGAAAGCCGCTCCCGGCCAGCGCCCCGAAATCCGACCCGTCGGCTGGACCGGCATTCAAATCCGGGCTTCGTATCAGGTATTTGAGGGCCTGACTATACGCGGCAACAACGACGCCATCAAGCTGGAAGACGCCTTGGCTGATTCCAAAAACCCTAAAGCCAACCCCTATTTCAACACCAACGGCATCTGTTTTGACGGCCGTAAAGCCAGTCCCGAGGCCAAGCCCCACCACGCCATTATTCGCCGCTGCGTGGTAGCCAAATGTGCCGGCGGCGGCATCACGGGGCTGGAAATCGATTACCTCACCATCGAGGACTGCCAGGTGTACGACAACGCCTGGTTTATGCGCTACGGCGGCTCGGGCATCACGCTGCTCAATAATTGGGCCTTCGACGACGCCCCGGGTTACCACATCGTCATCCAGCGCAATCAAGTGTGGAACAACAAGACCATGGTGCCGTGGGATAGAATTGGCAAACTCAGCGACGGTAACGGCATTCTGCTTGATGTGACGGACCAACCCACGGCCTCGCCCGGCGCTACCAATCCCAATGGCGACGCCGTCGTGAAGCCCGAAGCTGCTACCAACCCCAACGGCGACGCCCCGGTGAACGCCATCCCTAAGCCTGAGGCCCCCCAGTTCAAGCGGCCGGAATGGAAGGGCCGGGCCCTGATTGCCAACAACGTGAGCGCCCACAACGGCGGCTCGGGCATTCACACCTTCCGTACCAAGCACGTCGACATCATTAACAACACCACCTACTGGAACGGGCAGGTGGTTGGCTACGAGGAGCTGTTTGCCAACCGGTCCGAGGACGTGATAATTCTCAACAACATCATCGTGCCCAAGGCCAGCGGCAAAGTCACCAGTAATAACCGCAATATCAATGTGCGCTGGGACTACAACCTCTACCCCGACGCCCAGCAGGTGATGACCGGCCCCCACGACCTCGTGGCCGACCCTAAGTTTATAAATGCCCAGATTGATTTAAGCAAAGCTGATTTCCGGCTGGTGCCCGGCAGTGCGGCCCGGGACTCGGGCGGCAACGAACTGCCCCAGCCCACCGACCTCACCGGCAGGAAGCGGCCTCAGGGCGCGGGGCGCGACCGGGGCGCTTACGAGCAGTAGCCAAGACAACCCATAGCGGGCTTGCATCCTACTGCAAGTCACTGCCAAGCCTCCGTCGGCAACTTTGACTGGTTGAACCGGCTGCCTCTTTCCTCACTGCTATGAAACTGCTTCATCCGCTGCGCTGCTTGGCTGTGCTCCTTGGCGTATTCATGGCCTCGGCCTACTGCCCGCCCATTGACTCACCAAAATATCTGAATCCGAAGTTCAGTACCGAGGAACGGGTGACAGACCTGGTGAGCCGCCTCACGCTGAAGCAGAAAATCAAGCTGCTTATGTACACCAGCACGGCCATCGACAGCGCGGGGCTTAAGGTGCCGGCCTACAACTGGTGGAACGAGTGCCTGCACGGCGTGGCCCGCGCCGGTAAAGCCACTGTCTTCCCGCAAAGCATCGCCCTGGCGGCCACTTTCGACCCCGCCCTGGCCGGGCGCGTGGCCGCCGCCATTTCCGACGAGGCGCGGGCCAAGTACGAGCAGTTTTCCCGCGCCGACAAACGGGGCATCTACCAGGGCCTGAACTTCTGGACGCCCAACATCAACATCTTCCGCGACCCGCGCTGGGGCCGCGGCATGGAAACCTACGGCGAGGACCCCTACTTGACGGGCCAACTGGCCGGGGCCTTTATCCGGGGCATTCAGGGCGACAACCCGAAATATTTCAAGGCCATTGCCACTGTCAAGCACTTTGCCGTGCACAGCGGCCCAGAGGCCTCGCGCAGCCGGTTCGACGCCGTGGTCAGCGACCGGGACTTCTACCAGACGTACACGCCGGCCTTCAAAACCTGCATTCAGGACGCTAAAGCCTACTCGGTGATGTGCGCCTACAATCGCTTTCGCGGCGAGCCCTGCTGCGGCAGTACTTTCCTACTGCACGACGTGCTGCGCCAGCAGTGGGGCTTCAACGGCTTTATCGTGACGGACTGCGGGGCGGTGGGCATGTTCCACAAAAAGGGCACGCACGAGGTGGTGCCCACTCCCGAGCAGGCCGTCGCGCTGGCCATCAAGGCCGGCGTGGACCTGGAGTGCGGCAGCACCTTCAACGCCCTCGATAAAGCCCTGGCGCAGAAGCTGGTGACCGAGGCCGAGCTGGACGTGGCGCTTGAGCGCCTGTTCACGGCCCGCTTCAAGCTCGGCTTCTTCGACGACCCCAAGGAGAATGCCTACACCCGCATTCCTTACTCGACGGTGGAGTCGGCGGCGCACGTGGGGCTGGCGCTGGAAACGGCGCAGAAGTCCATCGTGCTGCTGAAAAACGAGAACAACACGCTGCCGCTGGCCAAAACTATCAAAACTCTGGCCGTGGTGGGCCCAAACGCGGACGACGAGGAAGTGCCGCTGGCCAACTACCACGGCTTTCCCTCGCGGGTGGTGACGCCGCTGGCCGGCCTGCGCACCCGCCTGCCTAATACCAAAATTCTCTACGCCAAAGGCAGCCGCCACACGGCCGAGGTGCCCTCGCTGAACCTAGTGCCCACCGACTACCTGTTCACCACGGCCGCCGCCAACGTGCACGGCCTCACCGCCGAGTACTTTCCCAACAACAAGTTCGAGGGCCAACCTACCCTCAGCCGGGTAGACAAGACCGTTGACTTCTACTGGATTAACGACTTGCCGGTCAAAGGCTTCGACCGGCAGAACTTCAGCGTGCGCTGGCGCGGCTACCTCAAGGCTCCCGTGTCGGGGCGCTACAGTTTGGGCGTGTACGGCTACGACCAAGGCCAGCTGCTGCTCAACGACAGCGCGGTGGTGGACATCAACGACGAGCACGAAGCCCAGTTGCGCTACAAAGTTCTGACCCTTGAAGCCGGCAAAACCTACAAGCTGGAGCTGCGCTTTGCCAGCTCCAAGGCCGCGCCCCTGGTCAAGCTCAAGTGGGAAGTGCCGGGCCAGGACTTGCAGGCCCAGGCCGTGGAAGTCTGCAAGCAAGCCAATGCCGTGGTGCTGTGCATGGGCCTCTCGCCCCGCATCGAGGGCGAGGCCATGAAAGGGTTTGCCGTGGACGGCTTTTTCGAGGGCGACCGCACCAAACTCAAGCTCCCGGACACCCAGTTGGCCTTAATCAAAGCCGTGCAAGCGCTGGGTAAACCCGTGGTGCTGGTGCTGCTCAACGGCAGCGCCGTGGCCGTGAACTGGGAAAACGAGCACCTACCGGCCATCGTGGAGGCCTGGTACGGCGGGCAGCAGGCTGGCAACGCGCTGGCCGACGTGCTGACCGGCGCCGTGAATCCCTCCGGCCGCCTGCCGGTGACTTTTTACACTTCGGAAACGCAGCTGCCGGCTTTCGACAACTACTCCATGCAGGGCCGCACCTACCGCTACTTCGCCGGCCAGCCGCTCTACGAGTTCGGCTACGGCCTGAGTTACAGCAGCTTTACTTACTCCGGCCTGAAAGTGGCCGCCGCGGCGGCCCTTGGCCAGCCCGTGACAGTGAGTGCCACGGTCCGCAACTCCGGCGCGCGGGCGGGCGACGAAATCGTGCAGCTTTACCTGGCCAACACGACTAGCAAAAACCAGCCCGAGTTGCGCACGCTCAAAGGCTTCCGGCGCGTGACGCTCAAGCCGGGCGAGTTGCGCACCGTCACCTTCCAGCTCGCGGCGGCCGACTTTTCGACCATCGACGACGCCGGCCAGCGGGTGCTCAACCCCGACGCCTTTACGATTTCGGTCGGTGGCCGGCAGCCCACTAAAAGCGCGCGAACCGGGCAGGTTCTCACGCAGGCGCTGCGCCTCACCGGCACCCCCAAAGCCCTGAAACGCTAGCTTCCACTGCACTCCGCAGCTTCTCCGTTCCCACCCCGGCTTTTTTACACAACATGCCAGCAGTCAGATTCCTAGCATCCCGAATTAAGTATTTGGCTATCGGCTGCTTGCTGCTATTAAGTCGCCCTGCTTCGGCGCAGCAGAAGCTGCTGACGCAGCCGGGCACTTTTGCAGTGGGTTGCAACTACTGGGCCTCGCACGCGGGTACGCACATGTGGCGCAACTGGCGCCCGGAGGTGATTGAGCAGGACTTCAAGCAGCTGTCGGAAAATGGCATTCGGGTGCTGCGAGTGTTTCCGCTGTGGCCCGATTTTCAGCCCATTCACAAGGTATACGCCAACGAGGGAGGCGTCAAGTACATTGCCTGGGCCAATGGTCAGCCCCTACCCCCGGCCGGCGTGGGGGCCGCGGGCATGAGCGAAGAGCAGCTGCAACACTTCGAGGTATTGGCGACGCTGGCCCAGAAGTACAACCTCAAGCTAGTCGTGGGCCTGATAACGGGCTGGATGAGCGGCCAGCTTTACGTGCCGCCGGCGCTGGAAGGCCGCAATGTCATCACTGACCCGGAGGCACTGGCGTGGCAGCAGAAGTTCATCACTACGTTCGTGCGTCGGCTTAAAAATCAGCCCGCCATCGTGGCCTGGGACTTTGGCAACGAGTGCAACGCAATGGGCAAAGTTGACAATCACCACCAGGCCTACGTGTGGTCGGCGGTGCTGGCCGGGGCCATCAGAAGCGAGGACCAGACCCGGCCCCTGGTCTCGGGTATGCACAGCCTCAGCGCCGAGGACAACGCCTCCTGGCGCATCGAGGACCAGGCCGCCACTACCGACGTACTAACCACTCACCCCTACTCGCTCTGGACCAAATACGCTAGTCAGGACGGTATCAACACGATGCGCACCATCCTGCACGCGGCGGCCGAAACCCGACTCTACGGCGACCTGGGCGGCAAGCCAGCTCTCACCGAGGAAACTGGCGTGATGGGCCCCATGACCGGCGGCGAAAAGGAGAAAGCTGCCTTCGCCCGCACCGCCCTGTTTTCGAATTGGGTCCACGACTGCATGGGCACGCTCTGGTGGTGCGCCTACGACCAGCTCAGCTTCGCCTACCCGCCCTACAACTACGCCTCCGTGGAAGGCGAGCTCGGGCTCATCAGGGAAGACCGTACTCCCAAACCGGTGCTGGGCGAGCTGAAAGCGTTCAGCAATTTCGTTGGCAAATTGCCATTCCTGGCCCTGCCACCGCGCAAAACCGAGGCCGTCTGCATCCTTACCGAAGGCCAAGACACCTGGGGCGTGGCTTACTCTAGCTTCGTGCTGGCCAAGCAGGCCGGCTTCGACTTCCGGTTCAGCAAAGCCGGGCAGGAGTTGCCCGACGCGCCGCTTTACCTGCTGCCGTCGCTGAAGGGCATCGACCCGTTTCGCAAAGACTATTGGTTGAAGCTGCTGGCTAAGGTGAAGGGCGGGGCCACGCTGTACTTGTCGCTCGACGACGCCTACCTGCCCACGTTCAACAAGCCGCTGGGCGTGGAGGTGCGCACCAACACCAAGCGGCGCGATAACGTCAGATTCGTTGCCAAGCTGCTCGGCGACAGCCTAAAATTTAGTGCCGCCGCCGAGCGCAAGCTTAGCATCAACCCTAAGCAGGCCGCCGTACTGGCCCGCGAGGCTGACGGCAACCCGGTGCTGCTGCAAACCGCCTATGGCAAAGGCCGTATCTACCTGCTCACCTTCCCACTGGAGCAAAACCTGGCGGGCCAGCCCGGTGCTTTCGACCCCGGCCAGCCCTCCTACGCCAACATTTACCACGAAATAGCTCGCCCGCAGCTCGCCGAGCGGGTGCTCACGCAGGCCAACCCATCCATCGGCGTGACCGAGCATGCGCTCAGCGCCACCGAGAAAGTGGTGGTTCTCATCAATTACAACCCGGCCGATGTCGTGACCACCGCCCGGCTGCGCGAGGGATGGAAAATCACGGACAGCTTGTATGGTCCCAGGCCGTCCGGTGCGCCGCTATCCATCAGAGCTAATGATGCGCTGGTACTCACACTGCGCAAGAAATAATAGCATCTTCCGCAGCCTGCTGGCCTGTTGGGTATTGAGCCTGGTTGGGCCGCTTCCGGGAAGCCAACCTACTCCTCAACTCGCAGCTGCCGCAACTGCTGCTCTTGGTGCCGCATGCTGCCCTGGTCAGCTCGGAAGGCCTCGCCGACAAAGGCGACAAGCTGCATTTCGACGCGGCCTCAGCCAGCGAACTAGGCCGCCACTATGCCACCCCAATGCTGGCGCTCCAGCGCGCGGCAGCGCCTAAGCGAGGCAAAAGGACCGGTGACCCTTGCGGACAAACAGCTTTTCATGAACTGCCACTACGAAACGAATGACCCTGAAATTTTACGCGCCTGAATGGGGCAACTCGCTGCCCTTCGACACTTTTTGCCGCAATGTGCGGGCCAGCGGCTACGACGGCGTAGAAATGGCGCTGCCCCTCCAGGCCCCCGCTTGCCGCGAGATGCTGGCCACGCTACGCGACCACGGCCTGGAGCTGATTGGCCAGTACTACCAGTCGCTGGAGCGTGACCCGGCCGAGCACGCGCGCAGCTACGAAAAATACCTGCGCCACCTCGCGGCTGCCCGCCCCATTTTCATCAATTGCCAGACGGGCAAGGACTTCTTCACGACGGCGAACAACACGCAGCTTTTTGAGTTGGCCGCGCGCATCTCGACCGAAACGGGCGTGCCCATCCTGCACGAAACCCACCGGGGCAAGGCGCTGTTTGCCGCCCACGTGTGCCAGCAGTACCTAACGGCCCTGCCCGAACTGCGCCTCACGCTCGACATCTCGCACTGGTGCAACGTGCACGAATCCTTGCTCGAAGACCAGCCCGAAGCCGTGAGGCTGGCCCTGAGCCGCACCGGCCACCTGCACAGCCGGGTGGGCCACCCCGAAGGGCCCCAGGTGAGCGACCCGCGCGCCCCGGAATGGGCCCCGGCCCTGGCCGCTCACCTGGCCTGGTGGGACCAGGTGGTGGCCCGCCACCGCGCGGCCGGCACGCCGCTCACCATCACCACCGAGTTTGGCCCGGCGCCCTACCTGCCGCTGCTGCCCTACACCCAGCAGCCAGTAGCCAGCCAGTGGGACATCAATGTGTTCATGCTAAACCTGTTGAAAGCGCGCTACGGCTAGCCGCGCGGTGCGGCGTGCAGCAGGGCCTCACCCCGGCGGTAGGCGGCGGGCGACACGCCCATCTGCTTGCGAAACAGCCGCGAGAAATACAGCGGGTCGTCGATGCCCAGCTCGGCGGCCACTTCATTGACCCGCAATTGGCTGAAATGCAGCAACTGGCACGCCCGCTGAATGCGCAGGTGGTTGAAATACTCGATGGGCGCGTAGCCGGTGTCCTGCTTAAACTTGCGCGAGAAAAACGCCACTGACAGGTGCGCCGCTTCGGCAATGCCCGCCACGGTGAGGGCCCGCGACAGGTTGGCTTGCATGAACGTGATGGCCTTGCCGGTGGCACTCACCGGGCCCAGGGGTTCGCGCGAGGGCCGGAAGCTGTCGGGCTGCACGAAGGATGCCAGGAAATAAGCCAGGCTGAGGTTGGCAAACAGCAGGTTGGCGGGGCTGTAGCCTTTGAGCAGCGTCTCGTAAATCCGGTCGAACAGCGCCATGCGCTCGGCGGCGAAGGGCACTGGCAAGCCCAGGGCCGGACTTCGCGCCTCCGCCATCAGGGCCTCCGCCAAGGCATCGGACTGGTGGCCGCTCAGGTGCAGCCAGTGTATTGTCCATGAGTTGTGCGCGTCGGCCCCGTAGGCGTGGGGCACGCCCGCGCGAATAATGAAGACCTCATCGGCGCGCAACTCCACCCGGCCCTGGGGGAGCTGTATCCAGCCCTGCCCGTCGGTGCAGTAAAGTAAAATGGCTTGGTTGAAGCCTGAGGGCCTCTGATAGTAATGGTGTTGGGCTTTGGGATAGAAGCCGATTTTTGTCAGAAATAACCCATTGATAACGGGCAGCTGCCAGCACTTCTCTTCGGTTTGGCCCGGAATTTCGATGATGCGCTCCCCGGCAAAGCCCCGGCTCTTGTGCGTTTCCTCCTTCATACGCCATAAGCAGAATAGTCCATATTTAGGCGAATATACTTTATCTACCGTGTATGCAAACCCCAGACATTTGCATCAGACTCACGCACCCGAAAATGCCATTAAGCGAAGCGTTTGTGCTGGCTGAGCCCACCAAACGAACAACCCTGCTTCAGCTGTGAGGACACCAAGTGAACCAGACCTTCACTCTCATTTCTTTTTCTCATTCATAAACACTTCTCGCCATGACAACTCCCGCACTATCCCCGGAACAAATCCAGCAGTACCACCAGGACGGCTACCTGATTGTGCGCAACTTTCTGAGCCCTGCCGAAATCGACAAGCTGCACGGTGTGGCCTTGGAAGACAGTGCGATGAGCAAACACGCCATCAACGTGAACGACAGCACCGGTAAGCGGAGCAAGCTCTCGCTTTGGTACAAGCCCGGCGACGACGTGTACGGCCTGCTCACCCGTCGCCAAAGCCTGGTCGATGCCGTGGACGCCCTGCTCGACGGCGACGCCCCGGTGTGCCATTTCCACTCCAAGCTCATGCAGAAGGAGCCCCGCGTGGGCGGCGCCTGGGAGTGGCACCAGGACTATGGCTACTGGTACAAAAATGAGTTTTTGCTGCCCGAACAGATGATGTCGGTGATGGTGGCCATTACGGAAGCCAACCGCGCCAACGGTTGCCTGCAGGTGGTGCCCGGCTCGCACAAGATGGGCCGCGTCGAGCACGGCTTCGCCGGTGAGCAGGTGGGCGCCTCGCAGCGCTACGTGGACCTGGCCCTGCAAACCATGCCGCTGGTGTACGTGGAGCTGCAAGCCGGCGACGTGCTCTTCTTCCACAGCAATATCCTGCACCGCTCTGAAGCCAACCTGTCGGACCAACCGCGCTGGTCGATGATTTCGTGCTATAACCGCGCCTCCAACATCGGCTACAACGACTCGGCCTCCTCCAACTCCAGCATCACGCCCCTTGAAACCGTGCCCGACGACGCCCTGCTGCGCCGCGAAGCGCACGGCATGGCCGAAGACGGCGCCGACTTCCTGCGCAAAGAAGCCGACGTGGCGTTGAAATAGCGGCTGAACAGCACGCCCTGCTCAGCCGGCGTTCGCGCAGCCGAAGCGTCTCTACCGCACTAGTAAATGCATACTTGCGCGGTAGAAACGCTTCGACCAGCTCAGCAGGACTGTTCTTATCCGCCCGGCCCCACTCTCATTATCCTCCCCCAAAAATCCCACCCCCATGGCTCTGGTTGTTCCTGTTTCGGCGGTTGATAGCGCACGGGTTGCCTCCCTGAACCGCGCGTACGTGTACCTGCTCGGCGGCATTGCCGCGCTGGGCGGCGTGTTGTTTGGGTTCGATATGGTCATTATTTCGGGCACGGTGCCGTTTTTCACCCAGGCCTTTGCACTCAGCGGCTGGCAAACCGGCTGGGCCGTGGGCTGCATCAACCTGGGCGCGGCCCTCGGTGCCCTCGTGGGCGGCAAGCTCAGCGACACGCTGGGCCGCAAAAAGCTGCTCATGGGCTGCGCCCTGCTCTTTGCCCTCACGGGCGCCGGCACAGGCTGGGCCGGCAGCTTTGCGGCCTTCGTGGCGTTTCGGATACTGAGCGGAGTGGCCGTGGGCGCGGCGGCGCTGGTCTGCCCCATGTACGTGGCCGAAATCTCGCCCGCGCCGCTGCGCGGCCGGCTGGTGTCGTTCTACCAGTTGTCCATCGTGAGCGGGATTTTGCTGGCCTACCTGTCCAATTACTTGCTGCTCAACAGCGGCCCCGACAACTGGCGATGGATGTTTTCCTCGCAGGCCGTGCCCGCGCTGCTGTTTTTCGGCGGCCTGTTTCTGGTGGCCGAAAGCCCCCGCTGGCTCATTGGCAAGCAGCGCCCGGCCGAGGCCGAGCGGCTGCTCACGCGCATCGGCGGCTCCGAATACGCGCAGGCCGAGGCCGCCCAAATCGAGGCCAGCTTCGCGCACCTTACCACCGAATCGGTCGGTTCCCTGTTCAGCCGGGAGCTGTGGCCGGTGGTGTTTATTGGGGTGGTGGTGGCGGTTTTTTCTCAGGCCGTGGGGCAAAACTCCCTGTTTTCGTACGCGCCGGTGCTGTTTCAGCAGGCGGGCATGGGCCGGGACTCGGCCTTTTTGCAGTCCATCATCATCGGGGTCATCAACTTCGTGTTCACCTTCATCGCCATCGGCACCATCGACCGCATCGGGCGCAAACGCCTGCTGCAAGCCGGCGCCGCCCTGCTCTGTCTCGATGCGCTGGCGCTGGCGGCCGCGTTCTACTGGCGGCTGCCCGGCGCGTGGGTGCTCGGCTTCGTGCTGGCCTTCATTGCCATCTATGCGGCCACGCTGGGCCCGGTGACCTGGGTGGCCCTGTCGGAAATTTTTCCAAACCGCATCCGGGGCAACGCCATGGCACTGGCCACGCTGGCCCTGTGGGTGACCAATTTCTTCACCACGACCTCCTTTCCCGTCCTGAAAGACTCGCTGGGCCTGCCCTTCACGTTCGGGTTGCACGCGGTGTTGTGCTTGGTGTACTTCCTGTTTGTACGCGCCCGCATACCCGAAACCAAAGGCAAGTCGCTGGAAGAGATTGAGCGCGAACTGACGGGTGCCTAACGCCCTATTCTAGCTTACCAGGCAGCACGTGGCACAATACCCGCCGGCGCTCCCGCATCCTCACTTTTATATGAACAAGAAACCGCGCCTGGCCGTGGACATGGACGAAGTAATGGCCGATATTATTGCCCGCTTTCGGGAGTGGTACAGCCGCGATTTCCAAGCCGAATTATCGGCCGAGGCCCTGCACGGCAAGCACTTTGCCGATGCTGTGGCCCCCGAGCACCAGCCGGCGATGCGGGCTTATCCCAATGCGCCGGGCTTCTTCAAAGACCTGCCGCTGATGGCCGGCAGCCAGCAGGTGATGCGCGAGCTGGTCAGGCACTACGAGGTATTCATCGTAACGGCCGCCATGGAATTCCCAAATTGCTTCTCCGACAAGTTCGAGTGGCTGCAACGCCACTTTCCTTTCCTATCGTGGCGCCACTACGTCTTTTGCGGGGACAAAAGCATCATCCGCGCCGATTACCTGATTGACGACAACGCCTACAACTTCGACGGCTTTTCGGGGGAGGGCCTCCTGTTTGACGCGCCCCACAACGCCCACGAAACCCGCTACCGCCGCGCGCGCGGTTGGCAGGAAGTGGCGACGCTGTTGCTGCCCGATACGGTACGCCTCGGCCACCATTCGCCAGGCATTCCCCCCACACTCTCCAGCCGCTAATCCCTCCGCATGCAATTCAACGTTCTCTTTCTCCTGGCCCTGCTGCTGCCCTGGCAGCGCGCAACGGCGCAGGGCGTGGGTAACTGGTCGATGACGACCCAGGGTCTGCCGGTGTACCAGTACATGGGCCAGCTGCCGGCCAGGGCCATTGATAAAGAGGGCAAGGACGCCATGCTGCCCGACGACCCGTATTTCTTGCTCGGCAACTACCGGCTGACCTTGTTCACGCACGCCAGCGGCATCTACCAGCTGCTGACCGGCGAGCGGGCCTGGGCCCGCATCAACGGCACGGCGCAGCCCAACTACGGCTGGAACGAGGCCAGCTTGGTGAGTAACGGTCAGAAAACGCTGCTGACGGGCCTGAAGTCGGTGGGTGCAAAGCCGGGCACCCAAAAGGCCTTCGGCGTGGGCTTCGCCCGCTACCGCTACCAATTGCTGGGTGGCCTTGTCTGCACACGCGTCATCTCGGTCAAGCCTTCGCCAAAAATCAATACCGGCAATCCGGCGTTTGTCATCACGGTCATGTTGGAAAATACCGGCTCAAAGCCCCAAAAAGTGACCTATTCTGAGCGAATGCTGGTGAATTACGTGCTGAACAGCACCCAATTCACCGACCCGCAAAAGCGCCCTCTTCTGTATAAATCAAAAGCCACTGTTGACCCCGGCCAGCAGCTGGCCCTGGCCGAGATTGGCTACGACGCTAACACACTGCTCGCCATTCCCGGTAAGGAAGCCCGGTATACTTACGACGTGAGCCCGCCGGCCGTGTTCATGTCAGCGAAAAGCGCGGGTAATAAGCAGTCCAAAGCCATGCTTAGCGCCGTGCAGGACACCCTGGCCACCTCGCTAAACACCACGCTGAAACGCGGCGAAACCAAAACCTTCAACATCGTCATTGGCATAGCCGACCGTAAGAATTTTGCGGCCACCCAGATGCAGGTCGATGACCTGTTTATCAACGCCGAGCTGAGTAACCCGACCGAAGGCCTTTTTGCTCAGCAGTGGAAAGCCCGACTGCCCGACCTGGCAGCGGAAAAAGACGACGTATTGCGCCGCGAAATGCTTTGGAACGCCCACATGGTGGAAGCCTCGGCTACGTACAGCGACTACTACAAGGAAACCTTCATCCCGCAGGGCACCGTGTATGCCTACCACTTCGGCGACAACATCTCGAACCGTGACCATTTGCAGGCCGCCCTACCGGCCTGCTACACCAACCCCGAACTGGCCAAATCGGCCATTCGCTACGTCATCATGCACTCCGAGGCCGACGGCGAAATCAAGCGCGGCGACGCGGGCTTCGGCTACTCACCGCCGTCCTTGTACAAGGAAAGCGACGAGCAGCTCTATTTCTTTAACACCCTGGCCGAGTATCTCCTCATCACCAAAGACTATCAGTTCTTAAACGAAAAGGTGGCGTACTACCCGGCCGAGGACCGCAAAACCGACGCGCTGCTTAACGTGGTAAAGAAATATTTCATCTACCTGCGCGACGAAATCGGCACCGGACCGAGCGGCCTCGTCAAAATGCTGAATTCGGACTGGAGCGATAGCTTTTTCCACGAATACTCCCCGAACCGCTACTCCTGGTCGGCCGAGTCACACCTGAATTCGGCCATGGTGCTGGCCATTTTCCCCAAACTAATTGACGCACTTCGCCTATCGGGCAACCCCGATGCCGCAGCGCTCATCACCGCCCTAGAAACCTACCGCATGGCCATCGAGCAGGTGTTCATGAAGGATTTGGGCAATCGCAAATTCGCGGCCCGCGCCTACCTCAATGACGAAGTCCGCTTTGGGCTCGACAACGTCTGCATCGAACCGCAGGGCTACGTACTGCAAATACCCACCCTACCCAATGAGCGTAAGCGTGCGATGTACGAATATATCAAAAGCAAGCTCCTGGCGCCCGAAAAAACCGGAATGCGGACCCGTGAAACCCCTCTCTGGAAAAACAAGCCGGAGGGAGAAGACGGCGGTATCTGGTTTTCGCTGGAATACCCCGTGCTGCTCGGCGTGGCTACGTTCGACAAACCCGAAGCCTGGGCGCTGCTCAAGCGGTTCTCGTTCGACAATTACGCCCGAAACTACCCCAACTACTGGCTCGGCCAATGGACAGCCCCGGACGACCTGAACTCTACCCTATCAACCCGGGCAGGCTTGTACGCCTTCTGGGAGCCCGATTTGCGGCGAGCATTTCAGGGCTTTTGCTCGCACCCACACACCTGGCCGCTGTTCTGTTACTTTAAGCTGCGGGAAGACGCGGGTACGGGCCAACACCACTAATGCGTGAGCCCAGGCGCTTTACCTGAAAAAGCATTCCGCTGCGGGCACTAGCCAGGCTTCTAGTGTGCGGGAATCAGGCCGGATTTGCCGGTAACGCCCGCCCCGCTCTCGGGCAAAGGCTTTCGCGTGAACTGGAGCCGGCGCGACGACTACGCCGACATCGACCGGGTGATGTGCTACCTAACGGGCGAGAACTACGATACTTGCGTGGGCATCGATGGCCTTGGTTAAAAGCTTGGTCCAAAAGTTAATCGAGGACTTGACTACTCCTGCCTTTGGGTGCGCTCACTAGCGGGCCATTTCTCCCCGTTTTCGGAAGGCGCCCGGGGAAGTCCCCACTACTTTGCGAAATAAGCGATTGAAGTACTTCGCATCATCAAACTGCAGCTGATAGGCAACCTCATTGACTGACAGCTCAGGGGTGACCAACAGCCGCTGCGCTTCGCGCATCACGGCCTGTTGCAGGTGATAGGTCACCGAGAAGCCCGTCACGGCCCGGATGGTATCGTTGAGGTAGCTGGCGGAAACACAGAGGGTCGCCGCCAACTCCGCTGGTCGCCGCAGGGCGGTCGCCGGCTGCCGCAGCAGTTGCTTAACGGCTTTTGTCAACTCCAGCTGGCGGGCCGAGTGTGTGCCGAGCGCCAACTTCTCGCCCGCCAGGTACGCGGCGGCTACCTGATAAAGAAACGCCCGCACCAGCGCCTGCAGGATGGACTGGCGAAACAACTGATTCGTATCAGCATAGATGGGATAAGCCTGTTGCAGCAGCGCACAAAAGCGGGCGGATTGCGCCGGGACCAGGGGGAGTAGGACGACCTCGGAGAGGCATTGCTCCAGGATGTCGCGCAGGGGCTCGTCCAGCAGCGTGGGCGCAAACGCCAGGTACCAGCCCCGCTCCAGCCGCGCCGACACAAGGCGGTGCAGCTGCCCGGGATACGAGAGGAAAAGCGACTGGTCGGTTAGTTGCACGGGCTGGAAGTCCACCTCAAAGGCTGCGTCGCCTTGCTCGAGCAGCACACAGTAGTAGTAATCGTGGCGGTGCGCCTGGGACACCTCATAGGCTGGACGACCCGTCTTTTCGGCCCCCAGCGGCGCGAGGTAGATGTTGGAAAACGGCTCCTTCATGCCATGCACCGGGATGGGGGATTCTCTACTCATAGCAAGTGGGGCATTAACTAGCCAATGTACAAGCTTGCAAACAAGCGGTCCCGTTTGTTTCTCCTATCGCCCGGGCCGGCTGGTTGGTCCACTTGCCAAGCGAACCAGGCTGCCACCCACCCGGACGGAAGCAGCGGAAAATTAGAACGTACCGCGCTGGTACTCGCTGTGCAGTTGCGCGGCGGTGGGGGAAGTAAATAAGGAAGCCAGTTGGGCACGCGCCACCTGCTGCCGAAACGGGCCGTGCTGGCTGGCATCGCCTGCATCGTGCAGCATATTGGTCATGTCGAGGGCAAACTCCTGGTACTTCCATACGCGGGCCAAACACGTGTCCGAATACTGCTGAAGGGTGGTAGGGTCTTGGTCGCGTACGGTGCTGCGCAGGGCCTGGGCCAGCACATCTACGTCGTAGAGCGCCAGGTTCATACCCTTGGCGCTGGCCGGGGGCACCAGGTGGGCGGCGTCGCCGGCCAGAAACAGGCTTCCGTACTGCATGGGGGCGTGTACCACCGAGCGCAGCGGCACGAAAAACTTGTCGTGTACCACCACGGGCTGGATGGTCTCATCGCCCGTGCGCCGCTGGATTTCCTGCCAGAGGCGCTCATCCGGCCAGTCCTCGGCCGTGTCGCTCAGAGCGCATTGCAAGTAGTAGCGGCTACGGTGCGGGCCGCGCGGCAGTTGCCCCACAAAGCCGTAGTCGCTAACGCCCATGATGGGATGGCCCGTCACCGGCGCCTCCACCAGCGCGGCCAGCCAGGCGTAGCCAAACTCGTAGTTGTAGGTCGTGAGTACACCCGGCGGAATCGCCGCCCGGCTGGTGCCGCGGCTGCCGTCGCAGCCGATGACGTAGTCGCAGGCTAGCTCGTGGGTTCCGGTGGCATCGGTGTAGCGAACGTGGGGCTGTGGGCCCTCCGCGTGGTGAATGGTCAGCTCCGTCACATCGAAGCGGATGTCGCCGGCTCGCCCATCGAGCAGTTCTCGCAACAAATTGAGCACGAGCATTTGCTGGGTGCAAAATCGCCCCTGGCTACCCGCATCACCCGTAATTTCAAAGATGTTGCTGACCCCGTTGAGGCGGTAGTCGATGGTTTGGGCCACGGGGCCGCCGAGCAGCTGCTCGGCCAGGCCCCAGCGCTCGAACATCTGCACGCCGCGGGCTTCGACGACGCCGGCGCGCTGGCGCTGTTCGAGGTAGGCGCGGTCGTGCCGCTCCAGTACAACGCACGCCACGCCGGCCTGGTGTAAAAAAGTGGCCAGCGTCAGCCCGGCCACGCCGGCCCCGATAATGGCTACGGTAGTTTTCTCCTGCGTTTCCATGCTATTCTTTGTAGGTGGTTAAAGGTTAGCAAAGGTCCCGTCTCGGCGAGGGCGGCGAGGTGCAGGCAGCGCGGTTTCAGGTGGACGATTCGCAGTTGTCGGGTAAAATCCAGCTAAATGCAGGCTTCTGTACCCGAAGAGCTATGCCCCTACCTCTTTCCCTACGTGATGCAGGACGACAGCCGGATGTCGGCCTTTGACCGGGCCGTGTACGCGGCCGCCTATAACCAGCCCGAAAGCATCTGGGCAGCCAACACCTAGTACCAGGCCCTGGACCAGGACATGGCTGATGCCAGCACGTATGGCCGCCTTGCTGTGCCGGTGCTGGGCATTGGCAGCCACCTATCGTACAGTTATTTACAGATGAGCCTGCCCTACGTGGCCGAGAACGTGCAGGTGGTCGGCATCTTGGACAGCGGGCACTACATGTTCGAGGAAAAGTCGGTCCGGGTGCTAGCCGCCGTCCTGGCTTTTCTGGCCCCGCCGGCTGGCTAGCCTGGCCCGTGCCAGGGGTAGCAACCGCCGCCTGGGGACGGGCTATTCCATCCTTACTGCCGGTGAGGGTATTCTGTGCCTAGCGGCTCTAAGCAGGATTTTAGGTTGCCAATTCCGCTACCAGCGCAGCGGGCAGGGCATTCAGCCGCTGCTGGTGCTGGAGGCCCCAGGCTTTCAACACCTCAATCACGGGGTCGAGCGAGCGGGCATACGGCAGTACGTGGTAGTCCACCACCACGGGCGGGCCGGGGTACACCGTGCGGGCGATGAACTGGTGCGCTTCCAGGTCCTTCAACTCCTTGGCCAGCACTTTGGTGGAGATGCCGGGCACGCTGCGCTCCAGCCCCCGGAAATGCCGGGTGCCCGCGCCCAGCGCGATGATGATGGGCAGCTTCCACTTGCTGTTGACGACCAAAAAGGCGTTGCGCAACGCCTGCATCGTGACGGCACAGGCGGGAGTTTCGGAGTCGGTCATGGGAGAAACGGGAAAGAAAAAGGGCAAAAAAAACCTGATTACCTGCTGGTAATCAGACTACCGACGAGTAATCTGTAGTTGGGGAAAACACGAAACCAACCGGTTAGCTGATTGCTTGAGGTAATCAGAATACCGAACAGCGTATTCGGCCGCTTAGTTGGCGAGCCGCGGCAACAAGCCGGCGCACCCCGCGCCAGAGGCTCGCCTTTCATTCCCCTCTCTTACTTTTTAACGCACTTACGCAACAAGTACCATGATTTTAGTTACAGGCGCAACCGGCCACTATGGCGCGAAAGCCATTGAGCATTTACTGCATAAGGGGGTCGAGGCGCCGTACCTCGCGGCCCTGGTTCGGGATGCCGCCAAAGGCCAGCCCCTCCAAGACCAGGGAATCGAGCTGCGTATCGGAGATTACACAGATTTTGAATCGCTCGTCCGGGCGTTTCAAGGCGTTGAGAAGCTCTTACTGGTTTCCAGCAACGACAGAGGCGCGGTAGCCAACCGAACCGCGCACCACGCGACCGTCGTCAAAGCGGCCCAGGAGGCGCAGGTGAAACATCTGGTGTATACCTCTTTCGTAACCAAGCAAGGCGCAGCAGACTCGGCTATCGCCGACTTTCTGGCTTCGCACGCCCAAACCGAGCAGCTTATCAAAGACAGTGGCCTGCCGTACACCATCCTCCAAAATGGCATCTATTTGGAGATGATTCCCATCTTCGCGGGCGAAAAGGTGGCCGAGACGGGCGTTCTGCTGTTTCCCGCGCAGGCCGGCAAAGCCAGTTGGGTGCTGCGGGCGGAACTGGCCGAGGCCGCCGCGCACGTCCTGACCACGCCGGGGCACGAAAACAAGAGCTACGTGCTAGCCAATACCGCGGCCACTTCTTTCGAGGAGATAGCCCAGGACCTGTCCGCCACCCTGGGCAAAGCCATTCGCTACCAGTCGCCCCCGGTCGAAGAGTTTCAGGCTATCCTGAAGCAGGCCGGGGTGCCGGAGGTCTACATCGGCCTGTTCGTTACGTGGGCGAGTGCCGTGGCGGAAGGGGTGCTGGAGGTCGAAGATTCGACCCTGGAGTCGTTTCTGGGCCGAAAACTAACCACCACGGCGCAGTTCCTTGCGCAAGTGTATAACTAACGAGTGAGGTGGTGGTCGCCTTTTCCCACGAAGGACGACCACCGCATTCCACGAGGCTGGTGCTACCAGCCAAATAGCCCGGCCCCTAATATCTGGGGCCGGGCTATTTGATTTGTGCAAAAAGTGGTTTGCTTGGTATTGTGAGGCCTTTTTTCGGTGGGGGACCTTTGTCAGGCTTTACAACCCTAGCATACCACTGACATAGCTCCTACTGCGGAAAAAATCGATTTGCTATTCCAGCCGTTTGTCTTTAAGCGCGGCATTACCCTGTGGAGCTCGGTGGCCATGACCCCCATGACCACCTGGTCGAGCAACAACGACCTCACCATTTCGGACGAAGAGGCGCGCTACTACGAGGTCCGCGTCGGCAGCGTCAGCTTGTTAATTGAAGCCGGCGACGACAGAAGTGTTTGAGCATTCCCGTTGTTGGTGGCCTGGCGAGCCCGCCGGGCCAGACTATGCAGTAGTTCGCTGTGCTGTCGTGCCGGGTACCGCTCCCGCCGAGAGTACCTATCCTTTTCGCGAAACCCACCGCGCCGGCTGAGCGCAGGTCGCGGCGTATGCTTGGGGGCGGGGCAGACTCTCCGTTGCTCCTATTGGTCGCGATGACAGGCTGGTTTTTCCTTTAGTAAGCTTATAACTCCGACTTGGCCCTTCTCCCCTCTTCACTCCGCTAGCGTAATGCAGAGGCTAAGTGCTGTTAATCACAAAAAAAAAATTCGTGTTCTAATCGAATAAAATTAACAGTTTGCTTCGGTTAAGGTGTCTTAATGGAAAAAAATATACGCTGGCCCCTACTGGTGTTCGGCACTTCTGACCCAGCTCTAAACCGGCAAGTTCGGGGTGCTCGCCAGCGGGGCGAACTGCGTGAGGTAGCCGCCCGCATTTACTTGTCGGACTTAACTACCGCACCGGAAGTGCTAATTCGCAAGAATTGGCTACCGGTGGTGCAGCACCTATTTCCGGGCGCGCTCATCAGCCACCGCTCGCAACTGGAGGGCCAGCCCACGGCCCAGGGGCACCTGTTTCTGTTCCTACTCTCGTGCGACCCCTCTAATCGCGGTGGGTAATATTGCGGCAACGCCTAACAAGAGCTGCTCCGCGACCCCGGGGCGCTACGCGCGCAGAGCCGGCGCGGTGACTGTTACGGTAATGCCCAGCCTGAAAACCGGCTATAAAGTTTGAATGGAAAGATGACAAGGAAATGGGCACAAGCACACGGTTTGCGCCTTCATACTCACGAAGCGTTATCTTTTTATATAAATTTAATAATCAATAAGTTGTGATTAGCTCAACTGTTGTTTCTTGGCGAATTAGCTGATAGAATTAGATAAGACATACTTGCTAACGGATATGGTAGCGCTTCTGAGCAAACCTCCTTTATTGCGCTGACTCAAGCCACCTCAACACCCCACAACCCACCTAGGGGGCCACCGTAAGCGCAAGCGCCTGCTTCTTTTTTCACCTCTTGGCATTCGGCAGCAACAGTGCCCACCGTTGTGCCTGGCAAGCAAGTAGGTAGGGTTGCCACTATCCGGCCCGCGTCCCAACCATCGCCCTCAACCGGCACCTAGATACCCTGTATGAGTGCCTTGCCTGCCGACCAGACTCCTCACGCTTCCTTGGCTAATGACCCAGTGGCGCCCCTGGTGATTCCCGTTATCGAAGAAACGGCCAGTGTGACCCGCGAACTGGTGGAAACCGGCCGCGTGCGGCTGACCAAGACCGTTACGGAGGAGCAGCAAACCCTGCCGCTCGAGCTGCGCCACGAGCAGGTTGACGTTCGCCGGGTGTCCATCAACCAGTTTCTGCCCGACGAGCTGCCGGCCCCTGACTCGCGCCGCGAGGGTGATACGCTTATCATTCCCGTGCTGCGTGAAGTGATGGTTAAGCGCCTGCTGCTAGTGGAGGAACTGCACGTGACCACGCGCCAACACGTAGCCGCGGCGCCGCAGACCGTGACGCTGCGCCACGAGCAGGTACAAGTAGAGCGCCTCCCCCCCGCCACTTCCTAACGCGGGCCGCACCTTCCGTTTATCTTCTTTCCCCTATTTTCTACCCCCATTTCTTTTTTCCATTCTTCATCACTCCAGTTCTTTTCTTATGGACCAGACCGTAGTAGGCATGTTTGACACTGCCGCCCAAGCCCAGCAAGCCGCCCAACAACTCAGCGCCGCTGGCTTCGGCGTCGAGCACGTGGACGTCTCCAACGCAAAGCACCACGCCGGTAGCTCCAGCGACACGGACAGCTCTGACTACCAGAACACGAGCGGCACGGCCGTGGAAGGCGTAGCTGACGCAGCGGGCCGCACGGCTCAGAAAACGGAGGAAGGCATCGGTGGCTTCTTCAGCAGCCTTTTTGGCGGCGATGACGACACGAATGACACCGCCCAGCGCTACCAGCACGTAGCTCAGAGCACCGGCTCCATCGTGACGGTACACTGCCAGTCGGCGGAGCACGCCCACAAAGCGGCCCAAATCTTGGACGAGGCCGGCGCTGTAGACGTCGATGAGCGTGCCGCCGCCACTGGCTACCAGGGCAATGCCCAAGCCAACAGCTACACCAATACGAACGCAACCGCTAACACCGCCGGCACCGACGGCCTGACCGCCGAGGTTATCGAAGAAAGCTTGCAAGTGGGCAAGCGCACCGAGCAAACCGGCGGCGTACGCCTGCGCTCGCGCATTGTCGAAAAGCCCGTGGAAGCCAGCGTACGGCTGCGCGAAGAGCACGTCGTTGTGAGCCGCACGCCCGTCAACCGGCCGGCCACGGAGGCCGATTTCACGGCCTTCAAAGAGGGTCAGATTGAAGTAACCGAATCGGCCGAACGGGCCGTAGTGGCCAAAGAAGCCCACGTAGTAGAAGAAGTAAGCCTGGGCAAGCAGGTAACGGAGCGCGAAGAGGTGGTGCGTGACACGGTGCGCAATACCGAAGTAGAGGTAGAGCAGATTCCTACCTCCACCAACTCGACTGTTACCAACACGACCGCTCCCAACTCGGACCAAACTACCCGTAGCAATAGCTAGGAAAACCCTGCGCTTGCTACTGAGTAAAGAGGGCTACCAGTTTTGGTAGCCCTTTTTTGTTTACGCAGCCCCGAAGCCTCGTCCTTTATTCACTTGTCAGCCATGAGCTCCAACCTGCTTGAACTTACGCAAAACTATTTTCTAGGCAGCACCGTGCGCCAGATAAGCACGGCCTTTGGCGAACCGGAAGCGCGCATCAGCGAGGCCCTGCGTAGGGTGGTGCCGCTGGCACTCGGCGGGCTGCTCACCCGCGCGCAGGAGCCGGATGGGGCTGCTGAGCTATTTGCTTGGGCCCAGCAGGTGCATCAGCGGGGCCTGTTGAGCAACCTAGGCGGCTTGCTTAGTGGCCTGAGCACTCCCCCGACCGCCATGGCCCCCGCTGCGGGCCGCCTGCCAACCCGGGGAGCCGACATGATACGCACCTTGCTCGGGGCCGATTATGGGCCGGCCCTGACCAGCATCAGCCAGCAGGCTGGCGTGCGGACGACCACCGTGAGCAACCTGTTCAGCGTGGCCGTGGCGGCCGTGCTGGGTCTGCTAGGGCGCCACAGCGCCCAGCACAGCCTGAATGCCGATGGCCTGATTAGCTACCTGGGTAGCCAACGCGCCGATATCCTCGGCGCGCTGGCCGCGCTACCCGCTGGCTTGGGCCAAGGCTTGGCTCGCCTAGCGCCTAGTATTCCGGTAGCCGAGGTTGCGCCTACGCCGGCCCCAGTTGCTCCCTCGCCTAGCCGAGATAGCCCGATACCGATGAGGCCTACCGAAGCGCGCCCCCAAAGCGCGCCTACGGCTGTTCCTAGCAGTCCTCCGGTTGCGCCCCGCGCTCCTGTGGCCACGCTCAGCAATCCGCCGGTCGCAGTTAGTGCTCCAACAGCCGTGCCCAGCAGTCCGGCGGTCGCTACTGCCCAGCCGGTGGTTCGGCCCGCGCTGCCCCAACCAGTAGTAGGCCCGGTAGCCCCAACTCCGGCCGTGGCTCGCTACTGGCCCTGGCTGCTACTGTTAGCGCTGGGATTAGCATTAGGAGGGTACTTAGTGCTGGGTCGCCGCCCATCGGTGACGACCAGTGAACCGGTCGTGACCACGCCAGCCACGCCGGCTCGCCGGGCCGCTCCGGCTACTCGCGTAGCGGCCCCAAATGGCCAGTACGAGGCGGCTAGCAACACGTACCGCTACGATACGGGAGCTAACCTCACGCTCCGGCTGCCCACGGGCACCAGCTTCACGGTGGGTAGCCATTCGGCCGAGGTCCAGCTCTGGCAGCTGCTCACCGACAGTACCCAGTCGCTGACCTCGGCCGAAAATCTGCGGGGCATTGTGCTCGACCGGCTCTATTTCGATGCAGGTCAGGCGACGCTCACGTCCGCGTCGCAGACTCAGGTCGCCAACCTGGCTGCGCTGCTAGCCGCTTTTCCGCGCGCCATCCTCAAATTCGGCGGTTTCACCGACAACCAAGGTGCGGCGAAAGCCAACTTGCTCTTGAGTGCCGACCGGGCCATTGCCGTACGCAATATGCTCGTCGCGCAGGGTGTTACCCCCGCGCGGGTAGCTGCCCAGGGCTACGGCCAAATGCACCCGATAGCCAGCAATGCTACCCCCGCTGGCCAGGCCCAAAACCGCCGGGTAGCCATGCTGCTTATTAGTAGATAAGTACTGGGTATTCCGAGTAAGACCTTGCTTAAAGACTTACTCCGAAAGTTGTATCCCATTCCACACGCGTGTGGCCTTACAGTTATTTTCTCTAAGTCACTGAACTGCCGCTCACCTATCGCTTCTTTCCCGACGAATTAGTGGCTATCAGCTAGCTACAGGCTCAGCAGTTGTCAATTTCACTTACTCGCCTCAGATAGGTAGCGATAGGCAGCGCTGTGCTGCCTATCGCTACCTATCTGAGGCGAGTAAAATCAGGCCATTTGCCCAGTAGCAAGGAGGATTTTTCTTTAGTCCTAAATGGCTCACTTTAGTGGGAAGCGTACAAAATGTTGGTTCTAGCGGAGACAATTAGTAGCTAAACTGGCCTTTCGTGGACTATTAGGTCATTTACTCAGAAAGCCTTGAAAACGCAAGTTTTCAAAGCTTTTCTTACGCCTTTTGTGGACCGTAAATCGGCCAGCTTGCTCACGTCGCTATGGGAGCGCATTACTCATCCGTTAGCCTTGCGCGTGCACCTGTACTAAGTCTTTCATCTTGGTTAACAGCTGCTCGTCCGTTGCCCGGTTGACCGCAAGTTGACCCGCCATCTGCGCCGGGGTCTGATACTCGGCTACGCGACACAACACCTCAAATTGGTCAGCCGGTACCTCGCCAAAGGCCATTGACCACTGCGCAAAGCTGCGCGTGGCGATGGGCCCCTCAGCCAGGGTGCGCACGTCATAGTGGCGTTCGTCTTTGGCCACGCGGGCGTAGAGGTCTTTGACTACCTCTTCCTCTCCTTCTATCACCTGCATGAACTGACCAGCGCCGTACACGAGCGCGCCCGTCACGTGGTGCCGTTCGTTGAGGGCGCGCGCTTGCATCAAGAGCACGACGAGCGTAGTGAGCGTCATGTTTTCTCGGGCCTGACTAATGTAAACGAGGTGGTACATGGCGGGAAGTAAGGGGTAGAATAGCCTAACGGACTGTTCAACAAACAGTTCCTTCTTGAACATTTACAATGCCTGCGCTAGCGCTCCAAAAGGGGGCTTTTTTGACCTGTTTTCAAGAAAGTATTTTAAATACCTTACTAGCCCTGGATTGCTGTTTCTGGCTAGGAACTCACTGAGGTTTTAACCTATCTAAAAGCCCCTTAGCTTCTAATCCGTTTTTTTGGGCAATCTTTGTTTCGTTTATTTCGTTTAACGGGCAGCGCGCACCATTCGCTTATCCTATGCAAACCCTCCGTTCAACCCCTTCCCTGCGCGACCAGCAGGTGGCCAGTAACTCGCTCTCGCGCTTTACCGCGGCCTTGCCTGACCGCCACACGCATCAGGTGCAACTACGCCTGCAGGCCAGTGAGGAGACTATTGCCGTACCCCGTAAGGCGTTGGAGCTACTGCGCGTCATTTTAGCAGGCATGGCCCAAGGGCAAGACATCTCCTTGGTGGTGGCAGAGGAGCTAGTGAGCACCCAGCAGGCCGCCGACTTGCTGCATGTTTCGCGCCCACATCTGGTCAAGCTCTTAGAAACGGCTGTGCTGCCTTTTATCAAGGTAGGTAGCCATCGGCGAGTACGCGTGGTGGATGTACTCGCTTACAAAGACCAGCAGACGGCCCACCGGCAGCAACACCTCCTTCTCTTAGCTCAACAGGCCCAGGACCTACAACTGGGTTACGACTAGTCGCGTGCCAGCTCCTATTGCCTTACTCAATGCCTGTGTGTTGTATCCCGTACCGCTTCGGGACCTTTTACTCCAACTGGCCTCGGCAGACTTATACCAGCCCACGTGGACGCGCCAGATTCAGGGAAGAGTGGAGTCGGAACCTGTTACTAAACCGGCCCGATTTAACTGCTGTCCAATTACAACGCACCATCACCTTAATGGATGCGGCCTTTCCGGAGGCGGAGGTTACGTCCTATAAGGCGCTCATTCCTACGCTAACGCTTCCAGATGCGAATGACCGACACGTGCTAGCCGCTGCGTTGCGGATTCAGGCCCAGGTGATTGTCACCGCCAACTTAAAGGATTTCCCAACTCCTTATCTTGCCACGTTGGGTATTGAGCGGCAGCACCCAGATGCGTTTATTGGGCAGTTGATAGACCAGCAGCCAGCGCAAGCGTTGGCTGCCTTTCGGCAGCAAGTGGCCTACCTGAAGAATCCTCCTAAAACGGCGATGGAGGTGCTCGGTAGCTTGCAGAGGTCTGGGCTTTCTATCACTGCAGAACGATTGGCAGCAATGTTATAAAAAGTATCAGCTCCGGTCAAATTGTTAGAGGGGTTTATAGTCCTACTTCTTGGCTTGGCACTGCTATTCAGCTGGATAAGCGTATTTATTAGTGGCGCAGATAGCGCGCTACGCTGGCTCAAAAGCTGTCTTATAAATTTATTTTTCTTTAAGTAACCAAGTTCGGCTAGAATAGCGCAGCTCCTATCTACTGAATTTTAGCGCGGTAAGCGGCTTAGTGGGGGTTGCTGTTCCTACGCTCGTGAGCCCTTCTGAATTCAGCGGTGCTCGTACGTCGCCCCTGGCACGCGTACACGACCACTACCCCCTACTCAGCTACTCACTTATGCCTACTGTTCGTACGAAGTTACTGACCATCACCTATGAAGACGGCGGTCCCGCCGACGGGCCACCGGTTCTGCTGCTCCATGGGTGGCCTGATGCGCCGCGCAGCTGGGCAGTCGTGGCCCAGCGCTTGCAAGCGGCGGGCTGGCGCACCCTTATCCCGTCCCTGCGTGGCACGGCACCGACCCAGTTTCTCGGCCCCACTACGCCCCGCATCGGCTCCGGCGTCGCGCTGGCCCAGGATGCCATCGACCTGCTCGATGCCTTGCACCTAGACCAAGTAGCCGTAGTCGGACACGACTGGGGCGCCCGCGCCGCCTACACGTTAGCCGCCCTGTTCCCCGAACGAGTAACGGCCCTTGCTGCCCTTGCTTTGGCTTACCAGCCACGGGGTGAATTTACGCTGCCCGGTTTTGCCCAGTCCCGCCTATTTTGGTACCAGTGGTTTCAGTGTACCGAGGCGGGGGCCGCCGCTGTGCGCCAAGACCCCGCCGGCTTTGCTCGTATCCAGTGGGCTACCTGGAGCCCGCCCGGCTGGTTTGACGAAGCCGAGTTTGCTACCACAGCGGCCCACTTTGCGGCGCCCGATTGGGCCGCCATTACCCTGCAGGCCTACCGCTCGCGATGGCTGCCCGGCGAAGCGACGGACCTGCACTATGAGGCGCTGCAGCAGCGCCTGCACGACACCGAGCGCCTAGCCGTGCCGACCCTTATGCTGCAAGGAGCGGCCGACACGTGCGATAGCCCCCAAGAATCGGCAGGGCTTGACCACTACTTCACCGCTGGCTATGAGCGGCTGGTACTAGCGGGAGTAGGCCATTTTCCCCACCGCGAAGCGCCTGACGCTGTGGCCACGGCTATTCTAGCGCATCTGCGCGCGCACACTAGTTGACAGGTAGGCTGCCTTGCACACGCTTTAGTCGTTCCTTTAAGGACTGTGACAAGCTGCTTCGCCTATTCTTTTGCAGGTCAGCAACACGAGGCGTAACCTATCAACGCGATAGGGATAGTGCTAGCTAGCTAGCTAGTGCCTTTCAGGCGGCGATGCAACACCCAAGAAGTAAGCAGCCCTATCAAGCCCACGACCACACAGACCCCCAGCCAGAGGAGCAGATTATACTGGTCCGTCAGCGCCCGATAACCGGCGGTGTAGAGGAAGAGCACTAACCCCACCACTTCCCACAGTTTGCGCTCGAAAAAAGCCGAAGCTGGCAGCCCCACTACGGGCTGGTTGACCACGATGCGCAAGCGGTTCCAGTCCCAGACGAGGAGGCCCACGGTGGCCAGCAACATGGTCCCGGTGATGACACTGGTGTAGCCAAACTCATACGAGAGGGTGATGACGTAGATGTTGGCCATGATGGGCAAGAAGAGCAGGGCGCCGAGTAAGGCATAGCGTTGCGTCAGTAGCAGCAGCCCGGCCACGAACTGCATAAGGCCCAAGAACTGCCAGTAAAGCCCGGATTGATAGAGCGTCTCGAATAAGTGCTCGGGGCTATGGAACGGGGAGCCCGCGCCTGGAATCATCGTAAAGCGATGCCCTTTCAGTTTAATGAGGCTGGCGAACACAAAGGTGCCCCCGAGTAAGTAGCGGGTATAGATGACGGCGAGTTGTAACCATATCTTTTGCTTCCAAGCCAACAGCTGCTTCATCGCGAATGCCAGTAAAAGAAGTAGAAAAGTAGGGCTAAAATTCGCGCGCATTTCGAGATTTGTCCTATACCGAAAGTTATGTTAGGCAGTATTGCTGAGTCTGTCAATATCACTTGAACGCATGGTCTTAAAATGTCTTTCGTCCCTCTGCTCGGGGTGGCACCAGAGGTATAACAGCCCCCGCCAAGAGCTCCTTACTAACAAGTAATTGTCAATCAAAGCATTATGCGAAAGGGGGAGATTAGGGTAATCTACTGCTGCCGGCCTTCTTGTCTCAAATGCTGTTAGTGGAAAGATGCCTCTTCCTGCCCAGTAAATTTCGCTGCTGCAACTGGCTTAGCGGGGCTTTTTGTTCTGACTCTCGTGCGACCCCGAGCACTAAAAAAGCGCCGGCCTACCGGCCGGCGCTTTCGCACTATCATTTGGGTAAGGTTAAACAACCCAACGAAACTGATTTTTAGTAGCGGATAATCAGCTCATCCGGAAGCGCCTTGGTAGTTACCGACGCTCCCGTTGCAGCCAAGCTATTTGCTCAGCATAACTCGCTGGGTCAGGGTCTGGCCTTCGGTGGTGAGGCGGCAGGTGTAAAGACCGGTGTTCAGGCCCGTGCCGTCGAGGGTGCGCTCCAGCACTTCGCCGCGCTGTACAGGTCCGTGGTAGAGCGTAGCTACTAGCTGGCCCAGCGCGTTGTAAACCTGCAGCTGCACGGTGCCCGCCTGCGCAGCCTGGAAACGGAGCGTGGTACTGCTGCTGAAGGGGTTCGGATAAGCCTCGAAACTGATGCGGGCTTCGCTGGCATCTTCTGGCGCCGCTGCCATGCGGGCCAGGCTAGCCGCCTGGACATTGCCAGAGCAGGCGCCGAGCGGGTCGCCGTGCTTCAGGTGGTCGGCTACGCCATCAGCATCAATGCAGAGGGGGCTGCCGTGGTGGCACACTATCACTTTATCCAGCTTTTTACCATTGCTGCTGCACCGGACGTCTACCACGGTCAGCGTCACGCTCTTGGTGGCCGAGCAGCCGCTGGCCGACGTGGCCGTGACGGTGTAGGTGAACGTGCCGGCCGTGGTGGCCGTGAACACGGGATTGGCAATGGTGCTGCTGCTGAGCCCGATGGCGGGGCTCCACTGGTAGGTGCCGCCGCTACCAGCGCCACTGGCCGTCAGGGTCGCGCTTTGCGGGCCGTAGCCTAGGTAGAGCGTGGTGGGCACGCCGCCGGTGTACGTGGCGTTGGCCGGCGCGACGCTGATGGTAGGCGCCGGGATGCTGCCCGTGACGGTGACGGTGGCAGGGCCGCTGGCTTGGTTGCCGCTGGCGTCGGTTACGGTCAGCGTCACGGTATTCGGGCCGATGTTGGCGCAGCTAAAGGTGCTCGGGCTCACGCGGTAAGTGAGCGTACCGCTGCAATTGTCGCTGCTGCCGTTGTTGACCTGAGCGGCCGTAATGGTAGCTGTGCCGTTCACTAAGGCTACGTTGATGTTCTGGGTGCGCACGGTGGGCGCTTGCCGGTCCTGCACCGTCACCGTGAACGTCTTGCTAGCCATGTCGCCGCAGCTGTTGGTAGCCGTCGCCGTTACCACCGTCGTGCCCACCGGGAAAACGTAGGGCGACGTGATAGCCGTGAGCGTACCCTGCTGGGTGATTGCGTAGGTCAGTACCGGGGCAGGCGTGCTGCCCGTGGCCGTGGCAGCAAATGCCACCGAAGCACCGCACAAGTCTGCCTGCGCAGGGGTCGTCGGCACGACCGGCACCGTTAGCACGGGCGCGGTGTTGACTGTGACAGTGGCTGAGCCCGTGAGCGCAGTTCCCGTGCAGTTGCTATCCGTGACAGCAGTTAGGGTATAGGTCGTGGTCGTTGCGGGACGCACGATGAGTGCGTACGTGCCTTCTGGCGTCACATCGGCGGCAGCCACGCTAACAGTCGTAGCCGTGGGGTCGCCAGTGGCCGAATAGCTAATCGTCCAGGGTGCAGTGCCCGTTAGGTGCACGCTCAGCTCAGCGCTGCTGCCCGCGCAAATCGTGGACGTGCCGCTAAGCGTAGCGGTCGGCAGCGCGCGCACGATGACGGCTTGGGTGTACACGTCGGCGCAGGCGCCCTGCGTGATAGTCAGCGTGGCGGAGTATGTCCCGGCCGCCGGGTAGGTGTGCGTAATGGCACCTTTAGTTGTGTAATCTACTTGCCCGTCACCATCCACATCCCAGGCGTAGGTCGCGTTCGCTTCTACCGTCGTCGAGGCGTCGGCGAAGGCCGTGGGCGTGCCCACGCAAACCGGGGCTGCCGTAAACTTCGGCGTCGGGGGTAGGCACACGAGGCCCGTTTTCACGACTCGGTACGTATTGCCGACCCGCAGACCATCTACTACCAGGTTGGGCGAGCTGCTGCCTTGGCGCAGGGCCACGGTGCCAATGTTGGCCGGCGCGGCGCTCGTCTCGGCCGAGCTAACCGTGGCCGTGGTGGGCTCTGTATCGCCGGCCGGGTTTACAAACAGCTGCGCGAGGTTGCCGTTTTCATCAAACGTGTATTTCACCACCAGCAGGTAGGTGGTATTCAGGTCGTAGTCGGTGGTCGAATACGTCGCCGTGCTGCTGCCGCTGATACCGAACTGCACCTTGCCGCTCGTTGTACTGCGGCGCACAAATACCCGGCTGTAGAAGTTGCTGCCCAGGGGAGCAGGGCCAAGGTGTAAGTAGTAATCGCCGGCCGCCGTTGCGCTGGCTACGTTCACCAGGTACGAGACGTACACCGGCGTGCGGGGCATCACGAGGGAAGCAAAGGTGCGGCTCACGTCCTCCCCATTGCCCGTAAGGGCCGCCGCGTTGCCGATGCCGCTGGCGTTGTAGCCCGCATAGCTCAGGCCGCCGGTTGTTACCTTGACGGCGTTGGTGGTGCCGCTGTGGGCCGTCCAGTTGTTGGCCTTGAGGTCCGTGCCGGCACGATAGTCAAAATTTTCTTCGAGCAGCAGCGCGGCTGGGGCGTCGGGGGTGGCCTGCGACAGGGTGCCGGGCGCCGTAGTCAGGTAGTTTTCAGCGTAGGGCGTATCGTTGTCGTTGTAGTCAAACACGGCAAAGGTGTAGGTCGAGCTGGCCCGCAAGCCCGTCACGGTCACGCTTGAGCCAGTACCCGCATACACCACGTAGTTGCCGGTGCCCAGCTGGGTGCCCGCGCCGAATGCCGCATCGGCCAAGTAGGTAGTAGCATCGACCGGCGTCGCATTGACGGCAGTGGTCAGGCGCGCTAGAATGAGATGCTTGGTCCCCGTGCCGCCCGTCAGGTTTAGCTGGAGCGAGGTGCTGGTCACGGCGCTCGCCGTGAGCGTGCTCTGGTTAGTGGGCTCCGCCGCCAGCGGAATGGCTACGGTCGTGAAGGAGAATTCTTCGCCGTAAGCTGTGCCCGCGGCGTTGGTGGCATAAGCCCGCCCGAAGTACGTGGTGCCGGGCAGCAAGCCACTCAGGGTGCTGGTGAAGGAGCCGGCGCCCGCGCCGTCTACCGTCTTGCTCGCCGTGAGGGCAGGCGTAGCCAGCAGGCTCCACACCACGCCGCGCGCCGTTACGGCGCTGCCGCCATCGGCTTCCACCGTGCCGCCCGAGGTAGCGCCGGTGGGCGTCAAGGCCGTAATAGCGGCCGTGCTCACCGTGGCCGGATAAACGGGCGCCATACCGGTCCCCGTTACGCTTACCGACGCGGCCGCCACGCCGGGGCTGCTTACGGCAATGGCGGCCGCATAAGTCTGCGCCACCGTGGGCACAAAGCGTACCTCAATGGTCGCGCTCACCGCGCCGCCTACCGGCGTCAGCTCAATCGCGCAGCAGGCAAAGGCCTTGGCGCCGGTCCGAATCTCAAAGCCCGCCGGGGGCGTCACCGTCACCGCGCCGGTGAGGTTAGTGCCGCTCACCGTAAAGCTTTTGGCGGGCGAAGCCGCCCCGCTGGCAATGCTGCCAAAATCCGGCAGGGTCGTCAGCGATACTGTTAGGGTGGGCGCCACCACTACGGGTGGTGCCGTTACTGTTATCGCAATCGGCGCACTCAGGCCCGAAACCGCGCCGCAGGTAGTGGTGGTCGTAGCCCGAGCCACTAAGTAGTAGGTGCCCGCGCCCCCAAAATCGGCGCCTTTCAGCGTGTAGCTGGCCGCCGTGGCGCCCGCAATGGCAGTCGTGAAGGACCCCACCGCACTAGTACTATAGTACCAGGCAAAGGTGGAAGGGGAAGTAGCCGTCGCCGTTAGGGTAGCGCCCGTAGCAGTCGTGAGCAGCGTTTGACTCGTGGCGGGCGAAACCGTCACGGTATTGCTGCTCGGCGCCTGCGTCACGGTCAAGTTCTGGCCGTTGTCGGTGCCGGTGGTAAGCGGGGCATCGTTCAGCACCCGAATGCGGTAGCCGTTGCCGCTCGGCGTACCCGCGGGCAGGCTAGCGGTAAGGGGCGAGGCCGGGCCGCTGCCAATAATGTTGTCAGTCGTATTCGTTGGGAACACGCCCACTGCATCGGAGAGCTGCGCTAAGTAAGTACCTGTAAAGGCGCCACTGCTAGTAAAAGCCACGCTAAACGACGGGCTGCCCGTCGTCGAGGTCAGGCAAAACGAAGTTGCCGCTAGGCTGCTCGTCGTGATGGTAGCGACCGGCGTGGGCGTCGGGCCGCCCGCCAGCGTGGGCGTGAGCACGACGTTATCGAGCCCTAGGCCCTGGCCGTTAGTGCTGCCGTTCAGGCCCACATCACTCCAGCGCAGGTAGTACGGCGCACCGGGGGCGATGGCGACGCCCGTTAGCGTGACCTGCTTGCTCGTGGTGAGGGGGGGGTAGGAGTAGACCGTGTTACTGCCATCGGCGGGGTAGCTCTGGTCGCCGGCCGGCTGCGAAACCCAGGTGCTGCCATCGGTGCTCACGTAAAACTTGAAGTCGTAGGCGCGGCTGCCCGAGCGGTATTTTTCAATATCAAACTGCACGCTCAGGTCCTGCACCACGGCGCCCGACGTGTTCTGCACCTGAAGCAAAATGTGCCGAGGCGAGGTGTACGAGCCGCTGTTCAGAAAGCCCACGGCGCGGTCAGTAGCGCCTACGGTCGACCCGAAATTATAAGTGCCGCCCGCCGTAAAGTTGTTGCCCGTCGTGGCAACCGTTGTGGCGAGGTAGTTGGTAGCGCTGCCGTAGGTGGGCATGGCATCGGGCGAGAACTTGAAGCCCGTGGGCAGCGTAGCCGTGGCCGAAGTGCCGATGCCATCGAAGTTTTGAGTAACGGGGGCTGCCGAGGGCAGCGCCAGTTGGGCGTGGGCGGCCAGGGGCAACGCCCCCCAGGCGCCCAGCACCAGCAAGCGGCTAAACCGGCTCGCCAGCGGTGCCGCGCGCCGCGCGGACCCGAAAAGATTAAAAATTGAAGACATAAAAAGGCCGTTGGGCCGCATAAAATCTGGAAAGAAAAGAGGGGGGGAGGCGCACCGCCTAGCTCACCGGCCCGCCGTCGGTTTTCGACTCCACGGTCGATTGCACCTCCAGCGGCAGGTTGGAGAGGATATCCAGGCCCGTGGCGGCCTCGATGGCGTCTATGCTGGTGCGGTAGAGGCCCCAATCGGGGTTTATCGCGTTGACGTTGGGCGTGTCGATGGCGATGATGCGGGTGTTGGCATTAATGCGCGATACGTCGTTGTCGCCCACCGGCAAAATCACCACTACTTTCCAGCAGCGGTTGGGCACGGTCACGCGGCCGGCATCGATGGTAGTAGTTACGCCGCCGTTCGAGCCCGAGCCGCCCACTCCGTACGAGCCACAGATGATGTACGCCTCGTTGCCGCTGGCCAGGACTGTGCGGGTGTAGTTTTCCAGGCTGGCCCAGGTTTGCTGGTTGTTCTGCGGCGCCTGGGGCATCATATTGGTCATCAAGAACGTAGCCGAGTTATCCTCCAGGCTGGCCGTGCGGTCGGCCGAAGGGCAATTGTGGCCGCGGTCGAAGCCCGAGCCCTGGTAGCTGAATTCGGTCACGTGGTACCAGTCGGCGGGTAGCGTTGGGTCGGCCCGGAAATTATCTAGTCGGTCCTGCGAGCCGCGGTCCGAGAGGTCGAGGTGCCAGCTCACCCAGTTGGGCTTGCCCTGGTCGCGGCTGTAGCTCACCGCGTACTGCGGCTTGTCGAGCAAATAGTTGTTGGGCATCGACACGTCCGTGACCGCGCCACTGGGGTTACCTAGGGCCAGGTGGCTGTTATCGAGCGAGGGCAGAACTATGCCGTAGGCCGCTACCGTAAAATCGTCGATGTCGAGTCGGGCTTTGCCCCCCGACGTCTTGCGGATTTCAAACCGGACTTTGCCCGGGATGTTGACGGTGAAGGACGCCGCTTGCAGTATCGGCGAGGAGGTCAGTACCGTGGCGCCCACCTTCGTCCACTTGGTGCAAGCGCACGCTTCCGACTGCGCCCACAGCTCCCAGCTGCTGCTGCCGTCGGTGCCGTAGCTGGCGTGCTGCACCGTGACGGTCGCCGCGCCGGTTGCCACGAAGAAGTCCATGGTGAGCGTGCCAGCCTGCTGCAGGCGTACTGCCTGGGCACCGTTCTTGTGGTCGTTAACCTCCGTTCCGAGCAGCGCATCCGTAAAGTCCCAGGTGCCCGTGGGCAGGGTAACGGTCCCCGGGGTGTAGTCCGTCTTGGTCCCGGTATCGAAGGATTCACTCGTGGTCTGAGCCACGCTCCGGGTGGGATGTAATCCTAGCAGGGGGATTACAAGCAGCAGATAATAGTAGCGAAGTAAGGTGTTCCTCATACAAGGGGTTTGAATGGTCAAGTGTCTATATATTAGTGCACTTGTATTGTATAATACCCAGTAAAGTTAGCAGTCACTCTAGCCCCAACTACTAGCAATTCAATTGCTTCCCCGCATCAGACAACCGGGTGGCTGATTAACCGGTTGCAGTTGGTAGCACCTAGTTTACTAGCACAACTACCGCGGCGAGTGCGCGTACGCTTTCTGCTTTAGTAAGCTAGCCTCCGGGTTGCGTAGTGATAGGAGTAGCGTATTCACTGGCTGAATTCCTTCGTCTAGGCAGTTGTTAAATAACCATTAAGAAATGCGACTTCGCGTTTTTCTCCTATTCCTTCCGTGATGCCTCTCGCCTCCCCTCCCTTGCCTGACCTGCTGCCCGAACTACAGCGCTTGACAGCTGGGCTCCTATTTATGAGTGAATCGGACGCACCGCTTGAAGTCGTCAATTACACCCGGCCGGCGGGCAGCTTACCTAATGCGGCGCTTCTGCAAGCTTTGGGTGAACCGGCGGATGTCCCAACTCGCGTCGTTACGCTGGCTTATTTTCTACGCAATCACACCGCTGTCACCGAGCGCCCAGACCGGCAGCCAGTTGTCGCGCAGTACCAAGCCCTACAGGCTTTTATGGAGCAGCACCTGCAGGCGGCACAGGTATACCGGGTAGGCGACGAGCCGCGTATTCGTGCTTATGCCCTAGGTGAATCGGAAGCTGGTCAACTACTCGGCTTTAAGACCCTTTTGATTGAGACGTGAAGGCAGCCAATGGCCATTACGCCCCCCTGTCGGTACTGAATATCTTTAGCGACCTACTTGAGCACAACCGCGAGCGCAGCCACGAGGAGTAGGCTATCCCGCCAACTGGTACTGTTTGGGCGTACGGCCGTGTACCTGTTTGAAGGCCTGGATGAAGCTCGACAAGTCTTCGTAGCCCAGCTCGGCCGCTACCTCCCCCACTGGGCGACCCGCCGGCCGCAGTTGGCGAGCGGCCTGCTCCATGCGCCGGTGCAGCAGCCAGCGGCCAGGACTGCTGCCGTAGAGCTGGGCAAACCGGCGTTTGAAGGTAGACGCGCTCATGTGGCAGAGAAAGGCCAACTCCGCCACGCTCACTGGACCGGGGCCGACTAATTGGGCCGTGACGGCCTCGCGCACCCGCAGCTCCTCGCTGCCCATCTGGCCCAGGTGGCGTAGGGCCGCCAGCTGCCCTGGCTGGTACAGGGCTAGGTACACCAGCAATTCCTCCAGCTTGGCTTGCAGTAGCGGGTAGGGCACCGTGCCCCCTGCGGGCGGGAGCAAGCAATCGAGCGTCCGCACGTAGGCCCGCAAAAACTCGTCGGCCTCCAGCAGCAGCAGCGGCGGCCCGGCGCTCGGCGCGGCATCGGTCCGGCCGAGCCAGGCGGCGTGACGGCTGAAAAAATCGCGTAGCAACGCCGGGTCGAAGAGGAGCAGCAAGCTGTGGTAGCTGCCGCCCGGTGTGGCCGCTTTCTCACTCATCAGGCAGTTGCCGGCCCCCAGGAGCACCAGCTGCGACGGGTGGACCGTGACCCGCGCACCGGCGAATTGCACCACTTTCTCGCCTTCCAGCAGGAACGTGAACATATGCTGCGGCAGCTGTATGCGGGCGCGGGCGACGGGGGTGGCCGTGCAATAGCGCAGTAGCGTGAGGGTGGCTTCGGAGCGCGCGGGGGCCATTAGGCGGTGGCGGGTAGCTGTCGGGCCGGAGTCTGCGCCGGCCGCCGGAACCAGTACATAGCCGGGTAGCCGAAGGCCTTGCGCAGCACGCTCATCTGCCCGATGTGAAACGACTCGTGTAGCACGGCCGCCACCAGTAGGTCTTCTACCGTGTTGCCACCGGTGGGGCCGCTCAGCGGGATGACGCCCCCCCGGGTGCGCTCATCGGCGGCTGCCAGCGTAGCCAGGAAAACGGCCGATACCGGCTGCCATGCGGCGGCGCAGGTGGCTAGACTGGGGTAGGTGCGCTGTGGGTCGAAGGGCCGAAAGCCGGGCGCAGCGGCGGTGGCATCCACGTAATTATCCGCGCCGGGTAGTTCCAGCGCCACGCCGCCTAGGCGGGTGATATTGCGGTTGCGGGTGACCAGCAGGTGACCGGCCAGCCACTCCAAGCTGTTCGTGTGGGCGCTCACCACGCGGCTCCCGTCAATGGGAGCCATGCCGTCCAGTACTGAGAGGTACCAGTCGGTGAGCAGCGCAAATTGTCGACTCAGGTGTTCAATTGTTGGGTCCATGAAGTGCTTAGGGGAAAATTATGCTGCAAAGTTCCTCATCGTCTAGGAGTGCAAGATGGGGGCGGAAGGCCAAAAAGTAGGGCGAAACGTTCAAGCTGGAGTAGTATACAGTATACCGGCCAATTTGATAATTTACCTGGCTCCGAAAGGTGCGCAATTGTGATACCCCTCTCCTACCCCAGCCACCAGCTGGCAAATCCCATTTTTGCCGGGTCAAGAAGTGGGTTCAGCTGGTGCTAACGTTGGGCGGTATTTTCTGAGCCCCTACGGCTTCCTCGCTGCTTGACGCAAGCGGATTTGGCCGTCTTCTACCGCCACCATCCGGCCAGCGCAGCTTAGCGGCTAGCTAGCCCGAACTTGCGTGGGGCAGCTAGGTTATAGGCCCAGTTTTCGGGGCGTCTAGCGCGCGCCCAGTAACAATACCCGCTCCTATCCATTTTCAACCAGCAGAAACCTGATGAAATCCTTCCTGCTCACGGCTGCACTGGCGGCTTTTGCGCTGCAAGCTCCGGCCCAAACTGCCCCACCCGCCACCAGTACGCCGCGCGCGGCCGCCGACCAGATTGCCACCAGTAAAGGCCCGCTCACGGTGCAGCCCATCACCCACGGCAGTGTGGTGTTGACCTGGAACGGCAAAACCATCTACATCGACCCTTACGGCGGAGCCGCGAGCTATACCGGCCTGACCGCACCGGATGTCATTCTGATCACCGATATCCACGGCGACCACCTCGACCCGAAGACCTTGGCCGGCCTCTCGGTAGGCAAGGCAGTCATGATAGTGCCCCCAGCCGTGGCGGAGAAGCTACCCGCCGAATACAAGCCACAAGTCCGCATTTTACGCAATGGCCAGCAGCTTGACACGCTGGGCTTGCGCGTATCCGCTATCCCGATGTACAACCTGCCCGAAGCGGCCGACGCGCCGCACCCCAAGGGTCGGGGCAACGGCTATGTGCTAACGCTGGGCGGCAAACGCGTCTATCTCTCCGGCGATACCGAGGACATTGCCGAAATGCGCGCCCTGAAGAACATCGACGTGGCCTTCGTGTGCATGAACCTGCCCTATACCATGGATGTGAACCAGGCCGCGCAGGCGGTGCTGGCCTTCAAGCCGGGTATCGTCTACCCCTACCATTACCGGGGTCAGAATGGCCTAAGCGACGTAGCCGCCTTCCAGAAAACGGTGAACGCAGCCAATAAGAAAATCGACGTGCGGCTGCGCAACTGGTACCCATCGGCCCAGTAAGTAGGAACGCCATAAGGAAAACAGGGTTTGCTAAGTAGCTGGCTTAGCAAACCCTGTTTTCCTACGATTAAATAGCCTTCAAGTGCTACTCGGCGAAAGGCACCCAGAGGAGGGAGTAAGTTCGGCCTACGAGTAAGTTTTCCGCTTGTTCACCTAGACGACCATTTCGTTGAACCAATATTCTTTCATGGCCATGCCTCTCATTCGCCACTGGGCCTTCTTATAGCAGCGAGGGGGTTCACCACGCTGGGCGACACGGCGGCCGGCTTGGTGGTGCTGTACCTACTCTACAAGCTGTTCAGCCTGAAGAAGCCCGCGCCGAAAAAGGCTTAGTCTGCGGCTCATGCTACTGCACAGGCACAGATATACTACCTGTTTTCACAGCTAGCGTATCCAGTCCTATCATATTAGAGGCAACGCCATCATTCAATTCGTTGAATATAACCCCTTTGTACGGGCCTCTTATAGCAACAGCAGCCCGTTTCCAATAGTATTGGATGTAGGGCATTTCCAGTTGCTTGGTGTCGCCGTACCCCACTCGAACTTCTTGGGTTACATAGGCAATATCCAGATAGCCCGGCACTGGCACCTTGGGGGCCGTGTATTTTTGCATATCCCTAATTAACTCTGTATTATACGCAACCTGCACTACCGGCGGTGAATAGAATAAGTATTGATTACCCTTCTTCATTACGGAATAGTGGAAAGAGTAGTAGGAAGTGAACTTCGCCGTATCGGGCTTTATAAAAACGATTTTGTCGGTGGGGCCGATAGCGGACACCGTCTGAAACATGGCCGTCGACCGCTTCAAAAAATTTGCTTTGACGGCGGCGTCCGTGATTTCCAGTTGTTTAGTGAAAAGGCGAAAACCCGGTGTTTCGGGCTCCGGGTCTTTCTTGCCACAAGAAATTAATACGCCACCCGCAAATAGTATAAATAGTAGATAACTGGCCTTCTTACTGATTGTTAGCATACGGTAATAATACGCATTGATGATGCTATGCACGCCGCAAACAAAGTAAGGCCGGAATCTAGCGAAGGTGCGGGATAAGATAAAATACAGTTCTAAAAAGAATACGTAGCCCTAGCTAAGTACTGGTTTAAGAAGCAAATTATTAGAAGTCCAAACTGGCACTGATTCCCAGACTTGTCCGAGAAGCATTCTTATTGTTTAGCAGCAGGGATATCAGCCAAGCGTCATTTTCTGAACTAAGCGATAACAGTGCGCTCAGCGGCGGGCTAGTCCCACAACCTTAGTTCGGATGCATCTTTGAGCCAGCGCTTACGCCCGCTCCGCTTGCCCTCCTATGCGCCCGTTTCTGAGCCGCCGCCGCTTTGTAACTGCGTCCGCCCTCGCTACGGGGGTGGGGGCGCTGCTCCCCACCTGGGCCGCCGCCGCTGGCCCGCTGCCTGCCTCCGGCTTGGTGTTCCTCTTCCAAGGCGACTCCATCACGGATGGCAACCGCGGCCGCTCGCCCGATCCCAACCACGTGCTCGGGCACGGGTATGCCTTTGCCATCGCCAGCCGGATAGGAGCCGATTTCGCGGCCCAAGACCCCGTGTTTTACAACCGCGGCACCAGCGGCGACAAAGTCAGTGACCTGCAGCAGCGCTGGGCCCCCGACGCGCTCGCCCTGCAGCCAGACGTGCTCAGCCTCTTGGTGGGCATCAACGACATCGACCAGGCCGTTAACCAGCCCGCCCAGGCCGGGACGGTAGCCGACTTTGAGCACCACTACCGGGCCCTGTTGACGGCGAGCAAGGCGCAAAACCCTACCACCCTCTTCGTCCTGGGGGTGCCCTTTGCCTACCCGATCGGCCGCTGCCAAGCCAACTGGGCGCAGTGGCAGGCGGCCCTGACGGCGCGCCAAACGGTAGTACGTCAGCTCGCGGCCGAGTTCACCGCGGTACTGGTCGACTACCCCGCCGTGCTAGAGCGGGCCGCCCGCCGCAAACCCATCGCTTACTGGGTGTGGGATGGTATTCACCCCACCGCGTTTGCCCATGAGCTGTTGGCTCGGGAGTGGCTCAAGCAAGTGAGTACCCGCCTGCCGTTTCTGCGCAAATACCGAGCGCAGTGGTAGATGCCCTCGCCGTGCCAGCGCGGGAGGCACACACGAGGGTAGCCAACTAGGATGCGGCCCTAAGAGGCGTAGGAGAAGCCTTTTACAAGTAGTAGTCCACGGACTACTACTTGTAAAATAGCCGGTATAAGAAGCTAACCACCTTTCTGGTTAGGTGGGACTGTTGCGGAAGCAATCGGTTGGGTAGGTGATAGGCCGTGGGTCAGCACGTCATAGGCCCAACTAAGGCGCGTCGCCTCCTCGTCGGGTACCTGCTGGTGAAGAAGGGCCTGCTCCACTTGCGCTACCAAGGTCGCCCGTACATCTTGGTCGCTTAACCAAGCCCGGAGCTGCTGGTCCACGTGGGGGGTGGAAAAAGGATTGCGCAACTTCAGGGCTTTCGGGGGGGTATCGTCTAGCTCGTCTAGTAACAAGTCCGCCAGGTGGGCTAGACTGGTGGGGGAGTTGGCCGTCGCCCAGCTGTGTAGTAAGGGCGTCAGCTCGAAGTGAGCGAGGCCAAACATGAGTAAGATATCGGTAAGCTGATTACCCTCCGGTAAGGGATTAAGCGTTAGGCACGCCTCGAAGTAGGTGCGGGCAAAAGTGGCGAGCAGCTGCCGCTCGGCTGCGGGCCAGTGGGCGGGCTGGTCCAAGTCGAGCCGGGAGAAGGTGATTTCCACACTATGGACGGGGAACTCAAACTGCGTGGCCAGCTCCAGTACGCGGGGCAAAAAATGCTTCATCTCCCAGCGCTCTTGGTCGGAGTGATCTTGCGCCAAGACGAAGAGGCCATCGCTCAACACCTGCCAGGAGACGTGCCGCAACGGGGTACGTAAGAGCGCCTGTTCCTGCGCGTCGCTCACGCAGCACGCCTTACAGACGCAGAAGGTGGCGCCTAGGGTATACGGTGCGAAGAGGACATAGGCCGCTTCAATCAGGTCGTGGAGCGCGGGCTGGCGTAGGGTAGTCATCGGCCGGATAGCGGAAAAGCAGGGCTAGCCCTTGGCCGCGTGGCAGCAGGCTAGAGGGACTAAGGAGAACGCGAGTAAGCCAAGCCCTACGGGTAGCACCTACTGGCAAAACTACTTTCGGTTGAACATAATCGGCGTTCTCGGACCAGCCTCAAAATAGTGGTGCTTTTTGGCCATCCACCCCGCCGCGCGCGCGGGCTACTTTGGTAAGGGGGAGGTGCTAGCTGATAGACTGCTTGGTCCTGATAGCCGCTAAGTGCCTACCTACTGACGAGGAATTTGGCTTGTTCCCAGTGGTGGCCCGTGAAGAAGCGCAAGAAGTAGATGCCCGTAGCAACGTTGCTGAGCTGGATGGTGGCGCGATGATGCGCGGGCACTGCGCGCAACACGAGCTTGCCCGTCACATCGGTGATAAAGAGTTCGGGCACCTCGCCTGCCAGCTCCACGTGTAACTCATCCGGCGTCGGATTGGGATAACACTTCCAGGCGTAGTCTTTGCTGCGTCGCCGGGGCTTGGCAGCCCCTGCGGTTGTGTCCGCTACCTGCTGGTAGTGGCCGGCGAGCGTGCGCGCTGGACGAGTACTGGTCGTCTGGCAGTCGGCCGTGTAGGCATACTTGGCAATGAGCTTTACCAGTAGCGTATTGAGAAGCTCCACGTCAAACTTGTCCGTCGTTGGTTTGAGGTGGGCGTTGCCTACGCCGCTCTCATCGGTCAGGAACACGTAGGTGCCATTGGTAGCCAGGGCCAGCGAGCGCATCAGGTATTCCGTGCTTTTGTCGATGCCGCTGGCCGTAATGGGAATGATTCGAATGCCTTTGGCGGCCGCTTGGCGGATAGCGCGTTGCAGCGAGGCCAGCACCAGCGGATTTTCATGCGGCGGGGCATCGAGAATCAGAAATAAGAGCCGAGCCTTGGCTTGGCTGCTCCACGTCAAGTCATTCAGGGCTACGGTCAGGGCTTGGTCGACCGCTTCGGGCATGTCCCCGCCGCCGCCGGCCTGCTGCTGGCCGATAAAAGCCAGGGTTTGAGCAACGTTCGGGCTAAGGTTGCTTGTTCGCGTCACGTACTCGTCGCCGGCATCCCGGTAGAAGACGCTGCCCAGGTTGAGCGTGGTTGACGCTAGCGAGTCCTTGGCGTGGGCGATGACATCCTGGAGCTCCGCTTGCAGGTACTGGATTTCGTCGCCCATGGAGGAGGTGGCATCCACTACAAAGGCGATATCTACCACCGACGGGGTCCCACACGGCTGTGGGACCCGGATGAGATTGAGCCCGTCGTGAAAGCGCGTGGGGCGGCGCACCGTATACATTTTGCCCGCCACGAGCGCTTGCAAGGTGCCGACTTCCGTGGCGGCGGCCGCCGTAAACAGGTTGTTCCAGAGTTCGCATTTGCCGGTGTTGTCACTCTGCGCTTGCCAGAGTAGCGAATCGCGGCGGTCTTTCAGCAGCACGGTGGCCCCGACCACGGGAAAGCCCTCGTCCGTCACGAGCTGCACCGCATATCGGTCCTGGGGGCTGAGCTGCCAGTGCTGGCGCCAGTCGCGTAAGTCCGTTTGGGCAATGCCCGACCACAAGGTCCATTTGCTAAAATCGTTGACTTCGCCCGCCGTGAGAATGCCCGCGCCAGCCCGCGGTGTTGTAGCCATGGCCGTGGCTTTGCCAGCGGCCCGGGGTGCGGCGGGCGCGCGGCTGACGCGTTCGACCTTGACGCCCGCTACCCTACCCGCCAAACCCGACACCGTCGCGACAGAGCCGCTCACGCTCCGGATAACTACGGGGGCCGCGTAGCCCACGACGACGACCTCGGACAGCGCCCGGGAGTCTGCTTGCAGTACGACCACTACCGAATCGGCGTTTTTCGGTAGGGGGAGCTCTTGGGTGATGTAGCCTACGAACGAGACCACTAGCCGGGGCGCGCGCGTAGTGGTCTCCAGCGTAAAACGACCCCGCACATCGGTCGCGGTTCCGTGGGCGGTCCCCTTCTCCCTAATGGTAACACCGGCCAGCGCTGAGTAGTCAACTTTGGCCCGCACCACGCCCCGCACGGTCACGGACTGGGCACTGACAAGGAAGGGTGATAGGAGCAGGGTGAGTAGTAGCAGTAGGTGCATAGGGTTCCGGGCGAGGGGTAAGCGGGGAGAACAGGAAGGCCGCTGAAGCTCTTCTCTGAGAGAGTAGATGCCGCGCCTAGGCTTTTTGCATATCACTAGCTGAAAAAGAGGGAAGGTCGAATACAACTTAGTCTGACAGTTCAATTTCACAGTCGTTGAACGAAACTTTAACGACTGTGAAAAGCAGCATACTCACTAGTGCAAAACAGGGTATCTGTGAGCGTAATAAAGAAGTCAACTATGTGAGCCATCATATTCAACAAGAAGACTTCAGTGCGCCTAAGCTACGATAAGCACATCAATTTCTAAATAGGCTAAGCCGTCCACAAAACGGGTCTTTCGTGGACTACTTGGTTACCCCATACAAAGGCCCCAAAACGAAGGTTTTGGGGCCTTTTTTCACACTTCTTTCTGGACCACTAAAAAGTCTCTCTATGCACATTTTTCTAAAGTAGGAAAGCTAGTTGAGACACCACATACCGCAGGGCGGACTCAACTCTCGGTTGATATTATCTAGTTAGTGAATAGGTGCCCAGCTTATATTTCCCAAGTAATTACTCAATCCTACAGTACTTTATGAATTTTCTATATCCTACTAGCATTTTAGGCGGAATAGCCCTCTTATTAGCTCCTACGCTAGCCCACGGTCAAAACAGTCCTTCCCCTTTTTATTTCGGCGTGCGGGCTGGTTACAGCAATTACACCATGGAAGGTGAGGAAGTCAAACTACACACGCAGCCTGGGGCGGATGAATTACAGCGTGACCAGTGGTTCACGGTCGGAGCTATCCTGCGTAAACGACTTTATGCCCCGCTTTCCCTGCAAGCCGAATTGAACTACTTGCGCGAGGGTGGCCATTTCAAGGGCGGTGTTTTTCTTGGCAAAACCGTCTACACCATCGACTGCCTGCAAATTCCCCTCTTACTGGATGTAGAGGTGCCAGCTACGGAACAGCTTTCCATTCATTTGCAAGGCGGCATGGCCCTAACAACAGTGGTGCGCGAAGTGGAACTCGACATGCCTAGCTTCGACAAACGAAATAGATTTAGCAATCCAACTGATTTTTTCTCGCCCGTATTGGGTGGGGAGCTCGCCTGGCACCAAGGCCGGCATGTCTACTTTTTGAATGCCCGCTATAGCTATGACTTAACGGACTATTACCAACGCGAGTATATGGGCACGTACTACAATGCAAAAAGCAGTGGTTTTACGCTTGCTGTTGGCACCTTACTCGGGTTAGGAAAGTAGAAGCTACTGCGACCATTCCAGCGTATTTTGAACACGAAAAAGCCCGGCCTTCTGGCTGGGCTTTCTGCGTATCACCTGCAAGGTTATCACAGGGTTGCGCGTTGTTTAGCAGGCGTGGTAGTTGCCCGACGTACCGGGCGCGGGCGCTGCTGCCGCTGTTCGGCAATGAGCTGCGAAAAAGCTTGCTTTTCTTCAGGTGTCAGCGGGGTAGAGTCAACCACGAAATCGACTCCAGTGGGCTCATAACCAAGTTTCTTCGGCATTGTCAGGGAGGATTAAGAAGTGGAATGGTCGGGAAAGTACCTGGTAACAAGTTTGGTGGCGGCATTAGTTGCCAAATACATCCGCAGGCCGCGGCCCATCCGCTGGGCGCCGAGCGCCTGCTGATAATGGGTGAGTAACGCGGTTTTCGCCTCAAAGGCTACAAAGCCTTCGTAGCCTTGCTCGAAGGATAAGCGGCAGGCCCAAGCAAACAAGTTACCCGCCACCCCAAGGTACTGCTTCTGCGCGCCTTTATTGAAGACCGCGCTTTCCACTAAGTATACAAAGACATGGTCCGTGTCTACTTCTAAGCTGATGAGCCCTTGGATGAGCGCGGGCTCGGCAACAGTCGTCAACTTGTAGACCTGGCGCTGTTCGGTGTCTAATTCGCGGGGCCAATTAAAGAGCCAATCCTTTTTCTTGAGTTGTCGCCGTTGCGTGCTCGTGAGACGAGTTAGTATGGTGACAAAAGACTCTCCCGTCGCGGCCAACTCAATGGAGTTGGTGAGCTTATCAATGAAGGCAGATACCCCAGGAGCAGAACGACTAAGCACTAAGTGGGAGAAGAGTGAATCTGCAAAAATACGATTGCGAATGACTTTACTGTTATTACACAGTAGCTCATAGACCTGAGGAAGTGTCTTATAGTTGCCGATATGATAAACTAAGGACTTACATAACTGCGAAACTACTGCTATCGCTTCTGAGTCAATGCTCCTCAGTCCTGTCGCACTGTCAATAGGTGTTGCGTTAACTTAGCGTAGCTGGCCTTGGGTTAGAAACCCAGCTCTGCAAGCCCCACTGCACGAACTGCTCCCTTCCGAAGAATGTCATCGACAGTAAAACGAACTACTGCCTAGCTTGACAACAGCACCGGGCCCGCCCACCCCATGATACCAAACTGGATTTACGAACGCCTTCAACTGTTTGCCGACCCACGCCTGCGCTTCAATGCCGACTTGCACGAGTACCACCTCGACCAGCGCCAGCTCACGTCTTGGAGCACGTGGATTACGCAATATAAAGAGACCTTCGACGCGCAGGCCCAGGCACCCCGCACGGCTGCCAAGCGGGGCCTCCCCGTCGAGCAGGTGCTGACTGAGTGGGAGCGCAGCAACTGGGTAGGCACTAAGACGCACGAGTACATCGAGGCCTACTACCAAGATGCTAACGCCAGTTGTGAACACGATAAGGAAGTGCTGCTACGCTGCCGGAAGTTTCTCGCTCTGCACCAAGGCCGGCTCCAGGACTTTCTGCCGGTAGCGCAGGAGTTACGCGTTTTCCATGAGGCCACGGGCCTCTGCGGTACGCTCGACTTCCTCGGCTGGCATGTACCCACGCAGCAGCTTTATGTGCTCGACTGGAAAACCAACAAGGCCATCAACTCCGACCGTGATACTATCTGGCGCATGATGTGGGGGCCGTTTCAAGATTTAGCCGACCATGAGCACAACACCTACTCGCTACAGATTAGCCTCTACCGCGTGCTACTCGAAGAGGCGGGTATTCCTACCGGTGGCGGGGCCATCGTGCACCTGCCGCCTGGCCGCTTACCCGCCCAGGTCTACCAGGCCATTGACTACCGCAGCCGCTTGCGAGAGGTGATTTTTTAGGACGCCTTTACTCACCCCATGGCTACCCCGCCTATGCTTTATCGGATAAAGATGCTTCCTCTTGGGGCGGGGCGGGAGAGATGACCAAGAATGATTGTCCTCATGCCCTAGTAGTACCTGAATAATAAATAGTACTTTGAGTAGGTATGTACCATTGGGCGGCCTGTTAATAAGTGCGTCCGCATACGAAACGGCCCTATTTAGCCAGCGAATGGCTTAACTTAGCGTTAACTAGATTTTGGACATAGTAGGGAAATTAATTTTGCGCATCCTTCGGAAAAGGCGGATTAGCTATTATTTTCTTCTACTATGAAATCCTACGTTGGGCAGCGCACATTATGGCTGCTAACCTTTCTGTTCCTCGTCAGCAGTCCCTTATTTGCTCAAAATTTAGCGCTTGGCAAAGCTTCCATCGCCTCCTCGGCAGTGCAGGCAGCGGGCAATGCCTTCGATGGTAACAACGGTACGCGCTGGGAAAGTAGCGCCAGCGACCCGCAGTACATCATAGTAGACCTGGGCTCAGTGCAGTCTGTCGACCGCATCCGGCTGTCGTGGGAAACGGCTTTGGGTAAGAACTTTACCCTCGATATTTCGACTGTGACCGCCGCGCCAAGCGATGCGAACTGGACCAATGTGGTAAACGGCACCTGGGCAACGGCCGTGACGGTGGTGAACAACACCTCGACCACCAACGACTACCCCAACCTGGGTAAAAGTGGCCGCTACGTGCGTATGAACGGTACCGCCCGGGCCACGGGCTACGGCTACTCGCTCTATGAGTTTGCGCTCTACGCCTACGACCCCACCCCCAACCTGGCACTCGGCAAGCCGGCTACGGCCTCGCCCAATCCCAAGCAAGCGGTAGCCAATGCCTTCGACGGCGACGGCAAAACCCGCTGGGAAAGTGACTACACCGACGCGCAGTACATCACGGTGGACCTGGGCGCGGTGCAAACCATCGACCGCATCCGCCTGACGTGGGAAGCGGCTTTGGGCAAGGATTTTACGCTGGATGTATCGGACGATGGCAACACGTGGCAAACGGCCGCCACCGTTACCGGCAATACCTCGACGTCGAATGAATACGCTAACCTGGGCAAAACCGGCCGCTATGTACGCCTGAATGGCACTGCCCGCGGCACCACGTATGGCTACTCACTCTATGAGTTTGAGGTATTTGCCGCCTCTAACAACGCGGCGAACCTAGCCGGGGCTATGCCAAACGCAGCCTCCTCTACGCAGGGCACGCTGCTGCCCAACTATGCCTTTGATAATGACCGGCTGACGCGCTGGGGTAGCACGGCTGGCCGCGAGGATGCCTCCCTTTATGTGGACTTGCGCGGCACGGCCACCATCTCGCGGGTGTACCTGGTTTGGGAAAAGGCCTACGGCGGCAATTTCACCATCGACGTGTCGGACGATGCCGCAACCTGGACCACGGTCGCTACCACGGTTGGTAACTCTTTTCACTTCAACGAATACACGTTTGCCAAGCCCGTAACCGGCCGCTACGTGCGAATGAATGGCACCAAGCGCGGCACCACGATTTCAGATAATGGCTACTCGCTCTACGAGTTTCAGGTGAATGGCACCCTCCAGCCGCTGCCCGTCAGGCTCACCAGCTTTGGCGCCGCGCCGCAGCGCACGGGCGTAGCCGTGCATTGGGCCACGGCCACCGAACAGCACAATGCGGGCTTCGAAGTGCAGCGCTCGGCCGATGGCGCGGGCTTTATGACGCTCGCCACGGTAGCGGGCAGGGGCACCACCCAAAATGCGCACCTTTACAGCTACTTCGACGCGGCCCCGCTCCGTGCCACGGCTTACTACCGCCTCAAGCAGCTCGACCTCGACGGCACGTTTGCCTACAGCCCGGTAGTGGCCGTGCAGGCTGCCGCAACCAGCACCGCCCCCCTCCGCCTTTACCCCAACCCGACCGCCGACCGCGCCACCGTGACCTGGGAAACGTCCACCGGGCGCGCCGGCCGCTGGTACCTCACCAATAGCCTGGGCCAGGTACTGCACACCGAAGCCCTGGGTGCCGAAACTGCTGCCAGCCTCTCGATTAACTTGCAGCCCTACCCAGCCGGCAGTTACGTGCTCTCGGTTGAAGCAGACGGCCAACTAGTGCGCCGGGGCCGGGTGCAAAAAGTGAACTAAGAAAAGCGCTTCCTGCGAAGAACCGCTTCCGTAGCGCTGGCCCAGGTACTGGGCCAGCGCTTTTTGCGTGCCCCGCTGCTACCCGCCCCCGTTTTGGGCGGGTAGCAGCGGGGGCCGATGCGCTACCGTGAGAACTTACCCTACCATGTTCAAAATTTATTCTAAGTATTTGACAAGCTGAACTAATATAGTCCAATAAGGGCTCTTTATTGGAGTAGTATCAGGTAGTGAAAATAGGTGTTTTTCTACTCACAACTGGCTCCCTATCGAGAGAAGCGTACACGGGCCGGTGATACCTGCGGATTAAGTTAGTTGACTCCAGAAGATAATCCGGCCGGCGTTGTGGTGCACCAGCTGCACGCCGCCGTCTTGGGAAACGGCTACGGCCAGGCACGCGGGGGCCGCCTCGCAGAGCCGGTAGGCGGCCCGGTGGCGGGTGCCGCCCTGGTCGGCGGGCTCGGCCTGCAGGTGCTCGCCTTCCAAGTCCAGGGCCCGGTAGACCTGATCCAGCGCACTGTGCGGCGCCCGAATCTCGACCCCGAAGCCTACTATCTCCAGGTTTTGGGTTAGCACCAGCGCCCCGTCTACGGCCATCAGGTCGGCCATTAGGTCGGCGAAGTGGTCGAGGGCCACCGCCAGGGCGCGCAGCGCGGGGTCGCGGGCTTGTTGGTAGTAGGTCCAACTTACATCGCCTAGGTCCTGTTGCCGCGCAATAACGGCGTGGATGAGCTGGCTGCACCGCCCTTCCCCGCCCAGCTCCTGGGTAGGATGCTTGGGGCGCAACAAGCCGCTGGGCGCCAGCAACTCGGCCACGGCGCCCGGCGGCACAAACACCAGCAGCCCGCCGTGGCCCCCGGCCCGCACCCGCGCCACCGCCCGGCGCTGCACATGGTGCCCGAGCAAGGCAATGAGGTTGAATTCGGCGGGACCCAGTTGGGGATTAGCGGCCATCATCTCCCCGAAGCGCCCCCGGCTCCAGGCGGTGGGGAACTGCAAAAAGCCGTGGCCGTCGATGCGGCCCGCGCGCAGTGTCAGCACGCGGGTGGCCCCACAGTAACAGGTCAGTAGGCCCGGGCCCTGCACGTGCACTACCAGCACCGAAGGCACTTCCTCGGCGGTGGGCGCTGGGCTGCCAGGGAGCCGGTCCCAGGGCGTGTTCGTCACCAGCAGGCCCCACAGCACCAACTCACCGGCCTCATTCTGCCGGACGGCGAGCAGCGTCGCGGGGCGCGCCACCGCCGGACTGAGCCGCCGGATTTCCTGTTCGTTCCAGGGGCGGGGCGTGCCAAAAGCCATGACGTGAGGACCGGTGGCGAGCTGCCCAGGAGCCGTCAGCTGCGCCGCCGTGGCAAGCACGACGTGGCATTCCACGGGCCGGGCTTCCTCCTGCAGCAGGCTGGCCTGGTAAATGATAGACAGGAATTGGGTCAGCACGGTGTGCTCAGGCAGTGGGCTGCCCTCAGTTTGGTCCCAGCGCGTACGCAGCGCGTGGGCTATTTCAGTAGGATAATAGGCGGTGGTCATCGATAAGGGGAAGCTAAAGAAAAAGGAGTGTCACCCATCCAAGGCACGGTCTAGGCGGGGCAGTTAAAAGCACGGCGATCAACGCACTCGGCTATTCACAATCGTGCGCTTCGGGCCTCAGCTCCTACGGGCTGAGCGAGCGGCGGGTCCGGGGCGAGCGGGGGGCATAAAACGCTTGCAGGGCCTCGCGCAGCCCGGGATACGCGAAGACGAAACCCTGGGCCAGAGCTTTAGCCGCACTCACGCGCTTGCCGGTCAATACCAGTTCGCTCTGCTCGCCCATGGCCAGCTGGAGTATGAAGGCAGGAATCCGGGACGGCAGCAAGGGGCGGTGCAGCACCTCGGCCAGTGCCGTGGTGAAGGCGGCGTTGGTGACCGGGCAGGGCGCCACCGCGTTGTAAGCGCTCTGCCAGGCGTCATCGGTCAGCATGGCGAGCAAGAGGCGGCAGAGGTCATCTAAGTGAATCCAGGACACCCACTGCTGACCACTGCCCAGGGGCGCCCCAAAGCCGCGCTTCACCGGACCAGCCATGGCCGGCAGTGCCCCGCCCGCCGTGCTGAGCACCACCCCGATGCGGGGCACGACGACCCGCAGGCCCAAGGCGGCGAGGGGGGCGGCGGCTTGCTCCCAGTCCCGGGTCAGGTCGGCCAGCAGGTCGTGGCCGACCGGCCGCGTCTCTTCTGTCACCAGAGCGTCGCCGGTGCTGCCGTAGAAGCCAATGGCCGAGGCGGAGACGACGGCGCGCACGCGGTGCCCCGGTTTGGACAGCTCGCGGTGCAGCAGGTGCAGACCGTCTACGCGGCTGGTCAGCAGCTCCTGTTTGCGGGCGGCCGTCCAGTTGCCCTCGGCCACGTTGGCGCCGGCCAGGTTCACAACCGCGTCGGCAAAGGGTACGGCGGCCAGGTCGATGATGCCGGCGGCGGGGCTCCACTGAAACGTGTGGTAGGGGCTGTCGGGTACCAGAGTGCAGCTCAGCAGGGCGACGTTGTGGCCAGCAGCGGTGAGCACGGCGGCCAGACGGGTGCCGACGAGGCCAGTGCCGCCAGTGAGAAGGACGTTCATGGGAAAGGGCGTTGGGGGGCGCGCGAAAGAGCACTAACACACTACAAAGGACTGGATTAACGGCAAGCCCGAACGATAACAAACGCTAAGAAATGGGCCATCAGTGGGGTTTGTTACGCTGGTAACTGAATAGGCCGGACGTGGCGAATCCACCACGGTAGAGGGCTTTCCCTGCGCCACAAAAGGCAGTGCAACCAGTATCTTGCCGGACTCCTCGTTTACGTCTGTTTCATCGCCTGTTGCTGCATGCTACCGTCTCTGCCCGAAGCCACGCTGCGCCTGCGCCAGCACCTGACCCAGTTTGTTTCCCTAAGCGACGAGGACTGGCGTTTGCTGGTGCCCCACCTGCGCTTGCTGCCCGTGGCCCGGCACGCCGTGTTTGCCGAGCAGGGCCGCGTCGCCGGTGAAATGGCCTTTGTAGTGCAGGGCATGTTCCGGCAGTATTATACCAAAGACGGCGAGGAGCGCACCAGCTACTTCTTCTTTGAAGACCAGCTGATGGGCGCCTACTTCAGCAGCCTGACCGGGCGGCCCTCGCTGGTCACTATCGAGGCATTGAGTGCGAGCTGCTGCCTGACCTTTCCCTACGCCGTGCTCACCGACTTATTCGGCCAGCGCATGGCCTGGCAGGAGCTGGGGCGACGGTTTGCTGAATACCTGGCCGTGGGCCTGGAAGAGCGCATGGTGAGCCTGCTGCTGCTCAGCCCCGTCGAGCGCTACGAAGCCCTGCTGGTCAGCGGTAACCCGAACATCCTGGCGCGGGTGCCCCAGCACTATATCGCCAATTTTCTGGGCGTGACGCCCGTGAGTTTGAGCCGCATTCGCAACCGCACCTCGGGGGGCAGTAGGGCCGGCATTTCTTAGCGATTGTTATCGTTTTGGGGAGGCGGAGAAGCGGAATTTTGCCCCGTTCCATTTCCGCTAAAACCGCATGAGACTCCACACCATCCTGGGTGCTAAGGGCACCATCACCACGCAGCTGCTGCCAGTGCTGCAACAGCACGGCGAAAAAATCCGGTTGGTTTCGCGCAACCCCACGCCAGTGGCGGGGGCCGAAACCCGGGCGGCCGATTTTCTCAACGCCGAACAGACCCGGCTGGCCGTGGATGGCTCCACCATCGTGTACCTGCTCGTGGGTCTGGAATACAGCGCCAACGTGTGGCGGCGCGATTGGCCCGTAATTATGCGCAACGTGATTGCCGCCTGCAAAGCCGCGTCCGCCCAACTGATTTTTCTCGACAGCCTTTACACCTACGGCCGGGTCGCGGGTGCGATTACCGAAAACACGCCGCCCCGGCCGGTGAGCGAGAAAGGCCGGATTCTGGTCGAAATCGAGCAACTGCTGTTGGCCGAGATGAACAGCGGCAGGCTGTCGGCCATCATCGCCAAAGCTTCCGATTTTTACGGGCCGGGCGCGGTCGAGAAAAGCTGGTCCGGCTCGCTAGTGTTCAGCCGCTTAAAGAACAAGCAAACACCCCAGTGGCCCGTCAATGCCCGCGTGCCGCGCACGTATACCTACACGCCAGACATCGGCCGGGCCCTGTACGTGCTGGCGCAGCACCCCGAGGCATTCAACCAAACCTGGATACTGCCAGTGGCCTCGCCAACGCTGACTGGTCAGGAATTCAGCGCTTTGGCGGCGAAGTACATGCAGGGCAGCGGCAAGGTGCAGGTACTGCCCAAGTGGGTATTTGGGTTGATGGGCCTGTTCATTCCCTTTATGAAAGAGGCGCACGAAATGATGTACCAGGACGAAAACGGCTACGTGCTGGATTCCACTCGCTTTAACCAAACGTTCAACTTCACGCCGACCCCCTACGAAGAGGGCATTCGGGCCACGGCGGAGTGGTTTCTGAAAAATTAAACGTTGCGGTATCCGCACAGTTATTATTTGGCGGCTCGACCGGCTGGGCCGTTCCACCAAGCACCTGATTGAAGTAGTCGAGGACCTGAGCCCACCGTGGGCGGCACCTGATTTTCTTGCAGGGCCCCGTTAATACGACTTCGCCGGGTGGCCAACTCATATTCCAGATTTTCTGCGCCCTGGCCGAGCACGAGTGTAACGGGCTCGTGCAAGGCACCCCCACCGTCAAGCAACTCTACGAGGCGGGCCAGCAGTCCACCCGCTAACTCATGGACTACTTCCAGATTGGCTCCCGCCGCACGCTATACATAAACGAATAGGGAAATCCTCCGACTAGATTAAAGGAGACGCACGTGGGCACGTGGGGGCGGGCGCTAGAGACCACCCGGCGGAAGCGGTAGTTTTGGGCCATGCATCCGCTTCACCGCCCGCCCGCCGTCCCCGTTCATCTGTTCCAGCCAGATGACGCAACAGGCAACCGCTCGTTTACCCTAGTGCGCCTGCAAGGCGAGGTCGTGCCCGTACCGTACATGTTGCTCCCGCACCGCAAGGACTATTACCTGCTATTTTTTGTCCGGCATACCAGCGGCCGGCATTGGGTGGACATGACCCCCTACACGCATCAGGACAACACCTTATACTTCACGAACCCCTCCCAGATTCTGGTCAATGAGGAGCTGGCTCCGACGTGGGGAACCTACCTGGGCTTTACCCGCGAGTTTCTGGCGGTGCAGTCCAACGCGTCCCTGCGCGAGCTGCCGCTCATCCAGAACTCCCACCACTGGCACCAGCTGCGCTTGAGCGCGGTCGATGCCGCCTTTGTGGAGCAGGTCTTGGCGAACCTCGACGCGGAGCACCACCGCGCCGGCGCGTGGCAGCACCAGTTGCTGAGCGCCCACTTGAGCGTACTGCTTACCTACCTGAGCCGGCTGTACACGGAGCAACTGACGGGCCCCGACGCTTCGGCGGACCAACGGGTGCTCCAAGCGTATCAAGCCCAGGTGGAAGAAAACTTTCGCGACGCGCACGAGGTGAGCGCCTACGCCACGCGGCTCCAACTGCCGGCCAAGCACCTGAGCGCAATCGTAAAAGCGCAAAGTGGTAAGCCCGCCATCAAACACGTGCACGAGCGCCTGGTGCTCGAAGCCCGCCGCCTGCTGGTATACTCCGACCAGTCCCTGAAAGAAATCGCCTTCGAGCTCGGCTTTTCGGAGGCTTCCTACTTCAGCCGCTTCTTCAAGCGCGAAACGGGCCTGACCCCACTCGCGTACCGGACCAGCCGCCCGTCTCGAAAAATGTCCTAGTAATACAGGAGAATGGGTAAGAGCCCTGCCCAGGCCTGCTGCTAATTTTGTGCTGTTAATCGCTTGATCAACAGACAGTATGAAAACCGCACTCCTTACGGGGGCCAACAAAGGCATTGGCTTCGAAACGGCCCGGCAGCTCCTGCAGCACGGGTATTATGTATACCTGGGCAGCCGCGATAGGCAACGCGGCCAACAAGCCGCTGACCAGCTTCGGGCCGAGGGCTACCCCCACGTCGAGCCGGTTCAATTGGATGTTACGGACAGCGCCTCCATCGCGGCCGCCCGAGAAGCCGTGGGTCGACAGACGACGGTGTTGGACGTGCTCGTCAACAACGCTGGCATCAGCGGGGGGTATCCGCAGCCGGCTCTGGCTACGCCCCTCAGCACGTTTCGGAACGTATTCGCCACCAACGTGTTCGGGGCCATCGAGGTGACGCAAGTCTTTAGCGACCTGCTGTGGCAGTCGCCCGCGCCCCGCATCGTGAACGTATCGTCGGGGCTGGGCTCGCTGACGCTCCAAAACGACCCCTGCTGGCGATTTTACACCGTGAAGGGGGCCGTCTACCCGCCCTCCAAAACGGCCCTGAATGCTTACACGGTGGCGCTGGCCTACGAGTTGCGCGATACACCCTTCAAAGTGAACCTGGTGTGCCCGGGGTACGTGGATACTGATTTTACCGACCACTTGGGAGATAGCAGCGTCGCCGAAGGCGCCGCTCGCGTTACGAAAGCCGTACTGCTCGGGCCGGATGGCCCCACCGGGCAGTTTTTCGGTCAAGAAGCAGGCTCAGACCTAAACCCCTGGTAACAGAATACGGGTAGACTGCACCGGATGAATGCTGCTGTGCAAAGTCAGGTCGCAGCACAGAGGCAGTTGCCCGCGCCGTGGCCTGCTGCATCCGTTGCGCCCGGTCAGCGCTAATGGCACTTGGGTCGGCCGCTTGGCATTCGTTCGTTTTGGCCCAACTACTCCAGCTTAGTGACGGCGCTACTTAATGAGACCCGGCGTGCTTGCGGATGCGACTGAGGGTTTCGCGTGATACCCCCAAGTAAGAGGCAATCATGTGTAAGGGTATCCGTTGGTAAAAATCGGGGAACGCCTTCACAAACTCCTGGTAGCGCGCTTCGGCCGGGTGGCTGATGGAGGTATAGAGCCGGTTGATTTGGGCATCGAAGTGGCGGCCCGCTAGCTGGTTCTCCAGGGTGTTGAAGGCGGGGATTTCTCTTTTCAGTTGCTCAAAGTTTTCTTTCGTCCACAGCAGCACGTGCGTGTCTTCCAGCGCCTCAATAGTGCCTTCCGCCGGAAGGCCGGTGCGAAAGCTTTCGGCTTCCGTAATCCACCAGTTCTCGATGGCAAAGCGCAGGATGTGCTCCATCGCCGCCTCGTCGGTGCGGTAGAGGCGCAGCGAGCCGCTGACGACAAAGGCGATGTAGCGGCATACGTCGCCTTTTTGCAGTAGATACTCTCGTCGCTTGAGCTTTCTAACTAGCGCCCCCGCTTCCAGCTGCTCCAACTCGGCGTCGGTGAAAGCGGCTTTAGAAGTCAGGTAGTTTCGGAACGTTTCAACCATGGCTACGCACGTCTTTTGAGGCACTCCCTAAGCTAGCCGAAGAGCCGTGTTGCCCGAAGTAGCAGCCCGGCAAAGTAGACATTCCCTGGGGTGGTTAACTCAACATCAACCTAGGGGCGGGTGTTTGGTATCGACTATGGGGTTCTCGTTACAACGGGGCGAAAAATTACGCTAAGCCGTTGCCGTACCGGCTACCAAGGAAGCGCCCCCCCTGGCCCCGTGAAAGTGCCCGTCGGTTCGTCCGCGTCCAGGACCACGCGCACCAGGTAGTGGGCCCCCTGCTCGACGGTATCAGTGCCGGCCGGATTCATGGCCGTTTTCGTGGAGCCCGGACTGGCCACGTTGACTTTGATGTTGGTCTGCTCCAGGTCAATGGCGAAGGCCAGCGTCACGGCATTGAGCGCGGTTTTCGAGGCGGCATACACCACGCTGTAGGCTTGCCGGTAGGGAAAGGCTGGGTCTGCGTTCAAGGTCAGGGAGCCAAGCGGGCTGCTGACGTTGACAATGCGGGCGGCGGGCGCTTCCCGCAGCAGCGGCAATAGGGCCTGCGTGATAGCGATAACCCCGAAGACGTTGGTTTCAAAAACGGCCCGTACCTCATCGAGCGAGGCGATGCTGGCGTGGCTGTCCCGCCTGATTTCTTCGCCCGACCGGCCCGGCTGGCCTGCCTCGGCGATGCCGGCGTTGTTGACGAGCACGTCGAGTCGGCCGAACGTCTGCCGGATGTGGGCCGCAGCGGCGGCAATAGAGTCCGGCTGCGTGACATCGAGCTGCACGGCGTGGGCCGCCGCGCCGATGGACTGCGCCGCAGTTTCCCCCTTCTGTGGACTGCGCGAACCCAGCAGCACGGTATAGCCATTCGCGGCGAGGTCTTTGGCAATTTGAAGGCCGATGCCTTGGTTGGCGCCGGTAATGAGGGCGACGGGTTGGGCGTGCATGAGGGTCTGTTGGGTAGCGCGACCGGATTCGTGGGGCCGCCTGGTGGGGCTGAAATAGCGGCACAAAGGTGCCGGCCCTAACCTCGTGCGTTTTTGCCAAATGGCAAGAAGTGGCCTACCGAATATGTTTTCTTACCCGGCTCAAGGAAGATGGCGTTATGCCCAAATAAGAGGCCAGGTAGGTCAGCGGCACCCGATTGGCGAGTTGCGGGTAGTTGGTTAGAAAAGACGTGTAGCGGGCGGCGGCATCTTGGCCCACCATCGGCAGCACACGTGCCATTTTCTCGCGCATTGCCTGCGCGATGATTTTGTGCACGATCGTCTCCCAACCAGGGATAAGCTGGAAGAATGTTTGCCACTGCTGCGCAGTGAATACCACGAGCCGACACGCTGTCACGGCCTGCACCAGACAGGGCGCTTCGGGATGGGGGGCGCCCGGCGCTCGCACGTCCAGGATGAGGTGCCCCTCCTCAATGAAATACCGAGTACGCTCTTCGCCCTGTTCGGTGCTGGAATAAACCCGCAATACGCCGGCTTCTACAAATCCCACCCGTTGCGCCACGGCACCGGCCTCCACAAAATAGTCGCTTTTGCGCAACGTGACGCGGGTTGCTTTTTGGGCGACCACCTCTTGCTGGTGAGGGGTTAAGCGGCCGAACTGCCACAGGTAGGCTAAAAACTCATTCATAGGCTATCAAGAAGGCGGAACGGCTAAAAGTTGCCCGTTGACAAACAAGAAAACGTGGGCCACCCCGCGTTAACATATCGGCAAAAAGTGCTTAGCGTAATTTTTCGCCCCGTTGTAACGAAAACCTTACTATTGGCAATCCTGGCAAGGCGTATAAATCGGTGACAAATGTCCTCGTTTCGCCCCTGGTAATCCCCCCAATTTTGCCTACCCAAACGGCATAGCCAAGCGCCCCTGTACCCCACGGGATGGCGCCCCCTATGACAACCGGCGTTGCGCTCCTGCCTAACGAGCAGGCGGGGTATTTTAAACAATTAAGCCAACTAAAAATGAGTAAGCTAGCAAGCAAGGTCGCCCTGATTACCGGGGCTTCCAAAGGCATAGGCGCGGCCATCGCCACCTATTTTGCCGCCGAGGGTGCCAAAGTGGTGGTGAACTACGCCTCCAGCCAGGACGGGGCCGATAAGGTGGTAAAAGCCATCACCGCGGCCGGTGGTACGGCTATTTCACTACAGGGAGACGTATCGAAAGAAGCGGATGTAGCCCGGCTGTTCGCCGAAACCAACCAGGCGTTCGGCCCCGTGGATATTCTGGTCAACAACGCGGGCATCTACCAGTACGCCCCGCTTGAAGAGGTTTCGGTCGAAGCTTTCCATCAGCATTTCAATATCAATGTATTGGGCGCGCTGCTCGCCATGCAGGCCGCGGTAAAACAGTTTGGGGCGGCCGGCGGCACTATCATTAATATCAGTTCGGAGGCCGGCCGAACGCCGCTGCCCACGGGGTCGGTGTACTCGGCTTCTAAAGCCGCGTTAGATGCCATGACCACGGCACTGTCGAAGGAATTCAGCGGCCGTAACATCCGCATCAACTCGATTTTGCCCGGCATCGTGGAAACGGAAGGCTCGCGCAGTGGCGGCTTTATTGGGAGCGAGGCCGAAACCCGTTTAGTGGCGACTACCCCGCTGGGTCGCACGGGGCAGCCCGCGGATATTGCCAAAGTAGCCGTCTTCCTGGCTTCGGATGATGCCGCCTGGATTACCGGGGAGAAAATTTCCGTTTCCGGGGGGATATACGGGCTGTAGGTAACGCCTAGTCTTTGCCCCGCCCCACGGCTAGGGCCAATCCAGGCTGCCGGTGCGCGGCGCGTTCTCACCGGGTCGTGGCTGGTTGGCGCGTGGTATGCGCCGTGCTGATGCTGGTGGTTGGCCCGGCAAAAGCTACTTGATTACCGCTGATTTACTGTTGCTTTTAGCTGCAAGGTTGCTAAAAACAATCACATAATTCTGCCTCTGCAGTCCAGACTTTCAACCGAATTAAACCATGAGCAAGCTCAAAAACAAGGTCGCCGTCATTACGGGCGGCAATAGTGGCATTGGCTTCGGCATTGCCGAGGCTTTCCAACAAGAAGGGGCCGTCGGCACCATCACCGGCCGAAATCAGGCAACGCTTACCCACTCCGTGCAGGCCTTGGGAACCAGCTTTATCGGCCTCCCCGGCGATGTCACCAAGATGGCAGACCTGGAACGGATTTTCAAAGACACCTTTGAGCGGTTCGGCAAGATTGATGCGCTGGTGGTGAATGCGGGCGGGGTCGTGGATGGCACCCCGATGGGCGCCATCATGGATGTCACGGAAGGCAGCTATGACGGCTACATGGACCTGAATCTGAAGAGTGCGTACTTCACAGTTCAGAAAGCCTTGCCCTACCTCAACGAGGGGGCGTCCATCATTCTTATTGGGTCCAGCGCCGCCCACCGGGCCGCCCCAGGCATGGCAATTTATGCGGCGGCTAAGGCAGCGGTTATCTCGCTGGCTAAAGGGTTATCGCTGGATTTATTAGCTAGAAAAATCAGGGTAAACGCCTTGTCGCCCGGTTCCATTGATACCCCGGCCTTTGACAAGATGGTGCCGCAGGAGCAACTCGCCCAGGTGAAACAAGTGTGGATAGACCTGATTCCCGTGGGCCGGATGGGGCTGCCCTCCGAGATGGGCAAAGCCGCGGTTTTCCTGGCTTCGGACGACTCTTCCTTTGTGGTTGGCACGGAATTGCTGGCCGACGGCGGGATGACCAACATCAGCCTGATGAAATAAGCAGGAACAATCGGTAGTGGGCAGACAACCGAGTTGTCTGCCCACTACCGATTGTTTTAGGACTTGCTTACTGTCAACGGCACTTCTAAACGAAGAGTCCTGCTTGGTAGAAGCAATTTTTCTCCTGAACTACCACGTAAAAAAAATGGAACAAACTAATGCGAACGGGGCCTTGCAAAAGCCTCTGGGCTCGGGCTTTAATGTCACCTCCACGGCCAGTGAGGTAATGGAGGGAGTGAGCCTGGCCGGCAAAGTAGCCATCGTCACGGGTGGGTACACGGGCATTGGCTTAGAAACCACCAAAGCGCTGGCCGCAGCGGGTGCAACCGTCGTTGTGCCCGCCAGAAGCCTGGACAAGGCTAAGGAAAATCTAATGGGGGTCGCTGATGTGGAATTGGCCGAAATAGACTTGCTGAATCCGGACGCTATCGATGCCTTTGCGGCCACGTTCCTCGCTTCGGGCCGCCCGCTGCATCTGCTTATCCACAACGCCGGCATCATGTTCGTGCCCTTGCGTCGCAACAGCCGGGGTATGGAATCGCAATTGGCCACCAACTACGCAGCGCCTTTTCAGTTGACGGCCCGGTTGTGGCCAGCGTTGAAGAAAGCGAAGGGCGCCCGGGTAGTAAACGTTTCCTCGCTCGGGCGCCAGCGGGGTGGGTAGCTTAGGCCAGCGCGGCCGCGTCGTCAAGGGTGGGCACGATGAGCAGGTCGGCCTCTTTGCCGGCCAGGGTGCGCCGCAGCGTGCGCGCAACGGCGGCGGGCACCCGGTAGAGGACTAGGCGCGCGTGGCGCCGCTGCAGGCGCTGCTGGCAGGCCCACAGCAGCCAGGCCGCCGTGGTGGAGAGGGTAGTAAGCAGGCGGCAATCGACCCACACGGCCGGCTTGCCGCTGTGGCAGGCCCGGGCCAACTGGTCCGCTAGCTCCGTTTCGGCGGCGGCTTTGGCGGTAGCGGTCGGGGCCAGGGCCAGCAGGTAGCTGGTGAGAAACGGTTCACTATAGATAATCATAATAGTGGACATGGAGCGTTTAAGGAGAGAACTACACAAAATTCCGCGCTGATAACTACTTTATTTCCCGCATTTTCCCGGAAATAGTTGGAGAAAATACGGAGTTTGCGCGGCCAGTGGCTGGGCTGTTTGCCGAACGCAACAGCACGGATTTTTTAAACTCCTGCCGGTTCAACCTTCGCTAGTCGAAGCGCTGTGTCAGCTTCCTCTTAAACAGTGCCAGTGTAAGCCGTCGTCTGGCAGTTTAAGGGAGGCTCAACGAAGCAACCCTTGCTCCGTATCACTTAAGAAGTCCTAGCGGCCGGGAATCCCGATAGGTAGCGGTAGGTAAAGCGAAGCGCTACCTATTTCTTCTAAGAAGTACCTATCCTGTTATTGTTAGCTATTCCTTGTTACTATAGGTCACTCGGCGGCCGTGTTCTTGCTGGCTACTGGCAGCCGCTCGTGCAGGCGCTGCACTTGCTTCTGGTTGAAGGTACCCCCGCGTGGGGCGGTAAAGCCGAGGGCATTCAACTCCCCCGCCAACTGGCGAAAGCTCACTCCCTGCGCCCGGCGCGAGCTGATAAAGGCCGCCGTTTGCCGTAGACCCGGGTGCTGCTGCAGGTGTGCTCGCCGCACGAGCAGGCTCTGTTCCCGCGCCGCCGCCGTGAGGTTGGCCGGCGTACCCAACACTGCCCCTCGCGCCTTCTTAGCCGCGAGCGCATCCTTGGTCCGCTTCGAGATGGTCTCGCGCTCGTGTTGGGCGAGCACGGCGAAGAGGCCCACGGTAAGCGTGTTTGCATCGGGCATGTCGCAGCAGACGAAATCCACCCTTGCATCGCGGAGCTGGAAAATGAAGCCGGCGTTGCGGGATAGTCGGTCCAGTTTGGCAATGAGTAGCGTCGCGCCCTTTGCCTTGGCCAGGGCGATGGCGGCGGCCAGTTGCGGGCGCTGGTTTTGTTTGCCCGATTCGACTTCGCGAGTGCCAGCGAGCTAGTGGCCTTCAAAGCCTGGTTGCTGCAGGAGGGCTTCGAACGCAACAAAGTCTATGCGGACCCGCAAGCCCCCGTCTGGCAGCAGATCGCTCGTTTCCAAGAAGGCGGTGAAAACTGTGGGCCTAGTAGCTGTTCTTCACGCCCACTACTAAGGGTCTCAGCAGGTGGGCTATCAGCTTAATAAACAGCTAGAACCACTATAGCAGGCTTTTTTGCTCCCTTAGCTAGCGAGCGGGTGGTTACCTTTGTGCCACTCGCGTCAGGTAAGTCCCCCAGCCGACGGCTGCTCTGTAAAAAGAGAAGCCCGGCGCTGCTGGTCACAGTCCGGACTTCGAGAAGTGTGGGGGTAATTGAGCTACCCTTTCAACTTCTTAGCAGATGAAAAAGGACAGCGCGAAGTCGGAGTTTGAAGTTCTGTTCAAGCTCCGAATGTCCGATAAGTTAGTAAGCTGGCTTATCGGATTGTTAGCTGGTTGGACTGCCGCAACTGCGGTAGCTCACTGGCTACACTAGGGTGCAAAGGCCGTGCCGTGAGGTGCGGCCTTTGTTTTGGTGAATCAGTACACGAATCTAGCAGAAGTTTACTGGATTCTGTACATATTGTTTCAACGCGTGTTGAAACAATACCCTACTAGGTACAGCACAGTGATCATCTACTCAATGACTTGCTTACCAGAAAGTTCAAAAGGGCTGGAAGCTTGACCCGTATTCTTTCTAGGCAGACTTGCTTGGCCTCTCCGTGCTACTGCCGGAATACCTTAGCCAATCGGTCCCCGGTGGGTACCGGCACGGCAGAATGGGAACCTACCTGTAATCGAGGGGATAACTCGCTATCTTGCAAGCTATACCAGCCTGCTATATGATTAAACACTTACTTCTTTGGATTGCTTATTTAGTGCCCACCTGGGGTTTCGCGCAAGTCCTGCCAGCGGATAGCCTAAGCCAGCCGCCGACCCGAGAACAGACCTCAGCCAGCGCGTATCGCTACGTAAATGCCACGTCGCTTACCCTGCGTGCTTCCCCAGTGGCCACCGCCGGAGCTATGGCGACGATTGCAGGCGCGAGCCGGGTGCAGCTCCTGCAGGAACGGGCGGATGGGTGGAGTCACGTCCAGGTAGCGGCGGCGGTGGGCTATGTCAAATCGGAGTATTTGGTCGAGGCTCAAGAAGCGGTAACGGCGGAGGTAGACTGGGCCGAGGTAACCGCAGCGGGTGGCGAGGCCTATCACAGTCTCTTGCCCCTAACTCCTTTAGCCGTTGCACCAGCCCGGCCAGCAGTGAGTCATCGGGTGGCACCCAAAGTGACCAGCGGACCAAAGGTGTACATCTGTGGCAACGGCCGCACCGAGGTCTACCATAGCACGGAGTCCTGCGCGGCGATGCGCCGGTGTACCTATCAGACACTTGTCATGAGCCAACGCGAGGCGCAAGCGTCGGGCTTACGGGGGTGTATGAAGTGCGATTGAGCTGGCAAAAAGCCTGTTGTACTTAGAATCCAACCGCTGGGTGCCTAAAAAGCGGTGCCTAACTAGACAAAAAAGGGGGCCGCTTGCGCGGCCCCAGGGAGTCCTACTTCCAGAATAATCTAGTGTCAGACCACTACAAAAATAACGAGGAGTGCGTGAATCTAACTTTAGCTATCTACGCACTTCTTCCAAATACCAAGTGATAGAAAAGCACTGCTTTACTGCCCTATTTAATGGTACAATTGCTCCCGCTGCATGTAAATCAAGCACCGATTTTTCACCGCTGGATGAGCGATCCGGAGGTCATTGCTTACTCTCTATCCTTATTTCAGAACTTAAAGACCCCCGAGCAAGTAGCTGATTGGTTGGTGCACACGTTGCAAGACCAGCGTAGTCTAACGCTGGGCATCTATCTGCTAGAAACCCAGGAATTGATTGGCTATGCGGGCATTGTCAACATCTCGCGAGTAAATCAGTCGGGCGAATACTTTATCCTGTTGGGCGAAAAGCGTTACTGGGGCCAGGGCATTGGGACCATCGTGACGCGCGTGCTAGTCGCGCAGGCTTTTCAGGAGCTTGGGCTGCACCGCGTGATGCTGACCGTTTCGGTACCCAACGAAGGAGGCGTTAAAGCTTACCTGAAGGCGGGCTTCCAAGTAGAAGGGCGCTTGCGAGATGCCTGTTACCGGCAAGGCCGGTTTCATGATAAGCTCCTGATGTCGGTGTTGAAATCTGAGTGGTCTACCTAACCAGTAGTAACAACTCTTCTCACCAGCTATTTATGCACTTCGCTGCTTGCTCTGCCTGGCATCACTGCGGCACGCAGGGCCTATTTTCCCCGTACCTCGGTCAACTGCTCGTTAAACTTTCGGCTTTGCTGCGCCTGGTTAGGTTGCCCGTAGCGCCGCTGACCTAAGCGGGGCAGCGGGGCCTTTTCGTTGGCAGTGCATCGTTAGCTAGGACCGATTCGACTATAAGCGCAACACGTTAAAAGTAGCTAAATCACCCTTCACCGTCTCTTGCTTTTCTAGCTGCGGCTGCGTCGGGTCTACGACCCGTTTGCCTGCAATGTAAAAGCAGTATTTCAGCTCTTTGCGGTCGGTTTTTAGGTGCAAGACCCAGCCCGTAGGGGTCTGCAGCAGGAAGCGGTAGAAGTTGTACTCCCCCTTGAGTTCTACTACTACTGTTGGGGCAGCTTTAAAGCCATCCAACTCAATAACCGCGTTCGGCGGCTCACTATCTCGCAAATTGGCTAAGAGCGCGTTCGTTTTCCAGCTGGGCTTGCGGACGGCTTGCAAAACGCGGACAGCGGCGGCGTACGCTCCTTGCGTGGCCAATACTTCGGCCTTGGTGAACTGCACTTCGGTACTATCCAGCCGGTGGTTCACGGGTAGGTAGCGTTCCCAGAAAGGAAATAGTAAACTTGCTTTCGTAAAGTCTTTTTCAACGTAGAACTGGTGCAAAAAAGCCAGCCGCAGCAAGGACTCCTTTTGTCGCGCACTGAACTGCCCTTTCTGCAGAAACTTGTCGACCGCCGGCGCGCCCTGCTTGGTAGCTAGCAAGCGGGTGAGTTGGAGGCTTGCGTTGCGTGGGAACTGGTTGGCTAGTAGCAGACTTCGCTTACCGCCCTGGAGTAAGGCGCGCATGCTGGTCCGCCATGGCGTATGGTAGTCCTCCGCTAAGTAAAACCAGATGTCCCCCGTGGTCAGGTTGTGAATGTTGGTGTAGAGCGTCGTGGTGAACTCGCGCCACGACGTGGCGGCCGCAATCTTCACCAGATTTTCTTGACTTATTCCGCCCGAGGCCAAGAGCTTTTGCGTGATGGGGTAGCGCCAGCAGCTCGCCTTACCCGGCCCCGCTTCACAGACGTTGAAGTTTGCGGAAGCCAGCTGCTTGGTCGCCTGCACAATGGTGTCTGGGGTGATGATGGCGAGGTTCCCGTGCTTGTCTGCTACGTGCAGTTGCACGTCCCCCATGTCAGGCAGGTAGTAGGTGTCCCAGAGCGCGAGAAACTGCGGCACCGACTGGCACCGCTGCAGCAAGTACACCAGCATGGAGCCGTACGGAAAAGGCTTCCGGCCCTTGCGCAGTTTGTACGTCTGGGGAGGCAAGGCATTCATGTCAAAAAATACCCCCGCCTCGTTGCTGCCGCCCTGGATACTGCCGTCCGGTGCCCCGAACGTTAACGTGAGGTAGCCTAACGTGTGCTTCCCCGAGGCGGGATACACATTCACGTAATTGGCATAGGTGTGGAAGAAATCCTCGTTGTTCATCGCCCAGGTTTGCCCGTGGCGGTCCGTTCCGGATACAATGGTGCACGCCTTGCTACAGATTGACCAGAGTAAGAGCAGCAGCAGTAGGGTCGTTTTCATCCAGAGGATTTAGCAGGTGAAGGCCGCAAGTACTGCGGAACCAGCACGTTCGTTACAGCCAGTGACTGTTGGGGTCGCACTATAATTAGGAACGGAAAACAACGTTAGTGAAATTCGACTAATTGTTCCTGCCAGTTGACTAAGTTGCGTAGCGGCCGTAACTCGCCGGCTGCTACACGTTCGGGCAGCTTAAAGTCATAACGTCCGAGTAAGCTGCTCCGGACTGGGGTCGGCGTAATGGCGTCCGTAGCGAACGGCCTGTTCATCACTCAGAAATACAACGGGCATGGTAACAGGTGACAGTGTTGTGCAAGCGTGGAGGCCGACTGGCCAATAGGATGGTGCTATCCACCCAACCCACCCGTGTCGCCCCGCGGCTGGTCTTCCAGGTTACTAGTGGCCTTGTGGCCTCCCAGGAACCAGGAGAATCCCAGGTAGCCCACACGCGTTTCATATTTGGTTTGCAGGTCGGTAGCCAGCCCCTCCGCCGCAAGCTGCGTGTACTGGCGGCGCGTGTTGAACAGGTCGCTCACGCGCAGGGTCAGCGCCGCCCGGTCACCAAACAGGCGCTGGCGCAAGGCCACATCCACCCCGTACATGGCCAGCAAGCGACCCTGGGGCACCACCAGCGGGGCCCGGTATTCGCCACTGAGCTGCAGGGCCAGTGTTTTGGTTGGGCTAAACTGGTTGAGTAGGTACGCCGTGCCAGTGAAGCCAGCGCGGGTGCCATCGCCGCTGTAGCTGGCTATCTGGTTGCGGTAATAAGAGCCGTTGGCCGTGAGTTTCCACCACTTAGTCACCGTCTGCGTCAACGAGATTTCCAGCCCGTAGCTGGCCGTGTGGCCAAAATTGGCGTAGCTGGTGCGGGTGATAAAGTCGGGCTGACCGCTGCGGCGGGTGGCCAGCGTATCAATGGTGCGCAGGCTCTGAATGGACTGGCTGGCAAAACGACCAAACAGGGTCGTGTTCAACGTCGTGGCGTGCCAGGTTAGTTGGTGCGCCAGCTCCACGACGTGCACGTACTCGGGGCGCAGGTCGACATTGCCCACCACGTAGTTGCGGGCATCGGAATAGAAAGGCAGCGGAATAACTTGCAGAAAGTTGGGGCGGTTCACGCGGCGTGAGTAGCTGAGTTGCAGGCGTTGATCGTGGGGCAGTGTGGGCGCCACCGTTACCGAGGGGAAAAGGTTGAGAATCCGTTGGCGAGCCGTGCCTGTGGGCAGCACCTGGGCGGCGAGCCCCGTGAATTCCACCCGCAACCCGGCCTGGTACTCCCATAGCTCCGCCTTGTGCCGGTAGGACCCGTAGGCCTGCGGAATGAGCTGCCGGTAGGTGTAGCGGTACGAGCCCGTGTCCCGCCGCACAAAGTCGCCCCCCGGGGTAGCTTGCACCGCATAATCGGATGTGCCGGGTGTCAGCAGGGCGTCGGTCTTGACGCCCGCTTCCCAGCGCCGCTTCTCGTCCAGCGGATGCACGTAGTCTACCTGCATCGACGGCATCTGAATGGTGACGTCGAGAAATTGCTGGCGGGCGTTGCTGGCGTAGCTGGCCGGCCCGTCCAGGACGCGCTGTTGGGTCGTGACGGTGCCGATATCCAGGTAGTACGAGGCACTGGCGGTTAGCTCCCGCCCCGGGGACGCGGCCCAGGTGCGCCGGTAGGTACCCGAGACCCGGCTGCCTTGCAGATTATCGGCCTGCGTGTTCTGGTTGCGCAGCAGGAACGCGGGAGTGGGGTCCCGGGCGAGCAGGGTGGCAAAGTCCTGCATGGTGCGATATTTCTCAGCATAGTACTGGGCCGTTAGGCTAACGCGCTGCTCGTCGCTAAAGGCGTAGTCAACGCCCAGCCGCAGGCTGTGATTGGTTTGCAGGCGCGTACTGGCCCCCGTTTGGTCGGTGCGGGTGGTGCGGCCATCCACCGTGGCAACCTGCTGCAAGGACGAGCTGCCGTGGAACAGATTGCTCAACCCGTCGAGGGTGCCGGAAAAGTTGAATTTGCCGACCTGCCGGTTGCCGCTGAGCGACCCGGTATATTTCTCCCGGGTGCCCACCGTGGCCAGGGCATCGCCGTTCCAGCCGGGTTGGGTTTGTTTTTTCTGCACCAGGTTGATGATGCCCCCCGTGCCCTGGGCCGCGTACTGCGCGCCGGGATTGGTGATGACCTCAATGGTTTCGAGGCGGCTGGCAGGCAGTTGGTCGAGGCGCAGGTTAGGGGGCGCGGGCTTGCCGTCGAGGTAGAGCGTGACGCTGGCATTCCCCCGCAAGCTGACTTGCCCATTGTCGTCCACGGCTACCGAAGGCACTTTCTGCAGGATATCCGCCGCCGTGCCACCCGCGCTGTTCAGGTCTTTGTCTACGTTGAGGACGGTTTTACCCAACTCGTTGACCATCGCGGCTTTTTCGCCCTGCACCACCACGCCGCTCAGCTGCACGGCGCTTGGAGCCACCAGCCACTCCCCCAGGCGAACGACCGGAGCAACTGCATCCAGCGTAGCCGCTCGGCGGGCGGGCTGGTAGCCCAGCGCCTGGGCCCGCACTACGTACCGGCCCAGCGCGAGGTCGGTCAGGGCAAAAGTGCCATTTTCAGCGGTCTGGGTGTTGCCGACGAGGGTCGAGTCGGACCGTCGCAGCAGCAAGACGTTAGCGAAGGGCAGTGGCTGGCGCGTACGCTGGTCTAACAAGGTGCCCGACACCCTCCCCGACCCCTGGGCCAGCAGCGGACCGGGCAGCAGACCCGTCGCTACCAGACTGAACCAGCCGAGGTACCCGACTCCTCGAAGGCAGCCGGTAATTCGGAGCCCTATGGTAGCTAGGCTCTTTACCTGATAGTTCATAAATAGTTGATTTATAGTATTTTTTGCAATGCATACTACCTTGCAATGCATACTAAATACGCAAGAAAAGAGAGACTTTTTCATAGCATTAGAGCAACTGGTACTGGAAGCTGGGTGCGCTTGGCGGGCTACTAATTCGAGGTATTCTACCGTGGACCCTGCGAGGGAGTACTTGGGTTTAGTGCTGCGCCGGCCGCCACCGCCCTGCTATCGGAGGCTGATTGCCAGGATTTGACCACCACGGCAGTCGGCATCGTGCCAGAAGCCAGCTTAATTCTTCGGATGATTGAACTCTGGTCCCGGATCTGCACCCTTATTAGGCAGCGCTGTACTTGGTCACCCGCCTGTATATACACGAGGTAGCGGCCGCTAGGCACGTGGTCGAAGTCAAACCGGTGGCCGTACGCCAGACCGGGGTACGTTTCGGTGAAGAGAATTTGCCCGTTACTTAGGCGTACGACCTGCACGCGACCGGCCAAGGCGGTAGGATTTTCGAGACGCAGGCGCAGGGAGGCGGGGGCTACTTGAGTGATACTGACGGCCCCGGACGCCTGAGCCAGGGCGGGCGTGGTGCCGGCGCACAGGGCCACTACAGAAAATAGACAAAGAAGCTTGGTTGGGGAATGCATACAAGAAAGTATAAAAGGGTGAATTAGCTATCCGATAGGTAGGAGGCAGCGATAGGATTGGACTACTTGCTAGCCACTGGCTACTTTACTTTTGCTTGGTAGCGCAGAAAGAAGTAGTAGGCCAGTAAGCCGCCGGCTGTGCTGAAGAGTAGGATAATGACGGGGTGCAGCTCCCAGGGTAGGTAGCGGCTGCACAGCGCTAGCCCCGTGCCCGTGCTCAGGAGTAGCGCCACCCACTTCACCACCTTGTTTTGCTCGTTCTGCGCAACAGGCAGCAGGCGCTCGACAATGCTTTCTGAGGTAGCGGCCGCGACCATCTGCTTTTTCAGCAAGTAGTTCAATAGTAGCTTAATAGCAATCACGACAAAGTTGCAGAGCAGGATAAATCCTGTCATCACGAACCCTTTTGCGACCAGGTCCTCATCGAAGACCGGTCCCGACGTACCAGGACCCTGAGCCGAAGCTTGCCAGGTGGCGAGGCAAAAAAGCAGGAGCAGCCAAAAATATTTCATAGAGTGAGCCAGGTAGCGGTACTGGATGAGACTGGCCAGCGCCGGTCATGTTGCAAAAGTTTTTAGGAGAAAGCGAGTTGGCGCATTTGCCGGCGATGCCGGACCAGCAACGCCAGGCACCGCCCGGCCACGAGGATGCCCCCCGCGGTGACCAGCCCGGTAGCTAAGCTTTGAAAAGTCTGTACCAGCAGGGCGCCAAACAGGGACAGAAACACGACCACCATCCCCAATACGAGTACGGCCACGACACTCAGCGCCCAGGGAAAAGCCGGCTTGGCCCGGGGCAATTGTGCCAGGACGCGCGCGGTGAAGTCAAGCGGAAAAGGAGGTGGCAGCAAGTGCGCCGCCGCCGTGAGCAGCTGTTGGTAGGTAGCGACCCGGCCCTGGCACAGGGGACAGCCGTGTAGGTGAGCCAGTTGAGAAGCGGGCAACGAGGCAGTCGATTCGGCGGCCTCCTGCAGGGTCCGCTCGGCAAGATGGAAGCTCATCATAAGTCGTCGCGTTGGTAGGTGGCCAGCAAGTGTTGCTTTAATAATTTTCGCGCCCGAAAGAGGTAGTTTTTCACGGTGCCGCCCGGTAGGGAAGTTATCTGGGCAATTTCCTCGTAGCTCAGCTCCTGCTGGTGATACAAGGCAATTAAGGTGCGGTAGAGCGGGGGTAGCTGTTCGATGGCCGTGCTCAAGATGTCAGCCAGGTTCTGGCCAAACAGGGCCGTTTCGGGGTCATAATCCGTGCCCGCAACCAGCGGCGGCGGGGCGCGGCGGCCCTCCTCCACCGCGCTATCCGGTTCGGGTTCCGCGGGGTCCACCAGTACCAACTGCTTTTTTTCCAGATACATCAAGCACGTATTGTAGGTGATTTGGCCGACCCACGTGGAGAATTTTGCCTGAAACTTAAAGCCGACTAGGTTCTTGAAAACCTTCACATACACGTCCTGCCCAACATCGGGTCGGTCGGCCGGATGGCGAATCATTTTAGATACCATCTGCGTGACTAGTCCCTGCGTGCGCTGCATAAGTTGCCCAAAGGCCGCGGTGTCCCCCCCCAGCACCTGCGCCACAAGCTGCTGGTCGGTCGCGGAAGGGGTGGGCGGGTTGCTCATCAAGGCATGAGACTGGTCAGCTGGAATCTTGTTGCAGCCGAACGGCTTAACGGTAGTTTCATCTTTGGAAAGGCTCCGGTACCAGCCGTTCGGGTAGGCGTGGCAGTGCCGCCAGTGGGTACTCCTAAATGCGCGAGATACCGGTAAACCGGACGCACCGGGCGCAGTGGTTTGCGCTGACGCAGTTGCCTGCACTCCTGCTTAACCACGAGCAGAAAGTGCAGGACACCTGGCAGCGCGTACGAGAGGCCGCACGTAACCGACCCGTACCCTTTTACCTGTTACCCCAAAATTTTCGCTCAATTAAGCTGCAAAAGCTCTACGAAGCGCTCTACCAGGTCCCCCTCGATAATCGCAACTTCCGCAAATGGGTCAAGGGTCTGCCGTACGTGGAAGCCTTGGCGCAAGTGGAAACAAACGTTTCGCATCGCCCGGGTAAATACCACCAATTTAAGCTAGCTGCCTACGAGGCGTTTACGAAAGCGACCCAGTTGAGCCCTTACTAGCGCCACCTATTTTCACCGGAGAGCAAAACTCCTAGCTGCTTGCTCTTCATGCTTCGAATTACGCAGCTAGCCAAGCACATACTTAGCTACGGTGCTCGCCGACATACGTAAGGCCTTGCTAATGGCATAGCTCGATAAGCCACGCTGTTTCAACTCTCGTATCTGGTCAATGACCACTGCGCTTTTGGTCGGCGGTCCTATCTGCACGCCTTCAGCGCGGCGTCGGGCCATCCCAGCTTTAGTCCGTTCGCTCAGTCGAATGCGCTCTTGCTTGGCTAGTGTGGCTAGAATAGAGATAATAGCCTCCTGAAACAGCCCGACCGAATCGAGGTATTGTTCGGTGAGCGACTTATAGCCCACGCCCCAGCCTTGCAGTTGATTCAGGTACTGTAAGGTGGGCAACGCCCCTTCGCGGCTAAAACGGTCCAAGCTCCAGAACAACACCAAATCGAAGCGCCGAAGGTGGGCATCAGCAAAGAGAGCCTGAAACTCCGAGCGCTTACCCGTTCCGCCCGACTCGTGTTCCACGTACTCTTTGTAGATGGTGTAGCCGTGAGCCTGCGCAAAGCGCCGCAGTTCGGGTAACTGATTCTCGGTGCTCTGACCTTTATCCTTAGTCGAGACGCGGGCGTAAAGAGCGACGGTTGTCATGTCTTGAAGGTACTCCAATAAGGGTCAGTGAAAAAGGCTCATAAAAAGTGCCTCCACGCGCTGGAAACGCCCTCGCCTAAACTATCCAATAAGGGCCTCATTATCGCTGCGACTGCTGAATAATTTATAAAAGTGATTGACCTACTGCGTGTTTAGAGTCCCTTCACGGGTTTAAAGACTGTTAAATAACCGAAATCCTGGCTCGTTTTGTCTAAATCTTCTCCTCTCCCGTGGCCCACCTGCGCGTCTCTACCCAGAAGCAAGGTTTGTCCGGCCTCAGCCTGGAAGCGCAGCGAGCCGCGGTGTCGACGTTTAGCCAGGCAACGCCCCTAGTGGCGGAGGTTGTCGAAGTCAAGTCGGGCAAGTAAAACCAGTGCCCGTAGCTAGCCACTGCGATGGCCCTGGCCAAGGCGGAAGGCGTGACGTTACTTATGGCCAAGTTGGATAGATTGTCGAGGAACGCGAGCTTCATCTTCCAGCTCCGCGATGCGGGCGTGGACTTCGTGTGCTGCGATATGTCCGATGCGAAGACGCCTACAGTGGGCATTTTCGCCGTGCTCGCCCAGCACGAGCGCGAAACGATTTCCAAACAAACCAAAGACGCGCTCGCCGCCAAGCTAGCCCAAGGCGCGCAACTGGGTACCCCGGCTACCTTGACGCCAGCCGATACGCAGCAGGGACGGGACCAGAACCGAGCGAATGCGCACGCCAATGAGCCTATTGAGCAGGCGGCGGCCCACAGCCTGCTGCGCGAGAAGGGATTTAACTACTCCCAAATCGTGGAGAAGTTGCATGCGTTGCGCTTCGTGACTCGTATGGGCAAGGCCTTCCAGGCCGAGCAAATCAAGCGGTTGTACCTGCGCACAATGGCCTAGCCGCAGGCCGCCGCCCGCCTTGACGGGGCCTTCTCAGAAAACGGAAAATAGCGCGGTGCTGGTTGGCCAGGTTCTCACGCAGGCGCGCCAGAGTGGTGCAGGGTAGTGTTGGCCTCGAAAACGCCGTTCAGCTGCTGGTTATGGCCCTCCTATGCCTGCCACCAGCCGCACCTGCGACGGCAATTGGGGCGAATCGAACGCCACCTGCGTAACAGTTACTCTACCACTAGTAGGCGGGCTACTTGCGCGCCCGCCTGCACCACGTAGAGCCCCCCGCCAGCCCGGCGGGGAGCACTACATGGGCCCGACCCGTCGCATCGGCCGTGGTGATCGCCACGAGGCGGCCGCGCCCGTCCAGTATCTGAACTAGCCCCTGCGGCCCCGCGTCGAGCAAGGTCACCGGCGCGTGGGCCGGGTTCGGAAACAGCGTCAGTCCTTGCGGGGCGGGGGCCACGACCCGCACGGGCGAGTAGGACAGGCTGCCATCCAGGTCGACCTGGCGCAGGCGGTAGTAGCCCACCCCGGCCAGGGGCTGCGCATCCAGCAGCGCATAGTCCCGCGGCTGGCCACTGCTGCCGGCGGCCGCCACCCGGCCTAGTTCGGCGAACGCCTGCCCATCGACGCTGCGCTCGACGGCGAAGTAGGCGCTGTGCCACTCCGTGGCCGTGCCCCAGGCGAGCTGCATACCCCGCGGCCGGACTTCGGCCGTGAAGCGGGTCAGCGTGACGGGCAAGGGAGCCGCACTCGGCACGAATTGCAGGGCAAAGCGGGTGCTGGTGGCGTAGGTGCCGCTGGTGTTGGCCGCCGTCAGCTCGAAGGCGTAGGCGGTGCCCGGGGCCAGCAGCGCCGTGGTTTGGAGCAGCGCATCGGTCAGGTACACGGCAGTGGGGGCGAAATTGGCGAGTTTCCCCACCTGCAAGGTGTAGGTGCCGTAGGCCGGCACAGTTACGTACAGGCTGACCGCGAGCGGATTGCCGAGCAGGGAAGGCGGCAGCCCGTTGGTGGCCAGCTGCTGCCCGTCCACCGTGAGGCTGGCCAGGTTCAGGCCCGAGGGGTTGAGCAGCTTGCCGGCGTCAAAGTCAATGTCGAAGCCGGGGGTAGCGCCCGGCTCGAAATACACCGCCGCCGAGTCGGCATCCGTGCCGCCGCTGGCCACCAGGCCGAGACGCAAATCGGGTCGCTGCGCGTGGGCCGCGCCGCCGAGCAGCGTAAGCAGCAGTAGCCCCGACGCCAGCCGGCCAGCCGCCCCGCCCCGGCGGCTACTGCCCGTGGCCAGGCAGGTACACGGGCAATAGCCGCCAGCCCGACTGGCGGCGCAGGCGCAAAAATAGGGTAATTTCATAGCGGCAGCAGTACCAGTCGTAGCAGGGGCGTAGAGAGATAGGCCAGTACCGCCCTCAGCCCTTTAGCTGCCAGGCAGGCAGCTAAAGGGCTAGCGCTTAAAAAGGTCAGGCGAAAGCCGAAGCCGGGGGTGGGCAGTGCCTGGTGCTCGCCGCGGCTAGGGAAGCCGAGGCTACCCTAGCTGCGGCCCGCAGCCTTACTCGATGACCAGCTTTTTGACGACCACACCGGCCGGCGTGGTCAGGCGCAGCGAGTACACCCCGCTGACCAGGTCGTTCAGGGGCAGCGTGTGGCTCGCTAGGCCCGCGGGTAGCACCTGCTGGTGCACAACCCGGCCCAGGGCATCAAGCAGCGCCGCCGTGACGGGCTGGCGCCCCAGGGCGGCGGGCAGCACCAGGGTGAGCTGCGTGTTGGCCTTCGCCGGGTTGGGGTAGAGGGCCACTTGCTGGGCCAGGTCGGCGGGCACGGTGGCCAGCGGCTGCTGGGGCGAGAACACCAGCGCGAAGCGGGTCGTGTTCAGGGCCGTGGCACTGCTCACCGTGAACTGGTAGGTAGGCTGCTGGCGCAGGTCGGTGAGCGTGCCGAGTTGCCCATCGCGCAGGTACACGGGCACGGTGCTCAGGTTGAGCAGCTGGCTGGCCGTGAAGGTGTAGATGCCCGGCGCGGGCACGCCCACGGCCAGCGGCACCACGCACTGGCTGCTGCCCAACTCGGGCTGGCCGTCGATGCTGAGCTGGCGGCCGTTGGCCAGGCTGGTCGCCAGGTTCAGGCCAGTGGGGTTGGGCAGCTTCTCGGCGTCGAAGGCCGGCTCGAAGCCGCTGGTGGCCCCGCTTTCAAAGTACACCGTTGCCTCGTCGAGCAGCGGGTTGCCGGCCCCTTGCAGGGTCAGCGCTACCAGGGGGCGGGCGTCGGCGGCCGTACGCTGGAAGGACGTGCCGTTGGGCACGGTCAGGCGCTGGGAGTTGCGGAAGGTCATCGTGGCGCTCGTCTGGCCGATGGTCACGCGGGCGAAGAAGCCCTGGCCCACGGGCAGCACGGGGTTGCCGATGCCGTTGATGTAGGCGCGGTAGCGGCCCTGGTACTGGCTGGTGCTGCTGTACACGTAGATGGCGCTTTCCAGGCCCAGGCGGTCAACAGGCGTTACCCGCGAGTAGTCGAGCGGCGCGGGGTAGGGGTTGCCCAGCAGCTGCCAGCCACCGTCGGGGTAGGTGTTGCGGGTGCTGGTGAGGGGCAGCGTCAAGGTGCCATTGTTGAGCGTACCCTGAAAGTCAACCACTTCGCTGGCCGCAATATTGACGCTGTATCCCCGGCCCACGGCGAGCGGGTCGCTGAGAGCGGCGGGCGAGAAGTAGCCCTTGTCGAAAAGCGGCAGATTGTTAGCCAGGTTCAGGCGGCTGTCGTCGTAGCCAAAGACCGTGGGGAAGGGCTGCACTAGCGTAGGCGTGGCGCTCGTGTTGTAAGCCGGGCTGACGACGGGCATGAAGCCGGGCGTCGTCAGGTCGGCCACGGTGGTATTACTCACCGGGGCCGAGTAATGGCGGTAGCCGGGGCCGGGGTTCACGCTGGGGTCGATGGCGCGCTGCACGGTGGCCGTGCCCATGACTACGCCGCCGTTGTTCACCACCAGCCCATCGAGGGCCGCGCCGCCGCTCACGCGGGAGAGTAGCGTCAGCGACTGGCCGTTGGTGGTCAGGTTGCCCGTCAGCGTCAGCACGCGCTGAAAGCTGGCGCTGGTGCCCAGGCTGGCACTGGCTGCGCCGATGGTCAGGTTCCAGAAAGGTAGCGGGCTGCTGCCGCCCAGGGTTTGGAGGGCACTGCCATTGGTGGCGACGGTGCCGCCGGTGGCGGCCAGGGTGCCGTTGTTGGTCAGGTTGCCCGTCAGGCGCAGCGTGCCGCCGCTCTGGCTCAGAGTGGCGCCGGTGCTCAGGGTCAGGTTTTGGGCCTCAGCCGTACCGGCCGTGATGAGCGGCGCGAAAGGAGCGCCGGCTGGAATGATAGCATCAATAGTAGCTGTGGGCACGCCGGCGCTCCAGTTGGCGGCCGTAAACCAGGCGGTGCTGATGACACCCGTCCAGGTCGTGGCCGTAATCACCGTAAACGCCACTCCGTTGCTGGTGCCGCCGGGCGTGGTCACGGCAATGTTGCCGGTCGTGGCCCCGGTGGGCACGCTCACCGTGATGGAAGTACCAGCGGCGTTGACCACGAAGCCGGGGGCCGCCGTGCCGTTGAAGCTCACGCCCGTGGCCCCCGTCAGGTTGGTGCCCGTGAGCGTGACGCTGGTACCCACCGCCGCCGGGTTGGGGCTGATGGTGGTGAGAGTGGGCGCATACACTGTCGTATTGAGCAGCACCCCGGCCGTGTTGGAACTGAAGTTGGCCGTGAGCAGGTCGGGCTTGCCGTCGCCGTTCACGTCGGCCACCGCGATGCTCTGGGGATTGCTGCCGCCCGTGCCGTAGGTGGCGGCGGGGGCAAACGTAGCGGCGGGGGTTTGGGCGTGGGCGATGCCAGCGGTGGCCAGCAGCAGCCCCAGCGCCGCCGGCGGGCGGGCTAGGCGGCGGGTTAGCCAGGGAGAGTAGGTTTGCTCCATAAAGGTAAAAAAGGGGGAAGGGTAAGAAAGAGAAGCGGCAACAGGCAGGCTTAAAGCTGCTGTGGCAGGGTATTCAGGTAGTAATTATTCCCCTGTCAAGCATAATTTGCTCCGGGTATTGCGCTGTTTAGGGCCATCTAGCTGCCGGGGCGGCTGGCCCCCGTATTGGCCTCCTGGGCTGGGCAAGCACGGGGCCTGCCCAGCCGGGTGCGCGCGGAGCTGCCGCAGCCCTTGGCTAAGTAATGTTTTATAGCTGAGAAAGAGTGGGTGGCGCCTTAATTCCCCTAGGCCGCCAGCCTTGCTTGGTACGCTAGGTGTCTGGCCAGCCAACGGGTGGTTGGCGCTGCAAAACTGCACACCCCCGCTAGCCAACCTTGTTAAATGCTCGCCAATCTGCGGACAGTACCACAGATTGGCAGCCGAGCCAGTTATTTTGGCAGGCCTTCTGCAACACTGCTGCTGCCCTCTCTCTCTGGAAAGTACCCTTTTAACTACCTCATCCGGCGCGCTGAAGGGCTGGTTCAGGTGCTGGCCGCCTTACTTACTGGCTACTCCCCTATTCAGGCCGGGTAGTCGGCGGGGCGCCGGCCAAAGCGCTCGGTGTAGAGGGTCGCAAAATACCGGGAGCTGGCAAAGCCCACCGCCTCGGCTACCTGCGTCACCAAGCCAAAGCCTCCAGCTTCCAGGAGGAGCCGGGCCTGGTCGAGGCGCAGCTCGCGCAGCCACGCGGCCGGCGTGCGGCCGGTCAGCTCGCCCAGGCGGCGATAGAGCGTGCGCTCGCTCAGGCTCAGCAAGCGGGCGAGCTCGGTGGGCCCAAACTGTTCGTCGGCCAGGTGTTCGCTCGCTTGGGCCTGCCAGCCTGCTAGCCGCGTATCCGCAGCAGCTTCCAAGCGGAGCCGAGCTTGGTTTAGGCGCAGCGCGCGCAGCCACGCGGTCGGCGTGCGGCCGGTCAGCTCGCGCAGGTGGCGATAGAGCGTGCGCTCGCTCAGGCACAGCAAGCGGGCGAGCTCGGTGGGCCCAAACTGTTCATCGGCCAGGTGTTCGCTCGCTTGGGCCTGCCAGTGGGCTAGCAGGGTATCCCCCCCTGGGCGTCGCGCCACCGCGGGCGCTTGGGCAGCGGTGGGCGTGGTCCAGCTAGTAGGAGGGGCAGCCGGGGAGTGCGCCGCCAGCTCGGCCGGCCGGGTGCCGCCGCTCGCCGCGGCGAGCGGGTGGCCCGCGGTGGGTGCCTGCCCCGCCGGGCCATTGCTGGGTTGCCGCTGCAGCCAAGCATACGCGGAAGCCAGCTCGTCGAAGGTGCACACGGCGGGAGCCTCAATCTGGAGCACGAAGCCTTCAGTGGTGCGCCGCGAGGCCAACTTCTGAGGCAGTACCCAGGCCAAGACCTGCAACCCGGCGGCGTGCATCTGGGTCAGCCAGTCCAAACTCCGCGCCGAGAGCTGCATCGTGGTACGCGTGATGCCCGAATTGTCATTCAGAATTTTCGCGCAGGGAAACGCCCGCAGCGTGTCCAGCATGAGCAGACACGCGGCCCAGGAGGAATCGGGGTCGTGCTTCCCTTTCCACTCAACATAGTGCCACTGGTTGTCGGAGTCGTAGCTGATGGAAAGGCCAGGCGTGTCGACGAGCAGGCGCAAGGGCATGAGCTAAGGATAGGGGCTGGCAGAGGTAGCTGAAAAAGGCAGCGTCAAAAATACACTGGTGCGTTGACCTGAGCGCGCCGGCGTCGAGGGAATGCGGTGGCCAAAGGCAGCCCAAGCTGCTGGCAGCAGCTAGCTGCCTGAGCATCCTTATGCGAAGCAAAAGCTACGTCAACGTCATGAGCGACACCACTTTCACGCTCGGCCAGGGCTGGTCAGTGCGGGCGTATGGCTTCTACAATTCACCGGCCATCTACAGTTTGTTCGACTGGGCGGCTTATTTCTACGCCTCGCTAAGCGTGAAGAAAACCTTCCTCGCCAAGCGCGCCTCGCTCACCCTGACGGTGGCTGACCTCATTTACCAGCTTAATTCTCTCGAAACGACCGCTAGCAAGCCCTTATCCTACGCCAGTCGCCTGCGCAACGATACCCGCTACGTGAAGCTAGCCTTCACGTTCAATTTCGGCAAAACCGACTTTAAGCGCAAGCGCGTCGAAACTAACACCAACGCCACCGAACGCAGCCGCCTGGGCAGGTAAGCTGGACTTGGCCCGCCAAACCGGGGTGTTAGGACAAAAAAGCGACCAGGGCGGGTAGGTCACCTGCTTTTCTAATCATTCCTTTTTTCTTTCAAAACTTACCCGCCTGTTCACCCGCTCCCGCCTATTCCGCTCGCTCGCCGTGCCGCTGGCGCTGAGCGCGCTGCTCGCCTTCCGGCCAACCGCCTACCGCATTTCTTAGCACTTGGTCTGTCTGCCGGACTGTGTAATATACTTATGTGTTCGCATGCAATTATCTGACGGAATGCACTATTTACTCCAATAAGGGCCCGTAGCTGTTGCAGAACTCCATGCTAAGTAGCCTGTGACGTCTCAGGCAGCCAAAATAGCCCAGGATACCACCTAAATGAGAATATTTCCAGCACTTTGCTGGCAATATTGCTTGCTGCCGAGCCACGCGGTGAGTTCTGCAACAGACACGCTCCGTGGATTTAGTAGGATACTCTGTTCATTTTGACAACAGAACGGATTAGTTGCCAAGCATGAATGAAAAGCTTTGCTTAAAGTATTATTAGCTTGGTTTTTCAATAGCACTTGCCTTCCGTCCCGTAGCAGCCACACTCTTTTGTGGTCGTGAGTACCGTTAATAATACTTTAAAATAAGTATATTTTATTATTTAGAAACTGTTTTGCAAGTGATACTACAATGATTAACCAGCACTGATGACTAGGCGCTTTCTTAAGTAAGCCAAGGTCTATTTTATACGGAAATAACTGCGGAGTATTTATTGCATAATTTTCAGTGAACTTTGGGTCTAATAAATACACTATACTGTTGAAATTATGCAATCTGTGTCTTCTCGAAAAGTATGAGTGAACTATTCGAAGCTTATACCGATAAGCGAGTTGCGCAAAACATGTAACATATTCAAAGTAAATATTTTATTCTTTTATTGATACAACAAAATAACCAGTAAATTATGCTCTGCTTTAGTCTGTGGCGCCGCAACTTCATATCGCTACTGAACCTAGAGCATCCTGCCACCCAGCTCCCTTGCTATGCGCCCAGTTTTAAGTTTCAGCCTACTATGCCTAGGCTTTTGCAACGTTGTCAGTGCCCAGCAGGTACCTCCTCGCGACTACCCCATTCAGCCGGTGCCGTTTACGCAGGTGCAGGTGCACGACAAGTTTTGGGCGCCCAAGATGCAGACCAACGCTGAGGTGACCATTCCGCACACTTTGCAGCAGTGCCGGCAGGATGGCCACATCGACAACTTTAGGCGGGCGGCGGGCGAGCTGCCCGGCGACAAGCTCACGCAGTTTCCCTTCGACGACACCGATATCTACAAGGTGATTGAGGGCGCGTCGTATGCCATGCAGGTCAAGAAAAACGCGAAGCTGGAAGCCTACGTTGATTCGCTGATTACCCTCATCGGGAAGGCGCAGGAGGCAGATGGCTACCTCTATACCTTCCGCACGGTGAAGGCGGCCAGGCCCCACGAGTGGATAGGTACCCGGCGCTGGGAAAAGGAAGAAGACCTTAGCCACGAGCTCTACAACGCGGGCCACCTCTACGAAGCGGCGGTGGCCCACTACCAGGCCACCGGTAAGAAAACGCTGCTCGACATTGCCACCAAAAACGCCGACCTGCTGGTGCGCGACCTCGGGCCCGGTAAAATAGAAGTGTACCCTGGCCACCAGGTGGTCGAAATCGGGCTGGCCAAGCTTTACCGCGTCACGGGCCGGCCGCAGTACCTCGCCCTGGCCAAGTTTTTTCTGGACGTGCGCGGCCCTAAGGGCGACGAATACAACCAAGCCAATAAACGGGTCATCGACCAGGACGAGGCCGTGGGCCACGCCGTGCGCGCCACGTATATGTACTCGGCCATGGCCGACGTGGCCGCCCTCACCGGCGACCAGCGGTATCTGGCGGCCATCGACGCCATCTGGAACGATGTGGTGAGCCGGAAGCTCTACATCACGGGCGGCATCGGGGCCACCGGCAACGGCGAGGCCTTCGGCAAGCCCTTCGAGCTACCCAATATGTCGGCCTACGCCGAAACCTGCGCTTCCATCGCCAACGTGTACTGGAACCAGCGCATGTTTCTCTTGCACGGCGATGCCAAATATGTGGACGTGCTGGAGCGCACTCTCTACAACGGCCTGCTGGCGGGCGTGTCCTTGAGCGGCGACCATTTCTTCTACCCCAACCCCTTGGCCTCGATGGGGCAGCACCAGCGGGGCGCGTGGTTTGCCTGCGCCTGCTGCATCTCGAATATGACGCGCTTCATGGCCTCGGTGCCCGGCTACGTGTACGCCCAAAACGCCGACAACCTGTACGTGAACCTGTTCATGACCAGCACCAGCGACGTGCAGTTGCCCTCGGGCAAGGTCAACATCGAGCAGCAGACCAACTACCCCTGGGACGGCCAGCTCGACTTAGCCGTGACCCCGCAGCGGCGGCAGGAGTTTACGCTGCGCATCCGTATTCCGGGCTGGGCGCAGCAGCAGCCCAGCCCTGGCGGCCTCTATCAGTTCGTGGATGCTGCGCCGCAGCCCATTCCGTTGCGCATCAACGGTAAAGCGGTGCAGTACACCCTCGACCACGGCTACGCGGTGTTGAAACGCCGCTGGCAGCCCGGCGACCACGTGACGCTGAGCTTGCCCATGGCCATCGAGAAGGTAGTGGCGAGCGCGCAGGTGAAAGACGACCGGGGCAAATTCGCCCTCCAGCGCGGCCCGGTGGTGTATTGCCTCGAAGGCCCCGACAACGCGAACGGTCTGGTGCAGAACATCACCGTTGATCAAAAAGCACCGGTGGAAGTAGTATACCAGGACGGCCTGCTCAACGGCATCGACGTGCTGACTACTACCGGCGTAAGCACCCGCCGCCAGCTCAATTCCGACCAGCTCCTGACCACGCCGCAGGCCGTAAAAGCCATCCCGTACTACGCCTGGGCCAACCGTGGCCCCAGCGACATGACGGTGTGGGTGCCCTACGAAGCGTCGGCCTCCAAGCCCCAGCCCGCCCCCACGGTGGCGTCGCGCAGTACCCCTAGTTCATCGCTGAAAAGCACAAAAACCCTCAAGGCACTCGCCGACCAGTACGACCCCCTCGACTCGAAGGACGCTAACTACCCTTACCTGCATTGGTGGCCTAAAAAGAACACTACCGAGTTTGTGCAGTACGACTTTGCCGAGCCCACCACGGTATCAGAGTCCAAGGTGTATTGGTTCGACGACGGGCCCTGGGGCGACTGCCGCATCCCGGCGAGCTATAAGGTCTACTACCAGAAAGACGGTAAGTGGCTACCCGTGAAAAACACCACGCCCTATGCCGTGGCCAAGGACCAGTACAACACGGTGACGTTTGAGCCGGTGCGCACCACCGCGCTGAAGCTGGAAGTGCAGCTGCCCGTGGACAACGCCACCGGCATTCACGAATGGATAGTGAAGTAAGCCACCCGCGTGAAGCACTTCAAACAAAGTCTAGAGTGACTTCGTCTCGGCGCCGCCCAAGCAGGCGCGTTGGCTTTAGTCGCTCGTTTTATCATGCTTATCCCCTGTTCTTTACTCGTTTTTTCGTCATGATGCACTTTCCGAAATGCGCCTGGGTGCTACCGGTACTAATCGGTGCCCTGGGTAGCTCCGCTGCCCAGGCCCAAACCTACCTGCCCACCCCGCACGATGCCCGGATGAAAGTGCAGCCTCAGGTACCGGTAAAAGCCTACGCCTTCGACCTAGCCCAAGTGAAGCTGCTCGACAGCCCCTTCAAAGTGGCCGAGCAGGCCGATACCAAATATCTGCTGAAAATAGAGCCCGACCGGCTGCTGGCCGACTTCCGAGACCACAGCGGGCTGAAAGCCAAGGGCACCCGCTACGGCGGCTGGGAGTCGACGGGGCTGGCGGGGCATACCCTAGGGCATTATTTGTCGGCCTGCGCGCTGGCGTATGCTTCGACGGGCAACGCTAAATTTAAGCAGCGAACAGATTACATTGTAGCCCAGCTAGAGGAGTGCCAGCAAGCGCGCAAAACCGGCTACGTGGGTGCCATTCCGAAGGAGAACCAACTGTGGGCCGAGGTGGCGAGCGGTAATATTCGCTCGCACGGCTTCGACCTGAACGGGGCGTGGTCGCCATGGTACACGGTGCACAAAATCATGGCCGGTTTGCTCGACGCGTATTTATACTGCGGCAATAAAACGGCCCTCACGGTCAACCAGGGCCTGGCCGACTGGACGGGAAGCACCATTAAGGGCCTCGACGAGTCTAAAATGCAGGACATGCTGGTGTGTGAATACGGCGGCATGGCCGAAACCCTGGCTAACACCTACGCCCTGAGTGGCGACAAGAAATACCTTGACCTCTCCTACCGCTTCTACGACAAGCGCATCCTCGACCCGCTGGCCGCCCGCACCGATATTTTGCCCGGCAAGCACTCGAATACCCAGATTCCGAAGGCCATCGCCAGCGCCCGCCGCTACGAACTGACCGGCGACAAGAAGGACGCCGCCATTGCCGGGTTTTTTTGGCAGACCGTGACCGAAAACCACTCCTACGCCACCGGCGGCAACAGCAACTACGAGTACCTAGGCGAGCCGCGCAAGCTCAACGACAAGCTCAGCGAGAACACCACCGAGACCTGCAATACCTACAACATGCTGAAGCTCACGCAACATTTGTTTGCGCAGCAGCCCTCGGCCAAGTTGATGGACTACTACGAGAGGGGCCTTTACAACCATATTCTGGCCTCGCAAAACCACGCCACGGGCATGACGACCTACTTCGTGCCCTTGCGCATGGGCGGCCGCAAAACGTATAGCGACGAGTTCGATACGTTTACCTGCTGCGTGGGCTCGGGCATGGAAAACCACGTAAAGTATGCCGAAAACATCTACTTCCAGGGCCAGGATGGGAGTGTGTACGTCAACCTGTTCATTCCCTCAGAGCTAAGCTGGAAGGACAAGGGCCTGACGCTGCGCCAGGAAAGCCAGCTACCCGCCAGCGACCAAGCAACGTTTACGGTAACGGCCGCCAAAACCCGCGCCTTCAAGCTGCGCCTGCGCCAGCCTAGGTGGACTAAAAACCCGCAAGTGCGCGTGAACGGCCAACCCGTGGCCGTGATGCCCGATGCGGAAGGCTACCTCGTGCTCGACCGCAAATGGAAAAATAACGACCGGGTGGAGCTGACGCTGCCCGCCGACTTCTACACCGAAGCCCTGCCCGACAACCCCGACCGCCGCGCCCTATTCTACGGCCCCACGCTGCTGGCCGGCGTGCTCGGCACCACCGAGCCGGAGCCCGTCACCGGTGTGCCCGTGCTCGTGACCGCCAACAACGACCCCAACGGCTGGGTAAAGCCTGTGGATGCTAAGCAGCTACACTTTCAAACCGCCGGCCTAGGCGCTCCCCACGATGTGCCGTTGATGCCCTTCAACCAAACTGGCAACGAGTACTACACGGTGTACTGGGACGTATTCACGCCCGAAAAGTGGGCCACCCAGCAGCGCGTGTACGAGGCCGCCCGCCAAAAGCAGCAGGCCCTGGAAGCGCAAACCGTGGATATCCTGCGCGTAGGCGAAATGCAGCCCGAGCGCGACCACAGCTTCACCGTGACCGAAAAGGCCGAAACCGGCGAGGAGCACGGCCGCAAGTGGCGCACCGTGAATGAGGGCGGCACGATGGCCTTCACCCTGAAAGTGGCCCCGGCCAAAGCCAATACGCTGCTGCTCACCTACTGGGGCATGGACAACCGCGGCCGCGTGTTCGACGTGCTGGTCGATGGCGAGAAGATTGCTACCGAAGACCTCAACAGGTACAAGGAGAGCCGCTTCTACGACGTTTCCTATCCCATTCCGCCCGCGCTGACCAAGGGCAAGCAGCAGGTGAAAGTGACCTTCCAGGCCAAAGCCAACAACAGCGCTGGCCCGGTCTACGGCGTCCGCAACGTGCAGCAGTAGACAATAGCTACATGCCCAGCATGCAAACCCGAAGTGAGCGACGCACCACTGCTACACTACATCTAAGGGCGACTCTAGCAGGGTTTGCGTGCGAAGCCACCGAGGCTGCGCTTCCTCGGCCCACTTTGAACAAAGTGATGACAACCGCTTGCTACCAGTCCAGTGTGTACAGAAGTAGAAAAGACTACGCGACCACTAGGTCCTGGTAGATTGACAAGGCCTAGTACTGACTACACTAAGCGGCCAGTAGAACTATGCGTTAGGATATATCTACCACCTCCCCCATATAGTTTGAAGGCTTCCTTGGCTTGTGAGACATTTTTTTTACTCAATCGATTGTGTAATTATTGTATTCGCTTACATTTGCAAGGTATCTGGGCTGGTAAACAAGGTAGTAGCCGACGCCAGTGGTGGCTACTACCTTGTTTACCTAGTCAACTAAGTTCTCTCCCTCTTGCACTGTTATGCGGACAGTTTAAGAGTATCCATTATCCCACCCACCATGCACACTACCCTCTTGACTGCCTTGGGCTTGAGCTTAGCGGCTACGGCCGCTGCTCAGCACACCGACTATCCCATTCAAGCAGTTTCATTCACCAAAGTGAAGCTGACGGATAGCTTTTGGCTGCCGCGCCTCAAAATCAATACCGACGTGACTATTCCGGCGTCGTTTGCGCGTTGCGAGAGCACCAACCGAGTGAAGAACTTTGAAATGGCCGCGGCCCGCCAGGGCAAGTTCGCCACCACGTTTCCCTTCGATGATACCGACATCTACAAGACCATTGAGGGTGCCTCGTACTCGCTCAGCGTGTACCCCGACAAGAAGCTGGAAACGTATGTAGATGAGCTGATTGCCAAGGTGGCGGCCGCGCAGGAGCCCGATGGCTACCTCTACACCGCCCGTACCATCGACCCCGCCCACCCGCACCCCTGGGCCGGGAAAGAGCGCTGGAAAAAAGAGCGCGAGCTCAGCCACGAACTATATAACTCAGGCCACCTCTACGAGGCTGCAGTGGCCCACTACGAGGCTACTGGCAAAAAGAACCTGCTCAACATTGCCCTCAAAAATGCCGACCTCGTGTGCTCGGTATTCGGCCCTGGCAAGCGCAGCGTAGCGCCCGGCCACGAGATAGTGGAGATGGGCCTCGTAAAGCTCTACCGCGCCACGGGTCAGCTTAAGTACCTGACTACCGCCAAGTTCTTTCTTGATGCGCGCGGCCACTACTCCGGCTATGACCCCAAAAGCCCTGACACGTGGAAAAATGGTTCGTATTGGCAAGACCATAAGCCCGTAGTGGCCCAAACGGAAGCCGAAGGCCACGCCGTGCGCGCAGAATACCTGTACTCAGCCATGGCCGACGTGGCGGCTCTCACCGGCGATAAGCCGCTGCTGGCTGCTGTTGATAGTATATGGCAGAACATGGTGGCCAAGAAGTTCTACGTGACAGGCGGTACCGGCGCAGTGCCCGGCGGCGAGCGCTTCGGGGCCAACTACGAGTTACCCAACACCACGGCCTACAACGAAACCTGCGCCTCGGTGGCCGACGTGTTCTGGAACCAGCGCATGTTCCAGCTGCACGGCGATGCCAAGTACGTGGACGTCATGGAGAAAGTGCTCTACAATGGCCTAATTTCGGGGGTAGGGCTCGACGGCAAGTCGTTCTTCTACAGCAACGCCATGCAGATAAAGAACAGCCTGGGCTTCGCCCAGACTGAGCCCGCGCGGGCCGGCTGGTTTGAGTGCTCGTGCTGCCCCACCAACATGGCCCGCCTGATGCCCGCCCTGCCGGGCTACATCTACGCCCAAAACGGGCAGAATGTGTACGTGAATCTGTTTGTGAGCGGCAAGGCTGACTTGCTGGTGAACAAGCAGCGCGTGCAATTGACGCAGCAGAACAACTACCCCTGGGACGGGGGCCTGAAGTTTACGGTAAACCCGGCCTCAGCGGCTAGTTTTAACTTGCTGCTGCGTATTCCGGGCTGGGCGCGCAATGAGGCCATGCCTTCCAATCTCTACACTTTTGCCACGCCTTCTACGCAGGCGGTTACGCTGAAAGTCAACGGTAAGACTACGCCCTACACAATGCGCAACGGCTACGCCGTGGTAGCCCGCAAGTGGCAGAAAAACGACGTGGTCGAGATGACCTTGCCCATGGAAGTGCGCCAGGTAGTAGCCAATCCCCTCATAAAAGACGACCTAGGCAAGGTGGCCTTGCAGCGAGGGCCCGTCATGTTCTGCGCCGAGTGGCAAGACAACGACGGCAAAACCAGTAATTTACTGGTACCCACCGCCACAGCATTCACCGCTACCTACAAGCCCAACACCCTCAATGGGATAATGGAGCTGACAGCCAAGGTGCCCACTGTAGAAGTTGACGCAACTGCCAACAGCATTCAGACCGTGTCCAAAACGATGACGGCCATTCCGTACTACGCCTGGGCCAACCGCGGCAAAGGCGAAATGACGGTGTGGTTTCCGCAACGGGTACTCGATGTGGATATCATCAGCCAGCCCATGGCCGAAGCAGTTACTGCTAAATAGCTAGTTGACTGTGCCTAGCAGTACGGCTACTCGCCGGGTGGTAAGAATAACTAGTCTTTTTGATACTTGTCATTTAACAGTTGCTAGCTGGCAAGTGCTACCTCACTTTTCTTAGGTTTATTGGCGTCAGTAAACCTGCGTTGTTTATGACGGCGCGACTAACCTGGGTCGTTTATGCACAATCGTTTGTGCACAAATGACCAATCTCTTCTCATCTGCCTCTCACCATTTATCCCACCAAATGAAAATTCCTTTACCTCCTGGCCGGTTGGTTTTGGCTACCTCTCTTTGCGGAGCCATGCTCGCTACTCCTCTCGCAAGTCGGGCCTCCTCTATGGTGGCTAGTGTGCAACAAGCGGCCGACCCTATCAAGGGTCGGGTTGTTGACGAAAAAGGTGCTGCTCTTCCAGGCGTAAACGTCATTGTAAAAGGCACTAGTAACGGGGCGCAAACCGATGCCGAAGGGCGTTATTCCATTAAGGCGCCGGCCGATGCCACGCTCGTCTTCAGCTTTGTGGGCTCAAAGCCGCAGGAAGTGGCGGTGGCGGGGCGCGGCACCGTTGACATCACGCTCCAGCCCGATACTAAGGAACTCGCTGACGTAGTGGTGGTGGGCTATGGCACCCAGCGCAAAGCCGACCTCACTAGCTCGGTGGCGAGCGTGAAGGAGGAAAGCTTCATTAAGGGCGCCACCAAAGATGCGGGTCAGCTGATACAAGGTAAAGTAGCGGGCCTAACGGTGGTTACTCCTAGTGGCGACCCCACGGCGGGCAGCCAGATACTTCTGCGCGGCACGGCCACTCTCAACGCCGATTCGCAGCCGCTGATACTTATCGATGGTATTCCGGGTACGCTCAATACGGTAGCTCCCGAAGACATTGAGAGCGTAGATGTGCTGAAAGACGGCTCGGCCGCCGCCATCTACGGTACGCGCGGTACCAACGGGGTTATCCTCATCACGACGCGCCGGCCAAAGGGCAACATCACGCCCACTATCGAGTACAGCGGCTACGCCAGCACCCAGCGCATTGCTCGCCGGCCTGAGGTACTCACGGCCGACGAGTACCGCCAAAAGCTTACGGAGGGCGTAAGCTTTACCGACCAGGGCGGCAGCACCGATTGGCTAAAGGCCATCAGTCAGAACCCACTCATCCACGTGCACAACCTGACGTTTCGCGGGGGCACGGCGCAAACCAACTACCTAGTAAGCGGCAACTACCGCTACTTTGAAGGTATTTTGCAGAAGTCTGATAACCGGACATTTACCGGCCGGGCCGATGTTAATCACAGTATGTTTGACGGGCGCGTCAAGCTCAACCTAGGCATTCTCAATAGCGACAACAAATACACTTCGACCGTCGATGGTGGCGGCTTCAACGGCTACACCTACCGGCAGACACTCATTCGCAACCCCACGGCCCCGATTTACAATGCAGACGGTAGCTACGCGCAGCAGTTTTCGCTTTTCAACTATGAAAATCCGCTTTCGCGTCTCTATGACTCCGACGGCGAAAACTCGGCGCAAAACACCCGCCTTAGCGGCAGTATTGTGTGGGAGCCCATCAATGACTTGCAGCTCAAAGCCCTAGGGTCTAATACGCGCTACAACCAGCTGCGGGGCTATTCCGAAGACAAGCAGCACCCTTCCTCACTACGCGATGGCCTGAACGGCTACGCCTCGCGCGGCACTACCCAGGTGGTTGACAAGCTGCTGGAACTGACCGCCAACTACAGCCACAGCTTTGGCGAGCACCGCCTTTCAGCGCTGGCTGGCTACAGCTATCAGGACAACACGGCCGAAAACTTCTACGCGACCAACTACGATTTCCCGACCGATGTATTCACGTATAACAACATCGGCATCGGCAACGCACTGCGGCTGGGCCGGGCCGTGCAGTACAGCGACAAGAATACCTTTAACCTAATTGGTTTCTTTGGGCGCGTCACCTACAACTACAAGGAGAAGTACTTGCTGCTGGCCAGCGTGCGCCACGAGGCATCGTCGCGCCTGCTGGGCGCTGATAAGCCCTGGGGCACGTTCCCGGCCGTCTCGGTGGGCTGGCGCATCAACAAGGAGAATTTCCTGTCGAGCGTTGACTTCCTGGATGACTTAAAGTTTCGAGCTGGCTACGGCGTCACGGGCACCGCGCCGGGCGTCTCGTTCCTAGGGGTATCGCGCCTAGGCTACGGCGGCTACTTCCTAGCTAATGGTCGCTGGGTGCAGTCGCTGGCCCCCATCAGCAACCCCAACCCCAGCCTACGCTGGGAAGAGAAGCACGAATTCAACGCGGGCCTGGACTACTCCCTGTTTAAGGGCCGCGTTTATGGTACGGTAGACTACTACATCCGCCGCACCCAAGGGCTGCTCTACGATTACCAGGTACCCTCACCACCCAACTTGTTTCCGACGACTACCGCCAACGTAGGCTCGCTGGAAAACCGAGGCCTGGAAGTGCAACTGAACGTGGTACCCGTGCAAACGAAGGATTTCTCGTGGACTTCGACGTTCAACTTCTCGACAAATAAGAATACGCTGCTCTCGCTCAACAACGACCTCTACCAACTTACCAACGACTTCTTCACCACCGGCTACACCGGCGAACCCATTCAGACTTATACCAGTCGGGTGCAGGTGGGCCAGAAGCTCGGCAATTTCTACGGCTACAAGGTGGTGGATGTGACCAGCGACGGCAAGTGGATTTACGAGAGTAAGGATGGCCAGCAGGTACCCTACGACCAGTTTACGCATAGTGAAGACGACAAGAAGGTGCTGGGTAACGGCATCCCCAAATTCTACGGCGGCTGGAACAACAACTTTCGTTACAAGAAATTTGACCTAGGCGTGACCATGCGCGGAGCCTTCGGTTTCCAAGTTCTGAACGTGCAGCGCATGTACTACGAAAACACCGGCGTAACGCAGTACAACCGCCTGCGCTCGGCCTACGACCCCATTTTTGGCAAAGCGGTGCTCAACACGACTATGCCGCTAGAGTTTAACAGCTACTACATCGAGAATGGGGCGTACTGGAAAATCGACAACATCACGCTCGGCTACAATTTCCAGCCCAACGTGGTAAAGTATGTCAAGAACCTGCGAGTATACGTCTCGACGCTTAACACCTTCACTATCACGGGCTACAAAGGGCTGGACCCTGAAGTAAACCGCCTGGGTCTGGCGCCCGGCGTAGACGAGCGCGACAAGTACCCCACAGTGCGCACGTTCACGGCTGGCCTCAACGTAACTTTCTAACTCCCACCCCTCGCACTTATGAAAAAGTACTTTTCCCCCGCCCGGGCAAGTCTGCTGGCAATAGCGGGCCTGGGGCTGTTTGGCTCCTGCACCAAGCTTGATAACGAGAGCTACAACCAGATTGTGGCGAGCCAATTCACGCCCACTTCCGGCGACCTCTCCTCACTGGTAGGCCCGGCCTACGGCAACTGGCGCACGCTGTTTCTGGAGTTTAACGGAGCATATCGTGTTCAAGAAACTACTACTGATGAAACCGTGACGCCCGGCCGCCCCAACGGCTGGGTAGACGACGGCTCGTATCGCCGCCTGCACCAGCACACCTGGACGGCCCTGGACCCTACCCCCGGCTACACCTGGGGCCAGGCTTACGCCGGTATTACCAACTGCAATCGAGTGCTCTACCAGGTACAGCAGGGTCAGATTCCGATTACGACGGGCAAGGAGCAGCTAGTTGCTGAATTGCGTGTGCTACGGGCCTCGTACTACTACATGCTGTGCGACTTGTTTGGCAACGTGCCCATTGTCGATAAATTCGACGTGGAGGCGGGTTTCTTACCCACCCAAAGCACCCGCGCGCAGGTATACACCTTTGTCGTGAAAGAAATAGTGGAGTCGCTGCCTCAGTTAGCCTCTACCGTTGATGCCTCTACCTACGGCCGTTTCAACAACAAATGGGCCGCCAATGCACTGCTCGCCAAGGTGTATCTCAATGCGGGCGTGTATTCGGGTACGGCTCAATGGGCCAACTGCATTGCCGCCTGCGATGCAGTTATCAACTCCACTAATTTTGCCTTGGAGCCCATCCAAGCAAATGTATTCAAAACGCAGAATGAGAGCTCGAAGGAAATCGTTTTTGCCATTCCCTTCGACGAAACCTACGCCACGGGTTTTCGCATTCACATGCAAACCCTGCAGCCCCAAAACCAGCAGACATACAGTGCGCAGGCCAGTATGTGGGGCGGGGGTATTTGCGCCATTCCACAGTTCATTAGCTCTTACAACCCTGCTGATAACCGATTAAAGTCCAGCTGGATACAGGGGCAGCAGTTTTCCTCCGCGGGCACACCGCTAGTAGGGGTGTTTGGAACCACGGCTGGCCAGCCGCTAGCATTCACCAACACGCTGCCGAGCGTGGTTTTTGGCACCGAAAACGATGGCTTTCGAGTTGGTAAGTTTGAGATTAAGCAAGGCGTACTGCAGGATTTGAGCAACGATTTTCCGCTCTTCCGCTACGCCGACGTGCTGCTGATGAAGGCCGAAGCCCTGCTACGCACTGGCCAAGCCGCGCAGGCTGCTACCCTGGTCACGCAGGTGCGCCAGCGCAACTTCGCGGCCAACCCAGCCCTGGCTACCGTTACGGCCGCCGACTTGGCGCAGGGCAGTAGCTACCCCTACGGGCCGGCCGCTAACAACGTGGTGAGCCCCGTGCAGGGCGGAGCCGATATTCAGTACGGCCGCATGCTCGACGAGCTAGGGTGGGAGTTTTCGGCTGAGGGCCACCGCCGCCAGGACATGATTCGCTTCGGCGTGTTCACCAAGAAGTCGTGGCTCACCCACACGCCCAATGGTGATTATCGTACGCTGATGCCCATTCCGCAGAACGTGTTGAATACCAACGCAAATTTGAAGCAGAACCCTGGTTATTAATGCCTAGGCCAACTACTAAAAAGGGAAGTCTTCTGGCAAAAGACTTCCCTTTTTTATTACGCATAGCTTACTGGCGGTTCGACTGCTTTGCCCTTATCCCACCCACTTCTGCTGCGTTGCTCTGATGTCTTTCCTCACCCGGTTTTGGCCCGTCGCGTGCCTTATGGGAGCCCTGCTGCTGGCAACGTGCCAGCAAAAAAAAGTGCCCGCGGCTGCCAATCCCAACGCCCTATTTCGACTGGTCAGCCCAGCGCAGAGCCACGTTACGTTTCGCAATGACTTGGCGGAAGACGAGTTGACCAACGTGCTAGTATATGAATACACGTACAACGGGGGCGGCGTGGCCCTAGGTGATGTCACCGGCGACGGCCTCGATGACATGTACTTTACAGCCAACAAAGGTGATAACCGGCTCTACGTGAACCGGGGCCACTTGCGCTTCGAAGACGTGACCCAGTCGGCGGGCGTGGCGCTGCCTGAGGGCTGGAAAACCGGCGTAACGATGGTAGACATTAATGCCGACGGCCAGCTCGATATGTATGTGTGCCGCTCGGGCGACCGACCCGGCCGCCAGCGCCAAAACCAGCTTTTCGTTAACCTAGGGCCCGACAAGCAAGGCGTACCGCACTTTCAGGAGCAGGCGGCGGCGTGCGGGCTCGCCGATTCGGCCTTCAGCACGCAGGCCGTGTTTTTTGACTACGACCACGACCAGGACCTCGACATGCTGCTGCTCAACCACAGCCCACGCCGCTTCGAGAGCCTCGACGATTCGTACATCAAGCAGCTGCTAGCTACGCCCGACCCGCTGACGGGCCTCAAGCTCTACCAAAATGAGGGTGGCCTGGCCGGCCGCCTGCCCCATTTTCGGGAAGTGGCCGCCGCTGCGGGGCTACTCAATACGCGCCTTTCGTTTGGCCTAGGGGCCTCAGTAACTGATTTTAACGGCGATGGCTGGCCCGACATCTACGTGTCGAGCGACTACCTAGCTCCCGACTACCTATACATCAATAATCGGGACGGCACGTTTACCGACCGCCTGGGAGAGCAGATGGGCCACACCTCGCTCTCATCGATGGGCAACGACGCGGCCGACATCAACAACGATGGCACCCCCGACCTGGTGACGCTGGACATGCTGCCCGCCGACAACCGCCGGCAGAAGCTACTTTTTGCCAGCGACAACTTCGAGCTGTTTCAGGTGCGGGAGCAGGTGGGGCTGCACGCCCAGTACATGCGCAACATGCTGCACCTCAACAACGGCAACGGTACGTTCAGCGAGGTGGGGCAGCTGGCTGGCATGTCGAATACCGATTGGAGCTGGGCCGCGCTGCTGGCCGACTACGACAACGACGGCTGGAAGGACCTGTTCGTGACCAACGGCTTTCTGCACGACTATACCAACCTGGACTTTCTCAAGTACATGGGTGACTTTTTGCACGACCGCCAGGGCGACGTGCAACGCAAAACCCTACTGGAGCTGGTGCGCAAAATGCCGTCGTCCAACATGACGGGCTACGCCTTCCGCAACCAGGGCGGCACCTCCTTTGCCAACGTGAGCACGGCCTGGGGCATCACGACGCCTGCCAACGGCAACGGCGCGGCCTACGCCGACCTCGACAACGACGGTGACCTGGACCTGGTAGTGAATAACCTGAACGGCCCGGCTTTCTTGTACGAAAACCGCGCCAGCAAGCTCTTGAAAAACCACGCCCTAACCGTGCGCCTGGAAGGCGCCGGACAAAACCGCTTAGGTATCGGGGCGCGCGTGACGCTGTACCGCGCCGGGGCCAGTCAGGTGCAGGAGCAGCTGGTGAGCCGGGGCTACCAATCGAGCGTGTCGCCTGTACTGCACTTCGGTCTGGGGCCGGGTGCCCCGCCCGATTCGGTACGGGTGGAGTGGCCCAGCGGCCGGCAGCAGGTGGTGGCCCCGGTGCCGACTACTGGTCCGCTGATACTACGTGAGGCGGACGCACACCCGGCGCGTCGCGCCCGTTTGGCCAGCCCTACCGCCCCGGTGTTCACCGAAATAGTCTCGCCCTTGCAGGCCACGGCTCCCGAAAACAACGTGAACGACTTCAAGCGCCAACCGCTGCTGGTGAACAGCCTCTCGTACGGCGGGCCGTGCCTGGCCCAGGCCGACGTGAACGGCGACGGCCGCGCCGACCTGTTTATGGGCGGGGCGGCGGGCTACCCGGGGCGCGTGTTTGCGCAGCAGGCCAACGGGCAGTTTACCGAGCTCTACGAGCCCGCCCTCGCGGCCGACAACCTGCCCGAGGATAGCGCAGCCCTCTTTTTTGATACCGACGGCGATGGCGACCAGGACCTGTACGTGGGCAGCGGCGGCTACGACAATTTCATGCCCGCTGATGCGCTGCTGCAAGACCGGCTGTACATCAACGACGGGCGGGGCAATTTCGGCCTGAGTCCGACTAGCCTGCCGTTTATGCCCAATAGCACGGGCTGCGTGCGCGCCGCCGATGTGAACGGCGACGGCCACCCCGACCTGTTTGTAGGCGGGCGCGTGGTGCCCGGCCGCTACCCCGAGCCGCCCGCCAGCTACCTGCTGCTCAACGATGGCCGCGGCCATTTCACGGACCAGACTGCCAGCTGGGCCCCCGCACTGCGCCACCTAGGTATGGTGACGGATGCCGCTTGGGTGGACATGAACGGCGACCAGCGCCCCGACCTCGTGACCGTGGGCGAGTGGCTGCCGGTGCAGGTGTGGCTACATGAGGGTGGTCACCTGGCCGAGCGCACCGCCACCTACCTGCCGGGCCAGCTCGCCGGGTGGTGGAACACGCTGCTGGTAAAAGATTTAAATGGCGACGGCAAACCCGATTTTGTGGTGGGCAACATGGGCCTGAACACCCAGTGCCGAGCCAGCGCCCAGGAGCCTGCCGAGCTGGTTTACAAAGACTTCGACGACAACGGGGCCGTGGACCCCATTCTGTGCCTCTACAACCAGGGCAAAAGCTACCCCTACGTCTCACGCGATGAGCTGCTGGACCAGGTGAGCATGACCCGCTCGCGCTTCCCTAATTACGCCAGCTATGCGGGGGCCGGACTGACCGATATTTTCAGCAAGGAAGAGCTACAAGGAGCTAAGGTGCTACGAGCCACGCACCTGGAGACTACTTGCCTGTTGAGCACGCCGCAAGCCCGCTACCGGCTGGCCCCGCTGCCCCCCGAGGCCCAGTATGCGCCCGTGTACGCGCTGGCGGCTGATGACTACGACGGCGACGGCCATCCCGACCTGCTGCTGGGCGGCAATAGTAGCCACAGCCGCGTTCGGTTTGGCAAGGCTGATGCGAGCTACGGCCTGCTGCTGCGCGGCGATGGCCAGGGCCACTTTGCGGCCGTGCCGCCGGCCCGCGCCGGCCTGCGGGTGCAGGGCGACATCCGCAGCTTTGCCCAAGTGGGGCGGGTGCTGTTGGTGGGCCGCAATAGTCAATCTGTGCAGGCTTACACCTTACCTGTACTTCCTAGAAACAGGCCCATCGCTGGGCGGCGCGCTACGGCCCGCCCCCAAAGGCTGAGCTTAGCACGTTAGAAAACGCTACTTTTATCAGAACACTCTTTTGACGTAAAATGCCCATTCTCGCGCGCGTATTCCTGTCCATTGCCTTTCTGGGTGGCTGGCTAGCGGCAAGGCCGGTCCTTGCCCAAAGCCAGTTGCTGCCGCTCACCTCCGTTGATGGGGTATACAGTCCGCCGAAGGGGAAGGGCGAGATGAAATTCAGCTTTGCGTGGCCCGAGCCGTCGGCCGAGTTTGCGGGCTTCCAATTCAGCTTTCGGGTGCAGACGTTTGAGAATGCCTACGCTATCGACCCGGCCCACACGCGCATCGAGCGCACGGGCGACCGGCTGCGCTACCTCTGCCAGGGCTTCACGTGGGCCGGCGGGCAGGCAAAAATGCCGGGCCAGCTTACTGCCGAGCTCCAGCGCAACGCCGATGGCAGCGTAGAGTGGCGCGTATCGGCGCAAATGGACCAGCCCGTAAAGTCCATTAGCACCGTGGTACGGGGCATTCCGCGGGGCGAATTATCGCTGGCCGGCGAGCGCTTCTTCGACCCCCATGACGACGAAAACACGTTTGAGTACCCGCAGCTTTTTGGGCAGCTGGCTACTCCACTGGTCGTGATTAAGAGGCCCCAGGGCGGATTCTTTGAGCTGTCGGCCCGCCAAACGGAGGTGCGCCCGGCGCGGTTTTTCTTGCAGCCTGGCCCCGACAGCTACCGCGCCGAACTCATCTATGAGCAGGCCGGCTGGGACAAGCGCAAGCAGGTGCAGAGCTGCCTGTGGCACCTAGGTACCGCGCCCACCTACGAGGCCATTGCCAAGCCCTACTTTGCCCACGTAGCCCAGGCCTATAAGCTGCCCGCCTACGCTACTCGTCCCGATGTGCCGGCCTGGCTGCGCGATACCAAGCTGGTAGTGGCCCTGCACGGCGCCCACTGGACGGGCTACATCTTCAACGACTACACCAAGCAGCTGGCCATTCTGCGGTGGGTGGCTACCCAGATTGACCCGAAGCAGGTGCTCGTATTCCTACCCGGCTGGGACGGGCGCTACTACTGGAACTACCCCCTTTACCAGACCGACCCGCGCATGGGCGGCGACAAGGGCTTTCACCAGCTCATCGACGAGGGCCACAAGCTGGGCTTCCACTTCTCGGCCATGTTCGGTACCAACTCGGCCAACCGCGAGCTACCGGTGTTTAAGCAGTTTGCCGATGCCACTACCCAGCACCTAGACGGCGACAACTGGGACCTGAACTGGGTGGACTGGGACAACGACCGCCACGGCGACGGCTGGATGCCCGTAATGAACATCGGCGTGGCCTCGTGGCGCAACTTCGTGCGCGACCGCATCGACCGGGTCATTACCGACTATCACGTCGATTCCTATTTTATGGACATTGCCGGGCTCTGGGAGAACAACACGAAGGCCGATATGTACGTGGGCACGCAGCAGCTGGTAGCCGACTTAGCCCAGCGTCACCCTGGCGTGCTGCCCATCGCCGAGATGCAGTACGATGCCCTTTTAAGTGTATTTCCGCTGAGCCAAGTGCCGCGCTACTCGCAGTACTCAGCCGGCTTCTACTCCTACGTCGATGCCTTTAATCACCTTAGCACGGCGGCGCCGGGCACGGGCAGCACGGGAGTGCACGAGTATGGTTTTAGCAACTACCGGCCCGTCACGGCGGCCCAGCGCCCCATCCCCACCATCACCTTCGCGGGCGACACCTTCGACAAGTACCGCGCGCAAGTGGCCCAGAGTATTCAGGCCGCTAAAGCTCGCAAGATAGAGTAATCGGGCTTGCTTCTGGTGCCGCAACTGGTTTACTTACACGCCTTCTTTTCACATGCGCCGTCTCCTTTTACTCTTGCTCTTGTGTGTGCTAGCCGGCCTAGGGGGCGCAGCGTGCCGACACGTGCCACCCACTGCCTACGAGCCCCCTGCAAGCAGCATAGGCCAGGCCGTGGATAAGATGAATGAGCTGATGCTGCACGATGTAACCAATCCGCCCCTGGCGGCTCGGTTCTTTGCCTACGCCTTGCTAGCTGGCAATGAGGTGCTGGCCCAGCGCGATACGACGTGCCCTGCCCTGGGTAAGCGACTGCACGAGCCGTTTGGCGCGCCTGTGCCCCCGGCGACGAGCTACTCCCCCCGGCTGGCAGCGTTGCTGGCCATCCTCAAAACGGCGGCCAAGCTTCAGCCTTCAGGGAGCCAACTGGCCGGCGCGCAGCAGCAAGTACTCGCCGACTGCCAAGCTAAAGGAATGCCCGCCGACGTGGCCGAAGCCTCGGCCCAGTACGCTCAAGCCGTGGCGCAGGCCGTGCTGAAGTATGCCAAGCAGGACGGCTACTACCGCATCAGCGACCGGCCGCGCTATACGCCCACCACTGGGCCAGGCTACTGGTACCCCACACCCCCGGCTTTTCTACCCCCTGTTGAACCTTACTTCAGCACTATTCGGCCGTTTTTGCTTGATTCGACCAATCAGTTTCGGCCGCAGCCTCCGCAGGCCTTCGACCCTAGGCCGGGTTCGGGCTTTTACCAGCTTATGCAGCAGGTGCGCCAGACCGGCAACACGCTAACGGATGAGCAGCGCCAAATCGCGGCTTTTTGGGACTGCAATCCCTTTGCCGTGCGCGACCAGGGCCACCTGCAAGTAGGGCTCAAGAAAATGTCGCCGGGCGCGCACTGGATGAAAATTGCGGGCCTAGCCTGCCGGCAAAGCCGCGTGCCCTTCGGCCAAGCGATGCAGCTGCACACCGTGCTGGCCCTGACGCTGACAGATGCCTTCCGCTGCTGCTGGCAGGAGAAGTACCAGAGCAACCGGATTCGGCCCGAAACGGCCATTCGCCGGTATCTCGACCCGCAGTGGAAGCCGCTATTACAGACGCCCCCATTTCCCGAATATGTGAGCGGGCACTCGGTCGTCTCGACGGCGGCTGCCGAGGTCTTAGGTCACTACTTTGGCCCCACTTACGCCTATACTGACACTACAGAGCACGAGTTTGGCTTGCGCGCCCGGCGCTTTACTTCCTTTGAGCAGGCGGCCGAGCAGGCGGCTACCTCGCGCCTCTACGGTGGCATTCACTATCTCGACGCCATCCGCCAGGGCCAGGTGCTGGGTCAGAAAGTAGGCGTGCTGGCCGTGCAGCGTCTGTGCAGCCATAGGAATTTTACTCAGTTAGCAAGTAAATAGAGTAGCTTGCTCAGCTCATTATGTTATATTTATATACTTAAGTTGACTCGCATTTTCTAAAGTTACTTCGAATGGCCACAGAGCGAATAAGTAATTTATAGGCATTCATCCTAAAAAATACTGCATCGTCTTGCGTATCAATGGCTGACCTGGCCTGCGAGCTGGGCGTATCACTCACTACTATTTCGCGGGCTTTAAGTAACCATCATAGCGTCGAAACTAGTACTAAGCAGCGGGTACTCGAGCTAGCTAAAAAGCTCAAGTACTAGCCTAACCAAGTAGCTTCAGCTCTTCGCAAGGGGCAGAGTCGGCTGCTTAGCACAGTAGCACCTTACATTGAGGGGAAATTTTTCGGCTGTTATTAAAGCCATCGAGCAGGCGGCCAGTAAAGTAGGATTCAGCGTCACCGTATGTCAGTCACACGAAGACAGTCAGTTAGAACGGCGCTGCATCGAAACATTGCTCTTCGCTCAGGTCACTGGCGTTTTAGTATCGATGGCCAGCGATACGTGTAGTCTTCATCACCTCCACTGGCATTACAGAGCCTCAACTTACGTCGGTTGACCAGTGCTGTACAGAAATGGGGACTGCGTCCGTGCACCTATTTCTAGAATTAACTGCTGTTTCAGCCCAATACTTTCTGCAACGCCAAGTGCTACTCCAACCCGAATTATGCATTCGTGGCTCCTCACTTCGGTTTGTAGAATAAGACATTGCGCACAGGTTGCTTTACCATTTGATAGAACAAAACTAGCCGTCAATTATCAATCCTAATTACGACCTAGCTCTTTTAAGAAAGAAGGGGCACGCTATCCTAAAGTACACATCAACTAATTGAAAAAATTATCAACGTATTATGTTGATTGTTAACAGGTATTAGTTCAATAAGGGCCCGTAGCTGTTGTAACATTTCACTCACAGCTTGTTGATGGATACTTAATGAGCAAGGTAAAACAAGTTAGGCACTCCTGTAGACCTGTAACAGTTAGCTTGCTTTGTAGCTGTGCTAACAGAGGCTTTTCCGCCTTTGAAAGGATACGTCGAAGGGCACTTCTAGTCTGCTCTACCTAGCTATTTAGATGGGTAGAACTGCTCTTGTGTACAGCAAACTTCGACGACCGCTTTCTCCGTAATTGCAGCGTAATAATAATATATTATGCTAGCAATGACTATATAGATGTTTCTTTGTAAAAAGCTAGTAAACCGAGGAATAAGGCTTCTGACTTCGCAGCAGCCAGTAACAACTAAGTGCTCGACCTGGCGGCGCTTACTAGCTTCCTTTTGTTGCCCTGCTCCCTATGCCCGCCCATGTCACGGTTGTGCGTTGCTTCTCCTTACCGGCTGACTTCTTACCGCTTGCTAGTTGCCTGGTCAGTGAGCGTGCTATTGAGCTTTGGCTGGGCTAGGCCGGCGGCCGCGCAGGTAGCCGCTACGACCCCTTGGGTGGCCGACTCAGTGCTGAGCTCTTTGGTGGTGCGGGCGCTGGTGGCCGACGACCAGGGCTACCTGTGGGTGGCTACTCCCGAGGGTGTGCGCCGCTACGACGGCTACCAGACTGTACCATTGGCGCAGTTGCTTACCTCCAGCCAAGTGGCCGCGCCCCACGGCTATATCAATGCCCTAGTGCGCGACCCTGCCGGCTGCCTCTGGATAGGTGGCGTAGACGGCTTGTACTGCTGGGCAGGCGGCACGCTTACGCGCCGCGCCCTACCCCTCGGCGCCGCCAATGGCACCGAGACGGAGGCCGTGTACGCGCTGTGGCTCGACCCGCGCACCCACTTACTGTGGGTGGGCTACAGCTCGGGTCGGGTAGCGGTGCTGGACCCCGCCCGCCCGCCCGCCAAGCTGCCCCTACTACCGATGCTGAACGAGCAACCCAGCAGCTTTGCGGCCGCCCCGGGCGGCGAGGTCTGGCTCAGCACCTTCAATGGGCAGCTGTACCGGCTTGGCGCCCAGGGCCAGCGGCGACAGGTGTATCAGCAGCCGGGCGCGTACTTGGTGCCAGTACCCGGCACGCCGTATGTCATGAGCAGCCAAGCACTGTACGAGCTCAACGAAGCCACAGGCACGCTGCGACAGCGGTTGCGCTGGCTGCCTGCTTCAACCTACGAAAGCAAGTACTTCTACCCTACCCTCGATGCCCAGGGCCGGCCTGTGCAGTGGCTGGCGCAACGGCGGCGGCTGGTGGTGCAGTGGGGTGCGCCGGGCACCCTGCCCCAGGTAAAACAGCTGCCAGTGGCCTTCGACGCCACTGAGCCGAGCACCCAATACACGCTGCTGCAGGATGCGCGGCGGCTGTGGTGGGCCTTCAGCCCCGAAACCCGCGGCTGCTTCAAGGGCGGCACGGCCGTGCCTTTGCGGCCACTGCCAGTAGTCGGGCAAGTACGGCCGCCCAGCGTGCGCGGGCTCGCCCAACTGACCGATGGCCAGTTGCTGATGACTACCTACAGCGGCGTGTATTTGCAGCGGGCTAGCTACCCGACCGACACCCTGCGGGCGCTGTTTCTGACCCGCGAGGGCCGGCCCTGGCCCGCTATGCTTTATGATGTGGAGGTGTCGGCGACCGGCCGGGTACTATTTGCGGATGAGGCAAATACGTTTGGGGAACTGAACCCGCAGACGGGCGTGCTGACGTACTACCCCCTCTACCCAGGCACGACCGACGCCGCCCCGCTCAACGGCCGGGTGGTGTACTGCGCCCGAACGGGGGCCGTGTGGGGCGGGGCCACCAACGGTCTGTACCGGCTCGATGCACAACGCCGGCAAGTGACGCGCTACCGCACGCCAACGGGCACCGAGCCGCTGCGCGGCCAACTAGTGCGCAGCATCAGCGAAGATGACGCGGGCACGCTGTGGCTGGCCAGCGAACACGGGGTGTATGCCCTCAACCCCACCACGGGCGCGGTGCAGCACTACAGCACGGCAGAACGTACGCCCAACCGGCACTTACCTACTGACGACGTGCTATGCGTGTATGCTCCGCCTAGGGGCCCCGTATGGCTGGGTACCGCCACGCACGGCATCCTGAAGCTGGTGCCCGGCCAGGGCCTGGTGGGGCAGGTCAGCACCGAGCAAGGGCTACCCACCCCCACGGTGGCGACCCTCGTGCCGGGGGCCGGGGGCGAGCTGTGGGCCGGCACCTACGCCGGACTGGTGTGCTACCGGCCGGCCACGGGCCAGCTCACCATCTATGGCCCGGCCGAAGGCTTGGCCAACCCTGAGCTTAACAAGCAGGCGGCCTACCGGGCGCCCGACGGCACGCTGTACTTCGGGGGGGTAGGCGGGGCGTTTCGGGTAGCGCGCGGCGCCACTCGGCAGGGCCCCGACCGGCCGCCCCACCTGCTACTCACGGCACGGGCCAGCGGCAGTGGGGCGCTACGCTTTTTGCCTACCCCCATGGCCACCCCGACGCTGCTGCTGAGCGGCCCCATCAAGGAAGGTGGGTTTGACTTGGCTCTCAACGACTACCGGGCGCCGGCGCTCAATCGGTTTTTCTACCAATTGCGACCAGCTGGGCTTTTGGCCGATTCGGCGGCCGGAGTGCAGTCCACCGGGCGGCACCTGCGCCTACGCTCCCTGGACGCGGGCACCTACGAGCTGGTAGTGTGGGGCCAGACGCCGGCCGGCCAGCGCACCCCCAAGCAGCACCTGCGCGTGGTAGTGGATCGCCCCTGGTGGCAGCACCCGCTGCTGCTGCTGGGGGCGGCTGGCCTGCTGGTGGGCGCGGGCATCGGGGTGCAAAAGCTGCGCGGCCGGCGCGCCCTACGCGAGGCCCAGCTGCGCACCCGCATCGCGGCTGACCTGCACGACGAGGTCGGCGCGCTGCTCACCCGCGTAAACCTGCGCGCCGAGCTGCTGCAAGAGCCCGCCTCCCCCGACGAGCTGACCGCCGACATGCAGGCCCTGCTGCTCGACAGCCGCGCCGCCCTGCTGATGATGCGCGACGTGGTGTGGAGCATCGACGCGGGCGCCGACACCGTAGGCGCCCTGCGCGACCGCCTGCACGACCACCTCGACGCCACCGCCCATGCCGCCGGGCTACACGCCACGCTGGCCGTGCGCGGCCTGCCCGACGCGGCGCCCTTAGCCCCGCAGCTGCGCCAGCACCTGTACCTCATTGCCAAAGAAGCCATTACCAACACCGTGCGCCACGCGCTGACCGCCACGCACCTGGCCCTCACGCTAGAACGGCAGGGCGGGGCGCTGGTACTTACCATTCAGGATGATGGCCCACCTCAGCTCACCACGACCGCTAGCGGCATGGGCCGGCGCAATATGCAGCGCCGCGCTGAGGCCCTCGGAGGACACTGCAGCAGCGGGCCGGCAGCCACTGGCTGGTGCGTGCACGTGCGGGTACCTTACCAGGGGTAAGTAGCTCGGACTACAAAGTCCCAGCTACTTTTTTAGTCACCGCTACCGCAGGGCTTGGCGCACGAGTTCGGCGCGGCTGCGCACGTGCAGCTTGCGGTAGAGCTGCTTGATGTAGGAGTGCACGGTTTGGGTCGAAAGCTCCAGGCGGGCAGCCACTTGCTTTTCGCTTAGGCCATCGACCAGACCTTCGAGCACTTGGCGCTCGCGGGCAGTAAGGTCGACGCTGGAGCCGGCGGGGCTGGGCTTGAAGTAGCCGAGCACCTTACGGGCCACGGCCCGGCTCATGGGCGCCCCGCCGCGGGCCACGTCGAGCAGGGCCGCTTTTATCTCGGCGGGCGGGGTGCTCTTGAGCAGGTAGCCGGTGGCGCCGGCGCACAGGGCCTGATAGATGCGGTCGGCGTCGTCGAACACGGTTTGCATGACGAAGTCGGCCTCGGGCAGCTGGCGGCGCAGTAGCGGCAGGGCCTCGATGCCGCTCAGGCCGGGCAAACCCACGTCAAGCAACACCAGCTCTGGCTTGGCCACCACGTCGGGCAGTTGGGCCAGAAAGTCCTCGATGGAGCCGGCCACCAGCCCGCACGTGAACTCGGGCTGGCGGCAGAGGTAGCCCTGCAGCAGCTGGCGCACGGTGGGGTCGTCTTCGATAATGGCCAGGCGCAGGGGAGTCATGCGGGCAAAGGTCCGGGCCGGGGGCCGCGCGGGCAAGCCAATCCATACCCCTAAACAGGGGGGCGAGCCACTGGGTACCCCCCCTGTTTAGGGGTAGTGGAAAAGTTGCAAACCAGGTTTGGCGGGCGGAAACTTTGCATAAGCCAATAAAAAACTGGCTGACTACCACGCACTTCTCCACCGGACGCTGGGTGGCTGGGTATTGTTTTGCTGCTTCTCTCCACCCTTTCTCCTAGTTCACCCTATGGATGATATGTTTGTCGGCGAAATCCGAGCCGTTGGTTTTGGCTTCGCCCCGTGGGGCTGGGCACTATGCGATGGCTCCCTGCTCGCAATCAGCCAAAACCAAACGCTCTATGCCGTACTGGGCAACGTGTATGGCAGCGATGGGCAGAACACCTTTGCCCTGCCCGACCTGCGGGGCCGCGCCATAGTGGGGGCGGGCGCCGGCCCTGGCCTCTCGCCCTACCAGCCCGGCCAGCGGGACGGTACCGAAAGCGTAGCGCTGCCGCCAGCGGCCATGCCAGCGCACGGCCACGCGTTTGCAGGCACCATCCAGGTGGGCGGGGGAGCCGAGCTACCCGAGGCGCAGGATTCTTACCCGGCTACCGGCCCCGCCCCGCAGTTTGCGGCTGGCCAGCACACTGCAACGCTGGGGGCCGGCAGCCTGCCCGGCGCCCTCACCGCCGCTGGCGGCAGCGCCCCCCACGAAAACCGCCAGCCGTCGCTGGTGCTCACCTACGCCATCGCCTTAGTGGGGGTTTTTCCCGCACGCTAGCCCACCGGGCACCGCCCTGGCCCAGGAAAGAGCCCTGGCCCCGCGGGCACGCCAGTTTTTTCACCAATTCCATTCCCAACGCTTATGAAAAGAAACTTACTATGGGCCGTGCTGAGCTTGCTCGGCCTGCTCGCCCCGGCGGCGCGGGCGCAAACTGCTGTCCCCCTGGCCCAGGAAACCTTCGAGGGCGTGAGTACCGACTGGGGGTACTCGGCCAACTCGTTTAACTCGCCGGCCACGACGACCCCCTTTTCACCGCTCTCGTACTTCGAGCGCAAGCAGCTGAGCAGCAGTGGTGCGGCCTACCCCGGCACCACCCAGCCCCTCACCAACCAGCAGGGCAGCTATGCCTTTGCCGGCGAAAACGTGCGGGGCTTCGGCACCACTGTAGTACGCTCGGCGGGGTACGTGGTGCTCAATCCTATTCCGGCCGCGGGCTACCAGAATCTGCGCGTTACCGTGGCCCTGGCCGCGCCCCGCGGCGGCGGATTTACGGGCGCGGGCGCCAACGGGGTGACCGCGGCCGACCGCATCCGGCTGCAATACTCCTTTGACGGCGGGCCGTTTGTGACGGCCGGGCTGCTGGTGAGCAGCGACCCGGTGAACAACGGTGATTTTCAGCAGGATACCAGCTCGCCGCTGGACAGCATCCCGGAGGGCCTGGTGCTGGGGCAGGCCTTTCAGGACATCAGCGCTGACATAGCGGGCACCGGCACCAGCCTGCGCGTGCGCGTGGTGGCCGACACCCGCGGCGCAGAACTGGCCTTCGACAATATCCGGGTAACCGGCGTGCTCAACAACACGCCCACGCCCACGCTCAGCGGGCTCGAAACCACCGCCGCCAGCTACACCGAAGGCGGCAGCCCCGTGCAGCTCACCAACTCGCTGACCGTGGGCTACTCCAACGGCTCGGCCACCACGCTCACGGGCGCGACCGTGCGCATCAGCAGCAATTTCGCGGCGCAGGACCAACTCGACTTCACCAACCAGCCTGGCATCACGGGCTCGTACAACACCGGCACCGGAGTGCTCACCTTGAACGGCACGACCAGCCAGGCCGCCTACCAGGCGGCGCTGCGCTCGATAACCTACTCGAACACCAACACGACCACCCTCAACACCGGCACGCGGCAAATAACCTTCCAGGTGCGCAATGGCGCGGCGGTAAGCAACAGTCCCGTGCGCACGCTCACCATTAGGGGGACGCTGAACGCGCCGGCCGCGCTCAACTACACGGAAAACTTTGATACGGACGGGGACGGCACGCGCTACTTCGGCAACGCCTGGGCCGTCGCGGGCGGGGCGCGGGTCGGCTCTTTCCGGGCCACCACCAGCCCGGCTACCTACAACGGCACCCAGGTTGGGAATGCCACCTTCACCGGCTATAGCGGCGGCTACTGGTTTGGGGAGGGCACCGTTTCGACCGCCAACCCGACCAACCCCTACGGCCTGGTGCAGCTGGCCCCCGTGAATGCCGCCGGCCGCAGCAACCTGCGCTTTACCGTGGCCATCGGCGCGGCGGGCAACTGGCTGGGCTACTTCGACGCCGCCAACCCGGGCGACCGATTTGAGCTGTTTTACAGCACCGACGGCGGCACTACCCTCACCCAGTTCGGGGCCTTTTATGGGGTAGATGGCACTGCGCCCGCCCGCCAGGACGCTGACCTCGACCCCCTTACCCCCGCCGCCGGCACGCAGCTGAGCCCGGCGCTCCAGGACTTTACCTTCGTCCTTCCCCCGGCGGCGGCGGTGAGCAACCTCACGTTTGTGCTGCGGCAGCGCGCGCGCGGGCAGTCAGAAATCGCGTATGACAACATCCGCATTACGGCGGCCATGCCCCCGACGGTGGCCACGGGTACGGCGGGCAGTCTCACGGGCAGCACGGCCGCGGTAAGCGGCAATACGCTGGCGGCCGATGGCGGAGCCAACGTCAGCGACTACGGCGTGGTCTATGTGGCGGGCACGGGCACGCCCACCACGGCCAACTCGAAAGTGCAGGTGGGCACTACCCAGCCCGCTAGCTTCCCCACCAATTTCACGGCCAACCTGACAGGCCTGGCGGCCGGCACCCAGTACACGGCGCGGGCCTACGCCACCAACAGCGTGGGCACTAGCTACGGGACGGCGGTAAGCTTTACGACCCCGACCACCGTCGCGGCCATCGTGCGGGCCGACCCTAGCCCCACCAACGCTAGCCAGGTCCGGTTTACGGTCACCTTCGCAACTCCCGTTACGGGCCTTACTAGCAGCAACTTTTCGCTGGCCACCGACGGCACGCTGGCCGGGGGCAGCGTGGGCAGCGTTAGCGGCGCGGGCACTACGTACACCGTAGCGGTAAACACCGGCACCGGCAGCGGCTCGCTGCGCCTGAACCTGGACAACAGCACCGGGCTTTCGCCGGGCGTGAGCAACGTTCCCTTTACCACCGGGGAAAGCTACACTATCGACAAGACGGCACCGACGGTAGTCATCAGCTCGACGGCCGGCAGTGCGGGCAGCACCACGGCTACCACGCCGCTTCCCTTCACGGTGACCTTCTCGGAAAGCGTAACGGGCTTCGTGGCCGGCGACGTGGCCGTGACCAACGGCACCCTCGCGGGCTTCTCCGGCGCGGGCTCGACCTACACCTTCAACGTGACGCCCGCCGCCGCCGGCGCCGTGACCGTGACCGTGCCCGCCAACGCGGCCACGGACCAGGCCAACAACGGTAACGCGGCCGCTACCCAGTTTAGCATCACCTACCAGCCGCCGGTGGTGCCCACCACGGCCGCGCCCGTGCTCACCGACCCGGCCAACAACAGCACCACAACCGGCACGCCCACCTTTAGCGGCACGGCCCCGGCGGGCAGCACTGTCACGGTGTACCTGGCGACCAATGGCGGCGCGGCGCAGGCAATTGGCACCGCCACGGCCGTGGGCGGTACCTTCAGTCTGACGCCCGCCACAGCGCTGGCCGACGGCACCTACGCGGCCTACGCCACGGCCCAAAGCAGCGGCGCGAGCGTGAGCGCCAACAGCAGCGTGGTCAACTTCACCGTGGACACGGTGGCCCCCACCGTGACGCTCACCAGCCCCGCGGGCGCCTCGGGCAGCACAACGCCGACCACGCCCTTCGCCTTTACGGCCACCTTCTCCGAGGCCGTCACCGGCTTCTCGGCCGGCGGCATCACGGTCACGAATGGCACGGTGAGCAGCGGCCCCGCAGGCAGCGGCAACACCTACACCTTCGCCGTGACGCCCACCACGGCCGGCATCGCCACTACGGTGGCCCTCGCGGCGGGCGCGGCCCAGGATGCGGCCAACAACGGCAACGTGGCGTCGGCCCCGTACACGCTCACCTACCAGCCGACGCCCACCATCGCGGACTTTAATCCGCCGAACGGCCCGGTGAGCACGCAAGTGACTATTACGGGCACGGGCTTCGTCAACGTAATGGCCGTGGCTTTCAACGGCACAGCGGCCAGCAGCTTCACCGTGACGAGCGCCACCAGCCTGATGGCCACCGTGGCGGCGGGCACCACTACGGGCCCAGTTAGCGTGCGCACAGCGGGCGGCACGGCCACCTCGGCTACCCCCTTCACGGTGCGCACGGCCCCGGTGGCTAACCCCGACACCTACACCACGCCCGCCAACACGCTCCTGACCGGCAACGTGCTCAGCAACGACCAGGGCAGAGGCCTGCGGGCACAAGTCGTGAGCCTACCTCAGCAGGGCACGCTGACGTTTAACCCCGACGGCTCGTTTGGGTACACGCCTGCTTCAGGCTACAGCGGCATCGACCGCTTCACCTACCAGGCCTGCGACAACGGCTCGCCCAGCTTGTGCAGCAACGCGACGACGGTGACCATCAGCGTGCAGCCCGCCGCCGCTACGGCCCCCGTCGTGACCACGGCTGCTCCCGCCAACGTAGCCAGCACCAGCGCCACGCTCGGCGGCACCGTGAGCAGCGAGGGCAACACCCCCGTGACGGCCCGCGGCGTGGTGTATAGCAGCACCAACGCCATGCCCATCCTAGGAGGCAGCGGCACAACCACGGCGGTGGCCAGCAGTGGCGGGCCGGGTAGCTTCACGGTGGCCGTATCGGGCCTGGCGCCCGGCACGCAGTACACCGCGCGGGCCTACGCCACCAACAGCGTGGGCACCAGCTACGGCGCGGCGCAGACGTTTACCACGAGCGTTTCCTGCGCCTCCTTCGCGCCCAGCATCAGCGTTACGCCCGCCAACACGACCTACACCGGGGGCGTACCCAGCACACTTTACCTGGGCTACGGCGCGCAGACGGTCACGCTCACGGCTAGCGGCGGCGGCAGTGGGGCCACCTACCAGTGGAGCCCCACCACGGGCCTGAGCAATCCAGCCAGTGCCACGACCACCTTTACGGCCACCAAAGCCGGTACGTTCACTTACACGGTCACAGTGCGTGCGGCCAGTGGCTGCGTGGCTATGGCTAGCATCACGCTCATCGTCATCGACGCGCGCTGCGGCAGTGGCAACAGCGGCAAGAACGACAAGGTGCTGGTCTGCCACAACGGCAATGAGCTCTGCCTGGCCTCGGCGGCCGTGGCCGCCCACCTCCAGCACGGTGACCAGCTCGGTACCTGCCCTAGCAGCAAAGCCCAAACGCAGGCGCAAGCCGCCCGCTTGGTTGAGCCAGCTACGACGACGGACACCAGTGAGGACAGCAATCTGGAAGCGTACCCCAATCCGTTCACGACTGCGACCACTGTGCGCTTCCGCGCCGCCCTGCCGAGCAGGGTGCAGCTGCAGCTTTACAACGCCCTGGGCCAGCTCGTAGCCACGCTCTACGACGGACAGGTGCAAGCCGGGCAGTTACTGGAACGCACCCTGGACGGCACGCAGCTGAGCGCCGGTCTCTACATCTGCCGGCTCTCCACCGCCGGGCAGACCCTGACCCAGCGGGTGGTGCTCAGCCGCTAAGCTTCCGCCGGTAGCCGCGCTTCCGGTAGCTAAGCAGCCCCCTAGGTACCCTACACAGCTTCGTGTGGGGCACCTAGGGGGCTGCTTAGCTATTGGTCGTGGAGAGCCAGTGTCGTGGAGAGCCGGAAAAGTGGTACTCCCCGGGGTAGGCTGTAAGAAATGGCCCAGGCGTCAGCAACTAAGGAGCAGGGCTAGTTGGCACTAAACAGCGCATTCTTTCTACCTCTGACATACCAGCCCTTGTTTTGCTGATTTCCTGCGTTGCTACTCAATACCGCACCGGTTTACTGGCTTTATGCATAGGGTAGCAGGGCCTGGCCCTGCTCTACTACTTCTACTGGCTTTACGTATAGAATAGCTGGGTCTGTTCGCTGCTCGTGCAGCACTCGGCAGGTAGTTCAGACTTCGTATCGCTTAGCCACCAGGTGCCTAACAAAGGATTAAGCGTCAGTAAGTTCCACTTTGACGCAACTCGTAGCGCACTCTTCTCTAAGGAGCATACCGAATAATAGCCTCCATATCTCTGGCTCTTACTACTGCATAGCGTGGCCTAGGAACTCAGCGCGGCTACGCACGTGCAGCTTGCGGTAGAGCTGCTTGATGTAGGAATGCACGGTTTAGGTGGAAAGGTCGAGGCGGGCGGCCACCTGCTTTTCGTTCAGGCCCTCGAGCACCGAGCGCTCGCGAGCGGTGAGCTCGGGGCGGGCTTGAAGTAGCCGGGCACCTTGCGGGCCACGGCCCGGCTCATGGGCGCCCCGCCGCGGGCCACGTCGAGCAGGGCCGCTTTTATCTCGGCGGGTGGGGTGCTCTTGAGCAGGTAGCCGGTGGCGCCGGCGCACAGGGCCTGATAGATGCGGTCGGCGTCGTCGAACACGGTTTGCATGACGAAGTCGGCCTCGGGCAGCTGGCGGCGCAGCAGCGGCAGGGCCTCGATGCCGCTCAGGCCGGGCAAACCCACGTCGAGCAACACCAGCTCTGGCTTGGCCACCACGTCGGGCAGTTGGGCCAGAAAGTCCTCGATGGAGCCCGCTACCAGCGCGCACGTGAACTCGGGCTAGCGGCAGAGGTAGCCCTGCAGCAGCTGGCGCACGGTGGGGTCGTCTTCAATAATAGCTAGGCGCAACGGAGTCATGAGGTAAAGGTCGGGTATCCTGGGCGGTGCTTGCAAGCCGCGCCCTACCCCTAAACAGGGGGCAAGCCACTCGGCCGCCGTGGGCAAAAAAGTGCGGGCCCCCCCCCTGTTTAGGGGTAGTGAAAAGTTTGTGAGGCAGTAAGCAGCTGTAGAATCTTTGCAAAAGCTAAGCAGAAACCGTCTGAGTACCATACGCTTCCTCGTGTAGCGGCGCTAGCCGTGCGAAATGGCTGCCTAGCTGCTTTTCTCCTTTTTCTACTCCCTCCTCCTATGCGCACACCCCTACCCGATTGCTGGTTTCTTCGCCCTCGGCTGCGCCACCTAGGCCTGCTGCTGGCCGGCCTGCTGCCGCTGGCCCTGCCCGCCCAGACGCCCACCGTCACCAGCACCAGCCCGGTGGCCAATACCGTCGCGGCCCCGCTCAGCACGAATGTGGTACTGAACTACAACCAAGGCATAGCGCCGGCCTCGGCCGAGAACGTGCGCGTGTATTCCAACCAGCGCGGCGGGCAGCTCGTGCGCAATGGCAACGCCACGGCCACCGGCAGCACCATCACGGTAGACCCGGCCAACGACTTCAAGCCCGGCGAAACGGTGTTTGTCACCTCCCCGGCCACGGTGCGCAGCTCCAGCGGCGCGGCCGCCGCACCCTACGTGTATCAGTTCACCGCGCAGGCCGGCGTAGCAGCCGGCACTTTTGGTGGGGGCTCGGAGGTGGGCGTGGGGTCCACTGAGAGTGTAGCAGTTGCTGATATCGACAATGACGGCGACCTGGACCTGCTAGTCGCTAACGATAATCTGGGCAGCGGCAATCTGGGCAGCGGCACGGCCAGCGTGCGGTTCAACAACGGGCAGGGTAGCTTCGGCGGTGGCTCGGAGGTGAGCGTTGGCCCCGACCCCCTTGACGTAGCGGCCGCCGACGTGGATGGCGACGGCGACCTGGACCTGCTGACGGCTAATTATAGCAGCAACTCGGTGAGCGTGCGCTTTAATAACGGACAAGGCAGCTTCAGCGGCGGCTCGGAGGTGGGCGTAGGCAACGAGCCCTACAGCGTAGTGGCGGCCGACGTGGATGCCGATGGCGACCTAGACCTGCTGACCGCCAACAACAACAGCAACTCGGTAAGTGTGCGGTTCAACAACAGGCAGGGTAGCTTCAGCGGCGGCTCCGAAGTAAGCGTGGGCAACGGCACGCGGAGTGTAGTGGCCGCCGACGTGGATGGGGACGGCGACCTGGACCTGCTGGCGGCTAATGCGCGTCAAGGCACGGTGAGCGTGCGGCTCAACAACGGGCAGGGCAGCTTCAGCGGTGGCTCGGAGGTGAGCGTAGGGGAATTTCCAACCGGCCTAGTCGCCGCCGATGTCGACAGCGACGGCGACCTGGACTTGCTAGTGGTTAACTTTAGCAGCTACTCGGTGAGTGTGCGTTTCAATAACGGGCAGGGCAGCTTCAGCGGTGGCTCGGAGGTGGGCGTAGGAGTACTACCTCTTGGGGTAGCGGCCGCCGACGTGGATGGCGACGGCGACCTGGACCTGCTGGCGGCCAATGCGAGTCAAGGCACGGTGAGCGTGCGGCTCAACAACGGGCAGGGCAGCTTCAGCGGTGGCTCAGAGGTGGGGGTAGACCGTGGCCCCATCAGTGTAGTAGCGGCCGATGTGGATGGGGACGGTGACCTAGACCTGCTGACCAGCAATGAAACCGGCAACTCGGTGAGCGTACGCCTGAACCAAGTGCTTTGCCAGGCCCCGACCACCGTGGCCCTAGGTACCCTGACGCCTACCACGGCGCAAGTAACCTTCACGGGCAATGGCACGGCCAGCGGCGGCTACACGGCCACGGCTACGCCCACCAGCGGCGGCGCCGCTGTCAGCGTAACGGGCCCGGCCTCGCCGCTCACCCTCACCGGCCTGGCGCCCAACACCGGCTACTCGCTAGTGGTGAGCAGCTTGTGCGCCGACAGCCGCACGGCCACTTCCTCGCCCACCGTAAGCTTAACCACCCCCTGCGAGCCGCCCGTGCTGACGCTGCCCGCCGCCCAAACCCTGGCCGCTGATGCGGGCCAGTGCAGCGCCACGCGCACCTTCGCGGCTACGGCCACCGGCACGCCGGCCCCTACCCTGAGCTACGCCGTGAACGGCACGCCCCTCACGTTTCCCTACCCCTTCCCCGTGGGTGAAACCAGCGTGACGGTGACGGCCACCAACTGCGGCGGCACGGCCACGGGCTCGTTTCTGGTGACGGTGCAGGACCAGCAGGCGCCCGTGGTGCGCACCCGCAACGTGATGGTGGCCCTGGCCAACGGCCAGGCCACCATCACGGCCGCCCAAGTCGACAACGGCAGCTCGGACAATTGCGCGATTAGGTCCATTACCGTGAGCCCGAGCACGTTTAGCTGCGCCAACCTCGGGGCCAATCCCGTGACGCTGACCGTGACCGACGCCAGCGGCAACGTAAGTACCGGCCCGGCCACCGTGACCGTGACGGGTACCGTGCCGCAGCCCGCTGTCAGCGTCTCGCCCAGCAGCACCATCTACCTCGGCTATGGCCCACAAACGGCCACGCTCACGGCCAGCGGCGGCGGCCCCAATGCTACCTACCGCTGGAGCCCGGCCACGGGCCTGAGCAGCAGCACTAGCGCCACGACCACCTTCACCGCCACTATGGGCGGCACGTTTACCTACTCGGTCACGGTGACCTCGGCCAGCGGCTGCGTGGCCAGTACGCGCGTGACGCTGACAGTAGTAGACGCAAGCTGCGGCAGCGGCAACAGCGGCAAGAACGATAAGGTGCTGGTCTGCCACAACGGCAACCCGCTCTGCCTCAGCGCCAACGCCGTGGCTGACCACCTCAAGCACGGCGACCAGCTTGGTGCCTGCCCCGGCAACGCCCGGACGGCCAGCGCCCTGGTGGTAGCCGCCTTACCCGAGGCCCCAGCCCTGGACCTTACCCCCTTGCTCGAAGCCTACCCCAATCCGTTCACGACCAGCACGATCGTGCGCTTCCGCCCCGCCCAGGAGGGGGCCGTGCGGGTGGTGGTCTACAACGTGCTGGGCCAGGCCGTGGCGACGCTCTACGACGGCCCGGCCCCGGCTGGGCAAGTCGTCGAGCGCACCCTAGGGGGAGGCGGCCTGAGCGCCGGCCTCTACACCGTGCGCCTCACCGGCGGCGGGCAAACCCTGACGCAGAAGCTCGTGCTTACCCGCTAAGTAGTAGCCACCTAGGCTGGGCGGCCAGGCGGCTCGACTCAGGTGGTCGCCGCCCACTAGGCACAGCTAGTCCGCCGGGGCTAGCTGTGCTTTGGCGCGCCAGGGCGGGTGCTGCCTGGCACCAAGAAAGCTTTTTCCTTAAACGCTCTACCCCCCTGTTTATGAAGAATTGGCTGCAACTACTGCTCTTGCTTAACTGCGCGCCGCTATGACCTATCGTTCCCGGATTGCTGGCGTAAGCTTCTTCCTCGTGACGGCATTGCCCTTGCACGCCCAACGACCCCTGGTGGATAGTCTACAGGAGTTGTTGCAGGCGCAGGCCCAGCCGGATACGCTGCGCATCAAGCGGTTGCAGGCGTTGGCCATCGCCCTAACGGCTACTGATTTGCCCCAAGCGCAAGCGCTTACCGAACAGGCCCTCACGCGCAGTAGACACGCGCACTACGCGCCGGGAGAAGCCCGGGCCTTGCTGTGGTTGAGCACCTTGTCCCGGCGGCAGGCAAAGTACGAGCTGGCCCGGCGCTACGCGCAACAGGCCCAGCAGCTATTTGCGCGCCTTAGCCAGCGGCAAGGGCAGGCAGAAAGCTACTTGCAGCTGATGCTGGCCGAACTCATTCAGGGCAATTTCGCGGCGGCCTTAGTAGCTGCCCAGCAGGGCCTACCCTTGGCGGAGCAGGCCCGCGACCAGCAAACGAAGCGGCGCCTGCAGGCCACGCTCGGCTCCATCTACCTGAACCTAGAAGATTACGTGGCCGCCCTACCCACCTTACAAGCGGCCCTAACAAATGGCGAGCAAGCCGGCGACCACCAGGTCGTGATGTCGATGCTGAATGCGCTCGGCACCGTCTATACCAAGCAAAAAAACTGGCCGGCGGCCCTGCGCTACTATTCCCGGGCCCAGCAGCTCGCAACCGAGCAGCACGATCAGGTAAATAGCACGATTAACGAAATCAATGTCGCGGACGTGTACCGCCTACAGGGCAACTATGCTCTGGCTAAGGGACACGGCCTACATGCCCAAGCCCGGGCGCTGGCTACGCAGGATACGTATAGCTTGCCCTTCGCCGAGTTGCTGCTGGCGCAAGTCTACCAGGCCACCGGGCAGCCGGATAGTGCCATTCGCCTGGCCCACCACAGTTTGCAGCTGGGGCAGCAAACGCGCAGCAAGGAAAACATGCGCGATGCCAGTGAGGTGCTGGCCCAGGCCTACGCCGCCCGGCGCGCGTTTGCCCCCGCCTACCACTACCAGCAAGTGGCGCGGGCGTATACAGATACGCTGGCCGGCGAGCAAACGCAGCGCCAGACCAGCGCTTTGCGCTACGGCTACGAACTGGACAAAAAGCAGGCCCAGATTGCGCTGCTCACCAAGACGCGCCAGCTCCAGGCGCAGCAAAGTGCCCGCCAGCACCAGCAACTAATCGGACTGCTGGTCGGCCTAGGCGGGGTGGGGCTGCTGGCCGGACTCTTGTGGCGAAACGTGGGGCTCAAGCAACGGGCTAACCGGCGGCTGAACGAGAAAAATCAGCAAATTGCCGAGCAACGCGATGCCCTCGACTACGCTCTACTCACGCTGCAGGCCACCCAGGGCCAGCTGATTCAGCGCGAGAAAATGGCCAGCTTGGGGGAGCTGACCGCGGGCATCGCGCACGAGATTCAGAATCCACTAAATTTTGTCAATAACTTTTCAGACGTCAGTGCCGAGTTGGTGGAGGAACTTCAACAGGGGCGCTTAGCCCCCGTCCACGAGCCGGAACTGGAAGCAGACTTGTTGAATGACCTGCACAGTAACTTGCATAAAATACGGGCGCATGGCCAACGAGCGGCTACTATTGTCCAGGGCATGCTGGAGCACAGCCGCCCGAGCACCGGTAAGCGGCTTCCCACCGACCCCAACGCCCTCTGCGAGGAGTACCTCCGCTTAGCCTATCACGGGCTGCGGGCCAAGGACAGCACGGTGGTGGTCACGCTTCTCACCGACTATGATGCGCAGTCAGGGCTAGTAGAAATGGAGCCTCAAGGCATTGGGCGGGTGCTGCTGAACCTGCTCACGAACGCCTTTTATGCGGTGCGCCAGCGTCAGCAACTTGCGACCTCCACCTATATTCCCACGGTGCGCCTTAGCACGCGGCGCCTAGCTCAGGCGCTGGAAATCAAGGTATATGACAACGGCACCGGCATGCGAGAAGAAATCCGGCAAAAGGTCTTCCACCCTTTCTTTACGACCAAGCCAGCGGGGGAAGGTACGGGGCTGGGTCTTTCTCTGAGCTATGACATCGTTACGCAGGGGCATAACGGCACGCTGAGCGTACAGTCGGAAGTAGACTACTATACCGAGTTTACGTTGCAACTGCCGCTTGAACTGAGCGCTCGCCCTGCGGCACTCCATCGGTAGCCTATTGGGGCCCCGAACGCTTATGGGGTAGCGGCCGTGCCCTGAAGGTCTGTGTCAGTGGCACAGCGCTTAGCAACTCGGCGCGGCTCAGTCAAAGCTGATCGTGCCCTCCGTTATCGAATAGAAAGCGTGCAGTTCATGAAGCAGATTCCGCAGTTTTTAGCCGGTGCCTTTAAAAATTACATTTTCTTAGCTTAACACGCCTTTCAACTAAAAGCACTATTTCAAAAAAGGACCAAATAATGGGGTCTGAAGTGAGTGCTTAAAAAGCTTCAGAAATACTGTTTTTGGGGCTTTGTAAGCTGCCATTTTTTGAAGTGCTCATGCAATCAGTAACTTCAAGAGCTTAGGCAACTGGCGTGGGGCACGCCGCGACCCTATGCTTATAGCAGGTAGTTGCCATGCAATATAAAAATCTAATTACCAGCACTAATTAATTCAATAAAGGCCCGTGGCTGTTGCAGAACTCTCCGGTTCATTTAAAAGCTGGTCGTCGCCCTTACAAAGGCGCAAATAAGGTGCGATTACGGCCGATTTATTCGCCCGATTTGACTAGCGGTATCTGCGTACGAGCCCTAGGTGGAGTTCTGCAACAGCCACGGTCCTTTTTTGGAGGGTCGCACGGGCTAGTAACACCATTTCGTCAGCGAGACCTTTCTCTTCCTTTGCCCTGTGAGAAGTCCTGCGTTTATGCGAGTCGTACCGGGTAGTCTCGCCCTGCTCACCGTAAGTGCCGTCCTGGCGCAAACCCCGGCCCCCAATCACCTCGCCCTGCTGACGCTCAACCAGCCCCCGTGCGCGACGCTACAGCCCACCTCCGTGATTCGGGCTAAGCTCGTCTACAGTTTGTCTGAGACGGAGCAGTCCACGGAAGGCTTTGCCGTTTCCATCAAGTTTCAGAGCACCAACCCACATATGACCTTTTCGGATGGGCGGCAGGGCGTCGCGGCTATTTCCGCTCGCCAGGATACGCTCACCATCACCTACCCCATCGCCGCTATTCGCCGTAATACGCAGCTCAAGCGCCCCGTCACCTGCTACTTTTACTTGCATCGCAACACCGGACCAGGCCGCAGTGTGGTCATCGCGCAAACAGCGCCCATTATCTTTCAGGAATGCCAGTAAACGTGGCTAAGCAGTGGGGTAATCTAGGCAAGCCGGACAGAAGAAGGACGTATATTTCTTCAGTTATGGCAACCAAAAATAAAGGGGCGTCGCCCGACAAACGGCGTAAATACGACGAGGCGTTCAAGGCTGAAGCTCTACGCCTGACCGGCGAGAGCCGTAGCACGCAGGCGGCCGCACGGCGGCTAGGCATCAGCTCCAAGCTGCTTTACCGCTGGCAGCAGGCATAGCTCGCGGCCGAGGTGGGCAGCGAAGAGGTAGCCCGCCACCCGGAGGTGCGCATCCTGCGCGCCTGCCTCAAGCAAGCCGAGTAAGAGCTTGATATTTTTAAAAAAGCCCTAGTCATCTTCGGCCAGCCGACCCAGTGAGCACCTATCAGCACATCGCTTAGCGCGCCGCCCACTTGCCCGTACGCCAACTTTGCCAGATGCTGCGTGTGGCGCCGGCCGCGTATTGTGCTTGGCAACGCCAGCGGCAGCAACCTAAGGTCGAGCCGGTCTGGCAAGTGGCCGTGCGCGAAGCTTTTACGCACCACAGCCAGTGCTACGGCACTTGCCGGCTGTGGGTGGAGATGCAGGCCGACGGCCACGCTGTGGGCCGCTGGCGCATCCGTCGCGTGCTCCAAGCGCACGGCTTGCGCGCACGGCCGCTTGCTCGGCCAGCTGCCCCCCACGGCTCCCACCTAGGTCTGGGTCGGCGACATCACCTACTTGCCGCGCCAGGGCGGCGGGTGGCTGTACCTAGCCGTGTGGCTGGACCGCTGCTCACGCAAAGTCGTCGGCTGGGACGTGCGCGACACTATGCCTGGAGACTTGGTCAGCGAGGCGCTCCGCCAGGCCCTGGCCATGCGTCGCCCCCCAGCGGGACTCGTCGTGCACTCCGACCAGGGCAGTCAGTACACCGCTACCCGCTTTAAAGACCTATTAGCGCGACACAGGGCGCGGCAAAGCATGAACCACAACGCCCACGTCAAATCGTTTTGGAGCTGCTTCAAGGCCGAGCTACTCGACGGTGGTAGCTTCGCTGGCCTGACCGAAACTCAACTCGAAATCAGCCACCATATGGCCTAATACAGCGCAGAGCGCTAGCACTCCGCACTCGGCTACCTCGTCCTCAACCATTTCGAAACCCACCTTTAAACCACGTCCCAATTGTGTCCGGCCTAGCTAGACCACCTCAGTAACGCGAATTTTTAGCTTGTGAGTCAGATGCCTGTACTTCAAGCGGACTAAAAGTTCACGCTACTGTACAGCGCCTACCTACCAAAAATAACCCTAATCACGCTGCTTGGCTGCTTATGATATGCTTTAAAAATTCATTATTGAACATCTTGTCACTGGTGCTGTGGAGCTCGGTTGCACAGGCGCAGTCCTACCTCTTGTTTGACGAAAAACCTTTGGAGTTGGTGCTGGCCGCCAATGGTAAAGCCTTACCCCTGCTGGTAAGCCCGGCAGACTATAAAGGCGTCATACGGGCGACCACCGACCTGCAACACGATGTGCTACTGGCCACAGGCACCCAGCCCGAGTTGTTGCAGCAACGCAAGCTACTGAAGGGCAAAGAGGTACTCATCATCGGCACCATAGGCCATAGTCCGCTCGTGGACGCACTGGTGCGCAGCAAAAAGCTGGATGTGAGCCAAGTGCAAGGCAAGTGGGAAGCGTCGGTGACGCAAACCATCGACAAGCCCTTTCCGGGTATTGCGCGGGCCCTGGTGATTGCCGGCAGCGACAAGCGCGGCACCATTTATGGCATTTATGAGCTATCGGAGCAGTTGGGCGTATCGCCCTGGTACTGGTGGGCCGACGTGCCGGTCGTGCACCACCAAATGGTGGCCGTGAAGCCGGGTACTTACCTGATAAACGAGCCGGCGGTGAAATACCGGGGTATTTTCATCAATGATGAAGCACCCGCTTTTTCAGGATGGGTGAAAGAGAAATTTGGCGGCGCCAATCATCAGGCGTACGAGAAAATGTTTGAGTTGATTCTGCGGCTGCGGGGCAATTACCTGTGGCCGGCTATGTGGGGCAATGCCTTTAACGACGACGACAAGCTAAACCCCATAAAAGCCGACGAGTACGGCGTGGTGATGGGTACCTCGCACCACGAGCCCATGGTTCGTTCGCAAAAGGAGTGGCAGCGCTATGGCAAAGGCCTCTGGAACTACGAACGAAACCCAGCGGAATTGCAGAAGTTCTGGCAGCAGGGCATCGAAAACATGGGCACTAAGGAAAGCATTGTGACCATGGGCATGCGCGGCGACGGCGACGTGCCCATGGCGCCCGGTACCAACATTGCCTTACTGGAAAGCATCGTACGCGACCAGCGCAAAATCCTGGCCGACGTGACCGGTCGGCCCGTGGAGACCATCCCTCAGCTCTGGGCCCTGTACACAGAAGTGCAGCAGTACTACGACCAGGGCATGCGTGTGCCCGACGACGTGACCCTACTCATGTGCGACGACAACTTCGGCAACATCCGGCGCCTACCCAAGTCCACTGACCCTAAGCGGGCCGGCGGCTACGGCGTGTACTATCACCTCGATTTCAACGGCGGCCCTTGGAGCTATAAGTGGATTAATTCCAACCAGCTAACCAAAGTGTGGGAGCAGTTCCACCAGGCTTACGACCACGGGGTAGACCGCATCTGGGTGTTGAACGTGGGCGACCTCAAGCCCATGGAATTTCCCATCAGCTTTTACTTCAAATACGCCTGGGACCCCAAGCAGTGGCCCGCTGAGAAGCTGCCCGAGTTTACCCACCAGTGGGCGAGCCAGCAGTTTGGGCCTGCGCACGCCCAGCAAATAGCCAACCTACTCACTACGTACAACGACTATAACGGCGTGCGGAAGCCGGAGCTGCTGTCGCTCAACACATTTAGTCTCACCAATTACCAGGAATTTGAGCACTTGGTAGAGCGGTACCACATCCTCCGCGAACAGGCCGTGCAAGTGAGTAAACAGCTGGATTCTGCCTCCCAGGACGCCTATTTCCAGGTTGTAGGCTACCCCATCCAGGCCCTGGCTAACCTGATGGATTTACACTTGGCCCTGGGTAAGAATAAGCTCTACGCCAGTCAGGGTCGGGCCGCAACCCGCAGCATGGCTCAGCAAGTAAAGGCCTTCTACGTGCAGGATTCGCTGCTGACTTACCAGTACAACCACACCTTGCAAAACGGTAAGTGGAACCATATGATGGACCAGCCCCACGTGTTTTACAAAACCTGGCGCGGCCCCGACGGGCATGATGAACTGCCCGCTACCCTAGGGACCACATTAAAGGGCAAGCCCGAAATGGCTGTAGCCCTAGAGGGCAGCACCGCTTGGTGGCCGCTGGCTAAGGAGGCGGCTGTGCTGCCGGAGTTGAACGCTTGGCAAAACCAGCCCCACTACCTCGAAATCTTCAACCGGGGTCGGGACTCGTTTGCCTACACCGCGACTACCCCCGTGTCGTGGCTTAAAATCGACAAGCCACGCGGTACCATTGCTCAGCAAGAGCGCCTCTGGTTGCGTGTGGATTGGGCCACGGCCCCGGCTGGCAAGTGCCAGGTGCCCGTCACAATAAGCGGCTCCGGTAGTCAGCGCATTGTAGTGCAAGTGCCCATCGACAACCGTAACCCGCAGGCAGCGCTGACCGGTAAAGGCTACGTTGAAGGCAATGGCTATGTGTCTATTAGTGGCCCGCACTACACGCGGGCTATTCAGTCGGCCACTACCTCCTGGCAGGTACTCGACAACTACGGGCGCACGTCTACAGGCATCACCCTCGTGCCCGCTACGGCCCCTCAGCAGGAGCCCACTGCTAGCGCGCCCCACCTCGAGTACCAGGTGGTGCTGCACCAAGCCGGCCCGGTGAAACTACAAGCTTACTTTACGCCCAGCATCGACACCAACAACGCCGGAGGCTTGGTGTATGCTGTGGCCTTCGATGACGAAAAGCCCCAACTGCTTAATCTTAGCCAGCACCGGCCCGGTGAAACCTGGGCCAACGACAATTCCGAAACGGCTATGATGGACAATATCCGCACCATGGCATCGAACCACCAGCTAGCGACTCCCGGGGTACATACGCTGAAATTTTGGGTCATTACTCCCAACATTGTCCTGCAAAAGCTCGTGCTGGACACGGGTGGGCTGAAAGAAAGCTACCTAGGCCCGCCGGAAAGCTTCCGCACGAAGTAAGGCGCAAACACCCCCAACGAACTACCCTTCTTATCCCACCCGATGAAAAAAATCCTCCTTAGTATCTGGTTACTAGGTTCCTGCTTTGGGCTGAGAGCCGAAAACGGCCACCAGCTCTGGCTACGCCCACACGCGGCGGTGCCGGTTACGGTAGTCGTGCCCACCAAAAAGTCGGTCTTGCTCGCTATGGCAAAGCAAGAATTGCAGCAAGGCTGGCAGGGTAGCGCCGGGGCCACCGTTACGTTGAGCCTCAAGAAAGACAAAGCTATTAAATACGATGGATTTCGCTTGAGCCCGCAGAAAATTGAAGCCACCACCGACGCAGGTCTCCTATATGGGGCATTTGAATTACTACGGCGCCAACAAACCGGCCAACCGGTGGTCGACGAGGTCTCTAATCCATCGTACGAGTACCGCCTGCTCAACCACTGGGATAATCCTGATGGGTCGGTAGAGCGGGGGTACGCCGGGCAGTCCATCTTTTGGCGCAAGGACAGCGCCTTAGTGGTGACCAAGCGCGACAAAATGCTGTGGCAGGAATACGCCCGGGCTAATGCCTCCATCGGCATCAACAGCAGCGTGCTCAACAACGTGAATGCTTCGCCGCTGATACTCTCGGCCGAGTACCTAGGGCGGGTGAAAGCCATTGCCGACGTGCTACGACCGTATGGGGTGAAGACGTATCTCTCCGTGAAGTTTTCCTCGCCGGTATTGCTGGGCGGCCTGAAAACCGCCGACCCGCTAGACCCGGCCGTCATTAAGTGGTGGCGCAGCAAGGCGAAGGAGATTTACCAACAGGTGCCGGATTTTGGCGGCTTCCTGGTGAAAGCTAGCAGCGAAGGGCAGCCCGGCCCGCAGGACTACGGCCGCACCCACGCCGACGGCGCCAACATGCTGGCCGACATCCTCAAGCCCTACCGCGGCTTGGTGATGTGGCGCGCCTTCGTATACAGCCCCACTGATAAGGACCGCGCCAAGCAGGCTTACAACGAGTTTATGCCGCTCGACGGTAAATTTCGGGACAACGTCATCATTCAGGCCAAAAATGGGCCAGTTGATTTTCAGCCCCGTGAGCCGTTCAGCCCGTTGTTTGGGGCGCTGAAAAAGACGGCTGTGATGCCCGAGTTTCAGATTACCCAGGAGTACCTGGGGCACGAGATTGACCTGGCATTTTTGGCGCCCATGTGGGAAGAATGCCTGCAAAGCGACACGTACCAAGCCGGACCCGGCAGTACGGTAGCCCGCTGCACTAATGGCAGCGTGTACCACCAGGCGCACTCGGCTATGGCCGGGGTAGCCAATATCGGCCTGGATACCAACTGGTGCGGGCACGACTTTGCCCAGGCCAACTGGTACGCCTTTGGGCGGCTGGCCTGGAACAGCAGCGCCAAAAGCGCCCAGCTGGCTGAGGAGTGGCTCAAGCTGACTTTCCACGATGCAGCTGGCGGCACCACTCAGCCGGCCACCTACGCGGCAGACTGGAGTACGAAGTTCCTGACGTCCATGACACAGTTGATGCTAGCTAGCCGTGAGGCCATCGTGGACTACTCCATGCCGTTGGGCTTGCACCACATCATGTCGGCCACCCACGGGCACTACGGCCCCGGCCCCTGGTGGGCGCCGCCCGGGATGCGCGCCGACTGGACTCCAGGCTATTACCACCAGGCCGCCGCCAATGGCGTGGGCTTCGACCGCACCAAGACCGGTAGCGACGCGGTGAGCCAGTACCACGAGCCCCTGGCCACGCAATTCAACGACCCCGCCACTTGCCCCGACGAGTACCTGCTGTGGTTCCACCATCTGCCTTGGGATTTCAAGATGAAAAGCGGCCGCACGCTGTGGGACGAGTTAGCGTTGCATTACGACCATGGCGTGCAGCAAGTGCGCCAGTGTCAGCGCGTGTGGGACCAGGCCCGGCCCTACGTGGACGCCGAGCGGTTTGGGGTAGTGCAAAACAAGCTGCGCACTCAAAGCGGAAACGCCGTGGTGTGGAAAGACGCTTGCCTGCTCTACTTTCAGCAGTTTAGCCACTTGCCTATTCCGGCCGCCATCGAGCCGCCCATGCATACGCTGGACGCCGTCATTGCCAACGACACCCCACCCCGGCCGCTCAGGCAACCCCGCCAGCCTTAATCAGCTCGCTTCATTAGCCGGCCACTTGCGGGCCGTCTGCTTTACCGCTTTTTACCCCCATCAGTATGTTTAAGTCTTTCCTTCCTGCTACCTTACTCATTGCGCTGGGGCTAGCTGCCACCTCCCCACGCAGCTACGGTCAGGCGGCCCTCAAGCCGGGTGAAAACCCTATCCTACGCGACGTATTTACCGCCGACCCGGCGCCGTTGGTATATAAGGATAAGGTGTACCTCTACGTGGGGCACGATGAAGCGAAAGAAGGGCAGATGTTCAATATGAACGACTGGCGGTGCTATTCCACCACCGATATGAAGCACTGGACCGCGCATGGCTCGGTGATGAAGGTGCGCGACTTCAAGTGGGCTACTAAGGACGCTTGGGCCTCGCAGGTGGTAGCCCGCAATGGCAAGTTTTACTTTTATGCAGCGGTGCAGGAGGGCGCCCCAGCCAATGCGAAAGCCATCGGGGTAGCCGTGTCCGACAGTCCTACCGGCCCCTTCGTGGATGCCCGCGGCTCGGCTCTTATCTCCGACCAAACTACCCCCGGCCCCAACGGCTGGGACGACATCGACCCCACCGTATTTGTGGACGATGATGGTACGGCCTGGCTGGCCTGGGGCAATCCCAACTGCTACCTGGCCAAGCTCAAGCCCAACATGACCGAGCTGGATGGACCCATCCAACGCATTGAGGTACCGAACTATACCGAAGGGCCGTGGCTGCACAAGCGCGGTAGCACCTACTACCTCACGTACGCCGCCTTTGCCCACCAGGGCATGTCGGAAAAGCTCTGCTACGCCACCGCCCCTAGCGTGACCGGCCCCTGGACCTACCAGGGCATCCTCACTGAACAGGCAAAAAACAGCTACACGATTCACCCGGGCATTGTAGAGTTTAAGAGACAGTGGTACCTGTTTTACCACAACGCCACCCTCACGCTGCCCACCGGCGAAAGCGGCGCTTTGGGCCGGCGCAGCGTGTGCGCCGAGTACCTCTACTACAACCCCGACGGCACCATACAGCCCATTGCCCACACCGTGGCTGGCCTGAGCGTACCGCCCCGCTCAAGCGCTAGTCCCGCGCCACAGGCGCGCCCGCCAGCGGCCTTGTCGGGCGCACCAGCGGTAGCCAGTTCGGGCATCACCATTACCGAAAACACCCAGCCCCGGCCCCCGCAGTGGCCCGGCACCCCCGTTTTCAGTACCATGCCCGCCCCAGCCACGGCGGCCCTAGACAACCTCAGCTTCAACCATAATAAAGGAGTTTCTAGCCTCGGCCAAACCTTTGAAGTGAAGGCCAATTGCCGGCTGACGCGCCTCGACCTGTTTGGAGGCGATGGCTTCGGCACGGATGCGAAGCAGCCCGTTGCCCTAGCGCTCTACGACCTGGGGCCGGCCGATGGCCTGGTAGCCGACGCGCCCACCTACCCGGCCGGCACCAATCTGTTAGGGGCTGCCATTAGCCTACCCTTCAGCTACACGCCCCAGGCGGCTGGCATTCTGCAAGTTGATTTTGCCGCTGCGAGCCAGGTGACGCTGCGGGCGGGGCACCGCTACGCGCTGGAATTACAGGGCGTGGCGAAGTCGGCGCCGCTATTTTGGCGGGTGGGCCGCCAGGATACCTACGCCGCCGGCAGCGCCTACCAAAATCGGCAACTCGTGCTGCTGAACGATAAGCGCGGCTATGACTTTGCCCTGGCGGTGTATGGCGCTCCGCTGGCGAACTGATTTTCATCTCCCTACCAACCCAAACTACGGCCCCCGTTTCCCACTCGCGTGCTATTCCTGGCAGCTACTCCCAACTTTAAACTACGGTTATGGTAGCTTGCGACGGTTTAGCTGGCTTATTTTACTCGCTATTAGTTGCCAGTTAAATACCATAGAGTAAGCAGTTATATTTATGAAGCAACTTCTTCTGACATGTGCCCTGCTGTTGCCTGCTATGGGGCATAGCCAGCAGGCGCCGTTACAAAGCTTCCCCTTGTCGTCGGTGGAGCTGCTCGACAGCCCGTTTCGCGAAGCCCAGCAAACCGACCAGGCCTACGTCATGGCCCTGGACCCCGACCGGCTGCTGGCGCCGTTTCAGCTCTCGGCCGGCCTTAAGCCGAAAGCCGAGCGCTACGGCAACTGGGAAAACACGGGCCTCGACGGGCACGTGGGCGGGCACTACCTCTCGGCCCTGGCCCTGCTGTACGCGGCCACGGGCGACAAAGAAGTGGAGCGCCGCCTCACTTACATGATTGACCAGCTCGACCTCTGCCAGCAGCAGAGCGGCAACGGCTACCTCGGCGGTATTCCGGGCGGACCGGCAATGTGGCAACAGGTGAAAGCGGGTAATATCCAGGCCAATAGCTTCGGGCTGAACCAGAAGTGGGTGCCCTGGTACAACCTGCACAAAACCTACGCCGGCCTGCGCGATGCTTACCTAATTGCCGGCAATGCGAAGGCCAAAACCATGCTCATCAAGCTCACGGATTGGTGCCTCGACCTCACGGCCAACCTCAGCGATGCGCAAATCCAGGACATGCTGCGCGCCGAGCAGGGCGGCCTGAACGAGGTGTTTGCCGACGTGGCCGACCTCACCGGCGACGCCCGCTACCTGAAGCTGGCCCAGCGGTTTTCGCAGCAGGCTCTGCTGCAACCCCTGCTGCGAGGGGAGGATAAGCTCAATGGCCTCCACGCCAACACGCAGATACCAAAGGTGATTGGCTACGAGCGCATTGCCGAAGTGGGCGGCGACCCGGCGTGGCGCAACGCAGCCACGTTCTTCTGGCAAACCGTGGTGGAGCACCGCACGGTGTCGATTGGCGGCAACAGCGTGAGCGAGCACTTTCAGCCGGCCACCGACTTTACGTCGATGCTCGAAAGCAAGGAGGGCCCCGAGACGTGCAACACCTATAATATGCTCAAGCTCAGCAAGGAGCTGTACCTGGCCAGCGGCGCTACCAAGTATCTTGATTATTACGAGCGGGCGACCTATAACCACATTCTTTCCTCGCAGCACCCCGGCACGGGCGGGTTTGTGTACTTCACCTCGATGCGGCCGCGGCACTACCGGGTGTACTCGCAGCCGCAGGAAAGCTTCTGGTGCTGCGTAGGCTCGGGGCTGGAAAACCACGGCAAGTACGGCGAGCTTATCTACGCGCACCGCGGCACTAGCCAACTGCTGGTCAACCTGTTTATGCCCTCGCGCCTGGCGTGGCAGCCAGCCGGCCTCACGCTCACCCAGACCACGCGCTTTCCCTTTGCCGAATCTACGGAACTGACCCTTCACTTAAAAAAGGCCCGCAAGTTTGCCCTCAGCATTCGGCAACCGGCCTGGGTGCCGGCCGGCCAATTGGTCGTGCAAGTGAATGGCCAGCCGGTAGCGACTAGCTCGGCTACCTCCGGTTACGTCACGGTCGAGCGCAAGTGGAAATCGGGCGATATGGTGACGGTGGCGCTGCCCATGCACACCACGGCCGAGTACCTGCCCGACCATTCGCCCTGGGTGTCGTTTGTGCACGGCCCCGTGGTGCTGGCCGCCGCTACCGATACCACCGACCTGCCCAGCCTGCGCGCGGGGGGCAGCCGCATGGGCCACGTAGCCAACGGTCCGCTCTACCCCATCGACGATGCGCCGGTGCTGGTGAGCCGCCAGCCTGCCGACCTCACGGCCAGCATCCGGCCCGTGCCTGGCGAGCCACTCACCTTCACGGCTGCGGGACTGATTGATGCCGAGAAGTACCGTAACCTCAAGCTAGTACCGTTTTACCAGCTGCACGATACGCGCTACATGGTGTACTGGCCCGTGACGACGCCCGAAGGACTAGTCGCCCGCAAAGCAGCGATGCGCCAAAAAGACGCCGAAAAGCTGGCCCTCGACGCGCGCACCGTGGACCGCGTGGCGCCCGGCGAGCAGCAGCCCGAGTCGGACCACGGCTTTGCTAGCGAGCGCACCGAAATGGGCGTATTTCAGGACCGCCACTACCGCCACGCCACCGGCTGGTTCAGCTACAACCTGCGCAACCCTAAGGCTGAAGCCCGCGCCCTGCGTGTGACGTACTTCGGCGGCGACCAGGGCCGCACCTTTTCCATCTTCCTCAATGACAAGCTCCTACAAAAGGTGACTTCCGACGCTAGCAAGGGTAGCACGTTCTTCGACGTGGAGTACCCGCTGCCCGCCGCGCTGCGCACCGGCCCCGCCAGCAAGGTACTCACCGTCAAGTTTGCCGCCGACCCCGGCTCTACCGCCGGCGGCGTCTTCGACGTGCGGCTCCTGAAATAGGCACCTAGGTGCGCTGTCAGCGCTTTTGCAGTGCTGGCAGTGAAACTGCTGTCACCTGACCTCCTCCTAGAAAGTAGTGTAAGTCATGCCCACCAACTAGCAAAGACATGATATTGAGACTTTTGCTTCTGTTACTGCTTCTATCAGCAGCTTTCCTGGGCAAGGCCCAAAACCCCATCATCCAAACCAAGTTCACGGCTGACCCGGCCCCGCTGGTTTACCGGGACACCGTGTTTTTATACACCAGCCATGATGAGGACGATGCGAAAGGGTTTAAGATGTATAATTGGCTGCTCTACACCTCCACCGATATGGTGAACTGGACCGACCACGGGACGGTCGCCTCGACGAAAAGTTTTAGCTGGTCGCCGCAAAATGGGGCCTGGGCCCCGCAGTGCGTAGCGCGTAATGGGAAATTCTATTTGTACTGCCCCATCCACGTCAAAGGTATCGGGGTTTTGGTATCGGATAGTCCGTATGGCCCCTTCACTGACCCCTTAGGTAAACCTTTGATTAAGAACAGTATTGACGATATTGACCCCACGGTATACATTGATGACGATGGCCAAGCATATCTATATTGGGGTAACCCGAATCTGTATTATGTCAAGCTGAATAAGGATATGATTTCTTATTCGGGAGAGATTGTTAAGTCGCCCACCAAACCGACTAATTACCAGGAAGGGCCGTGGTTTTACAAGCGCAAAGACAATTATTATGTAGCCTATGCCTCAACGTGTTGCCCGGAGGGCATCGGCTACAGCATGAGCACCAGCCCCACGGGCCCCTGGAACTACACCGGTATGCTTATGGACAGCGACCCCAGGTCCAATGGCAATCACCCGGGCATTATCGATTATAAGGGAAGCACCTATCTGTTTGGCTTCAACTACGCCCTTTCTAAAGCGATATCTTCGACGCATTCTGAGCGGCGCTCCGTTTGCGTAGATAAGCTAACCTATAACAGTGATGGCACGATTCAGAAGCTACCGTTTTGGTCAGCAACTGGCGTAGACCGTACCGCGGTCTTGAACCCGTATAAGCGCACCGAGGCGGAAACAATTGCCTGGAGTCAAGGCCTGAAAACCAATAAAGGCGTCAATGGTTTATACGTAACGGCTATAGACAGTGACGATTATATAAAAGTTAAGGGAGTTTCTTTTGAAAAGGGAGCGAAAGAATTTATGGCCTCGATGGCGAGCACGTCACCCAATGCTGTTATTGAACTACACCTTGACAGTCCTACCGGTACGCTGCTGGGGGCTTTAAAAGTTAAGCAAACCGGAAGTCTTGAAAACTGGTTAGTGCAGTCCTGCAAAGTCAGCCGGCAAGGTGGGATACACGATGTGTACTTTGTTTTCAAAGGTACCAGCAACAACACGCTCCGATTTGACTGGTGGCAGTTCAACCAGTAATAGCAAGTTAAGGATAGCGTATACCCCGTTCGATAGTTGCTTAATGCTTGACCTTACACTGAAGTATGATAAGAGACCACGCCACTATTGAAGTGGTTTGTCAGCTTCCCAGTTAAGTAAGCCAATCGGCAGTAGGAAAGCCTTCCTTATCGGTGGTTAAGGCGACTGGTCACATTTAAGTCAGATAGGGAGCGATAAGTGGACGTTATTCTCCCTTACCTGTCGGGTACTCGACCAGAATCAGACTACTCCTAGATTGTAAAAGCTGCGCTGAAAGCAATTTAGGGTAGCCATGCAAAAGTGATAGTTTAGGTACGATAAGTGTTCATTATAGACACTCCCAGTCTTCGTTAGAAGGTCGGGGCTGCTCGGTTTAGCGCGTAAGAGCACGTGTTCTATTTCAAGCAATGCTCTCCTTGACCCGTATTGACGAGCTTATAATATTTATTAAACAATGGTGCCTGTTGCAGAGCTCAGTTCAGGGCTCATGCGCGGTTGCTACCAGCCAAACCAGGCGAGCAAACCGGCGGTAAGGCTGCTTTTTTCACGTTTTGGTGAGCATTATGACCTATTTGCAAGAAGATCGAAGAGTTCTGCAATAGTTACAGTGCTCCGCAAATGTTATCAGCTTATTGCACTCTGCTCTCTCGTTCCGCTATATCCGCTGTACGCGCTCGATTTACTGCGCCCGCTGGTTCAACTTATCATAATTTTCTTTTTAAGGACAGATTGTAGGGGTTTATTTAGCAATTGGCTGACTTTGCGTATTATCCGTTTTCCGCAAGGTGCGTAATAGGATTGATAAAGCATTTTTTCCTTTAGGTACCTGACATGGCTATCAATTTAACCGAACTACAAGCGCTCCTAGACCAAGTCACTACGACGGCTGCAACTGAGAAAGAGGTCCGCAAAAGTTTGGTGCGTGTGGAAAACTTAGTCAGTAATATCACCAAAGAACTGACGAGCATTTATGAACTCTTAGACGGAGTTGTTCCTGCGAGAAGGCAGCGCCAAACGCGTGCTCCAAAAGAAGCAACTGTCGCAGATCTCGAAGCTCCATACGGCCGTCGAAAAGATGGCACTCCCAAAGGCAAGCCAGGTCGCAGCAAGCCAGCTGATGCTTAGGCAACTGCAGTATTGCAAAATCAGCCTGCAAACAGCTTGTTAGTTATTAACAAGCTATTTGCAGGCTGATTTTGCAATACTATTAATCGGGCCCTCATTTGAGTATTTACACTTGATAGTCAGTTACTTAAAATAATCTTCTTGGGTTTGGCTGCAGAAAGGCGGTTTTCAGACGGCCTGTAAAACGTCCTCCTCGACCTTGGTTGTTGGGCGGTTCGAGGGCAGGATGGTGATGCGATTTTTTTGCTGAAACGTCACGAGTTGGTACAGCTAGTTGATGAGCACCAGCAGCTGTCATAGTCAGGCGGCTGCTTTTGGTGGTGTACACCTCCGGGATTTGCCCGACTTCGGGATGGGCGGCGGGCTTAGTAGTCTGCGCGTAGGCGGTGGTAGCGGGGACGCACTGCGCCACGGTGGCCAAGGCCACGCTGGGGCTGAAGGAAACAAGTTTGCGCACCGTGCCAGAAGGGTGCGCAAGCGGAGGACAATGTGGTCTAGAACTGGCGGTAGCTAGCCACCGGGTAAAAGAGGTTTTATCTGTGGTGCCCGAAGAAGCCAAAAGCAGCTATGATGAGGCCCCCGATGAGCAGCACGGAGCCAAGCTTGCGGCCAGCCCCCTCTAAAAACCGGATGCCAGTGGCTGCCTCGTAGGATTTAAATTCTTCGACCCCGGCGGCGTTGCGGCGGTTAAAGGCGCGGCGATTCATCAGGTATTGCAGCGCGTAGCCTAGAACGGCTAGCACGATTCCAAAGATGGTCATAGGGCAAGAGTTTGGGGGGTAGGAAAGCTACGCCTTGCCCGCCAGCTTTAGTGCTTGGCTGGCAAGGCTACGCCTTCATTTACTTCGTGGGCTTGGCAAAACCATCTTTTTGGGCCCGCTCGCTCACCACGGCCATCCGCTTCTCCGTGTCGGGATGCGAGGAGAACAGCTGCGACGTTTTCGACGATTTGGCGCCGCTCGACAACGCTTGCAGCTTGCCAAAAGCCGTGGCCATGTACCACGGATTTACTTGCTGCGCCTTGAGCAGCTCGTAGCCGTAGCCATCGGCGCTGCTCTCTTGCGAGCGCGAAAACGACGCATTCGCCAGCGCCTGGCCCACGTCGCCGAGCTGCGAGTTGCTCAGCGTGGCTGCGGCACCGCCTTGCGACGAAGCGCCTTCCTTGAGGGCTGACGTAAGCAGGGCGGTGCGCATGGCATCGCGCGAGTCTTTGTGCTTGACGTGGCCAATCTCGTGGCCGATAACGCCGAGCACTTCCTGGTCGCTCATCAAATCCATGAGCCCCGCCAGCACGCGCACGCTGCCATCGGCGCAGGCAAAGGCGTTCACATCCTTGACCAGATATACTTTGTAGTTCATGCTCATGCCGTCGTAGGTGCCGAGGGTAGCTACCAGCTTTTGTAGGCGCTTGGCGTAGGGGCTGGTGGCGGGGGCCACGGGGTTGTTGGCATCACTCCAGGCCACGTATTCTTTGGTGTAGGCCACTACATCCTGGTCGCTGAGGGTGGCGGCTTTGGCGGCCTTTAGACCGGCGCCCAGAGAAGTGGAATTAAGCTTGAATTGCGCCTGGGCACTATTGAAGGCGCTGGCAGCCAGGAAAATGATGGCAGTGAGAAATTGTTTTTTCATTAGGGTAGGGGTAGAATTGGTCGGACAGGGAGAAAGGAATAGGTAGCTTAGTCGGTGGAGTATGTAAGGCTGATGAAGTTTTAAGCTCCGCTGTTTCTACGCGGACGTAGCGCACTGGTTGAGGACTTCGCGCCTATTAAACTGAATTTTAGCTGGCTTATGAATCATCCACGCGTCGCTGCAAGGCCCCGCCGGCCGCTTTGCTAGCAGCGCTGAATTGGTTAAGCGCCGACAAAATAGCACTGGGTCTGCTATAGCCTGGGCCAGCGATTACCGCGCTGCCCGTCGTTATTTATTGATGCGTTGTACGTCCGCTTGCTTACTTTACGCGCTGCTATAAAGCTACCTGCCTGGGGAAAGCTGCTGCTCTTCCTGATCGCCTTTTATACGTTGATGCCGTTGGCGGCCAACTACACCGGCTGGCCCTTTAGCCTGCTGCACCAGACTACTTACGAGCGGGCCTTTATTGGATTATTTATCCTTAATAATCAAGTATTTAGCTGGCACAAGTGGCTCTATTGAAAAAGCGGTATGCATAAGTTGTCCACAGGTCATCCCAAACTGTTTCTTAACGCGCGGTAAGATGACCGAAGTAAAGCTACTGGTGCAAACCGCGGGCCTGGTGCTCTTTGATCCCGTTGTGCTACAGGCCTTTATCGACTACCACCACCTGCCGGTTTCCAATCTTTGGGATAGCTTCCGTAGTAATCCGGACTTGGCTAAGGAAGCCCTCGCCACGGGCTGCCTACTGCCGGTCCACCCGATTGTGGCCTGGGATTATCGCGTTCGGGTGGCAGTGGCTGCTCAACCGACCGTACCGGCCGAGTGGGTCTTATTTGCCGCCGCTGGCTTCGCCCTCCACGTCAGCAGTGGGCGGGTGCTGGTAGCCGATGGCTGGGCGCTGCTCCGCTGGGAGGCCGCCGCGTACCTGGAGTTTGGGCGCCAGCCGCTGGCAGCGAACTATGCCGCCAATGACTTTCGGGTTGTCCAGGAGGTGCGTGTGCCTAACGGCTGGTATCAGGTCACCGTCGTCGGCTTTTGTGAGCGCTAGAATGCCGACCTCGAAACCCGGCCCTGCGGGTATGAATTTTTGCTGGTTCGCACGGAGCCGGCGGCCGTTAGCCCGCTAGGTAGCCTCGCTGGCCTGGACCTGGATGTCGTGCTTCTGTAGCTTGGGCTAGTCTGCCGGGGGAGGGGCCCTAAAAGCTGCGGGCTGCTGTTCGGCCAAACACTAGTTGTCTAGCTGTTCCAGCGAAGGCAACTACGTGAGACCTGCTTGTCAGCTAGCTGCGGTGGCCACGTCGATAAATTCGGTTACGAACTTGACCGGCTGGCCGGCGGCGTCCAGCCCCACGTAGGTGGGGTAAAAACCATCCCCGTAGCCCGATTGAAACACGGCCACTTGGTTTTCTTGGTCGGCATAGGGCTGCAACAGGCAGTGCTCGGAACCGGCTAGCGCGTCATTTTCCAGGTGCTCGGCCAGGTAGTCATCATAGTAGCTGACGTAGTCATCCCCGAGCTGGACTTCTAGGTCAACATCATGCTGGGCGAGCAGCGCCACCGTGGGGTGGTCCATAAAGCAACCCAAACCCGCCGATACCGGGTACCCAAAGATTTCGTCAGCGGCCAGCGTCGCCGGGTCCTGTTCGGCCGTGACGGCCAACTCCCAGCGCACCACCGTCGCCAAACTCAGGCGCAGCTCGGCGTAGGCAATTCGGTTTTCGGTAGGCAGCCGGTGCAGGTATACCGGGTAGCGGCCGGCCGGGCAGGCTTGCGTAAAGGGCTGCGGGTCGCAGTGCGCGAGCGGGTCACAGGCTACGAGGTGGCCAGTCGGCAGCACCAGACCGGGCAGTTCCAGGGTGCGCAGGTTGCCGGTGGGAGTAGCCGAGTCAGCGAATAACTGCGTGATGGTGCTCATAAAGAAGCGTTCGTAGTCGAGTAACTCCGTCTGCGTAACAACCTAGTCTAAGTGCCAACCTGCGGTTTCGAATTTATTCGGATAAGGGGCTACTGAGAAGCAGGTTTTAGTACTGCCTACTTCCTGAACGTATGGAATTGGTTGCTAAAAAGGAGAAGCAGGGGTATCCGGGCCCAGAATTTCGCGGATTTTCGCCTGCACCTTGGCGTCCTCCTTGCTGGCGGTGCTGCTCTCAGTCAGCAGGTGCGCCAGCAGGGCCCGCAGCGGCAGGTGCTGCACGGGCTGTTTTTTAGCGTGGCGGGCAAGCTGGTTGAGCAGCAGGCTCAACGAGAAAAAGCTGGAGGCCGGGTATTTGGCGCGGGTGTCGGGCTGGCGCGGCTGCCTGCACCGCTCCAGCAGCCGCAGCCAATGGGCTTCACTCAGCGCCACGGTGCCCCGCAAGAGGCTATTAAACACCTCCCTAAGCGACCAATGCGCGGCATTGTTGTAGGTCGCTTGGTCGCCCATGTTGGCATTCATCACGGCGGCCGTCGCCAACAGCAACCGACCTTGGTAGGCCGCATCCTGCGCCCGCGCCGCGACATAAGTGGGAAAGGTGGTGAGCTTGCCGCCCCGATTGGCCAGCATTTCCAGCAGTAGCTGTTCCAGCACGGGCTGCATGGCCTGGTCTTCCGCGTTGGCATCGGCTGGTAAGGGCGCGTGGGGGTAGGTAGGTGGCGGCATAGGGTAAGGAAGAGGTAGTGCGGGGGCGGCACTCAAGTCGCCAGTTGGCGGTGCACCAGCGCCAGCAACTCGGCGGGCGTGAGATAGCGCTGAAAAAACGCGCTTAGCGCCCCTTCGTTGGTGATTTGCTGAAAAAACGTTTCGTGGTCGGTGCCAAATACCGTGGGGTCGTCAGGAGCTGGGTCGGCTAGGCACACGTAGAAGTTGTCGGGGTAGCCATAGCTGGAGGCTAGGTGCACAAAATCGGGGGCAGGGTCGGCCGCCACGGCGCGCACTGGGCTCAGGTCCACCAGGTCGGGGTCAGCGAAGTCGGCGGACCATTCGGTATAGTCGGGCGTGCCCGGCCGAAAGGGCGTGAACAGGCGACCCACGAAAAACGCCTGCCCGCGGGGCTCCGGCGTGAGCTGGTAGAAATGGGCTACCAGCTGCTGGTCGAAAGCCGTCCGGTCGTGCGCCAGCAGCGAGCGGTGGGCCACCACCCAGGCCTGCAGCCCGGCAATAGGCTCGGTGGCTGCCGCCGCAGCCCAGGGCGTGTCGGTGGGCTGGGGATATAGCACCGAGGAAAAGCGAATGGCCTGCAAGTCATCGGCCAGTGAGCGGCCACGCACGCCCTCGGTGGTACCGCTCAGCTCGCGGATACGGGCAAGAATCTCAGGTTTCATGGGCGCGAAGGTAGGCGGGCGGGCTAGCCCGGGTGGCTACGGTAGTGCGTGCCCCAGGCTCGCAAGGCACCGATTAGGGGCGTTACGGAGCCGCCCAGCTTGGTCAGGTAGTAGGGCTAACTTCGACGGAACGATGGAATAAACGACGCGCTGTACCAGGGGTTGCCGTTAGGTAGTTAAGACTCCTTATCGCTTAGCCGTTAAGGGCACAATAAGGTTTGAGCGCCAGTAATTTCTACTTTGATGCGACTCGTAGCGCGCTCATCTGTAGGGGTCACCTCGGAGAAATGCACTAGCCACGGGGCCCTTATTGGAGTATTTATCATTAGTAATCAATAGTTTGTGCTACTTACTTGTAAGTGCAATCTCGGCATATTGTACTCCACTGAACCCGTTAATTCTTGTTTTTTTCTCCCCCGAAGTGTCAACTGATTGACACAATATCTACGTGCAATAGTTGGGTCAACAAGAAACTACTCTGATACCAATGGAGGTAGTGCTCACACCTGTGAGATGGTCTAGCTATGCCGGACAAAAGCAGAATGTGGTTCGCAGATGGGTTGCAAAGTGGCTAGGCACCTGTTGCAACAATACTAATACTGCATCTATTTGGAGTCAACTCAAGACCGAATTGTTTGACGGCGGCAACTTTCCTAATCTAGCTGAAAGCCGCTGGGAAGTTCGCCACTACACCTGCTACCATAATGCTGAAAGACGCCATTCCGCGCTCGGCTTCTAGTCACTTAACTACTTCAAAAACTATTTCCAAACTATATCTCGCCACTGTCCGTCTTTGTCTCGTCCAGCTATAGCTATACAGGTTGTCTAATCCTGAAAAAAAGTTGTCAGTTTTCGCGGGAGAAAAAATAAGTGATTCTAATCCTGATAGCAGATTGTCAAGTTAGGCTGCATCAGTTGATGCTGGGGGTTGAGCAGTCTTGTATACGTTGGGTTTCCAATGCTTTTGAAAGGGCTCGGTACTGGCATGGGCGGCCGTCGGTGTGAGATACCCACAGCTCCTATATGGGCGCAGGTGATTATAGTTGCGTACACGCTGCTCGACGGCTCGGGCTGCTTCATCAAAGGTGATAAACACGCGGTTTAGCCGGAAATCCGTTTTCAAGATACCATTGACGCGTTCGGCCACTGCCTTTTCGTAGGGGTCGCCGTGATGGGTCATGCTGATGGCAATCCCCGCTTGCCGAAGCCGCTGGATATACGCAAAGCTGCCGTACTGACTCCCGAGTGGTGAATCAAGGGGGCGGCGCTAGGTGGCTCGCGCTGCAAAGCCACTTCTAAGGCTTTCAATGAGTCCTCCACGGTAAGCAGCGGATGCAGGCAGTAGCCGACGATAAGCTTCAAATACGCATCGGTTAATAAAGACAAGTAGCCGAAGCTCAACCCGATGCACAAGTAGGTAATGTCGCACACCCAAGCTTGTTGTGGTGCCATCAACGCTATATCCACTAGCAGGTTAGGATACTTACGCAGGCTACGCGCCAAGTTCGTCGTTTTTGGCACCGATCGCTTTCGACGCAGAATCAAATTGTGCGTTTGCTAGAGCTGATGCAGTTTGTCGCGCCCTATTTTGGTCCGACATCAGTTGATAGACCAAGTGCAAGGCGGGCCCGCCGCAACACCCGTCGAAATTATTGTGGACTCCTTCTGAGGGGACCCTATCCTTGAGCAGCACCAACGTGTTGACTCACCGAGTGCACTTTGTATGAGTCGGCAACATAGTCAGCAATATTTCAACACTTTCCGAGACCACGCTGCACCGCATCACAACCCGTCCCTAAAACGTTAAATCTTATAGTGGGCAGCAGTCGGAAGTAGGCCAACTATTTGGATAAGAACCGAGTGAAAGAGCATTATTAATTTTTATATGTCTTAATAATAATTTATGGAAATGGTAATTAATCAATATAGTTATGTATATTTGATTTTAGTTACTTATACATATCCGCTTATAAGTAGATGGGGAAGATTGTGCTTCATACACGCCCTGTGATGAAGGTTGGCGAAGCCTTGTAGTGCCTCGCCATTACGTTGCTGGTGAGCTCAAGGCCTGCCAGAACACGGCTAAATACTAAGAGCTTCCTGCTGATGATACCATTAAAAGCAAATTGGTATGCGGTTTACACATACCCAAACCTGGAACGCAGAATTCATTCGGAGCTGGTAAAACAAGCCATAAGCACGTATCTGCCACTACAGAAAGTTCTCCGACAGTGGAGCGACCGAATTAAGGAACTACATGTCCCTCTTTTCCCCAGTTATCTCTTCGTTCACATTCACGATCACGAGCGGGTGAACGTGCTAAAAGTAGCAGGAGTGGCGCGGTTTGTTGCTTTTGAAGGACGGCCAGCCATTATTTCAACTGATGAAATCGAGACAATTCGGAAAGTGGAAAGCGTCGCTGTTGAATTGGAACCGAGCCTGCTGAGCGGGGACTGGGTACAGATTATGCACGGGCCACTGGCGGGGCTAAAGGGTATCTTATTCAAGAAAAAAGGTAAAACCCGTTTTGGAGTTCAACTCAACGGACTTCGGCAAGCACTGTCACTGAACGTATGCGTCAGCTTGTTAAAAAAACTGTAATCCGACTGTTGCTTTAACCCGTTACGCCCATGCCCATACAACCAACTTACCCCGGTGTCTACATTGAGGAGGTTTCAAGCGGAGTACGGACTATCACAGGCGTCGCGACGTCTATTACCGCCTTTCTCGGGCGAGCCTTACGTGGGCCCGTCAACGACCCGGTGACACTTAACAATTTTGGCGACTTTGAGCGCCAGTTTGGCGGCATCTGGTCGGAGAGCATGATGAGCTATGCGGTACGCGATTTTTACCAGAATGGCGGCAGCAAAGCCGTGATTATCCGTCTTGCCAAAAATGCTGTCGCTGCTACTATCACGTTACCTGTTGACAGCGGCGCCCCGCTCATACTCGAAGCGGTTAATGTCGGTAGCTGGGGCAGCAGGTTAAGTGTAATTGTTACTTATAAAACTAAAAATACAGCTGATAACAAGCTTTTTAACCTAACAGTTAGGGAAGAGCAAGGCGCGACGGAAGCCTTCCTCAATGTTTCGAGCGACCCTGCTTCTTCCCGCTACCTGCCACGGGTATTAGACCAGAACTCCGCGTTGGTGCGCGTGCAAGGGCCTATGCCCGCAGAGCGCCCCAAAGAAACACCCCTACTGGAAAGCCCTCCTAGTTTCACCGGTATCCCCGCCAGCGCGGCCGATAACGCCGACGGTAGCGATTTAACCTCGATCGAGTACCTGGGCAGTGAGGTAGCCAAGACGGGCGTTTTTGCGCTGCGCAATACGGAATTCAATCTACTCTGTATCCCGCCAGCTGTGCGGGGCGGCGATACTGCATCCGAAGTTTACTCAACTGGCCTAAGCCTGTGCCTTGAGAAACGAGCCATGCTCCTAGTAGATCCTCCCGCCGCCTGGGGAAGCTCGGGCGATAATGCCCTGAAAAAGGCGGAACAGGTGCTAACCAGTTTGGGTCTAGCGGGCAGCGACGCTCGCAATGCGGCGCTCTACTTTCCCCGCATCAGGGAGGTAGATCCCAAACGAGACGGTCAGGTTGACGCTTTTGTGCCGTGTGGACTCGTAGCCGGCGTGATGGCCCGCACCGACGCCCGCCGTGGCGTCTGGAAATCACCAGCGGGCCTTGATGCCTCGCTCAACGGAATTCAGGGCCTGCAGGTAAGTTTGACCGACGATGAGAATGGGATTTTGAACCCGCTTGGGATCAATTGCTTGCGCCAGTTTCCGGTTACGGGCCGCGTAGTGTGGGGCGCCCGCACATTGCGTGGCGCTGACCAGTTGGCTGATACCGACAACAAGTACGTGGCAGTTCGGCGGACTTCCCTGTTCATTGAGGAAAGCTTGTACCGGGGTACTCAGTGGGTTGTTTTTGAACCCAACGACGAACCCCTATGGTCCCAGATCCGGCTCAACGTGGGCGCCTTCATGCACAACCTCTTTCGACAGGGAGCCTTTCAGGGCAAAACTCCCCGGGAAGCCTACCTGGTGAAGTGCGACCAGGAAACCACCAACCAGACCGATATCAATCAGGGCGTGGTAAACGTGCTGGTTGGGTTTGCCCCGCTTAAGCCGGCCGAATTCGTGTTCATCAGGATTCAGCAACTCTCCGGACAAATCGACTTCTAACCCGAAACGTCATGGCACAATTTACCGTCAATGCGCAACGCTTCGACCCGTACAAAAACTTTAAGTTTCGGGTAAAATGGGATGGGGTCTACGTTATGGGTGTCAGCAAGTTAAGCGGATTCAAGCGCACTACAGAAGTAGTGAAGCACCGGGAAGGCGGTGACCCGAGTAGCAGCCGCAAGTCGCCGGGACGCACCGAGTACGATGCCCTTACCCTCGAGCGGGGCGTTACCCACGACCCGGTTTTTGAGCAATGGGCCAATAAGGTCTGGAACTTCGGCTCGGGCCTGGGAGCGGAGGTATCGCTTAAAGATTTTCGCAAAGACCTGATTATCGAACTCTACAACGAGGCCGGGCAGTTGGCCATTGCCTACAAAGTGTATCGGTGCTGGGTGTCGGAATACCAGCCAGTATCAGACTTCGACGCCAACGCTAACGCCGTTTTGATTCAGCACCTCAAGCTGGAAACCGAAGGCTGGGAGCGGGACTACGAAGTGCCCGAACCCAGTGAGCCCACGTTTACGGAACCTGCTTAAGCTGTTAGGTGGTAGCTGCGCCAGGGGATAGCCAGGTATGAGGCCGCTAACAACGATAGAACTACTTAACGTGTGGGAAGCGGGTCTGCAGCAGACGCTGCTCGAAAAAGCGCTGCACCTGCTGCGGGTTGCGTGCGCGGCCGAGGACATAAGCAGCATAGCTAGCTTAAGTGTCGGTCAGCGTGATGCCCACCTGTTGCAGCTGCGCGAATGGCTGTTCGGGTTTCACCTGCTAAATAAAGCAACCTGTCCTACCTGCGCTGAAACGGTAGAATGGGAAACCAGCACTCGTGATCTGCGTCTTCAGACCCCGGAAGCGGTAGGCTTACAGAAGGAGTTTACGCTGGAGAGAGATGGATTTTTGGTCCGATTCCGGCTCCCCAACAGCCACGATCTGCGCCGAGCCATGTCACAGGTCAGCTACCAGGCAACCCCCGAGCAACTGCTGGCTGATTGCCTGATTAGCGTTCAACAGCAGGCTCAGGAATATTCGTTTGCGGAGTTGCCCGCTACCATTGTGGAGGCGCTGAATGAGCAGATGGCCCGAGAGGACCCGCAGGCGGATATTCAGATGCTGGTGAACTGTCCAGGCTGCGGGCAGCAGTGGGAAGTCCGCTTTGACATTGTCAGCTACTTGTGGCTGGAAATAGAGAGTTGGGCCAGGCACATTTTACAGGAAGTGTATGCGCTGGCCCGGGCTTATGGGTGGTCGGAACAGGACATTCTGCGCATGAGCCCTCAACGGCGGCAACTATACCTCGACCTGATTGGAGTATGAGTGACTTTGTGAATAATCTAGTTAACCGCCACGTGCAGGTGGAGGATAATGTCCAACCCCGCGTAAGGGGGCGCTTTGAGCCAGCAGAACGTACCCGGCCTGCCCTATTTACCCAGGATACCAACACGGAAAACTACGGTACTAGCTGGCCCGCCCAACAGATAGAGCCCTATGCTGAGCAACCGGCCGGCCGCCTGCCAGCTAGGCAGCCGCCTCTGCCTGGTGCAGTAGCTTCACCCCATCTACCGGGCGCTCCTGCCGGCGAATGGGAGCAGGCAATGGAACGCCGCCCGCTTGAAGCAGCGGTTCGGAAACAAAGCCCTGCTGGGCCAAGTGTCTCACCTGCAAGTTCTGAAGAGTCCGCCCTGGTTTCGATGAGCCCCGACGCACAGCAAGCAGTAAGCAAATTCCCCCAGGCCGTAGCGATGGATCTCAAACGCCAGCATCAGGACCTGGTTGAGCCGGCACTTCGCGTCGGGAGTGAGGCGGGGATAAACCGGGCGGAAAGCCCGAGCCAGTTGAATGGCCTGCTGGGCGGACCGGCCCGTCTGCCCACCACTCAACGCAGTAGTAGCCCGAGTGGAAGAGAGCAAGGACCAGCTGCCGCCACGCCCACCACGATTAAAGTCACAATCGGGCGGATCGAGGTACGGGCTGTTTCCGCACCAGCTCCCGCCACTGCCCCGCCCTCGGCCGGCCCCAAGCCCCTGCTGTCGTTGGACGAGTACCTGAAGCAGCGCAGCACCCGCCCGGCAGAGTAGCCCCCAGCCATTAAGTAGCTAAAATTCAATTATTTGCGCTGAAAGCCGCAAATCACTCACCAGTTCTAAACCAGTAGGTAAATGAGTACGGCCCTTGGAATTGCCTCCGTGACGCACGTACTGAAGGACCTGCTCAATAATGGCCTTATCGATCATGACGTGACGGGCATTATCAACGGCAACGTGCAGGTAAGCGCGCTTCCCCCCGACCGCATGGAGGTAGGCACCGCCAGCGAGCAAAGTGGGCTGAATCTGTTTATGTACCAGGTTCAGCCCAATGCCGGGTGGCGCAATGAGGGATTGCCTGGTTTTAATGGGCGCGGCCAACGCGTCGGTAATCCGCCCCTGGCGCTTGACCTGCACTATTTTCTCACGGCCTACGGAGCCGAAGAGCTCCACGCCGAAATTCTGCTGGGCTACGGGATGCAGCTATTGCACGAAACGCCGGTTTTATCGCGCGAGGCCATCCGCCAGTCGCTAGCGGCGCCTTCTACGACTTCCCCCACGGGGCTGCCGCCCGCGCTACGGCTTTTGGCTACTGCTGAGCTGGCCGAGCAGGTAGAGCAGATTAAGATTACTCCAGAGTCGCTGAATGCGGAGGACCTTTCCCGGTTCTGGACCGCCTTTCAAGCCAAATACCGGGCCTCGGCCGCGTATAAAGTCACGGTAGTATTAATTCAGAGCCAGAAGTCTACCCGCTCGGCCTTGCCCGTGCAGCGTCGACAGGTTTACGTGCTACCTTTTCGCCAGCCGATTATCGACCAGCTTAAATCGCAGGCCCCGGCGGCCGGATCATTAGTAGTTGACAACCAGAAGATCCTGGCGAGCTATAAGCTTGTGGTGGTAGGACGGCAGCTAAAAAACGATTTGGTGACGGCAACGATTGACGGTGAACCGGTGGTGCTGGATTCGGTGAGTGATTCCCAACTCGTTTTCACGCTACCTAATACCCTGGTAACTGGCATTCACGGCGTACAGGTAGTGCATCAGATCCTGATGGGCCTCCCCCTGGCAGAACACCGGGGCGGCGCCTCCAATCTGGAAGCTTTTGTGCTCAGTCCCACGCTCAGCGCCGTGACCTACGCCAACGTTTCAGGCGGCGGTACCAGCCCCCGAACGGGCAATCTGACCCTAACGGTAAACCCGGCCGTATTGGCCCGCCAGCAGGTCGTCGTGCTCCTGAATACGCTCGGCGCGGATACGGCTTACAGCTTCCGACCGCCCACGGCGGCTCCTGCGGCGCTGCCTACCTCAACCCTAACCGTGCCGGTGCAGACCGTAAAACCCGGCACCTACCTAGTGCGCCTGCAGGTTGATGGGGCCGAAAGCCCCTTGGATACTGATGCAGTGGGAACATTCAATTCACCCCAGGTCACGATTGCATGACCACCACGCTTACGCAAAGCTGGACCACGGCTAACCACGGTTACCTGACGGCGGCCGTGCGCGCTTTGCACCACGAATTGGCCCTGCACCAGGCACGCACGGCGGCCGATGCCGAACAGATCTTGTCGCAGCAGGCCTTACTCAGCGCCGCGCAGCAGGCGGCGGAAGATGTCAGCGCCGAACTGCCGGCGCCGTCGGCGCTAGCTACCCTGACCACGCTGCTGAGCCTGTCCGATTTTGAATGCAAAGTGCTGCTGCTGTGCGCCGCGGTGGAGTTGGATGCCGCCTTCAGGGCGCTGGTAGCTTCGTTACAGGGCGGGGCACCGCTGCCCACGTTCAGCCTGGCGCTGGCCGCCTTCCCGCACGCGCACTGGAGCGCCCTGCTACCCACCGCGCCCCTGCGCTACTGGCAGCTGGTAAAGCCGGCCGCCGGACCGTTGCTTACCCAAAGCCCCTTGAAAATTGATGAACAAATTCTGCACTACTTAACGGGCACCTGCACGCTGGACGAACGCCTGCGCGACCTCGCCGAGCCGGTGCGGCTCGAGGCCTTGCTGACGGACTCGCAGCAAGTTCTGGCCGATGGCATGGCCCGGGCCTGCGCCGGCGAGGTGCTGCCGGTGCTGGTGCTGCGCGGCGACGACGCGGCGGGCAACGCCGCGCTCGGGTCCCACGCCGGCGCACTGCTGGGGCTGCAACTCTACTCGCTGCCCGCGCATCTCATCCCGGCTGCGGTGCCGGAAGCCAACCAGCTGCTCCGGATCTGGAACCGAGAAGCGGCCTTGCTATCCTACGCCCTCCACGTGGACTGCGCCGACCTAGACCCTGGCGACCGGGCGCAGACGCAGGGTGCGGCCCATTTCATCGACCACGTGGATGGGGTGGTGCTGCTGAGTGGAGGCTCCTGGGAGCCGCGGCTGAAGCGCCCGAAAGCTGAATTCACGGTGCCCAAGCCCACACCCGCCGAGCAGTTACAGCTTTGGCAAAACGCCTTGGGACCCGCCGCCCACCCGCCTGAAGCGTTGCAAGCCGTGGTGGCGCAGTTTGACTTGAGCGCCAGCAGCATTCAGGCCGCCAGTGCCGACGCGCTACGGGCCCCAACCGCCGAAACACCGGTGGGAAAAGCGGCCGCTACGCCGCTCGCCCGCCGGCTGTGGCAAGCCTGCTGCGCCCACACCCGCCCGCGGGTCGATGAGCTGGCCCAGCGCATCGACCCGCGGGCGACCTGGGCCGACCTGGTGCTGCCCGACGCCCAGCTGCACACCCTGCGGGAAATAGTCTGGCAGGTGCGGCAGCGCCACCGCGTGTACCACGAGTGGGGCTTTGGGGGCCCCGGGGCGCGCGGGCTGGGCATCACGGTGCTATTTGCGGGCGAAAGCGGCACGGGCAAAACTATGGCCGCGGAGGTGCTGGCCCACGCTCTGCACCTCGACCTCTACCGCATCGACTTAAGTCAGGTGGTGAACAAGTACATCGGCGAAACGGAAAAAAATCTGCGCCGCATCTTCGACGCGGCCGAGGCTGGCGGCGCCATCCTGCTCTTCGACGAAGCCGACGCGCTATTCGGCAAGCGCAGCGAAGTAAAGGACAGCCACGACCGCCACAGCAACATCGAGGTGAGCTACCTGCTCCAGCGCATGGAAGCCTACCGGGGCCTGGCCGTCCTCACCACCAACCTACGCGCCGCCCTGGACAAAGCCTTCCTGCGCCGGCTGCGGTTCGTGGTGCAGTTCCCGTATCCCGACGCGGCCCAGCGGGCCGAAATCTGGCGCCGGGTGTTCCCCGCCGCCACGCCCCGCGAAGACCTGGATTTCGAAAAGCTGGCCCGTCTGAGCGTGCCCGGCGGCAACATCCGCAACATGGCCCTGAACGCGGCCTTCGCCGCTGCCCACGACAACCAACCCGTGCGGATGGCCCACATCGCCCGCGCCGCCCGCAGCGAATACAACAAACTCGAACGCCCGCTGAGCCACGCGGAAATGAACGGCTGGTAACGTGAACGCCATGAGCCCCAACATCGAGCTGCACATCGAAGAATTAATCCTGCACGGCTTTGGGGCCTCCAACGCCCACCAGATTGGCGCCGCTGTGGAACGCGAAATCACCCGGCTGTTGCAGGCGCAGGGCCTGCCTCCTGCACTCGCCGACGAGTGCAGCGTGGAGCGGCTGAACGCCGGCAGTTTCTCCGTCGCGCCCGGCAGCGGGGCCGCCGCGGTGGGAGCCCAAATTGCCCAATCGGTTTACACTGGCTTCAACAAATGAGCAGCACGGCCTTAAAAGGAAAGCACAGGGCCCTGGAAGCAGCGCCCGTTGCCAAGAAGGCCATCGCTTCCGAAGCTGCCCGTACAAACATGCACGGGTGGGCCTTGGGAATGAGCCATGATTTTGGCAAAATCAGCGCACATGTCTGCGACGGCCACTCCGCCGCACTTGGCGGGTTGCAGTCACCGGGCCAGCCGTTGGATGCCAGCACCCGCACTTTTATGGAAGCGCGGTTTGGCCACGATTTCAAGCAGGTGCGCGTGCACGCCAACGACCAAACGGCTGAGGCCGCGCAGGCGATGAATGCCCGGGCCTACACAGTAGGCCACGACATTGCATTTGGGGCCCACCAATACGCGCCCGGGGCCCCGGCCGGGCAGCGGCTGCTGGCCCACGAGCTGGCCCACGTGGTGCAGCAGGCCCGGCCGTCGGCCACCCCGCCAGGGCCCGCGCACGAGCGGGACGCCGACCACGCCGCGGTGGCCATTCAGCAAAACCGCCCAGTGGCGGTGCGCGCCGCGAGCCGCCCTGGCCTAGCGCGCCAGGAAGCTAGCCCGGGCGCGCCGACACCCTATTTCAACCGGCTGAACAAAATTTACCAGCGGGCGCTGGAGGTGGCGCCCGCGCCGGTGCGTGCCCAAATTGAACAGGCCAACGGAGCCCTGCGCCAAGCCACGCAGGCCAGCGGGGTCACGCCGCAGCAAATTGACGCGACAATTGCCAAGGCGGCGCCGGCCCTGCAAGTGGCGGAAACCGTGCTCGAAACGATGAAAGCTGCGTCCCCCGCGCCCGATCCCAGCCAGGCAACGTGGCTGGGCGAGCCGCCCCTGGCCGTGCGGCAACAGCGGGCGCGCAAGCAGCAGGCGCTGTTTGCGGCCGACAAAGCGGAAAGCCCCTTCGCGCTGCCCCCGCCGCTGCAAACGCCCACCGCCGGCCCGGGGCCCGACCTGAGCCACTACTTAACCGTTGACCCGCCCCCGACGCCGTTCGAAACCCAGCTGCGCTCCGGCCAACCGTTCCTGCACACCATGCAGCCGCCCGATCCCGAAATTGACCCGCGCAAAGCCGTCTGGCTGGGCCCCGGCCCGCCGCCCAGCAAAGCCCAGCTGCAGCAAATGCGCTTCGAGCCGGCCGGCGACCTGCCGCCTAACACCAGCATTGGCCTGCCCGACTCGGACGTTCGGCAGACATTTAGGCTGAGCAGCAGGGCCGCGATGCCCATCCGCCACCCCAAAACGAACCAGCTCATTGGCTACCGGCTGCGGGCGGGCGTGACGATAATGGAGGTGGACCGTAACGGAAAGTTGCTCTCGACGAGCGGGCTGGAAGCGCCCGTGGAAGTTGACCAGTTCGACCCCATCGACGCGTTGTTTATCGTGGCCGATATCGGGGTGGTAATAGCTAAGCTGGCGGGCCCCCTGGTAAAAGCGGGCGTCAAAGAAGCCACCGCGGTGGCCGGCCGGTCGTTCAACCGCACCGCTAACACCGCGCGCGCCGGCGCGGCCCGCATACTGATTGGCACGGCCGAAGCGGCGCCGGTGCTGGAAGAGCGAGCCGCCACAACGCTGATTCGCGAGGAAGCTGAAGGGCTGGGGCCCACTTTGGCCCGGGCCGAGGACGCGCCGCCGGCCGCCCTCGTCCAGCCCTTCGGAGTTTTGGCCCCGGTCCCCAACGCCCCGGCGGTTGCCCGCACCGTCGAGAGCGTATCGCAGGACCTGATAACCCACTACCAAGGCCGGTTGGTGGCCCCCAACAACGCGTTGTCCGACATCATCCGGCGCGCCCGCGCCCCGCTGACGCGCGTGGACGGGCGCGCCGCCGCCGCCGAACTGCGCGACATCATCCGGATGCTGGAGCGTGGAGAAGTGGGTGGGGTGCGTGTGCAATCGGTCGAAATAGTGCCGCCCACGATGGCCCAGCGCACTCCCGACCTGGTGCTGCACCTGGAAAACGGTACCATCACCCGGCTCGAAGGGCGGTCGGTGACGTCGGCCCCCGCTGGCCTAGTGACCCCAAAGCCTGGGCTGGGCGGCATTGGGCGCGCGCTGGCCGATTACGCCGAGGGCATCACGGGCACCCGGAGCAAAATCACGCAGGCCATCGTGGCCAAAGCCAAGGACACGCCCGCGCGCGCCAGCCAGCTCACCGTGCCGATGCCGGGCGTGCCGTCCGGCGGTATCATTTCCATCAATGTAACGGTGGCATCGGCCGACGTGGCCACCATCGACGCCGCGGTCGATGCCGCCGCGGCCCGGCTGGGGCCCCACGTCGAACGCATCGATATCGGCTACCTGGGGCCCCGGGCGTCGCCCACCGCCGCGCAACTGCGCCCCACGCTGACGTATGCCCGCCAGGCCGATAGGTCGTACCTGAGGGTACCGTAGGGCAGGTAAGTTGATTGGTAAAAGAGAGGCAAAATGACGAGTTCAGCTTTTTTAAATGCGAAGAGCCCGGCCCCAGGCGTAGCTGCGCCTTTACTCAAAAAAGCTGCGGATCTACTGCCAGACGTCGCCCGGGAAACCGCCCTTGGATTGCACCTAGGTGCAGGCCATAATATCGGCAGTATCAGCGCGCACGGGTACCAAACCCTCCTGGCGAGCCCAGTGCGGTTGCAACCTAAGTTGGTAATCAACCAGCCGGGCGATGCACACGAGCAGGAAGCCGACGCAATGGCCGAAAAAGTAATGCGCCTGCCTACCGTGGGCCCCGGCGACGGTATGGCTTTCAAACCCGCCGTGGCATCGGTGCAACGCAAATGCGCGCACTGCGAAAAGGAGGAAAAAGCGCAGCGCAAAGAAAAATCACCGTCGTTACAACCAACTCCCGCCCCGGGCGGGCTGCTTCAAAGAAAATGCGCGGCGTGCGAAAAAGAGGAGGAACTGCACCGAAAAGCAGCCAGCCCCCAGCCCGTGCCGGAAGCTTCGCCAGCCGTAACGCAGACACTGCAGGCGGCCGGCCAGCCCCTGGACACCGCCACCCGCCGGTTCATGGAAACCCGTTTCGGCCACGACCTAGGCGCGGTGCGCATCCACGCGGGTGCCCAGGCTGCTGAATCGGCCGCGGCCATCAACGCCCTAGCCTACACCGTCGGCCGGAACGTGGTATTCGGGGCCGGGCAGTACGCGCCGCAATCGGCTACCGGCCAGCGTCTGCTGGCCCACGAGCTGGCGCACGTCCTTCAGCAGGGCGGCGGCAGGGCTTCGGCGGCGTCTGGAGGAAATCGAATCCAGCGGCAGGCCGCGCCGGGCGTACACGCCGGCCCGCCGGGCGCGGGGTCCCAAATTCCGTCAGAAAAACGGCGCACCGACGTCGAAGGGGCGTACCGGCGCGCGGGCTTGCTAAAAGAAGCGAATGCCGTGCGTCGCTGCCGGGAAGAAGGCGCCTGCCAGAAATTATTGACCGAAAAAGAAGCCTGGGAAATGTACGGCTCGGGGCGGGCCTCGGCAGGAATGGGGCCCCGGGAAGCTGCTACGCCACAGGCCGCAGCGGGCGGGGCCCTGGCCACGCGTGCGCTTAGCGGAGGGGCCGCGGCAGAAGGCATGGCTGTCAAAATAACGGCTCAGCAGGTAGCAGATGCCGCCTGGGCCAGGCAAGCGGCCACCGTAGCGGCGGAAGAAGCGGCCGCTACCGCCGCGGCAGAAGGCACAGCGGCAGCAGGGGGCACCGTTGCCATCGCAGCTCCGGTAGCAGTGGGGGCGGTGGTGGTCGTTGCAATTGTGGCCCTCGTGTTTTGGTCCCGCTTCCAACGCGAGTTGGAAAGCCAGGGATACATTATTTTGCCTTCGCCCCTGGCCGTGTGCATCTCGGGGTGCCACCAGCCGGCCGCGCCCACTTTCAAGTCACGACCCGATTTTTTTGATGACCTCCCCCCCTTGATGCCCACGCCTTGGGAAACGGGCAAAACATCTAAAGCCGACCAGAAAGGATTGCGGGATTGGTTTGCACCGGAAGCTTCATTGCCGCTGCCGCAACAACAGCCGATACCAAAGCCGGTGGCCCGGCCGCTGCCGCGCCCGGACATCGATACGGAGGAAGAAAATAGGAAGGGCTGCCGCGGCATGGCAACCGCCCAGCGCGGGGCAAACTCCTGCCATGATCAATTCGCTACGATGGTCAGTGGGACGCCTCGGGAGTGGGGCATCAAAACGCCTGAAGGCCTCTACGTGGATTTTGATGCGCGAACGGCCGGTGGCGCCTTGTACGAAGTAAAGACCGGTTACGGGTTCCTTTTGAATACCTCCCCGGCCACTTACCTGATGCGGCAGCAGACCATCAATCGTTTCATTGACCAATCCCAGCTTCAACTCGCGGTGGCGGCCCGCTGCGGCTACCCCCTCGTGTGGATGTTTAACAACCGGCACGTGGCTGCGCTGGTGAACGGGCTGATCCAACCGCAGGTGATTGCACTGGATTTCCCGTGTGGAGAAAGCCGATGAGCAAAAGCAATTGAATTGCTTTTCTTATCTTTTAAAATGCTTTAGTTGCTATAATATAATGCTTTATGAATTAAATGCTCGACACAAAATCATCCTTTTTGCTTGTTTAACTCATGACCACCTTCCCCGGTTCTCCCCGCATTCTGAAAGGCGGGCTGGTGCTGATTGATGTGGAGACGTCGGCGGTGCAGCGCATCATCGCCTTGCAGTACAACCCGGACACGCTCACCCGGTCGTTCCAGGTAAAGGGGGTGGGAGGCGAGGGCGTCAACCGCTCGGAGGCGCTGCGCCTGACGGGCCCCCCGGTGGAAACGCTGAAGCTGGAGGCGGAGATTGACGCCGCCGACCAGCTCGAAGTGGCCGATGCGGTGACGGTGCAGGTGGGCATCCAGCCGCAGCTGGCGGCCCTGGAAACCATCATTTACCCCAGCAGCGCGCAGCTGCTCGCCAACAACCGTCTGGCCCAGTCGGGCACCCTGGAAATTGTGCCCATGGAAACGGCCCTGACCCTCTTCATCTGGAATAAGCAACGCATCATCCCGGTGCGCATCACCGAGTTCAGCGTGACGGAAGAAGCCTTTGATGTGAACCTGAACCCGCTGCGGGCCAAGGTGAGCCTGGGCATGCGCGTGCTGAGCGTGGACGACCTGGGCTTCCAGCACAAAGGCGGCAGCCTGTACCTGAGCTACCAGCAGAGCAAGGAACACCTGGCGGGCCTCTTTGCCGGCGGCGCGCTGAACGCCTTCGGAATCAACGCCATTCCCTAACCCAGCCATAGCCCAGCCATGACCGATCCGCTGCAAACGATGCTTCAGCAAACGGGTAGGACCCCTGCGCCTTTCCCGCCCACCAGCCGGTACTACGGCCTGGCCACGGCCCGGCTGGAAACCGCCACCGGCGAGCCGCTGGTGTACCTGCGCCGGCGGCTGGTGCCGCCGCCCGAGCGCTTTTTCCTGCTGCAGGAGCACGCCGTAACCGAGGGCGAGCGGCCCGACAACATGGCCAACCAGTACCTCGGCGACCCGGAGCAGTTTTGGCGGCTGTGCGACGCCAACGGCGCCGTACAGCCCAACGAGCTGACGGCCACCGTGGGCCGCCGCCTCCGCATCACCCTGCCCGAAGGCATCCCTGGCTTCAACCGTGCTTAAGGGCATCTACCTCACGCTGCTGATTGGCCCGGTGGTGCCGCTGCCAGTGCCGCCGGAAGTGCTCGACGCGCTGACCGACGTGACGGTGACGAACCGGGACGGCGGGGGCAGCGGGTTTCAGCTCTCGTTTAAAATCAGCAAGAATTCGCCCCTGCACACGCTGTTCCTGCTCACGGGCGGCGGCGTCGCGCCGCTGTTTCGGGTCATCATCATCGCCACTCTCAACGGGGCGCCCACCGTGCTCATGGACGGCGTCATTACCAACCACGAAATTGCCCCGGACCCGGCCGGCGGGCAGGCCCTGCTCACCATCACCGGCGAGGACCTGTCGGTGGTGATGGACCGGATAGATTTCAGCGGTTTTCCGTTCCCGGCCGTGCCAGCTGAGGGCCGGGTGGCGCTGCTCGTGGCCAAGTATAGCTTCCTGGGGCTGGTGCCGCTGATCATCCCCAGCGTGCTGGTCGACGTAGTGGTGCCCACCACGCGCATCCCTTCGCAGCGTGGCACGGACCTGTCGTACATAAAGTACCTAGCCGAGGAAGTGGGGTACGTTTTTTACATCGAGCCCGGCCCGGTGCCGGGCGTCAACATCGCCTACTGGGGGCCCCGAATCAAGGTGGGCGCGCCGCAGCCGGCCCTCAGCATCAACCTGGACGCGCATACCAACGTGGAGTCGCTCACGTTCAATTTCAGCAATAACCTGAACGCCATCCCGACGGCGTTTTATTACGACGAGCTCACCAAAGCCGTCATCGTGGTGCCCATTCCGCCCATCACGCCGCTCAACCCGCCGCTGGGCCTGCTGCCGCCCATCCCTACCCGGCTGGAGCCGGCGGCGCACGACCTAGCCAAGTACTCGCTGCCCAAGGCTATTATGATTGGGCTGGCCAAGGCGGCCCAATGGGCCGACGCCGTGACCGGCCGGGGCGAGCTGGACGTGCTGCGCTACGGCCGCATCCTGAAGGCCCGCCAGCTGGTGGGCGTGCGCGGGGCCGGCCTGGCCTACGACGGCCTGTACTACGTGAAAAGCGTGCAGCACAAAATAAAGCGCGGGCAGTACCGGCAGAGCTTTGAGCTGTCGCGCAACGGCCTGATTTCCACTTTCCCGAACGTGCCCGTATGAACACCGACGTCCACCGATTCCTGGGCAAGTACCGCGGCACCGTGTTCAACAACCTGGACCCGGAAAACCGTGGCCGCATCCAGGCCATCGTGCCCGACGTGCAGGGCCTGATCCCCACCACGTTTGCCCTGCCCTGCCTACCGGCCGCTGGCAAGGGCAGCGGCGCCTACTTCGTGCCCGAGCTGGGGGCGGGGGTGTGGATCGAGTTTGAGCAAGGCAACCCGGACTATCCCATCTGGACGGGGTGCTTCTGGGGCAGCACGGCGGAACTGCCCGAAATGGGCATTGCCTCGCCGCCGCCCACGCCCAACATGGTGTTTCAAACCACCGGCCGCAACTCCATCACCGTGTTCGGCACGCCCGGCGGCGGCATCACGTTGTGCGCCGGCCCCTTGGCCAGCCCCACCAGCCCCCGCATCATGGTTACGCAGGCGGGCATCGTGCTCACCAACGGGCAGGCCGAAATCATCCTGGCCGGATCCACCGTCACCATTAACAAAGGGGCTCTAATGGTGACCTGAGCCTGGGCATTAGTTGCCTACCTTCTTTACAACAGATTCTTATGCCTGGTTTTCTACTCCACGCGGGCGCTTCGGTACAATGCGTTCATGGGGGACAAGCCCAGCCTAGTGCGCCTAATCCGCGGGTTCTGGTGGCGGGGCAGCCCATCGTGACGCAGCCCACTCCCCACCTGGTGGCGGGCTGCCCTTTCAACGTGGCCGGTGCCCCGGTGCCCTGCGTCACGGCGCAATGGGTCAGCGCGTCCACGCGCATCCTCTCAAACGGAATGCCCGTGCTGCTGCTCGACAGCCAAGCCATTTGCGCCCCTAATGGCACGCCGCTGCTAATTCTAAGCACGCAAACCAAAGTACTCGGCACTTAAGTACTTAAGCAAAAGAAAGTGATGTGTCTTATATGAGCTTGATTATGAGTATTATACCTTGAACGACAAATGCCTAAAGTACTATGCAGATCAAGTTTCCTTTGCAGTTTGACGAGCGGGGCCGCACCACTGAAACCGATCAGGACGGTCACCTCCGCGACCTGATTGAGCAGGTACTGTTTACGGCGCCAGGCGAACGGGTCAACCGCCCGACTTTCGGCAGCGGGCTGATGCAGCTGGTGTTTCAGCCCAACAGCGACGAGTTGGCCGCTACCGTCCAGTTTCTGGTGCAGGGCGCCTTGCAGCAGTGGCTGGGCGACCTAATTGAGGTGAACGCCGTGCAAGCAACCAGCGAGGACTCCACCCTAGCGGTCACCATTGTCTACACTGTGCGGCGCACGCAGCAGCGCCAGATAGCCCAATTTACCCGCTAACGACCATGTTCTACGCCTGCTGTGACGAGTCGCGCCGGAACTTGATCAAAGGCAATCCGGCCGTGAACGGGATTGACTTTCTGGAGGTAGTGGATAAGCCCAGCGACCCGAATGAGCAGCGCCAAACCACGCTGGCAGTTCACCTCATCAACGATTTTCAACCCGTCGATTTAGCGGCGCTGACGGTCGTTATTGAAGGTGGGGAGCGCATCAGGAACATCCGCGTGACCGGCGTATCGGTGCTGGCCGGGTTGCCGGGCTTCCCGCCCAGCTCGCCTCCGGGCTCCCCGCCTGCGCCGCCGCAGAGCCGGGTGCTGCTCGTGACCGTGAGCGAGGCGGGTGATTTCTCGCCCTACACGCTGCGGCTGGTGCAGGACCTGCAAGCAAAACAATCGCCGCCCGGCTTCGACCCGGTTCTGTTCGACCCGATTCTGTCGGCGGTAGCGTTTTCGTTTAAGGTAAGCTGCCCCAGCGATTTTGATTGCCAACCCGTTCCCTGCATTCCCGCAAAGCCAACGGAAGCTTTGCAGGTCAACTACTTAGCAAAAGACTACGCGAGCTTCCGGCAACTGATGCTGGACCGGCTGGCGCTGCTGGTGCCCGACTATCAGGAGCGTAATGTGGCCGATTTGGGCATTACGCTCCTGGAGCTGCTAGCGTATGTGGCTGATTACCTGAGCTATCAGCAAGACGCCACCGCTACGGAAGCCTACCTGAACACGGCCCGCAAACGCACCTCGGTGCGGCGCCACGCCCGCCTGGTCGACTATTTCATGCACGACGGCTGCAATGCCCGCGTGTGGGTGCAGGTGCAGCTCGCCCCCGGCGCGGGCAAAGTATTGCTGCAAAAGGAAAATCAGGGTCGAAAAACACAGTTTCTGACCAGGGTCCGGGACGCAACATCCCCAATAATATTCATTGAGTCAGCAGCTTATGAAAAAGCTTTAGCAGCTGGCCCACAGGTTTTTGAGCTGATGCAGGACGAAACACTTTTCAGTGAACATACCGAAATGCCATTCTATACCTGGGGTGACACGGATTGCTGCCTGCCCGCGGGCGCTACCAGCGCCACGCTGGCCGGCCATTTTCCGCAGCTGGCGCCGGGGCAGGTGCTCATTCTGGCGGAGAATCGAGGACCTCAAACGGGCCTGGCAGGCGACGCCGACCCAACGCACCGGCAGGCCGTGCGCCTCACCGACGTGTCTTGGTCAACAGACCCGCTTGGCATGCAGCGTACACCGCCTGGTCCGCTGCCCGCCGGAATTGTGCCCGTAGTAACCAATATTCGCTGGCACCCGGCCGATGCGCTGTCGATTGTCCTGTGCCTTTCCGCGCGCCACGGCACCCAGTTTTACGACCACGTCAGCATGGCGTGGGGCAATATCGTGCTGGCTGACCACGGGCTGACCGTTCAGGAGCAGCAAACCAGCGCCCTCACGCCTGATACGGTGCCGCCCTCCACGCGCCACCGCCCCCGCATAGTAGCCGGGCACTGCCAAGCCTCGCCCGAGGTGCCGATTCCCGCCCGTTTTCGTCCCCAACTGGCTGTAGGGTCCCTGACCCAGGCGGCGCCCTATGACCCACAGAACCCACCGCCTGCGGCGACCGGAGCCATGACCTGGTCAATGCGGGAACCCCTGCCTGTGGTGAGCCTGCGTGAGCAAAAGGCCGACGGGTTGCCGGACCAAGTCATCTTCTGGAAACCACAACGCGATTTCATCAACAGCCAACCCACCGCCCCAGACTTTGTCGTCGAGGTGGAAACTGATGGCGTGGCGTATCTCCGCTTCGGGGATGATGTGCTGGGGTCGCGCCCCGCTGCCGCTACCGTTTTTCGCGCCACGTACCGGGTAGGCAATGGGCTTAGCGGCAACATAGGGGCCGAAACGCTGGCGTACCTAGCGACAAATGACTCGGCTATTACGCTCCATCCAACGAGCATTATCGGTATTCGGAATCCGCTCCCGGCCCGGGGCGGCGTGGCGCCGGAGACGATGGAGGAAGCTCGGCAGAAAGCCCCCAGCGCCTTCCGGCGACAGGAGCGCGCCGTTACGCCCGCCGATTATGAGGAGATAAGCCAACGCATAGACGCGACCATTCAACGCACCGCCTGCACCTTCCGCTGGACCGGCAGCTGGCGCACCGCTTTTCTGACGGTGGACCGCGCGGGCGGGCAAGCCGTTGATGTGCCGTTTGAGCAGCAAACCCGCACGAAGCTGGAACGCTATCGAATGGCCGGCTACGACCTAGAAGTAGAGGGGCCGCAGTACGTTTCGCTGGAAATGGTCATGGAGGTTTGCGTGGACCGCAACTACTTCGCCAGCGAGGTGAAAGCCGCCTTGCTGCGCGTGTTCACCCGAGCGTATCAGCCCAGTGGCCAGCCGGGGCTATTTCATCCCGATCAGTTCACGTTTGGACAACTAGTGTACCTCAGTCCATTTTACGCGGCGGCGCAGGCTACGCCGGGCGTTCTGTCGGTGCAGATTACAACTTTCCGGCGCCAGGGTAGCTTCGACGCGGGAACCCTCACAAGCGGCAAAATTCCGCTGGGCCGGCTCGAGATTGCGCGACTGGACAACGACCCGAACTTCCCGGACCACGGCGTTTTTAACCTGCTTATGAAAGGGGGGCGGTAATATGCAGCAGTCAGCTACTTGTAGTTGCGGCGAGGGCCAGGCGGCCCAAACGCCTGCTCCGGTAGGCAATCGGCCGGGGTTGAGCGCTATTGCGTACCGGGTGGGCACGCACGCGCAGTTCAGGCAGAGCTTGCTGGCTCGCCTGGCCGCTGCTGGCCCCGCCCTGAACGCCTTTACCACGCGCCACGGCGACGACTTCACGGTTGGATTGCTGGATGCCTGGTCAACGGTGGCCGACGTACTGACGTTTTACCAGGAGCGGATTGCCAACGAGTCTTTTTTGCGGACGGCCACCGAGCGGTTCTCCGTGCTGGAAATGGCCCGGCTCATTGGCTATGAGCTGCAGCCCGGCGTAGCGGCCAGCGCCTACCTAGCTTTTACGCTCGACGACACCGCTGGAGCCTTCGCGCCCCAGCTGGTGCCTGGTACTACTTTCAACGGGCAAGCGGACCTAGCCAGTACCACCATCACCCCGGAACTCAAAGTGCAGAGCATTCCGGGACCCGGCGAGCTGGTGCAGACCTTTGAAACTATCGAAACCATTGAGGCCCGCGCCGAGTGGAACGCCATGAAGCCCCGCCTTACCCAGCCGCAGCCCCTGTCGGTCACGATGGGGGTACTGCTGCTGCAAGGAACCGGCTACGCGCTCAAGCAAGGCGATGTAATTCTGATTAACAAGACTAAGCTGCGGAAAATCCTGAACGTTAGCTTGGACGAAACTGCCAAAACGACGCGGGTTGATTTCGTGGCCGAGGCGTCCTTTCCCGCCTATGTAGCCCCGGCATCTCCCGCGGGGCAAGTCAGCGCCTACCTGAAAAAACCTGCGCTAACGGGGCTTACCGTTAAGCAGCTGCTGCAAAGCACTTGGCGCGAGGGCGACATAGCCGCCATGATTTCCGCCAATAGATGGTCGGCTACAATGTTGGCAACCAGCTTTTCGGCTCCGCCGGCGCCCCCGAAGACTACGGCTGAAAACGGGGTGCAGGCGTTCCGTAAAAGGGCGTTCTTCTTTGGCTATAATGCGCCTTACAAAGTAGTGTACACGGGGACCATTCCGGGCTTTCAGGAATGGGCTGTCAGCGAGTGTGCCACCCGAATCTTTCTGGATACGGCGTATGAAGAGCTACTCCCGGGGGGAGTCATCGCCATTCAGGGAGCCGATGAAAAGCTCGAAGATGTTAAAAGAATCATTGATGTGCAGCAAGTGGACGTGCGGGCGCGCACGGACTACGGTCTGAGCATCAAATCAACGGCCCTAACCGTAGCGGGTGACTGGCGGCAGCTTATTGCCAGTAGCTTATCCTCCCTGGCTTCGCTCCGCGGCCTGACTGTTTACGCCCAAAGCGAGCCGCTGACCGTCGCCGATATTCCCATCGTCGATTTAATTGAGGGCAACTCCCTCACCCTTGGCCGCTACTATCCCGGCCTGCGCACGGGACAAAAACTACTGCTTATTGGTACGCCTAGCGACTTGCCCGGCGTAGTAGCGAGTGAAGTGCTGATTATTAAAGACGTATCTGTTACTCAGGGTTTTACAATAATAGGTTTAGAAAAGGCGCTGACCAATGCCTACGTCCGCAGCTCTGTGACCTTCAACGGCAACGTAGCCCTGGCCACGCAAGGTGAAACCGTGCGGGAAAGCCTCGGCAGCGGCAACGCCAGCCAGGTATTTCAGCGTTTTGTGCTACGCCAACCGCCGCTTACCTACCTAAGCGGGGCAACGACCAGTGGCGCCGCGACTACGCTGGAAATCCGCGTCAATGAGGTGCTGTGGCACGAGGCGGCCTCGTTGTTAGGGCTCGGACCTCAGGAAAAAGTATATACCACGCACACCGACAACGAGGGCAAAACTACCGTCATGTTTGGCGATGGTATCACCGGCGCGCGCTTGCCCACGGGGACCGAAAACGTGAAGGTCAAGTACCGCAAAGGCCTGGGCCTGGACAACCTGGTGAATGCCAATCAACTCTCGCAGCTGGTCAGCCGGCCGCTCGGCGTAAAGGGCGTCAATAACCCACTAGCGGCCCAGGGAGGCGCTGAGCAAGAAACACTGGACGATGCCCGCCGCAACGCCCCGCTGCAAGTACTGACGCTCGGCCGCATCGTGTCCCTGCAAGACTACGCCGACTTTGCCCGCTCGTTCGCCGGCATCGACAAAGCACTGGCTACCTGGACCTGGGTGGGGCAGCGGCGGCGCGTGTTTGTAACAGTAGCAGGTTCCAGCGGAGCCATCGTCGACGAGCAGGGAATGCTGTATAAGAACCTGTTGCAAGCGACTCGCCAAGCTGGTGATCCGAATGTGTCGGTAGTCATTGCGACCTATGACCCAGTCTATTTTCAAGTTGCAGCCAGCGTGAAAGTAAACCCGGACTATTTACCGGCAACGGTACTTCCCGCCGTAGAAGCCGCGCTGCGTCAGCAGTTATCCTTTGCTGCCAGGGACTTCGGCCAACCCCTGGCCCAGAGCACCGTTGTGGCCGTCATCCAACGGGTGCCCGGCGTAGTAGCAGTGGAGCTTGAGGCACTTTTTCGAACCGACCAGGAAGACGCCGGTACCGGCGCCGGCCTTACGCAGCCCCTGGAAGCTACGGTACCCCGCCCCGGGGACCGGACCGTTCTGGCGGCGGAGCTGCTGCTGCTCGACCCCCGTCCCGTTAAGTTGCGCCTGATGTCATGAGCTTCGATGCCAAACACTTATACGAGCTGCTGCCTGCTCTTTATCGCCTGCGCGATGCCGAGGTAGGCCGGACCCTGTCGCTGCCGGACGAGGGCGGGCCGTTGAAAGCGCTGCTAGCGTTGTTGGCTGAGCAGGTGGGCGTGCTGGAAGAAGACCTGGCCCAACTCTACGACGATCAGTTTATCGAAACCTGCGCGGAATGGGTGGTGCCCTATATCGGCGATTTGGTGGGCGCGCGCGGCCTGGTAGTGTATCCGAATGCCAATTTCAGCCAGCGAAGCCAGGTAGCCAATACCCTTAGCTACCGACGTCGGAAAGGCACCGCGGCCGTTATCGAGCAGCTGGCTCACGACGTGACCGGGTGGGACGCCAGCGTGGTGGAGTATTTTCAATTGCTGGCCACTACCCAGTATATGAATCACTTGCGCCCCAAAAATCTGGCGGTAGCTTCCTTGCGCAATGCGGCCTCCCTAGAAATACTGCATACTCCTTTCGACAAAATTACCCGCACCGCCGACGTACGCCGCATTGAGCCGCAACGGGGCAAGTATAACCTGCCGAACATCGGCATCTACCTCTGGCGGATTGGCAGCTATCCATTAACTCAATCACCTGCCTTTCAGGTTGATCTTCTGCGCTATACTTTTAACGCGGTAGGCCTCGATGCGCCGCTCTACAACCGCCCGGCTGCGGAGCAGGAAATCACGCACTTAGCCGAACCAGTCAACGTGCCCATGCCCCTGAGTCGGTCTCGCCTAACGCGTGACTTGGCCACATACTACGGCCCCGACGCGGCGGGTACCCTGCCGAAGAGTCTGCTGGTGTGGGCTGATGAGCAGATGGTGGCACCTGATTTTATTTCGATCTGTGACCTGAGCAACATCAAAGATCTGGCCGGCAACGACGTTCTGGACGGTGCAGGGCAGCCCGTGGGTTGGGTAAACATGCCCCCACCGGTAAGCAGCCCCCCGCAGGGAAGCTACCCCCGCTACCGCTTGGCGATTGATCCGGTGCTGGGACGGATGGCTTTTCAAATGCCCCCCCAAACAGTGCAGGTCAGCTACCAGTATGGATTTAGTGCCGACATGGGTGGCGGCGAGTACGGCCGGGCCAGCACCTTCTCCGCCGGGCTGGCCCAACTGGTACCAGTTTCAAAAGCCAACGGGCTGACTATTCAAGACGCGCTGAATCAGCTGGCCGTAACCGGGGGGGTAGTGGAAATTCAGGACAACGGCTACTATCTGGAAAACCCGGTGGTGCAGATTGCCAGCGGGAAGACCATTGAGCTGCGGGCCGCCGATGAGCATCGGCCCGTTTTAGTGCTGGCGGGCGAGCTGCTTGTCCTGGGCGAAGCCAATGCCGAGTTTCACTTAAATGGCTTGCTCGTTAGCGGGGGCAGGGTGCGGGTGCCGGCGCTGGCTAGCAGCGGGGCGCTTAACCTTCTGCACGCCATTTGGGTGCGCCACTGCACCCTGCTGCCAGGAGCGAGTCCGGCTCTTCGCACGGAGGAGGGACGCCTGGTGGCGCAGCCCGCCGGGCCCCGGCTCGTGGTAGAGGTGCCGAACTGTGAGGTGGAAGTGGAACAATCCATCGTCGGAAGCCTGCGAGTGACGGACGAGGCTGCCGTCAGCCTCAAAAACAGCATAGTCGATGCCTTGCGGGCAACGGAAGTCGCTTTTGCGGGCCTGGTAGCTCCCGGCCCGGCTACCGCTTTTGAGGCTGCCCGGCCAGGGGCTTCGCTTACTATCCAAAACTGCACGGTTATCGGCAAGGTCCACACGCGGGTAATGACCTTGGCTGCCAACACCATTTTTATGGCCAGCCTCGCGCCAGCCGACCAGTGGCCCGCACCGGTCGTGGCTGACCGTCTCCAGAAAGGCTGCGTTCGGTTTTCGTACGTGCCGCCCGGCTCCCGGGTGCCTTCGCCCTACCGATGCCAGCCCCAAGCCGCAGCCGAAGCAGTTCGGGTGCGCCCAGTCTTTACCTCTTTGCGCTACGGCGATGCGGGCTACGGCCAGCTTAGTGAGCACTGTGCCCCGGAAATCCGGCAAGGAGCCGACGACGAAGCGGAAATGGGGGCATTTCACAATCTCTACCACCCTCAGCGCGAGGCCAACCTGCGGGCCAGGCTGGAAGAGTACCTGCGGTTTGGACTGGAAGCGGGCATCTTTTACGCCTCCTAAGTCCGAAGAGGAAGGCTTCGCAGCAACTACAAATTCACCCCAGGATAACGCCTGAATTTAAAAGGAGAACCACACAATGGCTGGTGATTATTCGCGAAAAACTTTCGACCAGGAAAAGCACTACAGCGGCGTGCTCATGCAGCAGGGACGCGTCCAGCTTGACGCCGACTGGAACGAGCAGCTGGCCATTCAGCAGTACCGGACCGAGACGGAAACCACCGATTTGGTGGGAGCCACGGGCGTGCCGAAAAACAACGACGGGTTTAAAATAGGCCTTTCGGGCCCGGGCAGCCGGCTCACTATTGCGGCGGGGCGCCTCTACGTTGAGGGGTTGCTGTGCGAGCTGAGCCAGGACGTTACTTACTTCCAGCAGCCCTGCTACCCGGCTCCCAGTATCGCTTACTTCCAGCGCCAGCTCGGTAGCCCGCCTACTAGCCCACCCGATGCCGGCCAGCTGACGCTACAGGATGGCAGCTACCTGGTGTACCTGGACGCCTGGCAGCGCGAAATTAACTTTCGCGATGACCCGCACATCCAGGAAGTAGCACTCGGCGAAGCAGATACCACCACCCGGCTCCAGACGGTCTGGCAGGTCAGGCTGGTGAAGGTGACTGCAGGGAGCGGCGCCCCCGACTGCCAGAGTGCCTTTCCGGAGTGGGACCAACTTATTGCGCCCCCCACGGGGAAGCTTAACGTACAAACTAAGCGGAACACCAACCCCAAGGATCCTTGCGCCCTGCCGCCTACCTCCGGGTTTCGCCGCTTGGAAAATCAACTGTACCGGGTCGAGGTGCAGCAGGGGGACAACCGAACGGTAGGCACCTTTAAATGGTCGCGGGATGATGCCAGCGTCGAAACCAGGATAGAAGCCATTGACGGGGCAAACCTCGTTGTGGCAGACCTGGGCCGCGACTCCGTGCTGGGCTTCGCCAACGGGCAGTGGGTCGAGATTGTCGACGAAACCGCCACGCTCACCAGTCGCCCAAATGCCTTATTCCAGATTGCCGCCATCGATGTCGACAAACAGGCTATTACCCTCAATAGCTCTGCTGATGCATTGAAAGCGAATCAGAACCTGAAGCTGCGCCGCTGGGACCAGGCGGCCGCGGCGCTGGCCATGAAGCCGGCCGGTGCCGTAGGCGACTGGATAGACTTGGAAGATGGCATTCAGGTCGCCTTCACTGAAGGATCTTACCACCCGGGCGACTACTGGACTTTCGCGGCCCGTACCGCCACCGGGGAGGTAGAATGGCCGCCCTTCGCTATTCCCAACGACGCGCCCCTGCCGCAACTACCCGCCGGTACCAAGCATCACTACTGCCGCCTGGCCCTGGTGCAGGCCCTGAGCGGCGTGGTAACTCTGCAAGACTGCCGCAAGCTGTTTCCATCCCTGACAGAAATCACGGCCGATGATGTGCAGTTCAATAACACAGCTTGTCAGCTGCCCCAGGCCCAGACAGTGCAGCAGGCCATTGAGCAGCTTTGCCAGAATCAGCAGGGTCACTGTACGCTAACTGCCTCTCCAGGCCCGGGCTGGGAGGCCGTTTTCGATAAGATCAAAGAAGGCCAGGACGCCCAGATCTGCTTTAAGGTGGGCGATTACGTGCTGAGTAAGCCCGTCAAGATTTCTCACAAAGGGCACCTCAAGCTAATCGGCGGCGGCCCCGGTACCCGCATCCTGGCGCCCCGGCTGGAGGTAGGACTGGTATTTGAAAGCTGTGCGTCTGTGCTGGTTCAGGACCTTTACGCAGAAGCAAGCAACGCGCTTAAACCAATCCTGGCGGGAGTTTCGCAGCTGAACGGGGTCTTGACGTTCCTGAGCTGCCCGACGGTTGAGGTAGAGCATGTTAAGCTGCAGTGCGGCCCCGGAGCAGTCCGGACGGCTACTTGCCTAACCGTCCGCAATGAACATAAAACCCCGGGCTCGGTGCGGATCCGTCGCTGCGACCTGCAGGTAGGGCATCAGCAACAGGGTATTCTGCTGGTGAACGTGACAACGGCGCTGGTCGAGAACAACACCCTGCGCGCGAGCTCAACAAGGCAGCTAAACCTGAGCAGCGTAGTGGCCGATAAGCAGCAGCGGGCCGGGCTGCGCCAGCTGCTATTCAGCAAAGCAGTGCTTAATGCTTCCAAAGGGGGAAGCCACAACGCCGAAATAACGGTGGGCGATCAGCGCCTGAGCTTCAAGACGCTCAGTCCTTTGCGCAAAGCCTGGCAGCAACTGCTGACTGCGAATCCGCCGCTGCCAAACGCGGCGCCGGCAGACTTGCAAACGCACATTAAAAAGTTAGCGAACCGGCTCCTGGTAGATGAAGTATTCCGCAAAACTGTGCCAGCCTTCAACCAGGCCATCGCGTCGCTGGCGACGCAGACGCAGCAGGTAGCCGCCCAGGGCATTACGGTGGGTGGTCGCACGGCCCAGGACATTCGGGTACTGAATAATACGATTGTCGGCTCTTTGCAGGGGGTGCACGTGGGGCTGAGTCATGAGCAGGCCAATCACGAAGATGTTGATCAGGCCGAGGCCGTTACCATTGCCGGCAATACCATTGATGTCGTGCTGCTGCCCACGGCCAGCAAGCAGGACCGCCACGGCATTTTTGTCGGCAACTGCAAGAGCTTGCTCATTGAGAACAACAACATCCGACTCAACCGCCTGCCCGATACCGACAACTTTCTTATCGACGGTATTCGGGTGTGGGGCAACCTGGGCGAGCGACTGATGATTACCAAAAACTACGTGGCTAGCGCTGATGGCAATCAAAAGCGCAGCTTTGTTGTCGGCATTCACGTAGAGCCTTTAGCGGACAAGCCTCGAAACGCGCAATGGGTGGTGATGTGGAACATGGCTCCTAGCAAGCAAACCACTGTTATTGCCCGCAACGGCACCCTTAATGTGGTGGGTACGAACACGCCTTAGCGGCTATTAGTAACAATCAGCGTGTGCTGCTCAGAACAGCTCCTCCACATAAAAAGCTGTTTTTTCTTGGAATTAACAATAGCGCTTCTTATATTTAACACAGCGTCTGTCCTTTCGGTAAGGTTGTGTAGTGAGTTGTCGAAGAGTTAGGTCTGCTTTGTTGTGTGCTTTTGCTCACTTCGCTAGTGTACTGAGTGCTTTGGTTGCGAATTATGTGAAGGGTTCGAGTCCCGGGCGTGAACGAACGAGACTGACACAAGTTGGTCTCGTTTCTTTTTTTAAGAGGTCTCGCCGGTCAGCAAAATGCTTAACGCCCCCTTTTTGCTCGTCTCCTGCCTCATGCCGACGTACAACCGGCGCGAATTTGTCCCGCATGCCATCCGGTATTTTCTCCGGCAAGATTATCCTCATAAAGAGTTGATTATCTTGGACGACGGCACCGACGCAGTGGCCGATCTGGTGCCTGATGTTCCTAACATTCGGTATATTCGACTAGCGAATAAGGTGACCTTGGGGGCCAAGCTTAACCTGGCCTGCTCGCACGCAGCTGGCTCTATTTTAGCGCTATGGGACGACGACGACTGGTACGCCTCCCGGCGGCTGAGCTACCAGGTTTCAACCTTGCAGACGGAGAAAACCGATGTTTGTGGCATCAATAAGCTGCTCTACTACGATCTGATCAACCACCGCGCGTTTCAGTACCGATACCCCGCTAACCAGCGGACTTGGATCAGTTCGCTGTGTTTTACCAAAGATCTGTGGCAGCAAAATCCCTTCGCCGATATCAACGTGGGCATGGATGGGCTATTTATCTGGGCGACGGCTCCCGAGCGCATCTCGGTCCTACCCGATTGGACTATTTCGGTTCATATGATTCATAACCAAAATGTTAGTCCCAAGCGAACCGCTGGCCAATGGTGGCAGCCCCACGCGGTGGCAGACATTCAAACTATTCTGCAAGCCGACTGGCAGAGCTACCGCCCCGCCGAAGCTGTGGTAGTAGCGCCTCCACCCAGCCAAATTACCGTTCGGGAAGGAAGCCCGGTGCCTACGGTACCCAAACCCGTCCGGAACGTGTATGCCTGCCTGGTGCATGAGCACGCAGAGTGCGTGCTTGATCTGGTGCGCAACCTGCGCCACCTCGACCCGGAGTCCCCTATTGTCTTGTACAATGGCGGCCAAAACCCGGATTTACTGAAAAGTCGTGCGCACTGGGACGCCTTAGGAGTACTAGTGCATCCTAAGCCACACCCTATGCAGCATGGGTACCTGCATCAGTTCGCGCTGGATACCATGGCGTTTGCCCTGGATACCAGCCCGTTCGATACCCTGACCATTGTCGATTCCGATCAGCTAGCCATCCGGGCAGGTTACCCGGCTTTCCTGGCCTCTTTTCTGGCGTCACAGACGAACATCGGCCTGCTTTCCAACCGCCCCGAGCGGCTTACCCAAGCTACGCAGGATATCTGGCCCGTTACGCAGGCGTTCAAAGAGTATGACTTGTGGAAACCCTGGCTGCGGCGTTTCGCGGATGGAGAAAGCAAGTTTGTTCACTGGACCTTCTGGCCCTCTACCATCTTCACGGCGGACGCTGCCCGCGATTTAACCCGCCTCTTCCGAGAAGACCCGCAGTTGCAGCACCTCATGATCCAGACTAAGATCTGGGCCACGGAGGAAATTATCCTGCCGACGCTGGTCCGGCTGCTAGGCTATGAAATTGCCAGAAACCCGTGTAGTCACACCTATGTGCAGTACCGGCAAGCCTACAGTCAGCAGCAGCTACAGCAGGCCTTTACGCAACCCGATGCCTACTGGGTTCACCCCGTCGAACGGCACTACGAGGATACTGTGCGTCAGCATACCCGGCGCCACTTCAACCATTACACCTGTGAAAAACCCGCAGACTGCTTTGACACACAAGCCGCGCCGAGTCTGTTCAGGCCACTGGCGCTCATAAGGCATCTAAAAACAATGGAAGGATGGCTCAGCGACGAGGAAGCCGATCTACTGCTGGCCATTACCCTAAAAGTTTGCCAGGGCGCATCAGCGCCGCCGGTAGTCGTGGAGGTGGGCAGCTACCATGGTAAATCCACCGTTTTAATTGGGAGCGTCATCAAAGCCTTTTGTCCACAGGCTCGCCTGATAGCCATTGACTTGCACGATGGCAAGTTAGGCGCGGCCGATCAGGAGCTGCAGGTCCTGCCGCCGTCGCTGATTCCCTTTAAAATGAATCTGGTGAAAGCCGGCGTAGCCGATGTAGTGCAAGTCATTCAGAAGCGGGCGGATGAGGTTCCGTGGCAAACGCCCATCGCGCTGCTGTTCATCGACGGCCTGCACGATTATCCTAACGTCGCCCGCGACTTCTGGCACTTTGCCGACTACCTGCAGCCAAATGCCTACGTGGCCTTCCACGACTACGCTGATTATTATCCCGGGGTACAGGGATTTGTGCGGGAGCTGATCGCCAGCAAAGCCTACCGCAAAATTCAGGTGGCGGAAACACTGGTAGTCCTTCAGAAAGTGTAGCAAGCCATGACCCGCACCGAACTGCTTAATTATTTTGTGGATCAGCGCAACCTGCAACGCTACCTGGAAATAGGTGTCAGCAACGAGCAGGATAACTTCGCCCACATCCGGTGTGGCTACAAAATAGGCGTTGATCCTAAGCCGGTTACTACGTTTCAGGGAACGTCCGATGCGTTTTTTGCGCAAAACAAGACGCCGTTCGACCTGATTTTTATTGACGGGCTACACACCGAAGAACAAGCGCTTCGTGACATGACTAATGCCAGCCAGTGCTTGGCAAGCGGCGGCCTTATCGTCTTGCATGATTGTTTGCCGCCCACGGCATGGTATCAGCGGGAGCTAGCAGAGTTTGAGGAAGGAGAAAACTGGAATGGGCAGGTGTGGAAGGCCGCCTTGCGATTCTTCCAGCAGACTACCTATGCGTGCGTCGTGCTTGACACGGACTGGGGCTGTGGTCTGATCGATAGTACCCGCTCGCAGATTCTGGAAGCGAAAAGCCTGCCTGCTAAGCTGGATTACGATGCGGATTTTGAGCTACTGTTATCCTATAAAATGAGCGTGGCGGCTTACTTCCGTACGCAGGTAGCCGTGTTTTATCACTTGGCCTGCATGGGCAACTGGCAGCAGGTCTTTGCTGAGCAGATGCTTCAGCTTCAGCAGAATGGGTTTCGTCAGGTTAAGTTGACGATGCTTGGTGATGAAGCCGATTTGCTGGTGGTGAATTCCATTTGCAGTAACCTAGAGCTACTAGCCGAAGTCCTTTTCCGGGCTCCTGAACTAACGTATTTTGAAACGCCGGCCATGCTGGCTATGGAAGCACACGCCCGGCAGCACGAAGGATATGTGCTGTATTTGCACAGTAAAGGCGTGAGCAATCCGGACGACAAAATCAAAGTCCACTGGCGGCGCCTGATGATGAAGGAGTTGGTGGAGCAGTGGGAACGCTGCGCGCTTCAGCTACCGCAATACGATGTGATAGGGGTAAACTGGCGCGATATGGGCAACATCTCCCATTTCAACGGAAATTTTTGGTACGCATCTACGCGCTATCTGCGCAAGCTGGCCGATTTTGCGCCTTACTACGCGCATCCCTGCTACCGTATCTGGGATGTAATTAACGACAAGCGTTTAGGATGCGAATTCTGGATTGGCTCATCAAGCCATTCACCACGAATTCTTTCCTTGGTGTGCCGCAACGAGGATTTCTGTAGCGAGGAGTATTGGAGAGCATCAAAAACTGTGGGGCAGGCGGGCTAGGCAGTCAACTGCATCGGTTCGGACGACAAAGACTAGGGGCAGGGTGCTGCTGCCGAAAACAACCTTCCCACTCCTCATTGAGCACCTTAGTGCGGGCAGCGAAGTTTCTGCGCCGAGTGCTGGCTAAATTGCCCTGCCGAGTGCACATGGTATTGACAGACAATGGTATTTAGTTCGGCAATATGCGTAATCAGCTCAAAGCCTTTCGCCATATCTTTGATCGCGTTTGCACCGAATACGGTATCGAGCACTGCTTCACCAAGCGGGCGTGGCTGTTGCGGAACTCGGCGTGACACCTGCAAGCGAGGATTCGACGAGCTGAACCGAGCTAGAAAGGCTACCAAGATTGCTTTTTACATGCCCTTCGTAGCTAGATTACCAAGTTTCGACCGAGCCGGCAGGTTCTGCAACATCCACGGGCGTGGCTGTTACAAAACTCGCTGGCTGGCTCAGCAACAGTGTGAATTGGTAGTTAAGCTTATCTAAAAGCCGGTTTTGGCAGCTTTTCTAGCCTTATTCGGGTGGTCGAGGCTTCCTGAAAAGTCGGTGCGCCGAGTTCTGCAACAGCCACGGGCCTTTATTGGATTCTTTCAGAGAGGGCGATTCCAGCGTGTGGAAGCCCTTTTTCCAGTCATATTTTACTGACCCTTATTGGACTACTTTCAGGATGTATTTCTGGCGCACTAGCACTCCCTCAATAAGGTTAGCCTACCGTTCGATTTTCGTCTCAATGACTGAATGTATACTAGGACTGGTCCAGCTTATCAAATTCCTTCCGCACCTCTGCCATAAGCGCCTGCTCACTAGGTAAATAAAGCTGATACTTGCTGGCTACAATGGTCTGATTATCGGCTGGCAGACTGATTTTCACCACCGCATCGTTCTTGTTGGCGCAGAGCAAGATACCGATGGTGGGATTCTCGTGGGGCAGCTTTTCCAGGCGGTCGTAGTAGTTGACGTACATCTGCAACTGGCCCAAATCCTGGTGGGTGAGCTTATCGGTCTTGATTTCAACCAGCACGAAGTATTGCAGCAGCCGGTTGTAGAACACTAGGTCCACGAAGAAGTCGTCGCCGTCGAGGTGCAGGCACTGCTGCCGAGACACAAATGAGAAGCCGTTGCCCAGCTCCAGCAGAAATTCCTGTAAATGCGTAATCAAGGCAGCTTCTAGGTCGCGCTCGTAGTAGGCGGCCTCCCGCTTAAGACCCAGAAACTCCAGCACCATAGGGTCTTTGATGATGTCTCGGGCCTCCGTGGGTAGTTTCTCTTGGCGGGCCACGGCCAGTACGGCCGCCACGTCGTTGCTAAGCAGTAAACGCTCGAACAGCTGGCTGTTAACCTGCCGCTCCAACTGTCGGGCCGACCAGTTGTTTTTAGTTGCTTCAGCCAGATAGAATTCGCGCTTATCGGGATTGTCGAGGCTGATAAGCGTTTTATAGTGTGTCCAGCTCAATTGCGTCCGCAGTGCGGACGCAATTGGGAAGGTACGGTAAAACTGGCGGTAGCGTTCCAGTTGCCGGCCCGAAAATCCGCTACCAAACTGCGGTTGCAACTCTATCGCCAAACCCTTGATAAGACTGCTGCCGTAGGCTGCCCGGTCGGCCCCGTGCTGCTCTTCTTCAAGAATTACTCGTCCGATGTGCCAGTGTAGAAGTACCCGTTCCGTATCGACAGCCCGCACAGCCTGTTTGCGCGCTTGCGTGATGAGGCCGCGCACAGCGGCGAGTAATTCTGGTTTAATACTCATACTGCAATGGCTTTGTAAATAAATTGCCCTTAGGATAGCCAGTAGAAATGGGTAGTAAAAAAACCGAGTACCCATTTCTGCTGCTCGATAGCGAAACGCCGGCAATATCCTAGGCTCAGAAGGCCCTTTTTTAACCATTCCATTATATCCACGAGCTAAAGTGCTGGTAAAGCAGGAAAGCCTCTCGTCTACCCTTTCCTTGCCGCTACCTATCTGACCCGAGCGAAACTGGCTTCTTCAGCGGTAGCTCGGTAAGGTGGCCAACTTTAAACCACGCTTGAGCTGTCAGGCTCCAGCCTAAACTGGTCTTCTTTCAAGGGAAGCGGACAGCATTAGGTAATGGTAGTCTGACATTCCCCTTTGTGGCTGGCTAAAGTTACCTTTTTGCCAAATGGCAAGTAGCACTCCCCCAAGCCCGCGTACTTTGCACCCATGGATGAACTCTTCGGCTATCTCTTGCAATTCGGGTCGCTCAATCAGCGCCAACTCGACCTGATTGCCAGCAAGGCTACCCCCTTGGCGCTGCTCAAGGATGCCTATTTCCTGGAGGCCGGGCACGTATCCAGGCGAGTAGGTTTCCTGCAGGAAGGCGTGCTGCGGATTTGCTATTATGACAATAAGGGCACCGAAATCACCCGCAATTTTATCGACGAGCTGCACCTGACCACCAACCTGCGCGGCTTGGAAGAAGGCCTAGCTTCGCCCGAGTACGTGCAGGCGGTCACCGATTGCCGGCTCCTGGTATTTGCCAAGCACGACTGGGACGGGTTGGCCCATACGATAGTGGGCTGGAGCGACATGGTGCATAAGATGACGTCCAAGCACCTAAACGAGAAGCTGGCGCGTATCAGCCCGATGGTCACGCAGGACGCAAGCACCCGCTACCGAGAATTTCTCGACCACTACCCCCGGCTGGCCAATCGCATTCCGCTATCCTACCTGGCCTCGTTTCTGGGTATGACGCAGTCGTCGCTGAGTCGAATACGAAAAAATATTCGTTGACGCGCTTTTTGCCAAATGGCAACTGCTGGCTTTCTGGGGTTGAGGACCTTTGCGGGGTAAACTAACCGCACCCCTCCATGAAAACCGTTCTGATAACCGGGGCCAACAAAGGCATCGGCTTTGAAACCGCCCGCCAGCTCGCCCAGCAAGGCTATCACGTCTACCTGGGCAGCCGCGACCTGG
>NZ_JBHUFD010000019.1:331206-346924 GCF_042681145.1 Hymenobacter bucti
GGCCAGGTCGCGGCCCAGCAGCTCCACGCCGAAGGGCTGGCCGAGGTAGAAGCCATTCAGCTAGACGTCACCAGCGCCGACTCGGTGCAAGCCGCTCGCGCCGAAATCGGCCGGAAAACGCAGGTCCTCGACGCCCTCGTCAACAATGCCGCCATCACGGGCGGGATGCCGCAAACGGCTCTCGGGGCCGCCGTGGCCACGTTCCAGGAGGTGTTTGCCACCAACGTGTTTGGGGTGGTGCAGGTCACCCAGACCTTTATTGACCTGCTGCGGCCGGCGCCCCAGCCCCGCATCGTCAACGTGGGCTCCAGCGGCGCGTCGCTGACCTTAAGCAGCGACCCCGACTGGAAGTACTACCATCACAAGGGCGCGGTTTATCCGGCCTCGAAGGCGGCGCTGCACATGTACACTATCGTGCTGGCCTACGAGCTGCGCGACACGGCGTTTAGAGTGAATGCCGTGGACCCCGGCTTTACGGCCACCGACCTCAACGGCCACCGGGGCACCGGCACCGTGGAGGAGGCCGGCACCCGGATAGCCAAATACGTGCTGGTCGGGGAAGACGGCCCCACGGGCAAATTTATCAGCGAGGAAAACACGCCCGTGACGGGCGAAATTCCGTGGTAACCCCGCGCATGGACACCCAACTAGCTTCGGGCACCGGGAGCGTAGCGCTCTCGGTCGTCCTTTTCCATCGGGCCGGTGGTGCTGGCGGCACCCGGCCGCGCCTTAGACCTGCACCTGCGCATCACCGCCCCCCGCATCGGGCGCGACCTGCCCATTATTCTGCTCTCGCACGGCCAGGGCGGGTCCAACTACCTTTCTTCCTCGCTAGGCTACGGCCCGCTGGTGCAGGCGTGGGCCGCGCAGGGCTTTGTTGTAATTCAGCCGACCCACCTGAGCTCGAAAACGCTCAGCGGCGATAGTCGGGTAGCCGCGGCGCCTGGGGCGCCCCTTTTCTGGCGGTCCCGCGCGGAGGACATGCGCTACATTCTCAACCAGCTGGCAGTGTTGGAGGCGACCGTGCCGGAAATTGCCGGCCGCCTGGACCAGCGCCGCATCGCGGTGGTCGGGCACTCGATGGGCGGGCACACGGCTGGGCTGCTGCTGGGCGCGCAGCTGACCGATGAGGACGGCACGCGGGTGAGTTTGGTTGAACCCCGCATTACGGCGGGGGCGCTGCTGGCCGCGCCCGGCCAGGGCGGGGCCGACATCCACCCGGCAGTAGCGGCGCGGATGCCCGCCTTCCGGCACCCCAGCTTTGCCGAAATGACCACTCCGACCCTGGTGGTGGTAGGCGATGAAGACGTGTCGCCCCACTTTACCACGCGGGGAGCCGACTGGCACGCCGACCCCTACTTCCACAGTCCCGGCCCAAAATCCTTGCTGACGCTCTTTGGTGGGGGGCATATGCTCGGCGGCGTGTCGGGCTACGATGCGGCGGAAACGACCGACGAGAGCCCCGCCCGGGTGGCTTTGGTGGCCCAGCTTACCGGGGCTTTTTTGCGCAGCACGCTCTACCCAGGAGATGCCAGCTGGCAACTGGCGAACCAGGCACTGGCGGAAAATCCTAGCCCCCTAGGGCGCGTGGAATCCAAATAAAAATGAATGATTGGAGCAATAATCACCCAACTTTATGCAAGTAGTACAATTTTCTGAATATGGCGAGGCCGAGGTGTTGCAGCTGGTGGACGTGCCCACGCCTCAGCCGGGAGCGGGCCAGGTCCTGCTGCAAGTAGCCGCCGCGGGGGTCAACTACGCCGACATCTGGCAGCGGAAGGGCAGCACGCCAACCCCCCTCACGTTGCCTTATGTGCCGGGCTATGAGGTAGCCGGCACCATTGCGGCGCTGGGCGAGGGCGTGACGACGGTGGAGGTAGGCCAGCGGGTGATGGCGATGCTGCCCAGCGGCGGCTACGCCGCCTACGTTGTAGTCCCGGCCGCACAAGTGATTCCCTTGCCGGCAGAGCTAGGGTACGCGGAGGCTACGGCCCTGCTGGCCCAGGGCCCGACCGCCGTGGGGCTGCTCAACACGGGCCCCTATGCCTCGGTACTGGTGCTGGCGGCGGCCGGGGGGGTAGGCTCCCTGCTGGTGCAGGTGGCCAAGAACCGGGGCCAGCAGGTGATTGCCGCCGTAGGCAGCGACGCCAAAAAGGCGGCTGCGCAGGCTAGTGGGGCCGACATAGTCGTGAATTATGCTGAGGCCGACTGGGTGCAGCAGGTGCGCGCGGCCACGGCGGGCCAGGGCGTGGCGGCCGTCTTTGATGCCGTGGGTGGCCTAGTGGGCGCGCAGGCCCTGCAAGCACTCGGGGCCGGGGGCACCAGCGTCGTGTACGGGGCCGCCAGCGGCGAGCCTACCAAGCTGGAGGCTCAACAGCTTATTGGGCAGCGGCAGGCGGTCCGGGGGTACACGGTGTTTGCCGAAATGGCCCGGTTTGGGGAGTACACTGACGAATTACTCGGCTACTTCCGGGCCGGCAAGCTGCGCTTACCTGTCCAGACCTATCCGATTGCGGCGGTACAAACCGCACAGCACGACCTGGAATCACGCCAGACGCAAGGCAAAGTGGTACTGCTTTTTTGAGGAGTTGCCGCCACAACGCCCGCGCCGGACTCTCTTGAAGCACTGTTGCCCCTTAAGCTTCCTCTAAATCATCTTCAGCGCAGCTTTATAACAGGGAGTAGTCTGATGCTGATTGAGTTGGTGGGGCACTCAATAGGGAAGGGGGATAATCTTTACTTACTACCACCTATCTGGGTTGAGCCTTTATAGGACTAGGCAATCTATTTACCTGAACCTGGGCTTGAGCGAGCAGCGGCTCATGGACCACGGTCAACAACCGCAGGTCGAGGATACAGGCCGTGCGCTCAGATTGAATGGCCAGAATCACCCCAGTCACGACCTGCGCCGGGTGCTGCGTGCTTTGCACCTGTACCCGCTGCCCCACCGCTAGTGTATCGTTGGCTGGGCCGGCGGGTAGCCGCAGGCGAAAGGGCGTGCCTTCCGTGAAAAAGAAAACGGACTCGCCTGGCGAGCGCTGGTCACGGGCGTCGGTGAAAAACTGTGTGACAATGCCCGCTGTCGGGGCCATCAGAAATGTGTAGTCGTAATACTTCAGCAGGAGTTCTCCTCGAATAACATGCTGACCATCTCCTACATACAAATGCTTAATGGGGCCATGCCGGTGCATGGTCAGCGGAAAAGAATGACTGGTCAGCACGGTACCCGTCCCCAACAGGGCCTCCAGCGCTGGCCGGGCTATTGTGGCAGGGCCTTCTTTACTGGCGGGGCCAGGTGTCCACTGGCCCCGCCAGTAAAGAAGGCCCGCGCCGGCCGCAAGGGCGAGCAAGAGCAGAAAAGATACCTTCATGAGGAGGGCAAAAAACGGGTGAATGAGCGACGGGTCTAGCAGGCAGGCGGCTCGCCTTAAAAGAAGAAGCCCAGGCGAATAAGCGGTAGCCGGCCTTCGGCCGAGATGCCGTACATGGCGGCCAGTACTACCTGCGGCGTAGGGGCTAGCCACAGACCGGGGCCGTAGCCGCGGTGCCAGGTGCGGGAGGTTTCGCCCGGCACCCACACCCGGCCCACGTCGTGGAAGGCCAGCAGGCCGAAGGTGGCCGGCAGCAGGTAGCTGCGAAAATGGGCCACTTGCAGGCGCACTTCGGTGTTGTTGTAAGCACTCTGGCGGCCGGCAAATCGGGTGCGGCCGAAGCCGCGCAGGCTGGCGAGCCCGCCGAGGGTAGCCGCCTGAAAAAACTCGTAGTCGTCGCTGAGATTGACGGTGCCGCCGAAGCGCGTGGCCAAGGTCAGGCGTAGCGGAAACCGGAAGCTGCGGTACACGGCCAGCGCCGCCGTGAGCTGGGTGAGTGGCCGAGCGCTGGCCGTGAGCGGGCGCAGGGCCAGCAGCTCGGCCTGGCCGGCCACGCCCTGCGGCAGTTCGGCGCGGACGTGCAGGCTGGTGAGCTCGTAGCCCAGGCGGGTACCCAGGTACTGCTTGGCCTCGAATAACTTATCGGGGTGCAGGCGCGGGTCGGGGTTGCGGTCGAGGATGCGGCCGGGCTGCTCCTGCACATCCACGCCCTGGTACACCGGCCCGCCAAACACCGTGCTGCGCGCGCTTAGCCGGCGGCGCAGCAGGGCGGCCAGGGCCAGGTTGCGAAAGCGCACCCGGTAGTAGGCCGCGCTGATGGGCTCGTCGGGGGCCAATTGGGTATCGTTGCCCAGGCCGTAGAAGCTGCGCACGTAGTTGGGGGCCTGCACGGCGGCGCGCACCCGCAAGTCGAAGGGACCCACGACCTGCGCAAAATCGCCTTCGTAGCCGAAACTGAAAGCCCCCGTGCGCAGGGCCACGTTGGCCGTGAACTGGTGGGTGGCCGCCCAGGGCAACTTGCGGAAGCCCGGCCGGCGCAGCAGCAGCCCGAGGCCCACAAACAGGCCGTCATCTACGTTGTAGCTCAGGGGGTAGAGCGGCCCCGCGAAGGGGTACTGGAAGGCCAGGCGGTCGTATTGGTTTACCTCGGGCCGGGCACCGAGGCGCAGTTTGGTGTCGGGGCCGCGGGCGGCCACGGCCAGGCCGGCGGGCGTGTCGTAGGCCGTGACGCGCCGGCGGCCGCTGCGCACGCGCGAGTTATCGCGCAGCGTATCAGTGCCTTCGCCGCCCACCACGCGCACCACCGGCCCGTGCTGCACCGTGCCTTGCAGCGCAAATACGTCGCCGCCGCCCTGCCCGTAGAGGCGGATTTCCTGTGTCTCGTCGGTGGCGAACGTGCGCTGGTAGCGCACGGCCCCGCGCTGCTCGTTAGCCAGTAATTCATAAACCCTTAGCTGGGTGTGGGCATCGTCCTGGCGCAGCACCTCAAACTCCTCGGGGCCGTCGCTGCCCACCACGTCCACGTTGTGGGCCAGGAAGCGGTAATACTGGTCGGCCCACTCCGGCAGGTGCGCCCGGTGGGCTTGCAGCTTGGCCAGCACGGCGGGGCCCGAGAGGCGATAAATCGAATCGGGCCACTGGCGCAGGCCCGCCGCCAGCACCTCGTCGGGGAGGCTGGCCTGCACCGAGTCGGCCAGGGCCCGCCAGTCAGCGCGGCTGAGCTGGGTCAGAAAGGAGCGGTCGAAGTAGCGGGCATTGAAATTGAAGCTATTCACATTCTGGAAGTCCTTGTCAAAGCCCTGAATGCGGGGCAGTAGGTACTCGGCGCGGGCGCGGTGCGGCAAAAAGCCCTCGTTGACGAACAGCGCCTGGTCGCGGTCGCGAGGCACGGCCCGAAACAGCTTGCCGCCACCCGGCCGGGGGTAGGCCAGCCAGCGCCACTGGTCGTCGTGGCGGTCCCAGTCGGCGAGCACCATATCCAGCAGGCGGGCGCGCAGCACGGCGCGCTGGTCTACGCGGTTGCGCGGGTCGGCTTGCAGCTGGGTTAGCACGTCAGCCGTACCGTATTTCTTGCGCTCGGGCTGGCCCGTAAAGCTTTTGGGCGGAGCGGGGTCGCGGGCTTCGAGCAGGGCGAGCGAGCCGGCGAACTCGCGGCGGTAAATGCCCAGGCGCGGGTCGTCGGGCACGAGCACGAGTTGCGGGCTGGTGTGCCCTACCCCTACCGCCTCAGCCAGCGGCGGCACTAGCAGCGCAGCGTAGGGGTGGGCGGCCGAAATCTGGTCCTGCACAATGGCCGCCGCCAGGGTGTGGTGCAGGAAATCGGGTACCGAGCCGTTGGTATTCTTCTCCACCGAGCGCAGCACGAACTCCTGCCCGCTGGCCGCCCGCAGCCGCAGCGACTGCGTTTGCAGGCCCCCGCCGCGCTTGAGCGGCGTGAGGCCGCCCTGGGCGGTGGCCAGGTCCAGCACCGGCACGGCCACGGGCTGCCGCCACTCGCGGCGGTAGTTGGCCCCTTGCAGCCACGTGCGGAACCGCCCCGCCTGGTAGTGGGTGCTGGCCGGCACCACCGCCACCATCGGCGGCCGGGGCATGCGGGCCGCGGCAAAGGTGTCGGCCGGGGCCCCGGGGGCCAGGTCGAGCGTGCGCCAGTGCCGCTCGGCCACCACCGACTGGCCGTTGGGGTGCGCAGCATCGGGCACCCAGTAGGTGGCCCGCACCTGGCCATCGGGGGTGTACTCCAGGCGCGTGAAGCCGTGGTAGGCCGCGGCGGCGGGTGTCGCCAGCACGTCGGCCGGGGCCGCGTGGGGGGCCGCCGGGCCGCTGCGGAAGTAGTACAGGGCGTGCTCCTCGTCGTAACGGGCGCGGTGGGGCCCCTGGGCGCTCACGTAGGTCAGGCCAGGGTATTTTTCAAGGATGCTGCGCAGGGAGGTGCGCAGCAGCTCGTAGCGCGGATTGGGCAGCAGCGGCAGCGGCAGCGGCAGCGGGCGGTGGGCCAGGGCCAGCGCCTGCTGCCCCACCAGCAGCACCTGGCGGCCCTGGTTGCGGCGCAGGATGTCGTCGAGCAACGCCAGCACAGCGGCAGGGTCTTGGGTGGCGCAGGGGCCCGGCTGGTCGGGCGGGGCCGGGGCGCGCAGCCACCAGCCCGTGTTCAATACAACTAGCGTGTGCTGGGCGTCGAGGCGCAGCTCCACGGGGTCGGGGCAGCGGCCGTCGGGCAGCAGCGCATCGGGCCGGCCGGCGGGGGCAGCCAGCAGCCGGGCCGCCTGGGCGTCGCCCGGCGCATCGGCTCCGCCGGGCACCACTACCAGCCGGCCCGGAAAGGTATGCAGTTGCGCCAGCAGCGCCGCCGCGGTCCCCTTGCCCTTCTCGTTGGCCAGTAGGCGGTCGCCCAGCCGGTCATCGAGCACCACCAGCGTGCTGCGCCCGCCGAGCGGGGCGGCCTGCGCGGCTACCGCGTGCAGCGTTTGCAGCAGTTCGGCCGGCCCCCGGCTGCGGCCCCCCACCACAAACACGGTACTTGCCAGGGTTGGCTGGGCCCAAGCCGCCCCGTGGGCCAGGAAGCGTATTGCCAGCAGCAGCAACGGGATAGACCGAAGGTATTTCATGCGCTAACCAAAGTGAAAACCTGTGTTCAATAAAGCCACGCTTAGTGGTGTGTAAAGCTTAGGAAAATTCCTTTTCTTCCTCATTAAGGATGAAACTTCAATCCTTTCAGTGCCTTATCGACTGGCTTATTCTCCCTATACAGGATAATCCCCACGAGCTCGTGCTCCTCGTCGGGTAAGCGGGAAATCTCGGCTACATTTCCCTCCTCATTCTTGGTCGCAAAGAGCGGCCGGGTGTAAATGCCGAGGTGGCCCCCCGTTCCCGTGCTCGCTCAAACGCTTTCCGCACTTCGGCCGGGCCTTCGGCGCGGTACACCAATATGGGATGCTTGAGGAAAGGCAGAAAGGCGGATTTGGAAGCCGTAACCAAGGCTTGCCCGTGCGTTTCGGGGAATTGAATTGCTGCCGAGTTAGCCAGGAAAGCCGTTACGTTGAGCTCTTGCCAATCAAGGAGGTCACCGCTCAAGACAATCGGAATTTTATGGTCATAAATGGGCATCAGGGGGTTAGCAGAAGTTCCATTGGAATGTTGCACCGCTCGTAGGGCGACGGCGTGCCGGCCATAGTCTTGCGCTTGCAAAGCCGGCCATAGGTGGGCACCTTTGTCAGTGAGGGCCACCATGCTACGGCGCAGGTCAGCTTCTCCCCGTTCGATACTTACCAAGTCGTATTTGACTAATTCCTTTACGACCTGGCTCACGGCCGCGTGGGTGTGGCCAATCCGTTGGGCTAACTCGCCCACCGATTGCCCCGGCTGTTCGGCCACCGCATAAAAAACTGGGAACCACCGCGGCTAGAAAGGCAAGTGGTAGAGCGCGTATACTTCGGCGGCTTGCCCGATCATCTGCTCACTCAGCCGGCGTAAACGGCTACCCAGCGCAACGGAATCCATTCATTCGAAAAAATTCATCATTGTTTTACACTTACGTAAGTACTTACAACAGTACATCAAAAGGGTAAAACTGACACTATTTGAATCCGCTGCCCGCTTAGCCCCCGGCACGGTACAATGAAAAATTTACGCTGTGTTGAGAGCTTGGGGCATTGACCTCTAATCGAGTACAATCACGGACTTTCCAATGGTTCTACCCCGGCTCGTTTCCCGGTAGGCCTCTCTAACTTGGTTGATGGAATACGTCTTAGCCAGCACAATTTGCAGGTCTTTTTCAGCCAGCTTAGCTAGCGTTTGCAAGCCCTCGGCTGATGGTTTTACTATTAGGACTTTTAACTTTCGGCTGGAAAAGAGATTATTAAAGAAAGAGCGGACGAGCGTCACGGGGGCCGCGAGCGTGGTGATAAATACGGCGCGGCTCTTCATCAGCTTTTTGGCTGCTTTGAAAGAGAGCTTCGTGGATAAGTCAATCACCGCGTCGAACCGTTGGTCTAGCCGCTGGATGTCTTGCCGGGTATAGTCAAGTACTGTATCAGCCCCCCATTGCTTGGCCTGGGCAACTCCTTCCGTACCCACCACTGCGGTCACTATTGCACCCCGTTTTTTGGCCAGCTGCACGGCGAACACCCCAATCCCGCCGGTCGCGCCGTTGATTAAAACTTCCTGATTTTTGCCAACTGCCGCCAGCTTATCGATTATCTGTAAAGCGGAAAGCCCAGTGAGGGGCAGCGCCGCGGCCTCTTCAAAAGAGCTATTGCCAGGCTTTAAGGCAATGTCGGTTTCCTGGACCACCACGTAGTCGGCCAGGGCGCCGCCCTTGAAAACATCCAGCAGGCCAAGCACCTCATCGCCGGCCTTGTAGCGAGTAGCGAGGCTGCCGCTGCTTTCGACAACGCCCGCGAAATCAATCCCGACTGCTTTGGGAAACTTAGAACCTGACATCAGTTTCATTTCGCCGCCATAGACCTTCCAATCCAGGGGATTGATGGAAACCGCTTTTACCCGGATTAGCACTTGGTTCTGCTTCGGTGTGGGCACCGCTTGCTCTACCAGTTCCAGCACGCTTTCGTCCCCGAACTGTTTATAGATTACTTTTCTCACGTTATTGTTGCTTTAATGGTTTGAAAAAGGCTGCTTTAATAGCCGCCGGTTCTTGTGGTGAATTAATTCGGTAAGGGCCAATTAGTCCAGTACAGGGTAAGCGGTATACTCTTGTGCGTTAGCAGAGTAAAGGGCCACGCTATCCACCGCAGTAAAGGCTTCGTTTTTTCCGGCTCTTTTAATGAAGTCAGGATTTGATAGGAAGCTTCGGCCGAAAGCTACCAAGTCGGCCGCCCCGGCCTGCAACTTTGCTTCGGCAGTCTCGGCGCTTAGTCGGTTGCCGTAGATAAGGGTGTTGGTAAAGGCCCGGCGGATGGCCTGGTGCGTTTTCTGCGGAATCGCAGCATTGTCGGAAACGTGGAGGTAGGCAATACCTAAGCGGTTCAACTCGCCACTCAGGTAAGCGTAGGTCTGGTGTACTTCTTCTTTGTCGTAGGCCGGCATATCGTGCAGCGCAGAGTAAGGCGAGAGGCGCACCCCCACCTTCTCCGGCCCGATGGCCCGAGCTATCTTTTCGGCGATTTCTAGGGTCAAGCGACTGCGGTTTTCCCTACTACCGCCGTAGGTGTCCGTTCGGTTATTGACGTGCGGGTTTAGGGATTGCTCTAGGAGGTAGCCGTTGGCCGCGTGCAGTTCCACCCCGTCAAAACTGGCCTGGCTAGCATTAGCCGCCGCCTGTACAAAATCAGTAATCAGCTGCGCCAGGCCAGCGGCATCCAGGACGACCGGCACGGAGTGTTCCTGCACCCCGGCCTGGTCGGAAAAAATGTCCCCAGCGGCCTTGATAGCCGAGAGCCCTACCGGCTGGTAGCCATCCGGCAAATTGGTGACGTGGGCAATCCGGCCGGTGTGCATCAATTGCAGAAAAATCTTGGAATCGCCGGCGTGCACGGCCTTCGTGGTGGCCTGCCAGCCTGCCACCTGCGCCCCGGAGAAGATACCCGGCATGCGGGGGTAGCCCAAGCCTTCCGGGCTGGGTGAGGTGCCTTCGGTAATGACCAGGCCAGCGCCGGCGCACTGCTTGTAATACGTGGCCATCAACCCATTCGGCAAATTGTGCAGCGCCCGGCTTCTGGTCGTCGGGGCCATCACAATGTGATTTTTTAGCTGTAGGGCGCCCTTCACAAAGGGCGATAGTAGCATTTTCATGTGGCGGCGTACGCTAAGTTTTACAAAGCAAAGTTGGCCTTTTTCAAGACCGAAGAATAGCCCAAAACGGCGAAAAAACAGTCCGAAGCGACCAGGCTGTTAGCCAAGCTACCTGCCAGATGAAGCCTCCTGGCTTCTTGTTTTCACGCTTTATGGGAAGCGTCGGCAGGATAATCCGCTTTGTCGGATAGGACTGATTTGTTACCCTATGAGACTATTTTCCGGTCGGGCGTTCCGCCCACCTTTGCAGTGCATTTAGCCAAAGCAAGATGGAAGCTAACCAGATGGAAGCCAACAAGAAGCACCCCGTAGACCGGGGCTCCGAAGCCGGGCCAAGCGTATCCGTAGTGGGGACATCTACCGCATCCTAGCGAGCGAAAAAGGCATTAGAGTAGCCTTTTCCACGCTAGCGTAACAGCAGCTAGCGCCGTGCTGGGGGGTGCCACTAGACCAACCAGCGCAGCTACTACCGTTGCACCGTTCTCCTCGACCCTAGGAGTGAGAAATTAATGGTAGTGCGGCTGCTTCTTAAAAAATTGGAAAAGGTATTCAAATCAAATTCTGCTTTGGACAAAATAAGAACCATATCAATGAACCCCATTAATTGGGAAAATCCGTCAAATCAAATGAAAAATCTCCGCCAAAAATCACCTGAAAAAACGATGGTTAGCTTATTGAAAGCATGCTTTGCATTAGCATTGCTTCTGTTTTTTAATTTCCGGTTGAATGCTCAAGCTGTAAATGATAGCATAATCCAGAAAATTACTAAGGAGAGGGCTTTTTATGAAACATTAGGAAAAGCTTATCCTCCAAACAGCAACGTTTCAGTTACTGAAACTCTGGTTTCAGGTGTTAAGTGTTATTGGTTCAATCAAAATCTCTTGAATAAAAAGGAGATAATTATTTATTTACACGGTGGAGTATACGCCCTAGGCAGTATAAACTCTTATCGAGCACTGGTAAGTCATTTATCTGGCACGTTGAATGCGCCGATGCTATACGTAGAATATTCATTAGTACCCGAAAAGCCATTCCCAGCCGCTAATAATGAGATATTGAAAGTATACAGGGAAATTAAGAAGAAATACCCCAATCATAAGATTACGATTATCGGTGATAGTGCGGGTGGTGGCTTGGCTGTATCGTTAGTGCACGACATCCAGGTGGCTAAATTGCCTATTCCTACTTCTTTAGCGCTAATATCCCCTTGGATAAATTTGAAATGTGATAATAAGTCCTATGTAACGAAGCAAGCCGTTGACCCGGTGTTAAGCAAAAAAAGCCTGCAAGAGCATGCTGCTTACTATGCTCCAAATGGAATAAAGGAAGCAGACCCCAGCGAATTGAAATTCAATAGTTTTCCGCCGGTGTTTTTATTGGTAGGCACTGATGAAGTGTTGAACGACGATGCAAAAAATTTCTATGCTTTTATAAAGCCAGTTCAAAAAGAATCGAAATTAAAGGAATATCAAGGACAAAAGCATGTTTGGCTTATTTCAAGCATTCAATCTAAGGAGTCGGTAGAAGCAATGAAAGACATCAAAGACTTTCTTGCTGCCAACACGAAATGATAATGCTTGCCAATTATGGCAATATTTTCAAAAAGAATAATACTGTAATTGCTAACCAGGCGAAAAAGCTATCTAGGCAGGACTTTTTACTCCAGAAGTTAAATCAACTGGAAGAATAGGTAAGCTCGTTGATTATTCAAAGCAATTGCCTATCAAGCTATTGCCTTTATTACTGGCAATAAAAGTTTTTTCTTTTAATATTTTCTGTTTTTTCACCAGTTGGTTCGAGCTTTTGCAAGTTCGCCAACTACTTAATTCTGAATTTATGTCAACGAAAGCATTTGATCCGACCAAGCTAGCGGCTCTCCCTTTGGCTAATCACTTGGTATTGGCCCCCATGACCCGCAGCCGCGCCCTAGGTAGCATCCCCAATGAAATGATGGCCGAGTACTACCGGCAGCGGTCCACCGCCGGCCTGCTCCTCACCGAAGGCACGGCGCCCTCGGCCGACGGCCTGGGCTATGCCCGCATTCCGGGCCTCTACAACGCGGCGCAGGTGGCCGGCTGGAAGCTCACCACTGATGCCGTGCACCAGCAGGGGAGTAAGATTTTCGTGCAGCTTATGCACACGGGTCGCATTTTTCATCCGCTCAACCTGCCGGCCGGGGCTGAAGGAGTAGCCCCTTCTGCCCTTGCCGCCCAGGGCCAGATGTGGACCGACCAACAGCAGATGCAGGACCACCCCACGCCGCGGGCCCTGACCACTGCCGAGGTGAAATCCGTCGTGCAACAGCACGCCCAATCGGCCAAACTAGCTCTCGAAGCCGGTTTCGATGGCGTAGAGCTGCACGGGGCCAATGGCTACCTGGTCGAGCAATTTCTCAATCCAGCTTCCAACCAGCGTACCGACGAGTACGGCGGCAGCGTGCAGAACCGCGCCCGCTTCGTGCTCGAAACCATCGGGGCCATTGCCGCCGCCATCGGGGCGGAGCGCACCGGCATCCGGCTTTCACCCTGGAGCACGTTCAACGACCAGCCGAACTACGCCGAAATCGAGGAGACTTACGCCTATCTGGCAGATGAATTGCAGAAACTGAACCTGGCGTATTTGCACCTGGTCAACCTGTCATATTTAGGCGAAGGGCCCGCCCAAACGGCTAAGAATATCCGGGCCAAATTCACTAATCCCATCATTGTCAACGGGGGCCTCGACACGGTGGAGGCCATTGAGAGCATGTTGGACAGCGGTTTGGCTGACCTGGTGTCGGTGGGCCGGCCATTCGTCTCGAACCCTGACCTTGTGGCGCGGCTCCAGCACAACGTGCCGCTGGCTCCCTCTGACCCCGCTACTTACTACGCCCCCGGCCCTGGCGGCTTCGCCGACGGCTACACCAGTTATCCAACCGCCAAGGAAGCAAGCACGCTGTCGGTTACCGTATAAACCGCACACTGGAAGGTCAGTAAACTTTCTTCAGAACGGTCTGCACGCTTTAAGTTGCGGTAGCGGCTAGTCAACTAAGATGTTGCTAGGAGTAGCAACATCTTAGTTAATTTTTGGCAATACAGCCGGTCAAACGGGCCATTGTCCCTTGATTTATGTCAGGGCATATCTACCCTAGGTAGGTTGTTCAACCTGCATAGGGTGACGCTGTTACTCCGCATACTTGCCCGCAGTCAGGTTAATTTTTTGTCTTTATCGATGCTCCTGGATTGGTAGTCTAGCATCTTTGCCTACTGACTGCTAATTGCCATTTATGCCGCACCTTTTCGCGCTGCCCGACGACCGCCTGCTGTCCATCGCCCTCAGCGAAACTATTTTGGCGGCTACGCTGCGCCAGGGCATTCCGCACGCGCACGCCTGCGGCGGCCGGTCAGTATGCTCGACATGCCGGGTGCAAATACTAGCTGGCTTGGCGCACTGCTCGCCCCGCAACGCTGCCGAGCAGGTCCTGGCAGACCGCCTGCATCTACCCGCCTCCGTGCGCCTAGCCTGTCAGACAACCGTGGTGGGCGACGATGTGCGCCTCTCGCGGCCCATTCTTGATACGCTCGACCTAGAATTGGCTGCCCAAGAATTGCAGCACTCCGACCAGCAACTGGGCCAGCTGCAGCAAGTAGCCGTCTTATTTTCGGACATTCAGAACTACACCATGTTGGCCGACGAGCTGCCGCCCTACGACGTCATCCATCTACTCAACCGCTACTTCGGGGTGATGAGTAAAATCGTGGTCGCTCACAACGGCCACATCAGCGACTTTATCGGCGACGGGCTGATGGTGGTCTTTGGCCTGAGCCACCCGGCCACGGCCGTGACCGATGCGCTGGCAGCGGGCCGCGCTATGCTCCGTGGGGTTGAACAACTCAACCCTTACATGGAGCAGATGTACGGCTGCTCCTTTCACGTGCGCATTGGGCTGCACTACGGTGAGGCAGTGGTAGGCCACATTGGCGGGCACAGCTTCCGCAAGCTGGCCACCATCGGCGACACGGTGAATATGGCCGCCCGCATCGAAAGCGCGAATAAAGAGTACGGCACCTCCTTCCTGGTGTCCGAAGCGGTAGTGGAAGCAGCCGGACCGAGCCTGGTGGTGCGGCAGGGCTTTCTGGCGTCACTCAAGGGCAAGAAAGGGCTGCACCGCCTTTACGAGGTGGCCCCTGAAGCAGAACAAGAGGTCGTGGCAAGGGCTACAGAGTAGTACTTACTTGTCCCTGATTCAACGGCTCTTGTTACAGCGGAGCGAAAAACGATGCTAACCCCGGCTCAGATAAAGAGCAAGCGGGCCTTGAGTCGCCACAATTGCTTTTTCTGGTGGGTAGGCCGCCCCGCACACCCGTATTCAGTGCGCAAATCCAGTACCCTGACTGACAAGTTTGGCACCGATGTTACCGGGTGGTAAAAACGCAAATTCGCCCTCGCATTTGAGCGGGGCAAGTACGGAATCAATAGTTGTAATCTGAGGTAACCCGTTCTTCATCATGCTTATTCCACAGCAGTATCTGAGCCGGCAGGCGGAAATCAGCGCCTCTTTCGTCCACGTGATGAACCAGCAGATGGACGATTTTATGGCTGGCAGGCTCGAAGAAATGGGCCACATCAAGGACATTGCTAGCGTGATGTGCCTGCACCCGACGCACGTCAGCGCCATCGTCAAAGCCCACACCGGCCGCCACCCGTGCTACTTTTTCGAGCAGCGCATTTTGCAAGAAGCCAAAGCCTTGCTGGCCAACCCGGCGGCCACGGTAAGCAGCGTGGCCGCCCGCCTGACTTACGATGCCTCCAATTTTACCAAGTTCTTTAAGCTCTACGAAGGCGTTACGCCCACCGAGTACCGCCGGCAACTTTTCAATGCTGCCAGCTAGCGCTTTTCTACTAGCGCGGCCCAGAAAAGAGCTAGGTTTCGTGGCCCGCGGCTCCCCCTCGATAAGAAACTTAAATACTCACCGGATAGCCCGCTAGTGCCCGCTGGACCTTTGTCTTGTTCTTCACCCAACGCCCCATTGTATGCTGTTTCCTGCCCCCACCTCCCAGCCCCTGACCCCGGCCGAGATTCACGCCATTGAAGTGTTTTATTCCGCCTGGAAAGCCAAGCAGCCCGAGCTGCTGGACCAGGTCTGCACCCCCGACTGGCAGGACATTCCGCTCGGTCCTGGCCAGGGTCCCGGTCCCCAGGGCCTGGGCGCCATCATGGGGGCCTTCACCACGGCCTTCCCCGATACGGAGGTCGTTATCCACGAACTGTTCGGCACCCACGAGCGGGTCGGGGTACGCGCCGAAATCCGCTTCACCAACCCGCACAACATCCCGGGTGCGGCGGCGCCTGGCAGCCCGGTGTCGATTGCCCTGCACGAGTTTCACTACCTGCGGGACGGTAAGCTCACCCACACCTGGCACCTAGAAGACGGGGCATTCATGTCCTACGCGGGGTTTGCCCTGAGCTAACCCCCCACCTCCTCCTCGCGGGCCCCTACTGGCCGCCGGCTATCGCAGCGCGGGGCTTGGGCAAGGCGCGGCCTCTCTGCACTGCCTTTTTGCCCGCTCAACTTTCTCTTTTTCAACAACTTCCTTTTATGGATACGCACGCAAAAACG
>NZ_JBHUFD010000020.1:0-1016 GCF_042681145.1 Hymenobacter bucti
GCGGATGGTGCCGCTCGATTCAGACGGGGTTTCTCCGGCCCCGCCCTACTCAGGATACTGCTACCGTAAATCAGAATTGTCACTTACCGGGCTCTCACCGTCTCTGGCGCAGTTTCCCACCTGCTTCAGTTAACTCGATTTAATCAGATATCGCAGTCCTACAACCCCACAGCGGCCGTAACCGCCGTGGTTTGGGCTCCTCCCCGTTCGCTCGCCACTACTTGGGGAATCATTGTTATTTTCTTTTCCTGTCGGTACTGAGATGTTTCAGTTCCCAACGTTTGCTCTAGTCCTATACAGGAGTAGTCTTAGGTCTTCAACCTAAGGGGTTGCCCCATTCGGAAATCTGGGGATATAACGGGTATGTGCCCCTCCCCCCAGCTTATCGCAGCTTATCGCGTCCTTCATCGCCTCTGAGACCCTAGGCATCCCCCGTGTGCTCTTACTTACTTCTCGCTTGCGATTCATCCAACACGGGGTTGGACTGAACTGCTGCTATTCTGTGAATAACAGCCCGCTTTTTACTTCTCTTTCTTGTTTTCCCTTACGTCAAAGAACGTTTACTACCCAATCGGTAGCAAATGTGGAATAGCTGAATTACTTCAGGCTAAACCTATTTTTTAAACCACTTTCTCAATTAGAAAGTGTAAACAGTGGAGGATAACGGAGTCGAACCGTTGACCCCCTGCGTGCAAGGCAGGTGCTCTAGCCAGCTGAGCTAATCCCCCAGAAGTTGGCATCAAGCAGATACCCGCTGCTGCCAGTGGGCCTGCCTGGACTCGAACCAGGGACCTCTACATTATCAGTGTAGCGCTCTAACCACCTGAGCTACAAGCCCGGGTTCGCTCTGCCCTCTTGCGAGGTCAATGCAGAATCCGATAAAATCGTTGAATGAGGAAATAGACATCGTAGTAAGTACAAGCGTACTCTACTCTTAGATAAGCAAACGTCACGAACAAGGATGCTCCAGAAAGGAGGTGATCCAGCCGCACCTTCCGGTACGGCTACCTTGTTAC
>NZ_JBHUFD010000022.1:0-618 GCF_042681145.1 Hymenobacter bucti
CGACCAGTGAGCTGTTACGCACTCTTTAAAGGAATGGCTGCTTCCAAGCCAACCTCCTGGCTGTCAAAGCAACTGGACCTCCTTTGTTCAACTTAGCTAGAACTTAGGGACCTTAGCGGCGGGTCTGGGTTCTTTCCCTCTCGGCCGGGGACCTTAGCACCCCAGGCCTCACTGCCGTGTATGAATTTGCTGGCATTCGGAGTTCATCAGGATTCGGTAGGCTCTGACACCCCCTAGTCCTATTGGTAGCTCTACCTCCAACAAACCTAACCACGACGCTGTACCTCAATACATTTCGGGGAGTACGAGCTATTTCCTAGTTTGATTGGCCTTTCACCCCTACCCTCAAGTCATCCAAATCCTTTTCAACGGAAACTGGTTCGGACCTCCACAGCGTGTTACCGCTCCTTCATCCTGCTCAAGGGTAGCTCACTAGGTTTCGCGTCTACCCCCACTGACTACGCGCCCTATTCAGACTCGCTTTCGCTGCGGCTTCGCGCCTTAAAGCGCTTAACCTTGCCAGTGAGGAGTAACTCGTAGGCTCATTATGCAAAAGGCACGCTATCAGACCATTTATAGTCCTCTAACTGCTTGTAAGCACACGGTTTCAGGTTCTTT
>NZ_JBHUFD010000023.1:0-502 GCF_042681145.1 Hymenobacter bucti
CTAGTTACCTGTTCTACCCTAACTGGCTTCTGTGACGAGCACCAGCTTCAGGTCTACCAAACTTCCATGGCTTGACGGGCGGTGTGTACAAGGCCCGGGAACGTATTCACCGCGCCATGGCTGATGCGCGATTACTAGTGATTCCAGCTTCACGGAGTCGAGTTGCAGACTCCGATCCGAACTGAGAACGGCTTTTCGAGATTGGCATCTGGTCGCCCAGTAGCTACCCGCTGTACCGTCCATTGTAGCACGTGTGTCGCCCTAGGCGTAAGGGCCATGATGACCTGACGTCGTCCCCGCCTTCCTCACTGCTTGCGCAGGCAGTCTGTCTAGAGTCCCCATCATTACATGCTGGCAACTAAACATAGGGGTTGCGCTCGTTGCGGGACTTAACCCAACACCTCACGGCACGAGCTGACGACGGCCATGCAGCACCTTGCTTTGTGTCCCGAAGGAAAAGCTCATCTCTGAGCCGGTCACGCGCATTCTAGCCTAGGTAAGG
>NZ_JBHUFD010000024.1:0-1330 GCF_042681145.1 Hymenobacter bucti
CAATCATCCAACGCCCACCACAGATAGGGACCGAACTGTCTCACGACGTTCTGAACCCAGCTCGCGTGCCACTTTAATCGGCGAACAGCCGAACCCTTGGGACCTTCTCCAGCCCCAGGACGTGACGAGCCGACATCGAGGTGCCAAACCTCCCCGTCGATATGAGCTCTTGGGGGAGATCAGCCTGTTATCCCCGGCGTACCTTTTATCCTTTGAGCGATGGCCCTTCCATGCGGAACCACCGGATCACTATATCCGTCTTTCGACCCTGCTCGACTAGTCAGTCTCACAGTCAAGCCCACTTCTACTATTGCGCTCTACATCCGGTTACCAAGCGGATTGAGTGGACCTTTGAAAGCCTCCGATACTCTTTTGGAGGCGACCACCCCAGTCAAACTACCCAGCAGCCACTGTTCTCCAGCAAAGCTGGAGTTAGGCAACAGGCACAGTAAGGGCGGTATTTCAACGTTGGCTCCACGAGAGCTAGCGCCCCCGCTTCGACGCCTCCCGCCTATGCTACACATACTGAACCCATCACCAATGGCAACCTATAGTAAAGGTGCACGGGGTCTTTCCGTCCCGTGGCGGGTACTCGGCATCTTCACCGAGACTACAATTTCACCGAGCTCACGGCTGAGACAGCACCCAAATCGTTACACCATTCGTGCAGGTCGGAACTTACCCGACAAGGAATTTCGCTACCTTAGGACCGTTATAGTTACGGCCGCCGTTTACTGGGGCTTCGATTCAAGCCTTCGCCTTGCGACTAAGCTCCCCTCTTAACCTTCCAGCACCGGGCAGGTGTCAGGCCTTATACGTCCGCTTACGCGTTAGCAAAGCCATGTGTTTTTGTTAAACAGTCGCTTGGGTCTTTTCACTGCGGCTTCTCTGCTTGCGCAGAGGAAGCGTCCCTTCTCCCGAAGTTACAGGACCATTTTGCCGAGTTCCTTGGCCGTGATTCACTCGAGCGCCTCAGGATACTCTCCTTGACTACCTGTGTCGGTTTGCGGTACGGGCCGAATGTAGATACAACGTTTAGCAGCTTTTCTTGGCAGTCCTTAGGTACACTATCTGCGTGGGCCGAAGCCCGTGCAGTACTATCACCTTTCCCCTAACAGAGCGTACTTAACTACTCCGCCAATAGGTACGGGCTTTAACGAGCACTTCCGTCCGCTCGCGGTACTTTCATTCCTGCGTCCCTGCATCACTTCTACAACCGGGGGCCAGAATATCAACTGGCTTGCCATCGGGTACACCTCTCGGCTATCCCTTAGGTCCCGCCTAACCCAATTCCGATTAGCGTTGAATTGGAAACCTTAGTCTATCGGCG